>NZ_DAITBE010000001.1:0-878977 GCF_036823965.1 Microbacterium sp. | reverse complement strand
GCGGAGCTTCTCTTCGTACTTGCGGCCGTGGTGGGCGCAGAAGAGGAGTTCGGAGCCGTTGACTTCGGCGGCGATGTACGCCTGTGCGCCGCAGGAATCGCAGCGGTCCAAAGCCGTCAGTCGGAACTCGACGGTAGAGGTCTCACGTTCGGTTGTAGCGTTCATCTCGGTGCCTCCTCGAGGTGTCGGGTTCGCTGTTGGAGCGTGCTCAATACAACCACGCAGAACCTGCATGCATGCCCGGATCACGGCGTGTTTCGCTCAGCGCGTACGCGGACCACCCCAGGTCGGCTCCGCCGGGGAGTGTCTGCGGGCCGCGGGGCCCTGTCGAGAATAGACTCGGAGATTGTGACCGCCGAGTATTCCGCCCATCATCTCCAGGTGCTCGAAGGACTCGAAGCCGTCCGCAAACGTCCCGGTATGTATATCGGCTCGAACGGATCGCCCGGGCTCATGCACTGCCTCTGGGAGATCATCGACAACGCCGTCGACGAAGCCGTCGCGGGCAACGGCACCAAGATCGACATCATCCTGCACGCCGACGGCAGCGTCGAGGTGCACGACTTCGGCCGCGGCATCCCTGTCGATGTCGAGCCGCGCACCGGTCTGACCGGTGTCGAGGTCGTCTTCACCAAGCTCCACGCCGGCGGCAAGTTCGGCGGCGGCTCGTACGCGGCATCCGGTGGTCTGCACGGTGTCGGCGCATCCGTCGTCAACGCGCTCTCGGAGCGTCTCGACGTCGAGGTCGACCGCGGCAGCAAGACGTACGCCATGTCGTTCCACCGGGGAGAGCCCGGCATCTTCACGGACTCGGGGGAGAAGCGCCCCGACGCCCCGTTCCGCCCGTTCCAGGACGGCAGCGAGCTGCGCGTGGCCGGCAAGGCCCCTCGCGGCGTCACCGGCACCAGGGTGCGCTACTGGGCCGACCGCCAGATCTTCACGAAGGATGCGGCATTCCAGCTCGGCGAGCTGGAGAACCGCGCACGCCAGACGGCGTTCCTGGTCCCCGGCCTCGAGATCGTCATCCGCGATCACCGCGCGGAAGAGCACATCGAGACGTCCTACCGCTACGACGGCGGCATCTCGGAATTCGTGGACTACCTCGCATCCGATCCTCCTGTCACCGACAACTGGCGCATCCAGGGCTCCGGCACCTTCAAGGAGACCGTTCCGGTGCTCCAGGCCGACGGCCACATGATCGCGACCGAGGTCGAACGCACCTGCGAGGTCGACATCGCCCTGCGCTGGGGAACCGGCTACGAGACCTCGATCCGCTCGTTCGTCAACATCATCGCGACGCCGAAGGGCGGCACGCACCAGCAGGGCTTCGAGCAGGAGATGCTCAAGGTGCTCCGGGCGCAGGTCGAGCAGAACGCCCGGCGCCTCAAGGTCGGCAACGACAAGCTCGAGAAGGATGACGTGCTGGCCGGCCTCACCGCCGTGCTGACGGTCAACGTCCCTGAGCCGCAGTTCGAAGGCCAGACCAAGGAGGTGCTCGGCACCCCGGCCGTACGCCAGATCGTGGCGCAGGTGCTCCGCAAGGATCTCGGGCAGCGGTTCAGCTCGACCAAGCGCGACGACAAGATCCAGGCCACGCAGCTGCTCGACAAGATCGTCGCCGAGATGAAGGCCCGTGTCTCCGCGCGTGCCCACAAGGAGACGCAGCGTCGCAAGAACGCGCTCGAGTCGTCCACGCTGCCGACCAAGCTCGTCGACTGCCGCACGAACGAGGTCGAACGCAGCGAGCTCTTCATCGTGGAGGGCGACTCGGCGCTCGGCACCGCCAAGAACGCGCGCAACAGCGAGTTCCAGGCGCTGCTGCCCATCCGAGGCAAGATCCTCAATGTGCAGAAGGCCTCGGTCGGCGACATGCTCTCGAACGCCGAGTGCGCATCGATCATCCAGGTGATCGGCGCCGGCTCCGGTCGGTCGTTCGACATCGACGCCGCACGGTACGGCAAGGTGATCCTGATGAGCGACGCCGACGTCGACGGTGCGCACATCCGCACGCTGCTGCTGACACTGTTCTTCCGCTACATGCGTCCGCTGATCGAGCATGGCCGGGTGTTCGCGGCCGTGCCGCCGCTGCATCGCGTGATCGTGATGAACCCCGGCTCGAAGCCGAACGAGACGATCTACACCTACAGCGAGCAGGAGATGCACGCGCTGCTGACGAAGCTGCGCAAGGCGGGCAAGCGCTGGCACGAGCCCATCCAGCGGTACAAGGGACTCGGTGAGATGGATGCCGAGCAGCTCGCCAACACCACCATGGACCGCTCCGGACGCCTGCTCCGCCGCGTACGCATGGAGGATGCCGAGGCTGCCGGCCGTGTCTTCGAGCTGTTGATGGGCAACGAGGTCGCCCCTCGTCGCGAGTTCATCATCGAGTCGTCCGATCGGCTGTCGCGCGAGGCCATCGACGCCTGATCCGCCGCGGTGGGATCACCGCGGCGGATCGGAGCGTCGTCGTCGACCGCGCGATCAGACGATCGTGCGGCCGATGCTGCCGATCACACCCTCGATGGGCTGACCGGAGGCGTCGCGACGTGCCCCCGCATCGGGGAGACGGCGGACGGCGCCGGTGGGATCGACCGCCTGCGCGGGAGCGGGGCCGACCCAGGCCACGGTCAGTCGATCCTCGCCCTTCAGGAACGAGTGCGCGCGCACCCCGCCGGTGGCACGGCCCTTGGCCGGGTACTCGGTGAACGCGGTGACCTTCGCCCTGCCGGCATCGGTGCCCGGCAGAATGCCCTCAGCGCCGGACACCGTGGCGACCACGGCGCTGTCGGGAGCATCCACCACGCCGAAGAACAGCACGGACGATCCTGCGCCGAGCTTGATGCCCGCCATGCCGCCGGCCGGCGCGCCCTGCGGGCGCACGGTCGAGGCGGCGAAGTGCAGCAGCTGCGCATCCGTGGTGATGAAGACGAGCTCAGCGTCGTCCGGTGCCTGTGCGGCACCGACAACGGCATCGCCGGCCTTCAGCCCGATGACCTCGATCTCCGGACGCACCGGCAGCGTGGTCGGCACGATGCGCTTGACAGTGCCCTGAAGCGTGCCGAGCGCGATCGGCGTCTCGCTGTCGAAGCGCAGGAAGCCGATGATGCGTTCGCCGCGCGTCGTGATGTTCAGGTAGTCGCGCAGCGGCGTGCCTGCGGCCAGCTGGACGGATGACGAGGGAACGGACGGCAGGTCGACCGGGGAGAAGCGGACCACTCGCCCGGCGCTCGTGAGCGCGCCGACCTCGGAGCGCACCGTGGTCTCGAACGTCGTCAGGATCGCGTCGTGCTTGCTTCGACGCGCCGGGACCGTGAGCTCCTGGCCCTCGCCGAGATCGATCCGCACGGCGCGGCCGGTGGTCGAGAGCACCAGCACGGTCGGTGCATCAGCGATCTGCAGGTCGACGGCGCCCTTGGTCGCGCGGGGCTTGGGCGGCGCCGCGTTCATGAGCAGGGTGCGACGCGGCGTGCCGTAGGCCTCGGCCGCGGCATCGAGCTCGGTGGCGACGGCGTTGCGCAGCAGGGCGGGGCTGCCGAGGAGCTCCTGGAGCTTCGCGATCTCCGCCTTGAGGGCGTCGCGCTCGGCCTCGAGCTCGATGCGGGAGAACTTCGTCAGACGGCGAAGGCGCAGCTCGAGGATGTACTCGGCCTGGAGCTCGCTGAGATCGAACACCGAACGCAGTCGGCTGCGCGCCTGCTCGGAGTCATCGGACGATCGGATGACCTGGATGACCTCGTCGATGTCGAGGATCGCGATCAGGAGGCCCTCCACGAGGTGCAGGCGCTCCTCGCGGCGGGCGAGGCGGTAGCGGCTGCGTCGGGTGATCACCTCGAGCCTGTGGCCCACGTAGACGCTGAGCATCTCCTTGAGGCCGAGAGTCCGCGGCTGGCCGTCGACCAGGGCGACGTTGTTGATGCTGAAGGAGTCCTCCAGCGGCGTCAGCCGGTAGAGCTGCTCGAGCACGGCGTTGGGGTCGAACCCGGTCTTGATGCCGATCGCGACACGGAGGCCGTGGTTGCGGTCGGTGAGGTCGGTGACGTCGCTGATGCCCTGCAGCTTCTTGGACTGCACCGCATCGCGGATCTTCTCGATCAGACGCTCGGGACCGACCATGTACGGCAGCTCCGACACGATGATCCCGGTGCGCCGAGGACCGAGCGGCTCGACCGAGACCTTGCCGCGGACCTTCAGCGCACCGCGCCCGGTCGCATACGCGTCCTTGACGCCGTCGAGGCCCATGAGCACGCCGCCGGCCGGGAAGTCGGGGCCGGGCACGAACTCCATCAGGTCCTCGGTCGTGGCGTCCGGGTGCTCCAGCAGATGCGTGGCGGCTGCGACGACCTCGATCAGGTTGTGCGGCGCCATGTTGGTCGCCATGCCGACGGCGATGCCGCTCGCGCCGTTCACGAGCAGGTTCGGGAATGCCGCGGGCAGCACGGACGGCTGCTGGAACTGTCCGTCGTAGTTCGGGATGAAGTCGACGACGTCCTCGTCGAGGTTCTCGGTGAGCGCGAGGGCGGCTGCCGCGAGGCGCGCCTCGGTGTATCGAGCGGCGGCCGGACCGTCGTCGAGGGAGCCGAAGTTTCCGTGTCCGTCGACGAGGGGCACGCGCAGCGCCCACTCCTGCGCGAGTCGCACCAGCGCGTCGTAGATCGCCGTGTCGCCGTGGGGGTGGAGCTTTCCCATCACCTCGCCGACGACGCGGGCGCTCTTCACGTGACCACGGTCCGGCCGCAGGCCCATCTCGGCCATCTGGTACAGGATGCGTCGCTGCACCGGCTTCAGACCGTCGCGCGCGTCGGGGAGCGCGCGCGAGTAGATGACCGAGTACGCGTATTCGAGGAACGAGCCCTGCATCTCGCTGGACAGGTCGATGTCCTGGATGCGTTCCTCGACGGGCTCGGGCGGCGGAGTTTTCGGCATGGACTTCCTGAGGGCGTGACTGGTGGCCTGTGTCAGACTGGCACGGATGTCACTCATGCTACCGTCCGAGTCGCCGTCGACCCGGAGCGTGGTCGGGGTGGCGGACGACCTGTTCTCGTCTCTCCGTGGCGAGTCCGCCGCGCTGCCGGCCGCCCGTTCGGTCGTGCTCGTCGTGATCGACGGCCTCGGCGCGATCAGCCTCCGCGCGCACGCAGGTCACGCCAGGGCGCTGACGACCGGGATGGCGAAGAAGGACGTCGCGCGCAGCGTGTTCCCGTCGACGACGGCCGCTGCGCTGACCAGCATCCTCACCGGCGAGCACCCTGGCGCACATGGCCTCGTGGGCTACCGAGTCCTCGACCGCAGCCGGGACGTGCTGGTGAACCAGCTGACCGGCTGGGAGACAGACGGACTGGATCCGCTGACCTGGCAGCCGGTGCCCACGATCTTCGAGCGCGCCGCTGCTGCGGGGCATCCGTCCTTCGCGATCGGCGTGGCCGCGTACGCGAAGAGCGGCTTCACGAGGGCGACGCTGCGCGGAGGGGAGTTCGTCGCCGCCGCGACTCCCGCGGAGCGCGTGCAGGTCGCCTACGATCTCGCCGAGCGGCACCCCGGCGCGCTCGTGTACTGCTACCTCCCCGAGGTCGACAAGGCAGGCCACAAGCACGGGATCGCCTCTGCGGAGTGGGTCGCCGCGCTCGAGGACGTCGATGCGGCGCTCGCGCTCCGCGCTCCCGCTGACGTCGGCGTGCTCGTGACATCCGACCACGGCATGGTCGATGTGCCGGCGCGACGCCAGATGATCCTCGACGAGGGGCACCTCGCCGGCATCCGTCACGTGGGCGGGGAACCTCGGATGCTGCACGCCTACTTCGAGCCGGATGCCGATGAGACGTCGGTGCTCGCCCGGTGGCGCGCAGACCTCGACGGCGTCGCCGACGTCGTCACGCGCGACGAGGCGGTCGCCGCAGGACTGTTCGGCCCCACAGTCTCGGAGGCAGCGGCCGCCCGCATCGGCGATGTGCTCGCGATCGCGCGTGGCGTCTGGGCGATCTACGACGGGACTGCCGCCGACCAGCGCGGACGCGGCATGGTCGGGCAGCACGGCGCGCTCACGCCGGAGGAACGCACCGTCCCGCTGCTGCGGCTCGGCGCCTTCGCGCGCTGAGATCGGCGCAGCGACTACTCGTCGGTCTTGGCGCCGAAGACGATCTCGTCCCACGACGGCATCGCGTTGCGGCGACGGCGGCGCGCGCCCGAGTCGGACGGCGACTCCTGCGTCTCAGCGCGAGGGGCCTCGTCGACAGGCTCGACCGGCGCCGTCTCGAAGGCGTCGAACAGTGCGATCGGCGCAGGTTCGGGAGCCTCATGGCTGTCGAGGTCGTCGATCAGCGGAGCATTCTCGCGCTGTCCACGGCGCCGCCGCAGCGCCTCGAGGAGGTCGGCGGTCTCGGGGTTCGTGGATGCCGACTCGGGAGCGCGCTTGATGGCGGCGTGCTGCGCTGCGGCGTTGGAGCGCTCGGGAAGCGACGGGTCCTCGAGGTCGGCCTCGGGCGAGGGGACCAGGCGGGGACCGAAGGCGCCGGAGTCGAAGCGGCTCTCGTCCTTATACGGCGAGGTGGTGCGCTCGGCATCCACGGCGCGCAGACGGGGGATCAGGCCCTCGGGGAGGGCCCCTTGACGTGACAGCTGCGTGGCGTCGGCGTTCAGCGGCGACAGCGCGCTGCGGCGAGGGTCGAAGCTCCAGCGGGCGTCGTGCTCGACCTCGCTCGCGGTGAACTCGAGCTTGACGATCCAGCCGGAGTCGTCCTTCCAGCTCGCCCAGCGCTCGTCGGTCGCGACCACATCGGCCAGCTTCGCGCGCACCGCGGCGCCGAAGGTGGGCTGCGCGTCGGGTTCGACCTCGCTGCCGATCAGCACCGGGACGGCGAGCGCCTGTCCGATGATGTGCTCGCGCTCGGCGAGGACCGGTCCTTCGAAGCGGATGACGTCCTCGACGGTGATGCCGAGCAGCTCGGACACCTCCGGAGCGGTGAGTCCGGCTCGGATCTGAGCCTGGATGTCGCGAGGGCTCGCTGCGAGGCGTTGGACCCCCGGCTCGGCCTGACGAGTGGCTCGCCGGATCTCGCGCTGCAGGACATCGTCGATGGGCAGCGCGAAGCGCTCGCCCGACTCGGTGGCGAGTACGAGCAGTCCTGCCTCTGTGCCGACGATCGTGACGTTTTCCATGCGAATGCCCCTCTGATGGGTGTCCGTTCATGGTGTCACGTGAGAGGGGCTGAGGGCGGGAATAGTCTGGGCGTGCCGTGAGTTTGCTCTGTCGCACCCGGCAGCATTTGCGTATTCGCTTCCGGTCATGCAAACTGTGGCCGCCGAATACCCGACGGCGCACCACCCACTCGCACCATGAAAGTGGAGATCTACCGCATGGCAACCGACTACGACGCTCCCCGAAAGAGCGAAGACGACTCAGAGTCGATCGAAGCCCTCAAGGAGCGTGTTCCGGACAAGTCCTCCGGATCCTCCGGGGACGAAGACTCCGACAACCCTTCGAACTTCGACCTCCCTGGAGCCGACCTCTCCGACCTCGAACTGGACGTCGTCGTGCTGCCCGCGCAGCAGGACGAGTTCACCTGCATGAGCTGCTTCCTCGTGAAGCACCGTTCGCAGCTCGACCACGAGGGTGCTTCCGGCCCCATCTGCAAGGAGTGCGCTGCCTGAGCACGCACGCGTGAATCACAACGCGCCCCCGACCTTCTGGTCAGGGGCGCGTCGTCATCTCCGGCTCGGTCTGCCGGTTGCGTCGTCGCTCAGGACTGCGAGGCGCGGATGGCCGCGGCTAGACGGTCAGGGGTTCGGCTCGAGATTGTCCACGACTCCGCCGGGTCGTCCTGGTCGATGTTCGGCACCACCACGATGCCGTCGATGCCGCCCCGGATGACGTGCCAGCCTCTGGCAGGGAGACCGGGTCCTCGAGCCTGTCGTGCCTCGTCGCCGGTCAGTGCGACCGGTTCCCCGAGGAAGCGGGTGTCGATGTGCGCACGTCCTGCCCGCAGCTCCGCGTCATCGACCGCGACCACCGGGGTGGCTGCGATGAACAGGATGACGAGCAGCGCCGAGACGGCGGCACCTGCCACCAGGGCCACGGTCGAGCCGACGGGGACGAAGATCAGCGAGACCATCGGACCGGCGAGTGCGACCGTCACCAGCAGCCTGAGGCTGGGGGAGAGTCGTTCGCGGTAGAGCGTCCGTGCGCCTGTCGTGGGGTTCTGCATTAGCCTCATGGGGTGACCGATTCCGTTGATGTCCCCATTATCGCCCCTGTTCTGGATGGCGATGTCGTGGTCCCCGGATATGCGCACCCGGGTGACGCCGGTGCCGACCTCGTCTCGGCAGAGGCGCTGCGGCTCGAGCCGGGCGAACGAGCGCTCGTCGCGACCGGCGTCCGCATCGCGCTCCCCGAGGGCTATCTCGCCTTCGTCGTACCGCGCAGCGGCCTGGCTGCCAAGCACGGCATCTCGATCGTGAACTCGCCTGGGACGGTGGATGCCGGCTATCGCGGCGAGATCAAGGTGAGTCTGATCAACACCGATACCCGCAGCGCGTACGATGTGGCCGTCGGCGATCGCATCGCGCAGCTGATCGTGATGCCCGTGTCACGAGCGACGTTCATTCCGGTCGACGAGCTGCCAGACAGCGTTCGTGGCGAGGGCGGCTTCGGATCCACCGGATATCAGGCAGGGAAGAGCAATGACTGACAACACCCCCAATCCCGCGAAGTCCGCACCCGTCAACCGGGCGACGGATGGTCCCTTCGATGACTCCGAGGCGAATCCGGTTCGTCCGTACATCGACCTCGGCGGCATCAAGATCCTTCCGCGCGAAGGCCTGAACCTCCGTCTGGAGGTCGAGGAGCAGTCCAAGCGCATCGTCGCCGTCGGCCTCGACTACGCGGACTCCTCGCTGCAGGTGCAGCCGTTCGCGGCTCCTCGTTCCGGCGGCCTGTGGGACGAGACGCGAGTGCAGCTGCGCGACCAGGTCAAGGCGCAGGGCGGCCGTGTCGAGGAGCGCGATGGCGCACTCGGCAAGGAGCTCCTCGCCGAGGTCCCCGCGACCGCGAGTGAGGGTTCCGGCCTCCGTCTCGCACGCTTCATCGGCATCGACGGTCCGCGGTGGTTCCTCCGCGGCGTGATCGGCGGAGCCGCGGCATCCGATCCCGATGCGGCCGAGAAGGTCGAAGACCTCTTCCGCTCGATCGTCGTCGTGCGCGGCGGATCGCCGATGCCGCCGCGTGATCTGATCCCGCTGAAGATGCCGGCGACCCCCGGTTCCGCGTGAGCGCCCCCGAACCGGGCGCTGAGAAGGAGCAGTCGGCGTCCGACATCTTCGGCGCCGCCCTCGGTGGTGCAGCCCGTCGTGCCGGACTCGACCCGTCAAGCGAGGGAAGCACGTCGAAGGTCGTCTGGTCCGCCATCGGCGGCTGGCGCGGCATACTCGAATCCGTCCTGCCGAGCCTCGCGTTCGTCATCCTGTTCACCCTCAAGCCGGAGCCGTTGATCCTCGCGCTCGGCGTGTCGGTCGGACTCGCAGCGCTCTTCACGATCGTCCGGCTGATCCAGAAGTCGCCGCCGTCCGCCGCGATCGGTGGCCTGGTCGCAGCTGCTGCCGCCGCCGGACTCGCGCTGTGGACCGGCCGCGGCGAGGACAACTTCGTGCCGGGACTGATCACGAACGCGGTCTACGGTTCGGTGCTGCTGGTCTCCGCGCTCATCGGCTGGTCGCTCATCGGCGTCGCCGCGGGTTTCCTGATGGGGGAGGGCACCGCCTGGCGTGCGGATCGCCGCAAGCGGCGCGCCTTCCTCTGGCTCGGCATCGCCTGGGCCGCACTGTTCTTCGCTCGCCTCGCAGTGCAGCTGCCGCTGTATCTCGCGGGCGACGTCACGGCGCTCGGCACGCTCAAGCTCATCATGGGGCTTCCGCTCTTCGCGCCCCTGATCGCGGTGACATGGCTGGTCGTCCGCGCGCTCTATCCCCGCGCGCCGAGTGACGAGGCCGTCTCCCCGACGTGATAGATTTATCTTGATGTCAAGATAAATCGCAGGCTTCTGCTGCGGGCCGGAAAGGCGCAGACTGGTTAGGTACGCCTTGCTAGCCGCAGAACCTCCGAGGCGAGCAAGATGGAAGCGCCTGTCGCTCCCATCAGATCAGAAGGAGACGGATCCGTGTCCACGGTGAACAGCTTCGGTGCCAAGAGCACCCTGACAGTCGGCAGCACCGACTATGAGATCTTCCGCATCGACACGGTGCCCGGTTTCGAGAAGCTCCCCTTCAGTCTCAAGGTTCTCCTGGAGAACCTGCTTCGCACCGAGGACGGCGCGAATGTGACGAAGGCGCAGATCGAGGCGCTGGGGTCGTGGGATGCTGCGGCAGAGCCCAACACCGAGATCCAGTTCACGCCGGCCCGTGTGGTCATGCAGGACTTCACCGGTGTGCCCTGCATCGTGGACCTCGCGACCATGCGTGAGGCCGTCACCGCGCTCGGTGGCGACGCGAACAAGATCAACCCGCTCTCGCCGGCCGAGATGGTCATCGACCACTCCGTGATCGCGGATCTCTTCGGCTCCGAGAACGCACTCGAGCGCAACGTCGAGATCGAGTACGAGCGCAACGGCGAGCGGTACCAGTTCCTCCGCTGGGGTCAGACGGCGTTCAGCGACTTCAAGGTCGTCCCGCCCGGAACCGGCATCGTGCACCAGGTGAACATCGAGCACCTCGCGAAGGTCATCTACGACCGCGACGTGAACGGCGTCCTGCGCGCATACCCCGACACCTGCGTCGGCACCGACTCGCACACGACGATGGTCAACGGCCTCGGCGTGCTCGGCTGGGGCGTCGGCGGCATCGAGGCTGAGGCCGCGATGCTCGGCCAGCCCGTGTCGATGCTCATCCCGCGCGTCGTCGGCTTCAAGCTGAGCGGCGAGATCCCCGCCGGCGTGACCGCGACCGATGTCGTGCTCACGATCACCGATCTGCTGCGCAAGCACGGCGTCGTCGGCAAGTTCGTCGAGTTCTACGGCGAGGGCGTGGCATCCGTGCCGCTCGCGAACCGCGCGACCATCGGCAACATGAGCCCGGAGTTCGGCTCCACCGCCGCGATCTTCCCGATCGACGACGTGACGCTCGACTACCTGCGCCTGACCGGTCGCAGCGACGAGGCCGTCGCGCTCGTCGAGTCGTACGCCAAGGAGCAGAAGCTCTGGCACGACGCGGCGCACGAGCCGACGTTCAGCGAGTACCTCGAGCTCGACCTCGGCACCGTCGTGCCGTCGATCGCCGGCCCGAAGCGCCCGCAGGACCGGATCCTCCTCTCCGAGGCGAAGACGCAGTTCGAGCACGACATCCTCAGCTACGCCTCGGCATCGACGTCGGACTCCGTCGTCGACCTCGAGTCGAAGCACTCCTTCCCGGCATCCGACCCCGGTTCGGTTCCCGGCGAGGAGGAGCCCACGACCACTCGTCCGGTGCACATCAACAGCGGTGCACCCGCGAACGCGTCGAAGCCCGTCCCGGTCACGACCCCGTCCGGCGAGAAGTACATCCTCGACAACGGCGCGGTCACGCTCGCGGCCATCACCTCGTGCACCAACACGTCGAACCCCTCGGTGATGATCGCCGCCGGTCTCGTCGCACGCAAGGCGCTCGAGAAGGGCCTGAAGCAGAAGCCGTGGGTCAAGACCACGCTCGGCCCCGGCTCGAAGGTCGTCACGGACTACTACGAGAAGTCCGGCCTCGACAAGGACCTCGAGGGCCTCGGCTTCTACACCGTCGGCTACGGCTGCACGATCTGCATCGGCAACTCGGGTCCGCTGATCGAAGAGGTCTCCGCGGCCATCAACGACCACGACCTCGCTGTCACCGCTGTGCTCTCCGGAAACCGCAACTTCGAGGGGCGCATCAGCCCCGACGTGAAGATGAACTACCTCGCCAGCCCGCCGCTGGTCATCGCCTACGCGCTGGCCGGATCGATGCACTTCGACTTCGAGAACGACTCGCTGGGCAAGGGCACCGACGGCGAAGACGTCTTCCTGAAGGACATCTGGCCGACCACGGCCGAGGTGCAGGAGCTGGTCGACTCGTCGATCTCGCGTGAGCAGTTCATCAAGCAGTACTCGACCGTCTTCGAGGGCGACGAGCGCTGGAAGAGCCTGCCGACGCCGGACGACGCGATCTTCCAGTGGGACGAGAACTCGACCTACGTGCGCAAGGCGCCGTACTTCGACGGCATGACGATGGAGCTCACGCCGGTGCGCGACATCGAGGGTGCACGCGTGATGGCGACGCTCGGCGACTCGGTCACGACCGACCACATCTCGCCGGCCGGAAACATCAAGGCGGGCACGCCCGCCGCCCAGTACCTCACCGAGCACGGTGTCGACCGCAAGGACTTCAACTCCTTCGGTTCGCGCCGCGGCAACCACGAGGTGATGATCCGCGGCACGTTCGCGAACATCCGCCTGAAGAATGCCATGGTCTCCGCGGTCAACGACGGCCAGGTCGTCGAGGGTGGCTACACCCGAGACTTCACGCAGCCCGGCGGCCCGCAGTCGTACATCTACGACGCGAGCATGAACTATCAGGAGCAGGGCACGCCGCTCGTCATCTTCGGTGGCAAGGAGTACGGCTCCGGCTCGTCGCGCGACTGGGCGGCCAAGGGCACGAGCCTGCTGGGCGTCAAGGCGGTCATCACCGAGAGCTTCGAGCGCATCCACCGCTCCAACCTCATCGGCATGGGCGTCGTCCCGCTGCAGTTCCCCGCAGGGGAGAGCTGGGAGTCGCTCGGCCTCGACGGCACCGAGGTCGTCTCGATCACGGGTCTCGAAGAGCTCAACACCGGTGTGACGCCGAAGACCGTGAAGGTCACGGCGACCCCGAGCGAGCACTCGCCCGAGGGCAAGCAGGTCGTGGAGTTCGACGCGGTCGTCCGCATCGACACCCCCGGTGAGGCTGACTACTACCGCAACGGTGGCATCCTGCAGTACGTGCTGCGTTCGCTGGTCTGACACAGCAGTCGAAGGGGATCCGGCATCTTAGGCCGGGTCCCCTTCGTCGCGCCAGGGGGTGCGCCTCCGGGCTGATTCCCGGAGTCGCGCGATAGGATCGACAGGACGCTCGCGGCTCTGCGGGCGCCTCTGACGGAGCATGTAGGAGGTGCAGATGCCGATTCTTCCGAGCATCTCAGGACCCCGTGATCTGGACGCACTGTCCGAGGATCAGCTTGTCGAGCTCGCGGCTGAAGTCCGCGAATTCCTGGTCGAGAACGTCTCCCGCACCGGCGGGCATCTCGGACCGAACCTCGGGGTCGTCGAACTCACCATCGCTCTGCACCGCGTCTTCTCGTCTCCCGACGATCCCTTCATCTTCGACACCGGTCACCAGTCCTACGTGCACAAGCTGCTGACCGGACGGCAGGACTTCTCGAAGCTGCGACTCCGCGGCGGTCTTGCCGGCTACCCGCAGCGCAGCGAGAGCGCGCACGACGTCGTCGAGTCGTCGCACGCATCCAGCTCGCTGAGCTGGGCCGACGGGGTCTCCCGCGCCCTCACGGCCACCGGTCGTGCCGACCGCCATGTGGTCGCGGTGCTCGGCGACGGATCGCTCACGGGCGGGATGACGTGGGAGGCGCTGAACAACATCTCCGACGACAACGACCGCAACCTCGTGATCGTGGTCAACGACAACGGACGCTCCTACGCGCCGACGATCGGCGGCATGTCGCGCTATCTGAACCGCGTTCGGACGGCGGCTGCGTACAAGGATCTGCACCACAAGTCCGATCGACTGTTCCGTGCCTTCGGCCCCGTCGGACGCGCGGTGTTCCGCGGTGTCCGCGGTGGAACGCACGGCTTCCTCTCGCGCTTCACGAACAACGAGGCGCTGTACTCCAACCTCGACATCAAGTACCTCGGGCCGGTCGACGGCCATGACCTCCCGGCGCTGCTCGAGACGCTCGAGCTCGCGAAGTCCTACGGCGCCCCCGTGATCGTGCATGCGATCACCGAGAAGGGGCGCGGCTACCAGCCGGCGCGCGACGATGACGCCGACCAGTTCCATGCCGTCGGTCGCATCGACCCGATCACCGGCGAGACGCTGTCGTCCGGCGGTCGCGGCTGGACGGATGTCTTCTCCGACGCGCTCGTCGACGTCGGGGAACGGCGCGACGATGTCATCGCCATGACCGCGGCGATGCTGCGGCCGACGGGGCTGGCGCCATTCGCCGAGCGCTTCCCCGACCGCGTCTACGACGTCGGCATCGCCGAGCAGCACGCCGTGGCTTCCGCCGCAGGCCTTGCGTTCGGCGGCCTGCACCCGATCGTGGCCCTGTACGCCACGTTCATGGGTCGCGCGTTCGACCAGGTGCTCATGGACGTCGCGTTGCACCGCGCAGGCGTGACCTTCGTGCTCGATCGTGCCGGTGTCACCGGGCCCGACGGCCCCAGCCACCACGGCATGTGGGACCTCGCAATGCTGCAGATCGTGCCGCACATCCGTATCGCCGCTCCACGCGACGGCGCCCGCCTGGCCGAGGCGCTCGACGAGGCCGTGCTGGTCGACGATGCGCCCACCGTGATCCGTTTCCCGAAGGGCGAGGTCGCAGAAGATCTGCCGGCAGTCGAACGCCTGCACGACGGCGTGGACGTACTGGAGCGCGGCGAGTCGGAGGACGTGCTCCTCGTGGCGATCGGTCCGTTCGCGACGCTCGCGATGGACGTAGCCTCGCGTCTGCGTGCGCAGGGGATCGGCGCCACCGTGATCGACCCGCGCTGGGCGATCCCGGTGCAGCCCTCGGTCGTCGCACTCGCCGCGCGCCACCGTCTCGTCATCACGCTGGAGGACGGCATCCGTGTCGGTGGCATCGGCACGCGCGTCCGTCAGGTGCTCCGCGAGTCGGGCATCGACACGGCGGTGGACGAGCTCGGCCTTCCTGACGAGTTCATCGACCATGCGTCACGCGACGAGATCCTCGCGGATGCCGGGTTGACCGCGTCGAAGATCGCGCAGGACGTTGTGTCGCAGGTGCTCGGCACCCGCATCCCGATCGCTCGCAACGCGGGCGAGACCGGCACGATCGACCTGCCGCTGCGCGAACGGCACTGAGCCGCAGGCTCAGAAGGAGCGTTCGGCGCGGGAACGGGCGAATGTCCACGCCCAGCCGCCGGCGACCGAGATGGCGCACACGGTGATGATGGCGAGCGCGAGTGGCGCGGCCATGACCGGGTCCGTCGATCTGCTGAGCACCTGCGCGATCGCGATCACCGACGCTCCGACGCCACCTCCCAACGCGGCGTATGCGGTCAGGTGCCAGGCGAAGGAATCAGTCCTCAGCAGGAGACGCCCGATGCTCCACGCGACCGGAGCACCGATGAGCATCGCGGTGAGCGAGATGGCGCCGCCCATCGGCACACCGTAGAGGAGCAGGAGGAACGCGAGCCCGAACGGGGAACCGTAGGACCCGTCGACCTCCACCAGCCCGACCGTGATGAGGGAAGCTATGAGAGAGATCATGAAGATCCCCCACGAGGCCCACACACCGCGCCAGAACTCTCGCCTCGTGAAGTCCATCAGCGATCGTTCGGGCGCTTCCGTCGCGATCATGCATCACCCGCCGTGCTGCGTGTTGTGAAGTCGTTCGCCCGATCCTCGTACCGGGCATCCGGATCTGTCTTCCGGCGACTGCGCGGCGCGAAACCTGCATCCTCACGAAGGAGCCCGCGGGCGGTCCACCACCAGCCGAGCGGCAGGGCGAGGGCAGCTGAGGCGGCGGGGAGGATGATGAAGAAGTCCCACGGGATGATCGGGGCGAACGCATATCCTCCGCGCAGGAGTGCGAGGAAGGCGAATCCGATCGCGATTCCGACGACCGCGTAGACGGTGACGTGGAGAGAGATCGTCCCGACGCGACGCAGCACGTGTGCGATCAGACGGACGAGCGGGAGTCCGAGGAGCATGACGATGACGGACACCGTTC
Source organism: Microbacterium sp. (assembly GCF_036823965.1). Classification (GTDB taxonomy): domain Bacteria; phylum Actinomycetota; class Actinomycetes; order Actinomycetales; family Microbacteriaceae; genus Microbacterium. The sequence goes on along the minus strand of NZ_DAITBE010000001.1, from coordinate 863,028 downwards.
CGCCGATGATCGCGACCAGGACGAGGTAGCACAGCACCCCGACGATCAAGAGGGCTCCAGCGGAGCTCTGCGATGTCACCGCCATGAGCGTGAGGTGCAGAACTTCGCTGCCGAGCAGAAGCCCGAGGAACACCAGCCAGACGGTGACGCCGCCTCGCAGGAGTTCGCTCGAGCTGAATGCCATGGGCTCCTCGGCCGTGCGGACCGGCGGGGCGGCGGGCACGCTCATGACCGCACATCCGCGATGAGGCGAAGCAGTTCGCGGGTGGTCGCGTGGACCCCTGGCACGCGGACGAAGGGGAGCGCCACCGCGAGCAGGCGCAGACCGGCATCCATCAGACGCGTCGTCTTCTCCTGCTCGGGCGAGCCGTCGTAGGTCCACCGCAGGACCAGCGCGAGGTAGGTGACGAACAGCGCCTCCGGCAGCAGCGCGGCGATATCGGCGGGAAGTCGATGCTGCGCGCCGTCGACGGCTTCACGAAAGAGGGCGACGGTCATGTCACGCGCGATGTCGGATTCCGCCGAGAGCGGGTTGATGGGGGAGTCTGGCGCGATCATGGCGCTGAGGAAGCCTGGCGCGCTGCGCTGATACGGCAGCAGTGTCGCCAGTCCGGTCTCGAACACGACCCTGAGGCGGTCAACGAGGCCTCGCTGTGCAGCCAGGGGTGAACGAGCCGCCTCTGCGTGCTCGCGCTGCACGCGCACGTACAGATCCTGGACGAGGTGGTTCTTCGACGGGAAGTAGTAGTAGGCGTTCCCGGACGAGACGCCCGCCTTCTCAGCGATCAATCGCATGGTGGTGTCGGCGTAGCCGCGCTCGATGAACGACTCGATCGCGGCTTCACTGATCCTGGCTCGTGTCCGCTCGCTCTTGGAGCGCGGGGCCTCGGTTTCGAACATGTTCAAAAGCGTACACCCGAAGATGCGTGCAGAGGCATATCACTTCAGCGCATGCAGTGCGGCGATCGTCTGGGGACCCGAATCCGACGACCGCAGCGCCTGCGAGAGCAGGTAGCCGTCGGTGAGCGCATCGCCGGTGATCATGACGTCGACCAATTCGACGCCGCAGGACGCGATGACCTTCTCGGCGCATGACTCCCGGACCAGGCCGCTGAGCGTGTCGTTGTGGGGGAGATCGGCACCCTCGTGGGAGCGGATGACATCGCGGAGCGCCGCCGAGATGATGTTCGCCGCACGCTCCTTCACATTGACCACATCGAGTTCGAAGACCCGCAGGTCACGGCCGGAGACCAGGGGGCGCCACTCGAACGAGGCGTGGACGAGATGCTGGTGGCCGGTGGCACCGGTGAGCTGCCGCGCCGGGAGATCGGTCGCACGGCACCGGACGTCGATGAGCTTGTACCAGTAGAAGAGCGGGAACGCCCCGTGCGAACCGGGGGTCAGCACCACGACCTCGCCCACGCCTGGGGCGCCGGGTCTTCCGAGACGGGCTCGGCGGATGATCGGCTTCCCGTTGCGGGTGCGTATCGCCGCCCAGCCCTCGTCGACCGTGACGATGAAGAGTTTGAGCAGCGCCGGGATCACCAGCAGGACGGTGAGCACCGCGGTCCCTGTCTTCACGAGACCGCCCATCGCGCCGCCGCCGAACATGCTGAAGATCGCGTCCACGGTCATACTCTGCACCGCGCCGGGGGCCTGGCATGGGGAAGTCGGTGCGATCGCACCTGACGTTCATCCGATCTTCTCGATCGGTTCGCCGCCCGGTCGTCTCAGCCGAGGTCGGCGAGCGTCTGTGCGACGGTCGTCTCGACGTCGTGGCGCGCCCGCTCTCGGTCGTGCTCGACCAGTCCGATGCGGGTGCGCCGATCCAGGACGTCGTCGGCCGTCATGGCCCCCTCGGACTGCACGGCGAACACGATCCGTGCCGGAGAGATGCCGGCCTCAGCGGAATCGTCGACCGGCTGCGGATCGCGGACCAGCGTGAGCGACGCCGTGCGGCTGGGCGGAGCATCGATGCGGGAGACCTGGACCGCGCGATCGACGGCGTCTTCGGCCATCCGGCGGTAGGTTGTCAGCTTGCCCCCGAGGACCGTGACGAATCCGGCATCCGCTGTCGTCACCAGGTGGCGGCGCGACACGTCTGCGCTCGAGGCGGAGCCGCTGTCGACCAGCGGCCGCAGTCCGGCGAAGGCGCCGCGCACCTGGTCCCGGTGGATCGGCGCATCGATCACCCGGTTGAGGCTGGCCAGGAGAAACGCGATCTCGGTCTCCGTCGGCTCAGCGACGTCAGGGATCGCACCCGGTGCATCTTCGTCGGTCAGCCCGACGATGACCCTGCCGAGCTGCTGCGGAAGCGCGAACACGTAGCGACTGATGGAGCCCTCGTGCGGGATCGTCAGCGCAGCCGTGGGGCTTCCGAGGTCTCGGGCGTCCAGCACGATGTGGGTGCCACGACTGGGGCGCACGGTGATCGAGGCATCGAGTCCGCCTGCCCAGACGCCGGTGGCATGCACGACGCTGCGTGCGCGAAGCTCGAAGCGCTCACCGGTGAGGGTGTCCTCGACGCTCGCGCCGTCACCGCGCAGCTCCCTGGCCCGCACCCTGGTGAGGATGCGTGCGCCCAGCCCCGCTGCAGTCCGAGCGATCGTGACGACGAGCTTCGCGTCATCCACCAGCTGCCCGTCGTACGAGAGCATTCCGCCGCGCAGCCCGTGCGGGTCCAGTGCCGGCGCCAGCCGTCGCGCCACCCGGGCCGAGACCACGTGCGGCGCCGGAAGCACCGAGCGAGGCGTCTTCGCACGCATCCGCAGCGCATCGCCCATGGCCATCCCGAGAGCGCCGGCGGCGCGCTGCTGCAGCGTGACACCAGGGCTGAACGGCAGGAGCTGACCGAGCGGACGGATGAGATGCGGAGCGATCGTCGTCATCAGCAGATGGCGCTCGTGGGCGCTCTCGCGTGCGGTGGCGACGTCGCCGGTCGCGAGGTACCGCAACCCGCCGTGCACGAGCTTCGAGCTGAATCGACTCGTGCCGAAGGCGAGATCGTGGGCCTCGATCAGGGTCACGCTGAGGCCGCGAGCAGCGGCATCGAGCGCGACGCCCACGCCCGTGATGCCGCCGCCGATCACGAGCAGGTCTGTCACGTCGTCCGCGGCCAGGTGGAGCTCCCGTCGGCGACGCTCGGCGTTGAGGTCGGTGGAGACGTTCGTCATGGCCGCAGGTGCCCGTCGAGCGCGGTGCGGAGCTCGCGCTCCCAGGCCTGCTCGTCGATGAGATCGGCGACGGTGCCGTGCGACAGGACCGCGGACTGCGCGATGAGCAGCAGCATCACCGAGATCTGCGCTGGGTCGCCCACGCGCACCGACCCGTCGTCTTGCGCTGCGCCGATGGCCGCGGCGAGCCACTGCAGGATCATCCGCTGGCTGGAGCCGACGCGTTGCAGAGTGTATCGGGTGAACGACTCGGGCTCGGCCTCGAGCAGTTCGCCGTACACGGCATCCGTGCGGAACAGCTCGATGAAGCGGAGGATGTCGTCGACGAGCTGCGTTCGCGTCACGGCAGGCGCGGGGAAGCCGGCGAGGATCACGGTGATACGACGGAGGAGCGCTGCACGGACCACATCGTCGGCGTCGTTCCAGTTGCGGTAGATCGTGGGACGGCTGAGCTCGGAACGGCGGGCGAGCTCGGCGATCGTGACGCCGCTCATCCCGCGACGTCGGATCAGGTCGTCTGCAGCATCGAGCACACGCGACTGGGTCGCGTCCCAGGTCGGAGGACTGATGGCGAAGGCTTGACGTTCTTCCATGATCTGTCACACTGTAACGCATGGGTCACGAGAGCGGCAGGGTCGACGACGACCGGCTGATGCGCTGGAACGGTTGGGGCGACCCGACGAAGGCCAAGGACCTGCCGCTCGCCGTGCGAACGCTGCTGCCGCTCCTGCTCGGCAGGATCCGCAAGCCGGCCGCCTCGGTCGAGCTCGACGACGTGCGGATCGCGCAGACCGCGCTCGACGCCGGTGACATCGCCGCCCTTGCAGCGGTCGTGGGGACCGAGCACGTCGATGGCTCGTCGGAGACCAGGATCCGGCACGCCGGAGGGCGGTCGACACTCGACCTTCTGCGACGCCGGGCGGCAGAACAGCAGGTGCCGGATGCCGTGGTGCGCCCAGCAACACACGAACAGGTGCACGACGTGCTCACCGTCGCAGGGGAGCGAGGCATCGCGGTGATCCCGTTCGGCGGCGGTACGAGCGTGGTCGGCGCCCTCGATCCCGAACGCGGTGCCCACCACGCGGTCGTCAGCCTGGATCTGCGACGACTGTGCGGCCTCATCCACCTCGACGAGCTCAGCGGTCAGGCGACGCTCGCCGCCGGCACCACCGGACCGGATGCCGAGGCGCTGCTGCTCGCGCACGGACTCGAACTGGGGCACTACCCGCAGAGCTTCCGCTACGCGACGATCGGCGGGTTCGCCGCTGCGCGCTCGTCCGGACAGAACTCGGCGGGGCACGGCCGCTTCGACGCCATGGTCACCGGCATCCGCGTCGCGACGCCGACCGGAGACCTCGACCTCGGTCGCTCGCCCGGCTCTGCGGCCGGCCCTGACCTCCTCCGGGTGTTCCTCGGTTCGGAGGGCATCTTCGGCGTGATCACCGCGGTCACGGTGCGCGTGCATCCGGTGCCGCGTGAGCGCGTGCTCGAGTCCTGGTCGTTCCCTGATTTCGCTTCGGGTGCTGAGGGGCTGCGGAGGGTCGCCCAGCACGGTGGAGGTGCGACCGTCATCCGCCTGTCCGATGAGGCCGAGACGGCAGTCAGTTTGGCGCAGGTGGGCCGCATCGGCAAGGCGCTGGCGAAGGGTGCGAGCGTCGTCACCGTGTACGAGGGCGACGATGTGCCGGAGCGCCGTGCGCGGGTGTCGGCGCTGCTGCGCGAGGCGGGCGGCGCCTCGTCCGGCGAGGGCGCATCCGAGGAGTGGCTCGCCGGTCGGTTCGACGGCCCATACCTGCGCGATTCGCTGCTCGACGCCGGCGTCTTCTGCGAGACCCTCGAGACCGCCACGACCTGGTCGAACCTGTCGCACCTGCGAGCCGCGGTCACGAGTGCTCTGCGAGAGGGATTCGACGCGGCAGGGGCGCGTTCGTACGTCATGTGTCACGTGTCGCACGTGTACGCGACGGGAGCCTCGCTGTACTTCACGGTGTTGGCCGGGCTGCGCGGGGATCCGCTCGAGCTCTGGGGGGAGGTCAAGGCCCGCACCAACGACGCCATCCTCGCCTCCGGCGGCACGATCAGCCATCACCATGCGGTCGGGCGCGACCACGCGCCGTGGCTGGCTGAGGAGATCGGCGACACCGGCATCCGCATCCTCTCCGCGATCAAGCGAGAACTCGACCCGCGTGGCATCCTGAACCCCGGTGCCGTGATCCCGTCGGCTCCGGTCTCGGGCGAAAGGCGCTGACGTGGGCGAGCACATCGCGGTGCTGGCGAATCCCTTCGCAGGCAAGGGCCGCGGCGCGCATGCCGCCGCCACTGCTGTCGAGCGGCTGCGTGCAGAGGGTGTCGAGGTGCGTGCCTATGCCGGGGCATCGCCGGAGGACACCGTACGCCTCGCCGCGCACGCGCTCAGCGAGAAGCCGAGCGCGCTCGTCGTCGTCGGCGGTGACGGCACGCTCTCCGGCATCCTGGAGCTCCTGATCCGGCATGCGGTGCCGATCGCACTCGTCGCCGCCGGCACCGGGAACGACCTCGCTCGCGCGCTCGATCTGCCTCGCGACGATCCTGGTGCGGCTGCACTGCTCGCAGTCCGGGGCACGCCGCGCACGATCGACGTCGGCGAGGTGCGCAGCGACATCGGCACGAGGCTCTTCCTGACCGTCGCGGCCCTCGGGTTCGACGCCAGGGTGAGCGAACGGACCAACCGGCTGCGCTGGCCGCGCGGGGTGCTGCGGTACTACCTCGCACTGCTGATCGAACTCGCGCGACTGCGACCGATGGCATTCCGCCTGTCGATCGACGAGGAGACGCCGCGGGGTGCGCCAGGCACGCTGATCGCGGTGGGCAACACCGCGAGCTACGGCGGCGGCATGCCGGTCTGCGTCGGCGCCGAAGCGGATGACGGGCTGCTCGATGTCGTGCACGTGCGATCGATCGGACGACTGCGCCTGATCCGGCTGTTCCCGTCGCTGCTGAGCGGTCGCCATCTCGAGCGCCGGGAGGTCTCGCATCGGCGAGCGCACAGCGTGGCGGTTTCCGCACCCGGCCTCGTCGTCTACGCCGACGGCGAGCGGGTGGGGGCGGGGACGGCAACGATCCGCCTGCGGCCCGCCGCCATCACCATGCTCATGCCGAGCGAGGCCTGAGATGCGCTTCGACGAGGACGTCGTGATCATCGGATCCGGATTCGGTGGTTCGGTCGCGGCGCTCAGACTCAGCGAGAAGGGCTATCGCGTCAGGGTCTTCGAAGCCGGACGCCGTTTCGCCGATGAGGATTTCGCGAAGACGAGCTGGAACCTGCGCCGGTATCTCTGGGCTCCGGCACTCGGATGCTTCGGCGTGCAGCGGATCCACCGACTTCCACACGTCATGATCCTGGCGGGCGCCGGGGTCGGCGGGGGATCGCTCAACTACGCGAACACCCTCTACCAGCCGGGTGCCGCGTTCTTCGAGGACCCGCAGTGGCACGGTCTCGCGGACTGGGAGCGCGAGCTCACGCCGCACTACGCCACCGCCAAGCGCATGCTCGGCGTCGTCGAGCACTACCCGCACACCGGCCCGGTCGAGCGGATCATGGCCGGCGCGGCATCCGACCTCGGCGTCGGCGACACCTTCCGGCACGCGCCGGTCGGGGTCTGGTTCGGCACGCCGGGGGAGCGCGTCGCTGATCCGTTCTTCGGCGGGGAAGGTCCTGACCGCACCGGATGCACGCTGTGCGGCAACTGCATGGTCGGATGCCGCGTCGGCGCGAAGAACACGCTGATGAAGAACTACCTCGCCCTCGCAGAGCGACGGGGAGCCGCGATCGAGGCATTGCGCACGGTCGCCGAGATCCGCGAGCTGCCCGGCGGCGGGTACTCGGTCACGACCGAGCGCAGCGGGGCCTGGTTCGGTCGTGCGCGGCGCACCGTGACGGCGGAACAGGTCGTGCTCGCCGCGGGCACGTGGGGCACGCAGCAGCTGCTCCACCGGATGAAGCATGCGGGGCGGCTCCCGCGCATCTCCGACGCCGTCGGCCGCCTCACCCGCACGAATTCCGAGGCGCTCGACGGCGCCGTGGCGACGCGGGTGCCGCAATCGCTGCAGCTCGCGCGCGGCGTCGCGATCACGACCTCCTTCCACGTCGACGAGCGGACGCATGTCGAGAACGTCCGGTACGGACCTGGCTCGAACCTCATGGGAGCGTTGGCCTCGGTCGTCGTGCCGGGGGATCGTCCGCTGTGGCGACGCCTGGCGAGTGTGGTCGGCCAGGTGCTCCGCGCGCCCGCCCGGCAGTTGCGGCTCGGATCGCTGCACCGCTGGAGCGAGCGCGGGATCATCGCGCTCGTCATGCAGACCGCCGACAACTCGCTCACGCTGTCACTGCGCCGCAGGTTCGGGCGCCTCGTCATGACGAGTGAGCAGGGACACGGTGAGCCGAACCCGAGTCATCTGCCACAGGCGCACCGGGCGGCCCGGGCGATCGCGGCCCGCGTCGCCGCTGACGGCGGCATCTCCGCCGATGCGCGTGGGTCCTGGCCGGAGGTCTTCGGCGTCCCGCTCACAGCGCACTTCCTCGGTGGTGCCGTCATCTCCGCCTCACCGGACGACGGTGTGATCGACATGTATCACCGTGTCTGGGGGCATCCCGGCCTGCATGTGGTCGACGGCGCCGCGGTGCCGGCGAACCCCGGCGTGAATCCCTCGCTCACGATCACCGCGCTCGCGGAACGTGCACTCTCGTACTGGCCCGAGGTCGGCGGGGCGGACGAGCGACCGGCGCAGCAGGATCCGCGCGGGCGCTGACTCGCGAGCACGCGAACCGTCCACGCAACGACGAAGGGGCCGCGCCGAAGCGCGACCCCTTCATGCGAGCAACCGGATCAGCGGTGCTCGACACCACGGATCTGCGGGGTGTGGAACGATCCGCCGAAGGCACGGTCGGACGCGCCCTCGCGGTCGAGGTACGGCGAGGCACCGCCGTCGATGAAGGGCCAACCAGCGCCAAGGATCAGGCACAGGTCGATGTCCTCGACCTCGGGAACGACACCCTCGTCGAGCATGAGCTTGATCTCCTGCGCGAGTCCGTCCTGCACCCGAGTGAGGATCGTCGAGGCGGACGCCGGTGCCGATCCGACGGCGGGCTTCAGCAGCTTCTCGGCCTGCTTCGTCCAGCCGGTGACACGACCGCCCTTGTCCTTCTCGACGACCGAGTCCAGCGCCGCGAGGGCGTGGAAGTTCTCGTTCGCATAGAAGCGGTCCGGGAACGCCTGCACCATCGTGTCCTGCACGTGGGCTGCGACCTTCCAGCCGACCAGGTCGATCAGCTGGAACGGGCCCATCGGCAGGCCGAGCGGGCCGAAGGCCTTCTCGACATCAGCGATCGGAGTGCCCTCGTAGACGGCACGAGCGGCTTCGCCCATGACCTTCGCGAGCAGTCGGTTCACGACGAATCCTGGAGCGTCGGCGGTGAGCACCGCGTTCTTGCCCAGGTTCCTCGCGACGACGAACGCGGTCGACAGCGCGGCGTCGGAGGTGTTCGGCGTCTTCACGATCTCGATCAGCGGCATCACCGCGACGGGGTTGAAGAAGTGGAAGCCGACCAGGCGCTCGGGGTGGGCGAGCTTCGAGCCGATCTCCTCGACCGAGAGCGACGATGTGTTCGTCGCGAGGATCGCGTCCTCAGCGATGATCTGCTCGATCTCGCCGAACACCTGCTGCTTGACGCCGACCTCTTCGAACACGGCCTCGATCACGAAGTCGCAGTCCGCGTACAGGCTCTTGTCGGTGGTGCCGGTGACGAGGGCGCGCAGCTTGTTCGCGGTGTCGGAGTCGAGCCGACCCTTGGCCTCCAGCTTGCCGATCTCTTCGTGGATGTATGCGACGCCCTTGTCCACGCGAGCCTGGTCCAGGTCGGTGATGAGCACCGGCACCTGCAGCTTGCGCACGAACAGCAGAGCGAACTGGCTCGCCATGAGCCCCGCGCCGATGATGCCGACCTTGGTGACCTTCTTCGCCAGCTCCTTGTCGGGAGCGCCGACCGGTCGCTTCGCGCGCTTCTGCACGAGGTCGAAGGCGTACATGGATGCCGCGAACTGGTCACCCGTGACGAGCTCGGCGAGTGCCTCGTCCTCGCGGGCGAACCCCTCGGCCTTGGTGCCGCTCTTCGCCTTGTCGAGCAGCTCGAGCGCGGCGTACGGCGACTTCGGGACGGTGCCGATCTTCGACTCCAGCATTCCGCGAGCCATCTTGATCGCGATCGGCCACTTCGTGAGGCGCTCGATTTTGCCGGGCTCGTTCTTCCGCTCGACCTTCTTGCCGCCGAGGACCGCGTCCGCCCAGGCGAGCGAGTTCTCGAGGTAGTTCGCGGCGGGGAAGATCGCATCGACGATGCCGAGATCGAATGCCTGCTGCGGCTTGAGCATCCGATTCTGCTTCAGCGGGTTCGAGATGACGACCTCGAGGGCGTTCTCGATGCCGATCAGGTTCGGCAGCAGGTATGCGCCGCCCCAGCCTGGGATGATTCCGAGGAAGACCTCTGGCAGGGCGATCGCCGCAGCCGACGCATCGACCGTGCGATAGCTCGAGTTCAGCGCGATCTCGAGACCGCCGCCGAGCGCGAGCCCGTTCACGAACGCGAACGACGGCACGCCGAGCTCGGAGATGGAGCCGAGCACCCGATGACCGAGCTGCGCGATCAGTCGCGCGTTGTCGCGCGATCCGACCTTGCTGATGTCGGACAGATCGGCGCCGGCGGCGAGGATGTACTGCTTGCCGGTGATGCCGACGGCCTGGATCTCACCGGCGGCCGCGCGGGCCTTGAGACCGGCGAGCGTCTCGCCGAGCTTCGTGAGCGTCGCCGGGCCCAGCGTGTTCGGACGTGTGTGATCGCGACCGTTGTCGAGGGTGATCAGCGCGAGCACCTTGCCTGAGGCGAGACGGATGTCGCGAACCGGCGACTGCGTGATCACCTCGCCCTCGGTGAGCGCCTGGATCGGGGAGAAGTCGACGTCTTCGTAGCTCACTACTTCTTCTTCTTTCCGTTGTAGTGCGGGTTCTCCCAGATGACCGAACCGCCCTGGCCGAGACCCACGCACATGGCGGTGAGGCCGTATCGGACGTCCGGACGCTCTGCGAACTGCGCCGCGAGCTGGATCATCAGACGCACACCGGATGCTGCGAGCGGGTGGCCGAGCGCGATCGCTCCGCCCCACTGGTTCACGCGGGGGTCGTCGTCGGCGATGCCGAAGTGATCGAGCAGCGAGATGACCTGGATCGCGAACGCTTCGTTCAGTTCGAAGAGTCCGATGTCGGCGATCGTGAGACCGGCCTTCTTCAGCGCCTTCTCGGTCGAGGGGATCGGGCCGATGCCCATGATCTCCGGCTGCACGCCGGCGAAGGCGAATGAGACCATCCGCATCTTCGGCGCGAGTCCGAGCTCCTTGACCGCGCCGCCGCCGGCGAGCAGCGACATGGTGGCGCCGTCCGTGAGCGGCGATGACGTGCCGGCCGTGACACGGCCGTGCGGGCGGAACGGCGTCTTCAGCGCTGCGAGATCGTCCATCGTCGTCTGCGGACGGCGACCCTCGTCTTCCGAGGCGAGACCCCAGGCGCCGTCGGCACCCTTGATCGCGACCGACACGAGGTCGGGCTGGATCTTGCCGGCGTCGTACGCGGCCTGCACCTTGTGCTGGCTCAGCATGCCGAAACGGTCGGAGCGCTCCTTGGTGAGGTGCGGGAAGCGATCGAAGATGCGCTCAGCCGTGACGCCCATGTTCAGCGCGCCGGGGTCGACCATCTTCTCCGAGACGAAGCGCGGGTTGGGGTCGGCGTTCCCGCCGATCGGGTGGTGGCCCATGTGCTCGACACCCCCGGCGAGGGCGAGGTCGTACATGCCGACGCCGATCGACGCGCCCATGGTCGTGACGCTGGTCATCGCCCCGGCGCACATGCGCTCGATGGCGAGACCCGGGACGGTCTGTGGGAGGCCGGCGAGGATGGCGACCGAACGGCCGAGCGTGAGGCCCTGGTCTCCGGTCTGCGAGGTCGCGGCGATGGCGACATCGTCGATGCGGTCCGCCGGAACGGCGGCGTTGCGCTCCATCAGGCCGATGGTCGCCTTCACGGCGAGGTCATCTGCGCGGGTGTTCCAGTACATGCCCTTTTCGCCGGCGCGCCCGAAGGGGGTGCGCACTCCATCGACGAAGAAGACGTCCGAGATCTCGGCCACTCTGCCTCCAAGTTTGTGCGGTGACCTCAGTCTATGGAGGGCCGAAAACGGGGAGGAATCGGTTGGATCGAACCTACGAAGCGGGGGTGGGCGCCTCGTCGGGCACTTGACCAGCATCTACAAAAGCGTCCGCGATCTTCTGTGCAGTGTGTGCAATCTGCCAGGGGCGCGCGCCGAGGGCGGTCAGCGCATCGCTGATGGCCTCGGGGGTCTCCAGCGTCAGATCCCAGGCGATACGGCGCAGGAACTCCGGTGTCAGCAGGTTCTCGGTCGGCATCGACAGCTCTTCAGCGATCGCTTCGACGACCGGCCGCGCTGCCTTCAACCGTGCGTCGGCCTCGGGGTTGCGATCGGCCCATGCGCGGGGCGGGGGGAGCGCATCGCTCGGCACCCGCTCGCGCGGGAGCTCTTCGGTCGCGCGGCCGTCGACGAACGCCTGCCACCAGCGGTCCAGCTGCGTGCGACTCGCGCGCCCCTGGAACTCCTTGATGCCGGCGAGGGCCTGCTTGCTCTGCGGGTTGCCCAGCAGCGCGGCCATCAGGGAGCGGTCGGGGACCAGGCGGCCGGGGGAGACGTCCTGCTCCTGCGCGTACGACTCGCGGGCCTGCCACAGCGCACGGGCGACGGCGAGGTTGCGGGCGCCGCGCACCTGGTGCAGGCCGCTCAGACGCCGCCACGGGTCTTCGCGGGGCGGCTTCGGCGCCCGGGAGAGCGTGGCCGCGAACTCCTCAGCGGCGATCGAGGTCTTGTCCTGCTCGACGAGCTCTTCGACCAGGGCGTCGCGCACGTCGACGAGGTGCAGCACGTCGAGCGCTGCGTATTCGAGCCAGGAGGCAGGCAGCGGGCGGGTCGACCAGTCGGCAGCCGAGTGCTCTTTCTTGAGCGTGATGCCGAGCGTGTGCTCGACCACAGCGGCGAGACCGACGCGTTCGTGCCCGAGCAGGCGCGATGCGAGCTCGGTGTCGAAGATCGTCGGCGGCTCGAGCTGCAGTTCGCGCAGCGAAGGCAGATCCTGGCTCGCGGCGTGCAGCACCCACTCCTCGGATCCGATCGCGTCCTGGAGCGGTGCGAAGTCGCCGATCGCCGGCGGGTCGAAGAGGAAGACGCCGGCGTCGCGGCGGAACACCTGAACGAGGTACGCGCGCTGGGAGTATCGGAAGCCCGAGGCCCGCTCCACGTCGACGGCGACCGGGCCGGTGCCGGCGGCGAGGGTGGCGCAGGCGGCGAGGAATTCCTCGGCATCCGAGATCACGGAGTATTCAGTCACGTACAGCCTTTCGCGCGCCGATCACGGCGATGCCCTCGGAACCCGGCGGAAGCCCCGCCAGCATTCCGACCAGCTCGGCCCATGCTTCGACGTGCGGTCGGAACGGGCCATCCGGAGTCCAGGACGCCCGCAATTCTATCTGTGCCCCGTCGCCTTCGACGGCGAGACCCCCGAAACCCTTCGACAAGGTCTTCGTCGAGGTGCCAGACGGCGAGTGGTACACGGCCTCTCGCGAGTCGAGCGCGTCGACCAGCCAGGACCACGTGACGTCCGCCAGCAGCGGATCCGTGCCAATCTCGGTCTCCAGCGGTGCCTGCGCGAAGATGATGATCCGCCAGGCTCCGCCCCATGCCCCAGGCTCGTCCGGATCGTGCAGCAGCACGAAGCGCCCGGTGCCGTACACCGACTCGCCGTGGTCGTCAGGGCGCACGTCGGCGGCCAGGGCCAGCGCGAACGGCGCGAGCCCCTGAGGGGTCGCGATCTCGTGCACGACGATGTCGCCGCGGAACGCGGTCTCACGCAGTTCAGCTATGGCGCTGTCGAAGAGCGACCCGGCTTCGGGGTGTGCGGTCACGGCAACAGGCTAGAGTCAGGAGGCGATGAAGAGTCTCAGGCACGCCGTTGCACTCCTTGTCCCCGCGCTGTTCGCCCTCGGGGGCGTCCTTGCGTTCATCGTCCTGCGAGTGGCCAGACGCGTCGTCACGCCGGTGCGTGGCTCCACGGATGCCGAGATCATCGCGGTCGACACCGGGGCGCAGACCATCGAGCTCGGTCGCACGCTCGACACCGAACTGCCAGGCCGATACGGCCTGTTCACCACCGGTACCTCCGGCTATGTGAAGCTCGGCGCCGTGCTCAGCGCCGATGCGACCAGCGTGCGGCGCAAGCTCCTGACGCAGATCGAGCCCGGCGCGCAGGTCGACCGCGCTGCGCGCTTCAGCGGCTGGTACTACTCCTCGCCGTCGGAGCTGCACCTGCCATCGCAGAACGTCCTGATCGGCTCGCCCGCCGGCCCGTGTCCCGCATGGTTCTTCCCTGCCGAGTCATCGACCTGGGTGATCCAGGTGCACGGCCGTGGAGCGACCCGCGCCGAGTGCCTTCGAGCCGTCCCTGTCCTGCACGCCGCCGGGCTGTCGTCGCTCGTCGTCTCGTATCGCAACGACGGTGAGGCTCCGCGCAGTCGCGGTGGCGCCTATTCGCTCGGTGCTGCCGAATGGCGCGACGTGGATGCGGCGATCGCATATGCCCTTCGGCACGGCGCTGAGCGTGTGCTGCTGATGGGCTGGTCGATGGGCGGAGCGGTGGCGCTGCAGACCGCCGTCAACTCGGGCAATCGAGACCGCATCGCCGGGATGATCCTGGAGTCGCCGGTGGTCGACTGGCGCACCGTGCTGCGCTTCCAGGCGAACAAGGCCGGAATGCACGCGCCATTGCCCGATCTGGCCATGGGCGCGCTCTCCGTCCCGTTCACGGCCCGCATGAGCGGTGCGGAGGACGCGATCCACTTCGACCGTCTCGACATGGTCTCGCGCGCCCAGGAGCTCGCCGTCCCGATCCTGATCCTGCACAGCGAGGACGACGGGTTCGTGCCGGCCGACGCCTCGCACGCCCTCGCGGAAGCCCGTCCCGATCTCGTGACGATGCCGCGGTTCTCGGTCGCACGGCATACCAAGATCTGGAACTACGACCAGACCGGCTGGACTGCGGCGATCACCGACTGGCTGCAGGAGCAGGGGTTCAGCGCTTCTGCCTGACCTGCTTCTTCGCGCGCATCAGCATGCCGGTCATGCCGCCGATGCGCAGCGGGGAGACCGACTTCGTGAGCCCGATGGACTGCGGGTAGTCGTCGGGGATCGCGAGGACCTCATCGGCCGTGAGGCCGGAGATGCCCTGCACGAGGATACTTGCGAAGCCGCGCGTCGTCGGTGCCTCCGGCGGAGCGGTGGCGTGCATGGTCACGACGTCGTCGACGACCTCGACATAGATGTAGACGGGGGACTGGCACTCCGCGACGCGCTCGCACATCTCCGGGTGGTTCGCGACCTCGTCGGACACCGGAGGCAGTTCGTCGGCGAACTCCAGCAGGAGCAGCAGACGATCCGGCTCCGGCGTCTCGAGGAACGCGTCTCGGATCTCGGCGAGGGTGTCAGGGACGTCGGTGGTGCTCATCCCTGACATTGTTCCACGCTCAGACGGCGCCAGGCTCGGCACCGGTGACGATCGGCACGCGCACTGCGCTGCCCCACTCGGTCCACGAGCCGTCGTAGTTGCGCACGTTCTCGAAGCCGAGCAGATGACGGAGCACGAACCAGGTGTGGCTGGAACGCTCGCCGATGCGGCAGTAGGCCACGACGTCGTCCCCGTCCTTGAGCCCGGCACCATCGCGGTAGATCGCGTCGAGCTCGGCGCGGCTCCTGAATCCGCCGTCCTCAGCGACGGCCTTGGCCCACGGCACGCTCTGCGCGGTCGGGATGTGGCCGGCTCGCAGCGTGCCCTCCTCGGGGTACGCCGGCGCGGTCGTGCGCTCACCGCTGTACTCCTCCGGAGAGCGGACATCGATCAGCGGGCTGCCGATGTGCGCCAGCACGTCGTCCTTGTAGGCGCGGATGACGGAGTCGTCGCGCTCGACGATCGGGTACTCGGTCGCCGGTCGGTTCGTGGCCTCGCGCGTGAGCTCGCGGCCCTCGGAGATCCAGCGGTCGCGGCCGCCGTCGAGCAGACGGACGTCTTCGTGCCCGAAGAGCGAGAAGACCCATAGTGCGTAGGCCGCCCACCAGTTGTTCTTGTCGCCGTAGATCACCACGGTGTCGTCTCGGGCGATGCCCTTGCGGCTGAGCAGCTCGGCGAAGCCCTCGCCGTCGACGTAGTCGCGCACCACCGGATCGTTGAGCTCGGTGTGCCAGTCGACCTTCACGGCGCCGGGGATGTGGCCGGTCTCATAGAGGAGCACGTCTTCATCGGACTCGACGACCACGAGACCTGGGGTGTCGAGGTGCGCTGCGAGCCACTCGGTGGTGACCAGGCGGCCGGGTTCGGAGTACTCGGCGAACTTGGGTGAAGACGAATCGAACTCGATGGCCACAGGGATCTCCTCCAGGGGTGAGCGGACGATGGTGCGGTGCGGACGGCGTAATGTTGAGCCGTCCCTTCGACGATAGATCGCTGCTGTGCTGCCTGCACCCGATTCGTAAGACTTCGACACAGGTGAGCACCCAATCCAGGACTCTGATGACCGAAACGCATTCCCGCACGGGCGTCGTGCACCTGACCGAGCGTCAGCCCACCGTCACCGGCGCGGAGATGCTCACGAGCCTCGTGCCGCCGCCGCAGTTCGATGGCGCGACCTTCGACAGCTACCGGGCTGACCCCGCGTACCCGTCCCAGGAGGAGGCGAAGGAGACGCTCATGCGCTTCGCCGGGCGCGGCGCGCCGGTCAAGCGCGGCGGATTGTTCAGCCGGGCGAAGAAGGAGCCGGACGTCAAGCCCGGCGTCTACCTCGACGGCGGGTTCGGCGTCGGCAAGACGCACCTCCTGGCTTCGATCTACCACGCGATGCCCGCCCGCCGGAAGTACTTCGGCTCGTTCATCGAGTACACGGCGCTGGTCGGCGCGCTCGGCTACAAGAACACCGTCGATCTGCTCAAGGGCGCCGATCTCCTCTGCATCGACGAGTTCGAGCTCGACGATCCGGGCGACACCATGGTGATGACGCGTCTGCTCGGCGAGCTGGTCCCGACCGGCACCAAGCTGGCGGCGACCTCCAACACGCCGCCGAATGCGCTCGGCGAAGGGCGCTTCGCCGCACAGGACTTCCTCCGTGAGATCCACGCGATGTCCGACAGCTTCCAGACGCTGCGCATCGACGGCGTCGACTTCCGTCAGCGCGCGCTCGACGGTCACGCCGTCGTGCTCGACGACGACGCCTACACGGACGCCATCGCCGGCGCCGGCGGAGACGGCGCGGCATCCGATGACGCCTTCGGCGATCTGGTCCGCCACCTGGCGCAGGTGCATCCCTCCCGGTACATCCGGTTGATCGACGGCATCGACCTCGTCGGTCTCCGTGGTGTTCACCAGCTGACCGACCAGTCGGAGGCGCTGCGACTCGTCGCGTTCGTCGACCGCGTGTACGACGCCCAGATCCCGGTGAGTGCCACCGGGCTCGGCCTCGACTCGGTCTTCTCCGACGAGATGCTCTCCGGCGGCTACCGCAAGAAGTACCTGCGCGCCATCTCTCGACTCAACGCTTTGACACATTCTGCGCAAGCCTGAAGACCCGTGTAACGCGATGTTCACACCCAGAGGCCTCCTGTAACAACGGGGAAACAAACCTCACGCTTCCACGAAACGGTGCGTCGTCACACTGAAGCTCTCAATTACTTCGGATGTGAGGTTTTCCTATGGATGCTCCCGGCAACATCTCGTGGGCGATCACCGCGACAGCGTTGGTTCTGCTCATGACGCCTGGCGTCGCCTTCTTCTATGGCGGTCTCGTCAAGGCGAAGAGCGTCGTCAGCATGATGATGATGAGCTTCGGCTCGATCGGCCTTGTCGCCGTGCTGTGGATTCTCTTCGGCTTCTCCATGAGCGCCGTCGACAGCCCGACCGCCTTCGCCGGCAACCCGTTCGCCGACTTCGGCCTCTCGAGCCTCGCCTCGGGTGAAGGATCGAACGTCGCGCTGCTCGGTGTCGCCTACGGCGCCACCTTCGCGATCATCACGGTCGCCCTGATCTCCGGCGCCATCGCAGACCGTGCGAAGTTCGGCAGCTGGCTGATCTTCGCCGGTGTCTTCGCCACCGTCGGCTACTTCCCGGTCGCGGCGTGGGTCTGGGGCGGCGGTTGGATCATGAACCTCGGCACCACGCTCTTCGGCGAGGACAGCGGGATCGGCGTCATCGACTACGCCGGTGGTACTGCGGTCCACATCAACGCAGGTGCTGCGGCTCTGGCGCTCGCGCTGGTCCTCGGCAAGCGCATCGGCTTCCAGAAGGGCATCCTCAAGCCGCACAACGTGCCGCTGACGCTCCTCGGCGCTGCGCTGCTGTGGTTCGGCTGGTTCGGCTTCAACGCCGGCGCTGAGTGGCTGGCAGAGGACATGGGCGGTGTCGGACTCATCGGCATCAACACGCTCGGCGCGACGGCTGCGGCCATCCTCGGCTGGATCCTGGTCGAGAAGATCAAGGACGGCAAGCCCACCTCGGTCGGCGCTGCATCCGGTGCAGTCGCCGGTCTCGTCGCGATCACCCCGGCGTGCGCAAACCTGACGCCGGGCTGGGCCCTGCTGCTCGGCGCACTCGCCGGTGTCGTCTGCGCACTCGCGATCGAGCTGAAGTTCCGCCTCGGCTTCGACGACTCGCTCGACGTGGTCGGCATCCACCTCGTCGGCGGTCTGATCGGAACCCTGTACCTGGGCTTCTTCGCCACCGACACCGGCCTGTTCGTCGGCGGTGACGCACGTCAGCTCGCGGTCCAGGTGATCGCCGCACTCGGCGTCCTGATCTACTCCTTCGTGGTCGCATTCATCATCGGCTTCGCGATCCAGAAGACGATCGGCTTCCGCGTCACGAACGAGGACGAGATCGCCGGTGTCGACCAGGTCGTGCATGGCGAAGAGGGCTACGCACTCGCAGACGCCTGAGCGGCGGTTAGGGTGACCGTGTGACTTCTTCGCGCGGCATCCTCGCAACTCTCGCGGACATCCTGCGCTCAGCGCTGGGGCAAGATCGGGCGTCTCGGACCACACCAGGTCCGAGGCGCCCGACTGCGCGCGTGCGCACCGCCGCCGAGCGCGATGCAGGCGCTGCACCGGTCGGCGGGGCGGAACGAGGCACCGCGACCATGCGCGTCGATCCGGCACGCATCGGATCCGTGCGCATCCAGTACGCGCCTGATCGAGATGGGGCGCCGGATGCTGGCGAAGTCATCTGGACCTGGGTGCCCTACGAGGAGAACGACGGACGAGGCAAGGACCGCCCGGTGCTGGTGATCGGCCGTGCATCGGCAGACCGCGTGTACGCGGTGCGGATGACGAGCAAGCCGCACGACGGCGACCGTGACTACCTCTCGATCGGCGCCGGCGACTGGGACTCGCAGGGACGCGAGTCCTGGGTCGACGTCGAGCAGCTCTACAGCGTGCACGAACGCGGACTGCGACGCGAAGCCGCAGTCCTGGATCGTCGCCGTTACGACCGGGTCAGTGCCGCGCTCACGCGGCGCTATGGGTGGTCTGCTTCGGGTTGAGTGTCGGGAAGGCCTGCAGCACCATCTCGACGAGCTCGTCGAGCGGGCGGGTCAGCGGATCGGTCGCGGGGAGTCCGGTCTCGAGCTCGATCTCATCGATCGCGGCAGCGAGCTGCTCGGTCGACAGGTTCTCGTGGTTGACGGTGACGCCGATCACACGCGTGTCTGCGAACGCCTCGATCAGCGCGATCTCACTGACGACGGTCGGCATCGCGACCATCGGGAAGTCGCCGAGCACCTTCCGACCGGGTGCGTGCTGCACGATGACGCCGGCGGGCTGGCTGCCGCGGAGGATGTGCGCCGAGGTGATGTAGGCCGGGTGGCTGAGCGCGCCCTGACCCTCGACGATGATGACGTCGGGGTCTTCAGCCTCGAAGGCTGCGACGACCTGGTTCTCGACCTCGCCGGAGCAGAACTGGGGCACGAGTGCGTCGAGAGCGACGCCGTACTTGCCTCCCTGGATGATCGTGGTCTGACCTGTGCCGACCATGACGGCGTGGATGCCGCGTTCGTTCAGCGCGCGCACGAGCAGCGTCGACGTGGTGCGCTTGCCGATCGCGCCGTCGGTGCCGAGGATCGTGATCCGCGGGCAGGTGACGTCGAAGATGCGTCCGGAGAACAGGTGCAGATCCTTCTTGTCCTTCGGGCGACGGACATCGGTGATCGTGACGCCTGCGAGCAGACTGGCTGCGACGAACTCGGCGTCGTCGGTCAGGAACTCGTGGAGCCCGTTGATGATGTGCATGCCTCGGGCGATGCCGTCGAGCAGCACGGTGCGCTGGTCGGCCGAGAGCAGTCCGTCGGCCGGCGCGACGCCGCAGATCAGGTAGTCGGGCACGAATCCGGCATGTGCGATGGCTGATGCGAGGCCGTTGAGGATCGGGATGCCGTTGCCGGCGCCGTCGAGGACCATGCCGGCGTCAGCGCCGGCGTGCGTGGTGTCGATGACGCTGAGGATCGAATACTTCTCGGAGTGGCGGACGAGTCCGTTGGCGGTCTTGCCGTCCTGTTCGCCGAACTGACCCTCGCAATAGACGATCGCGCTCGTGCCGACGGGCAGCTCGATGGGTGCGGCCCAGTCATTCGCGGACGCGCTGAACGAAGGGATGGATGAGACGGGCATGACGCTCCTCAGGTCGACACAGAGGAGGCGACGGAGAACGAAATGGCCGAGAGATGGGCCCGTTGGTCGACAAGAAGTCTTCCCTGACGCCGGCAAGATGCCGACAACCTCACCGTAGCAGTGCGGCCTGGGAGCGCGGCGGGAACTGTTCGGCGGCGGCGTCCGCGGACTCGCGCAATCCGTTCCGGCGGGTGCGTCGAACTAGCTGTGAGTCGCGCAGAGCGGCGCCACACTAGGAGGAATCATGCGTTTCATCCCCACCAAGGTCCACGGAATTCTCGACTACCTGGTCGGCATCGCCCTGATCGCGGCGCCCTGGCTGTTCGGGTTCTCGAGCGTCGGCGGAGCCGCCGTCATCATCCCGATCGTGCTGGGTGTCGGCCTGATCGTGTACAGCCTGTTCACCAAGTACGAGTGGGGCCCCTTCGGCTTCATCCCGATGCCCGTCCACCTCGTGTTCGACATCGTCGCGAGCCTCTTCCTGGCACTGTCGCCCTGGATCTTCGGATTCTCGGGCGAGGCGCTGAACGTCTGGCTCCCGCACGTCGTCGTCGGCATCACGGTGATCATCGTCGTGATCTTCTCGAAGCCGCAGCCTGCGAGCACCCCGCGCACAGCACGCGCCTGACTCGCTGATTCGAAGCGCCTCTTCCGGACGGGAGGGGCGCTTCGCCATGCCAGGGTCGAGCTGTGTCAGCCGTCGGTCCAGAGCCGCTCGATCGGGAGATCTCTGCCCAGGATGCGGGATGCCGCGCGGTGGCCCGAGCACATCGCCGCAGGGACAGTGGCGGGATCGTCGGTCCAGGTCGCCTCACCGGCGATGTGCAGTGCTCCGGTGCCTGCCTCGCCGCCGATCGGGGTGGCCAGGTCGTCGTGGTCGGCAGTCGTGGCTCCGAGGGTCATGTAGGCGTAGGCGCCGTGCGAGTAGGGGTCGTCCTGCCAGGCAGTGCGGGTGACGTGCGTCGGCGCTGGGACGGCATCGCCGTAGAGACGACGGAGCTGGTCGAGCACGGACTCGGCGACGCGATCGTCGTCCCAGTCGCGAGTGGCGATCGCGGCGGGGCCGGCGGCGAACGTCAGCAGCGTCGGTTCGTCGTGCAGCGCGGTGAGGTCGTACCAGGAATGCCACCAGCGCGACTCCGGTCCCTGCTGGCGGATCGCGTAGACGCCTTCGTCCCAGAACCGGGTCGGGAAACGCAGGAAGACCTTCTCGAAGGCGTTCATCTCGAGCCGGCCGAGTGCCCCGGCGTTGACCTCTGGGAGCGGCGGATGAATCTCGAGCGCATCGGACTTCAGGACGCCGACCGGGACGGTCAGCACGGCGGAGTCGGCGGTGAACGTGCCGTGCGGTGTGCGCACCACGATGCCGTCTGTCCAGTCGATTCCCGTCACGGTGTGCTCGAGGCGCACGTCGAGGCCGTCAGCGAGGTGCTCGGGCAATCGGTCGTAGCCGTCAGGGAACACGACCTCGTCCCCGTCGATCGAATCATCGTCGAGGCCGTGGGCGGCGAGCTCCTCGATCCACGCACCGTACTGTTCCTCTGAGCGGTGCTCGAGGTATTCACGCACCCGCTGCACGCGCTCGGCATCCCACGACTGGCGCACGAGTACGGCCTCGGTGACATCGCGGTACGAGGCGTCGGCATCCGACGCACTGATCGTCTCGGCGAGGGCGGCGTCGATGGCGTGCACATCCGCCGCGAAGGCGCGTGCCTCGTCCTCGGTCAGCCGACGAGCATCCGGGCCGTAGTACGCGATCGGCCGGCTGTCGACCTGGTAGCCGCCGACCGTGAACTCGATGGTCTCCATGCCGAAGGCGGCTGCGGCATCCGCCACCGGACTCCCGATGACGCCGTGGATCCAGGAGGCGCCGAGGTCGGTCGCGCCGTGCGATCGGTCGGTGGTGACGCGGCCGCCGATGCGGTCTCTGGCCTCGAGGACGACGACGGAGTGCCCAGCGGCAGCCAGCAGTCGGGCCGCACTCAGGCCGGCGACGCCGGCGCCGATCACGATCGTGTCGAGATGCTCCATGACGATCCCTTCCGCGCCTGCGATGCCACAAGCCCCGCCTCCGACGATAGTCATCGGAGGCGGGACCGCGATAGGAGTGTCAGCTCGCCTGGACGAGGATCTTCGCGCCGGCACCGCCGCGCAGCGACGTGATGGCGTCGACGACGCCCTCGAGCGGCACTTCCTGGACCCATCCGGTCGTGTCGTAGACGCCACGACCCATGGCCTCGATCACCGCGTCGAAGTCCTCCGGCAGATACGCCAGCGCGCCGGCGATCTCGGTCTCCGACATCACGAGCTGCGTCGGCAGGAAGTCCATGGTGCGCTCGTGGATCGCGACGACGACCACCCGCCCTCCGGGCACGAGGCTCACGAGCGACGAGGTGACGGCAGGGCCTGCGCCGGCCGCATCGAAGGCGACGTCGACGCCGTCGCCGTCGCTGAGTTCCGCCACGGCGGCGGTGAGGTCTTCGTTCACCGGGTCGACGACGGTCGCGCCGAGGGCTGCGATGATCGCGCGTCGGTCGGCGCTCGGCTCGGAGACGAGCACCTTCTCGATGCCGCGTGCACGGAGGGCGAACCAGACGCCGATGCCGATGGGGCCGGCGCCGGCGATGAGCGCGGTGCCGCCGCGCTGCACGCCGCTGCGCGACACCGCGTGCCAGGCGACCGACATCGGCTCGACGAGAGCGCCCATGCGCAGGTCGACGTTCTCGGGGAGCACATGCAGCTTCGACGCGTCGATCGTGGTGAACTCGGCCATGCCGCCGCCGTCGGAGCTGAGGCCGTGGAAGCCGATCTTCTGGCAGGCGTTGAACATGCCGCGTCGGCAGGCAGCGCATTCGCCGCAGAAGTAGATCGGCCAGACAGCGACGCGGTCTCCGACTGCGACGTCGGTCACACCCTCGCCGAGCTCGACGATCGTGCCGGAGAACTCGTGTCCGAGGATCTGGGGGAGCGTCGATCCGGTCACGGGGTGCGGGTGGTCGAAGTCGAGTCCCGCAGCCTCCGGGCTGTAGTAGACGTGCAGGTCGGATCCGCAGATCCCAGCGAACGCATTCCGCAGCTTCACCTGCCCCGGTCCTGGAGTGGGCTCGTCGACCTCTTCGATGCGCAGGTCTTCCTTGGCGTGGAACAGCGCGGCCTTCATCGGTTCTCTCCTTGTCCGGCAGCCATCAGTGCAGCCACCATTCGGGTGACGCCGCGAGGATCAGCCGCACGGCGCGGTCTCTGTCGTCATCGTCGCTTCGCAGCCACTCCTCGATCGCGCCGACCGTGCCCGCTGCGGCGTAGGCGACGGCGATCCGCATCGCCGAGGGGTCGTCGACGAACACGCGGGGGACGATGTGCGGATGCAGCTGCGCCCAGAGTTCGAGGCCCGAGCGGATCGACGCCTCGAGGTTGCTGCGGACCGGGGCTGCGAGCAGCGGATGCATCGCCCCGCGGTAGACGGCGGAGCGACGGTGCACGTGCTCGATCAGCGCGCGTTCGCCGTCGCCGATGGCGTCCGCCTGCGGGAGGATCCGCATCGCCTCGGCGATCTCGGCGGAGAGTGCGTCGGCGAGCAGTTCCACCGGGCCGTCGGCGTGACGGTAGAACGTGTCGCGGGTGACGCCGGCTTCGACGCAGATGGCGGATGCTGTGACATCCGCGATCGGGGTCGCAGCCGCCAGCGTCAGGACTGCCTGGCGGAGCAGACCTCGAGAGCGTTGCGACCGTGCATCCATGCGAACAGTTTATCGGACAACTGTCAGATACAGGTCGAGTGGGAGGATCAGCCGCGCAGCGCCTCGCTCAGCAAGCGCGCATACAGCTGCCACGGATCGCCCACCGCGCGCAGCGCAGCGACATGCGCCTGCAGCTCGGCCGTGAGCGTGAACCATTCGCCGCCTTCGCGGACGTCGGCGAATTCCCGGTGGCGGCGCTGTTCCTGCATCCGATCCCCGGCCTCGAACGCGAGCAGCTCGTCATGTCGGATGCTGCGCAGCCGTTGTCGTGGGTTGCGGCTCGTGCCGATCTTCACCCGACGGTCGTAGCGGAGGTAGTAGACGACGTCGACACGGGGGAGTGGGAGGTCGGCATCGGGCACATCGCCGTAGCGCCAGCCGCAGGCGACGCACAACCAGGCGCCCTCGATCCGGGTGCCCTGGAGTCCTCCGCAGAGGTGGCAGGGCCCTGGAAGGCGCGCAGTGTTGTCCACGGCCAGAGGCTACGTCGGGCCTCGGACGTTCCGCGCAGACGAATCCCGACACAGGACCGCGCAGATCGCCGCCGCTCGTGGCATCGTGGCTGGGGAAGGCACCGCGTCGAACCGGCGCCGGCACCCAGCATCCCTGACAGGAGACTCGATGAAACTCGCTCGACGTGCGCTCGATGCCGAGCCGTTCCACGCGATGGCCATCGGCGAGCGGGCAGCGGCGATCTCCGCGCAGGGCCATCACGTGGTCCGCCTCTCGATCGGTGAACCCGACTTCGGGGCACCGCCCGCTGTGCGCGAGGCGATGCGCGAGGTCATGGACGGGCGTGCGCTGCCCTACACGGCGGTGCTCGGTCTTCCGGCGCTGCGCGCCGCGATCTCGGGGTTCTATCGAGACAAGCACGGCGTCGACATCGATCCTGGCCGCATTCTGGTCACCTCGGGCGCATCGACGGCCCTGCTGGTGGTGACGGCGGCGACCACCGAGGCCGGTGACGAGGTGATCATCGCCGACCCCTCGTACCCGTGCAATCGCGAGCTCGTGCGGAGCTTCGGCGGGACCCTCGTGACCATTCCCGCGACCGCGCAGCACCGCTATCAACTCGACATCGACTCGGTGGTGTCGGCCTGGACCGACCGCACATCCGCGGTCATGATCGCCAGTCCGGCGAACCCCACCGGAGCGTCGATTCCGCCCGCCGAGCTGGCTGCGATCTGCGACCTTGCGCGCGACCGCGGTGCGTGGCGGATCGTCGACGAGATCTACCTCGACCTCGCAGACCCCGCCGACGACGGCACGCCGGCGGCCACAGTGCTCGCGACCGACCCGGACGCGATCGTGATCGGCAGCTTCTCGAAGTACTTCGGCATGACAGGCTGGCGTCTCGGCTGGGCGATCCTGCCCGAGCTGCTCGTCCCGGCCGTGGAGCGGCTCGCGGTGAACTACTTCCTCTCGGCGTCGGCCCCGGCGCAACAGGCGGCGGTCGCTGCGTTCACACCCGAGTCGCTGGCGGTCTGCGAGGAGCGACGCAGCGAGCTCGCCGCACGCCGGCAGATCGTGCTCGACGGGCTCGAGGACATCGGCTTACACGTGCCCGTGGTCCCGGACGGCGCCTTCTACGTGTACTTCGACGTGAGCGGTACCGGGCTCGACGCATGGACGTTCTGCGAGCGGGTGCTCGAGTCGGCGCACGTCGCCCTCACTCCGGGGCGCGATTTCGCCACCGAGACCGCCGACACGCACGTGCGCCTGTCGTATGCCGCCTCGCGAGCGGAGCTGGTCGAGGGACTGCGCAGGATCGGCGCCTTCGTCGCACGACTCGACGTGGGGTGAGCGCCAATCCGGGCTCGGGTCATCAGCCGATATACCGCTGTTGCCGGCGTGACCTGAAGGCCTACGCTGAGCAGCATGCGGGCGAGCGAGCTGGACGTTTCCGACATCGAGCAGGCGGTCTCCACCGGTGCTGTGCCGCCGGACGAGCGCCTCGACGATCTGCTGGCTGCCGCACATGCGCGTGCCCTCGCGCACGAGGAAGGTGCGGTCGCCGACTACATCCCGGCGCTCGCGGACGCTGATCCGGCGTCGTTCGGCCTCTGCATCGCGGACGTCCGTGGCGGGCTGCACGAGATCGGCGACACCCGCGTGCCGTTCTCGATCCAGTCGATCTCCAAGGCGTTCGTCTATGCGCTGCTGAGCGAGCAGGTCGGGCACGAAGCGGCGTTCGACATCGTCGGTGTGAACAACTCCGGGCTCGCGTTCAACTCCGTGGTCGCGATCGAATTGAACGACGGTCATCCGATGAACCCGATGGTGAACGCGGGTGCGCTGGCCACGACAGCGCTGCTGCCGGGTGATGCCGACGAGAAGTGGGCGACGGTGCACGAGGGCCTCTCCCGCTTCGCCGGGCGTGAGCTGACGTTGGATGACGAGGTGTACCGCTCCGAGTCGGAGACGAACCAGCGGAACCAGGCGATCGCGATGCTGCTGCAGAGCTACGGACGGATCCGGCACGACCCCGCTGAGGTCGTCGACGTCTACACGCGGCAGTGCTCGCTGCTCGTCGATGCGAGGGATCTGGCGGTGATGGGCGCGACGCTCGCGGATGGCGGCGTGAATCCGGTCACGGGTGAGCGGGTCGTGTCGGCCGAGGTGTGCCGGGACACCCTGGCGGTGCTTGCCGCGAGCGGGCTGTACGAGAACTCGGGGGAGTGGCTGTTCGAGATCGGTCTTCCCGGCAAGTCCGGTGTCGCCGGCGGACTGGTCACGGTCGCGCCTGGCAAGGTCGGGATCGGCGCGTACGCACCCCGGCTGGATGCTGCCGGCAACAGCGTGCGCGGACAGATCGCGACCGCGCACCTCGCCCGCTCGCTCGGCCTGAACATCTTCGCCTCCGATTCGCACTTCCCGGCAGGAGCACGCTCATGAGCACCGAATCCAATCCCGCAGCCCCGGCGTCGACCGAGGGGGAGGTGCGCGCGTCCTGGGTGCCGATGATCGGACTGTTCCTCGCGCAGATCCTGATGTCGTACAACGTGTCGGCGCTGCCGGTGTCGCTGGGCGGAATGGTCGAGTCCTTCGGCGTCCCGCCGACGGACATCAGCACCGCGATCGTCACCTACGGCCTCGTGGTCGCCGCCCTCGTGATGGTCGGCGCGAAGATCGGTCAGCGCGTCGGCTGGGTCATCGTCTTCCGGGTCGTGGTTGCGGTGTTCGCGGCATCCGCTGTCCTGATGATCTCGGCGCAGACCGTGGAGTTCGTGATCCTCGCGCAGGCGCTCGCCGGTGCCTCCGCAGCGATCATCGTCCCCTCGCTGGTCGCACTCATCGCCGAGAACTATCGCGGCGCGCAGCAGGCGACCGCGATCGGCTCGCTCGGCTCGGCGCGCGCGCTCGCAGGCGTGAGCGCGTTCCTCATCGGCGGCACCCTCGCAACCCTGGTCGGGTGGCGTCAGGTGTTCGTCGTCGTCCTGCTGCTGGCGATCGCGGTGTTCATCCTCAGCTTCCGGCTGCGCGGCGAACCGGGCAATCCAGCGATCAAGATCGACATCGTCGCCGCCGTCCTGATCGGCGGCGGCATCGTCTCGCTGACGCTCGGCGTGAACAACCTCAATCGCTGGGGACTGCTGAGCGCTCGACCGGATGCGCCGTTCGATGTGCTCGGGCTCTCGCCGGCTCCGCTGCTCATCGTGGTCGGCCTGGTGCTCGTGCAGCTGTTCTTCCTGTGGACGCGCCGCCGCACGAAGGCCGGCAACGTCCCACTTGTCAGCCTCTCGGTGTTCGGGTCGTCGCGCGAACGCGCTGCCGTGTATGCCATGTTCATCGTGGTCGCACTCGAGGCGGCGCTGAACTTCAGCATCCCGTTGTACATCCAGATCGTGCAGGGGCGCACGCCATTCGACACGTCGATGGCGATGCTGCCGTTCAACCTGACGGTGTTCTTCACCGCGATGCTCGTGGTGCGGTTCTACCCGCGGTTCGCGCCGCGCACGATCGGGATGTTCTCGTTCGGCCTCACCACGATCGCACTCGTCTGGCTCTCGTTCGTCGTGACGAACAACTGGGAGACGCTGCCGACCATCCTGGGTCTGTTCGTGTTCGGCGTGGGGCAGGGCGCGCTCGTCACGCTCGTCTTCAACGTGCTGGTGACCGCGTCGCCGAAGACGCTCGCGGGTGACGTCGGATCCGTGCGAGGCACGACGCAGAACCTTGCCTCCGCGGTCGGCACTGCCGTCGCCGGTGCGTTGCTCGTCGGCATCCTGAGCGTGAATGTCGTCTCCGCGCTCGTCGACCACCCCGAGCTCCCGCCGGGTCTCGTGTCGCAGGTGGACCTCGAGCGCACGAACTTCGTCAGCAACGACCGGCTGAAGGAGGTGCTCGAACAGACGGACGCGACCCCCGCCGAGGTCGACGCTGCCGTGATCGTCAATGAGGAGGCGCGGTTGAGCGCACTGAAGACCGGGCTGCTGGTGCTCGCAGCGGTCAGCGCCCTCGCGATCGTGCCCGCCAGTCGGCTGCCGCGGTACCTTCCTGGCGAGGTGCCGGAGTCGGTCGCTACCGGGCGAGAGCCGGAGCCGGATGCCGACTGACCCCGGGCGCAGAAAAGCCCCCGACGATGCGGGGGCTGACTGTGGGCGATACCGGACTCGAACCGATGACCTCTTCCGTGTGAAGGAAGCGCGCTACCAACTGCGCCAATCGCCCTAAGCCGTGAGGCTCGACAACCGATACTACCGGACGAGGACCGGCCTCGTTGACCAGTCTGGGAGACACGCGCGAGATTCCGTTCGGGTTTGGCGACCGGCGAATCATCGGCTAATGTTTCATGAGTGCCCGGGACACCGGGAAACAAAATGCGGATGTAGCGCAGTTGGTAGCGCACAACCTTGCCAAGGTTGGGGTCGCGAGTTCGAGTCTCGTCATCCGCTCGAGTGCAGAGGGTCTTCTTCGGAAGGCTCTCCGCGCGTGGGGTCAATCCACACGGTGGCGTGGCCGAGCGGCTAGGCACCGGCCTGCAAAGCCGTTTACACGGGTTCGAATCCCGTCGCCACCTCGTCGCACACAAACTGAATAGCCTGAATAGGCGCGATTGGCGCAGCGGTAGCGCGCTTCCCTGACACGGAAGAGGTCACTGGTTCGATCCCAGTATCGCGCACAGACAAACCCCCGGTTCTCCGGGGGTTTTTTCGTGTTCGGGCAGCATCTGGGCGAGTCGATCCGGCAAAGGTGCGGCCCGCAAAACCTTGGTCGAACGTGGCCGAGAAGGCAGTGACCGTCGCGCATGGTCGAGCCGACCGGCGCGTTCCGCGGGATGATGGCGGTTCACCGTGTCGGCGTGGGGCACGCTTCGCTACCCTGAGAGGAGCCTCGGATCCTGACCTCCATGGTCGCTGAGGGCGCGAGAGGAGGAACACGATGGGCGTCGTATTCCCGGCGGGGTCGTTCTCGGTCATGACCGCAGACGGTGACATCGTCATCCTGCGTATCTGTGAGCTGTGCGGTGCAACTGTCGTCGAAGCCGACGGCACCGATCTCGCGTTTCACAAGCGCTGGCACCGGATGACCGGTTCGGGCAACTGGATCGATCCCGAGACCCGCCGTCATCACGGTCCCGAGAGCCCGTTCACTGCGCGCGGATCGGCCTGACGCGAGGCGTGGCCTGCAGTCTTCGGGTCGAGCCGTGATCGCGCAGTCCAGACCCCGTGCTCGACAATGCGGGACCGATCGACTGTACAGAGACCGCGCCATACACGCGTGACCGCGCGCTACTCCAGATCGTCGATCAGGAGTTCGCCAGCGGAGTTGAGGCTCTCCATCATGCGGGCGATTCGCTTGGGGTCGATCTTGGGCATCTTCGCGTTGTCGAAGGCGAGGATCACCGGGATGCTCGGGTGGACCCATGCTGTCAGGCGGCCGATCGGATTCTCGCGGTCCGGGAGCCAGGTCATCATGAAGCTCTCCTGTCGACGCAGCTTCGTGCCGATGATGATCTTCAGGTGCGCGAGCGTGACATCGTCGATCTCGATCGGCGGCCGTGAGCTGTTGTACTCGAGTGTTCCCATGGTGGATCCCCTTCGTCAGCGATCTGCGTGGTGGACGAAATCGTCGTCCGGTCCCCAGGTGCCGAACGGTGGCTCGTCTTCGTACGAGACGGTCCGATCGTCGCGTGGATAGAGCGGGTGCTCGCGGAGCCTGGCGGCTTCCTCCGAGAAATCGGGGTCGACGCCGGCGGATGTCTGCGGGCCGACGAGCACGTCATTGCCGACGCCCACGATGAGATCGGCGCAATCCTTCCGGTCGTCGGTGAGGATCGGGATCTGGACCGCTTCGGAGGTGCCTTCGCTCGCGACGCTGGCCGCCAGCTGCACGAGTGCTTCGGCGACGTCGTCGGTGGTGATCAACTGCTGACCCGCATAGGAAACGATCTTCATGCGTTCCACGTTCTCATCGTTTGCGGACTGTGTCTGGGGGCTTGCGCTTCTTCGGAGCTGCACGATATCGAGTGCCCAGGATCCCGGTCTGGGGGTGCGGGTATCACCGACAACTCGAGACTGTCAATACCCCGAGCCGAATCCGTGTCCTTCCCTAAGCTGGTGAGACGACGAGCAGGACACGTGCCGCTCAGCGTCGGTCGTACCAGGCGGCATCGCCGGCTTTCTCGGGTCGGGCGTCCAATCGGGGGAGGATCCGCATGCGAATCCACCCATTCGACTGTGCCGGTCCTCACCTCGGGGGTGAGGACCGGATCGATTTTCTCGTTCGACCGCTGACGCTCGCGTTCGACGACAGACGATTCGGGTCGGCGGGTGGCCGCCACGGAGAAGGAGCAGCGCCCATGGGTCGGTTCGTGTACGAGGGCGGTCCGAAGGTGGAGATCGAGGACAGGGCGCTCACGCATCTGCAGCTCGTCATCACCGCGAAGCTGCGACGAGGGGAGCCGTTCCCCTTCGCGTGGAAGCTCGACCAGAGCGTCGGCGGCGGTCGGACCACCGTGTGGTTGCATGCCGGCAGCAATCTCGTCTTCAAGTACGCGGGAAGCCGCCAGCCGGCCATCAACCGGAATTGGATCGAAGCGCTCGCCTTCACGGCGAACTCGCCGACCGGTCTCTACCTGGTGCCCGAGCCGGCTGAAGGGGCGTCGACGAGTCAACCGCGCGTCGCAGTTCCGGCTTAGCGGCACGAGTCGGCAAGGGATGCTACGTCCGTTCGGCGCCCACGTCGAGGGCCGCACGGATATCCGTGGTGGGACGCATGATGAGCGCACACCCCAGATGCCCTGCCAACGGAGGCGCCATGTATTTCCACGTTCAAGAGTTCATCAACGAGATCGCTCAGGATGAGCCGGATCCGGCCGCGGCGAATGCGCTGCAGGAGGGGCTCGGCGGGCAGTTCGGTGAGATGCGGACGATGATGCAGTATCTCTTCCAGAGCATCAACTTCCGTGGCCCGGACGGCAAGCCGTACAAGGACCTCATCCAGGGGATCGGTACGGAGGAGATCAGTCACCTCGAACTCATCGGCACCACGATCTCCCGCCTCCTCGACGGTTCGCCCGAGTACACCGGGAAGCCCACTACCCCAGTCGACCAGCCCGGTGCCGGCGGTGCGACGCCACTCGCCATAGCGCTCGACACCGGCAACATCCACCACTACCTCGTCGGCGCTCAGGGCGCGCTCCCGGTCGACGCCGTCGGAAACCCATGGTCCGGGAGCTACGTCTACAACTCCGGCAACCTGGTGCTCGACCTGCTCTACAATCTGATGCTCGAGTCGACGGGGCGGCTGCAGAAGTGCCGACTCTACGAGATGACCGACAACAAGATGGCGCGCAGCACGATCTCGTACCTGATCGTCCGGGATCAGGCCCACGAGAACGCATACGCGAAGGCGCTGGAGACGCTCGGCGTGAACTGGCGGACCTCGCTTCCGATCCCGAAGACGAACGCCGAGCAATTCCCCGAGGTGAAGGCGCTGCTCGATCTCGGGCTGCAGAGCAAGAGCTACTCGTTCGATCTGACCGGTCAGTCGGAGGCAGGCAAGATCTTCCAAGGGGTCTCTCCCTCGAACGACGGCACAGACCTCGATGCCAGCGAGCAGGCTCCTCCGGGATCGCCCATGACGATCTCTCCCGAACGACCGGAGGAGTTCTCGCCGGGCGCAGATGACGAGCTGCGGGCGTTGATCGAAGCGACTGCGGCGATGGAGATGGCCGACATCGACGCGACCTTCGGGCGGATGCAGTGATCTCGCCGGAGCACGTCTGATGGCGACGAACTCTCGGCGCATGCGGTGCCGACCGGAGGACGTGTTCCGGGTGCTCGCCGACGGCTGGCTGTATCCGTCCTGGGTCGTGGGCGCGACGCGGATGCGCGCCGTCGACGCCGAGTGGCCGAATCCGCACTCGGAGCTGCACCATTCGGTCGGCGTCTGGCCGCTGGTCCTGGATGACACCACGCGCTCGGTCGAGTGGGCACCCACCGGACGGTTCGTGCTGATCGCCCGTGGATGGCCGATCGGCGAGGCGGAGGTCACGATCCGGGTGCGCACGGTCGCAAGCGGCTGCGTCGTGCGCATCGACGAGGAGCCGCTGAGCGGGCCGGCGACGCTCATCCCACGCTTGCTCACGACGCCGCTGTTGAAGTTCCGCAACACGGAGACGCTGCGCCGGCTGGCCTATCTCGCAGAGGGGCGACGCGACGGGGCGTGACGGTCAGCTTCAGCCAGCGATCTGCCGCCACGGACCCTTCTCCGTGGCGGCAGCGCGCCGGTGCAGGTCTTCCCTCCACCGCAGCCGTCCAACGCGGCAGTCAGCGGCAACCTGCCATGTCGAACCTACGTCGATGGGCCGTTCGTCTGAATGGGGTTGTCGACTCGTGTGACGTGCGATAACGGGCGGTTCGTTTCGATCCGACACTCACATCCGCCGCGATGTCAAGGCCGTATTCTTCGCTGCCGACAGCGATAGATTGCTCATGGGCCGGGAGCACTTGCGGTCCAGCCGATGGAGTCCCCAGCAAAGTCGGCAGGTGGCCGCGAGCCGGGTTCCCCAGACCCGCCGCGGTCACCATTCCTCCTCACGCCGACTGCATCTGATCGATGAGCAGCTCGCCGGCGGAGTTGAGGCTCTCCATCATGCGTGCGATCCGCTTGGCATCGATCTTGGGCATCGTCGCGCCGTCGAAGGCCAGAATGAGCGGGATGCTCGGATGGACCCAGGCTGTCAGTCGGCCGACGGGATTCTTGTCATCAGGGAGCCAGGTCATCATGAAGCTCTCCTGACGGCGCAGCTTCGTGCCGATGATGATCTTCAGGTGCGCGAGGGTGACGTCGTCGATGTCGATCGGTGGCCGAGAGCTGTTGTACTCGAGTGTTCCCATGTGAAGCACCCTACGCTCGGGGAGAGCGCCCCGGTATTCCGACGGTGCCGCTCAGTCCTCTGGTGCCTCTTCGAGCACCTCATCGACGAGCTGGATGCCGCCTGTCGAGTTCGCCGAGTGCAGCAACTGCTCGATCCATCTCATGTTCAGCGGCGGCGGTTCCGACTCGTCGAAGGTGAACCGGAGCGGGATCGATGGATGCAGCCAGATGGTCGAACGCCCCGGATTCTCAGCATCCACATGCGTCCAGGACACCGTGAAGCTCTCGTTCCGCCGCAGTTTCGTCGCGATGACGACCTTCAGATGCGCGAGCGCGCGATCCTCGATGTGGATCGGTGCGGTGCCCGCGCCGTAGTTCAGCGTGCCCATGCAGACCACGATAGTCCGGGCGTGCCGGTCGAGGGGCGAGCGCGACGTCGTGCCATCAGCGTCGCCGAGCGAGGGTTCGGGCTCGTCGCGCAGCGCGGCCCGCGAGATCCCGGATACCGCCGGCGGGCCCTTCGCGACGCATCGTCACGACGCCGTTCGCACCCGCGATGAGTCTGCAATCGCGGCCGGCGAGCAGCGGCGATCTGCCTGCTCGCGCGAGGACCGATGGGTCGGCTGTGAGCGGCACCTCGAAGGACCATCCTGCACGTCGGATGCGGACTGCGAGCGTCGCGCGCCGGGAGTGCCCGGCCTCGCCGAAGATCTTCAACGGATCGATCGCGACTCTGACGGATTCGACACCGTCGGGACCACGGCGACCCGCGAACCGATGTGCCGTCCCGCTCTGAGGATCCTCGACCACCAGCTCGGCGGTATCGCCGCGGAGGTCGCGGCTCGCATCGAGCGCCGTCGGAGGCAGGTCGCGGAGCCACGTCGGTGCCTGCCAGAGGTGCTGCTTCGGATCGGTGGCGGTGGCCTCGAACACGAGTGCGTCCTCCCCGTCGCTCGTCATGCTGACGCGGACCGTGAGATGGAGCCCACCGCCGCGCGACCAGGCGGCGGACGTGACGGCGGCGCGGCACTCGATCCCGGTCTCGAACTCGGCGAAGCGCAGCAGGTCATCGCGACGGTCGGCACGGAGCAGCGCGGCGCGGATCCGATTCGGGAAGGCGAGCCCCGCGTCCACGCCCGGGCCGAACCGTCGTCGGGCGAGCGGCTCGACCACGTCGAGGAATCGCGTGCGGTACTCCTCGGGGTACCGCAGCATCTGCTTTCCGGTCAGACGCTTCAGGATCTTCCCACGGAACCAGTGCCGAAGCAGTCGATCACGCAGCTTGCCCGGTTCGGTGTTCGCCTCGACGAGGTCGAGCACGGCCTCGAGATGTGGGAAGTAGGTCTCCGGCTCGATGCGTGCGGAGCTCGCGCTGCCCGGCTGCTTGACCCAGGCGTAGCAGGGCTCGCTCGCGAGCACCGAGATCGTGCTCGCCCTGAAGTAGGCCTCCATGACGAAGAGATGATCCTCGAGGCGGACTCGCCCGTTCGGGAAGTGGATGTCGTTGTCGCGAAGAAAAGAGGTACGGAACATCTTGTGCGGGGTGAGCATCTCGAGGATCGGATCCTTGCCGAGCCGGGCATGCGGGATGTCGCGGCTGAAGATCCGACGAGGGAGGGGGCGGCCGATGCCCACCTCCTTGCCGATGATGACGTCGGAGGAGTGCAGGTCGGCATAGTCGCAGAGGCGCTTCAGCGCTCCAGGGAACAGACGATCGTCCTGATCGACGAACTGCACATACGTGCCACGCGCCTCGACGATGCCGTGGTTGCGCGGCGTGCCGGGCCAGCCCGAATGCGGGAGATTCATAACGCGGATGAAGTCGCGGTTGCGCGCGACATCGGTCAGGCGTCGCTGAGTGGATTCGTCGGAGCCGTCATCGCAGAGCAACACCTCGAAGTCGGTCGTGGCCAGCGTCTGCTGATCGAAGGATTCGATGAGTTCATCGAAGCTCGGTCCAGGATTGAAGACGGGGACGATGACGCTCACACGTACTGGCACGGACATCCATTCGGTCGAAGAGAACGCAGACGCTCGCGCGCTGGTCACCCCAGCACGCGACGCGGTCCACCAGCATCGCACTCTTGCCCTTTGCTCGTCCTGGGGGTTGCGTGTGCGAGCAGCAGCAGGTAGCCGTCCCTGCCATACCGACGGCCCGCAGCGCAAGGGTCATCCCTTCTCTGCCCTCACGTCGTAGGGTCAAAGTGTGAACGATTCTGGCCCGCAATCCTCCGACGTCCTCTGGGCGTGCGTCGAGGAGGGATTCCATGTCGGCAGTCGCGGTGGCGACTTCCTCGGTTACGTCGATCGCCAATCGGACGGACGCTACGTCGCGTTCGACGCACGGTCCCACGCGATCGGCAGCTTCGTCGCTCTCGAGGAGGCGACGGCGGCGGTCTCGTCGTCAGGTATCGGCGCGGCGACCACCAATGGCACCGATGAGGGTCTGATGGGCACCGTTCAGCGATGATTGCGGAGAACGACCAGCTGACTTCGCTCGTGTACACGAGCACGGCGTCCGCGCCGTTCCGCGAGACCGCGCTCGCGCATCTGCTCGAGGAGAGCCGAGAGCGCAATGCTGCGCAGGACATCACCGGGATGCTGCTCTACCGCGATGAGCGCTTCATCCAGGTGCTCGAGGGGTCGGCGTCGGCGGTGAGACGCCTTGCCGAGACGATCCGCCGCGACCAGCGCCACCACGGCATGCGAGTGCTCCTCGAGGAACCGCTCGACGCCCGTCGCTTCGCGGATTGGACCATGGGATACCGAACGCTGCAGGACATCGACGCACCGGCAGGCTTCCGGGACTCCTTCGCCGACCTCGAAGCCGGCGAT
The DNA here is from genome assembly GCF_036823965.1 of Microbacterium sp. GTDB lineage: Bacteria > Actinomycetota > Actinomycetes > Actinomycetales > Microbacteriaceae > Microbacterium. The sequence continues at coordinate 827,116 of NZ_DAITBE010000001.1, read as the reverse complement.
GCCGATGCGAGTTCACTGCGCGCGCTGCGGGAGCTCACGCTGTGGTTCCGCGTCCGTACGGGAACGCTGGCGCCGACGAGTCACGGCTGAGTTCAGCGAGAGGACTCGATGCCCGCGGCGGTGCCGCATCGCATCGAGTCCTGTCGCGTCGCTGATGGATCAGCCGCCGGAGGGGTTCTCCACGGGCGTGCCGTCGTCATCGGTCGTGTGATCGGAGACGTCGTGGTCGGAGTCGGTGTGATCGGGCTCCTCGGGAGCGCCGCCGGAAGCGGTGTCCGCCTCTTCGTCGACGCCGGGCGTGCCCTGGGTGTTCTGCTGATCGCTCATCGTGATCTCCTTCGCTGTCGTTCCGGAGAACCTACGCCCGCCGTCGCGTCCTGGGCAGGGGGTTGACGCCTGTGCTTCGCAGCCTGCTGATCGGCGGCGGGTGGCGCACCGGCCGGATCTGTGGATGTGCACAACAGGGCTCGGGGCTCCGGGGGAGCGAAGCTGTAGATGCCTGACAAGCGATTCGCATGTCAGCCTATCCTTCGAGAGACTGGATTAATTCAGTCGGGGGGCTGAATACTCCCAATGACGGGTCGTGCGCTCGCGCAGCCGTCTGAGGGAGACGGCAGATGCATGGGGATGCGTCCACGTGAGCGTCCACCCGCCGAAGCTCGAATCCCCCTCACGCCGCGACGCTGGTGTGAGGGGGATTCGCATATCTGCGGCCTGCTGTCAGGGGCGCACCGGTGGCAGCATCCGGTGGGAGAGCGCGCGCACCGAGCGCAGGCGTCGGCCATGCCTGAGCAGCATCCCGACCGCGGTCACGCGCCGACGCATGCCCCACCAGGTGACGAGGGCGAGCGACTCCGACACGATCGAACCGCTCATCTTCGACTCGCCGTGCACGCGTTCGACGAAGGTGATCGGCACCTCGACGACGCGCAGACCCCGCTCGAGCGCACGCCAGAGCAGATCGACCTGGAAGCAATAGCCCTGCGAAGCGACGTGCAGCAGATCGATGCGTCGCAGCGCGGCAGCGCTGAAGACGCGGTACCCACCGGTGGAGTCCCGAACGTCGATGCCCAGAGCCAGGCGGGCATACATGTTCCCGCCGCGGCTGAGGATCTCGCGACGACGCGACCAGTTCAGCACGCGACCACCCGGCACCCACCGCGACCCCAGCACGAGGTCGTGGTCGATCAGCTGGTCGACCAGCTTGGGCAGCTCCTCCGGCTGGTGCGAGCCGTCGGCATCCATCTCGACCAGTGCCCAGTAGTCGCGCTCGAGCCCCCAGGCGAAGCCCGCCAGGTATGCGCCGCCGAGGCCGTTCTTCTCGGAGCGGTGCAGGACGTGCACCTGAGGATGACGCTCCGCGAGGCGGTCGGCGAGTGCACCGGTGCCATCCGGCGAGGAGTCGTCGACGATCAGGATGTCCGCATCGGCTGAGGCGAGCACACGGTCGACGATCATCTCGAGGTTCTCGATCTCGTTGAAGGTCGGGATGATGACGAGTGTCTCGTTCATGGGATTCCTTTCAGGGCGGTGCTCAGCGGCGAAGCTGCGCGAAGACGATGAGATTGTCGAGGTAGTGGCCGGTCGAGGTGTCGAAGACGCCGCCGCAGGTGATGAGCCGGAGCTCCGGTGCCGGCACATTGCTGTACACGGCGGCGGTCGGGAACTCGGCCTTGGGGGACTGCACAGAGCCGCTCACCTCGAAGGTGAGTGCCGAGCCGTCCGACATCGTCACGATCACTTCGGCGCCGGGAACGAGCTCGCCGATCCGCGCGAAGACGGCAGGAGCCGTCGGCGAATCGACGTGGCCGGCGATGATCGCGGGTCCGACGTCGCCGGGCACCACCCCGTCGGCGTACCAGCCGGCCAGATCGAAGTCGACCGGGGCGCCGAGTCGCCCGCCGTCGCCGAGCGCGAGGTCTTCCAGGGCGGAGTCCACCCCGATCGACGGGATCTGCACGCGCTGCGGCACACCGGCCGCAGACTCCGGCGACGAGGTCGGAGCCGACGGATCCTGAAGTGCGCCGGCGGAGAACGGGGCAGGGGATCCGCTGGACGACGGCGAGGCCGCACCTCCGGTCGGCGCGCAGGCGCCCAGGAGCAGCGCGATCGTCAACGCTCCTGTCGCGGCCAGCGCGCGGATCCCACTGCCCCTGACCATCAGACCGTTCCCGTCGCACAGCCGCCGAGCGAGTCGCCGGTGAGCATCGCCGTGGCGAGCATGACCCACGCGGTGCCGTAGTAGGTGGGGTACTCGGCACTGAGCGCTGCGGCGCGCTCGAGGTCGGCCATGCTCGCGGCGGCGTCGCCGGACGCCTGAGCCGACGCCGCGCGCGCGGTGAACCCGAGCGCGGACTGCTCGTCCGAGAGCGGGCCGCCGCCGAGGTCGAGGCGGGACGAGACGTCCTCCTCGCGGTCGAGCGTGGCGAACGGCAGTCCTGCGAGTGCGACGTCGTCAGGCGTGCAGGATTCGGCGTACCGCAGCATCAGGCGAGGAGCGTCGAAGGCGTATTGCACGGGGTCGCCCTCGCCGAGGGGGCCGGGCATCGGTTCGATGAGCCCGTCGACGTGCACCTGCGCCCAGTCCGGCGGCAGGTCGGTCGCGCCGAGGATCTCGGCCGTGACGTCGGCGCTTCCCGCCTGGAGTTCGGCCCACCGCGGGTCGCCGGTCGCGTCGCCGAGCACCTCGTACGCCACGGGCGACGCGTAGCTCGGGTTGTAGGCGTACGGCTCCCGGTCGGCAGCCCAGAGGCCGGGGAGCAGGATGCGGCCGCGTTCAGTCTCGACGGTCAGCCGATCGGCGATCACGGTCGCGAGTCCGACGCCTGCCTCGCGCAGATCGGCGCGGTCGAATCGATCTCCCGCGAGCACGAGGGCGCGCGCGGCATCCAGATCCGCATCGGATGCGGGCTCGTCATCGACGACGCTGCCGTCGTCCCAGCGCCAGGCCATCAGACCGTCGCTGCGCACGAGCTCTTCCGTCGTCCAGTCCCAGATCTCGTCGAAGGACTGCTCGTCGTCGGCGATGACAGCGGCGAACAGTCCGTAGGCCTGTCCTTCGCTGACGGTGTCGCCGCCCTCGTCGTGCCGGACGACGCGTCCGTCCTCGACCCACTCGTCGAGGAACGCCGCAGCCAGCGCTGGCGCGTCGAGTTCGGGGGCTCCGTTCCCATCCGAGGGCAGCGGAGTCGAGGTCGCTCCCGGCGCCGGTGCCGTCTCCGGCGGAGCGTGGTCGGACGTGGTGAGCCCGACGGCGAGCACTGCGGCACCCGCTGTCACGGCGACCGCGCCCGCTGCGATCCCGATGATGGTTCCGCGGCGCATCAGAGCAGCCCTCCCCGGAGCTTCGCCGGTGCGACCGTGCTCACCTCAGCGGATGCGAGGTAGCCGCCACCAGTGTCGACACCGCCGTCAGGCGCGGCGCCGACGGAGGCACTGTCGAGCACCGGGAGGATGGTGAGTCCGCCGCTCGAGGTGTCGAGCACGAACAGCGTCGTGACGCTGCCTGGGTCGACGGACACCTCCGCGGTGTCGCTGACGCCCTTGCCGGTGAGCTCGAGCGACCAGTCGCCGGCGGGGATCTCCGCGTAGCCGGTTGCGGAACCGGCCTTCGCATCCTGTGCGATCGAGTCGCCCGTCGAGGTCGACACATCGACCTCGGGAGTGAGGGTGGATGCCTGGATGAGGCGGATGCGCGCAGAGCCGCTGCTCGGCTGGGTGAGGTCGTCCTCGAAGGCGCGAACCTGCAGATCGGCCGTCGGGCCGTAGGCGGCGACGGTGGTGGCGGTGTCAGCCGAGATCGTGACGGTCTCGGAGATCACCGGGACACTCGAACCGGATGCTCCCGCGGGGACCATGCTCACGGTGTAGCTGCCCGCGGGCAGTGACTGGTAGGTCGAGACGTCACCGTAGGCGACGCCGTCCAGCTCGAAGACGGTCGAACCACCGCTGAGGGCGGACACCCTCACGTCGACCGACTTCGTGTCGGGGGAGAGATGGCCGAGCCGCAGCCAGCCGGTCGAGTCGCCGACCGCGGTCGAGACCGCACCGGAGTCTGCGGTCGGCGTCGTCGTCGCGCCGGCGGGCAGGGGAGCGGCGACCGCGACCAGCACTGCGGTCGCTCCCGTCGCCAGGGCGGCTGTCAGGTGCGGGAATCGTGAATTCTTCATGATGTGCTCCTTCGATGGGGGTGAAAGGTCAGGGAAGCGTGGGTTGCAACGAGACCGGGTAGCGGAGCACGATGCTGTCGCCCTCGATCTCGATGCGGCTCGGTTCGTAGGTGCCGGAGAGCGTGTCGACCAGCGCTCGCGCGTCGTCGCTCAGCGCGCCATCTGCGACGGTCGGGAAGCCCCCGATCGAGGAGATGGCGACCTGCCGGAACGGTCGGTCGTCCTCACCGTCGACGATGGGGAAGCCGGAGACCGTGACGGAGCCGGAGCCGGCCAGCGCGCCGAGCACGGCGGTGATCCGGGCATCGACCTGTCCTGCGGTGAGGCGGTCACGATCGACATCCTGCAGCGTCACCTGCGGGTTTGTGACCAGCTGGGTTCCGAGTGCGGCACGGGATGCCGCGGCATCCTCCTGGGAGACCGCCGCCTGCTCGGCTCCGTCCACCGCCACGCGGCGAACCTCGACGGCCTGCGTGCCCGCCCCGAAGGACGCGACCACGACGGAGTTGTCGATCGCGTCCTGCACTTGCGGGAAGGCGCCGGGGAAGGTGCGCATCGAGTCCGTCGTGACGACGTAATCCGCGTCGCGCCAGCCGTTCGGCGACTGGGCCTGCACGGCGGGGTCGGTGTCGAGCTTGTAGTACCAGATCACGTTGTCGCGGTCCCAGCCGGCCTTGACCAGGTCGACCCACATCGCGTCGTCGACGATTACGCGCTGATCGGTCGAGGCGTTCTCGATGAGCCATTCCTGTGCGCCGCGCAGCGGCTGATCGAGGTCGGCGAGCACGAATCCACGGAGCTGCGTGGTCCACAGCGGCACGGCGACGATGGCCGCGATCGAGGCGACGACGACGGTGCCGAGTGCGAGTCGGCGCCGTACGGCGCCCTTTCGCCGCAGTCGGGCGAACGCGGCGTCGACGACACCGGCGATGAGCAGGGCGCCGAAGGGCAGCAGCATGATCACGTAGGGCACCGGCAGGTAGCCGCCTGGGCGGAACATGAACGCCGTCATCGCGAGCACCAGCACCGCGTAGGGCCGCAGTCGTGCGATGAAGAGCGCCGCGACGGCGGCCAGCAGGCCGGCCACGATGAAGACGGGGTCGAGCTGCCACCACATGCCGAGCGTGCGGTTGATGAGCGAGTCCGGGTCGGTGATCGAGCCGCTGCCGTCACGGGACCCGAGCTGGAAGGTGATGCCATCCATCAGGCTCACCCGGCCGGCGCCGCTGAACAGCTCGCCCTTGACAGCGGCGAGCAGCAGATAGCTGCCCCCGATGAGGGTGAGGATGCTCGCGGCGACCGAGAGCGTGTAGCGACGCGTCTCCCGGCGGGCGCTGCGGATCATCACCCAGATGAGGATGGGCAGCGCGAGCAGGAAGGTCTCCTTGCTCAGCACTGCGATCCCGAACGCGAGCGCGGAGCCGGCGAACGCCGCGAGCTGTCCTCGCCGGTTCGTCGCGAGGAAGAACGCCAGCAGCAGCCACGGCACCGCGACGTTGTCGAGGTAGACCGTGCGGTGGAACTGCAGCGCCAGCGGCGAGAGCGCGAACAGCAGGCCGGTGGCAGCGGCGGCGCCACGAGACATGCCGAGTCGGCGGGCGAGGGCCCACAGCAGCACGACCGCGATCAGCGAGGCGACCAGCACGGCCTCTCGTCCTGCGAGCACCGAGATGTCCCAGCGTTCGAAGGCACCGGTGAGCTGCGTGTAGCCGGCGATCTGCAGCCAGCCGAGCGGCGGGTGGTCGTACCAGTAGGTGTAGTGGGCGAGCTCACCGAGGTGGGTGACCGCCCAGGCCTGCGCCGTGTACGTGCCCTCGTCATCGATGCGCTGCGGTGATCCGCCGACGTTGATGAAGCTGACGAGGGTGCTGACCAGCAGCACCGGCAACAGCCAGTACAGATCGCGGGCGTTCGCGCGGATCCACGAGCCGACGCGGCGCACACCCTGGCTCAGCACGACGATCGGCGGACGATGCTCGGCCTGCGGGGTCTCATGCTCGGTGATCTGCGACTCGGTGGGCCGCTCGAGTGTGGTGCTCATGCTGCGACCCCCTCGGGGATGCGGTCCTGCACGGTGACGGTCGTCGAGGGGTCATCCTCCCGGTGCGCGCCGGTGTGTTCCGTCTTCTCCCAACCACGCTCTCCGCGGAGCTCACGGAACACCGCGCGGATGGCGGCGCCGGCCAACAGCACCTGGAAGGGGATCGTGCCGAGCACGAGTCGCACATAGTCGAGCGCTCGCACCTTCTGCCCGTAGAGCCTGCCGAACTCGCCGAGGCCTGCGATCTCGACCGCCACGGTCACGAGGGTCGGCGCGAGCGGGATGAACGTGAGCAGCGCGACGACCGTCGGCACCTTGACCACGAGGATCAGGAACACGGACATCGGGATCAGGAGGCCGGTGGCCGCCTGGAGGAAGGGCATCGCCAGCATGTAGCGGGCGAAGAGCCGCTGCGAGCGGGTCGGCAGCGAACGCCACTCGCCCTTGCGGAGCACCTGGAGGAAGCCCTGGTTCCAGCGCGTGCGCTGCTTGTAGAAGGACTTCAGGGTGCCGGGCGTCTCCTCGCGTGTGACGTACTCGGGACTGTAGGCCACGACGACCTTCTCACCCTGGCTCGACAGGCGGACGCCGAGCTCGCAGTCCTCGGCCAGGCACTCCGCATCCCAGCCGTCGTTGCGCACCAGCGCATCCTTCTTGACGAAGACGGTGTTGCCGCCGAGCGGGATGAAGCGCGCGCCGGCGTGGAAGTGCAGCCGCGAGCGGAACCAGAAGTAGTACTCGAGCACGTTGCGCAGCGACCACCACGTGGTCCGGAAGTTCATGAGCTGCACGCCGCCCTGCACGACCGTCGCTCCGGTCTCGGTGAACCTGGAGTCGATGTGCCGGAGCAGCTCTGGGTGCACCTCGTCCTCGGCGTCGAATACGCCGATGATCGAGCCAGCGGCGTACGGGAGCGCCCGGTTGAGGGCCTTCGGCTTGTTCTTCGGCACGCTGTCGTCGACGACGACCTCGATGCGATCCGGATGCCGGGCGGCGGCCGCTCGGACGACGGCGGTGGTGCCAGGGTCGTCGTCTCCGACGATCGCGATGATCTGCACGTCCGGGTGCGTCTGCGCGGCGAGCGCGTCGAGGGTCTGGCCCATCACCTCCTCCTCATGCCGGCCTGGCACGAGGAGTGTGAAGGTGTGCTGCGGGGCGTGCGGCTCCTTGGAGAACGCGGTGCTGTCGTACGTGGTCTTCGAGCGCCACGCGTAGAGCATCCACCAGAGCGTCGTCACTGCCACGAGCGTGAGCGAGAGGGCGATGGCGACGAGACCGCTGTAGCCGATGACCGCTGTCCAGTCCACACCCGTCATTCCCTGTGTGGGATCTGCGAGCCCAGGGTCGACGACCTCGCGGTTCGGGACGCTGTCGGGAGCGGGGGCCTGATTCGGCTCCGGCGTGAGGAGCGGATCGGGAGCCGGGTCGGTCTCGAACGGGCGGAGAGTGAAGGGGAGGATCATGCTGTTGCCTCCTGCGGGGTCCGGAAGACGAGGAACCGATAGGTGAAGTACCGGAAGAGCGTGCCGAGGACGAGCCCGATGACGTTTCCGGAGATGTTGTCCGCGAGCGCGGACGTGAATCCGAGGACATAGTGCGAGACGAACAGGCAGCCGGCGGCGATGAGCAGCCCGCCGCCGTTGGCGAGCACGAAGAGCAGGAGCTCCTTCGCGACAGCCGGTCGGCGTGTGGTGCGGAAGGTGAGATAGCGGTGCCCGAGCCAGGCCACGCCGGTGGCGACCGTGACGGACACGACCTTCGCCCAGATGACCTGGTCGGCCATCACGGTGGCGCGGAGCAGGTTGTATCCGCCCACATCGACGATGAAGGCGAGCAGACCGACGCCGCCGAACGCGGCGAGCTGCGGCACGGCCTCTCGCACAGCGGTGACGATGCGAGACAGCAGAAATGATGGCGCGGAGGGGGAGAGCGACATACAAGAGGTTCGGAGGGAACCTCTGCGCGGATTGGATTAATTTTGCGGGCGATGAAACTCGCGGCATGTCGCGCCCATGACGCGCCGCGGCGGGGAGTGCTCAGTCGGAGCTTCTGGTCGCCCGCCTGAACTCGTCGTAGGCGGCGAGCGCCGCCTTGCGCGTCTCGCCGAGATCGACCATCGGCTCGGTCGGAGCATCCGCCGCCCACTGGTTGATGTAGAGCCGCTGCGCGTCGAACTTCTTGGCCTGGAGTTCCGGGTTGAACACGCGGAAGTAGGGCGCGGCATCGGCGCCGGAGCCGGCGACCCACTGCCAGTTGAAGGGATTGCTGGCGCCGTCCGCGTCGACGAGCGTGTCCCAGAACCACTGCTCGCCCTGCCGCCAGTCGATCAGGAGGTTCTTCACGAGGAAGGATGCCGTGACCATCCGCACGCGGTTGTGCATGTATCCGGTGTGCCAGAGTTCGCGCATCCCGGCGTCCACGAGCGGGATGCCGGTGTCGCCGCGCTGCCATGCCGCGAGCTCGGTCGGGCGGAGGCGCGGCCAGGGGAAGGCATCGTACTCGCGCCGGAGGTTCTGGGTCGCGAGATCGGGCGAGTGGTAGAGCGTGTGCCAGGCGAACTCGCGCCACCCGAGCTCCGACAGGAATCCGCCGGCGCCGTCGACCGCGACCGCCTCGTCGTAGACCGTGAACGGGCTGATCTCGCCCCAGCGGAGGTGCGGAGACAGCAGCGAGGTGGCTCCGGCCGAGGGCTCATCACGGGCACGGTCGTAGTGCGCGAGGTCTTCGTCGAGGAAGGTGCGCAGGCGCCGCCGTGCGGCCGGTTCGCCGGGCTCCCAGGTCTCGCGCAAGCCGCCGGCCCAGTCGGGACGGGTCGGCAACAGCTCCCAGTCGTCGAGGGAATCGGATGCCGGGAGACGAGTCGGGCGTTCGACCGTTCGAGGCTCTGGCAGCGGAGCGCGAGGGGCCGGAAGTGCGAGGCATGCGCGCCAGAACGGCGTGAAGACGGAGTAGTGCGTGCCGCTGCCGGTCGTCACGGTCCACGGCTCGTGCAGCAGCGATGCCGCGAACGAGGCGACCTCGAGTCCATCGGCCCGGAGCGACGACTTCAGGGACGCATCGATCTCGCGCTCGGCGCCCCCGTACCGGCGGTTCCAGAACACGGCGCCGGCTCCGGCATCCGTCACGGTCTCCCGGACCACCCGCTCGGCCGGACCTCGACGCAGCACGAGCGCACCGCCGCGCTCTCGGAGCCGTTCGTCGAGCGATGCCAGCGAGTGGTGCAGCCACCAGCGCGCAGCGCCCCCGAGAGCGCGGATGCCGGGTGACTCCTCGTCGAGCACATACAGGGCGATGACCGGTTCTCCTCGATCGATCGCCGCCCGCAGTGCCGGGTTGTCGGCCAGGCGGAGGTCATCGCGGAACCACACGAGCGAAGGGGACGTCATGGCACCATTCTCTCCGAGCTCACGGTCACTGCCCGTCCTTCAGCGCCGACGGCGGTTCCGGCGACGCGGCGCCTCGCCACCGGTCGACCACAGCGCCCAGGCGACCAGGAGCGGCTGCAGGAACAGCCTGCCGAACCGTCGAGCATCCGTGTCGAGTCCCGGCGTCGATCGCTTCGTCTGCCACTGGTGGACGTTGCCTGGCATCACGGCGACGAAGAACGCGGCGGTCGCCCAGCCGACTCGGCGGCGCTCCCCTGGCAGTGCGAGGAGCCCTGCGGCGAGCGCGACTTCCGCTGCACCGGACGCGATCACGATCGCATCCTTGTCGAGTCGGGTCAGGCGGGTGGCCCAGTCCGGAACCACCACTCGGAATCCACGGGTGCTGCGGAAATGGCTGACCCCGATCGCGCCGAGCGCGATCGCCAGGATCCATCGTGCGACTGCTCTGTCCATCCGTTCACGCTACGTGAAGTTCTCCGGCAGGGTGCATTCGGACTCATACCCAGGAGGCAGACCACAATGGCACCCCGGTAGCTGTCGTCAGGCTTCGTCGGATACCTACGCTGATGGCATGCGCTCACGTCTTCTCACATTCTCGGCCGCCGTGCTCGTCGCCGCCGCTGCGACGGCACTCTGCGGGTGCTCGTCGATCGAGGCGGGTGCACGCATCTCCGAGCAGCGCGAGATCTCCGATGTGCGCATGGTCGAGCTCAGCACCGAGGGCGACCTGACGGTCTCGGTCGGCGCAGCTCCCGCTCTGACTGTGACCGCCGGAGAGCGGATCATCGACCGTCTCACGGCCGAGGTCTCGAACGGCGTGCTGCGTCTGGACATGAAGGACGGATCGATGCTGCCCGGCGGGAAGATCAGTTACGAGCTCACCGTGACGTCGTTGGAATCGATCACCGTGCTCGGCTCAGGCGACGCGACGGTCGACTTCACGGGCGCGAGCGCGCCGGTGATCGTCTCGAGCGGTTCGGGCGACGTCCTGGCCACGGGCATCGACGCGGCGAGCACCGACATCACGATGGACGGCTCCGGCGAGGTCACCGTCGCGGGCGCGAAGGTGCAGACCCTGACGGTACGCATCGACGGCTCGGGCGGAGCCGCCGTAGACGGGACCGCAGACACGCAGCGGGTCGAGCTGAACGGGAGTGGGGAGTACGAGGCCGCCGACCTCCGCAGCATCAGTGCGTTCGTCGGCGTTCACGGTGCGGGTGGCGCTGACATCACCGCGACTGCGGGGCTCGAGGTCGTGCTCGACGGCAGCGGTGATGTCTCCTACGGCGGCGACGCCCGCGTCACGAAGGACGTGTCGGGATCGGGTGAGCTCAGCCGGCGCTGAGCACACCCGGGTTCCGACGTCACTCGGCGGCGGGCATCCTCGTGCGCTCCCAGGCGCGGAACTCGTCGGCGATCTGCTGCGCGTTGGCGTGATGGAGATAATGCTCCCCGTCGATCGGCACGACGGTGCCGTCCGCGACGGCCGCCGCCTGCTCCTCGTGCAGTTCCAGCCACGTGGGCACGGTCGGATTGTTCGCAACGACGAACAGCAGCAGCGGGAGGTCTTCGGGGAAGCTCGTGCCGAGCGCATCCTCGAAGTTCGCGTGGAGCAGTGACATCGCATTCAGGTAGGTGGGGCTCAGCGTGTTCCGGTTCGTGAGCAGGGCGATCTGCTCCTGCGCCTCTTCCGAGTAGACGGACTCGTCGTAGCCAGTGCCGCGGAACGACGCGATGAGTCGGACCAGCCCCAGATTCTTCGCAGCACCGAAGAGCCCGACCGGCAGCTCCGTCTCCGAACCGGGCTGCCCTGGAACGCTGCTGTCGATCCCGACGAACGCCCGCACCTCATCGGGATACCGGTTCGCGAACTGGATGCCGTAGATGCCGGCGATGGAATGCCCCATCAGGACGTAGTCGTCGACGCCGAGCTCCTGGAGTGCGGCGTGCGTCTCGGTCACGATGTTGTCGGTGGTGCGGGCACGATCCGTGCCATCGCTCAGGCCGTAGCCGAACGGCTCGACCACGATGACACGATGATCCTTCGCGAGGTCGGCGACGAGCGGCTCGAAATCGAGCACGGGCGATGCGGTGCCGAACCCAGGCAGGAGCACGATGTCCTCCGGACCATCGCCGGTGATCGAGACGTTCATCTCATGCCCGTCCACCGTGACCTTCTGGCCGTACGGCTCGATGCGATCCTGCTCGACCGCTGTGGCCACCGCGTTCCCCACGGTGGTGGTCGCCAGTCCGACTGCGATCACAGCGACGACGGATGCGAGTGCGATGAGCACTCTCTTGACAGGCTTCTTCATGCCGACCTCTCTCGACGCACGCGCTGTGCGCCCTCATTCCAGCGTGCCGTTGAGCATCCGCTGCTGCATCGACCTGCCGCAGACACCCGTGTACCGCGATCGCAGTACACGCAGCTCATCCCGGCGGGGGATCCGGGAGCCGGCGGCGCGGGGAATACTGGAGAGATGCCGGCACCTCGTCATCCAGGAATCGCGGCGCCGCTCGGCGACGCGATCGCCGTGGTCGTCGTCGTGCTGTTCGCCGTGTCGCCGTTCCCGGACGAGGCGTTCCGCGCAAGCGGGTGGTGGCTCGTCGTCGCACTCGTCCCTGCGGCCGCGATGCCGTTCCGTCGACGGCGTCCGCTCGTCGTGCTCGCGGTCAGCCTGCTGTGCGCGGTGACCCTGGCCGTCACGGGTGTCTTGTCGCCGAGCGGGCTCATCGCGGTCGCGATCAGCGCGTTCGCCGTCGTCGATCGCCGAGGGCGACTGGTCGGCATCGTGACCGTGAGCGCGGCGACGGCGGTCGTCTTCTTCTCCAACGCGATCCCGCTCGACGGCGATCTCTTCGATCCTCGCGCGCTGCAGTTCATCCTCATCATCGCGCTGGCCGGTGCGCTGGGCGATGCGACCCGGTCGCGACGCGAGTTCGTCTCCGCGATGACCGAACGAGCGGAGCGGGCCGAGCAGGGGCGTGATGAAGAGGCGCGGCGACGCGTCGCCGAGGAGCGGGTGCGCATCGCCCGCGACCTGCACGACGTGGTCGCGCATCAGATCTCGGTCATCAGCCTCAACGCGGGTGTGGCGTCCTCCGCATTGGAGACCCGTCCTGAGCGTGCACGAGAGGCCCTGAGCACCATCCGGCGCTCCTCTCGCACGGTGCTCGCTGATATCGGCGGGCTGATGGCGCTGCTCCGCTCGGATGATCCGGACGACCTCCGCGACCTCCATCCGCAGGTCGGCCTCGCCGGGCTCGACGACCTGGTCACGCAGTTCCGTGCGGCGGGGCTGGACGTCGATCTGCAGGATGATCCCGATCGTCCCACCCTGTCGCCGGCGAGCGATCACGTGGCGTACCTGGTCGTCCTCGAGGGATTGACGAACGCGCACAAGCACGGGGCGGACGGCAGTGCGATCCTGCGACTTCGGGCGGCAGACGGGGCGCTCCGCATCAGCGTCGCCAACCGAGCGGTCGCAGCATCGGACGCCGTGGCGGAGGGCGGTGGGCACGGGCTGCGCGGGCTGCGCGAGCGCGTCGTCGCGGTCCGAGGAGAGGCGCAGACCGCTCGGAACGGCGACGCGTTCCACCTCGCGGTTCGGATCCCCCTCGACGGAGAGACGCGATGATCCGGGTGCTCGTCGTCGATGATCAACCGCTGGTGCGGCAGGCAGTCCGCGACATCCTCGTCGACGGCGGCATCGAGGTGGTCGGCGAGGCGTCGAACGGACGCGAGGCGGTCGCGGCCGTGCACGAGACGACGCCGGACGTCGTCGTGATGGACATCAGGATGCCGGAACTCGACGGCATCGCCGCCACCGCGCAGATCATGAGCACGCCGCTGTCGACGACGACCCGGGTGCTCATCCTCACGACCTTCGAGGAAGACGACTACGTGGTCGCCGCACTTCGCGCCGGTGCGAGCGGGTTCATCGGCAAGGGTGCCGAGCCGGAAGACATCGTCAGCGCTGTGCGGGTGGTCCACCGCGGCGAAGCCCTGCTGTCGTCGGCCGCCACCAGAGCGCTGATCGAGCGCTCTGTGCTGCCGCAGCATCCGCGGGCTGACGCCTGGGAGCGCGAGCCGCTGCGCCAGCTCACAGAGCGGGAGCGGGAAGTGCTGCTGCTCGTGGCCGGCGGGTCGTCGAACCAGGACATCGCAGAGGGTCTCGTGATCTCGCCGCACACAGCGAAGACCCATGTGAACCGCATCATGTCGAAGCTCCACGCACGCGATCGGGCGCAACTCGTGATCCAGGCATACGAGTCGGGGCTCGTCATCCCGTCGAGCGGCTCCGATCAGCGCGGCTGAGCGCGACCGACTGCCACACTGGAGCGATGACAGTGGCGCGCATCCTGATCCTCTTCGTTCTCGCCGCCGTCGCCGAGATCGGCGGCGCCTGGCTGATCTGGCAGGCGGTCAAGGAGAACCGCGGGTGGATCTTCGCGGTGCTCGGCGTGATGGCGCTCGGCGCGTACGGCTTCATCGCCGCACTGCAGCCGGACGCGAACTTCGGGCGCGTGCTCGCGTCGTACGGTGGCATCTTCATCGCCGGATCGCTGGCATGGGGGATCATCGTCGACGGGTTCAAGCCGACGATGTGGGACTGGATCGGGTCGGCGATCGCCCTGCTCGGCGCGGCCATCATCATCCTCGCGCCGACGGCATCCGACGCGGCATCCGATACCGTCGCGTAGCGGTCAGGAGGGCCTGGCCATGCGAGTACCCTGGGTATCGACCCAGATGGAGAGTTTCTGTGCCTGAAAACGCCCGGCCGAATGACGGCTTCGCCCTGTTCACTGACCGAAACGTCGTCGCGATGCGCGTCAACGGCGATCTCAAGGATCTCGCCACGACCGTGACAGACACCGATGAGGTCGAGGCGGTCACGATCGACAGCGCGGACGGGCTGAACATCCTCCGCCACTCCGCGGCCCATGTGCTCGCGCAGGCGGTGCAGCGCATCAATCCGCAGGCCAACCTCGGCATCGGTCCGCCCATCACCGACGGCTTCTACTACGACTTCGGCGTGGAGACTCCGTTCACCCCTGAAGACATCAAGGCCATCTCGAAGGAGATGCAGCGCATCATCCGCGAGGGGCAGCGGTTCGTCCGTCGTGTCGTGACCGACGACGAGGCGCGCGCGGAACTGGCCGACGAGCCGTTCAAGCTCGAGCTGATCGGTCTCAAGGGCCCTGGCAAGGAGGTCGCCGAGGGCGCCTCCGTCGAGGTCGGCGAGGGTGAGCTCACGATCTACGACAACACCACGCGTGACGGCGAGGTCGTCTGGAAGGACCTCTGCCGCGGACCGCACCTGCCGAACACCCGCATGATCGGCAACGGCTGGGACCTCACCCGTATCGCCGCCGCCTACTGGCGCGGCAGCGAGAAGAACCCGCAGCTGCAGCGCATCTACGGCACCGCCTGGCCGACCAAGGACGAGCTGCGCGCCTACCAGCACCGTCTGGAAGAGGCCGCCAAGCGCGATCACCGTCGCCTCGGCAAGGAGCTCGACCTCTTCTCGTTCCCCGAGGAGATCGGCTCCGGTCTGTCGGTGTGGCACCCCCGCGGTGGCATGATCCGTGGCGAGATGGAGCAGCACGCCCGCAAGCGCCACATCGAGGGCGGGTACACCTACGTGTACACCCCGCACATCTCGAAGGAAGACCTCTTCCTCACCTCGAACCACCTCGTCACGTACAAGGACGGAATGTTCCCGCCCATCGTGATGGACGAGGAGCGCGACGACGAGGGCAACATCACCAAGCATGGCCAGGACTACTACCTGAAGCCCATGAACTGCCCGATGCACATCCTGATCTACAAGGAGCGCGCACGCAGCTATCGCGACCTGCCGCTGCGGCTCGCGGAGAACGGCACGGTCTACCGCAACGAGCTCTCCGGCGCGCTGCACGGCCTGACCCGCGTCCGTGGCTTCACCCAGGACGACTCGCACCTCTTCGTCACGCCCGACCAGCTCGAGGAGGAGGTCGCGAAGGTCCTCGACTTCATCCTGTCGATGCTGCGCGACTTCGGTCTGACCGACTTCGAGCTCGAGCTGTCGATGAAGGACGACGAGAAGTCCAAGTGGATCGGCTCCGACGAGTTCTGGGAGTCCTCGACCGACGCACTGCGCCGTGTCGCCGTCGCCTCGGGTCTCAAGCTCACCGAGGTTCCGGGCGAGGCAGCGTTCTACGGCCCCAAGATCGACCTGAAGACGCGTGACGCGATCGGTCGCACCTGGCAGCTCTCGACCGTCCAGGTCGACCCGAACCTGCCGGAGCGCTTCGACCTCGAGTTCATGGACAAGGACGGCCAGAAGAAGCGTCCGATCATGATCCACCGCGCGCTGTTCGGCTCGATCGAGCGGTTCTTCGCGATCCTGCTCGAGCACTACGCCGGCGACTTCCCGGTGTGGCTGTCACCACTGCAGGTCGTGGGAGTCCCCGTCGCCGACGAGTTCGCCGACTACCTGGGCCAGGTCATCACCACGCTGCGGGACTCCGGTGTCCGTGCCGAACTCGACGCCTCCGACGATCGGATGCAGAAGAAGATCCGCACGCACACGACCGGCAAGGTGCCGCTGCTCCTGATCGCCGGCGAGCAGGACCGTGCCGCCGGTACGGTCTCGTTCCGCTACCGTGACGGCACGCAGGAGAACGGCGTCCCGGTCGCGGACGCTGTCGCCCGCATCCGTGCTGCGATCGAGGCGCACACGCTCGTGCAGACGGCAGGGGACCTGGCGTGACCGTTCGACGAGCTCAGGGACCCGACGGTGGCTGAGCTGGAGGAAGCCGGGCTCTTCGCAGGTGTGCCCGACGAGTTCCAGCGGCTGTGGACCCCGCACCGGATGGCGTACATCCAGGCGGGGCCCGAGCCGCTGCGCGAAGAGTGCCCGTTCTGCGAGGCGCCGAAGCATCCGGATGCCGAGCGGCTGATCGTCGCTCGCGGCGAGACCGCCTACGTGCTGCTGAACCTGTTCCCGTACAACTCCGGTCACCTGCTGGTGTGCCCGTACCGCCATATCGCGACCTACGACCAGGCGACGCCGGAAGAGGTCGCCGAGATCGGCGCACTGACGCAGATCGGCATGCGCGTCCTGCGCGAGGTGTCGCGCTGCGACGGCTTCAACCTCGGCATGAACCAGGGCGCCGTGGCCGGTGCCGGCGTCGATGGACACCTGCACCAGCACGTGGTGCCGCGGTGGACGTCGGATGCGAACTTCTTCCCGATCATCGCCAAGACCAAGGCGCTCCCGCAGCTCCTCGGCGAGGTGCGGGAGGCCGTGGCGAACGCCTGGCCGCGCTGAGCCTCAGCGCACCTGTCGAGCGGCGAACTGCATCCGCGGGTTCGCGTAGAACTCCTGCGCCTCGACGAGCTGCAGCTCGCGGTCACCCGAGTCGAGCGTGGCCTTGAGCAGGTCGTAGACGCTGGATGCCGTGCGCTCGAGCGCGATCTGCGCGCTGCCGGTCTCGACGTAGTGCGCAGTGAAGAGCGCGGCGGTGACGTCGCCGGAGCCGTTCGCCTTCATCGGCAGATGCGGGGTCTGCACGATCCAGGCGCCGTTGTCGTCGACGGCGAGCATCTCGATCGTGCCCTCCTCGCGGTCCGGGCGCTCGACGCTCGTGACGAGGATCGTGCGCGGGCCCATCGCGCGCGCCAGATCGGCCGATGCGAGCGTGGACTCCAGGGTGTCCGGCTCGGTCTCGGTCAGGAAGCCGAGCTCGAACTGGTTCGGCGTGATGATGTCGGCGACCGGCACGACCTTCTCGCGCAGCAGCACCGGGATCGCGGGCGCGACGAAGCATCCGGACTTCGCATTGCCCATCACGGGGTCGCAGGCGTACAGCGCCTTCGGATTCGCCGCCTTGACCCGTGCGACGGCGTCGATGATCACATCGCCGATGCCTTCGCCGCCCTGGTAGCCACTGAGCACGGCGTCGATCCTGTCGAAGACGCCGCGGTCCTCGATGCCGGTGATGACCTCGCGCACGTCGTCAGGGGAGATCATGGGGCCGCGCCAGTCGCCGTAGCCGGTGTGGTTGGAGAAGTTCACCGTGTAGACGGGGAGCACCTCGACCCCGATGCGCTGCAGCGGGAAGACCGCTGCCGAGTTGCCGACGTGGCCGTACGCGACGGCGGACTGGATGGAGAGGATCTTCATCTCCCGATCCTTTCATTCAGGGCGGGCCGCTGCCCGCGTCGGGTGGTCATCGCGTCGCCTGTCCGGCGACGGCAGGGATGCCGGCTGCGGAGACGAGGTCGGCGACGAGCGTGTCCGCATCGTCGTCGGACAGATCATGCACGGTCAGGCGCAGGTGGTGCGAGGGCTCCGCTCGATCGCCGAGGGCGAAGTCGTCGCCGGTGCGGGCGAGCCAGCCGCGGCGCATCAGTCGTTCGGAGACCTGTCGTGCGGGCTGGGGGAGTTCGACCCAGAGGCTGAGGCCCTCGGTGTCGGGAGTCGGGATGCCGTGATCGCGCAGCCGTGCCGAGAACGCCTCGTTCCGCTCCGCGTAATGTGCGCCGGCGGCGGCGACGCGGGCGACGGCATCCGGTTCGGTGAGCTGCGCGAGCGTCAGCCGCTGCAGCAGGTGACTCACCCAGGTGGTGCCCGGACTCAGTCGCATCGCGAGACGTTCGGCGGTCTCGGTGTCGGTGGCCGCGATCGCGAGGCACATGTCTGGACCGAGGAACTTCGAGACCGAGCGGATGAGCGCGAAGCGCCGGTGGGTCGCGCTGATCAGACTCTCGTATCGACGCTGCGACAGCATCGAGTAGTGGTCGTCCTCGATCAGCAGCACGTACGGGTGATCGACGAGCACGGCGCGAAGTTCTGCGGCTCGGCCGGCGGAGAGGCTCGCGCCGGTCGGGTTCTGAGCGCGTGGGGTGCAGATGATCGCCCTGACGCCTGCGGCGAGCGCCGCACGCAGTCCATCGACGGTCATTCCCTCGGCATCCACGGGCACCGGCACAGCCCGGTACCCGCCGAGACGAACGGTATGGATGCTGGCGAGGAAACACGGGTCTTCGAGGGCAACCGCGTCATCACGTGTCAGCGCCTGCGCGAGCAGACGCTCGACCGCGTCGACGGCGCCGCTGGTGATCGTGATCCTGAACTCGCTGCCGTCGAGATCCGGTGCGACCCACTCGTTGGCCCAGCGCTCGAGTCCGCGATCGATCACGGGCTCGCCGTACAGCACGGGGCGACCGGCGACCGTGGCGAGTGCGGCTGAGGGATCGGGGATCAGTGCGGGGTCCGGGTTGCCGGTGCCGACGTCGCGCAGCACGGTGTCGGAGGCATATCCCTCCTGCGCGACGGCATCCATCCCGGCGACGACGGTGCCGGCGCGCCCGCGAGAGACGACGAGGCCAGCCTGCGCCAGCTGTCGGTAGGCGGCGACGGCGGTGTTCCGGTTGACGCCGAGCGTCGCGGCGAGTTCGCGCACAGGGGGGAGCAGCGCACCGGAACGCAGGGTGCCGCGTTCGAGCAGCGCGCGCACGCTGTCGGCGATCTCTGCCGCCGTGGTTCCTGTGATCTCGTCGCTCATCCCCTTGATTCTAGGTCGTCCCGGACGGTGCTATCTTTTGACATAGATCAAATCTGACTTTGGATCGCGCAATGCATGCGATCCGTTCTTCCGAGAGGACCGTCATGACCGTCACCGAACAGGCCACCACCGGATCAGCGCGCGTGAAGCGCGGCCTGGCCGAGATGCTCAAGGGCGGCGTCATCATGGACGTCGTCACCGCCGATCAGGCCAAGATCGCCGAGGATGCCGGCGCGGTCGCCGTCATGGCGCTCGAGCGGGTGCCGGCCGACATCCGTGCGCAGGGCGGCGTCTCACGGATGAGCGACCCCGACATGATCGACAGCATCATCGACGCGGTGTCGATTCCCGTGATGGCGAAGGCGCGCATCGGTCACTTCGTCGAGGCCCAGGTCCTGCAGGAGCTCGGTGTCGACTACATCGACGAGTCCGAGGTGCTGTCGCCCGCCGACTACGTGAATCACATCGACAAGTTCGGCTTCACGGTCCCGTTCGTCTGCGGTGCGACCAACCTCGGTGAGGCGCTCCGCCGCATCAACGAAGGCGCGGCGATGATCCGCTCCAAGGGCGAAGCCGGCACCGGCGACGTCTCCGAGGCGACGAAGCACATCCGCAAGATCCGCTCCGAGATCAACGTGCTGCGGTCCATGACGAAGGACGAGCTGTTCGTCGCAGCGAAGGAACTGCAGGCACCGTACGAGCTGGTCGCCGAGATCGCCGAGACGGGCACGCTCCCGGTCGTGCTGTTCGTGGCCGGCGGCGTCGCGACGCCTGCGGATGCCGCGATGATGATGCAGCTCGGCGCCGACGGCGTCTTCGTCGGCTCCGGCATCTTCAAGTCCGGCAACCCGGCTGAGCGGGCCAAGGCGATCGTCAAGGCCACCACGTTCTACGACGACGCGAAGGTCGTCGCGGAGGTCTCTCGCGGACTCGGCGAGGCGATGGTCGGCATCAACGTCTCCGACCTGCCCGCGCCGCACCGCCTGTCCGAGCGTGGCTGGTAACGCTCGAGTCGGAGTCCTCGCGCTGCAGGGCGACGTGCGGGAGCACGCCGCCCTGCTCAGGGGGCTCGGCGCCGAGGTCGTGCTCGTCCGCCGTCCGGACGAGCTCGCGACCGTCTCCGGCCTGGTGCTCCCGGGCGGCGAGTCGAGCGTGATCGACAAGCTCTCGCGCCTGTTCGGGATGCAGGAGCCGATCCGCGCGGCGATCGCTGCGGGGATGCCGATGTACGGCACGTGCGCCGGGCTCATCCTCCTCGCCGACGACGTGCTCGACGGCATCGACGGCCAGGAGTCGTTCGGCGGCATGGACGTCGCGGTTCGGCGCAATGCGTTCGGTCGCCAGACCGAGTCCTTCGAGACGGACCTCGACGTGCCTGCACTCGGCGAGCCGGCGGTGCACGCGACCTTCATCCGCGCCCCCGTCGTCGAACGTGTCGGAGCCGGCGTCGACGTCCTGGCATCGCTGCCTGACGGGACCGTGGTCGCCGTGCAGCAGGGCAGCCTGCTCGGCACGAGCTTCCACCCGGAGGTGGACGGGGAGACGCGCTTCCACGAGCGCTTCCTCGACCTCGCAGAGACGTTCGCCCTGACACGGGAATCGACGCACGCTTAGGCGTCGAACACCAGTGCTCGGATCGCGGCCACCGTGCGGTCGATGTCGTCGGTCGTCGTGGCCCACGACGACATCGAGCAGCGCTGCGTGGCCCGGCCCCGCCACTCCGCCCCGGTCACCGCTGCCGTCCCTTCGTCGAGGATCGCGCGACCGAGGGCGCGCGTGGCGTCGTCGTCGTCGAGTCGGAACATGACCTGGGTGTAGTCGACATCGTTGACGACGTGCACTCCCGGGATGGAGCGCAGTCCTGACGCCATCGCCAGGGCGTTCGCGTGCAGCCGGTCCATCAGCTGGACGATGCCGGAGCGGCCGAGGCTGCGCAGCGCAGCCCAGGCCGGCACACCGCGTGCACGCCGGGAGAGCTCGGGAGTCACGTCCCACGGGTCGAGCCCCGTGTACATCAGGTAGTCACCGCCGGTGCGGAACGCGGCGATCGAGTCGGCGGGGTCGCGCACGATCGCCATGCCGCAGTCGTACGGCACATTGAGGGTCTTGTGCCCGTCGGTCGCCCAGGAGTCCGCGTGCTCCATGCCCGCCGTGAGCGATCGGAGCGCCGGAGAGGCGGCAGCCCAGAGTCCGAAGGCTCCGTCGACATGCACCCAGGCCTCGTGTGCCCGAGCGATCGGGATCAGCGTCTGGAAGTCGTCGAAGGCGCCGGTGTGCACCTCCCCGGCCTGCAGGCAGACGATCAAGGGTCCCGTGCTCACGCGAAGCTCGCGCTCGAGCGCGTCGGACAGCATCCGTCCCTGGTCGTCGGAGTCGATGATGATCAGCTCCGCCCGTCCGATTCCGAGGAAGCGCGCAGCGCGATCGATGGAGCTGTGGCGATCTGCGCCGACGACGAAGCGCAGTGGCGGCGCAGATCGCAGCCCGCGCTCGGCCAGGTCCCACCCGGTCCTGGCCAGCACAGCCTGGCGCGCCGACGCGAGACAGGTGAAGTTCGCGAGCTGCCCACCGGTGACGAACCCGACGCTCGCCGAGGCCGGCAGGCCGAAGAGGTCCAGCATCCACCCGCCCGCAACCCGCTCCATGGCGACCGTCGCAGGAGCCAACGCCGAGGAGCCGGAGTTCTGGTCCCAGGTCGAGACGAGCCAATCGGCGGCGAGTGCCGCCGGGTACGTGCCGCCGATCACGAAGCCGAAGAATCGTCCTCCGGGGATCGCGACGAGTCCGGGGTCGGCGTTGGTCGCGATCTCCTCGATCACCTGCGCCGGATCGGTGCCATCGTCAGGAAGCGGTCCGCCGAAGGCATCCACCATCTCGTCGAGGCTCGCACGCGGCCATACCGGTCGGTCGTCGAGGCTCCCCAGGAACTCCGTCGCGCGACGGTGGGCGGCGGCGAGCGCACGTGTTCTGTCGTCGAAGCCACGCTGGTCCATGCGTCAGGACTACACCCGCGGCCGGTCTCGCGCCACACCGATCTCGGGAGCCGTGCACCGGATCGTCGAGTCAGAGCATCGTGGTCAGCCAGCGCAGGGCCGGCACAGCCTGAGCGCGCTGGAAGGCGCGCAGACCCGGGAGCTCCGGGATGTCGGCTTGCCCCTGCCAGAACCAGAAATACGAGGCGAACCCGGAGGTCACAGTGAGCAGCGCCTCAGCTGGCGGTGCGCCGTGCTCTTCGAAGATGCGCCAGGCATCCTCGCAGCGAGGGCCGCCGGACGCCTCGATGCTCGGCAGCAAGCCGGGGACGTCGATCCACGCGGCGCCTCGACGCGCGTGCGGCCAATCCAGCAGATGTGCTCGGTGATGTCGGATCAGGATGTTGTCGGCGCGGACGTCGTCGTGAACGATGACGTCGCCCGTGACTGCCGCTTGGAAGCTCTTCTCGAGATGCAGCAGGTCCGGCATCCGGTTGCGGAGCGAGTGGGGCAGCCCGCCGAGGAGGCGCGTATCGGCGGCGATATCCCGCCAGCGGGTGAATCCCGGTACCAGCCGGGCCTCCGCGCCGACCATCCCGACCGGGGCGGGTGTCGTGGCGAGTCGCCCGAGGACGGCCGCGATCGCATGAAGGTCGTCGACCGCCCAGGGATCGCCCGGGTGCCTGCCATCGATGGCTTCGATCACGAGAGCGGTGCCGGCCAGGCCGTCGATGGCAGCGATGACTGCCGGGGCGATCGTCGGGGGAAGAAGCGCCAGGATCTCGATCTCCTGTTGGACGAAGTGACGCGAGTCCGCGTGCCAATCGGCCGCGCAGGCCTTGACGAAGGCCCGCCCGGCGCTGGTCGTCACCACACCGGCATATCCGGCGCTGAACCCGCCGTGCGCCGGGGCGTCGGACACGTAGGTCCCGCCGATCGCAGCGATGATACGTGCCCGCAGTTCCGAGGGGAGGGTCTCCCAGCCGGGGCGCAGTCGGTCAGCGCCTGTGATCATCATCCGGCTCCATCTCTCGCGTTCCGTGTCAGCCCGGCTCGCCCGAAGGGTGAGTCCCCGCACGCTGCCGCGGCGGAGCGTCGGGGTGGTTCGTCAGAATAGATGATGCCCTGGGCGGGCTTCCCCGCAGACCGCAGGGGAGTGGCGCTTCCATCGCCGCGTCCTCGATCGAATCACCGCGGGGTGCGGAGCCGCCGCCGGCGCGCCGGGTACGGTGGCGGCATGCGAACGCCACTGGGGACGACCGGAGTCAGCGCGAGCGGAGGCACGGTCGAACTCGTGGGCAGACGCGGTGCCGACTGGGCGCGGATCGCGACCGCGAGTCGTCCGCTTGCCGAGGCGATCGCCGAGCTCGACACGCCTGACCAGGCCGCCGCTCACGCGGACCCCGCGTACGAGCGGTCGATCGCGTCGAGCCGCTCGTCTGCGCCACGTTTCGCCATCGGGCAGCAGATCCTCTGGCGCTACGGACGGGTGCTCGAGACGGCGCGCGTCGTGCGAGATGACGACCGCGGACTCGTGGCCTGGACGCCGTCGGGGTCGGCTCGCCTCGACGCCGTTCCGTCCGACGGCCGACACCCGCGCGAGGTCCCGCTCGAGGAGCGCTTCCTGGTGCCGTGGCAGGCCGTCGAGGGCACCTGGACGGGGCCGGGCATCCTGCGAGTCGCACCGACCGGAAAGCCGTGGTCGGTGTGGTTCTTCCGGCGTGAAGACGGGACGGCCGACGGCGTATACGTCAACATCGAGCTTCCGCACCGACGCATCGCGGGGGAGGAGGCGGCCGTGTTCACCCGCGATCTCGTGCTGGATCTGTGGATCGACGCCGAGCACCGTGGCGAGGAGGACGTCTGGCTCAAGGACGCGGACGAACTCGCAGCCGCGGTCGACCAGGGCCGGTTCTCGCCGGAGCAGGCCGAGGCCGTGCGTGTGCTCGCGGACCACGCGGGAGCGGACCTCGTCATCGATGCCGCCTGGCCGTTGGACGATGGGTGGGACGAGTGGATGCCGGACGGGGAGGCCGATGTTCCGCTCGTGCTGCCAGGAACGGCCGCGATGGCTGCCGCGCGTGCACGCTCCGGCACGAGGAGCGTCGAGGGCTGAGCGAGCGACCCGCCGGGACGTCAGCTGGTGCGCCGGTGGGAGAGCAGCCAGTCATAGAACTCCGGATTCTCGTATGTCTCCGTCCAGGAATCGTGGCCGACGCCCGCATACCGCGTGAACCGCACGTCGGCGTCGAGCGACCGGAGCTCGGTCACGATCTGCTCCGTCGCGGAGATCGGCACGACATCATCGGCGTCGCCGTGGAATGCCCAGACGGGTACGCTCCGGATCGGCGCGGCGCTCTGCAACCACAGCCCGCCGCAGATCGGCGCGATCGCAGCGAACCGATCGGGATAGCGCGCAGCCAGGCTCCAGGTTCCGTATCCGCCCATGCTGAGTCCGGTCACCGATATGCGTGCCGGATCGATCCGGTGCGCCGCGATGACCTCGTCGAGCAGCCCGGACAGCGTCGAGAGCTCCGCGACCCACTGACTCGACTCGGAGCACTGGGGAGTGACGAGGATGAAGGGGAAGTCGTGGCCGGCATCCGCGAGCTTCGGCGGGCCGTGCGTCGCAGCGAGGTCGAGCTCGGAACCCCGCTCTCCCGCACCATGCAGGAACAGCACGAGGGGCCAGCGTCTGCCCGGATCGGCGTCGTAGTCGTCCGGCAGATGGATCAGGTAGCGCAGGGCATCGGCCGGTGTCGGCTCGTCGTCGCGCACGTCGGATGAGCGGTCGGTCGGGGTGATGTGACGGGATCTGCGCATGTCTCCATCCTGCGCCACTCGAGCAGTTCGTTAGAATAGACGATGCCCTGGGTGCGAGCTCCTGGGCGGATACGACGAGCGGAGACATATGTCCGGGCATTCCAAGTGGGCCACCACGAAGCACAAGAAGGCCATCATCGACTCCAGGCGCGCCAAGTCCTGGGCCAAGCTCATCAAGAACATCGAGGTCGCCGCCAAGCTGGGCGGTGCTGACCTGCAGGGCAACCCGACCCTCTTCGACGCCGTCCAGAAGGCCAAGAAGACCTCCGTCCCGAAGGACAACATCGACCGCGCAGTGAAGCGCGGAGCAGGCATCGGCGGCGAGGCCGTCGAGTACCTCTCGATCATGTACGAAGGCTACGGACCCAACGGCGTCGCCCTCATGATCGAGTGTCTGACGGACAACAAGAACCGTGCCGCGGCGGAGGTGCGCACGGCGCTCAGCCGCAACGGCGGAACCCTCGCCGACCCCGGCAGCGTCGCGTACAACTTCAGCCGCAAGGGCGTCATCGTCGTCGGCTCAGAGGGCACGACCGAGGACGACGTCATGATGGCGGCGCTCGAGGCGGGCGCCGAGGAGATCGAACCGCACGCCGAGGGCTTCGAGATCGTCACCGAGGCCAGCGATCTGGTCACGGTGCGCAGCGCGCTGCAGGATGCCGGGATCGACTACGAGTCGGCCGACGTCGAATTCGTGCCGAACCTCAAGGTCGAGATCGACGCCGACACGGCCCGGAAGATCTTCCGCCTGATCGACGCGCTGGAGGACAGCGAGGACGTGCAGAACGTGTTCACGAACTTCGACCTCACCGCCGAGGTGCAGGCCGAGCTCGAGAACGACGACGCCTAGGCGCGGCGGACGGGCGCTGCGGGTCGTCCGGCTTAGCCTGGGGGAGTGACCTCCTCGCTGCGCGTGCTCGGCATCGACCCCGGCCTGACGCGGTGCGGTGTCGGTGTGGTCGACGTCGATCGCACCAGGCGCGGAACGCTCGTGCACGTCGGGGTGATCCGCTCGTCTCCTGGTGCCGAGATCGGTGACCGCCTCGCGATCGTCGCGGCCGGGATCCGCGAGGTGATCGCCGAGCATAGTCCTGACGCGGTCGCCGTCGAGCGCGTGTTCGCCCAGCAGAACACGCACACCGTGATGGGCACCGCCCAGGCGAGTGGCGTGGCACTGCTGGTCGCCGCCGAGCACGGACTGCCGGCAGCGACCCACACCCCGAGCGAGGTCAAGGCCGCCGTCACCGGCTACGGCTCCGCCGACAAGCGCCAGGTGCAGGCGATGATCGCCCGCATCCTGCGACTCGACGCACCGCCGCAGCCGGCGGATGCCGCCGATGCACTCGCGATCGCCCTCTGTCATGCGTGGCGCCGCGGCGCCGCAGGTGCCGCAGGGCAGGCCGCGCTGACTCCGGCGCAGCGCGCGTGGGCCGACGCGGAGCGTGTCGCTCGAACATACCTACGATCAACCCCGTAGGCTGAGGGGATGATCTCCTCCCTGCACGGTGTCGTCCTGCTCGCGACGGCCGACCAGGTCATCGTCGAGGTGGGCGGTGTCGGATTCTCGGTCGCGGTGCCCGCCGATGTCGCGCATACGGCGACCGTGGGGGAGCGGATCCTCCTGCACACCAGCCTCATCGTGCGTGAGGATGCGCTGTCGCTCTACGGGTTCGCCGACCGCGAGGAGCTCGAGATCTTCGGGCTGCTCATCAGCGTGACGGGCGTGGGGCCGAAGTCCGCGCTCGGCGTGCTCTCGCACCTCACGGTCGACCAGATCGCCGAAGCCGTCACCTCCGAGGATGACGCGCCGTTCCGCCGCGTCTCCGGCATCGGGCCGAAGACCGCGAAGCTCATCGTGTTGCAGCTGGCTGGCAAGGTGCACCCGGTCGCGCCGAGCACGCGGGCGGCATCCAGCGGTCCCGCTGACATCACGACGCAGGTCACGGCGGCCCTGATCGGCCTCGGCTGGTCGGAGAAGGTCGCTGCCGAGGCCGCCGCGCAGACGGCGGCGGAGGCGACAGAGGCGGAGCGCAGTTCGGTCGCCTCGCTGCTGCGTCGCACGCTCGCGCTGCTCGGACCGGCACAGGGGGGCCAGGCGCGTGTCTGACGCTCTCGACGCCAACGAACCGGTCGACGAGACAGAGCTCGCGATCGAGGGCGCCCTGCGCCCGACCAGCCTCGGCGAGTTCGTCGGCCAGCAGAAGGTGCGCGGCCAGCTGCAGCTGCTGCTCGACGCCGCACGCATCCAGAGCCGTCCGGCCGACCACATCCTGCTCGCGGGTCCGCCGGGCCTCGGCAAGACCACGCTCGCGATGATCGTCGCGCATGAGAGCGAGCGCCCGCTGCGACTGTCCAGCGGCCCGGCGATCCAGCACGCCGGCGACCTCGCTGCGCTGCTCTCGAGCCTGGTGCCCGGCGAGGTGCTCTTCATCGACGAGATCCACCGCATGGCTCGCTCCGCCGAGGAGATGCTGTACCTCGCGATGGAGGACTACCGCATCGACATCATGGTCGGCAAGGGCGCCGGCGCCACGAGCATCCCGCTCGAGCTCGCACCGTTCACCCTGGTCGGCGCCACCACGCGCTCCGGGCTGCTGCCGAACCCGCTGCGCGACCGCTTCGGATTCACCGGGCACCTCGAGTTCTACGAGGAGCACGAGCTGGAGCGTGTCATCGCACGCTCGGCGATGGTGCTCGGTGTCGACGTGCCGACGGACTCGCTCAACGAGATCGCGCGGCGCTCCCGAGGCACACCCCGCATCGCGAACCGGCTGCTGCGCCGCGTCCGCGACTACGCGCTCGTGCACGGCGACGGGGCGGCGACCATCGACGACGTGCGGGCAGCGCTCGAGCTCTACGACGTCGATTCGATCGGCCTCGATCGACTCGACCGTGCGGTGCTCGAGGCACTCGTCCGTCGCTTCCGCGGCGGCCCGGTCGGCCTCAGCACGCTCTCGGTCGCCGTGGGCGAGGAGGCCGAGACCGTCGAGAGCGTCGTCGAGCCCTACCTGGTCCGCATCGGCTTCCTCGGGCGGACGCCCCGCGGGCGTGTCGCGATGCCGGAGGCGTACACGCACCTCGGGGTGAAGCATCCGGACGGGACGCTTCAGCTCGATGACCTATAATCGCTGAAGACTTACGGTTATGTCTGTGCGCCCAAACGCTGGTGCGTGCACCAAGAAAGGCGCTGAACCACCATGGAAATCCTTCTCTTCGGACTTCTCGCAGTCCTCCTCGTCTTCATGATCTTCAACACGCGCAAGCGCACGAAGCAGATGAAGGCAGAGCAGGAGGAGAAGGCGACCAAGACGGTTCCCGGCGTGAAGGTGCTCCTGCAGGGCGGCATCTTCGGCACCATCGTCGCGTACGACCCCGAAGACCTCGACACGCCCGCGCTCGTCGAGATCGCTCCGGGCACCATCATCGAGGTCCACAGCCAGGCCATCCTCCGCATCGTCGAGCCGAAGGACGTCGTCGTCGACGACGCCATCGCCGCAGATGCCATCGCTGATGACGTCATCGCTGATGACGTCGTCGAGGTCGAGACCGCTCAGGCCGTCGAGACCCCCGAGGAGACGCGCGCCCGTCTCGAGCGCGACGCAGACAACAAGTAGTCCACCGCCTCGGCGCGGTCTCTCGGAACTCCGGTCTTCTAGAAAGCTGAACACACGTGGCTTCATCCTCTCCGGTCCGCCATGCCTGGCGGGTCCTGCTCGGTCTGCTGCTCGTCACGGGGGTGCTGTTCGGGATCAACTCCCTGGGCGTCTACGTCTTCAAGGACGCCAACGGGGGACCGGCGAGCTCGTGGTCGCCTGAACTCGCGCTCGACCTGCAGGGCGGCACCCAGATCGTCCTGAGCGCCGAGACCGAGGATGGAGCGGCTCCCACCGCGGAGCAGCTCGACCAGGCCGCTGCCATCATCCGCCAGCGCGTCGACGCCTCCGGTGTCGCTGAGGCCGACATCACGACCGAGGGCGGACGGAACATCGTCGTGCAGATCCCCGGTGTGGCCGATCAGCAGACGCGCGATCGGATCCAGTCCAGTGCGCAGCTCGAGTTCCGCGCGGTGATCGCGACGACCGCTGCCGCCACGTCGTTCGTCGGTGATGACGGCGTCGAGACGCCGTACCCGACGCCGGATCCCGCTCTCGAGTCGACGCCGTCGCCTGAGCCGACCGACGGCAGCGATATCGCGTGGGCGACTCCCAAGCTCTTGGCCGAGTTCCAGGCGTACGACTGCAGCAACCCGCAGAACGACGCGTCGAAGGGCCCGCAGGACCAGCCGCTCATCGCGTGCGATCCCACGGGTGCCGAGAAGTACATCCTCGGTCCGACGGAGCTCACCGGCACCGCGATCGACGACGCCGTCGCCGGCCGCGACCCGCAGTCCGGTGCCTGGACCGTGCAGCTGACGATGAACGCGGACGGAGCCGACGCGTTCGGCAAGGTCAGCACGCGCCTGAACCAGAACCGCATCGACGGCCAGACGCCGCGTGACCGGTTCGCGTTCGTGCTCGACGGGTCCGTCATCTCGGCCCCGACGATGAACGGCCAGATCCTCGACGGCCGCCCGAGCATCTCGGGCAGCTTCACGCAGGAGACCGCCACGACGCTCGCCGACCAGCTGAAGTTCGGCGCGCTGCCTTTGAGCTTCGCAGTGCAGAGCGACGACACGGTGTCCGCCACCCTCGGCACGCAGCAGCTGCAGGTCGGTTTGATCGCGGGTCTCATCGGTCTCGCACTCGTGGCGATCTACTCGCTCATCGTCTACCGGGCCCTCGGCTCGGTCATCATCGCTTCGATCGCGGTGATGGCGGTGCTCACCTACATCGTCATCTGCATCCTGGCGTGGCGTCTGGGCTTCCGCCTGTCGCTCGCCGGCGTCGCGGGCCTCATCGTGTCGATCGGCTTCACGGCCGACTCGTTCATCGTGTACTTCGAGCGAATACGAGACGAGCTCCGAGACGGCAAGTCGATCACCTCCGCGGTGGAGGACGGCTGGGGTCGTGCGCGTCGCACGATCTACATCTCGAAGTCGATCAACATCCTGGCGGCCGTGGTGCTCTACATCCTCGCCGACTCGACCGTGAAGGGCTTCGCGTTCACGCTCGGCCTCACGACCCTGATCGACGTCATGATCTTCGTGATCTTCACGCACCCGGTGATGCAGCTGCTCGCCAGAACCAGGTTCTTCGGCGGTGGGCACAAGCTCTCCGGTCTCGACCCGGATGCGCTCGGCGCGGTCTACCGCAGCCGCTCCCAGTTCCGCCCCGTGGCCACGGCCACGGTGGGTCGCGGTGCGAAGAACGCCCGCTCGCGCGGAGAGGCAGAACGCCGGCAGACGATCGCAGAGCGCAAGCGCGCCGAGGCCCTCGCCGGCGAACCATCGAACAAAGCCGGAAGTGAGGGAGACAACTGATGCCTTCCATGAATGAGTTCGGCAACAACCTGTACTCGGGGAAGACCTCCTTCCCGTTCGTCGGCAAGCGCCGTCTGTGGTTCATCATCGCGATCATCCTGGTGGTGGGTTCGGCACTCGTGCCGCTGATCCGCCCGATCCAGTTCTCGATCGAGTTCACCGGTGGCTCGCAGTTCACGGTGCAGGCTCCCGACAGCAAGGACCAGGACACCGCGGCCGACGCCGTGCGCTCAGTGGTCCCTGGCGCCGCTGCGAAGGTCGCCATCGTCAGCGGCACCGACGTTCGTGTGCAGACCGATCAGATGAGCGCCGCGGAGACGCAGCAGGTCGCGAACGCCCTCGCTGAGGCCTACAAGGTCGACCCCGCCGAGGTCACGTCCTCGTTCATCGGCCCGGCCTGGGGCGAGAACGTCACGCGGCAGTCCCTCTGGGGCCTCGCGATCTTCCTCGCGCTCACCTTCCTGATCCTCGCGATCTACTTCCGCACCTGGAAGATGTCCGCAGCGGCCATCATCGGTCTGCTCGACGTGCTCATGATCACGGTGGGCGTCTACGCCCTCGCCGGCTTCGAGATCTCGCCCGCGGCGGTGATCGGCTTCCTGACGATCCTCGCGTACTCGCTGTACGACACGACGGTGGTGTTCGACAAGGTCAGGGAGAACACCACAGAGGACGGTGAGAACTCGTCCAGACTCTTCGGTGAGTCGGTGAACCTCGCCGTGAACCAGACCCTGGTGCGATCCATCAACACGTCCGTCGTCGCTGCCCTGCCGGTCGGGGCCGTGCTGTTCATCGGCGCCTTCTGGCTCGGTGCCGAGTCGCTCACCGACATCTCGCTGTCGATCTTCGTCGGCATCCTGGTCGCGACCTACTCGACGCTGTTCGTTGCTGCCCCGCTCTACTCGCTGTTCCGCGAGAACGAGCCGGCGCTCAAGGAGCGCGATGCGCGCGTCCGCGCTGCGCGCAGCAAGGCCGCCGTCGAGGCCTGATCGTCGCCACCGCGCGGGCCGACCACCCGGTCGACCCGCGTAGGATTGAGTAGTTCGGAGGTGAGTGGATGGCGGATGCACCGTCGACATCGCAGGGGTCAAGCCTGCGGCGTCTGGTACCCCGCATCTTCTCGCGCGCGTCCAGGGTCAACGATCTCGACAATCTGATCCGCACGGTCCGCGCCAACCACCCCAAGGGCGACTTCTCGGTCATCGAACGCGCCTACGCGGTCGCGAAGGAGAAGCACACCGGTCAGCAGCGCCAGAGCGGTGAGCCGTACATCACGCACCCGCTCGCGGTCGCCCAGATCCTCGCCGAGCTGGGTCTGGGGCCTCGTGCGATCGCTGCCGCCCTGCTGCACGACACGGTCGAGGACACCGGCTACGCGCTGACCGACCTGACAGCCGAGTTCGGCGACGAGGTCGCGATGCTCGTCGACGGCGTCACCAAGCTCGACAAGGTGAAGTACGGCGAGAGCGCGCAGGCAGAGACCGTCCGCAAGATGATCGTCGCGATGTCGAAGGACATCCGCGTGCTGCTCATCAAGCTCGCCGACCGGCTCCACAACGCTCGCACCTGGGGCTTCGTCCCGCCGGAGAAGGCGACGAAGAAGGCCAAGGAGACGCTCGAGATCTACGCGCCCCTGGCGAATCGACTCGGCATCCAGGCCATCAAGTCCGAGCTCGAGGACCTCTCGTTCGCGGTGCTCCACCCGAAGATCTACAACGAGATCCACAGCCTCATCGCGCAGCGCACCCCGCAGCGCGAGAAGTACCTGACACAGGTCGTCGAGGAGATCGACGAGGACCTGCGCGATCTGCGCATCCGCGGCAAGGTCATCGGGCGTCCGAAGCAGCTGTACTCGGTGTATCAGAAGATGGTCATCCGAGGTCGCGAGTTCGACGACATCTACGACCTCATCGGCATCCGCGTGATGGTCGCATCCGTCCGTGACTGCTACGCGGTGCTCGGCGCCATCCACGCGCGCTGGACGCCGCTGCCCGGGCGGTTCAAGGACTACATCGCCACGCCGAAGTTCAACCTCTACCAGTCGCTGCACACGACCGTCATCGGTCCTGCAGGCCGCACGGTCGAGATCCAGATCCGCACGCACGAGATGCATCAGCAGGCCGAGTACGGTGTCGCGGCGCACTGGATGTACAAGGAGCGGATGAACGGCGGTGGCAAGACCGAGGTCCGCGCCTCCGACACCGACATGGCGTGGCTCGCGCACATCTCCGACTGGCAGGCGGAGACCGCGGATCCCGGTGAGTTCCTGGATTCGCTGCGGTTCGAGATCGGTGCGAAAGAGGTCTACGTCTTCACGCCGAAGGGCCGCGTGATCGGGCTGCCGGCCAGCGCGACCCCGGTCGACTTCGCCTACGCGGTGCACACCGAGATCGGTCACCGCACCATGGGTGCGAAGGTCAACGGACGCCTGGTGCCACTGGAGTCCGAGCTCAAGAGCGGCGACGTCGTCGAGGTCTTCACCTCGAAGAACCCGGATGCCGGTCCCAGCCAGGACTGGCTCGGATTCGTCGCGAGCACGCGCGCTCGGAACAAGATCCGCGGCTGGTTCACGAAGGAGCGCCGCGAAGAGGCGATCGAGCAGGGCAAGGAGGCGATCGCTCGTGCGATGCGCCGCCAGAACCTTCCTCTGCAGAAGCTGATGAGTCACGACTCGTTCGCCGAAGTCGCACAGCAGCTGCGCTACGAAGACGTCTCGGCGCTGTACGCCGCCGTCGGCGAAGGCCACGTGTCGACGCAGTCGGTGCTGGAGAAGGTCACCGCGCTGGTCGAGGCGAACGACCCGAGCACCGGGGCGATCGATCTGCCGGGCAGCGTGCCGACGCGGGAACCGCGCACCGGTGACTCCGGCATCCTCGTGCGAGGCGCAGCCGACATCCTCGTCAAGCTCGCGAAGTGCTGCACGCCGGTACCTGGCGATGCGATC
The DNA here is from genome assembly GCF_036823965.1 of Microbacterium sp. Lineage (GTDB taxonomy): Bacteria > Actinomycetota > Actinomycetes > Actinomycetales > Microbacteriaceae > Microbacterium. Next base: position 793,807 of record NZ_DAITBE010000001.1, on the reverse strand, counting down.
GTTGGCTTCGTCACCCGTGGCAGCGGCGTCTCGGTGCATCGCTCCGACTGCGTCAACGTGAAGGCGCTGTCGTCCGAGCAGGACCGGTTCGTCGAGGTCTCGTGGGCGCCGACGAAGAAGAGCGTGTTCCGCGTGCAGATCCAGGTCGAGGCACTCGACCGTTCCGGGCTGCTCTCCGACGTCACCCGCGTCCTCAGCGAGCACCACGTGAACATCCTCTCGGCGACCGTGAACACCAATGACGAGCGCCTCGCGATCAGCCGGTTCGTGTTCGAGATGGGCGATGCAGTGCACCTCGATCGGGTGCTGAATGCGGTGCGCCGCATCGATGCCGTCTACGACGTGTACCGCGTCACCACGTCCTGAGCAGCAGCCGATCCAGCACCTCCCTGCCGATCCTGGTCCCCGGCACGCGTTCGAGTGACTCCAGCGTGTTGCGCGTCTCGGCCAGGACCGTGGGGATCGCCTCCGCGAGGCTCTCGACCCAGCTCAGCGCGTCGGCGTCCCTGTGCAGTGCGAGCACCAGGTCGAGCATGGTCCGGCTCGGCGCCGCGACGGCGATGCCGCCGAGCTGCATCAGATCCTCGGCATCCAGGGCTGTGTCGTGGAAGACCACCCGCAGACTCGGTCGGGGGCGCACCCGCCGCACACGTGCGCGCTGCACATGATGCACCGACGGGGGAGCGTCTCCTGCACCGTGGATCCATGCCGCCGTGGGTCCTGATGCCGCGGTGCCCTCCTGCACGAATCCGGCGACACTGCTCGCCCGAACGTCCGGGCTCTCCAGGAGATCGGCCGGGATGTATGCGTCTCCGATCTCGACCACGTCTCCGTCGAGTCGAGCGGCGCTCAGCTCGGGGAGGCTCAGACGATGGCCGGGCACATACAGAAGCGCGGGGTGCATCACGCCAGTGTGGCGCAGCGCACCCCGCGCTCAGGATCGGTTCGATCCGACTGTGGAGAAGTGATCAGCCGCCGAGGGCGCTCAGCCACGTGCGGCGAGCCTCGAGAGCATCCGCCGCTTCCTTCGCGGCCTTCTTGTTCCCGGCCTTCTCGGCCGCCGCGAGTTCGGACTCGAGCTTCTCGATGGCCTCGAGCAGCTGCGAGCTCATGTCGTTCGCACGAGCCTTGGTCTCCGGGTTGTTCTTCTTCCAGTCGACCTCTTCGCGGGCCTTCAGTGCCTGCTCGATCACGCGGAGCCGGTCGTCGAGCGCCCGCTCCTTCTCACGAGGGAAGACGCGGCCGATCTCGTCCCACTGACGCTGGATGCCGGTGAGCAGCGCGCGTGCGCGCTTGATGTTCGGCTCGTCCGCGACGGCCTTCGCCTCTTCGAGGAGCGCCTGGCGTGCTTCGATCTTGGGTCCGGACTCGGCTTCTTCGGCAGCGGACTGCTCGGCGCGTGCCGCGTAGAGCGCGTCACCGGCTGCCTTGAATCGAGCCCAGAGTGCGTCGTCGGCCTTGCGTCCAGCGCGGCCGGCCGCCTTCCACTCGTCGAGCAGGGTGCGGTACGCGGGGATGCCGTCGATGCCGCGAGGGGCAAGCGCCTCTGCGCGCTCGACCAGTCGCGACTTGGCGTCGCGTGCGGCCTTGTGCACGTCGTCGAGCTCGGAGTAGAACGCCCTGCGCTGCTTGTCGACCACGGCGCGCGCATCGCGGAATCGCTTCCACAGCTGCTGCGAGATGCCCTTGGACAGGCGAGGGCCGGTCTGCTGCTGCGCCTGCCAGGCGTCGAACAGCTCGCCGAGCTCGGCGGTGACCTGCTTCCACTGCACCTTGCTGAGATCGCGGGCGGCGATCGCCTCGGCGCGTTCGACGAGCACGGTGCGCTCGGCGATGGCCTGGTCGATGAGCTCCTTGGCCTGCGCCGCCTCCTGAGCGGTTGCCTCCGACAGCGACGAGGTCAGGGTGTTCAGGCGGTCACGGAGACCTGCCAGGTCGCCGACCGCAGCCGCATCCGTCGCCTCGGCGAGCACATGGCCGGCCTGCTTGACCAGGTCGCTGGCTGCTGCGCCACCGGCCTGATGACGCTGCTCGAGCGCGTGCACCTTGAAGGCGATGTCGTCGTACTTGCGCACGAAGTAGGCGAGCGCCTCCTCGGGCGTTCCGTCGGGGTACTGACCGACCACGCGCCAGGCGTCGCCCTCGCGGACCTCGACGGTGCCGTCTTCACTGACGCGGCCCCATTCGGTGCCGTCACTCGACGGAGCTGCGGCGGGTGCTGCGGGGGCGGCAGCCGGCGTCGGAACGCGCGGCGGTGCCGGAAGACGCGGCGGACCAGGGACGGGCGGACCCGGTACTGGTGGAGTCGGCTTCGTTGGTTCGGTGGCAGACAAGAGTGCTCTCCTTGCGCGGTCATCCCGCGGGAGGGGGGAAGGGACGGGGTTCAGCCTAGTACGCGCACGGCTGCGGTGCCGGATGCGTTGAGCGGCATCCGGCACGGGGCACCCCGTTACCCATCCGTGATGTGATCGTTCGCTGCGTGAAACACTTCGCGTCACATGCGAGAAACACGGGAGGCCTAGCGTCACGAGTACGGCATGAACGCCGCCGACAGGAGCACCATCGATGAACAGTCCCACCACCACCGAGATCCTGATCGTCGGTGCTGGGATGGCGGCGCGGCGGTTCGCTGAGCAGCTCCTGGCGCGCACGCGCGAGCCGGTACGCGTCACGATGATCGGCGACGAGGGGCGGCAGCCGTACGACCGCACCCGGTTGAGCGATCTGTTCCTCGGCGCGGTGGAGGAGGATCTGACCTTCGACGCGTCGCTCTTCGAGGACGACAGGGTCGAGCTGATCATCGACGACCGGGTGCTCCGCATCGACCGTCGAGCGCAGACGGTGCTGACGCGATCCCGGCAGACCCATCACTACGACGCCCTGGTGCTGGCCACCGGCGCGTATGCGGCTCGGATCGCGGTCGACGGCTCCTCGCTGCCAGGGTGCTTCGCCTATCGGACGCTCGACGACGTCGAGGAGCTCCGCGAGTTCGTCCAGGCGCGCAGCGCCGAGCTCGGGCGCGATCTCCGCGGTGTCGTGATCGGCGGCGGCGTGCTCGGCCTCGAGGCGGCGGGCGCGCTGCAGGCGATGGAGGTCGATGCGACCGTCATCCAGTACGCGGATCGACTCATGGCCACGCAGCTCGACGGCACCGCCGGCAGCATCGTGAAGCGGCACCTGCAGGCGCGCGGCATCGCAGTGCGCACCGGCACGCGAGCGACCAGGATCGACCAGGACGAGTCAGGAGCCGTGACCGCGATCGAATACCAGGACGGTTCGTTCCAACGCGTCGACGTCGTGATCTTCACGGTCGGGATGCTGGCTCGCGACGAGCTCGCCCGCAACGCCGGGATCGACGTGCATCCGCTCGGCGGGATCATGATCGACGACGGATGCCGTACCTCCGACCCGGCAGTGCTGGCGATCGGTGAGGTCGCCAACTACGACGGGCGCTGCGTCGGCCTGGTCGCAGCGGCGTACGAGATGGCCGACGTCGCCGTCGGCGGGCTGCTGGGCGAGGACGTCGCGTTCTCGGGGTACGACGAGTCCGCTGCGGTCACGCTGGCCGGCGTCGAGGTGGTCAGCTTCGGCGACGCGCTCGCGAGCACGCCGGATGCGGTGGACGTGCTGTACGCGGATCCGATCGCCGGTGTCTACAAGAAACTCGTGCTCGCGGAGGACGCCCACACGCTGCTGGGCGGCATTCTGGTCGGGGATGCGTCTGCCTACGGCTCATTGCTGCCGCTGGTGGGAGCGCGGCTGGTGGGAGATCCCTCGTCGTACGTGCTGCCGGTGCGCGGCTGAATCGCCGGCGCCGCAGCCTATTCGGCGGGCGTCTCGCTCGGGACCGGGGCGTCGGAGGGGGCCGGCGTCTCGGTCGGCGTGATCGTCGGGGTCGGCGTCGGCTCGGGGGCCGTCACCTGGGCGTGCACGACCTGGCTCGCGATCGCGGCTGCCACGATGACGACGCCGACGATGATGCCGATCGCGTTGTCGCGCACACGGCGACGGATCTGTCCGTCATGCCAGCTGATGCGGGCCGCATGGATGCGAGCACGTTCCGCGTGCGCGCGCTGCTGTGCGTTCTTGGACCCGCGTGCCGCCATCTGCCCTGGTTCCCCTCACTGCGTCGTCGCTCGACGTCGCCTCAGAGCCTACCGTCGTCACGACGCCACGCCGATGCGGGCGTTCCGCGCACACGCATCGCGCGCCGCAGCAGGGTCGCCATTCCGCTGCCGACCGGATACTTTGTGGTCATTGATCGCCTGCGTCCGAACAGGAGTGCTCCCATGCAGTGGACCCGGAACGTCCTCGTCGCCCTCGCCATCAGCGCGACCGCAGTGCTCGGCGTCGTGCCGTCGGTGAGTGCGGCCGAGATCCCATCGCCGAACGGCGACGTCGCACGCATCCTGGCTGACACGAACGCTGCACGCGCGGCGAACGGGCTGGCTCCGCTGGTGTTGGACGGCTCCGTGACGACGGTCGCGCGGAACTGGTCGGCGACTCAGTCCCGCGAGGGACGGATGTACCACAACCCGCAGTATTCGAGCCAGATCCCAGGCGGGTGGAGTCGCGCAGCGGAGAACGTCGCATCCGGCTATCCGCCATCCGATGTGGTCGGAGCGTGGATGAACTCGCCGGGGCATCGGGCGAACATCCTGGGTGACTACACCACGATCGGCATCGGCTACGTCAACGGGTATGCGACGCAGGTGTTCGCGAAGTACCCGGTGTCGACACCGTCGCCGACGGTGTCGCCCCAGGACGTCTCCGTGCGCAGTCACGTCGCCCAACGAGGATGGATCACCGGCGGCGGCACCACAGGGCAGGGCCTTCGACTGGAGGCCCTGGCGGTGCAGCAGCGGGCGGGGAAGACCATCTGCCTGCAGGCGCACGTGCAGAACCTCGGATGGATGACGCCGGTCTGCACGCAGGGCGCAGGTACCGAGGCAGTGGTCGGAACGACCGGTCGCGGGCTCCGGATGGAGGCGCTGCGGGTGTGGAGTCCGGACAACACGGTGTCCGGACGCGGGCATGTGTCGAACATCGGCTGGCAGGCACGCATGGTGTCGGCCACGCCGAGTGCCCAGATCTCCATCGGCACCACCGGCCAGTCCAGACAGCTCGAGTTCGCCGACCTCTTCCAGTGACGGCCATGTCGCCCGCCCCGAGTAGCCTTGACGGGTGACCCCTTCCGCGCCGCTGCTCTCCGGGCAGACGCCCCTCGCCGTGCGCATGCGCCCGGTGTCGCTCGACGAGGTCGCCGGGCAGCGGCACCTGCTGCGGGCCGGGTCGCCGATCGTGGCCCTCGCCGATCCCGACGCCAAGTCCCCTGGGGCGGTCTCGATCATCCTGTGGGGTCCTCCGGGCACGGGGAAGACCACGCTCGCACAGGCGATCGCCCGCTCGTCCGGGCGGCGTTTCGTCGAGCTCTCCGCGATCACGGCCGGCGTGAAGGACGTTCGCGAGGTCATGCAGGAGGCCATCACGCAGCGCGACCTCTACGGTCAGACGACGATCCTGTTCCTCGACGAGATCCACCGGTTCACGAAGGCGCAGCAGGACGCACTGCTGCCCGGCGTCGAGAACGGCTGGGTGATCCTGATCGCGGCGACCACCGAGAACCCGTCGTTCTCGGTGATCTCGCCGCTGCTGTCCCGGTCGCTGCTGCTCACGCTGCAGGCGCTGACCGATGACGACATCGGCCTGCTCGTCGATCGCGCGGTGGACGACCCTCGCGGGCTCAACGGCGTCGTGACCCTGAGCGTCGAGGCCCGGTCCTCGCTCATCAGACTCGCCTCGGGAGATGCACGACGCGCACTGACCGGTCTCGAGGCCGGTGCGGCGGTCGCGCTCTCGCATGCGACGGAGAGCGCAGACGACGCGACGAGCGAGAAGAAGAGCGAGAAGAAGAGCGGCTCCAAGAAGGCTTCTGGTGTGCCGGAGGTCTCCGCCGACGACATCGCGCAGGCCGTCGACCGCGCGCTGCTGCGGTACGACCGTCAGGGCGATGAGCACTACGACGTGATCAGCGCGTTCATCAAGTCGATCAGAGGCTCCGATCCGGATGCCGCGTTGCACTACCTCGCGCGCATGATCGAGGCGGGGGAGGACCCCCGGTTCATCGCGCGTCGTCTCGTCATCTCCGCCTCCGAGGATGTCGGTCTCGCCGACCCGCAGGGACTCGTGATCGCCGTCGCTGCTGCCGACGCCGTCGCCTTCATCGGCATGCCGGAGGGACGCATCCCGCTCGCCGAGGCGACCGTGTACCTCGCGACCACGGCGAAGTCGAATGCCGCGTACGCGGGGATCGACGCCGCGATCGCCGACATCCGCAAGGGCGGATTCGGTCGAGTGCCGCTGCACCTGCGCGATGCCCACTACCCGGGAGCGAAGCGACTCGGGCACGGCCGCGGCTACGTGTACCCGCACGATGCGGAGTTCGGGATCGTGCCGCAGCAGTACCTGCCAGACGAGCTCGAGGGGCGCCAGTACTACGTGCCGAAGACGCTCGGCGCGGAGCGCGACGTCTCGGCGCGGCTCGAGAAGATCCGCCGGATCCTCGGCGATCGATGAGCCGCGACCCGATCTGTTAGACTTGACCGGCTCGAAACCGAGTTTTCGGGCATCTCCTCGTTCACACCACACCTTGCTGGCGCCCCGGCGTGCGCTCCAAGGCAGAACGCGGACGATACGTCCGTGAGTCGTGAAAGACGCGACCACGTCATCGGAAGGACAGCTTCGTGACCACGAAGTCCCAGGACCGCCGCAAGGTCCGGCTCAGCCGTGCCCTCGGCATCCCGCTCACCCCGAAGGCCGCCCGCTACCTCGAGAAGCGTCCCTACGCTCCGGGTGAGCACGGCCGCACCAAGCGCAAGGCAGACAGCGACTACGCCGTCCGTCTGCGTGAGAAGCAGCGTCTTCGCGAACAGTACGGCATCCGCGAGAAGCAGATGCGCAACACCTTCAACGAGGCACGTCGTCACGACGGCCTGACCGGTGAGAACCTGGTCGAGCTCCTCGAGATGCGTCTCGACGCGCTCGTCGTGCGTTCGGGCTTCGCCCGCACCACGGCTCAGGCTCGCCAGCTCGTCGTGCACCGTCACATCCTCGTCGACGGCCAGCTCGTCGACCGCCCGTCGTTCCGCGTGAAGCCGGGTCAGCTCATCCACGTCAAGGCCAAGAGCGAGGGCACCGAGCCCTTCCAGGTCGCAGCAGCCGGCGGTCACGCCGAGGTCCTGCCTCCCGTTCCCGGCTACCTCGAGGTCGAGCTCGACAAGCTCCAGGCTCGTCTGCTCCGTCGTCCGAAGCGCGCCGAGGTCCCCGTGACCTGTGAAGTGCAGCTCGTCGTCGAGTACTACGCGGCTCGCTGAGTCTCGCGCATCACGCGCAATCACGCAGAAGGCGTCGGGGGTTCCCGACGCCTTCTGTCGTTTCCGCCTACGATGGAGGCACCGCGCCTTCGCGGGTCAAGGGCAAGGATGAGGTCATGAAGAACATGCAGTGGTTCCTGATCGGTGTGATCGGCGGCTTCGTCGCGGCTCATTTCATGAACAAGGACCCGCGTGGCCACGACATCCTCGCCGAGGTCGACGCCCGGATCAACGGGTTCACCGCGATCATCGGCGACGCCTACCGCGAGCAGGAGGCACGGCTCACGGAGCCGGGCAACAACTGAACCATCGCCGCGCCTCGGTGCGGCTTCTTCACGCAAGGACACCCGGACCTCTATGAAAACTGCGGACATCGCGCAGCGGTATCTCGACTACTTCGAGAAGAACGATCACGTCATCGTTCCCTCCTCCTCGCTCGTCAGCGAGGACCCCACACTGCTGTTCACGGTCGCCGGCATGGTGCCGATGATCCCGTACCTGACCGGCGTCGTGCCTGCTCCGCATCCGCGCATCGCGGATCTGCAGAAGTGCATCCGCACCAACGACATCGAAGAGGTCGGCCGGACCGCCCGCCACGGCACGTTCTTCCAGATGCTGGGCAACTGGTCGTTCGGCGACTACTTCAAAGAGGGCGCGATCCGGTACGCCTGGGAGCTTCTCACCTCAGCGGAGTCCGACGGCGGCCTCGGCTTCGATGAGAAGGACCTCTGGGTCACGGTCTACGAGACCGACGACGAGGCCGAATCGATCTGGCGCGACATCATCGGCCTGAAGCCGGAGCGCATCCAGCGACTCGGCCGTGCCGACAACTACTGGAACACAGGTCAGCCCGGGCCCGGCGGGCCCGACTCGGAGATCTTCTTCGATCGCGGTCCCGCGTACGGCAAGGACGGCGGCCCCGCGGCCGACGACTCCCGTTTCCTCGAGATCTGGAATCTCGTGTTCATGCAGGACTTCATCGAGAACATCCGTGGCAAGACCGAGTTCGACATCGTCGGCGAGCTCCCGATGAAGAACATCGACACCGGCATGGGCCTCGAGCGCGTCGCCTTCCTCAAGCAGGGCGTCGAGAACATGTACGAGACCGATCAGGTGCGTCCGGTCCTCGACCGTGCGGTCGAGCTCTCCGGGCGTCGATACGGCGCCGACCACCAGGACGACGTGCGCTTCCGCGTGATCGCGGATCACGTCCGCTCCTCGCTCATGCTGCTCTCCGACGGCGTCCGCCCGTCGAACGAGGGGCGCGGCTACATCCTGCGCCGCCTGATGCGCCGCGCGGTTCGCTCCATGCGGCTCCTCGGCGTCGACGAGCCGGTCTTCCCCGAGTTGTTCTCCGCGTCCCGCGACGCCATGAAGTCGTCGTACCCGGAGCTCGAGAAGGACTGGTCGGTCCTGTCGGCATCCGCGTTCGCCGAGGAGGAGACCTTCCGTCGCACGCTGGCTGCCGGCTCCACGATCCTCGACCTCGCACTCGACGAGACCAAGAAGGGCGGCGGCTCCACGCTCAGCGGCCCCGAGGCCTTCCTGCTGCACGACACCTACGGCTTCCCCATCGACCTCACGCTGGAGGTCGCCGAAGAAGCCGGGCTCGACGTCGACCGCACCGCGTTCGACTCGCTCATGCAGGAGCAGCGCTCGCGCGCCAAGGCCGATGCCCTCGGGCGCAAGCGCCAGCTCGCCGACGTGTCGATCTACCGCGATCTGCGCGCGCTGGGCGAGACCGGGTTCGACGGGTACACGGCCCTCGAAGTGGAGTCGCGAATCCTCGGCATCCTCGTCGACGGCCTGCCCGTCCGCAGCGCAGCCGAAGGACAGATCGCCGAGGTCGTGCTCGCCGAGACCACGCTCTACGCCGAGTCCGGCGGCCAGGTCGCCGACAAGGGCACGATCGTCGGACCGGGCTTCGAGCTCGAGGTGCTCGACGTGCAGCGTCCGGTCCCAGGACTGATCAGTCACACGGTCGAGGTCACCCGCGGCAGCGTCGCTGTCGACGACGCGGCCACGACGGTGGTCGACGCGGCCAACCGTCGCGCCGCACGTCAGGCCCACTCCGCGACGCACCTGGTGCACGCGGCGCTCCGCGACACGCTCGGCCCGACCGCCACGCAGGCCGGGTCGTTGAACCGCGCCGGCTACATGCGCTTCGACTTCAACTGGTCGCAGGCGCTCTCCGGCGACACCCGCTCCGAGATCGAGGAGATCACGAACCGCGCCGTGCAGGACGCGCTCGAGGTCACCACGCGCGTCATGTCGCTCGATGAGGCCAAGGCCGCAGGCGCGATGGCGCTGTTCGGCGAGAAGTACGGCTCCGTGGTCCGCATGGTCGACATCGGTGGACCGTGGTCTCGCGAGCTCTGCGCCGGAACGCACGTGAACTCGAGCGCGGAGATCGGGCTCGTCAGCGTCGTCGGCGAGTCGTCGGTCGGCGCATCGAACCGGCGCATCGAGGCCCTCGTCGGTGTCGACGCCTTCCGCGAGCTCGCCGCCGAGCGTGCGCTCGTGTCGCAGCTCACGAGCTCGCTCAAGACGCCGCGCGAACAGCTCCCAGAGCGCATCGCCGACCTCGCTGCCAGCCTCAAGGCCGCAGAGAAGCGCATCGCGCAGTTCGAGGCGAAGGAGCGCGCAGGTCAGGTGCCTGCGATCGCGGATGCCGCGGTCAGCGTCGGTGCCTTCCATCTCGCGGCGCGGTCGCTGGGAGATGTCGCATCGGCCGACGATGTGCGCGAACTCGTGCTCGGTGTGCGCGAGCGCCTCGGCTCGCACGCCGCGGTCGTCGCACTCGGTGCCGTCGTGAACGGCCGCCCGGTGGTGGTCATCGCCACGAACGAGGCGGCTCGCGCGGCCGGCGCGAAGGCCGGTGCGCTCGCGAAGCGCGCTGCCGGCGTGCTCGGCGGCGGCGGCGGCGGACGCGACGACGTCGCCCAGGGTGGCGGGGCGGATGCCGCAGCACTGCCAGCGGCGCTCGACGCCATCGCACAGGAGCTGCACACAGCGTGAGCGGGTTCCGCCGCGGCGTGCGGCTCGGGATCGACGTCGGCCGTGCCAGAGTCGGAGTCGCGCGCTGCGACCCCGACGGGATGCTGGCGGTGCCGGTCGAGACCGTGCCGCGCTCCGAGACGTCGATCGACCGCCTGGCGGAACTCGTCGCGGAGTACGAGCCGCTCGAGTTCGTGGTCGGGCTGCCCGTGAATCTGCAGGGCACCGACACCGCATCCACGGTCGACGCGCGCGAGTTCGCCGCGGCGCTGCAGAGCCGCACGGGCGTACCGGTACGACTGGTCGACGAGCGTCTGAGCACGGTGACCGCGCACGCGGCACTGCGCTCTTCCGGGAGATCTCAGAAGAACTCTCGTAGCATTGTGGATCAGATCGCCGCTGTCGTCCTTCTGCAGCAGGCGATCGACATGGAGAAGAGCACCGGGAACCCGGCCGGTGCGACCATTCCCCACGACGAGGAGTCCGCCTGAACATGTCCGAACGTGAGAGTGCTTCCCCCCAGCACGATCCGGACGCCCGCCTGGGCGACCTGTTCGAGAACCTTCCAGACCCGACGCAGCAGAGTCCCACGGTGGACAACAGTGCGCCGACACCCGGCTCGCGCCGTGCGGCGCGTGAGGCGGCCACCGGCCGCGCGACGACGCCTCCCGACGGAACCCCTGTCGCGCAGTCCGCGCCGGAGCCCGCCCCCGTTCGCGCCTCTGCCGATGCCGGTGTCGATGACTCCGGCGCATCGGTGCGCGACGCTGCGGACGCGGGGGACACCCCGACGAGGGCCGTTCCGAAGGTCGCGCCGGCGGTCGTCGATCCTCAGCCGGTGCTCGGCGGCGGACTCGACGACCTGTTCGCACCGCATGATGACGAGCGCGCGGCATCCCACAAGCCCAAGAAGAAGCGCAGGACCGGCTGCCTCGTGGCGCTGGTGATCGTGCTCGCGATCCTCGGCGGCATCGCCGCCGGCGGCGCCTGGGTGTGGAACACGTACGGCGAACGGATCAGCGAAGCTCTGGGATGGGGCGAGCCTAAGGACTGGGAGCCGGGGCTCGCGACCGGCGAGGCGCTCGTCACCATCAAGTCCGGCGACACCGGCGGCCCCGTGTCGGTCGCGCTCTTCGAAGCCGGCGTCACGAAGACCGAGGACGTCTTCTACGACTATCTCGTCAAGGAGGCGCCAGGGGTGACGTTCTACCCCGGCGTGTACAAGCTGCAGGAGAAGATGACGGCCGAGGCCGCACTGGCAGCGCTCCAGGACGAGAACAACAAGATGGACAACACCGTGTCGGTCGCCGAGGGCGGCACGATCGTGTCGTCCCTGCCCGGCATGGCGGAGACACTCGGACTCCCGCTCGCCGACTTCGAGGCCGCCGTCGCCGACCCCTCGGTGTACGGGGTCGACGCGCAGAACCTCGAGGGCTGGCTGTTCCCTGCGGTCTACACCTTCGACCCCGGCGTCACGGCGACACAGGTGATCCAGCGCATGGTGGACCGCACCCGCGAGGCGCTCGCAGGCGCAGGGGTGCCTGACGCCGACGCCGAGCGCATCCTGACCATCGCGTCGATCGTCCAGCGCGAGGGCCGGACCGACGACTTCTCCAAGGTCGCCAGGGTCATCCAGAACCGTCTCGACATCGACATGAAGCTGCAGATGGACTCGACCGCGCAGTACGGCTACGGCTCGCTGCACGAGGGAGTGGTGTCGAGCTCGGCTGAGGCGCTCGAGGATCCCAACCCCTGGAACACGTACGTGAACACCGGACTCCCGGTCACCCCGATCGCGAGCCCGAGTGACGCCGCGATCAAGGCTGCGATGAGCCCCGCAGAGGGACCGTGGATCTACTTCGTCACGATCAACCTCTCGACGGGCGAGACGCAGTTCTCCGAGACGTACGAAGAGCACCAGGAAGGCATCAAGAAGTGGCAGTCCTGGTGCCGGGAGAACCCGGACGCCGGATGCTGACGCGGTGAGCGGGTCCCGGCTGGCGGTCTGGGGCGACCCGATCGCGCACTCGAAGTCACCGGCACTGCACGCGGCGGCGTATTCGGTGCTCGGTCTGGACTGGGAGTACGAGCGGCGCCAGGTGTCCGCAGCGGACTTCCCTGGCGTGCTCGACTCGCTCGACCGTTCCTGGCGCGGCCTCTCGCTCACGATGCCGCTGAAGGAGGCGGCGTTTCGCGCCACCGCGAGCCGCGACCGCCACGCCGATCTGACGGGCGCGGTCAACACCCTGCTGCTCGGGTCGGAGCTCTCCGGATTCAACACGGACGTGGGCGGCATCATCGACGCCCTGGGCGAGGCCGGCGTCACCGACGTCCGATCGGTGCGGATCCTCGGGGCCGGTGCGACCGCGGCATCCGCGCTGGTGGCTGTCGCCGAGCTCGGTGCGACCGACGTGGACGTCCGTGCCCGCCGTCCGGAACGCGCTGCGGGCCTGGTCGAGCTGGGAGGGCGCCTGCAGGTCTCGGTCACCCGCGATGCGCTGAGCGCACCGAGCACCCCGGTGGACCTCACGATCGCGACGCTGCCGAGCGGCACCGCACTGGACACCGACCTGGCCGAGCGCCTCGCGAGCGACGGGGGAGTGCTGTTCGACGCCGCGTACGCGCCGTGGCCGTCCGCCCTGGCATCGGTGTGGGGAAACGGTCCGGTCGTCTCCGGGCTCGGGATGCTGCTGCACCAGGCGGTGCGACAGATCCGCATCTTCCGACATGGCGACCCGGCCGTGGAACTGCCGGATGAGCCGCACGTGCTCGCGGCGATGCGCGCAGCGCTCTGAGCTGACGAGCGCCGGGCGACGACATGCGGCGCGGCACAGGGTCAAACGCATGGGAGACTGGAGCAATGCTCCGCGTGCTCACAGCCGGCGAATCGCACGGCCCAGAACTCATCGCCGTGATGGAGGGTCTGCCCTCCGGCGTCCCGGTGTCGTCCGAGGCCATCCAGGCCGACCTCGCCCGTCGCAAGCTCGGCTATGGCCGCGGTTCGCGCATGAAGTTCGAGCAGGACGAGCTCACGATCTCCGGTGGCGTGCGCCACGGCAAGAGCCTCGGCAGCCCCGTCGCGCTCCGCATCGGGAACACCGAGTGGCCGAAGTGGATCGAGGTCATGAACCCGGAGCCCGTCGAGCTCACCGACAAGTCGCGTGGTCGCAGCGCTCCGCTGACCCGCCCGCGTCCCGGTCATGCCGACCTGGTCGGCATGCAGAAGTACGACTTCGACGAGGCTCGTCCGATCCTCGAGCGCGCGAGCGCCCGTGAGACCGCTGCGCGCGTCGCTCTCGGCGCGATCGCCCGCTCCTTCCTCGGCGAGCTCGGCATCCGCCTGGTCAGCCACACCCTGTCCATCGGCCCTGTCCGGGTGCCGGAGGGATCCGCGCTGCCCACCCCGGACGACGTCGACGCCCTCGACGCGGATCCGCTGCGCTGCTTCGATGCGGCGACCTCCGCTCGCATGGTGGCCGAGGTCGATGACGCCAAGAAGGACGGCGACACGCTCGGCGGCATCGTCGAGGTGCTCGCCTACGGCCTGCCGCCCGGACTCGGCTCCCACGTGCACTGGGACCGGCGTCTCGACGCACGGCTCGCGCAGGCGCTCATGAGCATCCAGGCGATCAAGGGCGTCGAGGTCGGCGACGGCTTCGAGACCACGCGTCGTCGCGGCTCCGCGGCACACGACGAGCTGTTCGCGACCGACGACGGCATCACCCGCGGGTCGGACCGCGCGGGCGGCACCGAGGGCGGCATGTCCACCGGCACCGTGCTCCGCGTCCGTGCGGGCATGAAGCCGATCGCGACGGTCCCGCACTCGCTGCGCACCATTGACATCGCCACCGGCGAAGACGCGACGGCGCACCACCAGCGCTCAGACGTCTGCGCAGTGCCGGCGGCCGGCGTCGTCGCCGAAGCCATGGTCGCCGTCGAACTCGCGAACGCAGTGCTCGAGAAGTTCGGCGGCGACAGCATCCGCGAGACCCGGCGGAACCTCGAGGGCTACCTCGCGGGCATCCCCGAGGAGCTGCGGACGACCCCGGCGTCCGAGGCGGCGCTCATCGCGCATGACGAGCGAGGCTGAGCCGCTCACGCTGGTGCTCGTCGGCCCGATGGCCGCGGGCAAGACCAGCGTCGGACGCCGTGTCGCCCGGCGACTCCGCGTCGCGTTCATCGACACCGACAAGCGGATCGTCGCCGAGCACGGAGCGATCCCGGCGATCTTCGCCGAGCACGGCGAGGAGCACTTCCGCGCTCTCGAGCGAGCCGCCGTCGCGGCCGCCCTCGAGGAGGGCGGCGTGATCTCGCTCGGCGGCGGGGCGGTGACCGACGCCGGCACTCGGGACCTGCTGCGCGCCCACCCTGTGGTCTTCCTCACGGTCTCGCCCGAGTCGGTCGCCGGTCGCATCCGCGGAAGCGGGCGCCCGCTGCTCGCCGGCGACGTGGACCCGCTCGAGCGCTGGAAGGCGATCTTCGCCGAACGGCGTGACTGGTACGACGAGGTCGCATCCACCACTTTCGACACCTCTCGGCTGCCGATGCAGCGCATCGCCGAGGACATCGTGACATGGAGAAGAGAACACCGATGAGCACGACCACCATCAGCGTGACCGGCAACGACGCGTACGACATCACGATCGGCCGCGGCATCCTGGACCGCGTCTCCGCGGCGCTCTCGCCATCGGTGCGGAAGATCCTGGTCGTGCACCCGCCGACTCTTGCTGCGCGCGCCGGCGAACTGCGCGACCGGTTGCTCGCGGACACCGAGCACGGCCCCCGCGAGGTGCTCCTCGCAGAGATCCCGGATGCCGAGCAGGGCAAGCGCATCGAAGTCGCCGCATTCTGCTGGCAGGTGCTCGGTCAGGCCGACTTCACCCGCACGGATGCGGTCATCGGCTACGGCGGTGGCGCGGTCACCGACCTCGCCGGGTTCGTCGCCGCCACGTGGCTGCGCGGCATCGAGGTCGTGCAGGTCCCGACCACCGTGCTCGGACTCGTCGACGCCTCCGTCGGCGGCAAGACCGGCGTGAACACCGCCGAGGGCAAGAACCTCGTCGGTGCCTTCTGGGCGCCGCGCGCCGTGATCGGCGACCTCGACGAGCTGGCGAGCCTGAGCCCGAACGAGGCGACGGCCGGGTACGCCGAGGTCGTCAAGGCCGGCTTCATCTGGGCGCCCGAGATCCTCGACATCATCGAAGCGGATCCGGCGCGTGCGATCGACACCACCACCGAGGAGTTCCGCCGCACGGTCGAGCTCGCGATCGACATGAAGGCGAAGGTCGTCTCCGACGACTTCCGCGAGGCCGGTCAGCGCGAGATCCTCAACTACGGGCACACGCTCGGTCACGCGATCGAGCACTCCGAGCGCTACAAGTGGCGTCACGGCGCCGCGATCTCGATCGGCATGCTCTTCGCCGCCGAGCTCTCGCGCCTCGCCGGCCGGCTCCCGGATGAGGCGGCGCTGCGGCACCGCACGATCCTCGAGTCGCTCGGACTGCCCACGTCGTACCGTGCCGGAGCATGGCCGGCGCTGCTCGCGACGATGCAGCGCGACAAGAAGAGCCGTGGCGGCATGCTGCGCTTCATCCTGCTCGACGACATCGCCAAGCCGACCGTGCTGCAGGCGCCGGACGAGTCGCTGCTGTTCGCCGCATACCAGGAGGTCGCGGGATGACCCGTCGCATCCTGCTCGTCAACGGCCCGAACCTGAACCTGCTCGGCACCAGGGAGCCCGATGTCTACGGCACCGCCACCCTGGCCGATGTCGAGGAGCTCACCGCGGCGACGGCAGCCGAGGCCGGCGTCGAGGTTCGGACCCTGCAGAGCAACCACGAGGGCGTGCTGATCGACGCGATCCACGCCGCCCGAGCGGACTGCATCGGGATCGTCATCAACCCCGGCGGGCTCACGCACACCTCGGTGGCGCTGCGCGATGCGCTCACCGGGGTGGCCCTGCCCTTCGCCGAGGTGCACATCTCGGATGTGTACGCCCGCGAGGAGTTCCGTCACCACTCGTACCTGCATGACGTCGCCGCGGTGCGTGTGATCGGCGAGGGCGTGGCCGGTTACGCGAGTGCGGTGCGGCAGCTTCTCGCGCTGATCCCGTAGAATCGACTGTCGGCCCTCACTGAGCGCGTCTCAGCGCGGCCGAGACAATCACACACGAAACGGAACCCGCAGCGCATGGCATCTACCGCAGACATCAAGAACGGCGTCGTTCTCAGCATCGACGGACAGCTTTGGAACGTCATCGAGTTCCAGCACGTCAAGCCCGGCAAGGGTGGCGCGTTCGTGCGGACCAAGCTGAAGAACGTGCTCTCGGGCAAGGTCGTCGACCGCACGTACAACGCGGGCGCGAAGATCGAGATCGAGAACGTCGACCGCCGCGACTTCACGTACCTGTACGCCGATGGCGACGGCTTCGTGTTCATGGACACCTCGGACTACGACCAGATCACCGTCGGCGCCGCCACGGTCGGCGACTCGAAGAACTTCCTGCTCGAGAACCAGCAGGTCACGATCGCGCTGAACAACGGCAACCCGCTCTACATCGACCTTCCGGCATCCGTCATCCTCGAGGTGACCTACACCGAGCCCGGTCTGCAGGGCGATCGCTCCTCGGCCGGCACGAAGCCCGCGACCGTCGAGACCGGCTACGAGATGCAGGTTCCGCTGTTCGTCGAGACCGGCACGAAGATCAAGGTCGACACCCGCACGGGTGAGTACCTCGGTCGCGAGAAGTAAGGCGTGAGCGCTCGGACGAAGGCGCGCAAGCGCGCTCTCGACATCCTGTTCTCCGCCGATGTGCGCGGAGATGAGCTCTCGGTGACGCTTGCCGCCGAGGCGAAGCGTGCGGCGAACGAGCCGGCCCGCGAGGCCTCGTGGCTGTACGCCCGCGAGATCGTGGACGGCATCGTGGACCACCGCGACGAGATCGACGAGCAGATCACGACGCACAGTCGCGACTGGAAGCTCGAGCGCATGCCGGCGGTCGACCGCGCGCTGCTCCGCATCGGCGTCTGGGAGCTGCTCTACAACGACGAGGTGCCGACCGCCGTCGCGATCGACGAGGCAGTCGAGCTCGCCAAGGAATTCTCCACCGACGACTCCGGTGCCTTCGTGCACGGCGTCCTCGCCAGGGTGGACCGCGCCGCCTGACCCGTCTCGCACGAGTCGCTGTACCCATGTCGGATGCCGCGGGAAGGATGCTGGCATGCCCGCACCTCACGTCGACCTCCGCGATCTCATGCAGATCACGGATGCCGGTGGCTACGCGCGTGGTCTCGCGTACTTCCGTGAGGGGAACGTGCTCGACCTGGTCTGGGACGAGGATCGGCAGGAACTCGAAGCCCATGTGAAGGGCAGCCGGGACGCGACGTACATCGTCGAAGTCGGTTTCGTGTCGTCGAACGGCAAGAGCCACGCCCGGTCGACACGCTGCTCGTGCCCGGTTCGTTCCCGCTGCAAGCACGTCGTCGCAGCGCTGCTCGCCTCGAATGTGCACGAGTACGCGCAGCAGAACGGCGCGCGCACTGTCGAGCCGGTGGCAGCGCCCGCCGCCGCCCCGCAGCCGGTTGCTCCCTCCTGGCGCGCGCTGGTCGATCCGGCGAGCACGGCGCAGACGCAGGCGCTCGCGCTCGGGGTCGAGCTCCGGCATCGAGAGCCGCGAGGCGACAACCACTGGGCGCCCAGGGCGGTGCGTCCTGCCACTCCGCGAGACCTCGCCAGATCGACCGGGGAGCTGCTCCTGGCGATCCGTCCGCTGATGCGCAGTCACCAGACCGGTGCGTGGATCCAGGGCCACGCGACCTGGGACATCGTGCGACGCGACGCAGCGCAGTTCGGACGTGCGCAGAACCGGTGGTTCGGCGACCTGCTCAGCATCTCGCGCGACTCGCTGCTCTCCGGCAACGCCGGCGACTGGCTGGTCGTGGACCAGGTCGAGTCAGGGCTGCTGTGGGGGCATCTCCGCGCGGGCGCTGCGCTCGGCATCCCGCTGGTCGCCAGTCAGAAGCACTCCACCGTGCACCTCGCCGACACCGCTGAGATCTCGGCCACGATCGCGCGAGACGAGGGTGGTGCCCTGACGGTCGCAGCCGCCGCGACGATCGACGGCACCGAGGTCGCAGCAGCCGACGTGCATCCGATCGGTCGCTCCGGCGTGTATTCGGCTGTGCTGCTCGGCAGCCGGATGCAGATCACGCTCGCCGAGGTGCCGCTCAGCCAGCAGGTGCGCGCGCTGTTGGAAGCGCAGGGCCCCATCGCCGTGCCGGCAGAGGAAGAGGAGGCCTTCGTCACGGAGGCGTACCCGCTGCTCGCACGCCGCGCCGTCGTGCAGACGGTGGGCGACGTGGCGCTGCCCGAGATACCGGCACCCCAGCCCGTCCTGAACGTGGCGTTCGAGCGGGGCGACGTCGTCAGCTACTCGTTCGCGTGGTCGTATCGCGGCTTCGGGACCGTCTCGTATGCGCCCGGCCCGGCGGCTGTCCGCGATACCGATGCCGAAGCGGCGCGACGCGCAGAGCTGGAGACCGTCTGGCAGGAGCACATGGCCACCAGGTTCAGGCCGTCCGGCTCGTTCCACGACATCGATGCAGCGGCGTTCGTCGCCCAGACGGTACCGGCCTTCGAGGCTGCGGGCGTCAGCATCGTCACGACCGGCGCCCGCAAGGAGTACCGCGAACTCACCGGCGTTCCCGAGGTCACCGTGTCGACCGTGGAGACGACGGATTCGGACTGGTTCGATCTCGGCATCATCGTGACGATCGACGGGCGCAGCATCCCGTTCGGCCCGCTGTTCACGGCGCTCAGCAAGGGGAAGAAGAAGCTGCTCCTCTCCGACGGCGGCTACTTCACGCTGAACCACCCCGCGCTCGACCGGCTCCGCGAACTCATCGACGAAGCCGGCGAGCTCGACGAGTGGGAGACCGGGCCGCGCATCAGCCGGTACCAGACGGACCTCTGGGAGGAGTTCGAGGATCTCGCCGACGAGGCGCTGCCGGCAGTGAGCTGGCGGTCGACCGCCGAGGGTCTGCGACAGTCGACCGGCGTCCCGTCCACCCCGGTGCCGGCATCCCTGCGCGCGGAGCTTCGCCCCTACCAGAAGTCCGGCTACGACTGGCTCGCCTTCCTCTGGCGGCACCGGCTCGGCGGCATCCTCGCCGACGACATGGGACTCGGCAAGACGCTGCAGCTGCTGACCTTCGTGCAGCACACGCGGGACATGGGGGAGCGGCGGCCGTTCCTCGTCCTCGCCCCGACCTCGGTGCTCAGCACCTGGAAGACCGAGGCCGCGCGTTTCACCCCCGACCTCCGGGTGGCGCTCGTGGAGAGCACCAGCGGAACGCGTCGTGGAACGGTGGCGGATGCAGCGACCGGCGTCGACATCATCGTGAGCTCCTACACCGTGGCGCGTCTCGACGAGAAGGAGTTCGGCGCGGTCGAATGGGCCGGACTCATCCTCGACGAGGCACAGTTCGTCAAGAACCCGAAGACGAAGCTGCATCGGGCGATCTCGACGTTCGACGCCGATGTCACGTATGCCGTGACCGGCACGCCGATGGAGAACAGCCTGTCCGACCTGTGGTCGCTTTTGAAGCTCGCAGCTCCCGGTCTGTTCCCGTCAGCACGGAAGTTCCGGGATCGGTACATCCAGCCGATCGAGAAGGGCAAGGTCCCCGAGAACGAGGAGGGCGGCGAGTACCGTCAGCGTCGGCTCGCCCAGCTGCGCCGCCGCATCCGTCCGCTCATGCTGCGGCGCACGAAGGAGCTCGTGGCTCCGGATCTGCCGCCGAAGCAGGAGCAGGTGCTCGAAGTCGAGCTGAGTGCGGCCCATCGGGCGCTGTATGACGTGGTGCTGCAGCGCGAGCGGCAGAAGGTGCTGGGACTCATCGATGATCTCGATCGCAACCGCTTCATCGTCTTCCGCTCGCTGACCCTGCTGCGCATGCTGAGCCTCGCACCGGAACTCGTCGACGAGAACGACGCCGACATCGGCTCAGGCAAGCTCGACACGCTGCTCGAACGGGTGGCGGAGCTGCAGGCAGAGGGGCACCGGGCGTTGGTGTTCAGCCAGTTCACGTCGTTCCTCGACCTCGCGGCCGCGCGGCTCGAGGCGGCCGGCATCCCCTACGCGCACCTGGACGGCTCGACCCGGCGTCGGCAGGACGTCGTGGAGGGCTTCAGGTCGGGGGAGCAGCCGGTGTTCCTGATCAGCCTGAAGGCCGGCGGGTTCGGTCTCACGCTGACCGAGGCGGACTACGTGTTCCTGCTCGATCCATGGTGGAACCCGGCCGCCGAGGCGCAGGCCATCGACCGCACGCATCGCATCGGTCAGACCAGCCAGGTCTTCGTCTACCGCATGATCTCCGCAGGCACCATCGAGGAGAAGGTCCGCGAACTGCAGCAGCGCAAGGCGCGCCTGTTCACCGCCGTCATGGACGATGAAGCGCTGTTCGCGCAGTCGCTCACCGCCGACGACATCCGAGGGCTGTTCGAGGACTGACCGGGTTCCTTCCGGCCCGTCCGGCCTGGCGTACAGAGAGCCTTCGGTAGAATCGAGGCCGTCCACAGCGAGCGTCGAACAGGCGCCGAGGATGCACCAGGAGGAGCGCAATGCGGATCACGGGACTCGGCCATGCCGGGATGTTCATCGAGACGGTCGGCGGAAACATCATCTGCGACCCCGTGCTCGGACCGTCCTTCTTCGGCTCGTGGTTCCCGTTCCCCGACAACCGCGCACTCGATTGGGAGCGGTTCGGCCGTGAGGCCGACTTCCTCTACATCTCGCACCGCCATCGCGACCACTTCGACCCGAAGCTGCTCGAGCGTTACATCCGCAAGGACATCGAGGTGCTGCTGCCCGAGTACCCGATCGACGATCTCGAGCGCGACATCAGAGCGCTCGGCTACACGAACATCACCTACGCGCCGGCCGGCGAGGTCATCCAGCGCGGCGAGCTGAAGCTCATGATCACGCCGCTGCGCGCGCCCAGCGACGGACCCATCGGCGACAGCTCGCTCAGCGTCGACGACGGCACCGGTTCGGTGCTGAACCAGAACGACTCGCACCCCCTCGACCTCGAGAAGCTGCTCGACTTCGGCACGCCCGACGCCTACTTCACGCAGGTCTCCGGTGCGATCTGGTGGCCGATGGTCTACGATCTCCCGCTCGACGCCAAGCAGAACTTCGCACGTCTGAAGCGCGAGGCGCAGAACAAGCGCGCCATGTACTACATCGAGAAGGTCGACGCTCCGCACGTCTTCCCGATGGCCGGTCCGCCGATGTTCCTGCGCGACGAGCTGTTCGACTTCAACGGCCTCGGCAAGAACGGCGAGTCGATCTTCACGGATCAGAAGCAGTTCCTCGCGCACATGCAGGAGCTCGCGCCGCAGTACGACGGTCAGCTGTTCGTCCCTGGCACGGTGGTCACGGTCGACGGCGGTCAGGTCACGAGCGAGCAGACGCTGTACTCCGAGGCGGAGCTCACCCACATCTTCGATGAGAAGTGGGAGTACCTCGAGTCGCAGCGGGCGAGCCGCCAGCAGGAGATCCGCGACGAGGAGGCCTCTCGTGCAGAACCGCTGCCGCCCGCGGAGATCCTCGCGGCGATCAAGGAGTGGTGGGAGCCGCTGCTGAAGAAGTCGCGCACGATCCGTCTCGGTGTCGGCGGCTGCGTGCGCTTCCACATCGGCGACCTCGACATGGTCGTCGACTTCCCCAGGGCCAAGGTGCGCGAGTACGCGGGGGAGGACTGCGTGTACTGGTACACGATCCCCGCCGACCTCATCTCGACGAACATCCGCGACCATGAGATCGACTGGTCCAACTCGATCTTCCTGTCCATGCAGTTCTCGGTCGGCCGGAGCGGCAAGTTCAACGAGTTCCTGACCACGTTCCTCAAGTGCCTCTCGGTGGACCGCATCGAGTACGTCGAGAACTGGTACCAGGAGCAGACCGATCAGACCGAGGATGCCGAGATCGGCGACTGGCTCGTGCAGCGCCGCTGCCCGCACCTGCGCGCCGACCTCACGAAGACCGGCAAGGTGGACGAGGACGGCGTGCTCACCTGCAGCATGCACGACTGGAAGTGGGACCTGAAGACCGGCCGCTGCCTGTCGACCAGCGGTCACCCGATCCGCTCCTCGAGGATCGTGGAGACGGGCGTCGCCGGAGAGTCGCTGCCGCAGGCGAGCTGACCTGTCGACCCGCCGTCTGAGCACTCCGGTAGAGTGGGAGCGCAAGCAACCTTTAACACCGTCCTGTGAGGCGGAGAAGGGAGCGGCCGATGAGCACACGAACCGTGCTGCATGAAGCCGATATCTCGCGGGCATTGACCCGTATCGCACATGAGATCCTCGAATCCAACCGAGGCGCTGAGAACATCGTCCTGCTGGGCATTCCGACCCGCGGCGTCACACTCGCTCGTCGTCTCGCCACGCTGATCAGCGATATCGCGCAGGTCCCCGTGGCGGTGGGCGCCCTCGACGTGACCCTGTTCCGAGACGATCTCGCCAAGCACCCGACGCGTTCCCCGCGTCCGACCGAGATCCCCGCCGGCGGCATCGACGGCAAGGTGGTGGTCCTGGTCGACGATGTGCTGTTCTCCGGACGGAGCATCCGCGCCGCACTCGACGCGATCCAGTCGATCGGTCGGCCCTCTGCGGTGCGGCTGGCGATCCTGGTGGACCGCGGTCACCGCGAGCTGCCGATCCGCCCCGACTTCGTCGGCAAGAACATCCCCTCTGCCCGTACCGAGCGCGTGAACGTCCGGCTCACCGAGGACGACGGCACCGAGGAGGTGACGATCGGCGCATGAGACATCTGCTCGACACCCATACGCTCGACCGCGCCAGTGCGCTCCGCATCCTCGATGTCGCGGAGGACATGGCCGACACGCAGTCCCGCGAGGTCAAGAAGCTCCCGACCCTGCGTGGCAAGACGGTCGTGAACCTCTTCTTCGAGGACTCCACGCGCACCCGCATCTCGTTCGAGGCCGCAGCCAAGCGCCTCTCCGCCGATGTCATCAACTTCGCCGCCAAGGGATCCAGCGTCTCCAAGGGCGAGAGCCTGAAGGACACCGCTCAGACGCTCGAGGCCATCGGCGCGGATGCCGTGGTGGTGCGCCACCCGGCATCCGGTGCTCCCCAGACGCTCGCGACGAGCGGCTGGATCTCGGCCGGCGTCGTCAACGCCGGCGACGGCACGCACGAGCATCCGACCCAGGCGCTGCTCGACGCCTTCACGATCCGCAAGCGGCGCTTCGGCGCCGAGAGCCGCGGCCGCGATCTGGCCGGCGTGCGCGTCGTCATCGTCGGTGACGTGCTGCACTCCAGGGTCGCCAGGTCGAACGTCTGGCTGCTCGCGACGCTCGGCGCCGAGGTGACGCTGGTCGCTCCGCCGACGCTCGTGCCGCAGAACGTGTCGCTCTGGCCGGCACGGGTCGTGTACGACCTGGACGCTGCACTGGCCGAGGGGCCCGACGCGGTCATGATGCTGCGGATCCAGCTGGAACGCATGAACGCCGCGTATTTCCCGACTGAGCGGGAGTATTCGCGCCGATGGGGCCTTGACGCACTGCGAGTGGCGGGTCTTCCGGACGGTAGCATTGTCATGCACCCCGGTCCCATGAACCGCGGCCTGGAGATCTCCTCCGAAGCTGCCGACTCCGCCCGCTCCACGGTGCTGGAACAGGTCGCGAACGGGGTGTCCGTGCGCATGGCGGTGCTGTACCTGCTGCTTGCAGGAGAACGAGACGACGAACGAGGGGGAGACCTGTGAGCGAGACCCTCGTCATCACCGGTGCACAGCTGGTTGGCGCGGAGAGCGCCGACATCATCGTCGAAGGCGGTGTCATCACCGAGATCGGCACCGGGCTCAGCCGCGCGGGCGCTCGTGTGATCGACGCGGACGGACTCGTGGCACTGCCCGGTCTGGTCGACCTGCACACACATCTGCGTGAGCCCGGCTACGAGGCGTCCGAGACGATCCTCACCGGCACCAGGGCTGCCGCTGCCGGTGGCTTCACGGCGGTGTTCGCGATGCCGAACACCTCGCCGGTGGCCGACACTGCCGGTGTCGTCGAGCAGGAGCTCGCGCTCGGCGAAGCGGCCGGCTACGCCACCGTGCAGCCGATCGGCGCCGTCACGGTCGGGCAGAAGGGCGAGCGCCTCGCCGAGCTCGGCGCGATGGCGACCTCGCGCGCCAAGGTCCGCGTGTTCAGCGACGACGGCTTCTGCGTCTTCGACCCGCTGATCATGCGCCGTGCCCTCGAATACGTGAAGTCCTTCGATGGCGTCATCGCGCAGCACGCACAGGACCCCCGCCTCACCGAGGGCGCCCAGATGAACGAGGGCGTCGTCTCCGCCGAGCTCGGCCTGGCAGGCTGGCCCGCCGTCGCGGAGGAGTCGATCATCGCCCGTGACGTGCTGCTCGCCGAGCACGTGGGCTCGCGCCTGCACGTCTGCCACCTCTCGACGGCCGGCTCGGTCGACATCATCCGCTGGGCCAAGAAGCGCGGGATCGCGGTGACCGCCGAGGTCACCCCGCACCACCTGCTGCTGACGGACGACCTGGTGCGCGGCTATGACGCCCGGTTCAAGGTCAACCCGCCGCTGCGTCGAGAAGAGGACGTGCTCGCGGTGCGCGAGGGTCTCGCCGACGGGACGATCGACATCGTTGCGACCGACCACGCCCCGCACCCGAGCGAGAACAAGGCGTGCGAGTGGCAGGCTGCCGCCAACGGCATGGTCGGGCTCGAGAGCGCGCTGCGCGTCGTGCACCAGTCGATGGTGCAGACGGGACTGATCGGCTGGGCGGATGTCGCGCGCGTCATGAGCGCGACGCCGGCGCAGATCGGTCGGCTGTCGGGTCACGGCACGCCGCTCGAGGTGGGCCGGCCGGCGCAGATCACGCTCTACGACGCCTCGGTCGACGGCGTCTTCACCGAGGCCGACCTGCACGGCCGCAGCGTGAACTCGCCCTACCTCGGTCGCGCGCTGCCCGGCCGAGTCGAGTTCACGGTGCACGGCGGTCGGCTCACGGTCGACGGCGGTTCCCTGGTCGAGGGAGTGAACGCATGAGCACTCGCGACATCGCCATCGCGATCACGATCGTGGTCGCCCTCCTCATCCTGCTCACGATGCTGCTGGCCTGGCGACGACGACTCCGACGCGACGCTGGCCTGTCCGCACCGCTCGGTGTGCCGGAGCACGCGGAGGTCCTGCGCCGCGACGAGGTGCTGTACGTCTCGACCACGCGTCACGACCAGCCGCTCGAGCGTCTCGCAGTCTCACCGCTGGCGTACCGCGCCCGCGGCGAGCTCGCGGTGACCGACCGCGGCATCGCGCTGTGCCTCGACGGCACCCCGACCGTGTTCCTCGCCTCGTCGCGCCTGGTCGGCGTCGACAGGGCGACCGTCACCATCGACCGGGTCGTCGAGCCGGGCGGACTGATCCGCATCGCCTGGAACGCCGATGACGAGACCGTCGTCGACTCGTACCTGCGCCTCGCAACCGGCGACCCGAAGAACCTCATCACTGCACTGCAGCACCTCGTCACCGTGCCCGATGACGCCGCTGCCCCCGACACTGGAGCCACACGATGACCTCCCTGCCAGAAACCGCCGTCCTCGTCCTGGAAGACGGCACCCGTCACGTCGGCCGCGCCTACGGAGCGCGCGGCACCACGCTCGGCGAGGTCGTCTTCTCGACCGGCATGTCCGGGTACCAGGAGACGATCACCGACCCGTCCTACGCCGGTCAGATCGTGCTGCAGACCGCACCGCACATCGGCAACACCGGCATGAACGAGGAGGACCCGGAGTCCCGCCGCATCTGGGTCGCCGGCTATATCGTGCGCGACCCCTCGCGGGTGGTGTCCAACTGGCGCGCGACCACCTCGCTCGACGAGACGCTCGTGCAGGACGGCATCGTCGGCATCAGCGGGATCGACACCCGCTCGATCACCCGGCACATCCGCTCCGCCGGTTCCATGCGCGGCGGCATCTTCTCGGGCGCCGATGCGGCCCTGGACGCCGAGGAGCAGGTGCGCATCGTCCGGGAGGCGCCGGAGATGGCCGGCCGCAATCTGTCGGCCGAGGTCTCGGTCGACGTCGCCACCGTGACGACCGCGGTCGGGGACAAGGTCGGAAACCTCGCGGTCCTCGACCTCGGCGTCAAGCAGGCCACGATCGACAACCTCGCCGCTCGCGGGTTCGAGGTGTTCGTCCTGCCGCAGGACGTCACGATCGACGAGATCCGAGCGATCGACCCGGTCGCGGTGTTCTACTCGAACGGTCCCGGTGACCCCGCGGCATCCGATCGTCACGTCGATCTGCTCCGCTCGGTGCTCGACGACGGCCTGCCGTTCTTCGGCATCTGCTTCGGCAACCAGCTGCTCGGCCGCGCGCTGGGCCTCGGCACCTACAAGCTGCCCTTCGGCCACCGCGGCATCAACCAGCCGGTGCTCGACAAGTCCACCGGTCGCGTCGAGATCACGGCGCACAACCACGGCTTCGCGGTCGATGCGCCGCTCGACGGCACCTTCCAGAGCCCGAACGGCTACGGCGAGGTCGAGGTCAGCCACGTCGGACTGAACGACAACGTGGTCGAGGGCCTCCGCGCGCTCGACATCCCCGCATTCTCCGTGCAGTACCACCCAGAGGCCGCAGCCGGCCCGCACGACGCCAACTACCTCTTCGACCGGTTCCGCGATCTGGTCGTCGCCAGCAAGAAGGACTCCAAGTAATGCCAAAGCGTGACGACATCAAGTCCGTCCTCGTCATCGGCTCCGGCCCGATCGTCATCGGTCAGGCCTGCGAGTTCGACTACTCCGGCACCCAGGCATGCCGCGTCCTCCGCGAGGAGGGCGTCCGGGTCATCCTGGTGAACTCCAACCCCGCCACGATCATGACCGACCCGGACTTCGCCGACGCCACCTACGTCGAGCCGATCACGTGGCAGGTCATCGAGTCGATCATCGCGAAGGAGCGTCCTGACGCGATCCTGCCGACGCTCGGCGGCCAGACGGCCCTGAACGCCGCGATCGAGCTGCACAACCACGGCATCCTCGAGAAGTACGACGTCGAGCTGATCGGCGCGAGCTTCGAGGCGATCAACAAGGGCGAGGACCGGCAGATCTTCAAGCAGCTGGTGCTCGACGCCGGCGCAGACGTCGCCGACTCCCGCATCGCCCACACGATGGACGAGGTGCTGGCAGCCGCCGGCGAGCTCGGCTACCCGCTCGTGGTCCGCCCGAGCTTCACGATGGGCGGCCTCGGCTCCGGCTTCGCCTACGACGAGAACGATCTCCGCCGCATCGCCGGCGCCGGGCTGCGCGACTCGCCGACCACCGAGGTGCTCCTGGAGGAGTCCATCCTCGGCTGGAAGGAGTACGAGCTCGAGCTCATGCGCGACACCGCAGACAACACGGTCGTCGTCTGCTCGATCGAGAACGTCGACCCGGTCGGCGTGCACACCGGCGATTCGATCACGGTCGCCCCTGCGCTGACGCTCACCGACCGCGAGTACCAGAAGATGCGCGACATCGGTATCGACATCATCCGCGCAGTCGGCGTCGACACCGGTGGCTGCAACATCCAGTTCGCGGTCGACCCGTCGAACGGTCGCATCATCGTGATCGAGATGAACCCCCGCGTCTCGCGGTCGAGCGCGCTCGCCTCGAAGGCGACGGGCTTCCCGATCGCGAAGCTCGCGGCCAAGCTGGCGCTCGGCTACCGCCTCGACGAGATCCCGAACGACATCACGGGCGTGACGCCGGCGAGCTTCGAGCCGACGCTCGACTACGTCGTGGTCAAGGTGCCGCGGTTCGCGTTCGAGAAGTTCCCGGCAGCGGATGCCACGCTCACCACGACCATGAAGTCGGTCGGCGAGGCCATGGCGATCGGCCGCAACTACGCCACCGCGCTGCAGAAGGCGCTCCGTTCGCTCGAGAAGCGCGGCTCCAGCTTCCACTGGGGTCGTGAGGACCGCTCCGTCGAGGAGCTCCTCGAGATCTCGAAGACCCCGACCGACGGCCGCATCGTCGTGCTGCAGCAGGCGCTGCGCAAGGGCGCGACCATCGAGCAGGCGTTCGACGCGACCGCGATCGACCCGTGGTTCCTCGACCAGATCGTGCTCATCAACGAGGTCGCCGAGATCGTGCGCACCGCGCCGGAGCTCGACGCCGCAACGCTGCGCTACGCCAAAGAGCACGGCTTCTCCGACGCCCAGCTCGCCGAGATCCGCGGCGACGGCGAGGCGGAGATCCGCGGTCTTCGTCAGGGTCTGGGCATCCGCCCGGTCTACAAGACGGTCGACACCTGCGCTGGCGAGTTCCCCGCGCTGACGCCGTACCACTACTCGAGCTACGACTTCGAGTCCGAGGTCACGCCGTCCGAGCGCACCAAGGTCGTCATCATCGGGTCCGGCCCGAACCGCATCGGTCAGGGCGTCGAGTTCGACTACTCCTGCGTGCACGCGTCGTTCGCGCTGTCGGACGCCGGGTTCGAGACCATCATGGTCAACTGCAACCCGGAGACGGTCTCGACCGACTACGACACCTCCGACCGCCTGTACTTCGAGCCGCTCACGCTCGAGGACGTGCTCGAGGTGCTCGACGCCGAGGCCGCCAGCGGCACCATCCTCGGTGTCGTCTGCCAGCTCGGCGGCCAGACGCCGCTCGGCCTCGCGAAGGGCATCCAGGACGCCGGCTACACGGTGCTCGGGACCAGCCCCGAGGCCATCGACCTGGCCGAGGAGCGCGAGCTCTTCAGCGGCATCCTCGACGCAGCCGGACTCCTGGCCCCGCGTCACGGCACCGCGATCGACGTCGACGGCGCCATCCGCATCGCCGAGGACATCGGGTACCCCGTGCTCGTGCGCCCGAGCTTCGTGCTCGGCGGCCGCGGCATGGAGATCGTCTACGACTCCGCGAGCCTGCGCGACTACTTCGTGCGCACCGCGGGTGAGGTCGTCATCGAGCAGGGCAAGCCGCTGCTGGTCGACCGCTTCCTCGACGACGCGATCGAGCTCGACGTGGATGCGCTCTACGACGGCACCGACCTCTACATCGGCGGCGTCATGGAGCACCTCGAAGAGGCCGGCATCCACTCCGGCGACTCGAGCTGCACGCTGCCCCCGATCTCGCTCGGGCGCTCGGACATCGACCGCGTCCGCATCGCGACCCTCGCGATCGCGAAGGGCGTCGGCGTGCGCGGCCTGCTGAACGTGCAGTTCGCGATCAGCGCCGGCGTGCTCTACGTGATCGAGGCGAACCCGCGCGCGAGCCGCACGGTGCCCTTCGTCTCGAAGGCGCTCGGCATCCCGCTCGCGAAGGCCGCCAGCCGCATCATGACCGGCTCCACGGTCGCCGAGCTGAAGGCCGAGGGGATGCTGCCGCAGAACGACGGCTCCCGCGTGCCGCTCGGCGCACCCGTCGCCGTCAAGGAGGCTGTGCTGCCGTTCAAGCGCTTCCGCACGGCAGAGGGCAAGACCGTCGACTCGATCCTCGGACCGGAGATGCGCTCGACCGGTGAGGTCATGGGCATCGACCGCGACTTCCCGACCGCGTTCGCGAAGAGCCAGGCAGCGGCCTACGGCGGCATGCCGACCTCCGGCACGGTGTTCATCTCGGTGGCCGACTCCGACAAGCGCGCGGTGATCCTCCCGGCGCACCGTCTGCAGCAGCTCGGCTTCACGATCGTCGCGACCGAGGGCACCGCCGAGATCCTCTCGCGCAACGGCATCGCGGTCACGGTCGTCGAGAAGTACAGCGAGACGCAGGAGAGCGGTGCGCGCAACATCGTCGACCTGATCAACGACGGCGAGATCGACATCGTCGTGAACACCCCGTCCGGCGGCACCGCCCGTGCCGACGGCTACGAGATCCGCGCCGCGGCGGTCGCCGCCGACAAGGCGCTGTTCACGACCATGGCCGTTCTCGGTGCGGCGGTCAGCGGCATGGATGCAGCGCACGACGGATTCGAGGTCAAGAGCCTGCAGGAGTACGCGCTCGACCGGAAGGCAGCGGTGTGAGCCACAGCTTCGGTGAGCGGGTCAGGGCGGCGCTCGCGTCGTCCGGCCCGCTCTGCGTCGGGATCGATCCGCATGCGGCGCTCCTCGACGCCTGGGGGCTGAGCCAGGATGCCGCGGGCGTTCGTGAGTTCGGACTGCGGACCGTGGATGCCTCGGCCGGTCGGATCGGCATCGTGAAGCCGCAGGTGTCGTTCTTCGAGCGCTTCGGCTCGGCCGGCTTCGCCGCGCTCGAGGATGTGCTCGCAGCTGCGCGTGCGGCCGAGCTGATCGTGATCGCCGACGCCAAGCGCGGCGACATCGGCACGACCATGGACGCGTACGCGGCCGCCTGGCTCACGCCGGGCTCGCCGCTGGAGGCGGATGCCCTCACCGTGAGCCCGTATCTGGGCGTCGGGGCGCTGGACGGAGTCTTCGACCTCGCTCGGGCGAACGGCAAGGGCGCGTTCGTGCTCGCCGCCACGAGCAATCAGGAGGCGGAGCGCCTGCAGCGCTCCAGCGACGACGGCCACACGGTCTCGGCCCGCGTGATCGCCGAGGTCTCGGCACGCAACGCCGCCGTGACGCCTGAAGGCGAATGGGGGAGCATCGGCTTCGTGATCGGTGCGACCGTCGACTGGACGGATGCCGGCATCGCGCCGTTCGCTCCTGCGGCCCCCATCCTGGCGCCCGGCTTCGGAGCGCAGGGTGCCGAACCCGCCGATCTCACGGCTCGCTTCGGTGCGATGTCCGCCCATGTCATCGCCAGCGAGAGCCGCAGCATCCTCAGTGCGGGTCCCGATGAGATCGCCAGCGCGATCGACGCCCGCGTCGCGCACTATCAGGAGGCCGTACGTGGCTGAGACACGAGTCGTTCCCGAGGTCGATCGAGCCGCAGCGGCGCGCAAGGCCGTCGAGCGCAGGCGCGCCCGCGCATCGCTCAAACGCGATCTGACGACCCGCGTCGTCGCGCCGCAGACCGTCCTGCGCCGCGCGATCGCCGACCAGGACTCGGTCGAGGGGTCGATGCGCATCACCGACTTCCTGCTCGCGCTGCCCGCCATCGGTGCGGGCAAGCGCGACCGCGTGCTCGAGGACCTGCACATCTCGCCCGTCAAGCGTCTCGGCGGGCTGGGGGCGCGTCAGCGTGGCGTGCTGGAGGAGTGGCTCGACGGGCGGTTCCCGGTGCTGCGGCCGCGCGGCGCACGCAGCCGGCTCCTCGTGCTCGCCGGTCCGACCGCCGTCGGCAAGGGCACGGTGGCCGCGCACATCCGTGAGCACAACCCTGAGATCCATCTGTCGGTCTCGGCGACGACGCGTCCGCCGCGCCCGGGCGAGATCGACGGCGTGCACTACTACTTCGTCGACGACACCGAGTTCGATCGGCTGATCGAGCAGAATGAACTGCTCGAGTACGCGGTCGTGCACAACCGCTCCCGCTACGGCACCCCGAGGGCGCCGATCGACGCTGCGCTGGATGCCGGAAAGACCGTGCTGCTCGAGATCGATCTGCAGGGCGCACGCCAGGTCCGCGCCGCCGAGCCTGCCGCGACGCTCATCTTCCTGCTGCCGCCGAGCTGGGACGAACTGGTCCAGCGACTGGTCGGACGAGGCACCGAAGAGGCCGAGGAACGGACCAGGAGATTGCGCACCGCCAAGGTCGAACTGGCGGCCCAGAACGAGTTCGATCACCTCATCGTGAACGAGAACGTCGCCGACGCCGCCGCCGAGGTCGTAGAATTGTCTTCAAGCTCTGCACACTGACCCGCTGAGCTGGGTCCCTGCGCCTGTCGAAGGCCACCTGGGTCCCTGAGCTCGTCAGAGGGTCGCGTGCCCGCAGCACCGTCTTCGCGACGATCCCGTCGCCTGATCAGGAGGTCCACCATGGCCGGACACCACAACAAGGGCATCATCGATCCCCCCATCGACAACCTGCTCGACCGGGTCGACTCGAAGTACGAGCTCGTGATCTACGCGTCGAAGCGCGCTCGTCAGATCAACGACTACTACTCCGACCTGCACGAAGGCAACCTCTTCGACAACGTGGGCCCGCTCGTCGACTCCTCGGTCGAGGACAAGCCGCTCACCATCGCACTGCACGAGATCAACGAGGACAAGCTCCGCCTGCGTCACGCAGAGTGATATTCGGGACCGCGCCGCCCGCTCTGTCGGCGGCGCGGTCCAGAATGGGTGTACCAGCCCTGTCCCTGTCTCACCCCGTTCTGGAGCATCGATGAGCGCCCTGCGTCTGTTCACGTCCGAGTCCGTCACCGAAGGGCACCCGGACAAGATCTGCGACCAGATCTCGGACAGCATCCTCGACGGGCTGATCGCGAAGGACCGGGACTCCCGCGTCGCGGTCGAGACCCTCGTCACCACCGGCCTCGTGCACGTCGCCGGTGAGATCCGCACCGAGGCGTACGTCGACATCCCCACGATCGTCCGCCAGGTCGTGAACGGCATCGGCTACACGTCGAGCGACACGGGCTTCGACGGCGACTCGTGCGGCGTCAGCATCTCGGTGGGGGAGCAGTCCACCGACATCGCCCACGGCGTCGACAACGCCCAGGAGCACCGAGACGGATCATCCGTCGATCCCCTCGACGGGCTCGGCGCCGGCGACCAGGGCATCATGTTCGGGTTCGCGACGACCGAGACGCCGCAGCTCATGCCGATGGCCGCCTTCACGGCGCACCGCATCGCCGAGCGCCTCACCGAGGTGCGCCGCAGCGGTGAGCTGCCGTTCCTGCGCCCGGACGGAAAGACCCAGGTCACGCTCGGGTACGACGGCTTCACGCCGAAGACGGTCGACGCCGTCGTGGTCTCGACGCAGCACCACCCGGACATCTCGCAGGACGAGCTCAAGCAGCTCGTCCGAGCGCACGTGATCGATCCGGTGCTGGCGAACACCGGCCTCGACCTCGACGACGTGACCTACTACATCAACCCTGCCGGCCCCTTCGTCACGGGTGGCCCGAAGGGTGACGCCGGTCTCACCGGCCGCAAGATCATCATCGACACCTACGGCGGCGCATCGCGGCACGGCGGTGGCGCCTTCAGCGGCAAGGACCCGTCGAAGGTCGACCGCTCCGGCGCATACGCGACCCGCTGGGTCGCGAAGAACGCCGTCGCCGCAGGGCTCGCCGACCGGCTCGAGGTGCAGGTCGCCTATGCGATCGGCGTCGCACGACCCGTCGGTCTCTATGTCGAGACGTTCGGCACCGGCAAGGTCTCCGACGACGTCATCATCCGCGCGATCAACGACGTCTTCGACCTCCGCCCGCAGGCGATCATCGAGCAGCTCGACCTGCTGCGGCCGATCTACGCCAAGACCGCGGCCTACGGCCACTTCGGTCGCGAGCTGCCCGAGTTCACGTGGGAGCGGACCGACCGCGTCGAAGAGCTGCGCCGCGCTGCCGGGCTCTGAGGGGGCTCCGATTCCCGTGAGCGTCGAAGGTCGGCGCATCGCGCGAGTGCTCCTGGACTCACCGCTGCCCCAGCTGGATCGCCTGTTCGACTACGCGCTGCCCGCTGAACTCGGCGACGTGACGATCGGTGTGCGCGTCAAGGTGCCGCTGCGCACCGCTGGGCGCGTCATCGAGGGCTACGTCGTCGAGATCGACACCGAGGACGACGCGGATCGTCCGCTGTCCGAGGTCGACAGCATCGTGTCGCCGGTGCCCGTCCTCCCGGAGCGTCTGCACCGGCTGGCGCGGCGCGTCGCGGACCGTGCCGCCGGCTCGGCATCCGATGTCCTGCGGCTCGTCATCCCGAAGCGGCAGGTGCGCGTCGAGAAGTCCTGGACCGCCGACACCCCGGCGGTCGTGCCCGACGAGGAGCTGTTGGCCGACGCCGACGACGTGATCGCGCACTATGCCGGTCTCGCGGAGGTGCTGGCCGGTGCTGAGCGCGCTGCGGTCGAGGCGATTCCAGGGTTTCGCGACGGTGTCCCTGCCTGGGCGGCGGTGCTGGCCGCGAGTGCGACGCGGATGCTCGCCGACGGCCGCTCGTCGATCCTCGTCGTCCCCGACCATCGCGATCTCGATCGTCTGCTCGAAGCGCTCGCGCTCCTGACGCCGGCCGATGCCGTGGTGCGCTTCGACTCGCGGCAGACCAACCCCGATCGCTACCGCTCGTTCCTCCGCACCCTCGAAGATGCGCCCTGCATCGTGGTCGGCAACCGCTCGGCGGTCTATGCGCCGGTGACTGCAGGGCTCGTGGCCGTGTGGGACGACGGGGATCCGCTGCTGAGCGAGCCGCTCGCGCCGTACGTGCACGCCCGTGACTCCGCGCTGCTCAGACAGGAGCAGGACGAGTGCGCGCTGCTGTTCGTCGGGCACACCCGCACGACCGACGTCGAGCGCCTCGTCGTGCTCGGCTGGCTGCAGGACGTCCGGGCTGCGCGCCGCGTGCTCCCACGGGTGGTGCTCAGCACCCCGAACGAGATGGAGCAGCCGACGGCGCAGCGGATGCCGTCCTCGGCGTTCCTCGCGGCGCGCAACGCGACCGCCGATGGCCCGGTGCTCGTGCAGGTGTCCCGTCCAGGATTCTCGCCGTCGCTGGTGTGCGCTGAATGCCGGGCTCCTGCCCGCTGCGCGCACTGCGGCGGTCCGCTCGGCGCGCGCCATCGAGGCGCTGTCCCGGTCTGCGGGTGGTGCGGGCGCGCAGCGAGGGCATGGGCGTGCCCTGCGTGCTCGTCGACCAAGCTGCGTCTCGCCTCCTCCGGCAGCGAGCGCACCGCAGACGAGCTCGGACGCGCATTCCCTGGCGTGCGTGTCATCGTGGCTGACAGCGGGCACCCGGTCGAACGCGTCGGCGCCAAGCCCGCCCTCGTGGTGGCCACGCGCGGCGCTGAACCGGTGGCAGAGGGCGGCTATCGCGCGATCGTGCTGCTCGACGGTCCGCGGATGCTGCAGGCCCCCGATCTGCGGATCGGCGAGTCGTGCCTCCGATGGTGGTCGAATGCCGCTGCCCTGGCGGCTCCGAACGCGCCGATCCATCTCGTCGGCGTCGACGGTGAGACCGCTCGTGCCCTCGCGACCTGGAACCAGGCCGGCTACGCACGTTCCGAGCTCGAGAGCAGGGCGCCGCTGCACATGCCGCCGACCGCGCGAGTCGCCGTGGTCGAGGGAACGGCGGCGTCGGTGTCGCGCGCACTCATCGCGCTCGGCGAGCTCGCCCTGCCGTCCGACGCGGTCCTCGGTCCTGTACCGGTCGAATCCGACGACATCCCGCCGCGCGTGCGCGCTCTCGTGCGCTTCGACTACGGCGCCGGATCGCGGGTCGCAACCACCCTGCGCGCCTCGGTCGTCGCCGAAGCGGTCGCGAGCCGCCGCGGTCGCGGCCGCAATCCTCGCAGCACTCTCGCGGTGCGCCTCGATATCCTCGATCCTGAACTCTGATCCGGAGAACCTTTCATGCGCCTCGTCTTCGCCGGCACACCCGATGCTGCCGTCCCCACCCTGCACCGCCTCGCGTCCGACCACGACGTCGCTGCGGTCATCACCCGACCCGATGCGCCGCTCGGCCGAAAGCGCGTGCTGACGCCCTCGCCGGTGGCGCGCGCCGCCGATGAGCTCGGCATCCCGGTGTTCAAGGCTGCTCGTCTCGACGACGAGGTCACGCAGCGCATCGCAGCGCTCCGCGTCGAGCTCGGCGTCATCGTCGCCTACGGCGGTCTGGTGCGCGAGCCGCTGCTGTCGACGCCGACGGCAGGCTGGATCAACCTGCATTTCTCTCTCCTTCCGGAGTGGCGTGGCGCCGCTCCAGTGCAGCGGGCGCTGATCGCAGGCGATGCGCGTCTCGGCGCCAGCGTGTTCCAGCTCGTCCCTGCACTCGACGCCGGTGACGTCTTCGCGAGCCGTGCATTCGACCTCCCGGAGGGTGCGACCGCTGATGTCGCACTGCGAACCCTCGCCGAGGCCGGTGCCGAGCTCACCGCCGAGGTGGTGTCAGGCATCGCCGACGGCACCGCCATCGCCGAGCCGCAGCAGGGGGAGCCCAGCTACGCGGCGAAGCTCACGCTCGAGGACGGCGTGCTCGACTGGTCGCAGCCGCTCGAGGCGGTGTTCGCGCGGTTCCGCGGCGTGACCCCGGAACCGGGAGCCCACACCACGATCGACGGTCAGCGACTCAAGATCCTCGAGGCGGTGCCAGCGCTCGACGCCGAGCCGCTGCCGTCGGGGCACATCACCGGCACGAAGTCCGCAGTGCTCATCGGCACGGCGACCTCGCCGCTCGCCGTCACCCGCGTGCAGCCGGCCGGCAAGGGCGCCATGCACGCGGCGGATTGGTGGCGCGGTCAGCGCGCCGCAGAAGGGCTGCGTGCCGGATCATGAGCGACGGACAGCAGAGACGACAGCAGCGGGGTCAGCATGCCGCCGGACGATCCGGCGACCGTGACAGCCGCGGACGCGCGCGGCAGTCGCAGGGCGGGCCGCGCGGTCCGGTGCGCACCGTGCAGCCGGCACGACGCGTCGCCTTCGACGTGCTGCGGGCCGTGTCGGAGGTCGACGCCTACGCGAACCTCGCGCTGCCGGGCGCGATCGCCGAGGCCGGCCTGAACCCGCAGGACGCCGCGCTGGCCACGGAGCTGACCTACGGCACGCTGCGCCGCCGCGGTACCTACGACGCGATCATCGCCGCAGCGGCCGACCGCGACGTCGAGACCATCGACCCGATCGTGCTCGACGCGCTGCGGCTCGCGGTGCACCAGCTGCTCGCGACGCGCGTGGCCTCGCATGCCGCGGTCAACGAATCGGTGAACCTGGTCGCGACCGCGGTGGGACGCGGAGCATCGAGCTTCACGAACGCGGTGCTGCGGCGCATCTCCCGCGACACGCCAGGACAGTGGGAGGAGCGCATCGAGCAGGACGCGCGTTCCGATGACGAACGGCTCGCGCTGCGCACAGCGCACCCGGTCTGGGTGATCAGGGCGCTGCGTCGCGCCCTCGCCTCCGAGGGACGAGCCGACGAGTTGGACGACCTGCTGGACGCCGACAACGCCTCGCCCGAGGTCACGCTCGTCGCGCTTCCGGGACTCGCCGAACCGGGTGAACCGCACCGCCCCTACGCCGAGACGGCGTTCGCCTCGCCCGGCGGCGATCCGCATCACATCGTGGCCGCGTCCGGCGGCACGGTCCGCGTGCAGGATGAGGGATCCCAGCTCGTCGCGCTCGCCCTCGCCGCGGCAGCACCCATTCGCGCGGGGGAGCGGTGGATGGACCTGTGTGCGGGTCCCGGCGGCAAGACCGCCCTGCTCGCGGCGATCGCCCGTCGGCACGATGCCGTGGTCGAGGCCAACGAGGTCGTCGCGGCTCGCGCCGGGCTGGTGCGCAACGCACTTCGCGCCGTTCCCGGCGAGGTCGTCGTGCATCAGGGTGACGGCCGTGCACTCGGCACGAGTCGGCCAGCCGCATTCGACCGCATCCTGGTCGACGCGCCGTGCACGGGACTCGGCGCGCTGCGTCGGCGCCCGGAGGCGCGGTGGCGGAAGACTCCGGCCGACGTCGCCGAGCTCGTGCCGCTGCAGGTCGAGCTGTTGAACTCGGCGCTCGACGCGCTGGCACCCGGTGGCATCGTGGCGTACGTCACATGCTCGCCGCACCTGGCCGAGACCACCGGTGTGGTGCAGGACGTGCTGCGCGGACGCAGCGACATCACCGAGCTCGACGCCAGAGCGGTCGTGTCCGGGCTGAGCAGGTCGCCGATCGATCTCGCCGACGACGGCCGCACCGAGACCGGCTCCGTTCAGCTCTGGCCGCACCGGCACGGCACCGACGCCATGTTCCTCGCGCTGCTCCAGCGCGCACCGAAGGGAAGCTGACCTCATGGATCTGCCCAGCGCACCGCGCATCAATCCGAGCATCCTCGCCGCCGATTTCGTGAACATGCAGGCGGATCTCGCCCGCATCGCGACCGCCGATTTCGCGCACGTCGATGTGATGGACAACCACTTCGTGCCGAACCTGACCTTCGGGCCGCAGATGGTCGAGCGCATCCAGGCGACGAGCCCGATCCCGCTCGATGTGCACCTGATGATCACCGACCCGGATCGCTGGGCGCCCCAGTACGCCGAGATCGGTGCCGCGAGCGTCACCTTCCACCTGGAGGCGGCAGCGGACCCGATCTCGCTCGCCCGTCGGATCCGCGACATCGGCGCCCGTGCGGGTGTCGCGATCAAGCCAGGCACGCCGGCGGACGGCCTGTACTCGGTACTCGACGAATTCGACCAGATCCTCGTGATGACGGTGGAGCCCGGCTTCGGCGGCCAGGGCTTCATGCCCGAGACCATGCCGAAGCTGCGCACGCTCGCAGACGAGGCGAAGCGGCGGGGCTCGACGGTCTGGCTGCAGGTCGACGGCGGCATCTCGGACAGCACGATCGAGATGGCGGCCGCTGCAGGAGCCGACACCTTCGTCGCCGGGTCCGCGGTGTACGGCGCGGATGACATCGAGGCGGCCGTCACCCGGCTCAAGGACCGTGCGCGAGCCGCTAGCCTTGAATCGTGAAGACTTTCGACGAGCTGTTCGCTGAACTCACCCTCAAGGCGCAGACCCGCCCCGAGGGTTCCGGGACGGTCGCGGAGCTCGACGGCGGCATCCACACGATCGGCAAGAAGATCGTGGAAGAGGCCGCCGAGGTCTGGATGGCGTCCGAGTACGAGACCGACGAGGCCGCTGCCGAGGAGATCTCGCAGTTGCTCTACCACCTGCAGGTGATGATGATCGCGAAGGGTCTCAGCCTGCAGGATGTCTACCGACATCTGTGATGCGCTCCGTTCCCACTCCTTCGAACTGAAAGCAATTCATGCTGCGCATCGCTGTTCCCAACAAGGGCTCGCTCTCCGAGACCGCTGCCGAGATGCTCGCGGAGGCCGGATACGCCGGTCGTCGTGATCCCAAGACCCTGCACGTGATCGACGCCGACAACGACGTCGAGTTCTTCTTCCTCCGTCCGAAGGACATCGCGACCTACGTCGGCTCCGGCGCGATCGACGTCGGCATCACCGGTCGCGACCTCCTGCTCGACGCACGGATGCCGGGCGCGCGCGAGATCGAGGCGCTCGGCTTCGCCGGCTCCACGTTCCGTTTCGCCGCGCCGTCCGGCCGGTACACGGACGTGTCCCAGCTCGATGGGCTGCGCATCGCGACGTCCTACCCCGGACTGGTCGACGCGTTCCTCGACGAGCGCGGCATCGCTGTCGACCTGGTGCCGCTCGACGGCGCCGTCGAATCCGCGGTCCGGCTCGGCGTGGCGGATGCCGTCGCCGATGTCGTCGAGACCGGCACCACGCTTCGTCAGGCGGGCCTCGACGTGTTCGGCCCGGTCATCCTCGAGTCCGAGGCCGTGCTGATCGCCGGTCCCGTCGACGCCGAGGGCTCGGAGACGCTGCTGCGCCGACTGCGCGGTGTGATGGTCGCCCGCCGGTTCGTGATGATCGACTACGACCTGCCGGTGGCGCTGCTCGACGATGCGGTGAAGATCGCGGGTGGCGTCGAATCGCCGACGGTCTCGCCGCTGCGCGACCCGGAGTGGGTCGCGGTTCGCGTCATGGTCGCCCGCTCCAGGGTCAATCCCGTGATGGACGCGCTGTACGCGCTCGGCGCACGGGCCATCCTGGTCACCGCCATCCACAACGCGAGGCTCTGATGACGCTCGCCAGCCGAGTCATCCCGTGCCTCGACGTCGCGGCAGGACGCGTCGTTAAGGGCGTGAACTTCGAGAACCTCCGCGACATGGGCGACCCGGTCGAACTCGCACGGCACTATGCCGCGCAGGGCGCCGACGAGATCACGTTCCTCGACGTCACCGCGACCGTCGATGAGCGCGCCACCACCTACGACGTCGTGCAGCGCACGGCCGAGCAGGTCTTCGTGCCGCTGACCGTCGGCGGGGGAGTGCGCAGCGTCGACGACGTGGCGCGTCTGCTCGCGGTCGGTGCGGACAAGGTGGGCGTGAACTCGGCGGCGATCGCCCGGCCCGCATTGGTGGGCGAGATCGCCGACCGCTTCGGCGCGCAGGTGCTGGTGCTGTCGCTCGATGTGAAGCGCGCGGACACCACGCCTTCCGGCTTCGTCGT
This sequence comes from Microbacterium sp., assembly GCF_036823965.1. Taxonomy (GTDB): domain Bacteria; phylum Actinomycetota; class Actinomycetes; order Actinomycetales; family Microbacteriaceae; genus Microbacterium. Next base: position 753,340 of record NZ_DAITBE010000001.1, on the reverse strand, counting down.
CACCACGCACGGCGGACGCACGCAGACCACGCTCGATGCGCTCGAGTGGGCTCGTGAGGCCGCCGAACGCGGCGCAGGTGAGCTGCTCGTGAACTCGATCGACGCCGACGGCACCCGCGACGGCTTCGACCTCGAGCTCGTCCGCCTCATGCGCGAGGTCGCGACCGTGCCGGTGATCGCCTCAGGTGGCGCTGGCGCCGTCGAGCACTTCGCCCCGGCCATCAAGGCGGGAGCGGATGCCGTGCTCGCCGCGAGCGTGTTCCACACCGGAGCGCTCACCGTGGGAGATGTGAAGGAAGCGCTGCGCGCTGAGGGAGTGATCGTCCGATGAGTGACCTCGAGACCCGTATCGCACAGGTCGCCTGGAACGCCGACGGTCTCGCCCCGGTCATCGTGCAGCAGTGGGACTCGAGCGAGGTCCTGATGCTCGCCTGGGTCGACGCCGAGGCACTCCGCCGCACCCTGTCGTCCGGTCGCGCCACCTACTGGTCGCGGTCCCGCCAGGAATACTGGCGCAAGGGCGACACGTCGGGCAACATCCAGGTCGTGCACGAGGCGCGGCTGGACTGCGACGGCGACGCGATCCTGTTGAAGGTGGATCAGACCGGCCCCGCCTGTCACACCGGCACGCGGACCTGCTTCGACACGACCGACCTCGAAGCCGCTCAGGGGAGCGACGCATCGTGAACCTCGCGCGGCGTGGCCGCTCCCTCTCGGTCATGGGATTCCTGCTCGCCGGGGCCATCGGCATCATCTCCTCGACCCAGACCTGGGTCACCGTCGAACGAGCGGATGCCGGTGAGGCCATCCTGGTTCCCGGCGCCTCCGCGCTGGTGCTGCTGGCGCCGCTCAGCCTCGCCGTGCTCGCCCTCGGTGCCGCCCTCGCGATCTCCGGGCGGGTGTTCCGACTGATCTTCGGCGTGCTCGCCGGCGCGTGTGCCGTGTTCCTCGGCTGGAGCACGCTGCAGCTGCTGATCGCGGTGCCCGAGTCGGCGATCGCCCCCACCGTCACCGAGGTCACCGGCCTTGCAGGCACCGCAGCACTCGCGGATGTCGTGCAGTCCGTGACACCCACGGCCTGGCCAGTGATCGCACTCGTCGGCTGGGTGATCCTGCTCGCGGCCTCGCTGCTCGTGCTGACCACCTGGCGCCGGTGGAAGGCCGGAGGTCGCCGCTACCGCACGACGACCGAGGCTCCCGTCGAGCACGACGGCCCCGTCGACGCCGTCGATTCCTGGGACGACCTGTCCCGTGGAACCGACCCCACACGCTGACCCCGATAGACTGACAACCGATCCAGCACGCCGTCCCCGGAGGAGAACATGACCAACCCGATCGCCGACCCCGGCCACGGACACTCGCCGGCAGCATGGACCGCCGTGATCATCATGCTGTTCGGATTCCTGCTCGGCACGCTGGCGTTCTGCTTCGCCGAGTTCAGCCCGATCTGGGTGGCGCTCATCTGGGTGGGAGCGGCGATCGTTCCGATCGGCGCGCTCGTCGGCGTGATCCTCGCCAAGGCCGGTTACGGTGTGAGAGGCCCCAAGTACGCCCCGAAGGCGCACTAATGGTGCTCGCCGACCTGACGGCCGGCGCTGTCGCCGACGCAGAGCGTCGTTCGCTCACGAAGCCCCTTGCCGTCGTCGAGCGGGAGGCGCTGGCGCGTCCGGCCGCCAAAGACGCCCGCGCGGCGCTCGCACCTGCCGACCGGGTCAAGATCATCGCCGAGGTCAAGCGCGCGAGCCCCTCACGCGGCGCGCTCGCGTCGATCCCGGACCCCGCCCTGCAGGCCTCGCTGTACGAGACCGGGGGAGCATCCGCGATCAGCGTGCTCACCGAGGAGCGTCGCTTCGGCGGCAGCCTCGCCGACCTCGAAGCCGTCACGGCCAGGGTCACGGTGCCGGTACTGCGCAAGGACTTCATCGCCACGCGCTACCAGGTGCTCGAGGCTCGTGCTGCAGGTGCAGACCTCGTGCTGCTCATCGTCGCCGGCCTCGACCGCGCGGTGCTGCACGAACTCTTCGCGTTCATCACCGAGCTGGGGATGACCCCCCTCGTCGAGACGCACTCGGCCGAGGAGCTCGAGGTCGCGATCGACCTGGGCGCCCCGCTGATCGGCGTCAACGCCCGCGACCTGACCACGCTCGAGCTCGACCGCGACCTGTTCGGACGCCTGTCCGACCGCATCCCCGCGACCGCGGTGAAGATCGCCGAGTCTGCGGTGCTCACCCCGGACGACGTCGCCCACTACCGCTCGGCCGGTGCCGATGTGGTGCTGATCGGCGAGGCGCTCGTCACCGGCGACCCGGTCGCCACACTCGCACGTTTCCTGGAGGTCTGATGCATCGCACTGAGCGAGACGGAGTGAGCCTGCGCGACCAGCACGGTCCGTACTTCGGTGAATTCGGCGGCCGGTTCATGCCGGAATCGCTGATCGCCGCGATCGATGAGCTGTCGGAGGCGTACGCCTCGGCGATGGCCGATCCCGAGTTCACGGCCGAGCTGGCGTCGCTGCTCAGCTCGTACGCCGGTCGCCCCTCGGCGATCACCGAGGTGGCCCGGTTCGCCGAACACGCAGGTGGCGCGCGGGTGTTCCTCAAGCGCGAGGACCTGAACCACACCGGCTCGCACAAGATCAACAACGTGCTCGGTCAGGCGCTGCTCACGAAGCGCCTCGGCAAGACTCGCGTGATCGCCGAGACCGGCGCCGGACAGCACGGTGTCGCGACCGCGACCGCCGCTGCGCTCTTCGGCCTGGACTGCACGATCTACATGGGCGAGGTCGACACCGAGCGCCAGGCGCTCAACGTGGCCCGGATGCGGCTGCTCGGCGCAGAGGTCGTCGCGGTGACGTCGGGCTCGCGCACCCTGAAGGACGCGATCAACGACGCGTACCGCGACTGGGTGGCCTCGGTCGAGACCACCAACTACATCTTCGGCACCGCTGCCGGCCCCCATCCGTTCCCCGCCATGGTCCGCGACTTCCAGAAGATCATCGGCGAGGAGGCGCGCGAGCAGCTGCTGGCCGAGGTCGGTCGTCTGCCGGACGTCGTCGTGGCCTGCGTCGGCGGCGGATCGAACGCGATCGGCATGTTCGACGCCTTCCTCGACGATGAGGGCGTGAAGCTCTACGGCGTCGAGGCGGCGGGCGACGGTGTCGACACGCCTCGCCATGCCGCCTCGATCGAGCGCGGACGCCCAGGCGTGCTGCACGGCGCTCGCACCTACGTGCTGCAGGATGGCGACGGCCAGACCGTCGAGTCGCACTCGATCTCTGCGGGACTCGACTATCCAGGTGTCGGCCCTGAGCACTCCTGGCTCTCCGACATCGGCCGCGCGGAGTACATCCCGGCGACCGACGACGAGGCGATGCAGGCGCTGCGTCTGCTCAGCCGCACCGAGGGCATCATCCCGGCGATCGAGTCGGCGCACGCCCTCGCCGGCGCGCTGCGGATCGGTCGCGAGCTCGGACCGGACGCCGTGATCGCCGTGTGCCTCTCCGGACGCGGTGACAAGGACATGGACACCGCTGCACGGTACTTCGAGCTGTATGACAAAGCCGCGCTCGAGCACGATGTGACCGAGGAGAGCGCCGAGCAGGACGCCGCTTCGAAGGGGGAGCCTGAGCTATGAGTCGCGTGGAACAGGCGATCGCCGCCGCTCACGATGCCGGTCGCAGCGCATTCGTCGGCTACCTCCCCGTCGGCTTCCCCGATCTGCAGACGAGCATTGACGCCGCGATCGCGCTCGCGCAGAACGGCGTCGACATCATCGAGCTCGGCCCGCCCTACAGCGACCCGGTGATGGACGGTGCGGTCATCCAGGAGGCGACCACCCTCGCACTGGCCGCGGGGTTCAAGACCGCCGATCTGTTCACCGCCCTGCGGGCGATCACCGCGGCGACGGATGTCCCCGTCCTCGTGATGACCTACTGGAACCCGGTGCTGCAGTACGGCGTCGACCGCTACGCCGACGACCTGCTCGCCGCAGGCGGTGCGGGTCTCATCACCCCGGACATCACGCCGGAGGTCGCGGGGGACTGGATCGCCGCGAGCGAGCGCACCGGTCTCGACCGCGTGTTCCTCGCCGCGCCCACGTCATCCGATGAGCGCCTCGAGCTCGTGGTGAAGTCGTCGACGGGCTTCGTCTACACCGTCTCGACCATGGGCATCACTGGGGAGCGCACCGAGCTCGACCGCGCCGCCAGGACCCTCGTCGAGCGCCTCAGGGCGCACGGCGCCGTGCGCGCCTGCGTCGGCATCGGCATCTCCACCGCCGAGCAGATCGCCGGCGTCTCGGAGTACGCAGACGGCGCGATCGTCGGCACCGCACTCGTCCGGGCGCTCCGTGACGGCGGCATCCCCGCCCTCGCCGAAGTCACCCGCTCCCTGGCCTCCGGCACGTCGTCGGCGCGCTCCATTCCCTCGAACTAGAATCGCACTCATGTCCCTCGCGCTTCACAGCACCTTCACCGGTGTGCTCGCCAGCATCCCGAGCCCGCCCGTGTCCTACATCGACCTGGGTCCGCTCCGGATCCACTTCTACGCGCTCTGCATCATCGCCGGCATCATCGCCGCCGTGATCCTGACGAACCATCGTCTGACCAAGCGGGGCGCGGAGCCGTGGGTCGTGATCGACATCTCGATCCTGGCCGTGCCGATCGCGATCATCGGCGCGCGCATCTTCCACGTGCTCACGCACCCGAACTTCTACTTCGGCGAGGGCAAGAACACCTGGAACCCCTTCGAGCCAGGCTCCGTGTGGGCGATCTGGGAGGGCGGCATCGCCATCTTCGGCGCCCTGATCGGCGGCGCGATCGGCGCGTACCTCGGATGCCGCTGGACCGGCATCCGGTTCTGGACGTTCGCCGACGCCCTCGCACCCGGGCTCCTGCTCGCGCAGGCCATGGGCCGCTTCGGCAACTGGTTCAACCACGAGCTCTTCGGTCTGCCGACCGACCTGCCGTGGGGCCTCGAGATCGAGTCCACGAACTCCGCGTTCCCTCCGGGGCTGCCCGAGGGCACGCTGTTCCACCCGACGTTCCTGTACGAGGTGCTCTGGAACGGCCTCGGCGTGCTCGTGCTGCTGTGGCTCGGCCGCAAGCTCTTCTTCCAGTGGGGTCGCCTGTTCGCGATCTACCTGATCTGGTACAGCGCCGGTCGCGTGGTCTGGGAGTCGATCCGCATCGACCCGAGCGAGATCATCCTCGGCCTGCGCAGCAACGTGTGGGCCGCGATCATCGGCATCGTCGTCGGTATCGCCATCCTCATCGTGCAGTCGCGTCGTCACCTCGGCCTCGAGCCCTCGCCGTACAAGCCGGGGCGCGCGCGGAAGGATCTGGACGCTGATGTACAATCGCAGGACAATCCCCACGATTTCGTTGACGTGAGCGAGCCTCCGTCCGAGGAAGTCTCAGCAGGAGCCACTGCCACAAGCACTGCTCCCACACGCACCGCTCCCACGAGCGAGGCAGGCACTCGATAAGCCGCCCTCGTGGTGGGAGAACATGTACTGAACGAGCGGGCCGACGTCGTCCCCGGTGTCACTTGAGTATCTGAGGACGGTAACTGGTGTACTTCCAGCCACCCTACGGCGCATCCGGCGCTTACCCCCCGAAGCAGGGCATGTACAACCCGGCGTTCGAGAAGGACGCCTGCGGCCTCGCCATGGTCGCGACCCTGCGCGGCACTGCCGGGCACGACATCATCTCGCTCGCCCTCGAGGCGCTGCGAAACCTCGAGCACCGCGGTGCCATCGGCTCCGACGCCGGAACGGGTGACGGTGCCGGCATCCTGACCCAGATGCCAGACGAGTTCCTCCGCGCCGTCGTGGGGTTCGAGCTCCCGCCGGTCGGCGAGTACGCCGCCGGTCTCGCCTTCCTGCCGCGCGACTCGAGCCAGCGCCGCCAGCAGAAGGCCGGCATCGAGCAGATCGCGCGCTCCGAGGGCCTGCGAGTGCTCGGCTGGCGCGAGGTCCCGACGGTCAACGAGAACCTCGGCAAGCTCGCGGACGAGGCTCGTCCCGCCTTCGAGCAGCTCTTCGTGAGCGCCGGGGGAGCGACCCACGCGGACGCACCGCTCACCGACATCGCGCTCGACCGCGTCGCCTACCGTCTGCGCAAGCGCGCCGGTCATGAGCTCGGCGCGTACTTCGTGTCGCTGTCCAGTCGCACGCTCGGCTACAAGGGCATGGTCACGACCCTGCAGCTGGAGCCGTTCTACCCCGACCTGCAGGATGAGCGCTTCGCCTCAGAGCTCGCGGTCGTGCACTCCCGCTACTCCACCAACACCTTCCCGTCGTGGCCGCTCGCGCAGCCGCTGCGCATGCTCGCGCACAACGGCGAGATCAACACGGTCGGCGGCAACCGGAACTGGATGCGCGCCCGCCAGTCGCAGCTCGAGTCCGAGCTGCTCGGCGATGTCTCGCCGCTGCTGCCGATCTGCACCGACGGCGCCAGCGACTCCGCATCCTTCGACGAGGTGCTCGAGCTGCTGACGCTCACCGGCCGCAGCCTGCCGCACGCGATCATGATGATGGTGCCGGAGGCCTACGAGAAGCAGTCCGACATCACACCGGAGCTGCGTTCGTTCTACGAGTACCACTCGAACCAGATGGAGCCGTGGGACGGTCCCGCCGCGCTCATCTTCACCGACGGCACCGTCGTCGGCGCCACGCTCGACCGCAACGGTCTGCGCCCCGGCCGCTGGACCGAGACCACCGACGGCCTCGTCGTGATCGGCTCGGAGACCGGTGTGCTGCAGTTCGAGCCGGAGCGCATCAAGCGCCGTGGTCGCCTGCAGCCGGGCAAGATGTTCCTCGTCGACACCGCCCAGCAGCGGATCGTCAGCGACCAGGAGATCAAGCAGCAGCTCGCCACGCAGGAGCCGTGGCAGGAGTGGCTCGACGCCGGCGCCGTCCGGCTCGCCGATCTGCCGGAGCGCGAGCACATCGTGCACCCGCCGGCATCCATCACGCGTCGTCAGCGCACCTTCGGCTACACCGAGGAAGAAGTGCGCATCCTGCTGACCCCGATGGGGCAGACCGGTGTCGAGCCGCTCGGCGCCATGGGATCGGACACGCCGATCGCCGTGCTCAGCAAGCGCCCGCGCCTGCTGTTCGACTACTTCACGCAGCAGTTCGCGCAGGTGACCAACCCGCCGCTGGACTCCATCCGCGAAGAGGTCGTCACGAGCCTCAAGCTCGGCCTCGGCCCCGAGCGCAACCTGCTCTCGTGGGGTCCTGAGCACACTCGCACGGTGTCGCTCGACTTCCCGGTGATCGACAACGACGAGCTCGCGAAGATCCGCCACATCGACAAGGCGCTGCCGGACCGCTCGAGCGTGACGATCCGCGGCCTGTACCACTTCGACGCAGGCCCCCAGACGTTGGAGGATCGGCTCACCGAGATGTGCGCCGAGGTCGACGCGGCGATCGAGAGCGGCGCGGAGTTCATCATCCTGTCCGATCGCGACTCGAACAAGGACCTCGTCCCGATCCCGTCGCTGCTCATGGTGTCGGCGATCCATCACCACCTGATCCGGCGCGAGAACCGGATGAAGGTCGGCCTGATCGTGGAGGCGGGTGACGTCCGTGAGGTGCACCACGTGGCCACGCTGATCGGCTACGGCGCTTCGGCGATCAACCCGTACCTCGCGATGGAGACGGTCGAGCACCTCGTGCGCACCGGCTACATCACCGGCATCTCGCCGGAGAAGGCCGTCAAGAACCTCATCTACGCGCTCGGCAAGGGCGTGCTGAAGATCATGTCAAAGATGGGCATCTCGACCGTCTCGTCCTACGCGGGAGCGCAGGTCTTCGAAGCCGTCGGCCTCGGCCAGGAGTTCATCGACGCGTACTTCACCCGCACGGAGTCCAAGCTCGGCGGCATCGGGATCGCCGAGGTGTTCGCAGAGAACCAGGCGCGGCACGACTACGCGTACCCCGAGGATGCCGCTGCTCGCGCCCACGAGCGGCTCTGGACCGGGGGCGAGTACCAGTGGCGCCGCGACGGCTCGCCGCACTTGTTCAGCCCGGAGACGGTGTTCAAGCTGCAGCACGCCACGCGCACGCGCCGCTACGACATCTTCCGGGAGTACACGAAGCTCGTCGATGACCAGGCGGCCGAACTGAAGACCCTTCGCGGGCTCTTCCAGCTGCGCACGGGCACTCGCAAGCCGGTGCCGCTCGACGAGGTCGAGTCGGTCTCCGACATCGTGAAGCGCTTCTCCACCGGTGCGATGAGCTACGGCTCGATCTCCCGCGAGGCGCACGAGACGCTGGCGATCGCGATGAACCGCATCGGCGGCAAGTCGAACACGGGTGAGGGCGGCGAAGACACCGACCGCCTGGTCGACCCGGAGCGCCGCAGCGCGATCAAGCAGGTCGCGTCGGGACGCTTCGGCGTCACGAGCCTCTACCTGACCGAGGCCGACGACATCCAGATCAAGCTCGCGCAGGGGGCCAAGCCCGGCGAGGGCGGTCAGCTGCCGCCGACCAAGGTGTACCCGTGGGTGGCGCGGACGCGTCACGCGACCGCGGGTGTGGGGCTCATCTCGCCGCCGCCGCACCACGACATCTACTCGATCGAGGACCTCAAGCAGCTCATCTTCGACCTGAAGCGGGCGAACCCCGAGGCGCGCATCCACACCAAGCTGGTCAGCCAGTCCGGTATCGGTGCGGTGTCCGCTGGTGTCGCGAAGGCGCTCAGCGACGTGATCCTGGTCTCCGGGCATGACGGCGGTACCGGCGCCAGCCCGATGAACTCGCTCAAGCACGCCGGCACGCCGTGGGAGCTCGGCCTCGCCGAGACCCAGCAGACGCTGATGCTCAACGGCATGCGCGACCGTGTGGTCGTGCAGGTCGACGGACAGCTCAAGACCGGCCGCGACGTCATCATCGGCGCGCTGCTCGGTGCGGAGGAGTTCGGCTTCGCGACCGCTCCGCTCGTGGTGAGCGGTTGCATCATGATGCGCGTCTGCCACCTCGACACCTGCCCGGTGGGCGTCGCGACGCAGAACCCTGCGCTGCGCGACCGCTTCACCGGCAAGCCCGAGTTCGTCGTGAACTTCATGGAGTTCATCGCCGAGGAAGTGCGCGAGCTGCTCTCCGAGCTCGGCTACCGCTCGATCGACGAGATCGTCGGCCGCGCCGACCTGCTGCAGATGAACGCGGCCGTCGACCACTGGAAGACCCAGGGCCTCGACCTCGCTCCGATCCTCGACGGTCCGGCGTTCCCGGCCGGAGAGCCGCTTCGCAACGCGCGCACGCAGGACCACGAGCTCGAGAAGCACTTCGACGTGCAGCTGATCGACATCGCCGCAGGAGCGCTGCTGAACGGCGAGCCCGTCGTCGTCGAGCTGCCCATCGCCAATACCGAGCGCGCCGTGGGCACGATGCTCGGCCACCAGGTGACCTCGCGCCACGGCGCCGACGGACTCCCGCGAGGGACCATCGACGTGACGCTGCACGGCACCGCAGGGCAGTCGCTCGGGGCGTTCATGCCGCCGGGCATCATCCTGCGCCTCGAGGGCGATGCGAACGACTACGTCGGCAAGGGCCTCTCGGGAGGTGACATCACCATCCGTCCGCCGCGCTCGTCCGAGATCGCCCCGGAGGAGAACGTGATCGCGGGCAACGTGATCGGCTACGGCGCGACCTCGGGCACGATGTTCATCTCTGGTGTCGTGGGCGAGCGGTTCCTGGTGCGCAACTCCGGTGCGACCGCGGTCGTGGAGGGTGTGGGCGACCACGCACTCGAGTACATGACCGGCGGCCTCGCGGTGATCCTCGGCACCACCGGGCGCAACTTCGGCGCCGGCATGTCCGGGGGAGTGGCGTATGTCCACGCCCTCCAGACCGCCAAGGTCAACGCCCAGTCGCTCGGCAGCGGTGAGCTGCTGCTCGAGCCGCTCGACCGTGCCGACCTCGAAGTGCTCCGCAGCCTGCTCGTCGAGCACGTGGAGCGCACGGCATCCCCGCTCGCGTCGAAGCTGCTCGCAGACTTCGAGACGACGGCATCCGAGTTCGTGAAGGTGCTTCCGCGTGACTTCGCCGCTGTGCGGAGCATGCGCGAGGAAGCAGTGGCCGAGGGGATCGACCCCGACGGCGACATCGTGTGGAACCGCATCCTGGAGGTGACCGGTGGCTGATCCCAAAGGCTTTCTGAAGGTGACCGAGCGGGAACTCCCCGCACGACGTCCGGTGCCGGTGCGCATCATGGACTGGAAAGAGGTCTACGAGCCTGGAGACCAGGCGGTGCTGCGCCGTCAGGCCGGTCGCTGCATGGACTGCGGTGTGCCGTTCTGCCACTCGGGCTGCCCGCTCGGCAACCTGATCCCCGAGTGGAACGACCTCACCTGGCGCGGCGAGGGCCGCGCGGCGATCGACCGTCTGCACGCGACCAACAACTTCCCGGAGTTCACCGGTCGTCTGTGCCCTGCGCCCTGCGAGAGCTCGTGCGTCCTCGGCATCAACCAGCCGGCCGTCACGATCAAGCAGATCGAGGTCTCGATCATCGACGAGGCCTTCGCGAAGGGCTGGGTCGAACCGCAGCCGCCCGAGCGCCTGACCGGCAAGACGGTCGCAGTCGTCGGCTCCGGCCCCGCAGGCCTCGCTGCGGCGCAGCAGCTGACCCGCGCCGGCCACACGGTCGCCGTGTTCGAGCGTGACGACCGCATCGGCGGCCTGCTGCGCTACGGCATCCCCGACTTCAAGATGGAGAAGGGGCAGCTGGAGTCGCGTCTGCGCCAGATGCAGGAGGAGGGCACCCGCTTCCGCGCCGGTGTCGAGATCGGCAAGGACATCTCCTGGCCCGATCTTCGTGCCCGCTACGACGCCGTGGTGATCGCCACCGGGTCGACCGTCCCGCGCGACCTCTCGATCCCCGGTCGTGACCTCGACGGCGTGCACTTCGCCATGGAGTACCTCGTCGAGTCGAACCACGCGGTCGCCGGTGACAAGGTCTCCGAGCAGATCACCGCAGAGGGCAAGCACGTCATCGTGATCGGCGGCGGCGACACCGGTGCGGACTGCATCGGCACCGCGCACCGTCAGGGTGCGCTCAGCGTGACCAACCTCGCGATCGGCAAGCAGCCGGGCACCGAGCGCCCCGACCACCAGCCGTGGCCGATGATGCCGACCGTGTTCGAGATCGCGTCGGCACACGAGGAGGGCGGTGAGCGGATGTTCCTCGCCTCCACCGTCGAGTTCCTGTCGAACGACGTCGGAGAGGTTCGCGCGCTGCGCGTCGCCGAGACCGAGTACATCGACGGACGTCGCGTGCCCAAGAGCGGCACCGAGCGCGAGATCCCGGCCGACCTCGTGCTGATCGCCATGGGCTTCACCGGACCGGAGCAGGACGGCTACACGGAGGACACCCTCCCGCAGCTGACCGACCGCGGTGCGTTCCGCCGCGACTCCTCATACGAGTCCACCGTTCCCGGTGTGTTCGTCGCCGGTGACGCCGGTCGTGGGCAGTCGCTCATCGTCTGGGCCATCGCCGAGGGCCGCGCCGCCGCTGCGAACGTGGACCGCTTCCTGATGGGCACCACCGTGCTGCCGGAGCCCGTGCGCCCGAGCGATGTCGCGTTGGGCCTCCAGCCCGCGTAGGCTGAGCCGCGGCGCTTGCGCCTGTAGTACCTTCCCCCACAACTACCCTGGAGAATCTGTTGAGACGCGCGAAAATCGTCGCCACCCTGGGCCCCGCAACATCCACCTATGAGACCGTACGTGCACTGATCGATGCAGGTGTGGATGTCGCACGTCTGAACCTCAGCCACGGAGACTACTCCGTGCACGAGAACAACTACGCCAACGTCCGTCGCGCCGCTGACGACGCCGGTCGGGCGGTCGCGATCCTCGTCGACCTCCAGGGACCGAAGATCCGCCTCGGCAAGTTCGAGAACGGCCCGTACGAGCTCGCTGTCGGTGACATCTTCAAGATCACCACCGAGGACATCATCGGCAACAAGGACATCTGCGGCACGACCTTCAAGGGTCTCCCGCAGGACGTCAAGCCCGGCGACTTCCTCCTCATCGACGACGGCAAGGTCCGCGTCGAGGTCGTCGAGACCGACGGCGTCACGGTCACCACCAAGGTGATCGTCGCCGGAGCCGTCTCGAACAACAAGGGCATCAACCTGCCCGGTGTCGCCGTCAACGTCCCCGCGCTGAGCGAGAAGGACGAGGAAGACCTCCGCTGGGGTCTGCGCATCGGCGCCGACCTGATCGCCCTGTCGTTCGTGCGCAACGCATCCGACGTCACCCGCGTGCACGAGATCATGGCGGAGGAGGGCATCAAGCTCCCCGTCATCGCCAAGGTCGAGAAGCCGCAGGCCGTCGACGCGCTCGAGGAGATCGTCGACGCGTTCGACTCGATCATGGTCGCCCGCGGTGACCTGGGCGTCGAGCTGCCGCTCGAAGCGGTGCCGATCGTGCAGAAGCGCGCGGTCGAGCTCGCCCGCCGCATGGCCAAGCCGGTCATCGTCGCGACGCAGATGCTCGAGTCGATGATCAACAGCCCGGTGCCGACGCGCGCCGAGACCTCCGACGTCGCGAACGCCGTCCTCGACGGTGCTGACGCCGTGATGCTCTCGGGCGAGACCAGCGTCGGCGACTACCCGGTCGTGGTCGTCGAGACCATGGCTCGCATCATCGAGTCGACCGAGGAGCACGGCCTCGAGCGCATCGCGCCCCTGACCACGAAGCCCCGCACGCAGGGTGGCGCGATCACCCTCGCCGCACTCGAGGTCGCTGAGTTCGTCGAGGCGAAGTTCCTCTGCGTGTTCACGCAGTCCGGTGACTCGGCTCGTCGTCTCTCGCGGCTGCGCTCGCGCATCCCGATGCTGGCCTTCACGCCGGAGCCCGACATCCGTCGCCGCATGGCGCTGACGTGGGGCATCCAGTCGACGCTCGTCGACATGGTGCAGCACACCGATCTGATGTATCTGCAGGTGGATGACTACCTGCTCAGCAACGGTCTGGCCAAGGAAGGGGACAAGGTCGTCGTGATCTCCGGTTCCCCTCCCGGAATCGTCGGCTCGACCAACGACATCCGCGTCCACAAGGTCGGAGACGCCGTGAACGGCGCCGCCCCGATCTACAAGGAAGCGACCGTCTGATCTGACGGCATGGCGAAGGGGCGGAACTCCGGTTCCGCCCCTTCGTCGCACTCACGGGGGAGGAGCACGTCATCCGGATGCTGAAGAGGGCCGCCTGGTGGATGGCGGACTACGCCTACGCCGCCTACTGGCAGCTGCGGGCCTCGTTCGGGCGACGCGCTGCCGGCTCCTTCACCTCCGGCGAGGGCGCACCGATCGTCATCCTCCCCGGCGTGTACGAGACGTGGCGGTTCATGCAGCCGCTGGTCACGGCGCTCCATGACCGTGGGCATCCGGTGCATGTGCTCGATGTGCTCGCGCGGAACCGCGTGCCCGTCGTCGATGCCGCGCGGCTGGTCACGGACTTCCTGGAGCGGGCCGACCTCGCCGGCGTGATCCTCGTGGCGCACAGCAAGGGCGGGCTCGCCGGGAAGCTCGTGATGACGGGACCCGCGGCCGCACGGGTGCGGGCGATGCTCGCGATCGCCACACCGTTCGGGGGATCGCGATACGCACGACGGATGCCTGGGCGCACGCTGCGTGCGTTCTCGCCCGATGATCCCTCGATCCTGAGTCTCGCTGAACTGCGTGAAGTGAACGCCAGGATCGTCTCGATCTATGCCGCGTTCGACCCGCACATCCCCGAGGGCAGCGAGCTCATCGGCGCGAAGAACGTTCGGTTGGAGACCGGGGGACACTTCCGGGTGCTCGCGCATCCGCGCGTGCTCGGCGAGGTCGCTGCCCTCGCTGAGGCTGGTGCTTAGGGGCAGGTGCTCTTCGGAGTCCTGCCCGAGGTGACGGCGGTCAGCCAGACCAGCATGTCCGGCAGCGCCGCGTACGCCGCGAAGCCGTGATCGACGCCCTGATATCGGTGGAAGCTCACCTCCGTCCGCTGCGAGCACAGGAGCGTCACGTAGTCCGCCGTCGCCGTCGGCTTCACGAGCTCGTCGGCGAGTCCCTGTCCGACGAAGACGGGGACGGTGATCGGCTGCGAGCCGGCGCTGTTCTCGGCGAGCATGGTCGTCCACGGCTCGGTGGTGGAGGGGTCGCTCGTCACGTACCCGCCGATGAGCGGGTCGGCGATCGCATGGATCTCCGAGTTCTGCGAGAGCAGGCACATGGCAGCCATCTGCGGTGTCGCGGTCGTTCCGGCCGGCGTCAGGATCGCCGCGATCCGACCGTCGGGGAACCTGTCCTGATACGCGGCCTCGTAGGCGGGGATCGCGTAGGACGCGATCGTGACGCCTGAGACGTTCGCGATGTCATCGCTCATCAGCTCGCCGAGGTCGGCGGCCGGTGCTGCCACTGCGACGCCGAGGACGTCGAGCTCCGGTGCGTAGTCGGCAGCACGCTCGGCAGCGAACAGCACCGCCTGGCCGCCCTGGGAGTGGCCCCACAAGACGACGCGGTCACCGGCATCCGCTCCGTCGATGTGCTGCGCGGCGCGGACCGCATCGAGCACGCTGTTCGATTCCGGCACGCCGAGGAGATACGACGACGGCGCCTCGACCCCGAGCCCCGGGTAGTCGGTCGCGACGATCGCGTACCCCTCGGCGAGCAGCTCATGGAGACCCTCGATGTACTGGAACGGATCGAGTCCGAGTGATGGTGCGCACTTCGCGGCGGCGCCCGTCGTCGGATGACCCCATGCGACCACCGTGCGACCTTCCGGCGGCGCCGGGAGGTCCGGCACGATGACGACGCCGGAGACGGGCACGTCATCGCCCTGCAGATCGCGCGAGTGGTAGATCACCCGCCACGCCGTCGAACCGAGCGGAGCGCTCGCGATCTCCTCGATCCTGATGATGTCACCGGGGTCGCCGGTCGGCACGGGTGAGGAGAGCCGGTAGAACGCCGGGTCCGTCTGCAGGTCGCCCTCGCCGTCGACGTATCGCCGGATGGCATCTGCGGCGAGCACGCCGGCGATCAGCGCGATCACGATGACGACACCGAGGAACACGCGACGGACCAGCCTGGTGCGGCTCCAGATGTCCGCTGACGGGCGGGAACGCATGGAGAATGTCTACCGCATCGGATGCTCCAACGGCACTCCCTTTCCGAACCGTTGCAGAGCTACCTGCAGGACGTCGCGGATCATCTCAGCCGCGTCCGCCTGCACCATCCACCGGGGTGACGAGACCGATCCAGCGATCGCGAGGGAACGCTTCGGGGTCTCATTCAGGTGTGCCGGCGGTGGGACTCGAACCCACACGCCCTTTCGGACAAAGCATTTTGAGTGCTCCGCGTCTGCCATTCCGCCACGCCGGCTCGTGTGTTGCGACTTCGACTTTAGCGGATGGGCGCTGGCATCCACGCCGCTGTGGGCGCTTCGTGGCCGATGCGGAGAGGCACTCGACTAGGATGGATCCGTGACCGAGCAAGAACAGGCAGCCGAGCAGCCCACGTCATCCGCACCCCGACGCGTCGTCGTCGCCGAGGACGAATCGCTGATCCGTCTCGACATCGTCGAGATCCTCCGCGACAACGGCTTCGATGTCGTCGGTGAGGCCGGTGACGGCGAGACCGCTGTGGCCCTCGCGACCGAGCTGCGTCCCGACCTCGTCATCATGGATGTCAAGATGCCGCAGCTCGATGGCATCAGCGCCGCCGAGAAGCTGCACAAGGGGAACATCGCGCCGGTCGTGCTCCTCACGGCGTTCAGCCAGAAGGAACTCGTCGAGCGCGCGAGCGAAGCAGGCGCCCTCGCCTATGTCGTGAAGCCCTTCACGCCGAACGACCTGCTGCCAGCGATCGAGATCGCGCTGGCGCGTCACGAGCAGATCATCACGCTCGAGGCCGAGGTCGCCGACATGGTCGAGCGCTTCGAGACGCGGAAGCTCGTCGACCGCGCCAAGGGTCTTCTCAACGAGAAGATGGGCCTGAGCGAGCCCGAGGCGTTCCGCTGGATCCAGAAGGCGTCCATGGACCGCCGACTGACGATGCAGGACGTCGCCAAGGCGATCATCGAGCAGCTCGCGCCCAAGAAGTAGTCCGTGTTCCGGCTCGACGCCGAACATGTGCTCCGACCCGTCCGTGTCGGCGACGGCGCGGCCATGGCTCGGGCCTATCTCGCCAATCGCGAGCACCTCGAGCCGTGGGAGCCGGTTCGCGACGCCGCCTTCTTCACGTCTGCGTGGCAGGAGGACGACCTCGTCCGGTCGGTGGCGGATGCCGCAGCCGGTCGCAACGTCCGCTTCGTGATCGAGTCGGACGACGGTGAGATCCGCGGTCGGATGAACCTGAACAACGTCGTCCGTGGCGCGTTCCGCAACGCAGACCTGGGCTACTGGATCGATGCGACGCGGCTGCGCCGAGGACTCGCATCTCGAGCGGTCTCAGCGACGTTGACCTTCGCCAGGGACGAGCTGATGCTGCACCGGGTGCAGGCCGCGACACTGCTGCACAACGAGGCGTCGCAGCATGTGCTCGCTGCCAACGGCTTCGAGCGGATCGGCCTCGCGCCCCGCTACCTCCGCATCGCCGGCAGCTGGCAGGACCACCTGCTGTTCCAGCGGCTGATCGACGAGCCGATCACTGCGCCTGCGGGGCGTCCTTGATCATGTTCGTGATGCGGATGGTGGAGCAGCGACGACCCTGATCATCGGTCACCACGATCTCGTGCACCGTGATGCTGCGTCCGAGGTGCACCGGCGTGCAGACGCCCGTCACCACGCCGGACACCGCCGATCGGGTGTGGGTCGCGTTGATGTCGACGCCGACTGCGAGTCGTCCTGGACCCGCGTGCAGGTTGGCCGCCATCGATCCGAGCGACTCGCCGAGCACCACGTACGCGCCGCCGTGCATGAGACCGACCGGCTGCGTGTTGCCCTCCACCGGCATGGTCGCGACCGATCGCTCGATGCTGAACTCGGTGAACTCCATGCCCATCTTCTGGGCCAGTGCGCCCATCCCGCGGGCCGTTGCCCAGTCGAGTCCCTCGGTCGTCGAGACGTCGCTCATGAATCCTCCTCAGCGGGTGTCTGTCGTCCTCGTTAGGCTGACAGGGTGACGGACTCCGCAAAGCCTACCCTCATGGTCATCGACGGCCATTCGCTCGCCTATCGTGCCTTCTTCGCCCTGCCGGTCGAGAACTTCACGACGAAGGACAACCAGCACACGAACGCCATCTACGGCTTCCTGTCGATGCTGGTGAACCTCATCAAGGCCGAGCAGCCCACTCACATGGCGATCGCCTTCGACACGTCGCGGCACTCCTTCCGCACCGACGAGTATCCGGAGTACAAGGCCACGCGCTCCGAGACGCCGCAGGAGTTCCGCGGACAGATCCCGCTGCTGCAGGACTGCCTCGCAGCGATGTCGATCCAGGTGCTCACCAAGGAGGGCATCGAGGCCGATGACATCCTCGCGACACTGTCGTCGCAGGGCGCCGAGCAGGGCTTCGACGTCCTCGTCGTGTCGGGCGACCGAGACTCGATCCAGCTCGTCAACGACGACGTCACGCTGCTCTACCCGTCGGTGCAGGGCGTCTCGCAGCTGAAGCGCTACGACCCGACGACCGTGCAGGAGCGCTACGGCGTCCGCCCGGAGCAGTATCCGGACATCGCTGCACTGGTCGGCGAGACCAGCGACAACCTCCCCGGTGTGCCGAAGGTCGGGGAGAAGACCGCGGTGAAGTGGCTGACCCAGTTCGGGTCGCTCGATGAGCTGCTCGATCGCGCCGACGAGATCAAGGGCGTGGTCGGCGGCAACCTGCGCGACCACATCGACGATGTGCGCCGCAACCGCAAGCTGAACCGGCTGCTGACCGACGTCGAGCTGCCGCTCGCGCCGAACGACCTCGCGGTCGCGCCGATCGACGCCCAGGCAGTGCGCGACATCTTCGCCCGGCTGGAGTTCCGTACGCTGCTGCCTCGGGTGTTCGAGGCCGTCGGTGCCGGTGAGGTCGCCGACGACCCGGCATCCGTCGTCGTCCTTCCCGAACCGGTGCAGGTCTCCGCTGCCGACTTCGTGTCCTGGGCATCCGCCGTCGAGGGCGATGTCGCGGTGCGCATCGTGACTCAGGGCGGTGCGCCGGTGCGGATCGGCGCCGCGACCGAGACGGAGCTGCGGGAGGCCGACTGGACCGCAGGCGACGCCGAAGCGCTCAGCGGCTGGCTCGAGTCCGATGCGCCCAAGGTGCTGCACGATGCGAAGCTGCAGGTGAAGGCGCTGCTGCGCCAGGGCACCCGCCTCGGCGGACTCGCGTACGACACGAGCCTCGCCGGCTGGATGCTGCGCCCGAGCTTCCCTGACAAGACGCTCGGCGACCTCGTCGAACGCTATCTCGGTGAGAAGCTGCCGGAGGCCGATCCTTCGCAGCTCGTGCCGGAGACCGAGGGGGCGACGCCCTCGCAGGAAGCCTGGTTCGTCCTGCGCGTCGCGAACGCGCTGCGTGAAGACATCCCTGACTCCGTCGCCAAGGTGCTGGTCGATATCGAGCTGCCGACGCTGCTGACCCTCGCCGACATGGAGGTCGCGGGCGTCGCGGTCTCGCACGAGGTGCTCTCGACGTTCTCCGGCGAGCTCGCCACGCGCGCCGAGGGACTCGCTGCAGAGGCGTTCTCGGTCGTCGGCCGCGAGTTCAACCTCGGTTCGCCGAAGCAGCTGCAGGAGGTGCTGTTCGAGGATCTGCAGCTCCCCAAGACCCGCAAGACCAAGACCGGCTACTCGACGGATGCCGCAGTGCTCGCGGATCTGCAGGAGACGAACCCGCACCCGTTCCTGAGTCTGCTGCTGCAGCACCGCGAGGCGACCAAGCTGCGGCAGATCATCGAGTCCCTCGACTCGGCGATCGGCGACGACCACCGGGTCCACACGACGTATGTGCAGACCGGCAGCCAGACCGGGCGGCTCTCGAGCACAGACCCGAACCTGCAGAACATCCCGGTGCGCACCGAGGAGTCCCGTCGGATCCGCAGTGCGTTCCAGGTCGGCGAGGGCTACGAGTCGCTGCTGACGGCTGACTACTCGCAGATCGAGATGCGCATCATGGCGCACCTCTCCGGCGACGAGGGCCTGATCGAGGCGTTCAACAGCGGCGAGGATCTGCACCGGTTCGTCGGCGCCCGCGTGTTCGGGGTCGACCCGAGCGAGGTCACCGCCGCGATGCGTACGAAGGTGAAGGCGATGTCGTACGGGCTCGTCTACGGCCTCTCCGCATTCGGTCTGTCCAAGCAGCTGCGCATCGAGCAGTCCGAGGCCAAGCAGCTGATGGTCGAGTACTTCGCACGCTTCGGCGCGGTGCGCGACTACCTGCGGGCATCGGTCATGAAGGCCAAGGAGGTCGGGTACACCGAGACGATCTTCGGCCGCCGTCGCCCGTTCCCCGACCTCGCGAGCCCGAACCGGGTGCTCCGTGAGAACGCTGAGCGCGCAGCGCTGAACGCACCGATCCAGGGCAGTGCGGCCGACATCATGAAGATCGCCCTGCTGCACATCCACGCCGACCTCCAGGCCGAGGGACTGAGCTCGCGTGCGCTGCTCCAGATCCACGATGAGCTCGTGGTCGAGGTGGCACCGGGGGAGTGGGATGCGGCTGAGCGGATCGTCCGTGCGCGCATGGGTGATGCCGCAGACCTGACGGTACCGCTCGACGTCCAGGTCGGCCGTGGAAAGGACTGGAACGAAGCCGCGCACTGACGCGACACCGTTCCGACGCAACGCAGCGCGAGTCCGACACGAGCGATATATCAACCCCTGCGGCGGCGGAGGGGCGGGATTAGGGTGGAGTCCATGACTTCATCCCCTCGCACTCCCTCCGCCATCGACAAGGTCGCCGATGAGTGGGTCGACACGATCGCCGTGCTCGCCCCGACGCTCGGCACCTACATCGGGCGCGACGAGGTCAATGACCGTTTCGGCGACCTGAGTCCGGCCGGCCACGAGGCGATCGCTGCAGCGACCCGGAAGACGCTCGACGCGCTCAATGCTCTCGAGCCGGTCGACGCGATCGACGAGGTCACGAAGACCGACCTGGGCTCCGAGCTCCGCCTGGACCTCGAGTTCCACGAGTCGCGGTGGCACCTGCGCGACCTGAACGTGATCGCCTCGGCGGCGCAGGACGTCCGTTCCGCGTTCGACCTCATGCCGACCTCCACGGCCGACGACTGGTCCGTCATCGCGACGCGACTCGCCGCCGTGCCCGGCGCTCTGCGCGGCTACGTCGAGACCCTCCGCGCCGGTATCGCCGAAGGCGTGACGCCTGCCCGACGTCAGGTCGTCGAGGTCGCGACGCAGATCGATCGCTACACCGCGGACGACGGCTTCTTCGCGGCGTTCGTGGCCGAAGCGGCTCCGGAGCAGGGACAGCTTCCGGCCTCCCTCGCACGTACGCTCGCCGACAACTCGGCGGCCGCCCGAGTCGCCTACGGCGAGCTGCGTCGCTTCCTCGCCGAGGAGCTCGCCCCCGCAGCCACCGAGACCGACGCGGTCGGACGCGAGCTCTACGCGCTGCACTCCCGCCGCTTCCTCGGCGCCTCGATCGATCTCGACGAGACCTACGAGTGGGGCCGCGAGGAACTCGCGCGTATGGTCGCAGAGCAGACGGCGATCGCGAACGAGATCCTTCCGGGCGCCTCGGTCGAAGAGGCCGTCGCGCACCTCGAAGCGGATCCTGCGCGCAAGCTCGTCGGCACCGATGCGCTGCAGCGGTGGATGCAGGAGACCAGCGACCGTGCCGTCGCCGAGCTCGGTGCATCGCACTTCGACATCCCCGAGGCGATTCGCACGCTCGAGTGCATGATCGCGCCGACGCAGGAAGGCGGGATCTACTACACCGGTCCCACCGACGACTTCTCACGTCCTGGCCGCATGTGGTGGTCGGTGCCCGAGGGCGTCACCGAGTTCGACACCTGGCGCGAGCTGACGACGGTCTACCACGAGGGCGTTCCAGGACACCACCTGCAGATCGCGCAGGCCGTGCACAATCGCGCCGAGCTCAACTCCTGGCGCCGACTGCTCGCCGGCACCTCCGGCCACGCCGAGGGCTGGGCGCTGTACGCCGAGCGGCTGATGCAGCAACTGGGCTACCTCGACGACCCGGCGGACCGGCTCGGCATGCTCGACGGGCAGCGTATGCGTGCGGCCCGCGTGGTGCTCGACATCGGCGTGCACCTGGGCAAGCCGAGGCTGGAGGGCGATGGCGTCTGGGATGCTCCGTACGCGCTCGACTTCATGCGCAGGAACGTGAACATGTCGGACCAGTTCGTGCAGTTCGAGGTCAACCGCTACCTCGGCTGGCCAGGGCAGGCGCCGTCGTACAAGGTCGGGCAGCGCATCTGGGAGCAGGTCCGCGACGCGGTGCGGGCCGCCGAGGGCGACGACTTCTCGTTCAAGGCGTTCCACAAGCGTGCGCTCGACATGGGCGGCGTCGGGCTCGACACGCTCCGCACCGCACTGCTTCCGCGGTGAGGGAATGCCCCAGCCCCGACCGGTGTTCATTCACGTGAATGGAAAGGGTTGACATGGCTATCGAATTCGGACTGGACACCTTCGGCGACATCACCCGCGATGCGGACGGCGAACTCCTCAGCGGAGCGCAGACGATCCGCAACGTCGTCGCGCAGGCTGAGATGGCCGACTCCGTCGGCGTCGACTTCTTCGGCGTGGGGGAGCACCACCGCAAGGAGTTCGCGGTCTCGTCTCCCGAGATGGTGCTCGCCGCGATCGCCGCACGCACGGAACACATCCGTCTGGGCACGGCAGTGACGGTACTGTCGTCGGACGACCCGGTCCGCGTGTTCGAGCGCTTCTCGACGCTCGACGCGATCTCGAACGGTCGTGCAGAGGTGGTCCTCGGACGCGGCTCGTTCATCGAGTCGTTCCCGCT
Source organism: Microbacterium sp. (assembly GCF_036823965.1). Lineage (GTDB taxonomy): Bacteria > Actinomycetota > Actinomycetes > Actinomycetales > Microbacteriaceae > Microbacterium. The sequence goes on along the minus strand of NZ_DAITBE010000001.1, from coordinate 731,416 downwards.
GTTCGGCTACGACCTCCGCGACTATGACGCCCTCTTCGAGCAGAAGCTCGAGTTGTTCGTCGAGCTTCTGAAGGAGGAACCCGTCACCTGGTCCGGCACGATGCGGGCATCGCTCGAGAACGCGAACGTGTTCCCGAAGACCGAGAACGGCCTGCGCACCTGGGTCGGCGTCGGCGGCAGTCCCGAATCGGTGGTCCGTGTGGCGCGACACGGCCTCGGTCTCATGCTCGCGATCATCGGCGGTTCGGCTGCCCGGTTCCGGCCGTTCGTCGACCTGTACCACCGGTCTGTGGCTTCGTTCGGCACGACCTCGCACCCGATCTCGGTGCACTCGCCCGGTCACATCGCCGACACGGATGCTGAGGCGTGGGAAGCCGCGTACTCGGGCTTCGAGGCGATGAACAACACGATCGGCGCCGAGCGCGGATGGCCGCCGTACAGCCGGGCACGCTTCCAGAACGACATCGGCCCTGAGGGCGCGATCTACGCCGGCTCGCCCGATCGCGTGGCAGCGAAGATCGCCGACACCATCACGACGCTCGGCCTCGGACGCTTCGACCTCAAGTACGCGACCGGCACCCTGTCGCACGAGGCGATGATGCGCAGCATCGAGCTCTACGGCAGCGAAGTGATCCCGCGCGTGCGCGCGCTGCTCGACGCACGCTCCTGATCCGTCATCGGAGAGTCGCCCGCATGCGGGCGGCTCTACGATGAGGAGCATGGCCAACACCGCCCTGCCGAGCCGCGCGTCGCTCGCTGCCAGACTCGACGATCTGCCGTTCACGAGGCGCCACTTCCGGCTCCTCGGCGGCTCGGGCCTCGGGTGGGCGCTCGACGCGATGGACGTGGGGCTGATCTCCTTCATCCTCGCCGCGCTCACGCAGCAGTGGGACCTGACGAAGGGCGAGGCCGGCTGGATCGCCTCGGTGGGCTTCATCGGCATGGCGCTGGGCGCCACGCTCGGTGGGCTCCTGGCCGACCGCTTCGGACGCCGCCAGGTCTTCGCGCTGACGCTCCTGATCTACGGCATCGCGACGGGTGCCAGCGCGCTCGTCGGCGGAATCGCCGCGCTGCTCGTCCTTCGCTTCCTGGTCGGCCTCGGGCTCGGTGCCGAGCTTCCCGTCGCGTCGACCTACGTGAGCGAGTTCGCTCCCGCTCGCATCCGCGGTCGCCTGATCGTCATCCTCGAGGCATTCTGGGCGCTCGGCTGGACGGCGGCAGCATTGGTCGCGTTCTTCGTCATCCCGGCATCCGAGAACGGCTGGCGCTGGGCGTTCGCGCTCGGTGCGATCCCCGCTGCCTATGCGCTGATCGTCCGCTGGGGCCTTCCGGAGTCACCGCGCTGGCTCGCGTCGAAAGGCCGCATCGCCGAGGCCGACCGCATCGTCGCCACATTCGAAGCGGATGCCGGCATCGTCCAGAGCCCGGCGATCCGCAAAGAGCCGGAATCACGGCCGATCGCCGTCACCGCACGCGCCAGGGTCACGACGCTGTGGAACCGGGAGTTCCGCGTGCGAACGCTCAGCCTGTGGGTCGTGTGGCTGTGCGTGAATTTCTCCTACTACGGAGCGTTCATCTGGATCCCGAGCATCCTCGTGGACGCGGGGTTCGATCTCGTCCGCTCCTTCGGCTTCACGCTCATCATCACGCTCGCCCAGCTGCCCGGCTACGCTGTGGCCGCCTGGCTGATCGAGGTGTGGGGGCGCCGCACCACGCTCTCCGTCTTCCTGGTCGGCTCGGCGGTCTCGGCCGTGTTCTTCGGCACGGCATCCACCGAGGGCGCGATCATCGCCTCCGGTATGGCGCTGTCGTTCTTCAACCTCGGTGCCTGGGGTGCGCTGTACGCGGTGACCCCCGAGATCTATCCGACGTCGTTGCGGGGGACCGGTGCCGGCTGGGCTGCCGGCGTGGGGCGCATCGCCTCGATCATCGCCCCGCTCCTCGTCCCCGTGCTGCTCATCGCCGGCGGCGCGCCGCTGCTCTTCGTCGTCTTCGGTGCGTGCTTCGTCGTGGCGGCGGCCGCCGCGTGGGGCCTGCAGGATCGCGGCGGCATCGCGCTCGACGATCGATGACGGCGGGGACCGCCTCCAGCAGGAATAGGGTGGAGGCGTGACAGACGTACGCTACGTGGCCATCGGCGATTCCTTCACGGAAGGAGTCGGCGACGTGCTGCCCGATGGCCGCGAACGCGGCTGGGCCGATCTGGTCGCACAGGGCTGGGCGGATGCCGCCGGACATTCGATCCAGTACGCGAATCTCGCGATCCGCGGGAAGCTCGCGTGGCCGATCGTCGACCAGCAGCTCGAGTTCGCGCTTGCCCTGCATCCGACGCACCTCTCGTTCAACGGTGGCGGCAACGACATGCTCCGTCCTCGTGCCGACCTCGAGCACGTCGCGGATGCCTTCAGTCGCGTGTTGCGCCGTTGCGACGAGGAGGGCGTGACGGTGATCCTGCTGTCGGGCGCGAACCCGAGCGGGCAGCTGCCGATGGGCGATCTCGTCCAACGACGCGGAGATCTGCTCTCCGAGGCGGTGCTGCGCCGAATCGAGGATCGGCCGGACGTCGTCCGTGCGCTCAACTGGCCCGACACCGAGCTCTCGCGCAGCATGTACTGGTCAGAGGACCGCCTGCACATGAATGCGGCTGGACACCACCGCGTCGCCGCCAGGGTGCTGCACGCGCTCGGCTTCGAGCCACCGGAGACCTGGTGGTCGCCGCAGAACCCGGCCGCTGCAGGTCCTGCCGGCTTCGCCTACTACCGGGAGTTCGTCGGACCGTGGGTCAAGCGTCGGGTGACGCGCACCTCTTCTGGTGACGGCCGCACCGCGAAGTACCCTGTCTGGGTCGAGCGGTCGCCCGCGTGAGGCAGCCGAACGTCTCAGCCGCATGAGCGATATCCAGATGCAGCGCATCGCCGCCGGTGCCGTGACCCTGCACGATGCTCGACGAAAGGTCGAGCGCACGGTCGCGCTCGATGCCTTCGAGATCGGCGTGTACCCCGTCACCGAGGAGCAGCTGGCCGAGGTGCTCGGGATCGCCTCGCAGCATCCGGATCGTCCCGCGGCCGATGTGAGCTGGTTGCGTGCCATCCACTTCTGCAACGCCGCGTCTGAGTGGGAAGGGCTCGATCAGGTCTACTTCTTCGACGGCGAGCAGGTCAGCTGGGATGTCGGCGCCGACGGCTATCGCCTGCCCACCGAAGCCGAGTGGGAGTTCGCCTGCCGTGCCGGATCGATCGGTCCGCACTACGCCCCGCTCGCGGATGCCGCCTGGACCAGCGCGGACGGCGTGCGCGCCCCGCAGAACGTCGGGGGCAAGATCCCGAATCTGAACGGGCTCTTCGACACGCTCGGCAACGTGTGGGAGTGGTGCTGGGACCTGCTCGATCCGGCGCGCTACGACGACTATCGCGTGTTCCGCGGGGGTGGCTTCTCCGACGACGCCTGGAGCGTGCGCGCCTCGGTGCGGCGCGGGGGAGGACCCCGCATGCATCACGAGGACGTCGGGCTCCGCCTGGCTCGGGGAGCATTCGACACTCCCGGTGCAGCGCAGGGCTGGTCGGCTGCCGCGGATCGCGAACGCGCTGCCTTCGACGGACCGGTGCCGATGGGGTGGACGCCGCTCAGGCGGTGACGGCGCACGGCCTGCGTTTGCCTCGGAAGCGGGGGAGCTGGAAAGCTGGAGGGATGCCGGCACCGTTCTCGCTCATCGTCTCCCAGGGCCGCGTGGCCGATCGGACGGACGGTGCCCTCATCGGCGCCCGACGAACCGCATCCGCGCTCTCCGAGTTGCTCGGTCTGACGCCGACCGTCGTCGGTGCACCCGCCCCCGCAGTGACGGATGACTGGACCGTCGCCCTGCCGCAGGCGGCTGCGACGCTCACGGGGCTTCGCGACGCCGTCCGCGAGTCGATCGATGCCGGCAGCATCCCGCTGCTCGCGACCAACACGTGCGCCGCGAGCCTCGGCACGCTCCCGACGGTCGCCGAGCGGCATCCGGATGCGGTGGTGCTGTGGATCGATGCGCACGGCGACTTCAACACGCCGGACACGACCGACTCCGGCTACCTCGGCGGGATGGTGCTCGCTGCGGCGTGCGGCCTCTGGGACAGCGGCCACGGCGCTGGGCTCGACCCGACCCAGGTCATCGTGGTGGGCGGGCGAGACATCGATCCTGCCGAGGGTGAGCTGCTCGCGGGCGCCGCGGTCACCGTGCTGCCGCCTGCCGAGAGCACGCCTGCCCGCCTGCTCGAGCTCATCGACGGGCGCCCGGTGTGGATCCACGTCGACTGGGACGTGCTCGAGCCCGGGTACATCCCCGCTGCCTACAGGGTGGATGCCGGGCTGCGTCCCCACGAGGTGGCGGCGTTGTTCGCAGCGATCCCGGCCGAGTCGGTCCGAGGCGTCGAGCTGGCCGAGTTCGAAGCCGGCGATGTCGACGTCCCGGAGCACGTGAGCATCGAGCTCATCATCCAGACCTTCCAGCAGCTCCTTCGCTGACTAGCGGCGTCGAGGGCGCTCGGGGTCGAGCCCGACCCGGATGCGCGTGCGCTTGCGCTCGATCACGATGAACACGACACCGATGATCCACAGCGGCACCGGCATCAGGAACGCGATGCGGAACGCGTCGAGCGTGTAGGTCTCTGGGGTGCCTGCGCCCTGGATGTCGAGCGCGAGACCGATCAGGAAGATCGCGATGAGCGCCGCGATGAAGCCGCCCGCATTCGTCAGACCGGTCGCCGTGCTGAGACGATGTGAGGGGTTGTGCGTGCGGGCGTGGTCGAACGCGATCATGGACGCAGGGCCGCCTGTCGCGATCGCGACGGCCAGCACGTAGAGCATCCAGATCGGAGCCGGACCGGGCATCGCGATCACGATCAGCCATGCGGCCATCTGCACGCCGACGGCCGGGAGGACCAGGGCGAGCGAGCGGTGATTGGGCAGGCGCCGCGAGAGGTCGCCGATGATGGGGCCCATCGCCATGCCAGCGACCACGTAGACCGAGATGATGCCGGCCGCGTGCGCGGAGTCGAGTCCCTGTGCGGCGGTGAGGAACGGCATTCCCCAGAGCAGCACGAAGGCGGTGCCTGCGAACGGTGTGGTGAAGTGCGACCAGAACGCCAGACGGGTGCCGGGGTGCGCCCACGCGGCGCGGATGCCGACGCCGGTGTCGATCGCCGAGGTCACGACGCGGATCACGCCGGTGTCGGTGTTCACGGTCACGTCGGCGCCGCGCTCGGCCGGGTGATTGCGGATCACCAGCGCCACCAGGATCGTGAACAGCACCCCGAGTCCTGCGATGCTGCCGAAGGTGACCGACCAGCTCGTGGCGTGCAGGAGCGCGGCGACCGGGACGAGCGCGATCAGCTGTCCGCCCTGACCGAGGATGCCGGTGAACTGCACCATGAGCGGTCCCCGCTGCGCCGGGAACCAGGTTGCGACGAGGCGGAGGACCGCCGGGAAGATCGCCGCATCGCCTGCGCCGAGCAGGACGCGTGCGATGATCGCGACGCCGATGCTGGGTGAGAGGGCCATGGTGAGCTGACCGGCCGCCATCAGCAGCATCCCGATGGTCATGATCGGCCGTGAGCCGAAACGGTCGAGGAGCACGCCGATCGGGATCTGCATGCCGCCGTACACCGCGAGCTGCACCACGGCGAAGAGAGCGAGCGTGGAGGCATCCGCCTGGAATCGGTCAGCCGCCTCGACGCCGACGGCACCGAGCGAGGTTCGGTTCGTGATCGCCAGCACGTAGGCCGCGACACCCACCGACCAGATCACCCAGGCTCGCCAGCCCGGCGTCGAGACGGGGGAGAGGGGGACGCGCTGCACCATTCAACGCTACTCCTCGTCGACGTGCTCTGATTTCGCCGATGACAGCGGACGGACAGCAGAGAGCCCCGCCGACCATGCGGTCGACGGGGCTCTCTGCCGCTGCGTTCGGCTCAGCTCAACCGGCGCAGAGCGTGCCGATGGCGGTTGCCGACTCCTGCACGTCAGCGGAGACCTGGGTCATCTCAGCCGCTGCGTCCATGTCCTGGTCGATGAGGACCTTCGAGAGCACGTCGCGCATGGCGCCGAAGTCCTCGTAGACGTCGGTGACGGCGGCCTTGACCTCGGGGTTCGAGATCGACTCAGCGGCGGCGCCGATGGCGTCGACGGATTGCGTGAAGGTGTCGATCGTGCCCTGGGGGTCGGCTGCTGCGGTGGTCATGTCGATCGAGGTGAGGTCCTTGGTGGCGTCCTGCACCTGGGCGGATGCGCTGGCGCAGGCGTCGGCGACGCTCTGGTCGGAGCTCTCCGCGGTCGGGGCAGCGGTCTCGTTCGAGGACGAGGTCTCCTCAGAGGCACTGGGCGATCCGGAACATGCGGTGAGACCGAGCACGGCGACGGCTGCGATCGTCAGGGCTGCGAGACGACGGTTCATGAAAATTCCCCCTTCAAGGGCGCTGTCATCCGACAGCACCGGTTTGCAAACGGCAGTCAGTCAACCACATCGGGGTGACTTCGTGCACGCGCCACTCGCTCAGCCGCTCCGTTCCGCCACCGCCGCAGGGGCTCGGCGCACGACGAGCGAGAGCAGTGCGGCGATCGCGCAGAGCGCCGCGCCACCCCACCAGGCGTAGGTGTACGTGCCGAAGGTGTCGCGAATCACGCCGGCGCCGAGTGCGGCCACGGCAGCCCCGATCTGGTGCGCTGCGAAGACCCAGCCGAACACGATGGTGCCGCGGTCGCCGAAGATCTCCCGGCACAGCACCGCGGTCGGCGGCACGGTCGCCACCCAGTCCAGTCCGTAGATCACGACGAACAGCACCATGCTCGGATGCACCACGTCGGAGAGGAGCCAGGGGAGGAGCACCAGTCCGACGCCTCGGAACGCGTAGTACGTGACGAGCAGGATGCGTGGGTCGAACCGATCCGTGAGCCAGCCGGAGGCGATGGTGCCGGCGATGTCGAAGATGCCCACGACGGCGAGCAGCCCTGCGGCTGTCGTCGTCGCCATCCCATGGTCATGTGCTGAGGGGATGAAGTGGATACCGATCAAGCCGTTCGTGGTCGCGCCGCAGATCGCGAACGCGAACACGAGCGCCCAGAACGAGGGCTTCCTGGATGCGAAGCGCAATCCCTCGAGCGCGCGGACGGCAGCGTTCCCTGTGGCTCGGGCCGGGGGAGAGTAGGTCGCGGGATCGGCGCCGAGGGGCAGGACGCCGCGGTCCTGCGGGTGATCGCGCAGGACCAGCCAGACGACCGGCACGGCTGCGAGAGCGACAGCCGCGACGAGCAGGGAGGCGGTCCGCCAGCCGGCGCTCTCGGCGAGCGCGGCCACCGGCGGAAGGAAGATGAGCTGCCCGGTGGCCGATCCGGCGGTCAGGATCCCCATCACGAGCCCGCGACGCTGCACGAACCACCGGTTCGCGATGGTCGCGGCGAAGACGAGGGCCATCGACCCGGTGCCGAGACCGATGAGCAGCCCCCAGAAGAGCAGCAGCTGCCACGACGCGGTCATCAGAACGCTGCCGCCGGCGCCGAGTGCGACGAGGGTGAGCGCGGAAGCGACGACCTGCCGGACGCCGAAGCGGTCCATCAGTGCGGCCGCGAATGGCGCGGTGAGGCCGTAGAGGAGGAGGTTGATGCTGACTGCGAGCGACATGATCGTGGTCGACCAGCCGAACTCCTCATGCAGCGGCACCATCAGCGCGCCGGGCGCGGCGCGGAACCCGGCGGCAGCCAGCAGCGCGAGGAACGCGACCGCTGCGACCCACCATGCGGGGTGAACACGGCGGCGTGGTCGCACGGGATCGAGCGGCGGATCAGCGGGAGTGCGTGGCGGATCAGCGGGAGTGCGTGGGGCGGTCATCGCGGCCTGTTCTCATCGGAGGAGCTAAGCTTTCGTGAAGAAAGCTACACGAGACCGGATGCTCGACACCACCGAAAGGGGAGTGCCATGCCACTGCGTTCCGACTGGTCTGCTGAAGTCTGCCCGATCCGGCGTTCGCTCGATGTGCTGGGGGACCCGTGGGTGCTGCTGATCATCCGCGACGTCTTGCACGGACGTGGCCGGTTCGATTGGCTGCGCGACAATCTGGGCATCTCCGAACCGGTGCTGAGTCGACGATTGGCGGCGATGGTCGATGCCGATCTGCTGAGCCGAGTCGAGTATCAGGACGGTGCGAGGATGCGCAGGGGCTACGCAGCGACGCAGGCCGCCGCAGAATTGCTGCCGATTCTCCAGGAGCTCGCGCTGTGGGGAGAGCGGCACACCGAGATGCCGGAGGGTGGTGGCCACATGGCGCTGATCCACGAGGCATGCGGCGCGGAGACGGTGCACGGAGCGGTCTGCAGCGAGTGCGGCGTCGAGCTGGTGGCCGAGCAGATGACCTGGGTCAAGCCGTGGAAGAGCGCCCGAGATCGTCTGCAGCCGGCCGGCACGCTGCACTGAGGGTCAGTGTCCGACGTCTCGGCCGGAAGGTCCGGGTTCGTGACGGACGGTGGGATCACTCCGCTCGCTCGGCTCGATGCGTCAGAGTGACTTCCGACACCTGGGTCCACTGCGCCCGCGGGAAAGCGACGGGGAGTGCCCCGATTGCGTTGAACTGACATAATGTGCATTATCGGTGATACCTGGTGTGCTGGGAGGGGGCGTGGATAGGCTCGTCCGGTGACCGGACAGAATGTGCAGATCGGCTGGGATGCAGCGCGACAGGCCAATCAGGAGAACTGGGAAGATCGGGTACCGCTGCATGAGACGGCATACGGGCTCGATGCCTTCGACGATCCGGATCACCTGAGCGATGTCGTCCGTCATGACGTGGTCGTTCTGGAACCGTTCCTGCCGTCGAGCAGCCTGTCCGGACTCGACCTGTGCCACTTGCAATGTCACATCGGCACTGACACGGTGTCGCTGGCGCGTGCCGGCGCTCGAGTGACCGGTGTCGATTTCTCGCCGTCCGCCCTCGGTGTCGCATCGGCGCTCGCGAACCGTGTCGGAGTCGCCGCTCGGTGGGTCGAGACAGACGTCCTGGATGCCCGCGGCGCGGTGGATGGTGACTTCGACGTCGTGTACACCAGCATCGGCACGATCACCTGGCTGCGGGATCTCGATCGCTGGGCCGCACAGATCAGTGGTCTGCTTCGTGCCGGCGGAACATTCTTCATCCGAGACGGCCACCCGGCGCTGTACGCGCTCGACGAGAACGCGCCCGATCTCACCACACGGTATCCGTACTTCGGCGACGGACGTGCGCAGCAGTGGGACGAGGAATCGACGTACGTCGGCGACGGAAAGGTCGCTCATCCTCGCACCTACGAGTGGCCGCACCCGCTGTCCGAGATCCTGGGAGCACTGCTCGGCGCGGGACTGCGGCTGCTGCATTTCGACGAGGGCCGGATGCTGCCATGGCAGTTCAGCGACCGCATGGTCGAGGTGCCCGGTGGATACGCCTGGCCGGATGCCGAGCGCAACCTGCTCCCCTGCACGTACACGATCATCGCGCGCAAGGACTGACTCGTCAGCGGTAGGTGCGTCCCTTGCAGTCCACCGCATCGTCGAACGCGCCGCCCGCGAGTTCGCTGCGCACCGTCGGCGAGAGACTCGCCTTCGGGATCACGGCGACTTCGACGGACGTCGCTGCACTCAGATACTGGTTGTCGGCGCAGATCGCGACGACGATCCACTGCTCCTGCGCAGCGGTCGTCGTGTAGGACGCAGGTTCGCCGACGCGGGGCGATGCATCCTGGATGAGCAGCAGTGATGTCTCCGGAACGGCATCCGACACCGTCTCGAGCGGCTTCCTCACGGCCTCGTCGGTCTGCAACCCCGTGGGCGCACAGCCGGGCAGCGCTGCGCAGCACACCATCAGTGCTGCGCAGGCTGCCAGGCCGGCCGGGGTCAGAGTCCGCACGAGATGGCGGACGGTGAAGGGTTGAATGCCGTCAGCTTGCCGCTCGTCTCGACCGTCTTCCAGTAGGTCGGCCCGACTCGCGGCTTGTACGCCTCCTGCTTCTGCAGGTTGTACCGGTACTGCGTGCCGACCGCGTGCGCGCGCCAGGTCTGACCGCTCTTCAGCGCAGGAGACGTGCATCCCACCGTCGTGGTGACGCTCGAGGTCGCACTGATCTTCAAGCCTGCCGACACATCGGCGCGGCTCGCTCCGACGCTCAGCTCGATGTTCCTGGTCGCGGTCTTCCCCTTCGTGATCACACACGTGCCGCCTCCGGTCGTGATCGTGCAACTCGCGATCACTCCCCCGATGAAGTTCGAGCTCGACGTCACGTTCAGCACGTTGTACCGATACACCGCGGCCTCTGCAGCCTGTGTCGCACCCAGGGTGAAGGCGCCGATGCAGAGCGCGCCGACGACGGCGAGGAGGCCGCTTCGAACGCCACTGCGTTTCGGTCGGTCGGACGTGGTCGATGAATCCTGAGTGCGGTCGAAGAATCGCGGCGTTCGAATGGTCATCAGTGCTCCCTTGCTGAATGGATCAGTCAAGAAGAAGCTAACTGCTGTCACATGACGACGAAACCCCCGCAAATGGGGAATGTCGCAAAGAAGTTCACCCGCTGACGTACGCCGCCAGGTGCTCCCCTGTCAGCGTGGATTTCTGGGACACCAGATCCGCCGGGGTCCCTTCGAACACCACGCGTCCGCCGTCGTGTCCGGCTCCTGGGCCGATGTCGATGATCCAGTCGGCATGCGCCATCACCGCCTGGTGGTGTTCGATCACGATCACCGTCTTCCCCGACTCGACCAGACGGTCGAGCAGTCCGAGGATCTTGTCGACATCAGCGAGGTGCAGACCCGTCGTCGGTTCGTCGAGCACGTAGATGTCGCCCTTCTCCCCCATCTGGATGGCCAGCTTGATGCGCTGCCGCTCACCGCCGGAGAGCGTCGACAGCGGCTGCCCCAGCGAGAGGTACCCGAGGCCGACGTCGTCCAGGCGCCCCAGGATCGCGGTGGCGGCGGGCAGCTTGGCCTCCCCCTCGGAGAAGAACACCCGCGCCTCCGAGACAGGCAGGTCGAGCACCTCGGTGATGTCCTTGCCCGCGAGCTTGTACTCCAGCACGGCCGCTTGGAAGCGCTTGCCTCCGCAGTCCTCGCATGGTGTCTCGATCGAGTCCATGAACCCGAGCTCGGTGATGATCACGCCCGCGCCCTTACACGTCGGGCAGGCACCCTCGGAGTTGGCGCTGAACAGAGCCGGCTTCACACCGTTCGCCTTCGCGAATGCCTTGCGGATCGGCTCCAGCAGACCCGTGTAGGTCGCAGGATTGCTCCGCCGAGAGCCCTTGATCGCGGCCTGGTCGATCGCGACGACGCCCTCTCGCTTCGCCACGGATCCGTGGATGAGGGAGCTCTTGCCCGAACCGGCGACGCCGGTGATCACGCTGAGCACACCCATCGGGATGTCGACGTCGACGTTCTGCAGATTGTTCGCCGTCGCGCCGCGTACCTCGATCGCGCCATCACCGCTACGGACTGCATCCTTCAGCGTTGCGCGGTCATCGAGGTGCTCTCCCGTGCGCGTCCCGCTGGTCTTGAGTCCATCGACCGATCCCTCGAAGCAGATCTCCCCGCCACCGCTGCCGGCGCCGGGTCCGAGATCGACGACGTGATCCGCGATCAGGATCGTCTCCGGCTTGTGCTCGACGACGAGCACGGTGTTGCCCTTGTCGCGCAATCGAAGCAGCAGACCGTTCATGCGCTGGATGTCGTGCGGGTGCAGACCGATCGTCGGCTCGTCGAACACGTACGTGATGTCGGTCAGCGAGGAGCCGAGGTGTCGCAGCATCTTGATGCGCTGCGCCTCTCCACCGGACAGCGTGCCGGACGGGCGCTCCAGGCTGAGATATCCGAGGCCGAGCATGACGAAGGCATCGAGGTTGGCGCTCAGTGCTTCGAGCAGCGGTCCAGCGCCGGGAAGATCGAGACCGCGTACCCATGCTGCGAGATCCGTGACCTGCATCCGGCAGGCGTCGGCGATGCTGACGCCGTCGATCGTCGATGAGCGCGCCCCCTCGGTGAGCCGGGTGCCATCGCATTCGGGGCAGACCGCGAAGGTCGCGACGCGCTCGACGAAGGCGCGGACGTGCGGCTGCAGTGCATCGAGGTCCTTCGACAGCATCGACTTCGTGATCTTCGGGATCAGTCCCTCGTACGTCATGTTGATGCCCGAGATCTTCACCTTGGTGACCTCGCCGTACAGGAACAGGTGCCGCTGCTTCTCGGTGAACTGCTCGATCGGCTTGTCGCCCGGGTAGAACCCGGACTGGGAGAAGCCCTTCACCATCCAGCCGTCAGCCGTGTACCCGGGGACCATGATCGCGCCCTCGTCCAACGACTTCGACTCATCGACGATCTGCGCGAGGTCGAGGTCGGACACCGCTCCCCTGCCCTCGCAGCGGGGGCACATGCCGCCGAGGTAGATCGCATCCTTGACGATCTTCTTCTCGCCGCCCGGCCCCGTCATCACACCGCTCGCCCGCTGCGTCGGGATGTTGAAGGAGAACGCGGTCGGTCCGCCGATGTACGGGGTGCCGAGCTTGCTGAACAGGATGCGCAGCATCGCGTTCGCATCGGTCACCGTCCCGACGGTCGAGCGCGGGTTCGCGCCGAGCCGCTCCTGATTCACGATGATCGCCGTGGTGAGGCCCTCGAGCACATCGACATCCGGACGCGGCACCGAGGGCATGAAACCCTGCACGAACGCACTGTACGTCTCGTCGATCATGCGGCGGGACTCAGCCGCGATCGTGTCGAAGACGAGCGAGCTCTTGCCGGATCCGGACACTCCGGTGAAGACCGTCAGCCGGCGCTTCGGGATGACGACGCTGACCTCTTTGAGATTGTTCTCGCGTGCGCCCTGCACGCGGATGAGGTCGTGGCTGTCAGCGGCGTGTGTGGCGGGAGAGGACATCGGCATCCTTGGAGTTCGAGGCTGAGGTGCTCAGCCGGCCTGATTGATACGGAGCAGATTGCCCGCAGGGTCGCGGAAGGCGCAGTCACGCACGCCGTAGGGCTGATCCATGGGCTCCTGGACGACATCGGCGCCATGTTCGACGAGCCGTTCGAAGAGCGCATCGAGGTCGTCGCTCGCCAGCGTCAGGGCGCCGTAGCTGCCCTTCGCGATCAGCTCGAGGATGGTCTGACGCTCGGCATCCGTGATTCCGGGGTCCGTTGCCGGCGGATGCAGCACGATCGATGTCTCCGGCTGCCCGGCCGGGCCGACGGTGAGCCAGCGGAGGCCGTCGTAGCCGACATCGTTGCGCACCTCGAACTCGAGGGCGTCGCGATAGAAGCCGAGCGCCGCGTCGGCGTCGGTGTGCGGAAGGAAGGCGTAGTGGATGCTGATCTTCATGCTGCTCACGCTAGATGTGCGTCCGTGCGGGGCGCTTCTCGATTCCTGATCGGTCTGGTCACGTGCTTGGCCTGGAAGACGGGGATGCCCTCCACGGTGGCGGCGCGTTCACGGTACACGCTGGGTGGGACACCGACGAGTTCCGCGAACCGGGTGCTGAACGTGCCGAGCGAGGAGCATCCGACCTCGAAGCAGACCTCCGTCACGCTGCGGTCGCCGCGGCGCAGCAGGGCCATGGCCCGTTCGATGCGACGCGTCATGAGATACGAGTACGGAGACTCCCCATACGTCTCGCGGAACTGCCGGCTGAGGTGCCCTGCAGACATGTGCACGCCGCGCGCGAGCGCCTCCACATCGAGCGGCTTCGCGTACTCCCTGTCGATGCGATCCCGCACTCTCCGCATCATCGCGAGATCGCGAAGGCGGGAATCGTCTGCTGGAGCCACGAGATGATCCTGCCATGACGGCGCATCACGCGGAATGACGGTGTGCGGCGTACTCCTGCGGTCCTCCGCCACGATGTGCATCGTGAGCGCTACCCTGAAGACGTCCTCACAGGATTCTCCCAGAAAGGCATCTCCCATGTCTGAAGCACTCTCCGGAGCGAAATCGCTCTTCAAGTCGATCCGCATCACGCTCGCCGTCTCCGGCGTCATCGCCCTCATCGCCGGCATCGTCCTGCTCGTCTGGCCCGTGAAGTCCGCCGTCATCGTGACCGCGATCTTCGCGTCCTACCTCGTCGTCGCCGGTCTCGTCTACATCGGCCTCGGCATCTTCTCGCACGCCCGAGGCGGTTGGGCTCGCGTCGGCCACATCGTCCTCGGCCTCTTCTACATCGCGGCCGGTGTGATCGCGTTCGCCAACCTCGGCGTCGCCGCTGCGACGCTCGCGCTCGTGGTCGTGATCTTCATCGGCATCAGCTGGATCATCGACGGCGTCGTGTCACTGTCGCTGCTCGGCCAGGACGGCTCGCGTGTCTGGACTCTGCTCTACGCGCTGCTCAGCATCATCGCCGGCATCGTGGTGCTGTTCTCGCCGCTCATCGCCGGACTCGCCTTCTGGCTGTTCCTCGGCATCTCGCTGGTCGCCCTCGGCATCGTGCAGATCGTTCGCGCGATCACCCTCGGCCGTGACGGCAAGGAGTTCGTCGCAGCCGTGCGGTCGGAGACCACGGTCTGACCTGCGCTTCGCACGAGATGAGAACGGCCCCGCCCTGCAGGTGCAGGACGGGGCCGTTCTCTTGCATCACCCGGGTTACTCGGTGGCGAAGGCGCTGACGTCGCCGACGAGACGCGTGTTGTCAGCGGGCACCGGGTCGACGGCTGCCTGAGCGACCTCCGCAGCGAACTCCGAGACGTTGTAGAGCTTGCCGGCGGACTCGCGGCGCTCGGCGATCGCGCCGGGGTTGGCCCGCTCGAGCAGCGTCGCCGTGATGGTGCCCTCGATCATGTCGCCGGACACGACGGTGAAGCCGATGCCCTGCTCGGCGAGACCGGGGATCAGCTCGCGCAGTGCATCCTCGCCTGCGCGCTTCGACAGCGCGACGGGCTCGTACTCCGGCATGGTGGGCGTGGTGCGGATGAAGTGCGCCTGGTGGCTGGTCACGAAGACGACCCGTGCGCCGTCGCCGAGCAGCGGCGTCGCAGCCTCGAGCACGTTGACCTGCGCGTCGCGGTTCAGCGTCAGCGCGTAGTCCGCGGCCATGCCGGACTCCATGCCGCCGGAGGCGTTCAGCACCAGCACGTCGAGGCGCCCGTACTCGGCGCGCACCGCGTCGAACATGGCCGCGATCGACTCCGGATCGGTGAGGTCTGCGCCGACGACGAGCGCGCGACGCCCGAGCTCGCGGAGCTCGGCGGCGAGCTTCTCCGCTCGGGGTGCCTTGTTGCGGAAGTTGATGACGACATCGGCACCGGCCTGCGCCAGATAGCGCACCGTGTCGGCTCCGATCCCCCGCGATGAGCCGGTGACAAGAGCGACCTTGCCGTCGAGAGATCCTGCGGGAAGAACGTCGGTCACGGTGACTCCTCTTGATGCGTGAAACGCCGCGATCACGCGGCGTTCCCAGACTAGCAAGAGCCCCTCCCACCACCCCTGCGGCGTCACACCCGCATGATAGGTTGACGCCAAAGGAGGCCGCATGGACAACTTCGCGACATTCGTACAGTTCATCGACCAATGGGCATGGATCGGGTGGCTGATCCTGATCGCCCTCTTTCTCGTGATCGAGATGCTGACGCTCGACTTCACCTTCCTGATGCTGAGCTTCGGGAGCCTCATCGGGCTCGTGACCGACTTCGTCGGCATCCCCGTCTGGGTCCAGGTGCTCATCGCAGCCGCAGCCGCCGCGCTCTTCATCCTCTTCCTGCGACCGCCCCTGCTCAAGCGGTTGCGTCGCGGTGAAGACCCGACGAAGTCGAATGTCGACGCGCTCATCGATCTCCGGGGCACCGCGCTGCACGACATCACGCAGATCTCCGGCCAGGTCAAGCTCAGCAACGGCGACACCTGGACCGCCCGCACATCCACTTCCGTGCCGATCCCCCAGGGCTCACCGGTCGCCGTGACGGCGATCAACGGGGCGACCGCCACCGTCCGCCCCGTCAACGACTAGGAGAACCTCATGGACGACGCCTCGTTCATCCCCGCGGCCATCGGCTGGATACTCGTGATCGCGGTGATCATCTTCGTGGTGGTCACCCTCGCCCGCTCGATCCGGATCATCCCCCAGGCGACAGCCGGCGTCGTGGAGCGGCTCGGCCGCTATCACAAGACCCTCATGCCGGGTCTGAACATCCTCGTGCCGTTCATCGACCGACTTCGGCCCCTGATCGACATGCGCGAGCAGGTCGTCTCCTTCCCGCCGCAGCCGGTGATCACCGAGGACAACCTCGTCGTCTCGATCGACACGGTCGTCTACTTCCAGGTCACGGATGCTCGTGCGGCGACCTACGAGATCGCGAACTATCTCGGAGCGGTGGAGCAGCTCACGACCACGACGCTCCGTAACGTCGTCGGTGGCCTGAACCTCGAGGAAGCGCTCACGAGCCGCGACAACATCAACGGCCAGCTGCGGGTCGTGCTCGACGAGGCGACCGGCAAGTGGGGCATCCGCGTCGGCCGTGTCGAGCTCAAGGCGATCGACCCGCCCATCTCCATCCAGGACTCGATGGAGAAGCAGATGCGTGCAGAGCGTGACCGCCGAGCGGCGATCCTGACCGCAGAGGGAACCAAGCAGTCGGCGATCCTCGAGGCTGAGGGTTCGCGGCAGGCGGAGATCCTCCGAGCGGAGGGTGACAAGCAGGCCGCAGTGCTCCGTGCGCAGGGTGAGGCCGAGGCGATCCAGAACGTCTTCACCGCAATCCACCAGGGCGCGCCCGACGACAAGCTGCTCGCGTATCAGTACCTGCAGATGCTGCCGAAGATCAGCGAGGGCCAGTCGAACAAGCTGTGGATCATCCCGAGTGAGCTCACCGAGGCGCTGAAGGGCATCGGCAGCGCATTCACGCCCAAGCCCGGTCAGGCGCCGACGAACACCCCGCCCGGCGTGTGACGCACCCGTACTTCGAGAAGGCAACACACCCCAGAGTCCTCGCGCACCGCGGTCTCGTGACCTCGGTCGGCGAGGATTCAGGTGTGTGGGAGAACTCCGCAGCTGCGTTCGCCGCAGCGCACGCAGCCGGGGCCGAGTTCATCGAGACCGACTGCCAGGTGACCGCCGATGGCGACGTCGTGCTGTTCCACGACACCACCATCCAGCGGCTCACCGGAGACCCTCGATCCGTCCGCGAGGTGCGAACGCGCGAGCTGGCACTGCTGTTCGCAGATCACGGTGGACTGCTCACCGTCGCCGAGGCGCTCGACTCCTTCCCGAACACGCGTTTCAACATCGATGTGAAGACGGATGCCGCAACCGCTGCGCTCGGCCCGATCCTGGCCGAGCACACGCACCGAGTGCTGGTCACGAGCTTCTCCGACGCGAACCGTCGAGCCGCGGTCGCAGCCACGCTGCGAGCCGGGGCATCGATCCGCCCAGCCACGTCCGGAGGCAGCCGCACGATCGCCGCAGTGCGCGCGCTCTCCGCGCTCCGAGTCTCCCCTGCACGGGCCTTCAGGGGGATCGATGCGCTTCAGATCCCGGAGCGTCACGGCCGACTGCAGGTGCTGACGCCTGCGCTGCTGCGGGCGGCCCATCGTCAGGGCGTCGAGGTGCACGTATGGACCGTGAACGACCCCGAGACCATGCGCAGACTGGTGCGCGCCGGGGTCGACGGGATCGTGAGCGACCGCGCCGACGTCGCCGTCGACGTCCTGCGCCAGATGGATCCGCCACGCCGCCCATAACCTCCTGCGCTGGGATTCCGCTGTGAATCCCGCCGAGAAGTCGCTCGCATGGATGAAGCCCACAGGCTGGAGCGTTATACCTGACAGCGACGAGAGGACCACACAATGGCAGATCGCAGCCTGCGCGGCATCCGACTCGGCGCCCAGAGCCTACAGAGCGAAGAGGGCGTCGTTTTCATGGAGCGCCGTGAAACCACCTATACCTGTGACACGTGCGGCCACGTTACGAACCTCATGTTCGCGGCCGACGCCGAGCCGCCCCAGACCTGGGAATGCCGCTCCTGCGGCGCGGAGGCACGACTGAACGTCGACGGCCAGGCCGTCACGCTCGAGGTCACCGACGAGAAGGCAGCTCGCACCCACTGGGACATGCTCCTGGAGCGCCGTACCCGCGCCGAACTGGAAGAGCTTCTCGAGGAGCGCCTGGCCTTCATCCGCGCCCGCCGTGGCGCCGGCGAGGACCCGACTCGGGAGAAGATCGGGGCCTGACCCTCAGCACCACGAACGCGACGACGGATCTGCTGATCCGCCGTCGCGTTCTGTTGTGCCGGGCATGCTCTCCTGCGCGCTACTCGCCCGAATCGAGGTGGATGCGGAGGTCGGTGCGACCGGGCAGAAGCTCTGGTCGGAGCGCCCGCGTCCCCGCATAGTCGCCGTCACGCAGACGGCGGAACGGTTGCACGGCCTCCTCGTCGATCGCCCGCAGTCGTTCGCGGAGGCGCGTGATCTCCCGTTCGACCGCCTCCGTGTCGAGCGCATCAGCGTCATGGATCACGTGCACGTCGAGCACATCGATACCGACGTACCAGAGCACCCCGTGAGTGAGCGGGAACAGCAGCGCATCGAGATCTCCGCTGATCCCGCGGGGACCGATCGAGCGCTCGTCCTCGCCCGCCGTCACCACGATCAGCGCCCTCCGGCCGGTGAGGCCACCGTCACCGTATCGCCTCGGCACCCCGAGTTCCGGGTCGACGTCGCCGTAGGCGAATCCGCTCGTGAGCACGCGATCGAACCAGCCCTTCAGGATCGCAGGCATCCCGTACCACCACAGTGGGAACTGGATCACGAGCAGCTCGGCGTCGGCGAGCTTCGCCTGCTCCTCCAGCACGTCGGCGGCAGCCTGGCCGCGGAGGTAGGCGTCTCCTGCCTGCTCGGCGAGATTTCCCGGTGTCGCAGCAAGGTCGCCGAGATCACGGAGGCCGAGCACGGGGTCGAAGCCCTGCGCGTGGAGGTCGGAGGTGGCGACCGAGTACCGCTCCCCCAGAGCCGTGGCGCCCTCCTGGAAGAGCCGGTGGTTGAATGACCCGTGCCGCGGGTGTGCGTACAGCCACAGTGCGCTGCCCGGTGTCGGCGGGTGGGTGATGGTCATCGTGCGTCCTCTCGGTGCTGGGAGCGGTGTTCGGTGGCGATGGCGAGCACCACGGTCGTGAGCGCATCGCGTGCGCGGTCTGTGCGGATGGACCCTGCGAGTGCGGCTCGGGCGAGCGCATCACCCGCGCCGATGAGCGCCCGCAGGCCGGCAGGATCCAGGGAGCCGGAGAAGGGCTCGAGTGCGGCCCGGCACATGTCGAGGTAGGCCAGCTCGGCCTCCTCCCTGAGCTGACGGAGCGTCGATGACCCCGCGAGGGCCGCGACCACGTCGGCGAGCTCGCTGCCCTCGGCGAGGCAGCAGTCGATGTACGCTCCGGCGACAAGTGCCGCCGTGACATCGAGGTCTGGCTGCGCGCCGTCGAGCGCGTCGCGCAGCGTCTGACGCTGGCGGTGCTCGAACTCCCGGTACAGTTCGGCGAGCACGCCCGCGCGGTCGCCGAAGTGGTCGTACACCAGCGGCTTGGTCACCCCGGCTCGCTCGGCCAGCCGGCCCAGAGAGAACTGATCCGTGCCCTCCTCTCGGATGAGCGTGCGCGCTGCGTCGAGCAGCTGCGTGTGGCGGTCCGTCTTGGACAGCCGTCTGCGGGGTGAGGTCTCCGGTGCGGCGTGCATATCTGCCTCTCCGATCGATGCGGAAGAACGTCCTGCAGATAAGTTACCATCAGTAAGTTACCGGCGGGACGTTCAGCGCATCGGCCTCAGCGGCGCCTGCTCCGCCACCACCCCACGAGGAGCGCGACCAAGCCGCCCCACAGCAGCAGCTGCTGCACCCAGGGGCCGAGCACGACGCCGGCAGTCAGCCCGGCGCGCAGGTCGACGTCTTCCAGCATCGCGCCCGCCTCGTCGGCGTCGAGACTCGTCACGGTCTCGCCGTTCGGCTGGATGATCTGACTCGTCCCGACGGTGGACACGTTGACCACGCTGCGTCCGGTCTCGATCGCCCGCATCCGAGCGAAGGCGAGTTGCTGGAGGTTCTCGTCAGTCCCGCGGAAATCCGCGTTGTTCGTCTGGAAGACGAGCACCTGCGCGCCGCCGTTCATCGCTTCGAGGATCACATCGTCGTAGATGACGTCGAAGCAGATCGCGAGACCGACCGCGACGCCGTCGATGTCGACGATCGGTGGGTTCTCGCCGGGGGTGTATTCGCGCTGGATGAGTCCGATGAGGTCGGGGGCCAACGCGTTGAAGAACGCACGGTCGGGCACGTACTCGCCGAAGGGCACCGGATGACGCTTGTCGTGCAGCTGCGTCGCTCCCCCGGCGTCCGTCCACAGCAGCGAGGTGTTGAAGTACCGGTCGGCGCGGCCGGTCGCCGCGTTCGCGAGCAGCGGTGCGCCGATGCGCGTGGTGATCAGCGTCATGCGTCGGGCGAGCGTCTCGTTCTGGAACGGGTCGGTGTCGAGCGATCCTTCCGGCCACACCAGGAGGTCGACGTCCTCCCCGTAGAGCGGCTCGGTCGCTTCGGTCTGCGCATCGATCACGGAGTACGGTTCACGCTGGTCGAAGTACCCGGTCGGCCCATTCCCCTGCACCGCGGCGATCCGCATGGAGCCGGCAGCCGTGGTGGGGAAGATCGGCGTGAAGGCGAGCAGCAGCACAAGCGCCGCCGGGACGATGAGCGGCAGCGGGCGTCGCCAGGCGCGGAGGCGGGCGACCTCGACGAGCATCGCGACCAGCAGCACCATGAGGAACCCGAGTCCGCTCACGCCGACCCACGAGGAGAGCGGCGCGAGTGGGCTCTGCGCCTGGCTCATGCCGATCCGCGCCCACGGGAATCCGCCATACGGCCAGGTGCCGATGAACAGCTCGCGCCCCACCCAGAGCGCCGCCACGACCGCAGGCAGCAGGAGCAGTCGAGCTGCGGTCGATGGGAACGCACGCGGCAACCAGCGGTATGCCAGAGCGATCGGGATCAGCGCGAAGGCGGTCAGCGCGCCTTCCAGCACACTGAGCGCGGCCCACGGCACCGGCCCGAGATATCGCGAGGTCCAGGACACCAGCAGGGCGAAGAACAGGATGCCGTAGACGAGCCCCACCAGGAGTGCGCCGCCGAATCGCCGACCGATCAGTGAGAGCAGCAGCAGAGCGGTTGCGGGGAAGGCGAGCAGCCACACGGCCGCGCCGGGATACGCGAAGAACATCAGGGCGGCTGCGACCGCGGCGGCGATCACGGCGGCCCACAGCGGCAGCAGAGGGCGCGAGAGCGCGCGGGATTCGGACATCCCTCTCATTCTCACATCGAGGAGTATGCGACGATGCCACGACGCACACCATCGAGTGCTGCACGAGCAGTGCGGGCGGTGTCGGCATCCTCCGCGACGATCGACAGCTGGTCGAGCAGATCGATCGTCTGCTTCGCCCAGCGGACGAAGTCGCCAGCCGCCATGTCGGCGTCGACGAGCACACGATCGAGTGCGCCGCCGCGTGCCCAGGCGTGCATCGCGCCGGCGAGGCCTGCCGCCAATGGCTCACTGCCCGGCAGGTGGTGGTCCTTCTCCAGGTCGTCGAGCTCGGCCCAGAGGGTCGTCGTCTTCTCGTAGGCAGCGCGGAAGGCGCCGCGCGGAAGACCACGTTCACCGGAGTTCGCCTCATCACGGCGGGGTTCGTAGACCAGGCAGCACGCCATCGCGGCGAGCGACGGGGCATCGAGGCCCCGCCACAATCCCTGGCGTAGCGACTCCGCGACGAGCAGGTCGCGTTCGCCGTAGATACGACGCATGGTGCGCCCCGCTTCGGTCAGCGCGGTCTCCCCCGACTCCTCGGAGAGGTAGTCGAGCGTCTCGAGCACCTCGACCACACGGTCGAACACACGGGCGACGGTGCCCGTGCGCGTCTCGATCTGACGACGGATGCGGTCGGTCTGGCGCTTGAGCTTCCAGTAGCGTTCAGCCCACCGTGCGTGCGCCTCGCGATCGGGACAGCGGTGGCACGGATGCCGCTGCATGCTGGTGCGCAGCGACTGGATGCGCTTCATCCGCTTGTCGCGAGAGGCGCGAGGTGCGTGCGAGTCCTGCCGGTTCTTCTTCTCGAGATCGCTGAGCTCGCGACGGATGGCCGCGTACTCCGTGTAGTCGCCGTGCTCGCACGCCATGGACTTCTGGTAGCCCGCGAGCGACTCCTCGGCCTCTCGGACCTGCCGTGCAAGACCGACGACCGAGCGGTCGGCCTGGAACTGCGCGAACGACGACTCGAGGATCTGTCGAGCCCGCGGCTTGCCGAACAGGTCGATCAGGTTGACCGCCATGTTGTACGTCGGCCGGAAGCTCGAGTTCAGCGGGTAGGTGCGACGCGATGCGAGGGCGGCGACCGCCTGCGGATCCATGCCCTCTGTCCACTGGACGACGGCATGACCCTCGACGTCGATGCCACGGCGTCCGGCACGACCCGTCAGCTGCGTGTACTCCCCCGAGGTGATCGCCACGCGTGCTTCGCCGTTGAACTTCTCCATCTTCTCGAGCACGACGGTGCGTGCCGGCATGTTGATGCCCAGCGCCAGGGTCTCGGTCGCGAAGACGGCCTTGACGAGCTTCAGTCGGAACAGCTCCTCGACGACCTCCTTGAACGCCGGGAGCATGCCGGCGTGGTGCGAGGCGACACCCCGCTCGAGGTTGTCGAGCCAGTCCCAGTACCCCAGGACGCCGAGATCCTCTTCCTGCAGCGTGCGCGTGCGATCCTCCACGATCGCTCTGATCTCTGCTCGCTCCTCAGCAGAGGTGAGACGGATGCCGGAGCGGCGCACCTGCTGCACGGCCGCATCGCAGCCCACTCGGCTGAAGATGAAGAAGATCGCAGGGAGCAGGTTCGCGCGCTCGAGCAGCTTGACCACATCGGGGCGGTCCATCCGCTCGATGCGGCGCACGTTCGATGGTCGCACCGGTCGTTGCCCGCCGCGCGGCGGTCGCTTCGCCTGCCGCCCCGCATGCCGATTGCTCACGTACGACTGCGCCTGGCGACTGTTCTCGTAGTGCGATCCGGTGAACGACCGGATGCGCATGAGCTCCTGATTCACCTGGGCGGTTGCGATACCGGCCCGGTCGTCGAAGAGGGGCAGCAGGTCGTCACGCACGAGCACGTGCTGCTCGAGCGGCACCGGGCGGATCTCGGAGACGATGACCTCGGTGTCGCCTCGGACGGTGTCGAGCCAGTCTCCGAACTCCTCCGCGTTCGACACCGTGGCACTCAGGGAGACCAGGCGCACGTGCTGCGGAAGATGGATGATGACCTCTTCCCACACGGCTCCGCGGAATCGGTCGGCGAGATAGTGCACCTCGTCCATCACGACGTATCGGAGGTCGCGGAGCGCGGTCGAATCCGCGTAGATCATGTTGCGCAGCACCTCGGTCGTCATGACCACGATGCGCGCGTTGCCGTTGATGTTCGTGTCGCCGGTCAGCAGTCCGACCTGGTCGGCGCCGTACACCTCGACGAGCTCGCGGAACTTCTGATTCGACAGTGCCTTCATGGGCGTCGTGTAGAACGCCTTGTCGCTCGGGGTCTGCATCGCGAGGTGGATGGCGAACTCGCCGACGATGGTCTTGCCTGCACCGGTGGGCGCGGCGACCAGCACGCTCCGACCGCGCTCGAGGGCATGACAGCCGGCGATCTGGAAGGGGTCGAGATCGAACTTCTGTCGAGCAGCGAACGCCAGCGTCGATGGATGCTCCGACGCCTCCCGAGCTGCTGCGTACCGCTCCGAGGGCGAACTCATGCGGGATCCGGCAGCAGGCCGGACTCAGCGTTGCGCTTGCGCTTCCGTCGATCGAACAGCATGGACAGTCCTGCCGCTGCGAAGAACAGCACGATCAGGATGCCGGCGAGCATCAGCATGCTGATCACGTCGGCTGCCGGAGTCGCCAGGGCGGCGAAGACGGTCGCGATGATGATCGCCCATCGCCATCCCTTGAGGATCGCCTTGCCGGACATGACGCCAGCGACGTTCAGCGCGACGAGGAAAACCGGCAGGACGAAGGCGATGCCGAGCACGATCATGAGCTTGAAGATGAAGTCGTAGTACTCCTGCGCCTGGAAGAGGTTCTTGGCCCCTTCAGGCGTGAAGCCGGCCATCAGTTCGATGATGTGCGGCTGGATCATCACGCCGACATAGCAACCGGCGAAGAACAGCGGCACGGCCGCGGCGACGAACGAGACCGTGTAGCGGATCTCCTTGCGCGTCAGCCCGGGCATGATGAACGCCCAGACCTGCCACAGCCAGACGGGCGCGGAGATGAACAGTCCGAGCGAGAAGGCGATACGCATGCGCATATCGAACGGTCCGGTGATCGTCGAGTACACCAACGCCGCGACATCCTCGCCGCGCTGCGCTGCGATGTCATTGATCGGCTTCGTGATGAAGCTGATGACCGGGTCGGTGATGAGGAACGCGATGACCATGCCGACGACGAGCGCGAGCGCTGCGTACATCAGTCGCTTGCGGAGCTCCACCAGGTGGGCGCCGAGCGACATCCGCCGATCCCGTTCCGCCTTCTTCTTCGCGGACGGTTCGATGACTGCCACGAGCGGTCAGGCGCGAGGCGGGGTCTCAGGGTCGGTGCCGGAGTCCTTCACCGTGGTGGGCTCGACAACGACGGATTCGGCGCGGTCCGCGTCCTCTTCCTTCATGGCCTTCATCTCACCCTTGAACACGCGAGCCGACTGGCCCATGCTCTTCGCGAGTGCCGGGAGCTTCGCTGCTCCGAACAGGAGGAGGATCACGGCGAGCACGATCAGCAGGTGCCAGCCTTGCATTCCAGCGAACATGTCAGAATCCCGTCGTCGGTGGGCGATTCATCCCAGTCTACAGATCAATCCTCGGTATCGGGCGTGCGGTACAACGCGAGTCCGGATGCCGCCCATTCGCGCGTCGCCGATCGCGCCACGTTCGGGCCGATGACCTCCATGCCGCCGCCGAAGCGGGCGGCGAGGCGCTTGATCCCCCGGGGATCCGCGAGGTGCAGGTTCGCGGTGACGATGCCGTTCACCGTCTCGAGGGCTGCTGCGGGCAGGAATCGCTCGAGCAGCGGAGCGAGCCGTTCCGGAAGACGGACCGTCACCTCGCGCTCATCGTCGAGACCGGCGAAGGCCTCGGGGACGACGTCACCGGCGTGCGTGATCGGGATGTCCGTGAGCTTCGGGTCGCTGACGCGGTCGAGGTGGAATGTGCGCATCGCCTGGCGGAGATGGCACCACCCCTGCAGATACCACTGTGCGTTGGTGATGAGGATCTGCACCGGGTCGACGGTGCGAGTCGTCGGCTCGGCATCCGGTGCCTGGTACGTGAAGGAGATCGCCCTCCCCTCCTGCACACCGCGGGCGACGACCTCGCGCACCGCATCGACCGCGCTCGGTGCGACGACGACATCCGCCGGCGCGTCGGCGGCGCCGCGGGACAGCTTCGAGATGAGTCCGGCGACCAGGCCCGAGTCGGAGACCGCCGGAACCGCGGCCACCATCTGGAGACCGGCGAGCAGCGCTGCGGCTTCGCGCGCGGTGAATCGAGGGACGCGACGCAGCGCGACGTCGTTGGTGATCTCGATCACGTCCTGCTCGTCGAGCAGATCCCAATTGATGTCGAACATCTCCTGCGGCTGCTGCCAGTAGCCGGATTCACCTGGCAGACCGATGACCGTGAGCTTCTCGACCATGCCGCGCATCTCACGAGGAGTCACGCCGAACTCCTCCGCCGCTTCGGCGAGGGAGACCTCGCCGTGCTCGAGGAGATACGGGACGAGAGTCAGATACAGTCGCACGCGGTCAGCGGCGAGCAGCGGTTTCGGCTGCGCCATCATCGCTCCCCTTCTTGCGTCCGGTGCGCGTCGACGACGGCTCGCAGTCGGGCGATCACGGCGTCGCGGAGTGGTGCAGGCTCCACCACGCGGACCTCTGGCCCGTAGGACGCGATCTCGTCCGCGAGGATGTGGAGGTCGACGAACGGGACGGTGATGCCCTGCGCGGCCGGCGTCGCTCGGCGACCGAGCCGGAGCGCGGCTTCCGTCCCGGGGGTGACCTCGAGCAGCGCCGCGTTCTTCGCGGCCACCAGGGCCAGACCCTGCAGGGCGCGTTCGCCGGCACCGTCTCGGAGGGCAGCATCGAATGCCACGCTCGAGATCTTCACGTCGTCGACGATCCGACTCAGGAGGAACATCCGCTCCTCCTCGATGTCGACGTCGATCCCGAACACGTGCCAGCGCGCTTCGTAGTCGACGAGTGCGAGCGGGCGGACGGTCCGTCGACGCGGGGCGTCCTCCCCCGGCTTGAGGTAGTCGAAGCCGACGACACGGCTCTTCTCGATCGCTTCCTGCAGCGGGGCGAATGCGGCATCGCGGGCAGTGATGCGCGGGGCGAAGCCGATGATCGGCTCATCCCCGTCGATGCCGAGCGCACGAATCTTGCGGACCCCGGACTGGGCATCGCCGGATGCCGACTCGGCGCTCCACACGCTGCCTGCCAGTCGCAGCACCGCGAGTTCGGCAGCGGTGAACTCGATGTCGCTCGGCAGGTCGTATTCCGCCTGCGGAATGCGATAGCGAGCCTCACGGAGATCGTTGGGGTCAGCAGCATCGCCGATCGTCTCGATCGGGACGCCGAGTGCGCGCAGCTCCTCCTTGTCGCGCTCGAACATCTTCTCGAGCGCATCCGATCGCGTGCCGGCATCCGCTCGCTGGCGATAGCCGGAGACGTTGTCGAGGATCTGCTGCTTCGTCAGCCCGATCTCCGTGGCCATCAGCGCCACGACGAGATTCGTCAGACGCTCCTCCGCGGGGATCCGGGCTGCCATCACTGCGTTGCAGCCGGGACGATGCCGAGGATGTCGACGACGACGGCAGTCGCTGCTGAGCCTTCGGCTGCGGGGATCACGACGAGCAGCTGGGAGCCGACGGTGGCGCCGACGAGCTCCTTCGCGGCGGCACCGAGGCTCGCGGTCGAACCCCAGGTGTTGCTCGTGACGGTCTTGTCGTCCCAGTTGACGGCCATGATGTTGTTCACGATCAGATCGCCCTGCTTGACCTTCGGCCCATCACCCTTGATCAGGGTCTGCGTCACCGGCTTCTTCGGCGCTGCGCTGTCGGGAATGATGATGCCCGGCGTGCCGTCGACCGCACGGACCACGGTGGGCACACCACGGGCGTCGTTGAACTGCAGTGCACCGGAGGCGCGCGTCGGGTAGACGTCGAGCACATCGATCACGGCGACCACGTTCTCACCGTCTGCGAGGCCGAATCCCTCGGCATTCTGCTGACCGAAGTCCTCGGGCGTGAGCACGGCGAGCACCCGGCTGCCCGCAGTGGCGCACTCGAGCACACCACCGAGTCCTGGCGACTTCTGCGTCCAGAAGTCGAGGTTGTTCACGCGGCTGAGGTCGCCGTCGAACTCGGAGTTGTACAGCTTCTCGCCGCTCGTGCCGCCGTAGAAGGCGATGTCGAGCACCAGCGGCTGGAAGTCGGAGGTCAGCGCGCGTCCGTCGCCCACCGTGATGTCGGCGTACGAGGTCTTGTCGACCTTCACCGGACCGAACACATCCACGTCGGGAAGGGACCCGAGGTCGCCGGTGACGTCGGCGACACTCAGCACGCTGTCTCCGGTCGCGGCGCGGTCGCATGCGACCCCGTCGAAGGCCGGGGCGGCGGTGCACCCCGTCAGGGCGAGGACGGCGAGGCTGAGAGTGGCCAGAACGGCGGACGTTTTACGCACGCCCTCCAGTCTATTCCGTCGTCTGCTCCGATTCGCGCGAAGCGGCGGCAAGGCGCGCCCCTTCGGCCGCTTTCGAGGCGTCCCTGGCTCGCTTGCGCAGATTCTTGTCGTTGATCACGCGGTCGCCGACAGCGCCGGGCGTCCACTGCTCGACATCGTCATCGCCGTAGCTGCTCTTGGACGCCCGCCGCTTGACGGACGGTGCGATCGCGCCGGGTGCGAGTCGACGCGCAGTCAACAGGAACCCTGTGTGCGCAACCATGCGGTGGTCGGGACGGACTGCCAGTCCCTCGACGTGCCATCCACGGACCATCGTCTCGGATGCCTCGGGGTCGGTGAACAGCCCGGTGCCCCGGATGTACTCCGCCACCCGCGAGAGCTGGGTCGCCGTGGCGACGTAGCAGAGCACCACGCCGCCTGGAGTGAGTGCGTCGGCCACGACGTCCATGCACTCCCACGGCGCGAGCATGTCCAGCACGACGCGGTCGACGGACCCGCTCGGCTGCTCCACCGGAAGCGCCTCGACGAGGTCGCCGACGACGACGCGCCAGGTCGACGGCGTGCCGCCGAAGAACGTCTCGACGTTGCCACGCGCGACCTCGGCGAACTCCTCGCGCCGCTCGAACGAGACGAGCGAGCCGGTCGTGCCGACCGCGCGCAGCAGGGCGAGCGACAGGGCGCCGGAGCCGACGCCGGCTTCGACCACGACCGCACCGGGGAAGATGTCGGCCTGCATCACGATCTGCGCCGCGTCCTTCGGGTACACGATCGCCGCGCCGCGGGGCATCGACATCGCGAAGTCGCGGAGCAGGGGACGCAGCGCGAGGTACTCGTGACCGGAGCTGTTCGCGACCACCGAGCCGTCAGGCAGCCCGATCAGGTCGCGGTGGTGGAGCACGCCCTGATGGGTGTGGAGCCCGCCGTCCGCGCTGAGGGTGACGGTGTGCAGGCGGCCCTTCGGCCCGGTGAGCTGGACGCGATCGCCCTCACGGAACGGTCCGCTCGGGCGCTGCGTCGCGAGCTCCGACGGCACTGCCTGCTCGGGCTGGGCGATCTGTTCGGTCATCGGTTGGCTCCCGCCGTGGTCGTCTGACGGTCGAAGAGCTCGACGATGTCGGAGGCGGTGCGGCCCTCGAGCGTCGGCCAGAGCTCATGAGCGCCGACGTCGTCGAGCGAGACGATGTGCGGCACGCCGAGCGCCACGGCTCCCGAAGCGATGCCCGCGCGCAGGCCGGTCGGCGAATCCTCGATCACGACGGCGTCGGCGATGTCGATGTCGAGCAGCGCAGCCGCCTGCAGGTACGGCTCGGGGTGGGGCTTCGGGTTGTCGACGTCGTCGCCGGCGACCACGAGCTCGAAGGCGTCGAAGTCGATGAGTTCGACCACGCCGAGTGCCATCCGCCGCAGCGACATGGTCACGAGTGCGGTCGGGATGCCGGCTTCCCTGAGGTCGGCGAGCAGCTCGCGTGCGCCGGGCCGGAAGGGCACGCCCTGCGTGCGCAGGGCATCCTGCACCGAGTCGGTGAGCGAGGAGATGATGTCATCCGCCGCCATGTCGACTCCGGCGTTCTGCAGGATGATCGCGCTGTCGATGAGACCGTTGCCGACGAGCTGCAGTGCATCCTCGTGGGTCCAGGTGCCTCCGAACGACTGCACCAGCGCCGTCTCGGCCGCCATCCAGTAGGGCTCGGTGTCGACGAGTGTTCCGTCCATGTCCCAAAGGACCGCGCTGGGCTGTCTGCTCACTGAACCCATGCTAGCCGGGGCGGCCGCCCACTTCCTGTCCACGCGGACTAGCCTGGAGGGATACGTCCTCGACCTCGAAGGGAGCCTCGGATGGATGTTCTCGGTTCGCGCATCGTCATCGTCGCCTTCGACGGCTGGAACGACGCCGGTGAGGGTGCGAGCGGTGCCGTGGAGGCGCTGCGCGCAGCGACCGACTACGACCTGGTCCACTCCGTCGACCCCGAACTGTATTTCGACTACCAGTACACGCGGCCGTCGACGCGGATGGATGCCGAGGGGCATCGTCAGCTGAAGTGGCCGGAGGCAGGGCTCTGGCGTCCGCGCGAGTCCGGCGACGGCACGACCCCGGAGTTCTGGCTGCTCACAGGCGTCGAGCCCGCTCGCACCTGGCAGGCCTTCGCCTCCGAGTTCATCGACATCGCGCTCCGCGACGACATCACCGGTGTCGTGACGCTCGGCGCCATGCTCTCGGACGTGCCGCACACGCGGCCGATCTCGATCTTCGCGTCGAGCCCGAACGAGCAGGTGCGTGAGACGCACGGGCTCGAGCGCTCGCTGTACGAGGGACCGGTCGGCATCCTCAGCGTCATCGAGCACTTCGCCGAGAGCGCCGGCATCCCCACTGCGAGCCTGTGGGCCAGCGTGCCGCACTACGTGGCGACCGCGACGCCCTCACCGAAGGTGACGCTCGCGCTGCTGGATCGGCTCGAGGAGCTCACGGGCGTCGACGTCGCTCGCGATCATCTGCGCACCGAGGCAGCAGCCTGGGAGGCCTCGATCGACGCGGCAGCGGCGGACGATGAGGACATGGCCGAATACATCCGTCAGCTGGAGCGCACCCGCGATACGTGGGACTCCCCCGAGGCATCAGGCGACGCGATCGCCCAGGCCTTCGAGCGCTACCTGCGTCGCCGCGACGACGGACCGGGCGACCGCAAGCGCTGAGCGACCGACTCCTCGTCGATCACGACCGAGCAGATCAGGCCGCGATGACACCGGTACCGAGGAGCACCAGCAGCACCGTGCCGAGCAGGATGCGGTAGATGACGAACGGCAGGAAGCTGCGCTTCGAGATCCAGCTCATGAAGAACGCGATGACGCCGAGTGCCACGACGAAGGCGATGCCGGTCGCTGCGAGCGTGTCGCCGAACGAGAAGAACGACGGCTCGTCCCAGCTCTTGTACACCTGGTAGAAGCCGCTGCCGAAGACTGCGGGGATCGCGAGGAGGAACGCGTAGCGCGCTGCCGCGGCGCGCTCGTAGCCGAGGAAGAGACCGATCGTGATCGTGCCACCGGAGCGCGACACACCGGGAACGAGTGCGAGCGCCTGGGCGAATCCGAATGCGATGCCGTGCGGGTAGGTCAGGTCGTTCAGCTTGCGACGCTTCGCGCCCACGTGGTCGGCGATGCCGAGCAGGATGCCGAACACGATCAGCATGATCGCGACGATCCACATCGACCGCAGCACGCTCTCGATCTGGTCCTGGAACAGCAGCCCGAGGACGACGATCGGAATGCTGCCGATGATGATCAGCCAGCCCATCCGGGCGTCGGGGTCGTTGCGCGGCACCTTGCCGGCGAGCGAGCGGAACCACTGCGAGACGATCCGCACGATGTCCCGCCAGAAGAAGACCACGACCGCCGCTTCCGTGCCGATCTGCGTGATCGCCGTGAACGCGGCGCCGGGATCCTCGCCCGACGGCAGGAACGTTCCGACGATGCGCAGGTGGGCGCTCGAGGAGATGGGAAGGAACTCGGTCAATCCCTGGACGATCCCCAGGATGAGCGCTTCGAGCAGGTGCATGGAGGGTGGCCTTCTGATTCGAGGAGGTCGCGCGAGCGGACGAGCGAGCGCTCAGTACGTGCGCAGCAGATCGGTCAGCACCCGCTGGCCGAAGACAAGCGATTCTACGGGTACCCGCTCGTCGACTCCGTGGAACATCCCTGTGAAGTCCAGGTCGGCAGGGAGTTTCAGCGGCGCGAATCCGTAGCCTGTGATGCCGAGCGACGACAGCGCCTTGTTGTCGGTACCGGCGCCGAGGAGATACGGGATCACGGGGACGCCTGGGTCGTGGCGGCCGATGCTCGCGACCATGGCTTCGACGAGATCGCCCTCGAAGGGCACCTCCATGCCGATGTCGCGGACGACCGTCTGGATCTCGATGTCGTCGCCGACGATCTGCTGGAGCTCGGCGAGCACGTCGTCCTCGGTGCCGGGGATCACCCGCACGTCGATGAGTGCCTCCGCGCGCTCAGGGATGACGTTGTGCTTGTAGCCGGCCGTGAGCACGGTCGGATTGGTCGTGGTGCGGAACGTGGAGCGGAGGAAGGCCTCTGCGGGTCCGGCGGCTGCGGCGAGGGCGTCCGGGTCCTCGGTGCTCCGGCCGCTGATCGCACTCAACCCGTCCAGCAGTGCCGACGTGGTCGCGGTGAGGCGGATCGGCCAACGGGTCCGTCCGATCGCCGCCACCGCCTCGGCGAGCCGCGTCACGGCGTTGTCCTCGTGCAGCCTGCTGCCGTGCCCGGCGCGTCCCTTCGCCACCAGGCGGATCCAGATCAGTGCCTTCTCGCCGACCTGCAGCAGGTACGCGCGCCGATCGTCGACCGTGATCGAGTAGCCGCCGACCTCGCTGATCGCCTCGCCCGCGCCGGTGAACCACTCCGGGCGGTCCTTGACGACGAGCGCCGACCCCTCGACGCCGCCGTTCTCCTCGTCGGCGAAGAATGCGAGCACCAGGTCGCGCTCAGGTTGCTCCCCCGCACGCAGGATGTCGGCGACCGATGTCAGGATCATCGCGTTCATGTTCTTCATGTCGACCGCGCCGCGACCCCAGAGCATCCCGTCGCGGACGAGCCCAGCGAAGGGGTCGACCGTCCAGTCCTCCGCCATGGCGGGAACCACGTCGAGGTGGCCGTGCGCGACCAGAGCCGGCTTCGACCGATCCCGACCGACGACCCGCGCCATCACGTTGGTGCGCCGGTCGATCGGCTCGTAGTACTCGACCTCGAGGCCGAGGGCTTCGAGGTAGGCGCCGACGTACTCGGCTGCCTCTCGCTCCCCCTTGGCGTTGCCGCCGCCGAAGTTCGAGGTGTCGAAGCGGATCAGGTCACTCGCGACGCGCACGACCTCGGGAAGCGACTGATCGATCATGTGATCAGGCTACCGAATGAACGTGCCACGCCCGGGCGTACGGCTCGGTTCGAGAGCGTCCGGAGTTCGTGATAGTGTCATTCTTCGGTCGGCAACGATCATCCAACACCTGCGCGGGTGGCGGAATGGTAGACGCGCTACGTTGAGGTCGTAGTGCCCGTAAGGGCGTGGGGGTTCAAGTCCCCCTCCGCGCACAGAACGAGAAAGGCTCCCGAGAGGGGGCCTTTTTCGCGTCTCGGGCACGGTGTGCGAAGACATATCCCTGCTGGAGCATGAAGCCGCAGATGTACGCGGCGCAGTCGGAGATGATCTTCGCTGCGAGCAGCGGCACGCCCCAGACGATCAACAGCGACATGCCGAGGTAGCTGCCGGCGAGCAGGCCGCACGCGAGCAGCAGATACCGCACCAGATGCCTGCGGAGTCCGGTGGTTCCGTGCGCGCGGAAGACGACCGTGCGGTTCAGCGCGAAGTTCACGGCGCCGCTGACCACCCTCGCGCCGATCGCGGACAGCAGCAGCTCGCCGGTCGCCGCGTAGAGCGCCTGGAGGGCAGCGACGTCGAGCACGAACGACCCGAGGGACACCAGCACGTATCGGAGGAGAGGGCGCAGGACCGCGAGGGAATCACGCACCGGTCGGAAGTGCGACGCCGCGTTCTGATCGAGGTACACGGTCTCGATCGGCACCTCACGGATCGGGACTCGACGCCTCGTGAAGTCGAGCAGCACGTTCATCTCCCACGCGAAGCGTTCTCCTGCAACGGCGAGCACTTCGGGGATGCGGGAAGCCGGGATGCCCCGGAGCCCGGTCTGGGTGTCGTGCAGCGCTCCCCCGCTCATCCGGAACAGCGCACGCGAGACGGCATTGCCGAACCTGCTCCGCAGCGGCACGGCACCAGAGAACGCGCGCCCGCCAAGGACCAGTGCCTCACCGCCGCTCGTGGCCTCGGCGACCGCGGCGATGTCGGCGGGACGATGCTGCCCGTCGCTGTCGGCGGTGACAACGTCCTCCCCCGGCCAGCGCGCTGCGATGTGAGCCAGCCCGCGTCGCAGTGCCGCAGCCTTGCCGTCGTTCTGCGCCTGGTGCAGCACCACGACACCGCGTCGCTCGATGTTCGCGAACAGGGCCGCGGAGCTCGCGCCGCTGCCATCGTCCACGACGAGCATGCGGCAGCCGTCCGCCTCGAGCGCGTCGACCAGCTCCAGCATCCGCTCATCCGGCTCGTACGCCGGAATCAGGACGATCACTGCGTGCTCCCCGCGATGTACAGGATGTCGCTGGTGCCGCGCTCCTCGCCCGCGCCGAGCGGGTCGTTCACGAGGGATCCGTCGAAGACCATGGTCGATGAGCCGCCGCCGTCGATGTTGTAGGCCGTCTCGGCACCGAGCGAGACCATGATGTCGGCGAGCTCGGTCATCGTGACGCCTCGGCTGTACCCGGGGCTCCTGCCGTCGACCACGACGAACACGAGGTGGTTGTCGTCGATCACGCCGATCGCCGTCCTCGGCTGCTCGCCCTGGATCGAATGGTTGCCGAAGTTCGTGTCGACCTCGACCTCGTCGATGCCGTCGACGGCTGCGCCCCGTTCCACGAGCGCAGGGCCGAACGAGAGGGTGTTCCAGACGCCGTCGGCGACCAGCGCCTCCGCGGTGGTCGCCGTCTCGTCGTAGACCTCGACGTGCCCGTCGGTGTAGAACGCCAGCCCGTCGCGTGCGCCCTCATCTCGATACACGACGCCGTTGCGGATCACGATGCCCGTGTCGCGGAAGCCGTAGTAGTCGCCGTTGATCGCGAAGATCGCGTCGTTGGCATCCGCGATCGCGCTCGTCGTCTCGGTGATGTTCGTCCCGTAGGCGTCACCGGCGAATGCCGAACGCAGCACAGTGGCGTCGCTGAGCGTGACGTCTGCGACGGAGTAGGTCACGGTGTCGTCGCCCGATCCGGTCGTCACGGTCGAGATCGAGATGTCCGCTTCAGCGGAGTCGTACCCGGTGTCGGTCACCGTCGCGTCGGTGGTCGTCGACACTGCACCACCGGTGCTGGAGTTCTCGGCTTCGTAGGCCGAGACGTCGGAGATCGAGACGTGCTCGATCACGAAGCGGTCCAGCGCCCACGCGGTACCGCCGCCGATGGCGAGCAGCAGCGCGAGGCCGGAGGCGAGCAGGATTCGACGGCGTCGACGCGGCGCCGTTCTGGGGTGGGGTGTGGTGTCCATCCTCAACGGATAGAGCCCATGCCTATCGACGCACTCTCCGATTCGTCTGCGGCGTCACGGTGCCGCCTCTGGACTTCCTATGGCTGCCGGAATCCATTCGCTCGGCATAGGAGTCGCATAGCAAGGGCATAGTCGAACCTGGCGGAATGAACTGCATCACCCCATCGACTGAAGGACACCGCCCGTGTACACGCTCCTCATGATCGTCGCCGACGTCATCGCCATCACGATCCTCGCCCTCGGCATCTACTACACCAGGCATCGTCGCCGCGATCTCGTGGTCGCCTTCGTCGGCGTGAACGTGGGGGTGCTCGCAGTCGCTGTCGTGCTCGCCGGCTCGACGGTGGCGCTCGGCCTCGGCCTCGGCCTGTTCGGGGTGCTCTCGATCATCCGGCTGCGCTCCTCCGAGATCTCGCAGCGCGAGGTCGCCTACTACTTCGCGTCGCTCGCACTCGGACTCATCGCCGGGCTCACGAGCACCCTCTCCCCTGTCGCGCTCGCCCTGATGGCGCTGATCATCATCGCGATGTTCGTTGCGGACCACCCTCGGCTGCTCTCCCGGTCCCGGCACCTGATCATGACCCTCGACCGCGCTGAGGGCGACGAGACGACGCTCACGGGTCACCTGGAGCGGCTGCTGGGCGGCACGGTGACCCAGGTGTCGATCCTGCAGCTCGATTTCGTCAACGACACCACGCAGGTCGACGTGCGCTACCGCGTGAACGCACCCGCAGAGATCAGCAGCGCGCTGAGCGGAGCGCGTCGATGAACCCCCGGTTCGTTCCGATCTCGCTCGAGGAGCTGGTCGCGGAAGCCGAGCTGCTGACGCGCGTCGATCGCAAGTACGTCATGACCGAGGCGCAGGCCGACGCCGCGCTGGCGGCGCTTCCTGAGTGGACCAGAGTGCTCACGATCGGCGGACGCCGTGCCTTCGCCTACGAGTCCTGCTACTTCGACACGGCCGACCTGCTGAGCTTCCGGATGGCGGCTCACGGACGCCGCCGTCGATTCAAGCTCCGCACCCGGAGCTACATCGACACGGAAGACGCCTACCTGGAGCTGAAGACGCGCGGCGCACGCAGCACGACGGTCAAGGAACGGATCGTCTACGACTTCGACACCCGCGATGAGCTCACCGACGAGGGACGGGACTATGCCGCGACAGGTCTCGACGCCCTCGGCATCCCGCGCCTCCGCGACGACGAGCTGCGACCGACCCTGGCGACCCGCTACGAGCGCTCGACCCTGCTCGCACCGGACGGAGGAGGCCGAGCCACGATCGATCGGGACCTCTCCTGGGAACTCGCGAACGGGGACGAGCTGCGTGTTCCCGGCCTCGTGATCGTCGAGACCAAGTCGGGGCTGCGCACCGGAGACGTCGATCGACTCCTGTGGAGACACGGCATCCGCCCGTCGACCATCAGCAAATACGGCACCGGCCTCGCCGCACTGCGTCCTGAGCTGCCGTCCAACAAATGGGCGCGCGTGCTGCGCCAGAACTTCCGCCCTGCCCTGCTCACCGCCTGATCCGAAAGAGAGACCAGCATGCGCACCAAGAACCGAATCCTCCTCGCCGCCGTGCCCTTCGCCCTCACCGGCGTCATCCTGGCCGGATGCACGGCCGTCGCCGCCGACCTCGAGTCCGGCACCGCGACCACGCAGACCGCTTCGGTGCAGGACGTGGACGCGTCGCTGACGGCCGAGCAGGTCCTGGACGAGAACGCCGATGCCACCACGGTCACGGCAGACGAGGCGGAGACCGGCAGCGAGACGACGATCTCGCTCGCTGGCGAGTCCGCGACCGTCGACGGCGACGGCGCAACGGTCGACGGGAACACCGTCACGATCGCCGCGGCGGGGACCTATCGCGTCTCCGGAGCACTCGCCGGCTCGATCGTGGTCGCGGCTCCCGACGACGCCGTGGTCGCGCTGATCCTCGACGGCGTCGACATCGCGAACACGGATGGTGCGGCGATCGCGATCACCGGCGCGGACGACGTCGCGATCGTCCTCGCAGACGGCAGTGAGAACGGGCTCTCGGACGCCGACTCGTACGCCGACGACGCCGAGGTGAACGCGGCACTGTACAGCGACGCAGACCTGACGATCAGCGGCTCCGGTGCGCTGACCGTCACCGGCAATGGCAACGACGGCATCACCAGCAAGGACGACCTCACGATCCTGGCCGGCACGATCGTCGTGACCGCTGCCGACGACGGACTGCGCGGCAAGGACTCGCTGACGCTCGCGGGCGGCACGGTCACCGTGGACGCCGGCGGCGACGGCCTGAGCAGCGATCAGGATGCTGACGAGACCCAGGGGTACATCTGGATCTCCGGAGGCGACCTCGACGTGACCAGCGCCGGCGACGGGCTCGCGGCGGCGACCGATGTCGTGCTCACCGGTGGCGACGTGACGATCGAGAGCGGCGGAGGGTCGACCGCGAACCGTGGCGCAGACGTCTCCGCCAAGGGCGTCAAGGGCGGGGTGTACGTCGTGCTCGAGGGTGCGACGGTCTCGGTGGATGCGGCCGACGACGCCGTGCACTCGAACGGCGCGGTGCACATCAATGACGGCGCCATCATGCTCGCTTCCGGCGACGACGGCGTCCATGCAGACACCGCACTGGCGATCGACGGGGGTTCGCTCACGGTCGCGAAGTCGTACGAGGGCCTCGAGAGCACCGACATCTCGATCGCGGGCGGCACGATCGACGTGACAGCCTCGGACGACGGACTGAACGCCTCATCCGGCAGCGGAGAGAGCATGCAGGACAGCGGCGAGATGATCACGATCTCGGGCGGCGACACGACGGTGCATGCCGGCGGCGACGGCTTCGATTCCAACGGGTCGGCGGAGATGACCGGCGGCTCGCTGACGATCTGGGGCCCGACGAACGATGGGAACGGAGCGATCGATGTGAACGGCTCATTCGACGTGTCAGGAGGAACGCTGCTCGCTGCAGGCAGCGCAGGCATGGCGGTTGCACCTTCGACGGACTCGGCGCAGGGGTGGGTGTTCGCGACCACGGACGGCGATGCCGGGTCGACGGTCGAGATCCTCGCGGACGGCCAGGTCGTGGGCGAGTACGTGGCCGACACGAGCTTCGCGACGGTGGTCTACTCCGGGGCGGGCATCGTCGCCGGATCGACGTACGAGGTGACCGTCGACGGCGTCTCCACGACCGTCACCGCCGGTGAGGGTGGCGCATCCGGCATGGGGCCCGGTCAGGGCGGTCAGCAGGGCGGTGGGATGCCTGGCGGCACCCGCCCCGGCCAGTCAGAGGACGACGGGTCCTGACGGGTCGGGGCCCAGGGCCCGGCCGCGTCAGACGACCGGGTCTCAGACCGCGCCGACGCCGAAGAGCAGCCCGAGCAGGTACGTGATCGCCGCGGCGCCGAATCCGATCGCCAGCTGGCGGAGGGCTCGACGCAGCGGCGGTCCGCCCGAGAGGATGCCGACCATGGCGCCGGTGCTGAGCAGGGCGATGCCGACCAGGACGAGGGCGACGATCACCGCCGTGGCACCCTGCAGTCCGAAGATCCACGGCAGCACGGGGATGATCGCCCCGGAGGAGAAGAGCAGGAAACTCGAGATGGCCGCCGTCCAGTCGCTGCCGACGATGTCGTTCTCGTCGACGCCGTGCGTGCGCACCGGGCCCGTCGCAGTGCGACGAGCACCCTCTTGGGCAGCCGTCACGATGCGGCGGGCGCGAGCGAGCGCCTCCTGCTGGTCCATGCCCCGTGCCCGGTAGACGAGCGCGAGCTCGTTCTCATCGATGTCGAGATCACCGGCTGAGTCCGCGGCGTCGTCGTTCGCCTCGGTCGCCGCGAGGAGCTCGCGCTGCGAGCGGACCGAGACGAACTCCCCCGCTCCCATCGACAGGGCGCCGGCGAGCAGCCCGGCGACGCCGCTGAACAGCACGAAGCTGGAGCTGACGCCCGTCGCGCCGATGCCGAGCACGAGCGCGAGGTTGCTGACGAGCCCGTCGTTCGCACCGAACACCGCGGCGCGGAAGGAGCCGGACAAGCGTCGTCGACCGCGTGCCGCCAGCCCGCGCACGACCTCATAGTGGATCTTCTCGTCGGCGCGCATCGCCGGCGTCGCGTACTGCTCCTCGTCGTAGGGCGATCTCGCCTCAGCGCTCTGGGCGAGGGCGAGGACGAAGATCGAGCCGAAGCGCCCGGCCATCCAGCCGAGCAGCTGCGACTGCAAGCCGGGGCGCGGCAGTCGAGTCGGCTCATCGCCGAGCAGGTCGAGCCAGTGCTGCTCGTGGCGGCGCTCCGCCTCAGCGAGGCTCAGCAGGATCTCGCGCTCCTCCCCTGTCCGGCGGGCGGCGAGTCGTCGGTACACGCGCCCCTCGGCGCGCTCCTCCACGAGATAGCGTGCCCAGCGGCGGCGGTCGGCGGCGGTTGGTTCCGCGGCAGCGGGGGCTGTCATGGGTTCTCCTGAGGTCAATGGGCGCCCGGCGTGGGGCAACCGTTCCACGCTAGCCGCGGGCGCTTCGCGGGACCCCACTCAGGGCACGATTGCCAGCATTTCGGGGATCCGAACCCGACGTGCGCCGGGGCCCTTCGACAGGCTCAGGGACCCATTGGAGGCGTCAAGGACCCTTCGACAGGCTCAGGGGCCCACTTCGGTGAGCGCCGTGACCCCGTGGGTCGCTGAGCCTGTCGAGGCGTTCGGATGCCGTGTTCAGGATCGGACGCGCTTGCGCAGCACGTCGATGCGTGACTGCAGCTGCGTCACGGTCGCCTGCGCGACAGCAGGGCCGCCGCAGATGCGGCGGAGCTCGGCGTGCACAGCGCCATGCGGTTCGCCCTTCTGCCTCGCGTACAGGCCGACGAGGCTGTTCAGCAGCTGACGCTGCTCCTTGAGCGTGCGGTGCAGCGGCGCCGGCAGCGTCGTCGTCTCCGTCGGTCCGGCGGTGGCCTCGCGTGCTTCACGGAGCCGCGACTGACGGGTCTGGCGCTGCATGAGCAGCTCGTGCACGTGCTCCGGCTCGAGGAGACCGGGGAATCCGATGAACTCCTCCTCCTCCGGCGTGCCGGGTTCGGCGAGCTGTCCGAACTCCTGCCCTTCGAACACGACCCTGTCGAAGTGCGCGACCGAGGAGAGCGCCTGGTAGCTGAACTCCTGGGTCAGCGCATCCGAGGTCTCCTCCTCGCGATTCGCGCTCTCGAGCAGCGAGTCGTCGAGTCCATCCTCGTCACTCGACTGCCGATCCAGCGCATGATCGCGCTGCTTGTCCATCTCGTTGGCCAGCCCCATGAGCACCGGCACCTGCGGCAGGAACACGCTGGCGGCCTCACCACGGCGCCGCGCCCGCACGAAGCGTCCGATGGCCTGTGCGAAGAACAGTGGCGTCGAGGATGACGTTGCGTACACGCCGACGGCGAGACGCGGCACGTCGACGCCCTCGGACACCATGCGCACCGCGACCATCCAGCGATCCTCGCTCGCGCTGAACTTCTCGATCCGCTCGGATGCGGTCGCATCGTCCGAGAGCACGATGGTCGGCTGCTGCCGCGTGATGCTGTGCAGGATCTTCGCGTACGCGCGGGCGACGGTCTGATCGGTGGCGAGGACGAGGCCGCCGGCATCCGGCACATGGTTGCGGATCTCGGTGAGGCGGCGATCCGCGGCCGACAGCACGGCCGGCATCCACTCGCCCTCGGGGTCGAGCGCCGTGCGCCAGGCCTGCGACGTCACGTCCTTCGTGTTGTCCTGACCGAGGTGCGTCTCGAGCTCATCCCCGGTGCTCGTTCGCCAGCGCATCTTGCCGGCGTACATGTGGAACAGCACGGGTCGCACCACGCCATCAGCCAATGCGCGGCCGTACCCGTAGTTGTAGTCGGTGCGCGAGATACGGGCACCGGACTCGTCTGGGTGGTACTCGACGAACGGGATCGGCGCCGTGTCGCTCCGGAACGGGGTGCCGGACAGCAGCAGGCGACGCTTCGCCGGGCCGTAGGCGTCGCGGATCGCGTCGCCCCAGCTCAGGGCGTCGCCGCCGTGATGCACCTCGTCGAGGATCACCAGCGTCTTCGCGTCCTCAGTCAGGTGCCGGTGCACCGAGGACTTCGCTGCGACCTGCGCATAGGTCACCACGGCACCGTGATAGTGCCGCGCCGGTGCCCAGTCGCTGTTGCGGAAACGGGGGTCGAGGCGGATGCTCACCCTGGCAGCCGCATCCGCCCACTGGGTCTTGAGATGCTCGGTCGGGGCCACCACGATGATGCGGTTCACCTCGCCCATGCGCATGAGCTCGACCGCGAGCGTCAGCGCGAACGTGGTCTTGCCTGCACCCGGAGTCGCGGCGACGAGGAAGTCGCGCTGGTCTGCCTGGAAGTACTTGTCGAGTGCCTCCTGCTGCCAGGCGCGCAGCTTGTTCGCGGTTCCCCACGGGGCGCGCTGAGGGAAGGACGGAGAGAGCATCGAGTCAACGATAATCGCTGCCGGGGACACTGCAGCCCGACCGGCCGCGACACGCCTCCGCCCCGGGCCGGCGACCATCGGGCGGAGTAGGATCGGTCACTGCGCCATGGCCACCGCCGTCGCCGATCGTTCGCGAAGGAGAGCTGGATGACAGACCAGGATTCGACCCGGACCACCTACGTCGACAACGAGACGCCCCACCCCTGGCGACGGTTCGTCGCGGTCGGTGACTCGTTCACCGAGGGCATCGGCGATCCCGACCCCGATGTGCCCGGCGGTTACCTCGGCTGGGCGGACCGCGTCGCGCAGGTGCTCGCACAGGACGTCGACGACTTCGCGTACGCGAACCTCGCCGTCCGCGGCAAGCTGATCGCCCAGATCGTCGCCGACCAGATCGAGCCGGCGGTCGCCCTCCACCCCGATCTCGTGTCGATCTGCGCCGGAGGCAACGACGTCATCCGCCCTGGCACCGATCCCGACGCGATCTCGGCCCAGCTCGAGGACGCGGTGTCGCGCCTCGCGTCGACCGGCGCGTCGATCATCCTCTTCACCGGCATCGACACCGGGTTCACGCCGGTGTTCCGCGCCTTCCGTGGCAAGGTCGCGATCTACAACGAGAACGTCCGTGCGATCGCCGAGCGTCACGACTGCATCGTCGCCGATCAGTGGGCGCTCAAGGTCGTGCAGGATCCGCGCTTCTTCGACCCCGATCGCCTGCACTACAACGCGCTCGGCCACCATGAAGTGGCCAGGATGGTGCTCCGCGCGCTCAACGTGCCGAACGCACTGGAATCGATGCAGCCGGAGACGATCCCGCTGCGCACGTGGCGCGAGGCTCGCTCCGAGGACCTCGGCTGGGCGCGCGAGCATCTGGTGCCGTGGGTGCTGCGCCGGTTGCGGCACCAGTCGTCCGGTGACAACCTCGCGGCCAAGCGTCCTGAGCCCGGCCCGATCGTCTTCCCCGAGAAGCGCTGATCAGATCGATTCGGCTGATCGGTTCGACTCGGTCAGCTCGATCTGCTCGTGATCGCCCAGAGTGCGACGGCAGCCGCTGAGGCGACGTTGAGCGAGTCGACACCACCGGACATCGGGATCGTGACGACGGTGTCGGCTCCCTCGAGCGCCGCGCGGGAGAGACCGTCGCCCTCTGATCCCATGACCAGGGCGACGCGCGCCGGTCGGTCGCTGACGTAGGCATCGAGCGTCACCGCGTCATCGCGCAGCGCCAGCGCCGCGATGTCGAAATCCGCGGCATGCAGGTCTGCGATGGCGGATTCCCAGTCCGTGATGCGGGTCCACGGCACCTGGAAGACGGTCCCCATGCTCACCCGCACACTGCGTCGGTAGAGCGGGTCCGCGCCGCCGGGCGACACCAGCACGGCGTCTGCTCCGAGGCCGGCAGCCGCGCGGAAGGCAGCGCCGACGTTGGTGTGATCGCCGATGTTCTCGAGGATCAGGACCACGGAGGCGCCGTCGAGGACCTCTCGGACGGATGGCAGCTCAGGGCGGTGCATCGATGCGATCGTCCCGCGGTGCACAGCGAAACCGGTCACAATCTCCGCGACATCGTCGGGGACGACGTACACCGGCACATCGAGATCGCCGACGATCTCCCGGATGTCGTCGATACGACGCTCCTGCACGAGGACGGAGCGCGGACGGTGACCGGATGCGACCGCGCGGGCGATGACCTTGGTCGACTCGGCGATGTACAGCCCGCCCGCCGGTTCACGCAGCGTTCGGAGCGCCGTGTCGGTGAGTCCGCGATAGTCGTCGAGGCGTCGATCGTCGGCATCCGTCACAGGCAGCAGTTCCACGGTCCCCAGTCTGCCATCGTCGGCACGGTCGGCTTCCCGGCTCCGGCGCAGCCCCGGTCACCTGATGCCCCGTAGACTCCCTCGAGGAGGTTTTGTGAGCGTGTCGAACACCGCCGAGCTGTCGGCCACCATCGCCCACGCCGCTGAACTGCTGCGCGGCAAGCGCATCGCGCTGCTCACCGGCGCAGGGATCTCGACCGATTCAGGCATCCCCGCCTACCGCGGCGAGGGTGCCCGCACCGGCAGCGATCCGATGACCATCCAGACCTACCTCGGCGACGAGCGTGCACGACGTCGATACTGGATCGGCGGCCACCTCGGCTGGCGTGCGTTCGCGCATGCAGAGCCGAACCCCGGGCACACCGCGCTCGCCGAGATGGAGACCGACGGCGTCGTCTCCGGGGTCATCACCCAGAACGTCGACGGGCTGCATCTGCGCGCCGGCAGCTCGCGAGTGATCGAGGTGCACGGCACCATGCGCCGGGTGCTCTGCCTGCACTGCGGTCAGGTGTTCGATCGCCGCGACATCGCGGTGCAGATCGAGGAGCTCAACCCGTGGATCACGGTGCCGGAGAACGTGGCCCTCGCACCGGACGGCGATGTGCTCCCGGAGACCACCGACGGCTTCGTCGTGCCGGTCTGCACCGTGTGCGAGGGGATGCTGAAGCCCGACGTGGTCTTCTTCGGCGAATACGTGCCGCAGGACCGCTTCCGTGCCGCTGAATCGCTGCTGCGATCGAGTTCGGCGCTGATCGTCGCCGGCTCATCGCTCGTGGTCAACTCGGGCGTCCGCCTCGTCGAGCGCGCGCGGCGCCGCAGCATCCCGCTCATCATCGTCAATCGCGAGCCGACTCGTGCGGATCCCTGGGCGAGCCTCACGATCGCCGCCGGGACCAGCGATGTGCTCCCAGCCCTGCAGGAGCTCCTCCGATGACACTGCTCACCCTCGTGCGACACGGCCAGACCGACTGGAACCTCAGCCGGCGCATCCAGGGATCCACCGACATCCCGTTGAACGACACCGGCCGCGCCGATGCCCATGCGGCCGCCGAGCGCCTCGCCGCCGGCACGCATCACGCCGTCTACTCGAGTCCGCTGCTGCGTGCCCGTGAGACCGCGCAGATCATCGCCGACCGCCTCGGCCTGCCGCTGGGCGAGGCCGTGCCCGACGTGCGCGAACGCGAGTTCGGCGAGGGCGAGGGCATGCTCGTCGAGGAGTACATCGCGGCGTACGGCGACTGGCACGCCGAGGTCCCTGGCGCAGAGTCCCTCGATGCCGTCGGCGACCGGGCGATCGCCGCGATGCATCGCATCGCCCGTGCATCCCGTCGGCGCACGGCACCCATCGCCGAGTCGGTGATCGTGGTCGCGCACGGCGGCGTCATCCGTGCAGTGATCGACCACGTCTCGGGTGGAACGCTCCCCCGCACCGGCGAGGTGCTCGCGAACGGATCCGCGCATCGTTTCGAGGTCTCACC
Organism: Microbacterium sp.; assembly: GCF_036823965.1. Classification (GTDB taxonomy): domain Bacteria; phylum Actinomycetota; class Actinomycetes; order Actinomycetales; family Microbacteriaceae; genus Microbacterium. Next base: position 686,814 of record NZ_DAITBE010000001.1, on the reverse strand, counting down.
CCGGTCGGTCCGTCTGCTGGACCAGTTCGCACTGATCTGAGTTCGGCTGATCTGACGCCGCGCGCGGGCTCAGTTCACCCGAGAGACGACGGAGCGCGCATGCCGCAGCACCGGCTCGTCGATCATGCGCCCGTCGAAGCGGAACACGCCGCGTTCGTCGGCTGCAGCATCCAGGACCGCGCGCGCCCATGAGAGGGTCTCCGCGTCCGGCCGATAGGCCGCACGGATCGCGGCCACCTGACTCGGATGGATGCACGCGGTCGCCGCGAACCCTGAGGCTGCCGCATCCTTCGCCTCGGTGTCGAGTCCTGCCGTGTCGGCGATGTCGACATGCACTGCATCGATCGCGCTCTTGCCGTGGGCGCCGGCCTCGAGCAGCACCCTGGAGCGGGCGTAGCGAGCCACATCACGATAGCCGCCGTCCGACCGTCGGCTCGAGGTGCCGCCGAGCGAGGCGACGAGATCCTCCGCGCCCCACATCATGGCGACGACCTGCGGATGCGCGGCGATCCGGTCGGCCGCGTGCACACCGCGAGCCGTCTCGCACAGGGCGATCAGCGAGTAACGTTCGCGGAAGGCATCGAGCCCCTCTGCGTGCTCGGTCTTGGCCACCATCACGGTGCGGAAATCGGTGTGCTCGAGAGCAGCGAGATCTGCGGCGAACGCCTCGGACCCCGGTGCGTTGACGCGAACGATGACCCGGTCAGGATCGACCTGGGCCGCGATCAGGTTCTCGCGCGCCTGTGACTTCGCGGCAGGGAGCACCGCGTCCTCAAGGTCGATGATCACCGCGTCTGCGCGCTCGAGCGCCGTGGCGAATCGCTCTGGCCGGTCGCCAGGACAGAACAGCAGCGCGGGGCCGAGTGCGAAGGTCATGCGGGCGGAGTCCCTTCGGGAACTGTGCGGACGAGCACAGTGCGGCTGGCGGTGGCGACCACGATGTCGTCCTGCGATCGTCCGGTGTGGGCGATCTCGACGACCCCCTGGCCAGGGCGAGACGCGGACAGGCGCTTCGAGACGATCACGCTCTCGGTGTACAGGGTGTCGCCGGCGAAGAGCGGATGCGGGAAGGCGATGTCCCCGAGCCCGAGCTGCGCGACCAGCGTGCCCTGTGTCAACTGCGCGACAGAGGCGCCGACCATGGTCGACAGCGTCCACATGGAGTTCATCAGCCGCTGGTGGAACGGCTCCTGCGTCTCGGCGAACGCCGCGTCGAGGTGCAGCGCCTGCGTGTTCATCGTGAGCGTCGTGAACAGCACGTTGTCGGCCTCGGTCGCCGTGCGCCCTGGTCGGTGCAGGTAGCGGGCACCCACCACGAACTCCTCGAAGTACAGCCCCCGCTGGATGATGTCCTGAGTACTCACCCTGCCACGCTACCCGGCCAGTCCGAGCGCCCGCGCGATCACGAGCAGCTGCACCTCGGTCGTGCCCTCGCCGATCTCGAGGATCTTGGAGTCGCGGTAGTGCCTGGCGGCAGGGAACTCGTTCATGAAGCCGTTGCCGCCGAAGATCTGGGTCGCATCGCGTGCGTTGTCCATGGCCGCTTCGCCCGCGACGAGCTTCGCGATCGCGGCCTGCTCGGCGAACGGACGACCGCTGTCGCGCAGTCGGGCCGCGTGATGCCAGGCCAGGCGCGCCGTGTGCACGCGTGCGCGCATGCGGGCGAGCGTGAACTGCGCGTTCTGGCGCGTGCTGAGGGCACTGCCGAAGATCGTGCGGCTCTTGGCGTAGTCGACCGCAGCTTCGAGGCAGCCCTCGGCGGCGCCGGTCGACAGTGCGGCGATCGCGATCCGCCCCTCGTCGAGGATGCTGAGGAAGTTGCGGAAGCCGCTCCCCCGCTGTCCGAGCAGATTGGCCGCCGGCACGCGTGCCCCGATGAAGGTGAGCGGATGCGTGTCGGAGGCGTTCCAGCCGACCTTGTCGTACGGCGGCTCGACCGTGAACCCAGGCGTGCCGTTCGGCACGATGATGGTCGAGATCTCCTTGCGGCCGCCCTCATTCCCGGTGACGGCCGTGACGGTCACGAAGCGCGTGATCGGCGTGCCGGAGTTCGTGATGAACTGCTTGGAGCCGTCGATCACCCACTCCTCGCCCTCCAGCCGTGCCGTCGTGCGCGTCGCTCCGGCATCGCTGCCGGCCTCCGGCTCGGTGAGGCCGAAGCCGGCGAGAGCGCGTGCGGCGAGCAGGTCGGGCAGCAGCTCGCGCTTCTGCTCCTCGGTGCCGAACCGGAACACCGGCATGGCCCCGAGGCTGACGCCGGCCTCGAGCGTGATGGCGATGGACTGATCGACGCGGCCGAGCGCCTCGATCGCGATGCCGAGCGCCATGTAGTCGCCGCCCTGCCCGCCGTACTCCTCGGGGAACGGCAGGCCGAACAGCCCGAGATCGCCCATCTGCGCCACGACGTCCATCGAGAGCGTGTGCGTCCGATCGGCCTCGTACGACTGCGGTGCGACGACGGTGTCGGCGAACTCCCGCACCATCCCGGCGAGCTCGCGCTCCTCCTCGGTCAGATCCTCGATCATCGGTTCTCCTCCATCGTCGTCACGCGGGCGACCAGCTGGTCGCGTCGCACCTGATCTCCCACAGCCACCAGCAGGTGCACGGTGCCGTCGAGCGGCGCGAGCACAGGGTGCTCCATCTTCATCGCTTCGATCGACAGCAGTGGCGTGCCCGCCCTCACGATCGCACCGTCGGCCACGTGCACCGCCACGACCGCACCGGGCATCGGCGCGCGTCCCTCTGGGGTCGCTGCCGCGGTTCCCGCATCCTTCGCGAGCAGTCGGCGTCGCATCCGCTCTCTGCGGTCCACCGGGCGGAGGCGCGCGCTGGTGCCGTCTTCGGAGACCCAGACGGCCCCGTCGCCATCGACCGCGGTGCACACCGCCCCCGCATCGGGCAGGTCATCGGGCGACGCGGTCACGACCGCATCGGTGTCGGTGAGGAACGCTCTGGCTGCGCCGGACACCCCTGCGGCTCCGAGCCGCCACCCTGGCAGCTCGCGCCACAGCGCATCCGAGCGCAGCGGTGCGCTCCGCGGAGCGTGTGTCCGAGCCGCCTCCGCGACCATGGCGTCGGTCAGCGTCGTCGCGTCGAGCGGAAGCAGCGTCTCGATCAGTCCGGTGTCGAGGTCTCCTGCGACCACGCGCTCATCCCGGCAGAGGCGACGCAGAAAGGCGATGTTGGTGTCGACGCCCAGCACGACGGTGCGTGACAGCGCGAGATCGAGACGGGCGATGGCGGTCGCGCGATCGTCGGCGACGGCGATGACCTTCGCGATCATCGGGTCATAGAAGCCGGTGACCGTGCTGCCGGTCTCGATCGCGGCATCCACGCGCACACCCACACCCGTCGGCGGCTCGAACAGCAGCACCACGCCCGTCGAGGGCAGGAAGCCGCGCTCCGGCGACTCCGCATAGATCCGCGCCTCGACCGCGTGGCCGCGCACCGTGGGCGTGACGCCGAGAGGAAGATCTGCGGCGACCCGAAGCTGCAGCGCCACCAGATCGAGGCCGGTCACCTCTTCGGTGACGGGGTGCTCCACCTGGAGCCGGGTGTTCATCTCGATGAAGAAGACCTCGTCCGGCTCGTCTGCGTCGATCAGGAACTCGACCGTGCCTGCGCCGACGTAGGCCACGCTCTCGGCGGCGCGGACGGCGGCCTCCAGCAGCTGCGTCCTGGTGTGGTCGGGGATGCCGGCGGAGGGTGCCTCTTCGATGACCTTCTGGTGGCGACGCTGCAGCGTGCACTCGCGCTCGCCGAGGGCGATGACCGTGCCATGCGCATCGCCGAAGACCTGCACCTCGATGTGACGCGGCCGACGGATCAGGCGTTCCAGGATCAACGAGTCGTCGCCGAAGGCGGATGCCGCGACGCGGCGTGCGGATGCGAGCGCTGTCGCCAGCGCTGAGGCGTCTGTGACGACCTCCATGCCCTTGCCACCGCCACCGGCACTGGGCTTCACGAGGAGCGGGAAGCCGATGTCGGTCGCGGCCGCTGCGATCTGTGCGTCGGACAGCCCTGAGGCATCGAACCCCGGGACCACCGGCACACCGTGCGCGACGACGTGCTCCCTCGCCCGTGCCTTGTCTCCCATGATCTGCAGCGCCTCGGCGCCGGGGCCGATGAAGACGATCCCCCGCTCGACGCAGGCCTGCGCCAGGCCGACGCTCTCCGAGAGGAACCCGTATCCAGGGTGGATGGCCTGCGCGCCGGTGCGCAGCGCGGCGGAGATGACGGCCTCGATGTCGAGATACGACTGGGCAGCGGGAGCCGGGCCGATGCGCACGGCGACATCGGCCTCGCGCACATGCGGTGCCTCGGCGTCTGCGTCGCTGTAGACGGCGACGCTGCGGATGCCGCGCGTGCGCAACGTGCGGATGATGCGTCGGGCGATCTCGCCGCGGTTCGCGACGAGCACGGTCTCGAACTCGGGGCCTGCGTCGATCGCCGGGGCTGTCGGTGTCTGGTCAGTCATCGCAGCTCACATCCGGAAGAGGCCGAAGCGGGGCTCCGGCAGCGGGGTACGGGAGACGACGTCGAGCGCGAGCCCGAGCAGGTCACGGGTCTGCGCAGGGTCGACGATCCCGTCGTCCCAGAGTCGGGCCGTCGCGTAGTACGGCTCGCCCTGCTGCTCGTACTGTGCGCGGATCGGCTGCTCGAACTGGGACCGCTCCTCGGGCGACCACGTCTCGCCTCGCGCGTCGAGCTGGTCCTCGCGGACGGTCGCGAGGACGGAGGCCGCCTGCGGCCCGCCCATGACCGAGATCCGGCTGGCCGGCCACGTCCAGAGGAATCGCGGCGAGTAGGCGCGCCCGCACATCGAGTAGTTGCCCGCGCCGAACGATCCGCCGATGATCACGGTGAGCTTCGGCACCCTGGTGCTGGCGACGGCGGTGACCATCTTGGCGCCGTCCTTCGCGATGCCGCCTGCCTCGGCATCCGATCCGACCATGAAGCCCGTGATGTTCTGCAGGAAGAGCAGCGGGATGCCGCGTTGATCGCACAGCTCGATGAAGTGCGCACCCTTCAACGCCGATTCGCTGAACAGCACGCCGTTGTTCGAGACGATCCCGACCGGATGGCCGTGGAGTCGCGCGAAGCCCGTGACGAGCGTGGTGCCGTACTCGGCCTTGAACTCGCGAAAGCTGTCGCCGTCGACCAGGCGCGAGATGACCTCGCGCACATCGTAGGCGGCGTTCACATCGACCGGCACGACGTCATAGAGGGAGGACGTCTCCGTCGGGGCGACAGTCGCTCCGACCTCCCACGCCGGTGCGAGCGGGGGCGGCAGCGTGGCGACGATGTCACGCAGGATCTCGAGGGCGTGCTCATCGTCCTCGGCGAGATGGTCGACCACGCCGCTGCGGCGGGCGTGCAGCTCACCGCCGCCCAGCTCCTCGGCCGTCACGACCTCGCCGATCGCAGCCTTCACGAGCGGCGGGCCGCCGAGGAAGATCGTGCCCTGGCCGCGCACGATCACGGTCTCGTCGCTCATCGCCGGCACGTAGGCGCCGCCGGCCGTGCACGACCCGAGCACGGCCGCGAGCTGCGGGATGCCCTCGGCCGACATCGTCGCCTGGTTGAAGAAGATGCGGCCGAAGTGGTCGCGGTCGGGGAACACCTCGTCCTGCTTCGGGAGGAAGGCGCCGCCGGAGTCCACGAGGTACAGGCACGGAAGCCGGTTCTCGCGCGCGATCTCCTGCGCTCGCAGGTGCTTCTTGACCGTGAGCGGCAGATACGTGCCACCCTTGACGGTCGCATCGTTGCAGATCACCATCACGTGCCGGCTGTGCACGAGTCCGATCCCGGCGATGACGCCGGCGGCGGGCGCCTCTCCCCCATACAGGCCGTCCGCCGCGAGCGGAGCGACCTCGAGGAAGGGACTGCCCTCATCGAGGAGACGGTCCACGCGATCGCGAGGGAGCAGCTTCCCTCGGGCGAGGTGACGCGCTCTGGATGCGTCGGATCCGCCGCGTGACGCGACGGCCAGGCGGTCGCGGAGCTCGTCAGCCAGGGACTGCTGGGTGGCAGGCATCGTGAAGTCCTCCTCGACTCCCCGTGCGCGGTACGTCACATGGTGGCGCGGCGCATGCGGCTTCGGTTAGTGTTCACTAACCCGTTGATTCAGGTTAGCGAGGATTAACTGAGATGACAACCCCGGTCACCGCCCGAGACCGCGCCAAGGCGGAGCGCTCCGATGCGATCCTGCACGAGGCGGCGCGCCTCTTCGCCGAGCGCGGATACACCGGCGTCAGCCTCGAGGACATCGGCGCCGCGGTCGGCGTATCCGGGCCGGCAGTCTACCGGCACTTCGCCGGCAAGCAGGCGCTGCTCGGCTCCGTGCTGGTCAAGGTCAGCGACGATCTTGTCAGCGGTGGGACCAGCGTCGCCGAGTCCGCGAGCAGCGATGACGCACGGATGCGAGCGCTCATCGGCTTCCACGTCGAGTTCGCGCTCGGGAACGCCGACGTGATCCAGGTGCAGGATCGTGACGTCGCACACCTGTCGGAAGCCGATCGCGCCGCCGTTCGACGGCTGCAGCGTGCGTACATCGAGCTGTGGATCGACGCGCTGTCACCGCTGATCGATGCCAGCCAGGATGAGCTGCGATTGCGCGTGCAGGCCTGCTTCGGGCTCATCAACTCGACCCCGCACAGCACCCGCTCCGCAGCCAGACGGCATTCCGCCACCGCGACGGTCCTCGTCGCGATGGCGGATGCGGCGCTGCGCGCCGGCTGACCTCCGTCGATGGACCAGCGCCCCTAGCCGAACAGCATCGCCCGCCCAGGCTGCTCGAGCACGTCGGCGACATCCTTCAGGAAGCGCGCGCCCTCCGCGCCGTCGACGAGCCGGTGGTCGAACGAGAGGCTGAGCGTCATCATCTCTCGGAGTGCGATCTCGCCGCGATACTCCCAGGGCTGTCGGCGGACGGCACCGACCGCGAGGATGCCGGACTGCCCCGGCGGGAGGATCGGCGTCCCTGCATCGACGCCGAAGACGCCGATGTTCGAGATCGAGAACGTCCCGCCGGCCAGCTCGGCAGGTGAGGTCTTCCCGGCGCGTGCGGTCTCGGCGAGCTCTTTGAGCGCGCTGCCGAGCTGGGTCAGCGAGAGCGCCTCGGCGTTGCGAATGTTCGGCACGATGAGCCCGCGGTCGGTCGCGGCGGCGATGCCGAGATCGACGTACTCGAAGTGCACGATCTCGCCGGCCTGCTCATCCCAGTGGGCGTTCAGCCCCGGGGTGCGCGACAGTGCGAGACAGACGACCTTCGCGATCACGGCGAGCGGACCGATCTTCTGGCCGGAGAGGGCGCGATCGTCCCGGAGGCTCGCGAGCAGGTCCATCGTCGCGGTCACGTCGACCGTCTGGAACACCGTGACGTGCGGCGCGGTGAAGGCGCTCTGCACCATCGCGGCGGCGGTGTGCTTGCGAACGCCGCGGATCGGGATCCGCGTCTCCCGCCGGCCGGTGCCATCAGTCGTCGGAGCGAACATCGGGAGGGTGTCCGCCGTCGCCGGTGCGCCGCCGCCCGCGGGATCAGCATGGCCGGTCGCTCCGACGCGCTCGGCATATGCGTCGACATCCTGCCGAGTGATGACCCTGTCCTCGATCTCTGCGGCGACCAGCACGAGGTCGATCCCGAGGCGCTTGGCATGCGCGCGCACCGGTGGCGTCGAGCGCGGGCGCTCGACGACGCGCTCCACCGTCGCAGAGGGCGCGGCATCGTGGGGTGCTGCCTCGAGCACGGCGGTGTCCGCGGCGGTTCGAGCCACGCCGGCCCGGCGGGCCCGGCGAGCGGGGCGACCGCTGCTCGCCGGAGCGGCGCCGTACCCCACCAGGTTCGGCTGCGCCTTCTCCGCCTGCGCCCCGGCATCCTGCTCTGGAGCAGTCTCCTCGTCGCCCTCCACGTCGAACGCGATGAGCGGAGCGCCGACTGCCACCGTCTCCCCCGCCTCCGCGTGCAGGATCGTGACCGTGCCTGCATAGGGCGACGGCAGTTCGACGACCGCCTTGGCGGTCTCGACCTCGGCGAGCGTCTGGTTCAGCGCCACGGTGTCGCCTGGTGCGACCAGCCATTGGACGACCTCTGCCTCGGCGAGTCCTTCGCCGAGGTCCGGCAGTCGGAACTCCGCGATCATGCGCCTGCCCCCGTCAAGCTGTTGGGGCGGTCGAGGACCCGATCGACCGCATCGAGCAGGCGGTCGAGATCTGGTAGATGATACTTCTCGAGCTTCGCCGGCGGATAGGGGATGTCGTGCCCTGTCACGCGCAGCGGCGCGGACTCCAGATACTCGAAGCACCGCTCGGTGATGCTGGCGATCACCTCGGCTGCGACGCCCGCCTCTCGCGAGGCTTCGTGGGCCACGACGACACGGCCGGTCTTGCGGACGGATGCCGCGACGGAGTCGTAGTCCACCGGCGACAACGATCGCAGATCGATCACCTCGATCGAGACGCCGTCATCCTCTGCTGCCTCTGCCGCCTGCAGCGCGGTGTCGACCATCGCACCGTACGTGATCAGCGTGACATCCGCGCCGGTGCGGACCACCTCGGCGAGCCCCATCGGCTGCGCGTCCGCGAGCGGTGCCTCCAGATCGACCTCGCCCTTGTGGTGGTACAGCCGCTTCGGCTCGAAGAACACGACAGGGTCGTCGGAGGCGATCGCCTGACGGAGGCTGCGGTACGCGTCCGCCGGGTTCGACACCGCGATGACCCGGAGTCCAGCGGTGTGCACGAAGTAGGCCTCCGGCGACTCGGAGTGGTGCTCTGCTGCACCGATACCGCCGGCCCAGGGGATGCGGATCGTGATCGGCATCTTCACCCGCCCCTGCGTGCGGTAGTGCAGCTTCGCGACCTGCGCGACGATCTGATCGAACGCCGGATAGACGAAGCCGTCGAACTGGATCTCGACGACCGGACGGTAGCCGCGGAAGGCGAGGCCGACCGCCATGCCGACGATGCCCGACTCTGCGAGCGGCGTGTCGATCACGCGCTGCGCGCCGAACTCGTCGAGCAGCCCGTCGGTGATGCGGAACACTCCGCCGAGCTTGCCGATGTCCTCGCCGAGGAGCACGACCCTGTCATCGTCCAGCATCGCCTGGCGCAGGCCGGCGCCGAGCGCCTTGCCGAGGGGCATCTCCGTCATCGTCAGACCTCGCTCTCGAACGATGCGAGGTACGCGGCGTACTCGTCACGCTGACGCTCGAGGCCGGTGTGCGGCTCGGCGTAGACGCCGTCGAACACCGCGAGCGGCGGACGCGTCACCATGCCGAGGCAGGCAGCGCGCATCTCCTTCGCGACCTGGTCGGCAGCGGCCTGCGTCTCGGCGAGGTGCTGCGCATCGAGCTCGCCGGCCGCTCGCAGGTGCGCCTCGAGCCGCAGGATCGGGTCGCGCCGCCGCCAGGACTCGAGCTCGTCCTCATCGCGGTACCGCGTGGGGTCGTCGGCGGTCGTGTGCGGTCCCATGCGGTACGTCACGGCCTCGATGTAGGCGGGGCCCCTGCCGGAGCGCGCGTGCTCGAGCGCCCACCGCATCCCAGCAAGGCACGCGAGCACGTCGTTGCCGTCGACGCGAAGACTCGGGATGCCGAAGCCGGGAGCGCGTCCGGCGATCGGGTACTGCGACTGCACCGCGACCGGCTCGGAGATCGCCCAGTGGTTGTTCTGGCACACGAAGACGACCGGCGCTCCATAGGAGGCCGCGAAGATCATCGCCTCGTTGACGTCGCCCTGGCTGGTCGCGCCGTCGCCGAAGTAGGTGACAGCGACTTCGTCGGCCGCGTCGTGCTGGATGCCGAGCGCGTAGCCGACGGCGTGCAGCGTCTGGGCTCCGATGATGATCTGGAGCGGTGCAACCCGCAGGGCGGCCGGATCGTAGGCGGCGCCCTCCTCGCCGCGCCACATGCGCACGTAGTCGCCGGGCCGCGCGCCGCGGGCGTAGATCACGCCGGTCTCCCGGTAGCTGGGGAAGACGTAGTCGCGCGTCTCGAGCGCGCGGGCGGTGCCGATCTGCGTCGCCTCCTGGCCCTGGCACGGCGCCCACAGGCCGAGCTGGCCCTGACGCTGCAGAGCGACGCCTTCCGCGTCGATGCGACGGAGGATCACCATGTCGCGGTGGAGCGCACGCAGCTGCGCGGCGTCGACATCGGCGACGAAGGGGTCGAGTCGGGGGTTCGCGATCCGGGTGCCGTCTGGTGTCAGAAGCCGTTCGGACAGCTCCAGATCCTGCTCGGTGTCAGCGATGGGCGTGATCTGCGGTGACATCATCGTCCTCCAAGTCCCGGCGGCCCTCGTGGGGCTGTGCGTGACGCACGCGGCGTCATCGCCGGCCTGGTCCGAGCGTACGTCCGCTGAACACGACGCTCAAGCAATGGATGAGGGCTTGAGCATGTTGCTCACTTTTGGGCCATCCGACCCTGCTATGGTTTGGCACTATGTCTGGATTGGACCGTATCGATCTCGAGCTCCTCGCGGCGTTGGCCGACGATCCTCGCACCACCATCGTGTCGCTCGCCGAGAACCTCGGGCTGTCGCGCAACACGATCCAGGCGCGGATGGCACGCCTGGAGCAGACCGGCATCTTCCTGTCGTACGAACGCTCGTTCGCGCCGGAGGTGCTCGGGTTCCCTCTGCAGGCCTTCGTGAGCATCGGCGTCCGGCAGACCGAGCTGCCGCGGATCATCAATGAACTCGCCCGGATCCCCGAGGTGGTGCAGGCGCACGGCCTCAGCGGTTCGATCGATCTGCTCGCCAGGGTCGCCTGCCGCGACGCGCGTCACCTGTTCGACACGGACGCGCGCATCCTCTCGATCGAGGGCGTGGAACGGACCGAGACGTCGCTCGCGATGGGCGAGGTCATCCCGTTCCGCGTGGCCGGGCTCATCGGCCTCGCTCGACGGGAATCCTGAGGAAGCGCCTGATCGCCCCTGCGGCCTCCGCCGGGGTCTCGTAGTGGATGAGGTGCCCGACGTGGGCGATCTCCACGAGCGTCGCGTCGTCGAACCGGGTCGCGAGCGTGCGCTCGGCCTCGATCGGTGTGATGTCGTCGCGTTCGGCCGCGATCAGGAGCGTCGGCACGTGGATGTCGTCCGCGAACTCCCTGACGTCGTGGGAGACGCTGGCGACGAAGGCGTCACGGAGCACATCCCGGTCCGAGAACAGCGAGAAGTAGGTGTCGTGCTGGTCGTGGATGAAGCGGCGGAGCGGAGCATCCCTCGTCTTCGCCATCGTGATGCTCATCACGCGCACGATCACCCGGTTGCGCAGCAGCGCGGTGCCCAGGCGTTCGGGGAGGCGCGCGCCGAGCGCGTAGTACAGCACCGCGAGCCGCGTCATCACGCCCTTCGGACCCTCGAGCGCGGGGGCACCGATCGGGTTCACGAGGATCAGCCTCGGCGTCTCCAGTCCACCGGCGACGGCGGCAGAGGTCACGATCGAGCCGAAGGAGTGGCCGAGGATGACCGCGCCTGGCGCGACGGCACCGGCGAACTCCGTGAGCCAGTCCGCATAGGCAGCCAGGTCGTGTGCACGGCCGGGCAGCGGCTCGGTCTCGCCGAACCCCGGAAGATCGGGCGCGATCACGCGTGCCTCCGGCAGGAACGCGAGCACCGGTTCGAGGCCGTGGTGGTCGCCGCGGAAGCCGTGCACCGCGATGACCGTGGTCTCGGCATCCTCCGGTCCGTACACCCAGTAGGCCGTGGTTCCGCCGCCGACCTCGACGTCGTCGCGCCTGACCGGCAGTCGACTCAGGCGTTCGGCATAGGGAGAGGGAACCGTCATGCTCCGAGTCTACGGAGTCGCCGTGCGCCTTCCTGGGGATGTCGGGGGTCCGACCTAGCGTGAGGGCATGCCACCAGCACCTGCACTCCCCGACTGGCTGACCCGCGTCGGAGTCTTCGACCTCGAGACGACCGGGGTCGATGTGACGATCGATCGAATCGTCACCGCCCATGTCGGGGTGCTGGACGCATCAGGTCGGCAGATCGCCGCCCGTTCCTGGATGGCGGATCCCGGCGTGCCGATCCCGGAGGGCGCGACGGCCGTGCATGGAATCACGACATCGTATGCGCGAGCGCACGGCAGGCCGGCGAGGGAAGTCGTGGCCGATGTGACCGGCGCACTCCGCTCGCTGCTCTCACAGGGCGTTCCGATCGTCGCGTACAACGCCGCCTACGACTTCTCGCTGCTCACGCATGAGGCCCACCGACACGGCATCGCGCCGCTGGTCGACCCCTCCCCGATCATCGACCCGCTCGTGATCGACAAGGCGTACGACCGGTACCGGCGCGGCAAGCGCACACTGGAGGTCGTGGCTGCGCACTACGCGGTGCCGCTCGAAGGAGCGCATGAGGCGGCCGCAGATGCGATCGCAGCCGGCCGCGTCGCCCAGGCACTCGCTCGACAGTTCGAGCTGCCGGCGTCGCTGGTCGAACTGCACACGCGACAGATCGGCTGGGCGCGGTCGCAGGCCGAGAGCCTCACCGAGTACTTCGTGAGCGTGGGACGACTCGACCCAGATGACACTCTCGACGGCACCTGGCCGGTACGGATCCCGCAGACCGGTCGCGGGGCCTGACACCGGGAACCCGCACGTCGAGTCAGTCGTCGGCATCCGGTCGCAGATTCCTCGCAGCCGCGACCTCGTGGCGCTCGCGCTTCGCCTTCTGCGGCAGCGTCACGGTATCGCGCAACGCGAGACGTGGCTTGTGCTCAGCGGGTTCGTCGCCCTTCAGCTCCCGCGCGCGCTCGACAGCGGCGTCGAACTCGACCCCGCCCAGCAGCGCCATGTTCGCGATCCACAGCCAGAGCAGGAAGACGATGACGCCCGCGAGCGAGCCGTAGATCCGCTCGTAGTTCGCGACGTTCGAGGTGTAGAGGCTGAACAGGAGACTGGCGATCAGGAGCGCAGCGAGCGTGGAGGTTGCGCCGAACGTCATCCATCGGAATCGCGGATGCCGCACGTTCGACGAGAAGTACGACAGGCAGGCCAGCGCGAGCACGACCGCGAACACGAGCAGGGGCCAGCGCACGATGCGCCAGGTGATGAGCACCGCATCTCCCCACCCGAGCTGGTCGTCGATCGCCTGCAGCACCCGGTCGGAGACGCCGACCACGACCACGGCGATGATCGCCGCGACGAGCAGCGCGAGTGCGATGGCCAGATGCGTCACCCGCATCTTCCAGAGCCGTCGCCCCTCGTCGGCGCGGTAGACGAGGTTCATCGCACGGCTGAACGCTGCCACGTATCGACTGCCGCTCCAGAGGGTGAGGGCGATGCCGCCGAGCAGGGCGATCCAGGCGATCGATGACGATGCCAGCTCGTCGATGACGTCCATCACGACGTCGGCGGCTCGTTCCGACGCGAGCGTCGACACGAGTCCGACGACGAGACGCAGCAGCTCGGAGTCGGTGCCGAGCAGGCTCACGAGCGAGACCACGACCATGACCGCAGGGATCAGTGTGAGGATCGCATAGAACGTGAGCCCGGCGGCCTTGTCAGGGCATTGGTCCGTGACGAAGCGACGGACGACGGACCGAGCGACGAACCTCCACGACTCGGCGTCGAGGTCGGTGACCGTCTTCCGTGCCATGTCAGCACCCTGCCTTCTGTTCGTGGACCCCGCAGATCATCCTCCCCTGTTTCGAGCCGCGCGCTCGACACGGAGCGGTCGACGCGCCTTCGGATGCGGAATGTCCGCGGCTACCGGTATCCTGCTGCGGCGCCCGTCAGCTGGGCAGTGGGAAAGGACCGCCAGTGCGTTTCAGTTCACGCGACGTCACCCGGGTCGAGACGACGTGGAAGGACTATGTGCCGTCCGCCGTGCTTCGACGGGTCGATCCGAGTCGGTTCCGGTTCGACTGGCACTCCGAGACGCTGGCAGGAGCGAGCCTGGTGCACTACGGACTCGCGGCGGAGATCCGATCCTCCGCCGAGCCGGAGGATCAGCTGCTCGCCTGTCGTGTCGAGGCTCCAGACGCCAGCGTGTGGTCAGGGCGCGATGACCTCGACCCGAGCGAGCCGTGGTTCACCGATGGCGCGCAGGTGAACGCTCGGTGGGATCACGACGCCGATGTTCGGGCTCTCGTGTTCGATCGTGCGGCAGTCCAGGCCTTCGCGCGACAGGTCACCGGAGACGATCGGATGGTCATGCGCGTGCAGAGCCTGCGTCCTCGCAGCGCAGCGGCAGCGGCCCAGTGGGAGCGTTCGTTCGGCTACCTGGAGCAGAGCGCCGCCGACCTGGGGGACGCGGATGCGCTGCTGCGGGCAGAGCTCGGTCGTCATGCGCTGGCGATGACGCTCAGCACGTTCGCCACCACACTGCACAGTGACGTCGAGCGGCCGGTGCAGACCGGACCGGCACCCGCCGCGGTCAGACGAGCGCTCGCCTACATCAGCGAGAACGCACATCGCGCGATCACGGTCGACGATGTCGCGGCAGCCGTGCACATGTCCACCCGGGGGCTGCAATATGCGTTCCGCCGCTCATTGGACGCGACACCGGCCGAGTCGCTTCGACGTGCGCGTCTGGAGGGGGCGCACCAAGAGCTCCGCGTCGACGTCCAGGACTCGGTCGCCACGATCGCCCGCCGCTGGGGCTTCGCGCATCCCTCCCGGTTCGCGGCCGCCTATCGCGCGGCCTACGGCGAGCACCCCTCACAGGCCCGCCGCCGCACGCGGTCATGACAGAACGCGCAATCTCTGTGCGCAGCGGCCGCGCGTCGCCCTCCGTGGTGCAGCACCCGCTCGCCGCGACCCTAGAGTGAGCCTGTGGGCAGTCTCTATTACGGCAACGACGATGAACCGATCCAGGTCGAGGATCGCGCTCTCGCGCACCTCAAGGTCGTGATCGCCACCAAACTTCGCCGGAACGAGAGCTTCACCCTCTCCTGGCGACACCTCGACGCCGACGCAGCAGGGCGGTCGACCATCTGGCTGCATCCGTCGATTCCGCTGCGATTCGTGTTCCAGGAATCCGAGACTCCCGAGCTCAGCCGTTCGTGGATCGAGGCGCTCGCGCACTCCGCCAACTCCAGTGGCGGAATCACCCTGATCGAGGAGCACCTCGAGGTCTCCCCCGAGTGATCCCACTCACTCAGACGTAGATGCCCCGGTCTTCCATGAAGCTCACCGGGTTCGTGTAGCGGCCGTTGATGTAGACCTCGAAGTGCAGATGGCAGCCGAACGAACGCCCGGTGTCACCTGCGTAGGCGATGACCTGGCCGGAGCTGACCCACTGGCCGTTGCGCACCGCGATGCCGCCGGGTTTGATGTGCGCGTATCCCGTGCTGACTCCGCCGCCGTGCTGGATGCGGATGTAATTGCCGTAGTTCCCGTTCCCGCCGGCGTAGTCGACCGTGCCGGAGTTCGCTGCATAGATCGGCGAACCGCACCCGTTGGCGAGATCCGCCCCGTAGTGGAAGCTCGACGAGCAGCCCTGTGAACCGCAGATCGGCGTGCGGGGACCGTAGCTCGAGCTGCGCGCGCCGCCGTGCGGGCGCACCCAGCCGCCGGTTCCGGGGTTCCCGCCCCCGCCGCCGCCTGCCGCGGCCGCCGCCGCCTCGGCGTCGCGTCGAGCCTTCTCCTCCGCGGCGCGCGCCGCGACACCTGCCTCGTAGCCGGCGACGGTCTGAGTGGTGGTGTCCTTCAGCGCCGCGAGCTGCGCCTGCATGGTCTCGAGATTCGCGGCCTGCTCATCGAGCGCGGCCTGCGCCGCATCGGCCGCCTGCTGCGCCACGACCATCTTCTGCTCCGCCACCTGCTGCAGGCGGTCACGCTCATCCCGCGCGACCGCGGCTTGATCCGTGAGCGACTGCGCGGTGTTGCGCGCCGCGACCGCCGTGTCGTAGACGGACTGGTTGTATTCGAGGAACTTGTCCATCGTCCCCAGGCGCGACAGGAGGTCGTCCGCGTTGTCCGCGGAGCCCGCGAACAGCAGCTTGAGCGACGTGTCGTCACCCCCGTTGCGATAGATCTGAGAGGCGACCTGGCCGGCCTTGCGGGCCGAAGCGTCGGCGATCCCGGTCTGCTCATCGGCCCGCGCCTGGAGCTCATCGGCCTTGGTGATCGCGGCGAAGAAGGCCTGCTGCGCGACGTAGAACTCGTTCGATGCCACTTCGGCCGCGGCCTGGGTCTCTGCGACCTTCTGCGTCAGGGACTGGATGAGCCCCTCGATACGAGTGACCTCGGCGGCCTTGGCCGCTTCATTGTTCTTGGCGCGCTGCACGTCGTCCCAGCTGGGGTACGAGGCGGCGTAGGCGACGGAGACACCGGAGCCGACACCGAAGGCGGCGAGAGCGGCGACACCGATGACGCCCAGCCCGAACGCACCGCGACGACTGACCTTCAGCTTCCAGAACGAGTCGCGCTCGTCCTGAGTCGGAGCGCACCCGCAGTCCTCGGATGCCGCAACCGCTGCATCCTTCGCGATCTGATCGTTCACACGGCCCCTTCGATGGTTCTGCGGATGCCGCGGCTCGACGCCCCAACATTCCTGCGGGAGCTGTCATCGCCAGCGGACACTTGCGGACCCATCGTCCCCCGGAACCGCAGCTGAATCGCCGCGGCTCGCCCTCGACCCTCGAAATCCGGCGAGCTCACGGCGATCGAGGACGGACGGAGAACGAATGGTAGGGCGGGTGGGACTTGAACCCACGATCGTCGGGTTATGAGCCCGCTGCCTTGACCAGCTTGGCCACCGCCCCCTGTGCTCCCAGCCTAGCGGGGAGAGGGCGTCAGACCGATGTCGCAGCGGAGTGCGTCCGCTGGTGTCCGAGGTAGATGTCGGCGTTGGCGATGAGTCCGGCTCGCTCCGAGTCATCGAGCGATCGGCGCACCTTCGCCGGCACCCCGGCCACGAGCGAGCCGTCCGGGATCAGGGTGCCGCCGAGCACGACCGCTCCCCCGGCGATCAGGCACCCAGCGCCGATCTCGGCGCCGCTCAGGATGACGGCGCCCATGCCGATCAATGAGCCGTCCCCGATCGTGCAGCCGTGCACGACGGCATTGTGCCCGATCGACACCTTCGAACCGATCACGACGGGGTGGCCGTCGTCGACGTGGACCGAGACGTTGTCCTGCACGTTGCTGTCGGCGCCGATCGTGATCGTGGCGGAATCCGCACGCAGCACGGCGTTGTACCAGACGCTGGATCCGGGTTCGAGGACCACCCCGCCGATCAGTCTGGCGCCGTCTGCGACGAACGATTCGTCGGCGATGCTCGGGGTCGCGTGCGGCAGGGCGAGGACGGATGCTCCCGGTGCGATGCTCATACGGCGAGCCTACCCTCAGAACCCCGAGATTCCGCGGAAAAACGGGGCGGTAAGTGGAGCCTCAGCTTGCTTGCGGAATGTCTGAAGCTGAGTAGCGTTGTGTTCAAGACATACGAATTGGCACCCTGGAGGAGCACATCATGAGCAAGGTACAGACCGTTTCCACCACCGCCAGCGACCCGACCGTGGCCGCGGCCGCAGCGCAGTTCCTCTCGCCCGTCGTCCTCGGGCTCGAGGCCCTCACGGTCAACGGCAAGCAGGCCCACTGGCACGTCCGCGGCGCCAACTTCATCGGCGTCCACGAGCTCCTCGACACCATCGTCGCCCACGCGGGTGACTTCGCAGACACCGCTGCAGAGCGCATCGTCGCTCTCGGCCTCCCGATCGACGCTCGCCTGAGCACGGTCGCCGCGAAGGCCGGCACCAGCGCCGTGCCCGCCGGCTTCACGCAGTCGGATGAGCTCGTCCGCGCCGTCATCTCCGACATCGACGCGATCCTGGTCGACGTGAAGGCAGCGATCGACGGACTCGACGAGGTCGATCTGACCAGCCAGGACGTCGCGATCGAGATCATGCGCGGACTCGAGAAGGACCGCTGGTTCCTCGTCGCGCACATCGCCGCATAACGACGCACCGCAGCAGAAGGGCCCCGGGATTCGTCCCGGGGCCCTTCGTCGTGTTCGGCAGTTCGCGGTCAGGAGGTGTGCGTGATCCGTCCGGCCAGCACCGTGGCCTCGACCGGCATCGCCCGCAGCTGCTCCCCCGTCGCGGTCTGCGGATCCGCTCCGCACACCACGATGTCCGCGACCTCGCCAGGTCGCAGCGACGACCGGATGCTCGCTGCCAACGCGTCATCGATGCGCAGCCGCTCTTCGGGATGCCATGGCTCTCGTTCGTCGTCGGTCCGTGAGACGGCCGCGGCGATCGCCTGCCACGGATCGAGAGGCGCGACCGGGGCATCAGAGCCGAACCGGATCTCCACGCCGGCGTCGCGCAGCGAGGCGAGCGGGTACCCGATCGACGTCTGGTCGCCCCAGAGCCTGCTCACCAGGTCTCGGTCGTCGAGCGCGTGCTGCGGCTGCACGCTGGCGATCGCGCCGAGGCGCGCGAACCGGGCGAGATCCGCGTGCCGTACGAGCTGGGCATGCTCGATCGTGCCGGTGGCTCCCGTGAGGGTGATCGCGTCGAGCGCAGCGGTCGTGGCGCGGTCGCCGATCGCGTGCAGCGCGACGCCGAGGCCGGCGCCGGTCGCAGTGAGCAGCAGGTCGAAGAGCTCGTCCGGTTGCACGTTGAGGAGGCCGTGGTTGTGCGGATCATCCGGGTAGGCGTGGGAGCACGCTGCGGTTCGGGTCCCGAGCGAGCCGTCGGTGATCACCTTGAGCGGGCCGACGCGGATGAGCCCCAGGGCGGTATCGGGTGCATCGGGGACCTCGCAGAGTTCCCCGGTGCGCAGCCCTGCGGCGATCGCCCGCTGCAGGTCGGCGGGATAGACCGCGAACTCCACTCGGTGCGCCGCGAAGCCATCCGCGACGCGGCGCGGCCAGGCGTCCGCGTTCCACGCCATGTCGAAATCGACGAGCCCCGTCACACCCCGCGTCGCGGCACGCTCCCCCGCCGTTCGGACAGCGCGGTCCCCGTGCTCCGGGTCCACCGCGTTGAGACGACGCGAGATCTCGAATGCGTCCTCTTCGCGGAGCATGCCGTCCACGCTGGCGAATCCCTCCCGACGCAGCGCCGCGCTGTTCAGCCAGACGCTGTGCACGTCGGCGTTGATCAGGTAGGTCGGGATGCTCCCGGTCGCCCGATCGAGCACCTCGAGCGACGGCGAATCCAGCCACAGCGCGTCCCGGAAACCGCTCCCGATCCGCCGGCCGTCCGGCAGGGGGGCGACTCGCGCCATGTGCGCCGCAGCCTCGGCGGCGGACGTCATGGCGTCCAGCGGCTCGCGCTCGGACGACAGCGCCCACTGCACGGTGTGCACGTGGTTGTCCCACAGCCCCGGGATCGCCCAGGCGCCCTCGGCATCCACCACCTCGCCGACCGCGCGGAGCGCTCCGGTCGGGGCGATGTCGACGATGATCCCGTCTGCGATCTGGATGTCGACCGGCTCGTCGTCGATCAGGAACTCCCGGCCGGGTCCCGCGATGCGCACGGCCCTGACCATCGACACCGAGCCACCGCTCGCGGTCACGAGGCGCCCTTCGTGCCGGCCGCGCTCGTGCGGGCATCCTGGGCGCGGCGCATCTCCGATGCGAGAGCCGGATTGGCGTAGGGGCCGTCGCCGTCGAGTTCGCCGATCACGGTCTCGATCGTCTCCGCCGGCTTGTTCTGACTGAGCTTCCGCTTCGCGACGACCCGGGTCGGCGTCAGCCGGAAGCCCACGGTGCCCGCCGCAAGCCGTTGCACGAAGGCCGGATCGTTCGGGCGCTCCCACATGCCCCGCGGATCCGGCATCCGTCCCTCGAAACGGTCGACCAGTCGGTCGAGCACCTGGAGGTTCTCCTCGGCGCTCAGGATCTCCGGCACACCCGCGAGATGCACCGCGGTGTAGTTCCAGGTGGGGACAGCCTGCACGTCGCCGTACCAGCCTGGCGAGATGTAGCCGTGCGGGCCCTGGAAGGCGACGAGCAGCTCACGCTCTCCCAACCCGTGGATCAGGTCGTCCGGCCGTCCGACATGCGCGACGATGGTGAGGTCGTCGCGGTCATCGTCGAGCAGCACCGCGTAGTGCGAGGCGACGAGTCCTTCGGTGCCGTCACTCACGATCGTGGCCCACGGATTCGCCTCGATCACGCGGCGGATCTCCGCGATGTCGGCGAGCGTGAAACTGGGGTTCTGGCGCATCCTCCCAGCCTAGAACGCGTGCACCCCGACCGGCGTGCACTGACCGCTCACGCCTGGCAGCGAGGGCACCAGTAGAGCTTGCGGGCGCCGATCTCCTCGAGGGCGATCTCCGTGCCGCAGACACGGCACGGCAGCCCTGCGCGGTGGTACACCCAGTGGCGATCGTCACGGCTGGCCATGGCTGCGCGGTACTGCTCCGACGACAGATCGTCCATGGTCATCATCTGCCCGGTCTCGACGCCGATCGCGAGGAGCCGCACCCAGTCCCGCCAGAGCTCGCGGACGATCTCCTCCGGCACATCGCGTCCTGGCGTGTGCGGGTTCAGGCGCTGGCGGAACAGCATCTCGGCCCGGTAGACGTTCCCGATCCCGCTGACGACAGCCTGGTCCATCAGCAGGAGCGCGATCACGGTCGGCTTCTTGCGCACGGCGCTGACGAAGCGCTCCTCGTTCTCGACCGGATCGCCGACCAGCGGGTCGGGCCCGAGACGCGCGACGGTCGCGAGCATCTCCTCCGGCGTCTGCAGCACGCAGGCGGTGGGGCCGCGGAGGTCAGCGGCGGTGATGTCCGTGAGGAGTCGGAGGCGCACCTGGCCGACGATCGGCGGCGGCCACTCGTCATCCTCCGGCGCGAGTCCTCTGGTCTGCTCGGACATGCGCACGTGCACACGCGTACGACGCGGCGCTCCGATGGAGGCGAGGGAGTTCTCGCCCGCGTCGTCGAGGATCGCGTCATCGACCAGATCGGTGCCGCGCTGATTCGTCTGGCCCATCCGGCCGTTCGCCGAGGCGATCGTGGGGTCGACGAGGATCTCGCCGGCGAAGTCCCATGCCCCGTAGAGACCGAGGTGCACGCGGAGCCACAGGTCGCCCTCGGTCTCGAGGAACATCTGCTTGCCGACGGCCTGCACGCTGACTGCCGTGCGGCCGTCGAGCTCGCCCGCTCCCTCGGCGAAACGTCCCTGGGGACTCGACGCACTGAGCGTCTTGCCGACGAAGTTGCGATCGAACTGTCGGGCGATGCGATGGACGGAGTGGCCCTCTGGCATCTCAGGCCCTCGGATCCGGGAGCAGCGAGCCGTCGCGCTCGAAGTCGGCGATCTGGGCGATCCGGCGCGCATGACGCTCTTCACCGGAGAACGGCGTGGCGATGAAGCGATCGATCAGTGCCGTGACCTCGTCGAAGGTGTGCTGGCGGGCGCCGATGGCGATGACGTTGGCGTCGTTGTGCTCTCGGGCGAGTTCGGCGGTCGACAGGTTCCAGACCAGAGCGGCACGGATCCCCTCGACTTTGTTGGCCGCGATCTGTTCGCCGTTGCCCGAGCCTCCGAACACGATGCCGAGGGTCTCGACGCCGGCCGCCTGATCGCGAACGACCGCTTGCGCTGCACGGATGCAGAACGCGGGATAGTCGTCCACCGCGTCGTACACGATCGGTCCGTGGTCGACGACCTCGTGCCCTGCGGCGCGGAGGTGATCCTGCAGCTGGGTGGAGAAGTCGAGACCGGCGTGATCGGTGGCGATGTGGATGCGCATGGCATCCATCCTAGAAGCGGCGGACCTCAGCGCGACGTCAGGGCGCGATGCCGGACGCTGCGGGCTTGAACCCTGCGCGGACGTTCTCGCAGCAGCCGGGGCGGCAGACGTCGAAGGCTCCGGGAAGATCGGTGACGTGCGGACGCTCGGAGTTCGGACGACCCTGCAGGCGCTCCTCGATCAGGTCGACGATGCCGGCGACGAAGGTCGGGGAGACTCCGGGGGTCGGTGTGCGGGTGAAGGCCAGTCCGGCCTCCTCCGCGGCTTCGGCCGCCTCGGTGTCGAGGTCCCAGAGCACTTCCATGTGGTCGCTCATGAACCCGACGGGGACGACAGCCACTGCCTTGCGTCCCTTGGCCGGGAGCTCGCCGATGACGTCGCAGACATCCGGTTCCAGCCACGGCTGCGAGGCGGGGCCGGAGCGCGACTGGTAGACCAGCTGCCACGCGACGTCCTCGGTTCCCGGCACCGTCTGACGAACGCGGTCCATGACCCAGGCGGCCACGGCCAGGTGCTGGGCAGCGTACGCGCCGCCCTCGCCCCAGTCGATGTCGCGGGCGCCGGAGCGCTCGGCGTCGGCGGTCGGGATGCTGTGGGTCGAGAAGAGGATCTCGATGTCGGCCGCTGCGATGCCGGCTGCGAGGAATGCCTCCACCGCCTCGCGCACGCCGGTCTCGAAGGCGTCGACGAAGCCGGGGTGGTCGTAGAACGGGCGGATCTTGTCGATCGTGACGGTGTCGCCGAGCTTCGTGTCCTCGAGCACGCGAGCGAAGTCCTCGCGGTACTGCCGGCAGCTGGAGAAGGAGCTGTAGGCGCTCGTCGCGAAGGCGAGCAGCGTGGTGTTGCCGTCGTCGGCGGCGGTCGTGACGACCTCCTCCAGGTACGGACTCCAGTTGCGATTGCCCCAGTAGACGGGGAGATCGATGCCACGACGGCGCAGTTCGTCCTCCAGCGCCGTCTTGAGGACGCGGTTCTGGCCGTTGATCGGGCTCACGCCGCCGAAGTGACGGTAGTGGTGCGCGACCTCCTCCAGACGTTCGTCCGGGATGCCGCGACCCCGCGTCACATTGCGGAGGAACGGGATGACGTCCTCCTGGCCCTCCGGTCCGCCGAATCCGGCGAGCAGGATGCCGTCGTAGGCGACCGGGGTCGTCACGTAGGGCTCGCCGCTCGCGGCGGCTGCAGAGGCGAAGGGGACGATGTTCGGGTCGATCGCGGTCACCTCCCTATCCTTTCACCTCCAGGAAGTGAAGGGGCACGTCCGGCTGGCGTAGGCTGTCATGGTTGCCGTCGGCGCCAACTGCGCCAACCCCCGGCGACATCCCCTCACCCCTGGGAGTACCGCTGTGCCTGGAGAGAACCTCACCCGTATCGAAGCGCAGGAGCGCCGCGACGTCGTCGACACGCAGTCGTACGAGGTCGCACTCGATCTGACGAAGGGTTCGGAAGTCTTCGGATCGCGGAGCGTCGTCCGCTTCACCGCGACCCCCGAGAGCTTCACGTTCATCGACCTCATCGCCCGCGACGTGCGCGAGATCTCGCTCAACGGAGAGCAGCTCGACCCGAGCGAGGTGTTCGCCGACTCGCGGATCGCGCTCACCGGCCTGCAGGCCGAGAACGTGCTCGTCGTCGACGCCGACTGCGAGTACACGAACACGGGCGAGGGCCTGCACCGCTTCGTCGACCCGGTCGACGACGAGGTCTACCTCTACTCGCAGTTCGAGGTGCCCGACTCCCGCCGCGTGTTCGCGGTGTTCGAGCAGCCCGATCTGAAGGCGACGTTCCAGTTCACGATCACGGCGCCGGCCGCGTGGAAGGTCGTCTCCAACTCCCCCACGCCCGAGCCGATCGTGCACGATGACGATTCGATCGCGACGTGGGGCTTCGAGCCGACGCCGCGCATCTCCTCGTACATCACCGCGCTCGTCGCCGGACCGTACGAGTCCACGTTCTCCGAGCTGACCAGCGCCTCCGGCGACGTCATCCCGCTCGGCGTCTACGGCCGCAAGAGCCTGTGGCAGCACCTCGACGCCGACTACATCTTCGACAAGACCCGTGAGGGCTTCGCCTACTACGAGTCGAAGTTCGGCGTGCCGTACCCGTTCGCGAAGTACGACCAGCTCTTCGTGCCGGAGTTCAACGCCGGTGCGATGGAGAACGCCGGCGCGGTGACCTTCACCGAGACCTACGTGTTCCGCAGCAAGGTGACGGATGCCGTCAAGGAGCGCCGCGTCGTCACGATCCTGCACGAGCTCGCCCACATGTGGTTCGGCGACCTCGTCACCATGAAGTGGTGGAACGATCTCTGGCTGAACGAGTCGTTCGCCGAGTGGGCGTCGACCATCGCCACCGCAGAGGCCACCGAGTGGACCGAGGCATGGACCACGTTCAACGCCATGGAGAAGACCTGGGCGTACCGCCAGGACCAGCTCCCGTCGACGCACCCGATCGTCGCCGAGATCAACGACCTCGAAGACGTGCAGGTGAACTTCGACGGCATCACCTACGCCAAGGGCGGATCGGTGCTGAAGCAGCTCGCCGCCTGGGTCGGCATCGAGGCGTTCTTCGGCGGCGTCTCGCAGTACTTCCAGAAGCACTCCTGGGGCAACACCGAGCTCAGCGACCTGCTCGTCGAGCTCGAGGCCACGAGCGGCCGCGACCTCAGCACCTGGTCGAAGAAGTGGCTCGAGACCGCCGGTGTGAACACGTTGGAGCCGGTCATCGCCGACGACGCGAACGGCGTCATCTCGCGCTTCGCCGTCACGCAGACGGCTCCGGCCGATTACCCGACGATCCGCCCGCACCGCCTCGGCATCGGCTTCTACACGCTTCGCGACGGAGCACTCACCCGCACGCACTATGTCGAGGTCGACGTCGACGGCGACCGCACGGAGGTGCCGGAGCTGCAGGGTATCCAGCGTCCCGACCTGGTGCTCCTGAACGACAACGATCTCGCGTACGCCAAGATCCGTCTCGACGAGCAGTCGCTCGCCACCGCGATCGCGCACCTCGCGGACATCAGCGACCCGCTGGCCCGCTCCCTCGTCTGGGGCGCGGCCTGGGACCAGACGCGCGACGCCGAGACGCCGGCATCCGACTACATCGACCTCGTGCTCGGGAACATCGGCCGCGAGACCGAGTCCACCACGGTTCGCACCACGCTCGCGCAGCTGCGCACCGCAGCGACCCTGTACGTCGACCCGGCGAACCGGCACGATGCACGCCTCAAGGTCGCCGACGGCCTCTGGTCGCTGGCGGAGTCCGCCGAGGCTGGTAGCGACAGCCAGCTGCAGTTCGTCACGGCGTTCGCGAACGCGCTGGTCACCCCGGAGCACGCCGGCGTCATCGGGCGTCTGCGCTCCGGCGAGGAGACCCTGCCCGGCCTCGAGATCGACGCGGACCTGAGCTGGCAGCTGCTGGTCGGCCTCGCCACGATCGGTGCGACGGATGCCTCGAAGATCGACGCGGCTCTCGCCGCTGACAACACCGCCAAGGGCGGCGAGTTCGCAGCCCAGGCGCGTGCGGCGCTTCCCGACTCGGCGTCGAAGCAGGCTGCGTGGGCCTCGCTGATCGAGCGCGACGATGCTCCGAACACGATCGTGCGTTCGGCTGCGCTCGGCTTCGTGCACCCCGCCGGTGTCGAGGTGCTCGCCGAGTTCGTGCCGGCGTACTTCGACATGCTGCTCCCGATCTGGGAGTCCCGCAGCTACCAGATCGCGCAGTACCTGGTGGTCGGCCTGTTCCCGACGGCGCTCGCGAACCTCGAGCTCCGCGACGCGACGCGCGCGTGGCTCTCCGCGAACCAGGATGCAGCGCCTGCACTCCGCCGCCTGGTGCTCGAGAACCTGGCAGACGTCGAGCGCTCGCTCGCAGCCCAGTCCCGCGACACCGAGGACTGATCCCTTCGGCGAGATGTCCTCCTGACGGGCTCGGCGACCCACCTCTGGGTTGCCGGGCCCGTCGAGGCATCCAGCCCGCGCAGAGGCCCGATCGCTAGGATCTGGTGGTGATGATGATCCCATTCGAAGTCGACCCAGAGGCCCCTGCGACAACCCTGCCGATCTGGTGGGAGAACACGCTCGGCGTCCTCGCGCAGGTCGGCGGTCGGGCGCTGACCATCGCGATCATCATCGTCAGCTGCTTCCTCATCGCGCTGGTGCTGCGGGTCGTCATCCGTCGCGTCGTGCACCGCATCGTCGACAGTGCGAAGAACAAGGCAGCGGTCGACGACACCCAGGCGCTCGAACGCTCGCCGCTCGCCGACATGCGCCTCGTGCAGCGCACGCGCACACTCGGCTCGATCCTGCAGAACATCGTGAACGTGATGCTCGTCGTCATCGCGCTCGTGCTGATCGTGAATGCGATCGACAACGCGCTGCTCGGGTCGCTGACGCTGCTCACCGCGGCGGTGGGCGCTGGCCTCGGTTTCGGTGCCCAGAACATCGTCAAGGACGTGCTGAACGGCATCTTCCTGGTGGCCGAGGATCAGATCGGCATCGGTGATGTCGTCGATCTCGGACTCGCGAGCGGCGTCGTGGAGTACGTGAGCGTCCGCATCACCCAGGTTCGCGATGTGAACGGCACCCTCTGGTACGTCCGCAACGGCGAGGTCACCCGCATCGGGAACATGTCGCAAGGCTGGGCGAGGGCGATCATCGACATCGGCGTGCCGCCGGACTCCGACCTCGAACAGGTCGAGGCCATCATGCTCGAGACCGCGATCGCGCTCTCGAAGGACCCGAAGTGGCGTACCCGCATCGTCGAGAAGCCCGAGCTCTGGGGACTGGAGTCCGTCGACGGCGACGCCCTCGTGGTGCGCATCGTGATCAAGGCACGAGCCAACGCGAAGGACGACGTCGCTCAGGAGCTGCGCAAGCGCCTGCGTGCAGCGCTGCTCGAGAAGGAGATCGGCCTGCCCAGCATGTCCACGGTCGTGCCGACGGGCCTCGAGGGCGCCCGACGCGTGCGCGGAGCGAACCCTCCGAAGACGCGGCCCAACGCCGTGACCGGCGTGCCGGTGATCCCCGACCGCGGGATCTGGCGCCGCAAGAAGCAGCAGACCGATGACGGGAGCACCCCCACGTGACGTTCTACGACGAGGTCGGCGGACGCGAGACGTTCTCCAGGATCGTCTCCGTGTTCTACCGCGAGGTCGCCCTCGACCCGGTCCTCAAGCCGATGTACCCGGAAGAGGATCTCGGACCGGCCGAAGAGCGTCTCCTGCTCTTCCTGGAGCAGTACTGGGGTGGCCCGACGACGTACGGCGAGACCCGTGGACACCCGAGGCTGCGGATGCGGCACATGCCGTTCCGCGTCGACCCCGACGCCCGCGATCGTTGGTTGCGACACATGCGCACCGCGATCGACGAGGCGCAGTTGTCGCCCTTGCACGAAGCCACGCTCTGGGACTACCTGGAGCGCGCGGCATATGCCATGGTGAACACACTCGAGGCTTCAGGCATCGGTGCCGCCGCAGACGGCCGTCCGACGCTCGAGGCCCGCTCACGTCAGGGATCAACGGAGAACACATGACGAACGCGCCCCTGTCCACGGATGTCCTGGTCATCGGATGGGGGCTGGCCGGCCTCGTCGCGGCCGTCGAAGCACTGGATGCCGGGAAACGCGTCGTCCTGATCGACCAGGAGCCGCGGACCAACCTCGGGGGCCAGGCGTGGTGGTCGTTCGGCGGGCTGTTCTTCGTCGACTCCCCCGAGCAGCGGCGCATGGGCATTCGCGACTCGCTCGAGCTCGCGACCGAGGACTGGTTCGGCAACGCAGGCTTCGACCGGCCGGAGGACGAGTGGCCGCGTCGTTGGGCTGAGGCGTATCTGCAGTTCGCCGCCGGCGAGAAGCGCGCCTGGCTGCGCGAGCGCGGTGTCGGGTTCTTCCCGGTCGTCGGCTGGGCGGAGCGCGGCGGCTACGGTGCGATCGGTCCTGGCAACTCCGTGCCACGCTTCCACATCACGTGGGGCACGGGGCCAGGCATCGTCGCGCCGTTCGCTGCGGCGCTGGAGCAGGCCGAGCGGGAGGGACGGGCGACCGTTCTCCCTCGGCATCGCGTCGCGGAGCTGATCACGACCGACGGTGTCGTCGGCGGTGCACGGGGCCGAGTGCTCGCATCGAGTGGTGCTCCGCGCGGCGTAGAATCGTCGCGCGAGGTCGTCGGCGAGTTCGAGATCAGGGCCGCCGCCACCGTCGTCGCGTCCGGGGGGATCGGCGGAAACCACGAACTCGTTCGAGCATCCTGGCCCGAGCGCCTCGGGACGCCTCCGGAGCACATGCTGACCGGTGTCCCTGCATACGTGGACGGCTCGATGCAGTCGGTCAGCGCGGATGCCGGTGCTCGACTGATCAACGGCGACCGCATGTGGCATTACGTCGAGGGCATCACCAATTGGAATCCGGTCTGGCCATCGCACGGCATCCGAATCCTGCCCGGCCCGTCGTCGCTGTGGCTCGATGCGACCGGCAGGCGACTCCCCGGACCGCTGTTCCCCGGTTTCGACACGCTCGGCACCCTCGCGCACCTTCGAGCCACGGGTCACGACCACTCCTGGTTCGTCACCTCGCGGCAGATCGTCGAGAAGGAGTTCGCGCTCTCCGGCAGCGAGCAGAACCCCGATCTGACCGGGAAGAACGTGGCGCTGCTGCTGAAGTCTCGTCTCGCGAAAGGGCCGACCGGACCCGTGCAGTCGTTCCTCGACGAGGGCGAGGACTTCATCGTCGAGAACGACCTCGAATCGCTGCTCGAGCAGATGCAGCGGCATCCGGGCGGGGACCTCCTCGACATCGACAACGTGCGCCGCGAGGTCGTGGCCCGCGATCGTGAGATGGACAACGAGTTCACGAAGGATGCCCAGATCGGCATGCTCCGCTCCATGCGCAGCTATCGCGGAGACAAGCTGATCCGCACCGCTCCCCCGCATCGGCTGCAGGACACCTCGGCCGGTCCGCTCGTCGCCGTGAAGCTGCATGTGCTGACCCGCAAGTCACTCGGCGGCATCAACACGGATCTCGATGGGCGCGCGCTGGCCGCGGACGGCACGCCGATCCCGGGGCTGTATGCGGCGGGCGAGGCGAGCGGTTTCGGCGGCGGCGGCGTGCACGGCTATCGCGCACTGGAGGGCACCTTCCTCGGCGGCTGCCTGTTCTCCGGGCGGCAGGCCGGCCGAGCCGCGGCGGCGGGCTGATCCGCTAGTCAGCGGACCCGGTTCCGCGCACCGCGGTGAGCCCGGAGGCGACGGGACCGCGCGACAGCACATGGCCTCGTCGGAACGCCAGACGCGTCCATCGGCCTGACTGCGTCACCGGCACCTGCTCTTCGCCCGAGATGAACCCGAGCGCGTCGGCGGCGAAGGCGACACCACGCGGAAGCCCGGCGAGATCCTCGTCCGGCTCTCCCCAGATCGCGGCGCGGAGTGCACGGACGGCTTCCTCCCCTGCCCCGGGCGTCGCTCCGCGTGCGACGGCAGAGATGCCCCACTGTGCGCGCTGGGCGATCATCGACGCCGGCAGGGTGGTGATCTGCGCCCAGTCGGCACGCGGCGGCGCGATGCCGGCCCAGGAGGGTGACAGGCCGGTGTCTGGCAGGGCGAGACTGCGCTCATCCTCGCCTGCCCCGAGCTCGGCGACGACGATGTCGCACTGGAGTTCCGGATCGGCGTGCACGATCCGCATCGCGAGGATGGTCGGCGTCTGGTCGAACAGCCCGTGCGGAGCGAGGGCCGCGGTGCTGAGCGCGAGCACCCCGTTGGCGGCCTGCAACCGCACGCCCTCATCGCCGATCCGCGATGCCCTCCCGACGAAGGTCAGGACGTCCTTGGACGTCTCGGCATCGGCGAGCAGAAGCTGGTGGGGCACGCGTTCTAAACTAGCAAGCGTGCCGTACCTGCGGTCGCGGAAGGGATGACATGAGCGCCGAGAACCACGCGGCCCGGACCGTCGAGCAGCTGCTGGACGTTCTCGATCTGGACACGACGCAGGCTCGGACGACGGAGGACATCTTCACCGGGGCCTCCCATCCGATGCCGAGTGGGCGCATCTACGGCGGCCAGGTGCTCGCGCAGAGCCTGATCGCGGCGGAACGGACGCTGCCCGAGGATCGGCCGGTGCACTCCATGCACGGGTACTTCCTCCGTGCTGGAGACGCCACGCAGGGCATCACGATCGCGGTCGACCGCATCCACGACGGCCGTTCGTTCTCGACACGGCGTTCGCAGGCCTATCAGAACGGTGTGCCGATCTTCTCGATGATCGCCTCGTTCCAGGATGAGGACCCTGGCGTCGAGCACGCGGAGGCGATGCCGAGCGGGATCCCCGACCCTGAGACCCTCATCCCCGACGAGGATCGCGTGGACGGGCTGCCCGAGGGGACGACCCGGATGCTGAGCGAGCGCGCCGCCGACATCCGGCACATCGATCATCCGCTGTATCTGCCGAGCTCCGACGAGAAGGTGCCGCGACAAGGCGTGTGGATGCGGATGCGCGCACCGATGCCGGATGATCCTCGGCTGCACCGCGCGGCGCTCGCCTACCTGAGCGACATGACGATCCAGGAGTCGATCCTGCGCGCGCACGGCGTGTTCTGGGCTCTACCGGGGCTGAAGGTCGCCAGCCTGGACCACGCGATGTGGTGGCACCGGCCGGTGCGGGTCGACGAGTGGCTGCTGTACATGCAGGAGTCCCCGAACGCCCGCGGCGGGCGCGGACTCGCCACCGGACGCATCTACTCGCGCGATGGCGCCCTGGTGGCGAGCGTCGCCCAGGAGATCATGATCCGGGTTCCGGACCGCGACTGACCTGCGCGTGCAGCGATCGCGCAACGGCTGCTGCGTGCTCAGCGGTGGGCGTACTCGATCGAGGCGCCGACGAAGGGCTCCCAGGCGTCGCGCATCTCCTGAGTCAACCGTGTCGGGCGGCCAGACGCGGCATCGACCAGGACGATCACAGCTGTCGACCGTGCGTAGATCTGGCGCGGTTCGGCGGTGGGATCGTTGTGCACCTCGTAGCAGACCTCGACGCTGGAGCCGCCGAGCTTGCCGAACCACATCTGCACCTCCAGCGGGCGCCGCTGATACGGCACCGGTGCGAGATACTCGATCTCCTGTCTGGCGATGAGGGTCAGGATGCCCTCGTCGAGCCCTGAGTCGAGCACTGCGGTCGACGGCGCGACCTCACCGGGACCGGCCCGCCAGAACGCTCGCACACGTGCTTCCTCGAGCAGCTTGAGCATCGAGGTGTTGTTGACGTGATTGAACGCATCCAGATCGCCCCAACGGAGCTGGATCGGGATGTGCAGGCGCGGCCCTGGTGTCGCTTCGGTCATCGTGGTGGTTCCGGAACCCGTCGAAGGATCAGTCGCGCGTGAGCTTGCGGTGCGTCGAACGGTGCGGCTTCGCGGCATCCGCTCCGAGGCGCTCGATCTTGTTCTCCTCGTAGGCCTCGAAGTTGCCCTCGAACCAGTACCACTGGCCGGGCTTCTCGTCGGTGCCCTCGTACGAGAGGATGTGCGTCGCGATACGGTCGAGGAACCACCGGTCGTGAGTGATGACCACGGCGCAGCCGGGGAACTCGAGCAGCGCGTTCTCGAGCGAGCTCAGGGTCTCGACGTCCAGGTCGTTCGTCGGCTCGTCGAGCAGCAGCAGGTTGCCGCCTTCCTTCAGCGTCAGAGCGAGGTTGAGACGGTTGCGCTCACCACCGGAGAGCACGCCCGCCTTCTTCTGCTGGTCGGGTCCCTTGAAGCCGAACTTCGAGACGTAGGCACGCGAGGGGATCTCGGTCTTGCCGACCGTGATGTAGTCGAGTCCGTCGGAGACGACCTCCCACAGCGTCTTGTTCGGGTCGATGTTCGAGCGCGACTGGTCGACGTAGCTGATCTTGACCGTCTCACCGATCTTCAGGTCTCCCCCGTCGAGCGGCTCGAGGCCGACGATCGTCTTGAACAGCGTGGTCTTTCCCACACCGTTCGGTCCGATCACGCCGACGATGCCGTTCGGCGGCAGGTTGAAGCTGAGTCCGTCGATCAGCACGCGGCCGTCGAAGCCCTTCTGGAGCTTCTTCGCGTCGATGACGATGCCACCGAGACGCGGACCTGCGGGGATCTGGATCTCGTCGAAGTCGAGCTTCCTGGTCCGCTCGGCCTCCGATGCCATCTCCTCGTAGCGGGCGAGACGAGCCTTGGACTTGGTCTGACGGCCCTTGGCGCTGGAGCGCACCCACTCCAGCTCCTCCTTGAGGCGCTTCGCGAGCTTGGCGTCCTTCTTGCCCTGGACCTCGAGGCGCTCGCCCTTCTTCTCCAGGTAGGTCGAGTAGTTGCCCTCGTAGCCGATGAGACGACCGCGGTCGACCTCGGCGATCCACTCGGCCACGTGATCGAGGAAGTACCGGTCGTGGGTGATCGCGATCACCGCACCCTTGTACGCCTGCAGATGCTGCTCGAGCCACAGCACGCTCTCGGCGTCGAGGTGGTTGGTGGGCTCATCGAGGAGCAGCAGGTCGGGCTTCTGCAGGAGCAGCTTCGCGAGCGCGACGCGACGCTTCTCACCACCGGAGAGCGGGGCGATGGCTGCGTCAGCCGGCGGCGTCCGCAGTGCGTCCATCGCCTGGTCGAGCTGCGAGTCGAGGTCCCAGCCGTCTGCGGCGTCGATCTCCTCCTGCAGCGTGCCCATCTCGGCGAGCAGCGCGTCGAAGTCGGCGTCCGGCTCGGCCATCAGCAGCGAGATCTCGTTGAAGCGGTCGACCTTCGGCTTGATCGCGATGCCGTCCTGGATGTTCTCGATCACGGTCTTCGACTCGTCGAGCTCCGGCTCCTGCATGAGGATGCCGACGCTGAATCCGGGCGAGAGCTTCGCCTCGCCGTTGGACGGCGTGTCGAGGCCGGCCATGATCTTGAGGATCGTCGACTTACCGGCACCGTTCGGGCCGACCATGCCGATCTTGGCTCCCGGGAGGAACGCCATGGTGACGTCATCGAGGATGAGCTTCTCACCAACCGCCTTGCGCGCACGAACCATCGAGTAGATGTACTCAGCCATACCGTTTCAACACCCTTTGCGAATCAGAATCGAACCTGCCGTCACGCCGCTGAGGCAGCGCGGAAATCTCCCCTAAGACTACCGCTGGTCCGCGGTGAGGCGAGCCGCGGGCACTCAGAATCGCCGCGTCGGCCCGCGTATAAGAGGCGGAACCTCACCAGTCGATCGGACGCGTCGTCCCGATCAGGCAGCGGCCTTCCGCGAGCTGCGGCATCACGGCGGTGACGACCTGTCCTGTCGACGGGCCCACCTGGCCGATCAGGCACTCCTTCTCGCCCCATCGCACCGAGAACTGCAGGCTTTCCGCCGCGTTGCCGACGGTCGACGTGTCCTGGGTCACCTGCATGTCCGCGCGATCGAAGCCGGCCGCGATCAATGCGTCGATGTATGACCGCCCGGCGCCCCGTGCATCCGTGGCCCACACGCCTTCTGCGGTGGCGGTGAAGAGCGGGAGGTTGTCCTCGGCGGTGCCGTCTGACACGTAGACCGGGCCGGACGGCGTCGGGCTCGTCGTCGCCGGCGCCGACTCGGTGGCCGTGGGCTGCGGCTCCGGCGTCGGCGCGCACGCGACGAGCGTCAGCACCAACGCCGCGGTTGCAAGGGTCGCGGCCGTCAGCCGCGAGGCGGAAGCGGTGGTTCGTCGGAGCACGAGCCGATTCTACGTGGCGGGCTGCATCGATCAGCTGACTGCAGCCCGCCGGCGCGGATCGTCCTCGATCGCGCCTCAGTAGGTGGCACCCGCCACCGGCTCGGCCTCCGTGTTCGAAGGCACGATCGACCACGACGTGTCGAGCGCCATGGCATCGTCATCGCGCGCGGTCGGATCGTCGGGTGTCTCGTGATCGTTCTCTTCCGCGCCGTGCTCCTGCTCGTGCTCCTCGTGCGTTCCGCGTGTCGCGCCGTCACTGCCAGAGGCACGGGATGCGCGCAGGAACGCCGTCGTGCCACGACGGAGGTCATGGCCGATCGCCTCCGCGTCGATGTCGATGCTCGTACCGCTCTTGCCGTTGCTCTCCCAGGTGCGGATCTTGAGCCTGCCTGTGACGATCACGCTGTCTCCGCAGCGCAGGGATGCCTTCGCATGCTCGCCGAGCTGACGGAAGGCTGCGACCGAATACCAGTTCGTGCTCGCGTCGACCCAGGTCTGCGTCGCAGGATCGATTCGCCGATGGGTGGTCGCGACGCGGAAGTTCGTGACAGGGATGCCGCTCGGCGTGCGGCTCTGGGTCGGGTCGGTAGCGACGTTGCCCAGGATGGTCAGGGTGTCAGACATGTTCTCTCCTCGGAAGCCGGGACAGGGCCCGGATGGATCGAGGATGCGCCGTGCGCCACGAGTCCGAGGGACGCGAACACGGCAACGGTGGAGAGGTCGCCGCATCGCCGCTGCGGTGCATGAAGAGCGCTTGCGGGCCGCTGTGCCGGGCGCCGGGAGCAGGCGGCGCCAATGTCGGTGGTCGGTCATATGTTCGAAGCACGAAAGGAGAACGACATGCACGACACCACGACCACATCGCTCCCTGATATCCCCTACGCCTCGCCACCACTGACCTCGTCGCGCGAACATCTCGTTCGTGCTTCCGATCACCTGTGGCGCGTGCTCGACAGATCAGATCGCGTGCTCGGACATCTCCGCATCGTCGCAGATCCTCTCGGCCTCAAGTACCGGGCTGAGCGGCTCCATCTCGCCACCGGCACGTTCCGTGTCGTCGGCGAGTTCTGGCGCGCAGACGACGCCGTGTCGACGCTTCGATACTCCTGACACGACGACCGAGCGCCGCCGCACGCTCCGCTCCCCCACCGAGGCGTGCGCCGGCAGTGGTCCGAATACCGCTGACGCACGGAGGCCGGTAGCCTTATGACGACCCCTCGTAGCTCAATGGATAGAGCAACGGCCTTCTAATCCGTCGGTTGCGCGTTCGAGTCGCGCCGAGGGGACCATCACCTCCTCCGGTGACGTTCGCGCGCGCCGCAGATCGTCGCGCTCCGGCCGCACTTCCCGCTGGTCGGGACGTCCTCCCCGACGGAACCGCGCCTGTCAAGGCGCTGGTCGAGTCCGTGGGCACGACGCACAGTGGAATTTACACCGACGAAGGGATTCGCATGAGCAGCGACGACAGGAACGACATCAGCACGGAGCCGTCCCCCGGCCCCGAGGAGAACGACAACCTCGGCGCTGAGGACGGCAAGGGCACCCCGCCGACCGTTCCGCCGAAGGACGGCGCTGACGCGGACGACCGCGACGTGGACGCCGAGAACCCCGATCAGGACTGACGCCCCCGACGCAGTCGAACGCCGCGGTATCGTCGGTGCGCCCCGCCAAGAACCCGATGTCGGCCGCGTCGATAGGATGACGGCATGGTATCTGCGTCGGAGAATGATCGTCTCGTCTGGATCGACTGTGAGATGACGGGACTCGATCTCTCGGTCGACGAACTCGTCGAGATCGCTGTGGTGATCACCGATTTCGAGCTCCGGCCGATCGATCCCGGTTTTCAGATCGTGATCCGTCCGAGCGATGCCGCGTTGTCGAACATGAACGACTTCGTCACGAAGATGCACGAGACCTCGGGACTGATCAACGAGATCCCCGAGGGCGTGTCGCTCGAGGACGCCCAGGCGCAGACGCTGGCGTACATCAAGCGGTTCGTGCCGCTGGAGCGCAGAGCCCCGCTCGCCGGCAACACGATCGGCACGGATCGCATGTTCCTCGCGAAGTACATGCCCGAGGTCGACCAGTGGCTGCACTACCGCAACGTCGACGTGTCCAGCATCAAGGAACTCTCCCGGCGCTGGTACCCGCGGGTGTTCTTCCAGGCCCCGAGTAAAGACGGCGGGCACCGCGCACTCGCCGACATCCTCGAGTCGATCCGCGAGCTCCGGTACTACCGTGCCGCGGTGTTCGTCGACGAGCCGGGACCATCGAGCGATGATGCCCGCGACATCGCCGCCCGCACCGTGTCAGAGTTCACCCCGAACATGTAATAGACTCGTGTGGTCGCCCGCTCCGGTGGGCGCATGGTGGGTATAGCTCAGCTGGTAGAGCGCTGGCTTGTGGTGCCGGATGTCGCGGGTTCGAGTCCCGTTACTCACCCCATCACGAAGAGGCCTGGATCGCACGATCCAGGCCTCTTCGCGTACCCGCTGGGTAATCTCGTCGCTGTTTCAGGAAATACCCCTAGGGGGTATGCTGTTGTCTTCGGTGAACCGCGAAGGGAACGTCATCATGACGCAGCACCACTCCGAACACGCCGACCACGCCGACCACGACACGCCGAGTACTCATGCCGAGCACTCGGGTCACGGCGAACACGCCGAGCACGCGGGTCACTCAGACCACGCGGGTCACTCAGACCACGCGGGTCACGCAGACCACGCGGGTCACGCGGGTCACGGCGGCCATGCAGGCCACAGCGGTCACGGCGACCACGTCGCTCAGTTCCGCCGTCTGTTCTGGATCATGCTCGTGATCGCCGTGCCCGTCGTCGCGGCTTCGCCGATGTTCGCGATGATCCTCGGTTACGACGTCCCTGGATGGATGCAGTGGATCGCGCCGGTGCTCGGCACCGTCATGTACGTGTGGGGCGGAAAGCCGTTCCTCGTCGGCGCGGTCGGCGAGATCCGTTCCAGGGCGCCCGGAATGATGCTGCTGATCGCGTTGGCGATCACGGTCGCGTTCCTCGCCTCATGGGGTGCGAGCCTCGGTGTCCTGCACCATGAGCTCGAGTTCTGGTGGGAGCTCGCGCTGCTGATCGTGATCATGCTGCTCGGCCACTGGATCGAGATGCGCTCGCTGGCGCAGACGACCTCGGCGCTGGACTCCCTCGCTGCGCTGCTGCCGGATGAGGCCGAGCGCGTCGAGGGCGCGGACATCGTGCCGGTGTCACCCGCAGACCTCGGCCTCGGCGATGTCGTCGTGATCCGCCCCGGTGGAAGACTCCCCGCCGACGGCACGGTGGTCCAGGGTGCCGCCAGCGTCGATGAATCCATGATCACCGGAGAATCCAGGCCCGTGCAGCGCGGCGTCGGCGATACGGTCGTCGCCGGCACTGTGGCCACCGACTCCGGTCTCCGCGTCGAGATCACCGCGATCGGTGACGACACCGCCCTCGCCGGCATCCAGAAGCTCGTCGCCGACGCCCAGGCATCCTCGTCCAGAGCGCAGCGCATCGCCGACAGGGCTGCTGCCTGGCTGTTCTGGTTCGCACTCGGCGCCGCCGCGATCACCGCGATCGTGTGGACGGTCATCGGCATGCCCGACGAAGGGGTGATCCGCACCGTCACGGTGCTCGTGATCGCGTGCCCGCACGCGCTCGGACTCGCGATCCCGCTCGTGGTCTCGATCGCGACCGAACGCGCTGCACGAGCCGGCGTCCTCGTGAAGGACCGGCTCGCGCTCGAGAGCATGCGCACCGTCGACACGATCCTCTTCGACAAGACCGGCACGCTCACGAAGGGCACACCCGCCGTCACCGGGATCGACGCGGTCGCACCGTTCGACGCAGATCAGCTACTCGCCCTCGCCGCGGCGGCCGAGCGCGACTCCGAGCACCCGCTCGCGAAGGCGATCGTCCAGGCGGCGCAGGATCGCGACGTCGACATCCCGCGAGCTGACGACTTCACATCCTCCCCCGCTGTCGGAGTCACCGCCGACGTCGACGGCCGACTCGTGCAGGTCGGCGGCCCGCACCTGCTGTCGGAGACGGGTGCAGCCGAGCTCCCGATCGCCGATGCCTGGCGGACCGAAGGCGCGATCATCCTGCATGTCCTGATCGATCACCAGGTCGCCGGCGCACTGCGGCTGGCGGATGAGATCCGTCCGGAGTCCCGGCAGACGGTCGATGCCCTCCGTGCGCGCGGCGTCGAGGTCGTCATGATCACGGGCGACGCGGAGGCCGTGGCCCAGCATGTCGCAGGACAGCTCGGCATCACGCGGGTGTTCGCGGGTGTCCGACCGGAGGACAAGGCCTCGAAGGTCCGAGAGCTGCAGGCCGAGGGACGCAAGGTCGCGATGGTGGGTGACGGGGTGAACGACGCTCCGGCACTCGCGCAGGCCGACGTCGGTCTGGCGATCGGCGCCGGGACCGATGTCGCGATCGCCTCTGCCGGGGTGATCCTCGCCGGCGACGATCCGCGCAGCGTCGTCTCGGTGATCGAGCTCTCCAGGGCGAGCTACCGCAAGATGAGGCAGAACCTGTGGTGGGCCGCCGGATACAACCTCCTCTCGGTGCCGCTCGCCGCCGGTATCCTCGCACCGATCGGCTTCGTGCTGTTGATGTCGGTGGGTGCAGTGCTGATGTCGCTCTCCACGATCGTGGTCGCCCTCAACGCGCAGCTGCTGCGCCGGATCGACCTCCGCCCGGCGTCGGTGCTCGGCAGGCACTGAGCGGAGTCGGTGGACGGCGAGCCCTAGACTGACGGAGTGTCACTCGCGGTCTGGTTCTCGCTGCTCACCGCGTCCGTGGTGATCAGCTTCACGCCCGGTGCCGGGGCGATCAACACGATGTCGAACGCCCTCAACCACGGGTGGCGGCGCTCGATCTGGGGCATCGTCGGCCAGCAGCTCGCACTGGTGGTGCACGTCGTGATCGTCGCGGCGGGCGTCGGGCTGCTCGTCTCACGGTCAGAGGTGCTCTTCAACGGCATCCGCTACGCCGGCGCGGCCTACCTCGTGTTCCTCGGCATCCGGTTGATCCTCGCGAAGCCCGCAGTCGCCGAGCCGGACGAGATGGACGCCGTCGAGACCCGCGAGGGCGCCTGGTCGATGGTCCGGCGAGGATTCTGGGTCAATCTGTTGAACCCGAAGGCGATCGTGTTCTTCCTCGCGTTCATCCCGCAGTTCATCCGCCTAGATCAGCCGCCGCTCCCCCAATACCTCGTGCTGATCGTGACGGTGATCGTGGTCGACGTCCTCGTGATGTGGGGATTCTTCGCCACCGCCGCTCGCCCGTTCCGGCGACTCACGCGATCCGCGCAGGGCCAACGCGCTCTCAACACGGTCTTCGGGGTCCTCTTCATCGCTGTCGCCGCCATCCTCGTCTTCCTGCACTGACTCGCGCAGGGCACCCCGCGTCTAGGCTGGAGAACGATGGAGATGGATGCCGCTGCCTTCGAGGCGCTCGTGATCGATGAACTCGACCGTCTACCTGACGACATGGTGGACGGCCTCGACAACGTCGTCTTCGTCGTGGAGGATCGACCGGAAGACGGCACGCTCGACCTGCTCGGCATGTACGACGGGCTCGCGCTCACGGAGCGCACCCAGTACGGGATGGGTGAGCTGCCGGATCGCATCGTGGTGTTCCGCGAGCCGCACCTCGCGCAGTGCGAGGACGAGGATGCACTCCGCGACGAGATCCACACCACCCTGGTGCACGAGATCGCGCATTTCTACGGCATCGACGACGAGCAGCTGCATGAGATGGGATGGGCATGAACGCGCCGCTCGCGACCCCTGAGCTCGACGAGACCATCCTGCTCGAGGCTGCACCGCTCGAGCCCTGGGAGGTCGTGGTCTGGAACGACCCGGTCAACCTCATGAGCTATGTGGTGCGGGTCTTCCGCACGTACTTCGGGTACTCGCTCGACCGAGCCACGACGCTGATGCTCGCAGTGCACCACGACGGACACGCGATCGTCGCGACCGGTCCACGAGAGACGATGGAGGTGCACGCGCAGGCGATGCACGACTACGGACTCTGGGCCACGGTCAGGAAGGCCACACCATGACCGCTCGAGAGATCGTCTCGACGCTCGCGCTCGTCGAAGGACTGCATCTGCTGCAACTCGTCGACGATTTCCGTGAGCTCGTCGGCTCCGAACGCGATGCCGCTGATCCCGCTGTGCAGCGACTGACGCCGAGCCCGTATCCGGATGACGTCGAGGCCTCGCGCGGCTTCTCGGAGAGCACTCGTGACGATCTGCTGGACCGCAGGCTTCTCGATGCCGACACGGTGCGGCTCTCGCTGAGGGACTTCGACATCGATCCGGACGCTGTGACCGAGGATGCCGCCCTCGAGCCCGTCGACGTCGTCATCGCGGAGACCCAGGTCGATGCCTGGCTCCGCACCCTGACGGCGATCCGTCTGGTGATCGCGCAGCGGCTCGACATCACCTCGGACGACCAGCACGATGAGGACGACGCGCGCTTCGGCATCTACGACTGGCTCGGCTATCGCCTCGAGGTGCTGATCCAAGCCGCGGACGAGCTCGACGGCTGAGAACGTTCGAACGTGTCGCGGACGGGATGCACGGCTGACCGCGTTCCAGGTCTCCCTATGGGATCTCGATCACGCGGGTCGCATGCGACCGCGGCGCATCCCGCTGCGCATGTCGCAGCTCCTGCGCCGCCCAGCGATCCCAATGCGGCCGGTAGGTGTCGCCGTCACGGGCGAGCGCACGCGACTTGCGGCCGGGCTCAGCCGACTCCAGCCAGACACGGATGTCGGCGAGCCCTGCTGTCTCCGGTCGGATCACGCCGCTGCCCTCGAGGATCACCCCGAGCGCCGGATCGACGGCGTGCGTCTCGGCCTCTTCGTCATTGATCCAGTCCCAGCGACGCCAGCTGCCGAGATAGCCGCGGCCGTGCGGCTTCAGGATGCCGTCGATCGCCTTGGCGACACCCGCGTCGAGTCCGTCCCAGCCGGGATACAGCGAATCGAGGGCGATGATCTGCACGCGACCGGTGAACGGCCATCTGGTGGCCAGCAGAGACGCGAGCGTCGACTTCCCGGCGCCGCTCCCACCGTCGATCAGCACGACGGGGTTGGCTGCAGCAAGGGCGCGGATGTCGGCTTCGATCAGTGCCGCGGCGCGTGCGAGCGCGATCGCGACCGGGTCGTCACTTCTTGAGCGCACGGATGATGCGAGAGAGTGCCCGACCGGCGACCCAGACGAACGGAATCCCGACGACGAGCAGCGTCACGATGTTCGGCTCGAAGCGGAGGCCCTCCTCGCGACGTACGTAGACGCCGACAGGGACGGAGACTCCCCCGCCACCGCCGCCCTCTGCGCCGTCGCCGCTGCCACCGCCGAAGCCCGAGTACGTGAACGCCACCGGGGTGATGCTCACGCCATCGACGTCCTGCGGCTCTCCATAGGCGCTCTTCACCCCGAAGGACGCGGCCTGCTTTCCGAGTTCGAGTGCAATGTTCGGCATGTGTCCACGCTAGCCGACCCGGAGCGGTCGTGTGCCATCAATCGAGGCGGGGTCGCTCGACACGTCAGCTCAGTCGAGACCGTGCGCCTTCGGATGCTGCGCCGCTCCACGCCCTTCACCGCGTCCGATGTGTCGAGCGCGCGTGATCGTGGAGCTGCCGAAGCGGGCGACGGCATCATCCATCGCGCCTTCGACCCGCCGCCAGTCCTCGTCGTCGTCCCAGAGCCCGATCCCGCCGCCACCGGCCGGTCGCAGCTTCTCGGCGCGCACACCGACGAGTCGCACCGGGTCGCGCCGCTCGATCTGCTCGAACAGCGCCTGCGCGGCCTCACCGATGCGCTGACCGACCGCGGTCGGCTCCGCCAGCGTCTGCGAGCGACTGAGCGTGCGGAAGTCATCGAAGCGGATCTTGATCGACACGGTGCCGGCCTCCCACTGTGCGCGCCGCAATCGTGCCGCCACCCGGTCCGCGAGCCGCAGCAGCTCGGCGCGCAGGAACACGCGATCGGCGGTGTCCTGCTCGAATGTCTCCTCGTGCCCGACGCTCTTCTCGATGCGCTCGGTCTCGATCGCCCTGGCGTCTTCCCCGTGCGCGAGCTGCCGCAGCCGCGCGCTGAGCGCCGGCCCGACCGCGCGCTCGAGCATCGCCGTCGAGGACTCCCGGATGTCGCGGATCGTGCGGATGCCCCGCGCCTCGAGCGACTCGGCAGCCTTGGGCCCGACACCCCACATCGCCCTGACCGGTCGCGGCGAGAGGAAATCGATGGTGTCTGCCGCCGCGACGACGAGCATCCCGTCGGGCTTCGAGATCGTCGATGCCATCTTCGCGACATGCTTGGTCGCGGCGACGCCGACGCTGCAGCTGATCCCGACCTCCGCCTGGACGCGTTCGCGGATCAGCACCGCGATCTGTGCCGGACTCCCCCACAGGCGGCGCACCCCCTGCACGTCGAGGAACGCCTCATCGACGGACAGCGGCTCGACGAGCGGGGTGAACGACTCGAAGATCGCCATCACCTGCCGCGAGACCTCCCGGTACCGCTGGAAGTTCGGCAGCACGATGCGCGCGGACGGACACAGCCTGATGGCCTGCGCCACGGGCATCGCGGCACGCACACCGTATCGACGCGCCTCGTAGGAAGCGCTCGACACGACGGACCGCCCGTCCGGCGCGCCGATGATCAGCGGGAGGCCGCGCAGGCTCGGATCATCGAGCACCGCGACGGCAGCGTAGAACGCGTCCATGTCGACATGCAGGATGCGGGTACCGGTGTCGTCGGCGTCGGCTGCGGAGACGATCCGCCCACTGCCATCACCACGACCCATGACACCATTCTCTCTCGGACCACGGACACAGCGAGGGGCCCGACGATCGATGATCGCCGAGCCCCTCGCCGATGCCTTACTGCGCTGCGCGCTCCAGGATCAGCTCGCGCACGCGTGCGGCATCTGCCTGGCCCTTCATGGCCTTCATGACCGCGCCGATCACGGCGCCGGCCGCCTGGACCTTGCCGTCCTTGATCTTCGCAAGCACGTCGGGCTGGGCAGCGAAGGCGTCGTCGATCGCGGCGATCAGCGCGCCGTCGTCCGACACGACGGCGAGACCGCGGGAGGCAACGACCTCTTCCGGGGTGCCCTCGCCGGCGATGACGCCCTCGAGCACCTGACGTGCCAGCTTGTCCGTCAGCGTGCCGGCATCGACGAGCTTCTGCAGTGCTGCGACGTTGGCGGGAGAGATCAGTTCTGCGGCTTCCTTCTCCTGAGCGTTCGCCTGGCGTGCGATCTCACCCGTCCACCACTTGCGGGCGGCGGCGGGAGCCGCACCTGCCGCGATGGTCGCCTCGACCTCGTCGAGGATGCCGCCGTTGCGGACGTCCTGGAACTCGAGGTCGGTGAAGCCCCACTCGGTCATCAGGCGACGACGACGAGCCACCGGCTGCTCGGGCAGCGCCGCACGCAGCTCTTCGATCAGCTCGCGCGCCGGCTCCACGGGGAGCAGGTCGGGCTCGGGGAAGTAGCGGTAGTCATCGGCATCCGACTTCGGACGCCCCGGCGACGTCGTGCCGGTGTCCTCGTGCCAGTGCCGCGTCTCCTGCGTGATGGTGCCGCCGTCGGCGAGGATCTGCGCCTGGCGCTGGATCTCGTACTTCACGGCCCGCTCGACAGACCGCATCGAGTTGACGTTCTTCGTCTCTGTGCGGGTGCCGAGCTTCTCGGTGCCGCGAGGACGCAGCGAGACGTTCGCGTCGCAGCGCAGGTTGCCCCGCTCGAGTCGTGCCTCCGAGATGCCGAGACCGCGGACGATGTCACGGATCGCCTGCACGTAGGCCTTCGCGACCTCGGGTGCGCGGTGCTCGGTGCCGTAGATGATGTTGGTCACGATCTCGACGAGTGGCACGCCGGCACGGTTGTAGTCGACGAGCGAGTACTCGGCGCCCTGAATGCGGCCGGTGGCGCCACCCAAGTGGGTGAGCTTGCCTGCGTCCTCCTCCATGTGCGCGCGCTCGATCGGGATCGTCACGACCGTGCCGTCCTCGAGCTCGACCTCGACCGAGCCGTCGAAGGCGATCGGCTCGTCGAACTGCGAGATCTGATAGTTCTTGCCGAGGTCGGGGTAGAAGTAGTTCTTCCGCGCGAACCGGCTCGACTCGGCGATCGAGCAGCCGAGAGCGAGGCCGAGGCTGATCGACGAGCGAATCGCCGTCTCGTTCACGACCGGGAGCGAGCCGGGCAGCCCGAGGTCGACCGGAGCGATCAGCGTGTTCGGCGCGGCAGCGTGATACGCCTCGTTCGCCGGGTTCGGGGCATCCGAGAACATCTTCGTGTTCGTGTTGAGCTCGACGTGCACCTCGAAACCGAGGACCGGTTCGAAGAGCTCGAGCGCCGTGTCGAAGTCCATGAGCTTGGCGGTGGCCATCAGCGGTTCCCTCCTGCGAGCTGGGGTGCGCGGGTGAGCAGCGGAGCACCCCATGAATCGACGAGCAGCGTCTCGAGTGCGGCACCCACCCGGTAGAGACGTGCATCCTCCCGCGCAGGGGCGAGGAACTGGATCCCGACCGGCAGGCCGTCCTCCGCCGCCAGGCCGCTCGGGATCGAGATGCCGGGCACACCGGCGAG
The DNA here is from genome assembly GCF_036823965.1 of Microbacterium sp. Lineage (GTDB taxonomy): Bacteria > Actinomycetota > Actinomycetes > Actinomycetales > Microbacteriaceae > Microbacterium. The sequence continues at coordinate 642,858 of NZ_DAITBE010000001.1, read as the reverse complement.
GTTCGCCGGGATCGTGGTGATGTCGTTGAGGTACATCTGCAGCGGATCGTCGATCTTCTCGCCGATCTTGAACGCCGTGGTCGGCGCTGTCGGGGTCGCGATCACGTCGACGTTCGCGAAGGCAGCTGCGAAGTCCTGCTGGATCAGCGTGCGGACCTTCTGCGCGCTGCCGTAGTAGGCGTCGTAGTATCCGGCCGAGAGCGCATAGGTTCCGAGGATGATGCGGCGCTTGACCTCGTCGCCGAATCCGGCGTCGCGGGTCGCCGACATCACGTCCTCGACCGTCGGGTTGCCGTCAGGCGTGACCCGCAGGCCGAAGCGCACGGAGTCGAACTTCGCCAGGTTGCTGGAGGCCTCAGCGGGGAGGATCAGGTAGTACGCCGCGACGCCGTACTCGAAGTGCGGTGCGTCGATCTCGACGATCTCGGCTCCCTGTGCCTCCATGAGTGCGAGCGAGGCGCGGAACGACTCTGCGACGCCGGCCTGGAAGCCGCTGTCCGGCAGTTCTCGGATGACACCGACCTTCAGCCCCTTGAGCACGTCACCGTGGGCACCCTCTCGGGCAGCCTCGGCGAATGACGGCCACTCGTCGCGGAGCGAGGTGGAGTCCTTGGGGTCGTGGCCGCCGATCGCGTCGTGCAGCAGACCTGCGTCGAGCACCGTGCGTGTGACGGGTCCGACCTGATCGAGGCTCGATGCCAGGGCGATCGCACCGTAACGGCTGACGCCGCCGTACGTGGGCTTCACGCCGACCGTGCCGGTGACGTGTGCGGGCTGACGGATCGAGCCTCCCGTGTCGGAGCCGAGCGCGAGCGGCGCCTCGAAGGCGGCGACGGCTGCGGCAGAGCCACCGCCGGAGCCGCCGGGGATCCGGTCGAGGTCCCAGGGGTTGCGGGTCGGACCGTAGGCGGAGTGCTCCGTGGAGGAGCCCATCGCGAACTCGTCCATGTTCGTCTTACCGAGCGGGATCAGTCCGGCCGCGCGGGAACGGGCGACGACGGTCGCGTCGTAGGGCGAGCGGTAGCCCTCGAGGATGCGGGAGCCGCTGGTGGTCGGCTGGTCGTTCGTGACCAGCACATCCTTGATCGCGAGCGGGACGCCGGCGATGGGGCCGAGCTGTTCGCCGGCGGCGCGCTGCGCGTCGACGGCCGCTGCCGCCTCGAGCGCGTGCTCGTTGACGTGCAGGAACGCGTGCACGGAGCCGTCGACCGTCGCGATGCGGTCGAGGTGCGCCTGCGTCGCCTCGACGCTGGAGATCTCACGGGCCTGGAGCTTCGCTGCGAGCTCCGCCGCGGTCAGTCGGATGATGTCGCTCACTGCTCTTCTCCCAGGATCGCGGTCACGCGGAAGCGGCCATCAGCGGCATCCGGTGCGTTCTGCAGCACCTGCTCGTGCGTGAGGGTCTCGCCGACGACGTCGGGACGGAAGACGTTGCTCAGCGGAATCGGATGGCTCGTCGCGGCGACGTCGTCGGTTGCGACCTCGGACACCTTCGCGATGTTGTCGACGATCGCGTCGAGCTGGCCGGTGAGCCGCGACACCTCTTCGTCGTTGAGCTGGATGCGCGCGAGCACGCCGAGATGACGTACTAGATCAGGGGTGATTTCAGACACACCCCAAGTCTAGTTGGCGCGTCCCCTCGGACCGGCCCAGCCCGCGTCCCGGCCGCGGCCTATGCTGAGCGGGTGAGCACGTTCCAGCCTCCTCGCCCGTGGGTCGCCAGCTACGCCGCCGGTGTCCCGGAAGACCTCGACCCCGTCTCGGGCTCGCTGATCGACATCGTCGCCGCGTCAGCCAGGGACTATCCGGATGCGCCCGCGCTGCAGTTCTTCGAGAAGGAGACGAGCTACGCGCAGCTGCAGGAGGCGATCGACCGTGCGGCGTCCGGTCTCCGTGACCTCGGCGTCCGTGCCGGCGATCCGGTCGCGATCGTGCTGCCGAACTGCCCGCAGCACATCATCGCCTTCTACGCAGTGCTGCGCCTCGGCGCCGTCGTGGTCGAGCACAACCCCCTCTACACCCCGCGCGAGCTGCGCAAGCAGTTCGAGGACCACGGCGCGAAGCATGCGATCGTCTGGAACAAGGTCGTTGCGACCGTGCAGGAGTTCCCAGCAGATCTGGCCGTGTCGTCGCTCGTCTCCGTCGATGTCACGCGCGCGATGCCGTTCCTCACGAGGGTCGCACTACGACTGCCCGTCGCGAAGGCCAGAGAGTCCCGTGCGGCGCTGACCGAGAAGGTCCGCGGCACCGTCACCTGGGATTCGCTGGTGGCATCCGCTCCGCTGCCCGCCTCGCACCCCTCTCCGTCGACCGACGACCTCGCGATCATCCAGTACACGTCCGGCACCACCGGCACTCCGAAGGGCGCGGCGCTCACGCACAGGAATCTGCTCGCGAACGCCGCGCAGGCGAGGGCCTGGGTGCCGTCGATCCAGCGAGGCAAGGGCTGCGTGGTCTACGCCGTGCTGCCGATGTTCCACGCCTACGGCCTCACGCTGTGCCTGACGTTCGCGATGTCGATGGGCGCGCGGCTCGTGCTGTTCCCGAAGTTCGACCCCGACCTCGTGCTCGCCGTGATGAAGAAGCATCCGGCCACGTTCCTGCCGCTGGTCCCGCCGATCGCGGATCGGCTGCTCGCAGCGGCGACCGCGAAGGGCGTCTCCCTGGACGGCGTCGAGGTCGCGATCTCCGGGGCCATGGCGCTGCCGCACGAGCTCGTCGTGCCGTTCGAGGCCGCGACACACGGGTATCTGGTCGAGGGCTACGGCTTGAGCGAATGCTCGCCGGTGCTCATGGCCAATCCGGTCGCAGCGCATCGCGTGCCGGGCACGGTCGGACTCCCGATCCCCGGCACCGAGTGCCGCGTGGTCGATCCGGAGAATCCGACGCAGGATGTGGCGCAGGGGGCTCCTGGCGAGCTTCTGGTGCGGGGCCCGCAGGTGTTCGCCGGCTATTACGGGAAGCCCGAGGAGACCGAGGCGGTCTTCGTCGGCGACTGGTTCCGCACCGGCGACATCGTGACGATCGACGAGGCAGGGTTCGTCCGCATCGTCGACCGCATCAAGGAACTCATCATCACGGGCGGCTTCAACGTCGCCCCGACCGAGGTCGAGAACGCGCTCCGCCAGCATCCGCTGGTCTCGGACGCGGCGGTCGTCGGTCTTCCCAGCGAGCACTCCGGCGAGGAGGTCGTGGCGGCGATCGTCGTGGACGGTGCGAGCGACCTCGACGTGGAGCAGATCCGTGAGTTCACCCGCACGATTCTCACGCCGTACAAGGTGCCGCGCCGCATCTTCGTGGTCGACGAGCTGCCGAAGTCGCTCATCGGGAAGGTGCTGCGTCGTCAGGTCAGGGACAAGCTCCTGTCGCTGACGACCGGTGCGTGAGGACGCCCTCACAGGCGCGAGCGGCCCGAGGGCGCTACCCTTGGGTAGTGACTCCTGAAGATGCAGTGCTGACCGACGCCCCCGAGGACTCCCCCGCGACCCCCGGATTCGAGGAACTCGGCATCACCGGGCCCGTCCTCAAGGCGATCCGTGATCTCGGATACGAGACTCCCTCCCCCATCCAGGCTGCGACGATCCCGACGCTCCTGTCCGGCCGCGACGTCGTGGGCCAGGCCCAGACCGGAACGGGAAAGACCGCGGCGTTCGCGCTTCCCGTGCTCGAGCGCCTCGATGTGGGGCAGAAGATCCCGCAGGCCCTCGTGCTCGCACCGACCCGTGAGCTCGCGCTCCAGGTGTGCGAGGCATTCGAGTCCTACGCGTCGAAGATGAAGGGCGTGCACGTGCTGCCCGTCTACGGCGGCCAGGGATACGGTGTGCAGCTCTCCGCGCTGCGTCGTGGCGTGCATGTGATCGTCGGCACCCCCGGTCGCATCATGGACCACCTCGCCAAGGGCACCCTCGATCTCTCCGAACTCAAGTACCTGGTGCTCGACGAGGCCGACGAGATGCTGAAGATGGGCTTCGCGGAAGACGTCGAGCAGATCCTCGCGCAGACGCCCGAGGAGAAGCAGGTCGCCCTGTTCTCGGCGACCATGCCGCCGCAGATCCGCCGCCTCGCGCAGAAGTACCTGCGCGACCCGGAGGAGATCAGCATCAAGTCGAAGACCGCCACCGGCACGAACATCACGCAGCGCTACCTCGTGGTGTCGTACCAGCAGAAGGTCGACGCGCTCACGCGAATCCTCGAGGTCGAGAACTTCGACGGCATGATCGTCTTCGTCCGCACGAAGAACGAGACCGAGACGCTCGCCGAGAAGCTGCGCGCCCGTGGCTACTCAGCCGCCGCGATCAACGGCGATGTGGCGCAGGTGCAGCGCGAGCGCAGTGTCAATCAGCTGAAGGCCGGCAAGCTCGACATCCTCGTCGCGACCGACGTCGCCGCACGTGGTCTCGACGTCGAGCGCATCAGCCACGTCATCAACTTCGACATCCCGACCGACACCGAGTCGTACGTGCACCGCATCGGTCGCACTGGCCGTGCCGGCCGCAGCGGTGACGCGATCAGCTTCATCACGCCGCGCGAGCGCTACCTGCTCAAGCACATCGAGAAGGCCACGCGTCAGCAGCCGACCCAGATGCAGCTGCCGACCACGGACGACGTGAACACGACGCGCCTCGCGCGATTCGACGATGCGATCACCGCCGCCCTCGGGGATGCAGGCCGCGTCGAGAAGTTCCGCGATGTGATCGCCCACTACGTACGCAACCACGATGTGCCGGAGGCCGACGTGGCAGCCGCGCTCGCGATCGTGGTGCAGGGTGACACGCCTCTGCTCCTCGACCCGTCGGACGACCCGCTCGCGAAGGCACTCGAGGCCGACAACCGTCCGCAGAAGGAGCGCGGTGCACGCGAGCCCCGCGAACCGCGCGCCGAGCGTCGTGGACGCGGCGACTACACCGCGTACCGCATCGAGGTCGGCCGCCGTCACCGTGTCGAGCCGCGCCAGATCGTCGGCGCGCTCGCCAACGAGGGTGGACTCGGACGGGATGACTTCGGCGTCATCAACATCCGTCCCGACTTCTCGACGGTCGAGCTGCCGTCGAACCTGAGCCCCTCGGTGCTGGAGAAGCTGCGCGACACGCGCATCTCCGGTCGACTGATCGAGATCAAGCCGGACCGCGGCCCGGTCGGACGCCGTCCGCGCGACACCGACGGCGGCGACCGTTTCGAGCGCCGCGATCGGGATGACCGTCCTGCCCGCTCAGATCGGGACGAGAAGCCGTTCCGCAAGCCCCGTCACAAGGGCTGAGTGGCGGACGACATTCGATGAGCGGGGCCGGTTCGCCGGCCCCGCTCAGTCGTGTTCTCCGAAGAGTCCGCCGTCGAGCCTGTGGCGGTCACTCTCCTCGCGGGCTACGCCGTACCTCGCGCGAGCTGTGCGGCGACATCGACCAGCTGCTCCGGGTGCACCAGGAGCGCGCGCTGCTCGGGGTTCTCGATGAGATGCGCGAGCAGGCGATGCGCACCGGTGACCGTCGGCGCCCAGTACCCGCCGACGTGGTGACGACTCAGCGGCACGGTCATCGGCTCGCCATCGACCGTGAGAGTCACGGCACCGTCGTCGGGATCCACGCCGAGGTCCGACAGCGCGACCGCCGTCAGCGCACCCAGCACGATGGTCCCCAGGAGCCCGGGCAACCGGAACCTGGTCGTCGGCACATCCATGGCGATCCGCTCGACGCTCGCCCACGACAGGATGCCGCGGCTCTCCGCACCCTCGCGGAGGATCACGGCGTCCGGTGTCAGGCGCAGGTGATTCCTGCCGGGATCCCCGACCGCAAGCGCCTCGGGGACGGCGATCAGCGGTCCGTAGCGCTTCACGATCCGTCTGATGCGACCGGCGGCAGGGCATCCGGGCCCTCGGTCACCAGAAGACGGAACTGCGCTGCATCGAGAATACGCAGACCGAGCTCCTCCGCCTTCGCGAGCTTGGAACCGGCGCCAGGCCCCGCAGCCACGAAGTCGGTCTTCTTGGACACACTCGACGCGGCCTTGCCCCCGGCCTGGATGATGGCCTCCTGGGCGCCATCGCGGGTGTATCCGTCCAGCGAACCCGTCGCGACGACGGTCAGTCCATCGAGCACACCGCCGGCGGCCACGGCGGCGCCAGGACCAGGGTGCCCCGGCGTCGACCACTGCACACCGGCATCCGCCCACGCCTGCACGATCTCCTGATGCCAGTCCACGTCGAACCAGTCCAGCAGCGAATCGGCGATGATGCCGCCGACGCCCTCGACAGCCGCCAATTCCTCGCGGGACGCCGCGCGGATGGCATCGAGCGAGCCGAACCATTGGGCCAGTGCACGGGCGGCGACAGGACCGACATGCCGGATGTTCAATGACACCAGCAGCCGCCACAGCTCCTTGGTCTTCGCCTTCTCGAGCTCGGCGAGCAGGGTCAGCGCCTGCGACGACGGCTGAGCTGCGTGCATGCCCGACTTCTTCTCGGCAGCGGTCGCGTTGCGGCGGAACGGCGCCCGCGTCTTGACGACACCGTCTTCGTCCTCCTTCGGCAGTCCTGTCTCGGCATCACGCACGAACAGCTCGATCGGCACCAGCTGTTCCAGCGTGAGGGCGAACAGCCCGGCCTCGGTGACCAACGGCGGCACCTCCGGCGTCGTCGGCTGCGTGAGCGCCGCCGCGGTGACCTCGCCGAGCGCCTCGACGTCGAGCGCACCGCGGGATCCGATGTGCTCGACGCGTCCGCGAACCTGTGCGGGACACGACCGGGCGTTCGGGCAGCGGAGGTCGATGTCGCCCTCCTTCATCGCCCGCAGCGGTGTGCCGCACTCGGGGCACTCCACCGGCATCACGAACTCGCGCTCGGTGCCATCACGACGCTCGACGACCGGACCGAGAACCTCCGGGATCACATCGCCGGCCTTCCGGAGCACCACCGTGTCGCCGATCAGCACGCCCTTCGCCTTCACGACGTCCTTGTTGTGCAGTGTCGCCTGACGCACGACCGAACCAGCGACCTGGGCCGGCGCCATCACGGCGAACGGCGTCGCACGTCCGGTGCGACCGACCGACACCACGATGTCGAGCAGCTTCGTCTGCACCTCTTCCGGCGGGTACTTGTACGCGATCGCCCAGCGCGGTGCCCGGCTGGTCGCGCCCAGCTCGTCGTGCAGCTCGAGCTCGTCGACCTTCACCACGATGCCGTCGAGCTCATGCTCGATGTCGTGCCGGTGCTCACCGAAGTACTCGACGAAGTCCGTGACCTCGTCGATCGTCGAGCAGACCTTCGTATGCGGGCTCGTCGGCAACCCCCACTCGGAGAGCAGGTCGTAGACCTCGCTCTGCGACGCGACCGGCGGGTTCTGCCACGCACCGACGCCATGGACGTACAGCGCGAGCGACTCGATGCGCAGCATCCCTGCCTCGAGCTCGAGGCCGTCCTTCTTGTCGATCTGCTGACGCAGTCCACCGCTCGCCGCGTTCCGCGGATTCGCGAAGGACGGGAACCGTCGAGCCGCTGCGGTGCGAGCCTTCTCCTCGTCGAACGGCCGCTTCGCACCACCTCTGGCTTCCCAGCGCGCGAGCGCGTCGGCATAGGCGCGCTCACGGAAGTCCGCCTGCGCAGCGTTGAGACGCTCGAACGCGGCGACCGGGATGAAGACCTCGCCGCGGACCTCGACGATCGACGGATGCCCCTCGCCGACCAGTCGCTCAGGGATCTCCGGCAGCCGCAGCGCGTTCTCGGTCACGATCTCGCCGACGCGGCCGTCGCCGCGGGTCGCCGCCGAGGTCAGGCGGCCGTTCTCGTAGCGGAGGTTGATCGCGAGCCCGTCGATCTTCAGCTCCGTCAGCCAGGCGACGTCCCGGCCGGCCGAGGCGCGCGTCTTCGCAGCCCACTCCCGGAGCTCCTCGATCGAGAAGACGTTGTCGAGGCTCAGCATCCGCTCGGCGTGCTCGATCGTGGCGAGGCCGGTCGCCTCTGCGGCACCGACCATCTGCGTCGGCGAGTCCTGCCCCTGCAACTCCGGGTGCAACCGCTCGAGCTCCTCGAGCCGATGCATCCAGCCGTCGTAGGTGAAGTCGTCGACGAGCGAGGTGTCACGCCCGTAGTAGGCGTCCTTCGCCTCGAGGATGCGCGTCGTCAGCGCCTCTGCTTCGGTTCGGGCGTCTTCCAGCGAGATGTTCTCCGGCACCCGGTCAGTCTACGAGCGGTCGCCGACATCAGACCGTCGCGACGCCGTCGACGCAGCAAGCCCGGTAGCGGCCAGGCTCAGACCCCGGCGGGAACCGCCGACACGGTGCGGTCGATCGTGAACTGACCGAGCACACGGGTCGACACGTAGAGCACAGCCGTCTGACCGGGGGCGACGCCGTCGAGCGGCTGATCCGGCACGACCCGCACTCCCTCGGCCGAGACGTACGCGGTCGCCGGCACTGGCTCGGCGTGCGCGCGGATCTGCACCTCGCAGGCGAACTCCGCAGCGGTCGGCGCAGCTCCTGCCCAGCTGAACCGCGCCCCCGAGATCTCCCCGATCGCGAGCGCTTCCTTCGGTCCGACGACGACCGTGTTCGAGACCGGACGCACCTCGAGCACGAACCGCGGCTTCCCATCGGCTGCCGGCACCCCGAGCTTGAGCCCGCGACGCTGGCCCACCGTGAACGCGTGCGCCCCCTCGTGCGAGCCGACGACCTCGCCTGCGCGGTCGACGATCTCTCCGGTGGCTGTGCCGACCTTGTCGGCGAGCCATCCTCGGGTGTCGCCGTCGGGGATGAAGCAGATGTCGTGGCTGTCCGGCTTCTGCGCGACGGTGAGACCGCGCTCGGCGGCCTCGGCGCGCACGACGGCCTTCGACGGCGTCGTGCCGAGCGGGAAGTAGGTGTGCGCGAGCTGCTCAGCGGTCAGCACGCCGAGGACGTAGGACTGATCCTTCGCGTTGTCGGCGGCTCGATGCAGCTCGAGCCCCTGCTCGCCGTCGATGAGCGTCGCGTAGTGACCGGTGCACACGGCATCGAAGCCGAGCTCGATCGCGCGCTCCAGCAACGCTGCGAACTTGATCTTCTCGTTGCATCGCATGCACGGGTTCGGTGTTCGACCGGCCTGGTACTCGGCGATGAAGTCGTCGATCACGTCATCGCGGAACCGCTCCGAGAAGTCCCAGACGTAGAAGGGGATGCCGAGGAGATCGGATGCCCTCCGGGCGTCCATGGCGTCCTCGATCGTGCAGCAGCCGCGGCTGCCGGTGCGGAGCGTCCCGCCGGCACGCGAGAGCGCGAGGTGCACGCCGACCACATCATGACCGGCATCCACGGCACGGGCAGCGGCGACGGCGGAGTCCACTCCCCCGCTCATGGCCGCAAGAATACGCATGGGACCAGTCTACGAGCGCGAAGCTGGACCGGACCCGGATGCCCTGAGGTACGCCTCCCCGATCGCGGCGAGCACGGCGTCCACATCGGCATCCGTCGAAGTGCGGCCCAGCGTGAAACGCAGCACGCTCCTGGCATCGGCATCGTCGCGCCCCATCGCGATCACGACGTGCGAGGGCTCTGCGACACCCGCCTGGCAGGCGGACCCGGTCGAGGCTGCGACGCCTGCGACGTCGAGCAGGAACAGCAGGCTCTCCCCGACCGCCCCGGGAAACAGCACGTGGACATTGCCCGGCAGACGATCGACCGGATCGCCGAGCAACACAGCGGTCGGGACTCGTGTTCGGATGCCGTCGGCGAGCCGATCCCGCAGCACGCGGAGCCTGACACTCTCCGCCTCCCGTTCGGCCTCCGCGAGTTCGAGCGCCGTCGCGAACGCCACCGCACCGGGAACGTCCTGCGTCCCGGCGCGCAATCCGCGCTGCTGCGCACCACCGCGAAGCAGCGCCTCGAGACGAGCGGTTCGAGCCACCACGAGCGCACCGATGCCGACAGGCGCCGCGATCTTGTGCCCGGCCACGCTCAGCGCGACCAGCCCGACGCCCGCTCCCGCATGACCACGCAGTCGACGGAACGACACCGGCACGTGACCCAGTGCCGACACCGCATCCAGGTGCAACGGCACCCCCGCCGCCGCGGCAGCCGCGGAAAGCGCAGCGGCGTCGTTGATCGTGCCGACCTCGTTGTTCGCGATCAGTGCGGTCGCCAGCGCGGCCCCTGGGAGTCGCTCGGCGAACACGACCGGATCGATCCTCGCTTCAGCAGACACCGGCACTGCGCGCACGACGGCGCCGCGGGCCGCGAGGGCGGCGACCGTGTCCATGGTCGCGTGATGCTCGGCATCCGGCAGCACGATCGAGTCGGCACCGTCCCTGCGGGCACTCCAGAGGCCCTGCAGTGCGAGGTTGATCGATTCCGTCCCGCCGGAGGTGAACACGACCTCGATCGGGTCGGAATCGAGCACGGCGGCGACGCGTTCGCGCGCCTCTTCCAGCACCCGGCGAGCATCCTGTCCTGCGCCATGCGTCGACGACGCGTTCCCGACCGTCTCCGAGGCCGCGAGCCACGCGTCCCGCGCTTCGGGGCGCAGCGGAGTCGTCGCCGCGTGATCGAGGTAATGCCGCATGCCTCCATGCTCCCTCATTTCGCGACGCCCGAGGCGTGCACGTCTGTGCACCGCTGTCCGGACAGGCAGCTCACGCCCTCTAGGGTGTATTCATGCCCGCGACCCGAGACTTCACCGCGCCCGGCGGAACCGCGCTCGACAACCTCGGCGTGCGTCTGCACGACGGTGTCGGCACGCTCCGCGTCTGGTCGCAGAACGCCGCATCGGTCGAGCTCGTCGTGTTCGACGCCACCGATCTCGATTGGGCAACGGATCAGATCGCGCTCGATCGCCTGCCCGGCGGCATCTGGGAGGTCACCACCCCCCTGCTGCAGGCCGGCACCAGATACGCGATCCGTGTGGGCGGCCCGCACGGACCGGGCAACACCTTCAACCCGGAGACGATGCTCCTCGACCCGTACGCCCGCGGCCTGGCACAGGGCGACGGCTACGAGGAGTGGCGCAGCGTCGTCATCGTGGACGGTTTCGACTGGGGCGACTCGCAGAAGCCTCGGGTGCCGCTCGACCGAACGATCATCTACGAGGGTCATCTGAAGGGCCTCACCAAGCGGCACCCCGGCGTCCCGCCGGCGCTGCACGGAACCTACGCAGGGCTCGCGCATCCCGCGATGATCGAGCACTTCCACTCCATCGGCATCACCTCGGTCGAACTGCTCCCAGTGCATGCCTTCGTGCCGGAGCCGCGGCTCCTCGAGCGCGGGCTCACCAACTACTGGGGTTACAACACCCTCAACTTCTTCACACCGCACACGGCATACGCGACCGACGAGGCCCGCAAAGAAGGCCCCGAGGCGGTGCTCGCCGAGTTCAAGGGCATGGTGCGGCTGCTGCACGAGGCCGGGCTCGAGGTCATCCTCGATGTGGTCTACAACCACACCTCCGAGGAGGGCATCGGCGGACCGCGCTCGAGCCTTCGGGGCATCGACAATGCGAGCTACTACCGGCAGGACGACTCCGGCATCTACATCGACACCACCGGCTGCGGCAACACGCTGAACACCGCGACGGATGCCGGCGCGAGGCTCGTGCTGGACTCGCTGCGCTACTGGGCGCAGGAGATGCAGATCGACGGCTTCCGGTTCGACCTGGCCACCGCGATCGCCCGCGACGGGGCGCACACCTACACACCGGAGCACCCGCTGCTCACCGCGATCGCGAACGATCCGGTGCTGCGCGACACGAAGCTCATCGCCGAGCCGTGGGACGTCGGCCTCGGCGGCTGGCACACCGGAAACTTCCCTGCAGGATGGCACGAGTGGAACGACCGCTACCGCGATCGCGTTCGCAACTTCTGGCTGAGCGACATCGACTACGCGCGGCGAGCATCCGCACCGGTGGGTATCGGCGGCTTCGCCACCAGGCTCGCCGGATCATCGAACACATTCAGCGACGAACGAGGTCCGCTGGCGAGCGTGAACTTCGTCACGGCGCACGACGGCTTCACGCTGCACGACCTGGTGTCCTACGACGTCAAGCACAACGAGGCCAATGGCGAGCAGAACCGCGACGGCGCCGATATGAACCGCGCGTTCAACCACGGCGTCGAGGGCCCGACCGACGACCCGGCGATCCTGTCCGCGCGCCGCAAGGCCATGCGCAACCTGCTCGGCACGCTGCTGCTCTCCGCCGGCATCCCGATGCTGACGGCGGGCGACGAGGTCGGACGCACGCAGCGAGGGAACAACAACGCCTACGCACAGGACTCCGCGCTCACCTGGCTCGGCTGGGAGTTCGAGCCGTGGCAGGACGACCTCAGAGCCCACGTGACACGGCTGATCCAGCTGCGCGCGGAGAATCCGGCCCTGCGACCCAGTCGATACGCGCGCCTGGGAGAGCACATCCCCAACGCCTCGGTGATGGACTGGTTCGACCAGAACGGCGAGACGATGGAGAGCAGCCACTGGAACGATCCGCGAAATCGGACGCTGCAGTACGTGGCCGCCTCCACGCCGGAGAACGAGGAGTACAACCGCATCCTCCTGATCGTCCACGGCACGGAGTCGCCGATCGACGTCACGCTGCCGGAGGAGATCGAGGACGCGACCCGATTCGTGTCGCTCTGGTCGAGCGCCGATGATCGCCCGTCCGAGAACGGCGAGGTCTTCGCACCCGGCGACGTCCTGCCGATCCCCGGCACCTCGATGCGCCTGTTCCGGGTGGAGTGACGCCTCTGCAGCCGAATCGACGTAAGGGGTGCCGACGCACCCTGTCAAGTCGTTTCCGCAGGTCGCCACGGGCGGTACATTCGGGGTGTGGCTGCACGTAGTGGTACCCGGTCCTCAGTTCTTCGGAGCTCCGCCCAGATCCCGACGCGCCCCCTGGGCAGCGCCGGCAACCTCGACACCGACGGCATCGACACGAGAGCGGGCCGCATCCCGCTGCTCGACGGCACTCCGGCGGTGCCAGGCGGCTATCCCGCCAAGGCATTCGTCGGCGAAGTCGTCCCGTTCACCGTCGTCTCGTTCCGCGAGGGGCACGACGCGATCGGCGTGCATCTGCGTCTGACATCGCCGGACGGCGAGCAGTCCCTGCACCGACTCGCGCCGCTCGCAGATGGCACGGATCGCTGGGCCGCAGAGGTCCTGATCGACCAGCAGGGAACCTGGACATTTCGCTTCGAGGGCTTCGCCGACGACTTCGCCACGTGGGCGCATGCCGCCTCGCTGAAGGTCGCGGCCGGCGTGGACGTGCCGGTGATGGGCGCACTCGGCGCAGAGATCCTGACCCGCGCGGCGGCCGAGACGGATCGACCGGCAGCGCAGCGCAGACGCCTGAAGGCGGATGCCGAGACGCTCAGCCTCGGCGAAGCGGAGACGACTCTCGCCCTCTCCCTCGACGCGAGCCTGGCCGCCGTCTTCGCGGAACGCCCGGTGACGTCGCTGCGCGCCGCGAGCGCCGAACAGCGGCTGCTCGTCGACCGGACTGCCGCAGGCGTCGCGGCCTGGTACGAGTTCTTCCCGCGGTCGGAGGGTGCCAAGCGCCTCAAGGACGGCACCGTGAAGAGCGGCACGTTCCGCACTGCGGCCAAGCGACTGCCCGGCGTCGCGGCGATGGGCTTCGACGTCCTCTACCTCGTGCCGATCCATCCGATCGGCCTCAGCAATCGCAAGGGACGCAACAACACGCTGACCACCGAGCCCGGTGATCCCGGCTCGCCCTACGCGATCGGTGCTGCCGACGGCGGGCACGACGCGATCCATGCCGAGCTCGGCACGGCGCAGGACTTCCGCGCGTTCGTGCGCGCGGCGCAGAAGGTCGGCCTCGAGGTCGCACTCGACCTCGCGCTGCAGGCATCGCCGGATCACCCGTGGGTCGCCGAGCACCCGGAGTGGTTCACGACGCTGCCGGACGGCTCGATCGCCTACGCCGAGAACCCGCCCAAGAAATACCAGGACATCTACCCGCTGAACTTCGACAACGATCCGGCGGGCATCTACGCCGAGATGCTGCGCATCGTGCAGCACTGGGTCGCTCAGGGGGTCAAGACCTTCCGCGTCGACAATCCGCACACGAAACCGCTGCAGTTCTGGGAGTGGCTGATCGCGACCGTCAACGCGCAGGATCCCGACGTGATCTTCCTCGCCGAGGCCTTCACGCGCCCTGCCGTGATGCGCTCGCTCGCAGCAGTGGGATTCCAGCAGAGCTACAGCTACTTCACGTGGCGCAACACCAAGGACGAGCTGGAGGAGTTCCTCACCTCGGTGTCGCAGGAGACGAGCGACTACATGCGCCCGAACCTCTTCGTGAACACGCACGACATCCTCACCGAGTACCTGCAGTTCGGGGGCCGCGCCGCCTACCGGATCCGAGCGTGCATCGCGGCCACCGCTGCTCCGCTGTGGGGCGTGTACGCCGGCTACGAGCTCATCGAGAACGTCGCCCGTCCTGGCTCGGAAGAGAACATCGACAACGAGAAGTACGAGTTCAAGTTCCGAGATTGGGAGGGCGCAGAGGAACGCGGCGAATCGCTCGCTCCCCTCCTGCGGCGGCTCAATGCCATCCGCCACGAGCATCCGGCCCTCCGACAGCTGCGCAACTTCCGCGCGCACTGGAGCGACGACGACGCAGTGCTGGTCTACAGCAAGCATCTCGATGCGGCGTTCACCGGTACCGGCACGCACGACACCATCATCGTCGTCGCGAATGTCGATCCGCACTCCGTGCGGGAGACCACTGTCCACCTCGACACGACCGTCTGGGGCGTGCCCAACGGAACCCCGTTCGAGGTCGAGGATCTGCTCACCGGCGAAGTCTGGACCTGGGCGGATCACAACTACGTACGGCTCGACGCATTCGCCGAACCCGTGCACATCCTGAAGGTGAGGGAACGAGCATGAGTTCCATCGAGGACATCACTGCATCCGCCGAGTGGGAGGCCGTCGCAGGCGGATCCCACCACGAACCGCATGCGGTGCTCGGCGCCCATCCGGTGACGGATGCCGCTGACCGCAAGGCCACCGTCATCCGTGCTCGTCGACCGCTGGCAGCATCCGTCGCGGCGGTGTTCTCCGACGGGAGCCGCCTTGAGCTCGAGCACGCCGCGCACGGGATCTGGGAGGCGCGCCACGACGGTCCGCCCGTCCCGTACCGTCTGGCGACCGCCTACGGCGATGACGAGGAGACGATCGCAGGAGACCCGTATCGGCATCTCCCGACGCTGGGAGAGCTCGACGTCCACCTGATCGCCGAGGGACGCCATGAGCGCCTCTGGGAGGCGCTGGGAGCCCACCGGCGCACCGTCGGGGGCGAAGACGGCGTCGCGTTCGCCGTCTGGGCCCCCAACGCCACCGCCGTGCGCGTGGTGGGCGATCACAACGGCTGGAACGGCGAAGCCCACGCCATGCGCTCGATGGGCGTGAGCGGCCTCTGGGAGCTGTTCATCCCGGGGCTCGCTGCCGGCAGCAAGTACAAGTTCCAGATCCGCACCCGAGACGGCCACTGGATCCTGAAGGCGGATCCGATGGCCCTGAGCGCAGAAGTGCCGCCGTCGACAGCCTCGGTCGTGGCGACGTCGACGCACGACTGGTCGGACGGCGCCTGGATGACACGCCGGGCCGCGACCCACGCGGTCGCGCAGCCGCTGTCGATCTACGAGATCCACCTCGGGTCGTGGCGCGGCGGACTCGGATACCGCGACGCCGCCGAGCCGCTGATCGAGCATGTGCTCGAGACCGGCTTCACCCACGTCGAGTTCATGCCGCTCGCCGAGCACCCCTTCGGCGGATCCTGGGGCTACCAGGTGAGCGGGTACTACGCGCCGACGAGCCGTTTCGGAAGCCCGGACGACCTGCGCTACCTGATCGACCGTCTGCACCAGGCAGGCATCGGCGTGATCATGGACTGGGTCCCGGGTCATTTCCCGAAGGATGCGTTCGCGCTCGCGCGCTTCGACGGCCAGCCGCTGTACGAGCACCCGGACCCGCGGCGCGGAGAGCACCAGGACTGGGGCACGCTGATCTTCGACTACGGCCGCTCGGAAGTGCGCAACTTCCTGGTGGCGAACGCGCTGTACTGGTTCAGCGAGTTCCACGTCGACGGGCTCCGCGTCGACGCCGTCGCGTCGATGCTCTACCTCGACTACTCCCGCAACGCCGGCGAGTGGGAACCGAACATCCACGGCGGTCGCGAGAACCTCGAAGCGATCCGCTTCCTGCAGGAGGTCAACGCAACGGCCTATCGGCTGCACCCCGGCATCATGATGATCGCCGAGGAGTCGACGAGCTTCCCAGGGGTCACGGCACCGACCGACCACGCCGGGCTCGGCTTCGGCTTCAAATGGAACATGGGGTGGATGAACGACTCGCTCCAGTACATCGAGCGCGACCCCATGTACCGCGCGCACCACGAGGGCGAGATGACCTTCTCGTTCGTGTACGCGTTCGGCGAGAACTACCTGCTGCCGATCAGCCACGACGAGGTGGTGCACGGCAAAGGCAGTCTGATCTCGAAGATGCCGGGCGACCACTGGCACCAGCTCGCCAACGTGCGCTCGTACCTGGCGTACATGTGGGGCCACCCCGGCAAGAAGCTGCTCTTCATGGGGCAGGAGTTCGGCCAGCTCGCCGAATGGTCCGAGGGACGTGAGATCGACTGGTGGCTGCTCGACCAGCCGTCGCACCGCCAGCTGCAGAGCTTCGTGGGGGCGCTGAACCAGACGTACCGCGCGCAGGCGCCGCTCTGGGTTCGCGACAACGACGCGTCCTCGTTCACCCGACTCGGCGCACCGAGCTGGAACCCGACCGTCATCGCGTTCGAGCGTCGCGACGCCCACGGCGGGCGCCTCGTCGTCATCAGCAACTTCGCGGGCGTCGAGCACGCCGGCTATCGTCTGGCACTCCCCCGCGAGGGCGTGTGGGAAGAGATCCTCAACTCCGACGCCGGCGAGTACGGCGGACGCGGTTCAGGCAACCTCGGCATGGTGATCGCACACCAGGAGGGGGACGCCGCGGTCGCCACGCTGACCCTGCCTGCGCTGTCGACGCTGTGGCTGCGCTACCAGGGCGATCCGCACGTGCCGACGATCAGCCACGGCTGATCAGCACGCCCTCAGAACAGCAGCGAGGTGAGGCGGTTCCGCGCGGCGATGACGCGCGGGTCCGCTGCACCGATCAGCCCGAAGAGCTCGACCAGTCGCTCTCGTACCGGGGTGCGCTCATCGACGGGGAGCTGCGGGAACAGGTCGAGCAGCCTGCCGAACGCGTCGTCGACGTGGCCACCGGCGAGGTCGAGGTCTGCGACGTCGAACTGCGCCTGCACGTCGAGCGGCGCGGCGGCCGCGGCAGCTCGCGCTGCCTGGAGCTCGAGCCCCTGCACACGGTGCAGCAGCCGAACCTGACCGAGACCGGCGATCGCATCCTCATCGCGCGGGTTCTCTGCGAGTGCCTTCTCGTAGGCAGCGATCGCGGCAGCGTAGTCGCCACTCTCGATCGCAGCGAACGCCTCGGCGTGCAGCGGCGGCAGCTCCGGCTCTGCGGGTGCCTCGTCGACAGCGGCATCAGCGCCGCCGACCGGAAGCGTCCCGGAGACGCCGTTCTGCGCCGCGACCTGCAGCAGCTGGGCGAAGACCTCGCGCACCTGCTCCTCCGGCACTGCCCCGGTGAACATCGGGACCGGCTGACCGGCGATCAGCGCGACGACCATCGGGATGGACTGCGCACGGAAGCTCTGCGACAGCTGCGGGTTCGCATCGACGTCGACTTTCGCGAGCAGCACGCGTCCGCCGTACTCGCGCGTGACCTTCTCGATGATCGGACTCAGCTGCTTGCACGGACCGCACCATTCGGCCCACAGGTCCACGACGACCGGAACCGTCCGGGATATCTCCAGGATCTGACCGAAGGTCGCATCCGTGGCATCGACGACGACGTCGCCGACCGGCTGCTGCGGTGCGCCGACGCCCGCCACCGGAGCCCCGGGGGCCGGACGGTTGCGGAGGCTCGAGAGGTCGACAGCCCCACGGAGGGCTGCTGGGGAAATATCGGTCACTTGATCACCTTCACGGAGACGAGGTCCTGACGGACGGCGAGGAGTCGGATCTGCTCGGATGAGCCCTGGGCCGGCACCGAGAAGAAGAGCTGGAATTCGTAGGTGGTCTCGACGCCCTTGGCGGACTCGGAGACACCGGTCAGCGCCTTCGCCTGCGCGTTGTCGCCGAATCGGATCACGGCATCTGCGGAGGTCGGGGCGATCGTCTCGGCATCGGTGAGCGCCACGCTGACGATCGCACCACTGTCGAGCGTGGTCATCGAGACAGGCGCGTCAGCGGTCGGTGCCATGTCGAATGCAGCGGACGACGTCTCGGCGGCTCCGTTGTCTGCGAGCGTCTGCACCACGGCCTGACGGCTGTCACGGATCGACGTCGCGAGCGCGAGTGCCTGCTCGTCGAAGAGCCCGTAGGAGGCGCTGGTCTCACCGGTGTCCACGACATCGGCGAACGCAGCGGCGAGGTCGGCAGGCGGCACGCTGAGGAACGCGGAGTCAGCGGGAACAAGCGAGGTGCCGAGCCAGGAGGCCGCGACCTCGGGAAGCGCGACATCGGCGGACATCTCGGCGATGTTCGACACCTTGTACTTCGACCACGGGTCCTGCTGGGTGGCGGTGAGGATCACCGGCGGGACGGTGTCATCGCTCGTGCTCTTCGAGAGCAGCAGCACCGTGCGCGGCCAGCGATCTGTGGCCTCAGGCAGCACGACCTCGACCTTGTCGGTCGGGATCGCGGCCGGCGGCGTGGTCTCGGGAAGTGCCGTGCGCAGGGCGTACTCGGTCGTGCGCGCCGTCAGCGCCGGGCCGTCGAGACGAGTCGACGCGAGGTCGATGTCCAGCGTCGTGTCGGCCTCGACGAGCGTCGCTGAGATGTCGTTCAGGATGCGCGTCGCCTGCGACTCGGTCACGGCCGGCGGCTTCTGGTTGTCGGGCGCGATCACAGTCGGCGTCGGCGAGGGAGTCGCCGCAGGGTCCGTCAGCTGCGGCCAGGATTCGGCGGAGCATCCGGCCGCGAGCAGCACGGTGACGCCGAGGGCGGGAAGCGCGAGCAGACGCAGACGTCGACGCTTCGGGCGCCGTGCGCGCACCGAGCGCTGTGTGCCTGCATCCTTCTCCTCGTCCACGATCTCCGCGTCCTCCACGTCGTCCGGCGCCTTCGCGGGCGCGTCGTTCTTCGGGGCATCGAGTGCGGCACGCTCGCTCGGCGGCAGTGCGGCGACGTCGATGGGTTCCGTGACCGGCAGCGGACCAGGGCCCTTGCGCCGCGGACCACGGCCACGACGCTGGTGCCGGATGCCGAGGATGTAGAGGATCAGGCCGACCAGCAGCACCGCGCCACCGGCCGCCATGAGCGGTCCTGCGAGCGGCGTGGTGGTGTCGAGCGGCCAGGAGACCACGACGTCGTCGGGAGCGCTCTTCGTGCCGTCGTAGGCGACCAGGACGCTGACGCCCTCCGGGAGCTGCATGTTGTCGGCGATCAACCTGTCCGTGTCGCTGAACGAGTCGAGCCAGAGGTCGGAGCCGATGGGGTTCCGCGCGACGGGGTCATCCGCCGGCGCCTCGGTACCGTCGGTCGGCTCCTCGGTCTCGGTCGCGGCAGGCTCCTGCTGGGCGGCGACGTGCTCGACATCGAGTTCGTCATCATCGCCGACCGTCACGTGGTTGTAGTCGGAATCGGCGAGCCACGCCTGCATGTCGGCCGTCCGACCGTACGCGGCGAAGATCTCGCCGTCGCCGCGGATCAGCAGGTTCTGAGCACCGGGATGGCTGCGCAGCACATCGCCGTCCATGAGCAGGAATGGCGCCGGCTCCGCGACCTCGACCCTCGTCTGCTCGGAGGACGGACCCATGAAGATGGTTCGCTGAGCGATACCGGCTCCGATGAGCACTGCAGCCAGCACGAAGGCCACAACGGCCCATACGAAACGCACGAATAGTCTCCTCACGCGTCACGGACTGCCGTCCAGACGCAACACTCGACATTCCAGACTAGCGAAAACCAGCTGTGTGTTGCCCACAAGCTGGTTCGCGTGCGCCGCGCACGGCACGTCGCGGGGTGCCGTGGCCACCTCCTCGGTAGCCTGGCAGCAGCCGTACCGAGGAGCTCAGATGAAGATTCACAACCCCTTCCGCACCGCCCTCGTGGCGACGCTCGGCGTTGGTCTGGGCATCCTGCTCATCGGCAGCGTCGAGAACCTGTCGACGGTGCTCCTGTATGTCGGCACCGCGCTGTTCCTCAGCCTCGGGCTCGACCCGCTGGTCACGTTCCTCGAGCGACGCAGGCTTCCGCGCTGGCTCGCAGTGCTGGTCACCATCCTCGGCGTGCTCGCCGTCTTCGTCGGCATCATCCTGATCGTCATCCCGGTCCTCGTGGAACAGATCTCGCAGCTGGTGACCGAGATCACGGCGATCGTGCAACGGCAGACCCTGCTCGACGACATCCGGGACTGGATGGTCGGCACCTTCCCCAATCTCAAGGTGGATGACGTCTTCGCGTACGTCTCCGACTGGCTGACCACGAACATCGCCTCGATCGGCGGGTCGATCGGTCAGGGAGTGCTGGCTGCGAGTGGCGCGGTGCTCGCCGGCATGTTCGGCGCATTCATCGTGTTGATCCTCACGATCTACCTGACCGCCTCCACGCCCTCGCTCAAGCGCGCCGTCTACCAGCTCGCACCGGCATCCAAGCGCGAGCGCTTCATCGACCTCGCGGACCAGATCACGGACTCCGTCGGTTACTACGTGATGGGGCAGGTCTCGCTCGGCGTCATCAACGGCATCCTCAGCGCGATCTACCTGTCGATCATCCAGGCGCCGTTCCCCGCCGTGCTCGCCGTGATCGCGTTCTTCTTCTCGCTGATCCCACTCGTCGGCACCCTGACCGGGTCGACGTTGATCGTGCTGATCTGCCTGATCCCAGGCCTCGGGTCGCCGCAGACCGCACTGGCTGCAGCGATCTACTACCTGATCTACATGCAGATCGAGGCGTACGTGATCTCGCCGCGCATCATGAGCCGAGCGGTGTCCGTACCCGGAGCGGTCGTCGTCGTGGCAGCCCTCGCCGGTGGCAGCCTGCTCGGACTCCTCGGCGCACTGATCGCCATCCCGGTGGCAGCCAGCATCCTGATCATCTACCGCCAGGTGCTCATCCCGCGGATGAACGAACTCTGACAGCGATGCTCAATCCGCCGCCGGCCAGTGCGTGGCGAGCGGCAGTGCAGCGGGGTTCACGGCCGCGACGATCTCCGTGAGCACCCGACGCGTCTGGGTCTCGCCGACCCAGAGGTGCTTCCCGCCCTCGACCGCGATCAGCGTGGCCTGCGGAATCGAGGCGAATCGTGCGGTCGCCTCCGCCGGACGCAGATAGTCGTCGAACTCCGGCACGAGCACCACGACGGGCACGTGGGTCTCAGCCCAGGCGGCCACCTCCGCGTCCGTCGCTCGATGCAACGGCGGCGACAGCAGGATCACTCCCTCGATGTCGTGCTGCCGTCCGTACTTCAGCGCGAGTTCGGTGCCGAAGGACCAGCCGAGCAGCCAGGGCCGAGGAAGGGACCGCTCCGTGACGAACGCCATTGCGGCCGCGACGTCGAACTGCTCGGCCGCGCCCCCGTCGAAGGCGCCGTCGCTGGTGCCTCGCGGGGAAGTCGTGCCACGGGTGTTGAAGCGGAGGACCGCGAGGTCGGCCAGCGCGGGGAGACGGCCGGCGGCCTTGCGCAGGATGTGCGAGTCCATGAATCCGCCGGCGGTGGGGAGCGGATGCAGGGTGACCAGCGTCGCCACCGGCGCACCGCTCTCCGGCTGCGCCAGCTCGCCGACAAGGCTCAGCCCGTCCGCCGTCTCCAGGACGATGTCCTCACGTCGAGCGGGAAGCTCGATCGGTCCGCGGATCTCGATGCTCACGCCATCCTCCAACAGTGTGTGTGCCAGTGTCTGCGAGCTGCCAGGTCGGCGGCGTCGCCCAGCACGCCGTCCGCCCTCCACGCGACCAGATGAGCGGTGCCCTCGACGATCTGCCTGCCGCAGCCAGGGCAGAGGTATTCCTTCTGCGCCTGCGCGGCAGAGACCGGCTGCACGGTCCATTCCGTGCCACGACGGGTCTCGGAGCGCTTCCAGCCGGCGATCAGCCGATCGAGCGAGTCTTCAGTGTCAGGGCGCGCCTGAGGCCGGCGTCGGGAGCGGGGCATGGCACCGGCTCACCACCAGTGGTTGTTGGTCCAGAAGTTGTACGCGCCGGCCCAGCTGCCGTATCGCCCGGTGGCGTAGCCGGTCGCCCAGCGAAGGTTGTCGACCGGGTCGTAGCCATTCCCAGGCACCTTGCTGCACGGAAGCGCCTGGACCAGACCGCACGCACCGGAGGACTTGTTGGTGGCGTTCGGGTTCCAGCCGCTCTCACGCGACACGATGTAGTCGACGTATCCCTGATCCGCGGCCGCGATGCCGGCTGCAGACATCCACTCGGCGGGCGCGCCTCCGCCCGTGTAGAAGAGCGGTCCGCCTCCGCCGGTGCTGGTGCCCGAGTTCGACTTCTTCGTGGTCGAAGCGGGCTCGGGCGGCGGCGTCGGCTTCGGGGTCACATAGACCTCGAAGGTGCCTCGCGCGATGGGCGCGATGTCGGCGCCCTCCACGGTCACGGTCAGATTCTGCGTGTCCTCGAGCGCGGCGGAGTACGCGGACTCCGGTGAATCGGGCGAGACCGGATCTGCCAGCGCGATACCGGTCGGAGCGACGATCGCGCCGGCGAATCCGACGACGGCGAGAGACGCGAAGACGCCGACCACGCCGCGCCGGCGTGACCAGCGGCGGGTGCCGGAGCGCGACGGACGAGCCATCGCTGTCGGCACCAGCGCGGCATCGCTTCGTTCAGGAGTCATGTCGTTTCGGGAGTTCACGATGAAGGACAGTCTACGCACTGCCGCCTGAGACGGCCATGGGAGCGGTCAACGCACTGCCAGGATGACGTCGATGGTCGCGTCGAGCAGGGCATCCACCTGCTCCTCACGGTACCCACCGCGCTGCATTCGGAAGGCCGCTGAGCGCAGCTGCTCGGCGGAGAGCGGCTCGCCGTCGCGCAGGTAGCGAAGGATCCTCGTGGTCACGTGGTCGACCTCGTCGATCCGGTACCCGAAGGTCAGCACCCCGGTTCGCGCGAACCGGTGGCGACGCGGGCGGGTCAGGTGATCGAGGATCACCTGCGCATCCTCGCGCGCCTCCTCGACCCATGCACCGGCACCACGGGTGCGGACGACTCGTTCCCGTTCGCGGGCGGCGAAAGCGTCCTCCACGCGGCCGAGCGCCGCATCGACATCGCTGACGACGTAGCCGTTCTTCACGAGAGGGAACGATGCCGTCCTGACGTCGGCGGCGTCGAGCTGCTCTCCCCCGGTCTCGAACTCCCGTCGTGCAGACGCGAGGAACGTGTCCACCGCGGCGCGGTGGTATCCCAGCGTCCGTCCGCTCGTGAGCGCGAACGCCGGAGGCGCCTGCGGTTCGGTCTCGTCGAGTGATCGTTCGGTCATCACAACACCACCCAGGGTGAGAAGAGGAAATAGAGAGCCAGGGCGGGAATCGTCGACGGCAGGATGCTGTCCAGCCGGTCGAGCAGGCCGCCGTGGCCGGGGAGCCAGGAGCTCATGTCCTTGATGCCGATGTCGCGCTTCAGCATCGACTCGCCGAGGTCGCCGAGCGTCGCCGTCAGCAGGATCGATGCCCCGAACACGAGCCCCATCCACCACGGCAGATCGAGCAGGAACAGGGCGAGCAGGACGCCGGCGATCAAGGATGCTGCGACCGCGCCGGCGAAGCCCTCCCAGGTCTTCTTGGGGCTGATCTTCGGAGCCATCGGATGACGACCGAACGCCAGACCTGCCGCGTATGCACCGGTGTCAGCCGCGACGGCGACGGCGATGAATCCGAGCACCCACCACTGGCCGCCCTCCTGCTTCAGCAGGATCAGCGCCACGCCGGCGAGGAACGGGACGTAGATCTGCACGAATCCGCCGACGATCGCATCCGCCAGGACGTCGCCGTACGTGCGGCCGTCCTTCTCGATCATCTGCGACATCAGACGCCAGACGATCACGAACGCGACGGCCAGGAACAGCATGATCCAACACAGCCAGATCTCGGCGAAGTACGCCGAGAGCACGAGCAGTGTGGCAGCGATCAGCTGCGGGACGACGTCGACGCGACGACCAGCGGATCGCAGCGCGCGGGACAGTTCCCACACGCCGAGCAGCGCAGCCGCGAGGGCGAAGGGAACGAACAGGATCTTGATGAACAGGAGCGAGCCGAGCAGCGCTGCCCCGAAGGCCAGGCCGATCAGGATGGCGAGGATGAGGTCGCGTCCGGTCCGCTCCTTGATCCGCTCGTTCGCCTGATCGAGCTGATCCCGGGCATACGACACGTGCGTTCCGAGCTCGTCACGGGCAGCCCGCCATTGCTCGCGGATCGCGTTGTGATCCGCTGTGTCGAGCAGGTCGATCGCGGGTCCTTCGACGCCACCGCCGTTCACGGCGCTCGCCGGCATCGGAGGACGCGGCGGGATGCTGGTGGTGTCGAACCCAGGGAACGCCGCGTCAGCCAGCGGCGCACCCGCGTCGGGGACGGCCTGCTGGCGCGAGTCTCCTCGCGCCGGCTTGCCCTCCTCGGCGTCTCGCGTGTCGTCGGACATCGCCATTACACCTCGAGGAGTTCGGCCTCTTTGCGCTTGAGCGCGTCGTCGATGAGGTCGACGTGCTGGCGGGTCAGAGCATCGAGCTCCTTCTCGCCACGGGCGATCTCGTCTTCGCCCAGCTCGCTCTTCAGCGCGTCCAGCTCGTCCTTGGACTTGCGGCGGATGCCACGCACGTGCACCTTCGCGTCCTCTGCTTTGGTCTTGACGAGCTTCACGTACTCCTTGCGACGATCGGCCGTGAGTTCGGGCATCGTCACGCGCACCAGATTGCCGTCGTTGGTCGGGTTCGCCCCGAGGTTCGGCATGTCGCGGATGGCCTGCTCGATGGCCTTCAGCGCCGACTTGTCGTAGGGCGTGATGATGAGCGTACGGGCTTCCTGGTTCGCCATGGAGGCGAGCTGCCCGATCGGCGTCGGCGTGCCGTAGTAGTCGACGAGCACCTTCTGGAAGAGCTGCGGGTTCGCACGACCGGTGCGCACCGTGGAGAAGTCCTCCTTGGCAGCTTCGACCGCCCGGTTCATACGAGTGGTGGTTTCAGCGAGGACGTCCGCGATCACGGTGACTCCTATCGTCGGGGTGTTCTGCAAATTCTATCGGGCGAAGTCATCTCCGCCGTGTCACACGCTCAGGCGGTGACGAGTGTGCCGATCGGCTCGCCGAGGAGCGCACGGGTGACATTGCCCGCCGGTTCCATGCCGAAGACGCGCATGTCCATGCTGTTGTCCATGCACAGGCTGAAAGCGGTGGAGTCGACGACCTTGAGACCGCGCTGCAGCGCATCGCGGTAGGTGACCCGCTCGATGCGCTCAGCGTCGGCGTGCTTGTTCGGGTCGGCGGTGTAGATCGCATCGACGCCGTTCTTGGCGACGAGCACCTCATCCGCGCCGATCTCGAGTGCACGCTGCGCGGCGACCGTGTCGGTGGAGAAGTACGGGAGACCTGCGCCCGCACCGAAGATCACGACGCGACCCTTCTCGAGGTGACGCTCGGCCCGGCGCGGGATGTACGGCTCGGCGACCTGAGTCATCGAGATGGCAGACTGCACGCGGGTGGCGGCGCCGGCCTGCTCGAGGAAGTCCTGCAGGGCGAGGGCGTTCATGACGGTGCCCAGCATGCCCATGTAGTCGGCGCGTCCGCGGTCCATGCCGCGCTGGCTGAGCTCGGCCCCGCGGAAGAAGTTGCCGCCGCCGACGACGATGGCGACCTCGACGCGGTCGACCGCTGCTGCGATGTCACGTGCGATCTGGGAGACGACGTCGGGGCTGACCCCCAGCTGACCGGCTCCGAAAGCCTCACCGGAGAGCTTGAGAAGGACGCGGCGGCGTCCGGTTCGTTCAGTCATATCAGGGGGTGTCCTCTCGTCCCGATTCAAGATAGTGCCTTGTGGGCATGAAGAAGGGGTTCGGATCTCGACGATCCGAACCCCTTCGACTCTGCTACGCGCCGACCTTGAAGCGCGCGAAGTCCGTCACGGTGATACCGGCGTCCTTCGCCACCTGGGCGACAGAGAGCTTGTTGTCCTTCGCATAGTCCTGCTCGAGCAGGGCGACCTGCTTGATGAACGCGGACACGCGACCTTCGACGATCTTCGGGAGAGCCGCTTCCGGCTTGCCCTCGTTGCGGGAGATCTCGGTGACGATCTCGCGCTCCTTCTCGACAGCCTCGGTCGGCACGTCCTCACGGGACAGGTACGACGGGTTGGCGAACGAGATGTGCTGCGCGATGCTGCGAGCGGTCTCGGCGTCGTCACCCGTGTAGGCGACGACGACACCGATCTGCGGCGGCAGGTCCTTGCTCGTGCGGTGCAGGTAGACCTCGACCTTGTCGCCGGTCACCGTGCGCACACGACGCAGTTCGACCTTCTCGCCGATGATGGCTGCCTCTTCCGAGATCAGCTGCTCGACGGTCTGGCTGCCTGCCTCGGCGGCAAGGCCTGCTTCGACGGAGTCGGCCTTGATGGCGGACACCGCGTCGGCGACCTTCTCGGCCAGCGTGATGAAGCGGTCGTTCTTGGCGACGAAGTCCGTCTCGCAGGCGAGCTCGATCAGCGTCACAGCGCCGTCCTGCTCACGAGCGACGATCAGTCCCTCGCTGGTGGAACGGTCGGCACGCTTCGCGTTGCCCTTGGCACCCTTGAGACGCAGGATCTCGGTGGCCTTCTGGACGTCGCCGTCAGCCTCCTCGAGCGCCTTCTTGGTGTCGACCATTCCGGTTCCGAGCTGCTCACGCAGCGCCTTGAGGTCGGCGATGGTGAAGTTGGCCATGTGTGGTGGCTCCTTGCTTGGTTCTAAATGTGTGTACGAGGGGATTACTTGGCGTCTGCGGCCTCGGCTGCGGCGACCTCAGCGGTCTCCTGACCGGAAGCAGCGGCGATGGCCTCGTCGTGCGCCTCGGCACCGGCCTCGTCAGCAGCGGTCTCGTCGGCGGCGGGCGTCTCGACGACAGCAGCCTCGTCGGCGGCCGGCTCGACAGCGGCGGCGTCAGCGGACTCCTGGACGGGGGTCTCGAGAAGCTCCTTCTCCCACTCGGCCAGCGGCTCTGCGTCGCCCGACTCCGGGTTGTGCTTCTGCTGCAGGCCCTCGGCAGCGGCGTCGGCGATGATGCGCGTCAGCAGCGAGACGGAGCGGATCGCGTCGTCGTTGCCGGGGATCGGGTACTGGAAGTCGTCCGGGTCGGCGTTCGTGTCGAGGATGCCGATCACGGGGATGCCGAGCTTCTTGGCCTCGTCGATCGCGAGGTGCTCACGCTTGGCGTCGACGACCCAGATGGCCGAAGGCGTCTTCGTGAGGTTGCGGATACCGCCGAGCGACTTGTGCAGCTTGTCGAGCTCGCGCTTCTTGAGCAGGAGCTCCTTCTTCGTGAAGCCGCTGTTCGCGGGGACCTCGTAGTCGAGCTCCTCGAGCTCCTTCATGCGTGCGAGACGCTTGGAGATCGTCTGGAAGTTGGTGAGGAGTCCACCGAGCCAGCGCTGGTTCACGAAGGGCTGGCCGACGCGCGTCGCCTGCTCGGCGAGGATCTCCTGCGCCTGCTTCTTGGTGCCGACGAAGAGGATCGTGCCACCGTGGGCGACGGTCTCCTTGACGAAGTCGTAGGCCTTGTCGATGTAGCCGAGCGACTGCTGCAGGTCGATGATGTGGATGCCGCTGCGCTCGGTGAGGATGAAGCGCTTCACCTTCGGGTTCCACCGGCGAGTCTGGTGTCCGAAGTGCACGCCGCTGTCGAGCAGCTGGCGGATGGTGACCACAGCCATGGTCGTCTCCTTGTTCTGGCGCGTCATGCGCCGTTGAGGTTGTCAAGCCGATCGGAGGATCGGACTTCCTGGTGCCCGGCGCACACCCGCCTTCTCACGAAGGACCTGAGGGAGTGGATGCCGCGACCGGAGTCGCTCTGGGCACGCGTAGTCACCCCGAATTCGAGGTGCTCCTCCAGCATACAGGATGCGGCGGCCCGCACTGCCTGCATGCGGCGGCACTCTGCCTGCACATGGCCGCTGTCTCAGAGGCTCTCCCCCGCTTCCTGCGCGCGATCTCGCTCCGAGCGCCCGATGCCTGCGTGGACGGTCAGGATGCCCGAATGACGATTCCTCTGCGCGTGCTCGGCGTCCTCGGGCTGCTCCTGATCGCCTTCGCCGCTTCGTCGTCGGCCGACGCGGCTGCTGCCCCCGCGCATGTGCGTGCGCCCACCGATGCGCCTGAGCCTGCCGATTCGCCTGAGCCTGCCGATGCCGATGCTCCCTCCGCGCGCTGGACATGGCCGACGCCGGGCACCCGGGTGGTGCTCGAACCCTTCCGTGCACCGGCACACGCGTACGGCGCCGGTCACCGCGGCATCGACATCGAGGCGGCGATCGGTTCGGTCGTCGTCGCGCCTGCGCCGGGCATCGTCGCGTTCCGCGGCACCGTCGTCGATCGTCCGTTGCTCACGATCGAGCACGATGGTGGCCTGGTCACGACGTTCGAGCCCGTGGATTCCTCATTGCAACCCGGGGACTCAGTCGTCGCGGGCGATGCGATCGGCGCCGTCGCGACCGGCAGCCACACCGAACCGGCAGCGATGCACCTCGGCGTGCGTCTGGATGGGGTGTACATCAATCCGCTGCTGCTGTTCGGCGACGTTCCCCGAGCCGTCCTGCTGCCCTGCTGTCGGTGAGTCGGGCGCGAAAGCTCACGCCCTCGGGTGCGCCAGCCGGTAGGTGGCGGTGAGGCGCTCCGCCGACACGTGCGTGTAGATCTGGGTGGTGCCGAGGCTCGCGTGGCCCAGGATCTCCTGCACCGCCCGAAGATCGGCTCCACCGTCAAGGAGATGCGTGGCCGCGGTATGCCGCAGCGCGTGCGGACCGACGGTGTCCTCGCCGACCAGGGGCGAGAGCACGCGCGCCACGAGCTCGTAGACGGCGCGGGGTCCGATCCGGGCGCCGCGTGCGCCGAGGAACAGGCCGGGCGTCGCTGACACCGCGCGAGCGATGAGCGCGGTCCGTCCGCGGGTGAGATAGGCCGACACGGCGTCCCGGGCTGGTGCACCGAAGGGAACGACCCGTTCCTTCGCGCCCTTGCCGAGCACTCGCGCTGTACCGCGGTCGAGGTCGAGATCGTCGACGTCGAGTCCGCACAGTTCCGAGACTCGGATGCCTGAGCCGTACAGCAGCTCGAGTATCGCGTGGTCGCGGAGCGCGATGGGATCGCCGGACGCGGCGGCATCCCGGTGCGCGTCGAGCAACCCGGCCATCGCATCGCGCGAGGCGACCGTCGGCAGGGATCGGCCGCGCTTCGGAGCGATCAGCCGAAGGCTCGGGTCGTGCTCGATGAGCTCGTTCTCGTGCGCCCAGCTGAAGAACGAGCGTGCGGCCGCGGCCCGCCTTGCGAGCGTGGATCGTGCATCACCGCGTTGCGTGGCCCTCCAGAGCCAGTCCCGCAGCGTCTCGAGATCGACCGCATCGAGATCGATGTCACCGGCTGCGGCGTGCAGGTCACGCAGATCCGAACGATACGCTCGTGCGGTCGCCGGAGACAGCCGACGCACCTGCTCCAAGTGCTCGACGAATGCCTGTGCGGCGTGCCCGAGGTCCATTGCTTCAGCATGCCGCCGATCGTCTGTCCTGGCAGGATGCCTCGCCGCCGCCGCCGATCGAGCAGCTCGCAGATCTCTCCTCGTGGTCGACCACTGTGGGCAACGCGCTCTATCCACTCGAGTGCTTCGCGCCGACGCGCCGCCACCCTTCCCCCGCCCGCTCCACGACGCCGTCCAGTTCGAGGAGACCGAGCATCGAGCTGACTGTGTCCTTCGCGAGACCAGATCGTCGCGAGAGCTCAGCGGATGTCACGGCGGTGCGAGCACTCATCGCGTCGAGCAGCCTCACCTGTCGCGGGTCGTCAGCTCGAGCGGTCGCACCGGAGGCGTCCCCGTGCCCGCACAGCTCGCGGACATCGGCGGAGGACGTCACACACACCGCATCGTACTCACGGAGCAACCGATGGCAGCCGGCTGAAGCGGCAGACGTCACAGGCCCCGGCACCGCACCGAGTGGACGCCCGAGCGTCGACGCGTGCCCTGCGGTGTTGAGCGATCCGCTCCGCCATCCGGCCTCGACCACGACCGTGGCGTCCCCGAGCGCAGCGATCAGCCGATTCCTCGCCAGGAACCGCCACTTCGTCGGCGCCGCACCGCAGGGCAGCTCACTCACGACCGCTCCCTGCTCGGCGATGCGGCGGAACAACGACGCGTGCCCAGCGGGATATGCCCGATCGACCCCGCCTGCCAGAAAGGCGACCGTCGAGCCGTCGACGCCCAGCGCCGCGCGATGGACCGCTCCGTCGATGCCGTACGCTCCCCCGGACACGATCACCGTTCCGGAATCCGCGAGGTCACCGCTGATCTCGGCGGCGATCAGCTCGCCGTAGCTGCTCGATGCCCGCGCGCCGACGATCGAGAGATGCGGGCCTGGTGCGAGCAGCCTCGCATCGCCCCGCACCCAGAGGGCGCTCGGCGCGTTCGCGCCGAGATCGTCGAGCGACGTCGGCCAGCTCACGTCGCCGGGCAGCAGCAGCGTCGCGCCCACGTCGCGCGCACCCTCGAGTGCATCGCGGACGCCGTGTGTCGATGCGCGAAGACGCCATCGATCCCTGGCCTCCTTGAGCGCACGATCCGCGCGCGGGAACGACACACCGCCGGCGGACCCGCTCCGCAGACGATCGTCGAGCGCGAAGCGCATCGCCTCCACGGCCCCGACCTGGCTGATGAGCGTCCCGGCGACGCCGTCGCCAGGTTCAGCGATCACGCTCCACGCTGCCCTGGCGATCGCGTCGGCCGGTTCGGAGCCGTCGGCGCGCACGCTGGACGCAGCCGCGACGACAGCAGCATCCTGCAACAGTTCGTCGATCACGGTGTCCACCCCCGGCGCAGGTGCAGGGCACGACCGACCTCCTCGAGTCCCGGCCGCTCGCGCTCCGCAAGATCCGCCATGGTCCATGCCAAGCGCAGCACTCGGTCGTACCCGCGGAGCGTGAGCAGTCCGCGTTCGAGGGCTCGATCCAGGGGCGCGCGGTCTGCGGCGCTGAGCCGGAGCGCGCCCTGGCGCATCCACGTGCCGGGGATCTCCGCGTTCCGACGCCACGGCGTCCCACTCCAGCGTTCGGCGGCCCGTGCGCGCGCCGCCAGCACCCGAGTCGCGGCATCAGCGGTCGACGTGCGAGCCGCACTCCCCGCCGTGGCCGTCCGAGCGGCCACTCGGGCGACCTGGAGGTCGATGTCCACTCGGTCACGCAGCGGCCCGGACAGTCGGGTCGCGTAGCGGCGGATCGCCATCGGCGGACACATGCACTCGGCACCTCGCACTCCGTGGTTCCCGCACGGACAGGGGTTCATCGCGAGCTTTTGAACGTACTTTGCCGCGTGTCTAGTGTCCTGGCGTTGCCCCGAAGGTTTGGCTGGGGGCATGGACGATCCCCCGCTCACCGCGAGCACTAGACGCTGGCGACAGTTCAAGCAGGTCCGCACCGAGGGCGGCACAGACTCAGATGCTGAGGACATGATTGCGCGTCTATTGCAACGTGCCCTACCTCACATCCCAGTGGGTACGCCTTACCTGGTGAGCCCGGATTTCGAGTACGACGCGGAACTGAACGACTTCTTCCACTCCGCAAATATGCTTGGCTCGAGGATGTCGACACGGGTTGGCTACGCAAGCAACCTGGCGGCATTCTTGAACTTCCTTCATGTGAACCGCGGCGGAAAGAACTGGCGTGATGCGACGCCGGAGGATCACGAAGCCTATTTCGGGTGGCGACGGGAGGATCCGGACGGACCACGTGTTGGAGCATCTACGTGGGACCGAGAGGTCGCCGCGGTCAATCGCTACTACGCCTGGCAGGTTGCCCGAGGCTCGATACTGGAAAACCCGATTCCGCAACGTCAGCGTCGAGCGTTCCGCCAACGCGCCGGGCACCTCCTAGATGGGGGAACAGCCCCTGCGACGCGGTCTCATGGCGCGCGCCGCGACAGGCTGGATTGGCTCCCGTCTTCGTCGTATCGCCGCTGGCGGGACATTGGCCTCCGCGGTTACAGACCTGATGGTCAACGAGATCAGGAGTTCCGAGGCCGCTGGGCCACGCGTAACGCCACCTTCGCTGACATGTTGGTCCGCACTGGGTTGCGGCTGGCGGAACAAGCGAGCCTGTTTACGTTTGAGTTGCCCGCCGTAGCGCGGGCGAGCGGTTACCACCGGTATTTTTTACCGGCGTCTGTGGCCAAAGGCGGATCCTCGCGGTGGATCTACATTCCATCGAGTGTTTTGCGTTCGCTCCACGAGTACGTCGAGACGGATCGAAGCGAGGCTCTCGAGCGCTTTCGAGCCTCTGGTGGACATCGCATACCGCCGGACAGTTTCATCCTGGACGCCGACAGACGGCACGCGCGAGCGGTCGGATCAGGGCATCGCATTGGTACAAACCTGCTGACCCCAGAGGAACGCCGACGCACATTTGTCGATCGCGGCGACGCGCTAGAACCAGCCTTGCTGTGGCTTTCGGAATCCGGAGACCCGATGTCGGTTTCGAGTTGGAAACACATCTTCAGCCAGGCCAACGCCCGTTGCGCGAGGAACCGGGTCGCTCTGCATGCGAGCGCGCATACGCTCCGCCACTCCTTCGCGGTCATCACTCTGGAACACCTCCAGCGGGGGCACATAGCGGCGCTTCGGTCCTTGAACTTGGACCAACGTGGAGAGTACGTGCGCGTATTCGGAGACCCCTTAGATTGGGTGCGCCGCAGACTTGGCCACCGGAGCATCGAGACCACTCAGATCTACTTGCACACTCTCGCAGACCTCGAGATGACGACGCGGATGAAGCTCATCCCAGATGAATGGGAAGACTCGAGCAATCCAGTTCTTATTGCTCAGGAAAACGCATGAACGGCCCGACGAGTCGCCGCGGATCGACTGGCGTGGGTCGTCCAGCCTCACTGCCGTCTAGCCACTACAGCCGCGAGGATCCCCGCTCCGCCACGGAGTCACCGATCGTCCGCTTCGTTGGCGAGGACGGACGACGGTGGGAGTTCGACATCGGCGCCCTGCCATTGCCGGGATGGCATCCTGCTTTGGCGGAGAGTTGGGCCCAACGAGTGGGGCCAGCGGGAGGTCTCCGTACTCTTTCTTCAGCCATGGGAGGTTGGACGATACTGTCGCGATTCGTGCATTTCCTGAGCTGCTCCGTCGACCCGCCCTTGACTCCCAAGCGGCTACGTCCGAGGCACTTCGACGGGTTCCGTGAAAGCCTTGAGGCGACATCAAATCGTCAGACCGTGACGAAGCACCTTCATGCCGTCGGAACGCTGCTCGATCTGCCCCCTTTCGCCGTGGATATAGGAGAAGACCTTCGCGAGAAATTCCGGCCGCGAACGCGCAACACGCGCTCGTTCGCTCCGGGATACTCGGACCGCGAACTACGGTCGATTATCGCCGCCGCTCGTCAGGACGTCGCATCTTTGCGCGATCGGTTGGATCGACGTGTCTCCGACGACGACGCTCCAGCCATTGCGCAAGCCTTGGCGACAGGCAGCATATCGGCCGACGGGGTTCCCTTCCTCGATCGGATGGCTCACCGTCGACGGTTGGGCGAACAGGTCTTCGTCACCAGGCGAGACTTGATCCCTCTGCTGACGTTGTTCGTGAGTACGACAGGATGGAACGTCGAGACGATCAAAGAACTGACCACCAGTCACCGCGTCATCGAAGACGTCGCAGTAGAGGTCAGCTTGCTCAAGCGCCGACGAGGCCCCGGCAGATGGCACAACTCGGCCACCTGGGAAATCGGAAAGCCAGGCCAGGAACTCCGCACACCTGGCGGGCTGTACCTCCTTATGCTCCGCCTTATGGAGCCAGCTAGATCGCT
Organism: Microbacterium sp.; assembly: GCF_036823965.1. Classification (GTDB taxonomy): domain Bacteria; phylum Actinomycetota; class Actinomycetes; order Actinomycetales; family Microbacteriaceae; genus Microbacterium. Next base: position 608,792 of record NZ_DAITBE010000001.1, on the reverse strand, counting down.
CGTGGCTGACAGCCCCTACTGGGCCGTATGGCTTGGGGCCGGTCGCTCTGGACCTGATCGTGTCGGCAACCCTTTCGGGGCCGCCCTGAACACGGAGGTGAGCAATCGGGACTGGGTCAGGAAACACGGCCTACACGCAGACAAGAGTTCGGACCAAATCCGCAACGACGAGCCGCGTGGCACCGGAGACTCTCCTCATTTTCCAGGGCATGACCTGCCCCTGAGCTTTCCGAGGCTCAAGAAGAGCGTCGACGTTCGTCGCACGCGTGCAGTAGGTGGGCATCTGCCGTCTGCTACGCGCTCGAACACAGTTCCTGTGCTGTTTCGCAACTATCTATCAGGCGACCCGTCGACCATTGACTGGGCCCGCGGTGTCATGGCCGATGCCGTCGCAGACGCAGAACGGTCAGCCTGGTCTGCCCACCTGAAGGCTCTTCAGGCGAGCGGACGTCAACGCCTCGACGTGCGCCCAACTTCGATGCCTGTCGCCGCGGTTTCGTCGAGCGCCGGCTCTTCCGTACTAGACGAGGGGCCGTGGTCGGCGTGTCGAGATCATGCCCACCATCCCTTGACCGGACGCCGCTGCTCTCAATCCTTCCTTGACTGCTTCAGCTGCGCGAACAGCGTGATTACGGGCGACCACCTCCCGAACTTGCTCTCACTCCTTGAAGGACTCGAATCTCGTCGCGCACACATGACGAGCGATGCTTGGTGGCGACGCTACGGTCCAAGCTGGACGGCGATCCGTCACGATGTCCTTCCCCGATTCACCGAGGGCGAGGTTCAAGAAGCGACAGACCACAAGCAAGGCGATCGCCTCCTAGATCTCGTTGATCCACGATGGGAGCATTCGTGATGTCCAACGCCCACGCACTACCTTCAGAGGTGGCCGACGACCCGTACGTTCTCCACGGGCGCCCACTGATTCAGGGTGCGGCACTCGCGCAGACTGCAAGGTTCAGTGACGACGTCTGGCCCGTAGGTGTCGCCGTATTGCAACGAAGCGGACGCTCTCAAAGCCTGCACTTCGGAACTATCCCTGCGGAGCACCGACTTGAGATCAAGCTGGTCTGCTACGCAGCCCTCTCTGGTGAGATCCCGACCCACGAGGATCGGCCGGGCATCCAGACGATTCTGTCAATGCAGAATCGCATCCGTCACCTCAGCGACTGGCTCAGCACGTTCCGCCCCGGGATGATGATTTCCGACCTGCGGCCCCACGACCTCGACGACTATCAGACTTACCTCATCGCAAACGTTCGGTCACCGTGGCAGCGGCACGCGTTGCGCACTGCCGTGGCCTATCTCTGGCGTTACCGATCCACGCTCGGAGCCAGGGCGCTGGGATTCGATCCGCGCCTCACCGCGTTCTGGTCGATCGAGCCCTATCCCGGAAAGCGCACCGAGAACGCCACTTCGCGGATCCCCGAAGCCGTCCACGCGCCGTTGTTGGTTTGGGCAACTCGCTTCGTCGACGACTTCTCGCAGGACATCATCGACGCCACCGCTCTCTGGCACGCCCGGAAAGCGAGGTCGAGAGTGGGCGAGGACCCGCATCGACGTCAGAAAGTTGCTTGGGGACAGGCTCCGAGCCTCGTTCGCGCCTACCTTGCAGCAGCAGAAGCCGCTCGACGTCCACTTCCCGGAAGCGCAGGCCGACCCAACATGTCCGCGATCGCGCGCGCCGCCGGTTGCAACCCCCTCGCGTTGAGCCCCTTCGCAACCAAAATCGCTGAACTCGCCGCAACCCTAGGTGTTTCCGAATATGCGGACTTGGACCAACGGATCAATGGTCGACTAGACGGCCGGCCATGGATCCTGGGGTTTCGAACCAACCCGCACGAGGTCGACTCGCTATCAAGGATGTCCAGCCTGCTGCAGACGGCTTGCTACATCGTGATTGCTTTCCTGTCCGGGATGCGTGACAGCGAGATCAAGCACTTGCAAACCGATGCCGCTGAGTGCGTCACCGACTCGCAGGGCACTCCGATGCGCTGGTTCGCCCACAGCCTCGCATTCAAGGGCGAGGAAGAGGTCGCGGGAGTGCCCGCGATGTGGACTATCGGAGAACCCGCCGCTCGTGCGATTAGGGTTCTCGGGCGTTTAACTGAAGCATCTGGGTCGCCGGGCCCATGGCTGTTCATCCCACTTGGGACAGGGCCGGGTCGAGGATCCGGCGCACGCAACTCCAACGAAGTTCTAACAGTCGCCGGGACGAACCTCGCCCTGAATCGCTTTCGAGACTGGGTGAACGGTTACTGCCGAGTGCACAACCGCGAGGACGGCATTCCCAACCACAACGACGAACCGTGGCGTCTCACCACACGTCAGTTTCGGCGGACCCTCGCCTGGTACATCGCGCGCCGTCCTGGAGGCGCAATCGCCGGCGCAATCGCCTACCGGCACCACAGCATCCAAATGTTCGAGGGGTACGCGGGCACGAGCGACTCTGGCTTTCGGGCGGAAGTCGAAGCCGAACAGGCACTCGCACGCGGCGAGCACCTCTTGGCGATGATCGAGCGAACTGATCATCTCCAACTCGCCGGACCGGCAGCCGACGAAGCTCACGCAAGGCTGTCAGAGTTCAGCTCGAACGGTGTATACGCAGGCACTGTGCAAACGGATCCCCGCCGTTTTCTCCGACTTCTAAAGTCGAGAGGACCACAGGTCTACCCGGGCCATTACGTGACATGCATCTTCGATGCATCGAAGGCACAATGTCAGATGACACCGGACGGCCCGGACCTGGAGACGTGCCAGCCACTCACCTGTCAAAACGTGGCGTTGACCGAAGACAACCTCTCCGCCTGGCGATTGGAGATCCTCCAAATCGACGCCGACCTCATGCAGCGCCCTGCTTTGCCTCCACTACTCATCGACCGCCTACGGCAACGACGAGCACGTATCCTCAGCCGCCTGAACGGAGATCCCGATGACTCGACGAGTTAACCTTCCAACGATTGAACAGGTCCAAACGGCCATTCAGGAACTCTCAGGACACGAGTCCGATTCGCCCCTCACGGTTCGCCGACTCGCGCAACATGTCGGCCTGGCCAACAGCACCTTTTGGCGCCACTTCCCTGAGATAGCTCAGTCCGTCGCAGACAAGCGCCGTCAGCGCACGCGAACAGGAACTGCGCCCCGCCCCGCCGATCAAGAAAGACGCAATGAAACTGAGGCCCGCCTTCGTGAACGCGTCTCAGAGCTGGCCTCCCTGGTCGCCGCGTCAGCCGCGCAAGTGCAGCGGCTCACGCTTGAGAATCGCGTACTTCGCGAGCGTCTCCAAACCGAGAGCTCAATCGTTCACATAAGGGAGAGATGAGATAACGGCGAACGTCCGCCCACGCGAGCGCAATGTTGGTCGCCTCCGCGTCGCAGTCATGGCAAATCGCCTTGAGAGGACCATCGTCGCGGCAACGTCGTCCCACACTCGCTGGAATCCTGAGACTTATAGGGATGTATAGCGTTTCCGTATACATCCCTATAAACCCCTAGATCTGGCTATGTCTGACCAGAATCTGTGTCGACCTGATCTCATGCGGCAGCCGTCCAACCTCGAGACCGTCCGAGGCGAGCACGCATCGCGGAACTCGGACTCACTTCCCGGGCCAAAGTTCGCCGATCGACCATCCGAGTATTGCCACTGCCCCCGCTGACTTCGAACCTCGGCGATCGCCCGGCGCTCGGCTGCGATCAATCGTGGCGGCTGAGGTCGATGAACAGCCTGAGTCGCGGTGACGAAGTCGGAGATGTTCTTGACTCATGCTGCAGCAACCGTTGCGGGACACATTCAACGGGCCTTTTCGGCCGCGTGCTCAGCGCACAACGTCCACGTCCATAGGTGAATCGCGTACTGGCGAGCGGGTGCCCCGCACTCCTCACAAGTCACGATGCTCTCCCACTCCGCGGCTCGAATCGTCTCGTTGAACTCCTCGTCGTACTCTTCTGGGTCCTCAGAGGCGGCCGCGAAAAAGCTGAGGGAGCCGAATTTCGACTTCACCTGGAAGACGGAGTACGCGGGGGCAATAGCCGCGAGGCGGGAGTCGAGCGCGGCAATCAGCGGATACCACCCAGGGTTCACATCGATGATCGCGGGCCAGTCCGCTGCGAAGCGGTCGACGACGCTCTCAAGGCTCGGCGGGAAGTTCGCGGTCATTGTTGCTCCAGACGTGCGAGTTGTCGGCGTCGCGAGTGGACCCGAAACTCGCGTCCGACACGTAGGCTCCGCATCACCCCTTTGTCAAAGCTAATCATCCCTCGCCGTCGCCATTCGATCGCAGCGAGCCCACGGAATCCTGCGACAACGCGTCGCCTCTCCATGAACTCCAGCCCAGCGGGCAGAGGGCCCGGTATCCCGTCCGTATCGGGCAGCAGATGCACGAACAACTCAGCAAACGTAGGTCCGGCAGCAGTGCGTCGGCGGGTTTGCGCCACGAAGATCGCAGCAGCGAGTGCCCACTCCTCGGCGCTCTCAGCCCCAGTGAATTCCTCAAAGATGTACACCCACTCGACGGGCGGAGGGGCCTCAATGTCTTTCCACCAGACCGGGTACGACGTATGCATGCTCAGGCCACCACCTCTGCGGTCGTATGCACGGGCCTCTCCCGCGGCACGACCGCCTGTCATCGGGATGGGCAGCACACGTGCAAGGAACAGCGGAGCAATCCGACGGAGACATGATTGTTTCGTATGGCCTCCGAAATTATGCCATACAGAATAGGCCGTACGGGAGTGCGCCACTCAGCAGTCTGAGTAAGTGTCAAGGCGAAATGAGCAGGTCGAAGCTGCCTGGCGAATCTACGCCCAGCGTCTGGCCACATCGCTTCGCTCCGCTCGGGACCGCGCGAACCTCAGTCAAGAAGACGTGGCCTATCGCGCTGGCCTGACCCGGTACACGTATCAGAAGTATGAGAAGGGCGAGTCTCGCCCCGGCGCTCCGATCAACCCCACGCTTCGGACCCTGCTCGCATTATCTCAAGTACTCGAGGTACCTCTTGATCGTCTCCTCCCCGACTCAGTCCCCGATCTTCGGAGCCGATGAGACCGATCCGCGGTCATAACCAGCGGCACCGAACTCGAAGCTTGATGTCCCGCCCCGAAGCACAGTTTTGCGGCTGCGTCGCCGTCAGAGAACGATCGGCCGTGCCCCGCCTGCCACCAAGAAAATGTGAGCTCCTCGGTGCTCCACTGACCACGTGGCAAGCGTCGGAACTGTGCCGCTGAGTGAAACGATGAGTGCTACGAAACGGCCGAATTGCAGGTCAGGATCGGTGACGTGCCTCACGTAGGTTTCGAGGTCGACCTCGCTGGGTACTGGTGGAACGTCTACGTGGGTGTGCCATTCACCAATCCAATGTGACCCATCAGATCGATATAGCTGCTCCGCAATCTCCTGCGTGTGCGCGAGATCGCGACGGAAAAGCCGAGCGCCGTGGAGAGCCTTTGGACCTGGACCGGCGGCGTGCAGGACGCGACTGCCGTCAGATGGACCGAATAGCGCTCCGCCCGTTTCATACCGAGGATCGCCTGCTCGGATCGTCCGTCCGATGAACTCGATCGCTGCTGCCTCGATCTCGATTGTCACGTCGGACTGCATGCTGGGCAATCATCGTAGGGTCGCCCAGCGGGATACCAGGTCTGATCGAGCATTCGCGTCGCGTTGAACGGGCTGGGATACTCGGGGGCCGGTCGTAGTGCGATCACAAGGTTGTCGTCGACGAGCGTCTGATCGAGTTCACCTTGCCGCCGCAGTAGGGTGGCGACCGCGATCTTCGCCGCAAGTTGACCGATGAGGTGGAGATCACCGCCGACGGCGGTCATGGGGTTGTGGCGAGTGCCGGTGCCGTACCCACGGTCGAGCGTGGTCTCAAGATCTATGCGTCCCGCCTCTTGGAGGCGTCGTCTCTGGCATTCAAGGCACCCAACCTCTGGTAGGGGACGGATCCGGAGGATCTCGCCGTATCGCCCGTCGCCCAGTACGCAAGCGAGAACGATCGGCTTCCCAGCTCTGCGGGCAAGGTAGTTCGCAACGCGTCTCGGCTCCACGCCGTCAACGGTGCAGATGACTATGTCCGCGGCATCGAGCAATGGTCGGACGACGTCGGCGTTGACGACGAGGTCGATTGGCCACGCAACGAATCCGCATTCCGGCCAGTTGGCTCCAATCGTCTGCGCGAGTGCATCCACCTTGTTCATGCCCACGCGAGCGGTCGTGAGGACGTGTCGCGGCACGTTGTGGAACAGGAACCGATCTGGATCGACAGCGTCGATCTGACCAACGCCGTAGCTGGCAAGTGCCTCCGCAACGGCGCCACCGATACTTCCTGCGCCCAGTAGCAAGACCCGCGTCTGCGAGAGCTGTCGGATCGGCCAGTACCCGTCAAGCGCACTGAGGAGTTCTTGCCCGTTGTGGATGTCTAGCGCAATCGGACGCACGACGGATTCGGAAACCATCCAGGCTGACCAAGCCGGTCGCGGTTGCCCGTCCACGATCTCCGGGGGTTCGGGGCAATAAGTTACGGCGATCGACCACTTTCCGGGGGAAGGCTCGAGGGCCCTGGGCACAATGCGCTTGAACTCTTCGAACGTCAGGCTGCCGGATTGCCTCGTCAGGAAATACTCCACGACCACGATTTCTTGCGTGACCGAGTACCAGTGGCCGGCTGGGTGGAAGTCGGCACTCATCAGGAAATGCCCGGGGTCGGTGATGACCGGGACGCGATCTGATCCTTCGTTTGAGAGCGCGACGACCAACGCCGCTCGATCGGGACCAGAAAGCCGACACGTCAGATTGCCCCACCCATGCCCGTTCTCGATGACTTCTTGCGCTTCCGAGGGCAGGAGAACCAGCCAGTCTTCTCCGATCGTCAACGAGACTCCTCGACGGCCTTCTCGATGATCGAGTCTAGGCAATCGTCATGCGCGATCCCGCTGGTCGTCATCTCTGCGATCGTTCGCTTCTCCAAGAGTGCGAATTCGATTGCCCACCCGGAAGCCTTCCGCAGCAGTTCGCTGGTCTGAGACCAGGGGTACCACTGATCAGCGTCGCGAATCAGGCATAGTCGCCCGCTCGGGAGCACATGAAATTGCGTGAAGCCTCGGAGGTTCTGAGCTGGCTGCGGAATGAGCGGAACAACCTGGGGCGGCGCCGCCGGGAACGCGTGAGTGTACTCGACCCGCACAACGAATGGATCGACCAGATCACTTATCTCGGCGGGCGCAGGCCTCGCGAAGGGCCAGAGAGGCAACGGGCCTTCGAAGTATCCGGGTCCTTCCGGTGTCCATTGGAGCAGAGGTGCGACGCCTCGCACATCCATCTTCTCCTGCTCGAGTCGGAGCGGGTCATCTTCCCACCAGGTGCGTGTAGCGAGCATCATCCCTGGGGAGAGTCCTTGATCGGACGCGGGCCTGGGTCGGGTTCACCGGTCGGGGGCAGCACGAGCGGGAAAGCCTCGCCGAAAATACTCTGCCAAAGTCGCGTGGCGGTGGGTTGATCGTTGTTCGCGACCGCTTTCACCGCTGCAGACGCTGACGCAGCCGAGTCTTCGAGGGCGCGGCGCAGGCCAGCAGTATCGAGATCCGGTTGAATCAAGCCAGATAGCTCCGCCGGGTCTTCGATCACGAGATCATGATTCGAGGCCTCGATGAAGAAATTCTTGAGGGCTTCTGGGCGGTTCGCTTGAGAAAGACATTCGAGAGCGAGAACCTCCATCACGAGCGATTTCACCCGACCGGTGTCCTGTTTGTGCTGCCTTGCCCAGTACTTCAGTACCCGCACCAGTGGCCGGAACTGAGGCCACTCACGTTGGCGCGCCGCGACTTCGTTGATGAGGTACTCGGGGTCAGCCAGAGACCATCGCTCTTCTCTCTTGAAAGGGATAAGTATCCCATCCGAACGACGTAGGGCCGGCATTACATCGACGGTGAACGCATCGTCTGATCCGGGCGGGTCGATGAAGCATTTTGCTGCTCGATTGCGGTTTGCGGTGTTGACCTGCCGTACGAGCTGCGCGTGTGATCCGCTCTCGCTAGACAGCAGCTCGTGGACGAGATCGCGGCATCGTTCGATTGCATCTTCGGCCGACTTCCCAGGCTGGCCCCACTCTGGATGCTGATCGGGGTCGAACTCGACGACCAGGTCGACATCGTGCACTGGTTGCAGCTGCGTGCTCCGGGCCAGAGATCCAGACCCCCAGACCAGCTTCACATCAGGCGCTGTGCTGAGAGCGGTCTTGAAAACGTCTCGACGCTCTCTTGCGAGCTGCACAATCTCCACGTCCGCGTCGATCTCAGCCTGCAACGAGTCGAACGAATCCAGCACTGCCATGAAGCCTCCCAGTGACCTTGGGCAGATGCGACGACTCCGTCCGGTCTGCGTAGTCATCAGGATAGTCCGGGCCTCCGACACGCGGCCGTCCGGGCGGATTGCGGCGCGGGCGTCGGACTTCCGTTGCATACTCGTCACATACCCGGAGCAGAGGCGATCAGGAGTATCAAAATGAGCACGAGTGTCGACGTACTCGGTCCGTTGTTTCTTTCCTATCGACACAACGACGGGGCTGAGATCGTGGCGAATCTCGCCTGGCTGCTACGCGCCGCTGGCATTCCAGTCTGGCGGGACAAGGATGACCTCCCCCCTGGGGACACTGCGGAGAGGCTGGCCGAAGCAATCGGCGATGGCCTGTCGGGCGCGGTGTTTGTCATCACCGAGGACATCGCGAACAGTGCGATCGTTCGAGGCATCGAAGCGCCGAAGCTGATCGACCTCCATCGGTCTGACGCCCGATTCCAACTCCTGATCGCCAACGACGTCGCAAAGGAATCATCTGCGTCGCTTGACTACAGCGCTCCCGATCGGCTCTTGGGCCGAGTGAAGGATGACCTGAAGGGTGTAGATCAAAGTGGTACAAGCCCGGAGGGACTGCTTTCACTCGTCGGAAAGGCAGTTGCACATCGCATGGCGCAACATCGCCCTTTGGTGGAAAACAATGGGCGATTCGACCTCTCGATTCAGACTCGAAACATCGGCCAGGTCTACGACCGTACTGGCGCCCAGCTCGACATACGTGTACGCCGGTCGAGTCACGAAACGCTTCCGGACTCGGCCGGACTGGAGGACCTCCGTCGCAGCCTCACACTGTTGCCAGATGCGATCACCAGGACAGGCGCTCGGGCAGTACGCATAACGGGTGGCGCACACCTGTCGATCGCTTTCGCGCTAGGAATCGCCCTGCCTTCGGCAAGGATTGGCCATCTCGAGGTCGTCGATCAACGCGATGCAATCTGGGCCAGCGGAGAAGAAGCGGCTGTCCCGTCAGCGCCAACGCTCCAGTTCACTGCCACGAAATCAGAGGAGCCAGCCCCACAGGGCACACGTCCAACTGTCGCGGTGTATGTCGATCTTCTCCCCACGCAAAGTGACGCGGCGTTCGACCGCTACCTCGCCGAGCACGGAGAAGAACTTGATGCCTACGCGGTCATCCGACTCCACGAGCGTGGCCTCATCGACCCGGCTCGCGCAGGAGCAATAGCTTCCGAAGTCGCTGGTCTGATCCGCCAGCTTTCGGCGACATACGGCAACGCTCAAGTAGACCTGCTCCTCGCTCTGCCTTTTGGGCTCGCCGTACTCATCGGTCGACTCTGCAACACCCTGCGGCTCCGCGTGTTCGAATGGGACAACAGTGACGACGAGGCGAGCAGCGACGCTCGGCCGCGATACGTTCCGTGCGTCGCGGTGCGCGCAAATTCCTCATCTGGCCCCATCACTGCTGTGCTGCTCGAAGCATGCACGGCGTGACCTCGCCCTCGGCCTGACTCTCTTTCACTGCCGGGCAGTCATCCCACGGGCCGTGACCGGGTCTGGAACCGAGACTTTTGGCGAAGCGGCCCGATGGCACTACTGCCAGCTACACAGAGACACCGCGGCTCAGCTCAGCGTGCATGGAGCAGCCGGCTGTCTCACGAAACGTCGGTAACCGAATTTCAGTCTCACCCTGCCTAAAACGTCGGGCGGACCGTTTCGGCGCAACAGGTTCCGGCAGGGGGTTTCGGCAGGCGCGAGACCGGCGTGTCGTGCCGTCGGCTGTGGAGTTGATCGGTACAGGGCGGTGTTCTGTGGTCGCTCGGTGGCGGGGATCAGGAGTCGGGCTGTTTTGGATCGCATGCGTTTTGACACGCATTGGTTGAAGACATCTCGAGCGGGCGAGGGCGTCCGCGTTGGGTATCTCCGCGCGCCGCGCGACGACAGAAACCGAATCGTCAGCAGACCCGATGGCGTCGACTCAGCGAAGTGATCGGCGCAGCGCGTTGACCGCGCGCACGTGGTTCTCGGCCCGCCGGTGCCCGTTCGCGGGTGATGGGTGCGGCGCCGCCAACACGGGCACGATGACCGGTTGAGCATGCAGGGTGTAGTACCGCATGATCCCGGTCAGCGCTGTCGCACCAAACGTCACGATCGAGGTCAGGCTCGGCATCAAAGCGATGATGGCAGCAAGAGCAGGTTGCGCGTCGTTGAGGTCGTCGGCGTTGGGTACGCGGCGCCCGCCGGCTGCGTCGAACAGTGGCCAAGGGACCACGTTCCACCGCACGTAGTCGCCACGCGACATTCCAGCCTCTAGACGCGCGGCTTTGAATGACCGCGACGTAGGGTTCACGTTGTCTTCTGAACTGAAAGCCGAAGAGTTGGCGCTCGCCGTCAGATTCGCCGGGCTCTCGAAGAGCACCAGCACTCGTGCTTGCACTCCACCACTGTCGGGGTCGACCCATGGCACTACCCGGGAGCCGTGGTCGGCTGTGCGCAGCCGTCGAACGAGTGCGTTCAGGGCTGCCACATGCGGTTCTTCCAGGCGATCAAGCTTCGATGCTCTCCCCGCGACCCCTGTCGTTTCAGCGTGCATGCGTCCGGGCGATCAGAAGCAGTCGCTCGGCGTTCTCCGGCAGGCCGGTTGTGCTGCGCGCCCACACCGCCGTGAGCGGACGCTTCAGCGCCAGTCCCGCAATACGAACCCGAACGAGGCGACCGAGCGTCACGTCGTCGCGGATGGCGAGTGAGCTCAGCACCGCGGGCGCACTACCCGAGGCGGCGGTGGAACGGATCGCGGTCGTTGTTGGCAACACCAAAGCGGGAGCATCCGGAACCAGCGGTGACTCGAGCGCTCCGAGGGCGAGTTCGAGCGTGCGCCTCGTGCCGGAACCCTCTTCACGGACCACCAGGGCGGTCGAGGCGAGCTCTGCTGCGCTGACCGCGCGTCGACGCCGCGCCCATGGATGGTTCACCCCGACCACGACAACAAGCTCGTCGAACCCGATGACCCGCGATTCGAGGTCGGAAGGCACGTCGGGGGTCTCGATGAACCCGATGTCGCGGGCACCCGCGCGCACCTGCTCAACAACACTACGACTATTCGCCACGGCCAGATCGACGGCAGCCGGATGCCCGCTCCCCGCCTGGAACGCAACCAACCACTCCGGCATGAGGTGCTCGGCGACCGTCAGACTCGCGCCGACCCGCAGCTGCAAATGACGTGCGTCTCGGAGAGCTCTGACCGCCACCTCGAACCGGTCGGCAGCATCCAGCACATCCTGCGCCCAACCGGCCACCAGCATGCCCGCCTCGGTCAACTGGGAACCACGGGCCGACCGGGTCACGAGCTCGGATCCGGTGCGGACTTCCAGGGCGCGGATGCGCGAGGAGACCGCCTGCTGGGTCACCCCGAGGTTCGTGCTAGCAGACGTGAGACTGCCGAACTCTGCCACGGCCGCGAGAGTCTGCAGACTTTTCAGATCAGGCAGTTCGAAGTCGCTCACGATCGTCCCGTTCCCACAAGCTCTGCTTGTGACCCCACAAGCCTAACGGTCTTCTGCGGTCGCCCCGCGAAGAGGAGGGTTGAAGCATGTCAACCGCCCAGGCCGTCCGACCCGCCACCCCGTCACGGATGCTTATGCGCGAGCTCGAACACCCGATGCACATGTTCCGGAACATCACGCCGAACTGGTACGCGTCGGTCATGGGCACAGGAATCGTAGCCAACGCCGCCGCCACCCTCCCCCTGCAGTTCGCCGGCCTTCGCGCTGCGGCGACAGTGGTGTGGGTCATCGCCAGCGTGCTGCTCGTCGCGCTCACCGCCGCGACGGTCATGCACTGGGTCACGAACAGGGAGACGGCCCGCACCCACCACTTGAACCCCGTCATGGCCCACTTCTACGGGGCGCCCGCGATGGCCCTCCTCACCGTCGGGGCCGGAACCATCCTCCTCGGCCGGGACGTTCTCGGCGAACAGACCGCCGTCGCCATCGACGCCGTGCTCTGGGCCCTCGGCACGATCATGGGCCTGGCAACCGCTGTCGCGGTGCCGTACCTGACCTTCACGAAGTTCACGGTCTCGGCCGACAGCGCGTTTGGCGGCTGGCTGATGCCCATCGTGCCGCCCATGGTCTCTGCGTCGACAGGCGCCCTGCTCATCCCGTACCTGCCCGAGGGCCAGGCCAGGCTCACCATGCTGCTGGCCTGCTACGGGATGTTCGGCCTCAGCCTCCTCGCTTCTCTCATCGTCATCACCCTCATCTGGTCGCGCCTCACCACGCACAAGATCGGTGCGGCCGCGATGGTTCCGACGCTCTGGATCGTGCTTGGCCCGCTCGGCCAATCCGTCACCGCCGTGAACCTGCTCGGCGGCAACGCCCACCTCGCTACCACCACATCCCTCGCCGACGCCCTTCAGGCCTTCGGCGTGATCTACGGGGTACCCGTACTCGGTTTCGCAGCCCTCTGGGCAGCACTCGCCCTAGCGATCACCGTGCGAACCGCACGCGAACACCTCCCGTTCTCGTTGACATGGTGGTCGTTCACCTTTCCCGTCGGTACCTGCGTCACCGGCCTCACCGGGGTAGCCCTGCACACCGGATCAGTCGCGTTCCAGGTCGCCGCCGTATTCGCCTTCGCCGCACTTCTCACCGCCTGGGCAGTCGTGGCCGTCCGCACATTCCACGGCAGCGCCCTCACCGGCGTTCTCTTCATGCCCCCTGCAGCGAAGACCGTCTGAACCACCCCGCACCACACCTCACCTCACTCTGAAAGAGACCTCCCGATGAAATCGAAGATTGCCCTCACCCTTGCGGCAGCCACATTCGCCACGCTTGCACTGGCAGGTTGCTCGGCCAGCAATACCTCCGCGGCCTCAGGCTCGGCACCATCGAGCATCCCCACTTCATCTGTGCCGACAGTGGCGGAGTCGGACGCTGCAACCGCGACAAGCAGCCTCGGCACGATCATCGTCAACGGCGAAGGACTCACCGCCTACGCCTTCGACACCGATGTACCCAATTCCGGAACCAGCAGCTGCACCGACGTGTGCGCAACTACCTGGCCCGCCATCACCACCACCTCAGCTACCCCGACCGTCACCGGCATCACCGGCACCATAAGCACGATCACCGGCGTGAACGGTGCCAAACAGATCACCGTCAATGGCATGCCGATCTACACCTTCTCTAAAGACGCCGCCCCCGGCGACGTCGAAGGACAAGGTGTCAAAGGCACCTGGCACGCGCTCACACCCGCGGGCGAAAAGGTAATCACACCCGCTGCAGGCTGATATTCAGGCTTTGGCTTTGTGCCTCATCTAACTAAAGCTTTCCGAGGCACGCGAAACCTCTCCCGAGCCGCGGGAAGAAGTGGCGGAGTTCCGGGGCACCATCTGTCCCGGAAACATGTCTTACCGCAAAGTGTCTTTCTTCCACCGCTTCTAGCAGTTTCTGAGGCACAATGGCCTAGTGAGACATCTCGGATACACACGGGTTAGCACCAAGAGCCAAGACGCGAAGCTGCAGGTCGACGCCCTCGTCAAATCCGGCGTGCAGGAGCGGGACATTTTCGCCGACGTCACCTCGGGCAGTCGGACCGCGATCTCGCGCCCCGGGATGAAGAAGCTCCTGGAGTACGCCAAGCCAGGTGACACGGTCGTGGTGTGGCGGGTCGATCGTCTTGGACGATCCCTCATCGATGTTCTCAACACGGTGAAGTTGCTTCGAGAGCGGGACGTGCAGGTGAAGAGCATCTCGGATGGCATCGACCCGTCGACGACCTCGGGCCGGCTGATGTTGAACATGCTCGCCACATTGGCCGAGTACGAACGTGAGCTGATCACGGAACGCGTGAACGCCGGGATCACGGCTGCCCGGAAAGGCGGAACCAGGTTCGGGAGGCCGCTGTCGGACCCCGTCGTAGTTGCCGACAAGCTCAAGCTTGTTTCCGAAGCTCGAGCGAAGGGACGGACCGCTGAGGACGCGGCGAAACTCGTCGGGTGGAGCCGGGCCACTTTGTACCGCCACCAGCAGGCCTTCGCGGCTCGCGAGAGCGCGACCGTGTAGGTGACTCGTGGACGCAGCCGAGCGTTGGCGTGTTCTTCGGCTGCATGTCGAAGACCAGATCTCGCTAGTTGACCTCGCCCGAGAGACCGGGATTTCCGCACGGACACTGCAACGCTGGCACCAGCTCTACCGAGTAGGCGGCGTCGCAGCCCTCGATCCTCATCCACGCACAGACAAGGGTGTCCGCCGAACCTCGGCCGAGACAGTCCAGCTTGTCGAACGGTTGGCGCTCACCCGACCTCGCCCGAGTATCGCCACGCTGCATCGCCTTGCCGTCATCGATGCGCGGGCACGAGAGCTGCCGGCGCCGAGCTATGCGACCGTCAGGCAGATCGTCCAAGCCCTCGATCCGGCGCTGGTCGCACTCGCTCTCGAGGGACCGGTCTCGTACCGGGACAAGCACGAGCTCGTGTTCCGCCGCCGTGCGGAACACCCCAACCAGACCTGGCAGTCCGACCACACCGAACTCGACATCCTCATCGCCGGCGCCGATGGGAAACCCGACCGGCCCTGGCTGACCACAGTGATGGACGACTACTCCCGCGCGATCTGCGGGTACATGGTCTTCACCGGCGCCCCCTCAGCAATCAACACTGCCCTGGCCCTTCGGCAGGCGATCTGGCGAAAAACAGACCCGGCGTGGGCGATGTGCGGCATCCCGGACATCCTGCACGTCGACCACGGCTCCGACTTCATCAGCCACCACCTCGAGCGGACCGCCATTGCCCTGCACGTCAGGATCATCCACTCGACCGTCGGACGACCCCAGGGGCGGGGCAAGATCGAACGGTTTTTCGGCACTATCAACACCGAACTCCTCAGCACCCTCCCCGGACATCTCGGACCCGGCAGCCGGACACCACAACCAGTTCTCGACCTGGCAGGGCTCGATCGCGCGATCGGTGAATTCATCGGCACCTATAACGACAGAATCCATAGCGAGTTGGGGATCTCACCGAGGGACGCCTGGGTTGGCGACGGCTGGTTACCCCGAATGCCAGAGAGTCTCGAAGAACTCGACGGGCTGCTCCTTACTGTTCCGAAGAGCCGGGTGGTGCAACGTGATGGCATCCACTTCCAAGGCCAGCGTTACCTCGCCCCGACTCTTGCGCCTTTTGTTGGGCACACCATCACGATCCGGTACGATCCACGCGACATCTCCGAGATCCGCGTTTACGACCGTGACACGTTCATCTGCACCGCCATCGACGAAGCCCACCCCAACCTCCGACTCAGCCTCCGCGACATTGAAACGGCCCGCCGCGCCCGCCGCAAGCAGCTGCGTCGCGTCATCAACGATCGCATCCCAACAGTTGCTACCCGCGAGGAACCGCGCACCCCCGAACCCACGAAGCAGCGGCCGCGGCTTCGCACCTACGAAGAGGACGAGTGATGAATCAAGCATTCATCGTCACCAAGGAACACCGGCGCTTCACCGAATTCGCCAACGCTGTCCGGAAGGAGAAGACCATCGGGATCTGCCACGGGGCCGCCGGCGTCGGCAAAACCAACTCCGCCCGCCGCTACGCGAACTGGGACGCCCTCGAGGCCTACATCAATGATTGGGGACCCCGCGGCGACCAAGACGCTCCGCACTACGCTCTGGCGAACCGATCCCGAACCGTCTTCTACACACCCGAAGTGCTCTGCAGTCCCAAATCGCTGATGAACGAGATCATGCACTGGCAGATCAAAGTCGGGATCTGCGCCGACGAGCACCTCCGATCCCTGACCCCAGGGGCCGCGGCCGCAAAGCAGAAAGACGTCACTCGTTTTGTGGAGCTGCTGATCATCGACGAAGCCGAACGGCTCACTCCCACCGCCCTGGAACTGCTCCGCGACAAACACGACCGCACCCACCTTGCGATGATCCTGATCGGCATGCCCGGCATCGACGAACGATTTCGCCACTACCCCCAGCTCTACAGCCGGCTCGGGTTCTCACACCATTACCGCACCCTCGGACGCGACGAGCTCCTCTTCGTTCTCGACCGCCATTGGAAGCGACTGGGCAGGACTCTCGACCCTGACGACTTCACCGACTCGCAAGCAATCGCCGCCATCGAACGCATCACCCGCGGCAACTTCCGCCTCCTCGAAAGACTCTTCCCCCAAATCAACCGGGTACTCAAGATCAACCAGCTCGACACCATCACCGACGACGTCGTCGAAGCCGCAGCCAGCATCCTCGTCATCGGCAACTAGCGACACGAAGCGATCACAGAACACCGCCATGAAGCGCTAACAGTCACAGCCGTCGGCAGTCGACCTCGGTGCACCCGCCAGAAACGATCGTTTTCGGTGATAGCCCTCCACCACAAATGGGTCACGACATCAGCAGAGAATCGAGGATGATTGAGTCGTGGAGATTGAGCTGCTGCATATCGCTGATTGCCCTAGCTGGGTTGAGGCCAGTCGTCGTGTTGCCGAGGCGCTTAGCGAAACAGGCCACGACGGATTGAGCCTGCGTTATCGACTCATCCGAACAGAGGAAGACGCCGCCGGGGTTCAATTTGCGGGCTCCCCGACGATCACGGTGGACGGAAACGATCTCTTCCCGGGGTCGGATCGTAGTAGTGAGTTGGCTTGCCGCATCTACAGCACACCTGCTGGGTTGGCCGGGATGCCAACGGTTGAACAGATCCGAGAGGCAATGAGGGCCTATGGAGACTGAGCTCGATGTCGCCTGCACGTGCTGCGGCCGGCATCTACCACGAAGGAAGCTGCACGCCCTCGGAGACGACGGTGCGTTCATCTGTCGACGATGCGGTTTGTGGGTCGCGCTTCGCTTACGACGTGACCGCCCGCCTACGTAGTCCCCACACTCAGAAGCCGCACGCACGGGCGAGCTACACCACGGCGATTGTCCGGACTTCGCGCTCCCATGCCTGTGTTGCGACCTGCACGGCATCCCAGGGGGAGCCGAGCGGGGGCGTGTAGGAGAGGTCGAGGTCGCTCATTGCGGCGATCGTCATGCTGTGGTGCAGCGCTGCCGCGTAGGTGTCGATGCGCTTGGAAATTTCCGCACCGCGGGTGCCGACGAGCTGCGCGCCGAGCAATAGCGCCGATGTAGAGGGCGAGTTGATGGGTTGTCCCCGCTTCTCAAAGCGGTTTCACTTTGTGGCCTCATCGCCGGCGCGGATCATGAGGAGCGCTCCGGTGACCGCTGCGGCGAAGATCACGATGTCGGCGATGTTCCCGATGAACCAATTTCCGTAGGCGAGAAAGTCCACGACGTGTCCGCGGGCGAATCCCGGATCGCGGAAAAGGCGGTCGCCTGCGTGTGAGGCGGCAGCTCCTCCGAGCGCGCCGATGACGATTGCCCATCCCAGGCGTTGTACTCGGAACGCGAACACGATTGCTGTGACGGTGGCGGCGACGGCTAGCAGCGCGAACACCCAGGTGAAGCCTTCCCCGAAGGAGAATGCCGCTCCGGGGTTGTAGGCGAGCTGCAAACCCAACAGGTCACCGATTAGGGGGACGCGCTCACGCTCAGTGAGGGCCGCTTCAGCCCACACCTTCGTTCCCTGATCAATCAACACGACAATCACGGCGATCAGGAGCGCTCCACCAGTGAGCTGCCACCGCCGCGCCGACGACCGCTCGCGCACAGCGGGCGGGTGAGCTTCTGTTTCGGAAGGGATCATGCGAGGACCTCGATCAGACGGACGATGACCCCGGATTCGATCAGGATGAACAGGCCCAGACCGATGAAAACTGCCGGTACAAGCCAGTGCTCGACGCGCTCCAACCCCTCGGTGACTGCCTTGTTAGTGCCGATGAGCCGGCCCGCCGCGCACCAGACGGCAACGAGGATGAGGAACACGACGATCATGATCGCGACGTCGCCGGGCGTGCTGGTGCGGAAGATCGGCGTGTAGAGGGAGATGTTGTCCGCCCCGTTGGCGATCGTGATACCAGCGACGCCCCACAGTCCGACCGCGGTGATCTTGGAGTCGTCGTCATCGTCATCGCCGTTGCGGCGCAGGCCGCGAATGAGCGTCCAGATGCCGATGCCGAGCGGGATCAGGCCAAGGAAGCCGACCCATTCGTCCGGGACGATGGTGAGGCCGAGCGCGGCGATCACGCTGATGACGACGAGGGTGATGAACCCGAGGTACTGGCCTGCGACGATCTGCCACGGCCGGGGTTTCCCTCGGCTGGAGGCGAGGAAAAGCACGGTGAGCACGACGATGTCGTCGATGTTGGTTGCCGCGAACAGGCCGATCGCTGATCCAATGGTGGCGAGCATCAGCGTCCCAGTCGTGGCGTGCGGGTGCGGGCGGCCCGCAGGCCGTTGAGGATCACGATGACCTCGGCGACCTCGTGGACCAGGACGACAGCCGCGAGCCCCAGGACGCCGAAGAGCGCGAGCGGGAGCAGGGCGGTGATGATCAGCAGCGACAGGATGATGTTCTGGTTGATGATCCGTCGACCGCGCCGGGCGTGATCGAACGCCCGCGGGATGAGGCGTAGATCATGGCCGGTGAAGGCCACGTCCGCGGATTCGATCGCTGCGTCGGAGCCGGTCGCGCCCATCGCGATGCCGACGTCTGCGCCCGCGAGGGCGGGGGCATCGTTGATGCCATCGCCGATCATCGCGACCGGTCCCGCCTTCGACAGTTCCCCGATCGCGGTCGCCTTGTCCTCCGGGCGCAGCTCCGCGCGCACATCGCTGATCCCGGCCTGCGCAGCCAGGGCACGAGCGGTCCGGGCGTTGTCGCCGGTGAGCATCGTCACCCCGACGCCCTGGCCGGTGAGTGTCCGGACTACCTGGGGGACTTCAGGGCGCAGCTCGTCGCGGACGCCGATCGCGGCGACCGGTGACCCGTCTCGGTGCACGATGACGACGGTCATGCCCTGCTCTTCCAGCGTTGCGACCCGCTCAACGAGGTCGCCGGCGTCCAGCCAGCGGGGACTGCCGACGGTGATTCTCGATCCGTCGACGGTGCCGTCAATACCGTGGCCGGCCTGCTCGGTCACATCTGCAGCTGCCGGTGTCCCCGGAGCTGCGGCGGTGATCGCTGAGGCAAGAGGATGTGTGCTGTGCTGCTCCAGCGCAGCCGCCCACGCCAACGCCTGGACCTCGGTTACACCGTTCGCGGTGAGTACGGCGGTGACCACGGGTTCGTTGCGGGTAAGGGTTCCGGTCTTGTCGACGGCGACGTGCCGGACCGTACCGAAGCGCTCGAAAACGGCGCCGGACTTGATGATCACACCGAACTTGCTCGCGGCGCCGATCGCAGCGACGACCGTCAGCGGGACCGAGATCGCCAGCGCACACGGAGACGCCGCGACCAGCACGACGAGCGCGCGGGTGATCCACACCTCCGGGTCACCCAGCAGCGAACCGATGATCGCGACGAGCGCCGCGAGGATCAGAACGCCGGGCACCAGTGGGCGGGCGATCCTGTCCGCCAGACGGGCACGCTCGCCCTTGTCGGTCTGCGCTTTCTCGACCAGCTCCACGATCGTCGTGAGCGAGTTATCGGTGCCCGCAGCCGTCGCCTCAACCTCCAGCGCGCCGGCACTGTTGATCGCACCGGCCGACACAACATCGCCAGGCTCGACCTCGACCGGGATCGACTCCCCGGTGATCGCCGATGTGTCCAGGCTGGAGCGCCCGGATCGGACGATCCCATCGGTCGCGATCCGCTCACCCGGGCGGACCACCATGACCTGGCCAACCGTCAACTCTCTCGCCGGTACCTGCGCGGAGACACCGCCCTGCAGCACCGTCGCTGTCTCCGGCACGAGCTTCAGCAGTGCCCTTAGCCCGCCGCGGGCGCGGTCCATCGCCTTGTCCTCGAGCGCCTCAGCGATCGAGTACAAGAACGCCAGAGCTGCAGCCTCCTCCACGTACCCGAGGATGACTGCGCCGATCGCGCTGATCGTCATCAGCAACCCGATGCCGAGCTTGCCCTTGAATAGTTTCCGGATCGCGCCCGGCGTGAACGTCGACGCGCCCAGCAGTAGTCCGACCCAGAACAGCACCAACGCCGGGATCTCTAAGCCGGACCACTCGAGGATCAGACCCCCCAGGAACGCGACACCCGAGAAGATCGGCACCATGATCCCGCGGTCTTTCCACCAGGGCCGCTCAGCCTCTTCGTGTTCCTCTCCCGCCGTGGCGGCAGGCTCATGCTCGCAACCACACGCCTCGCTCACGCGCCAGCCCCCGCTCCGCAGCAGCCCGCCACCGTGCACGCCGAGTCCACGCACGGGGCGTGCACGTCGACAGCCAGCGTCACGTCCACCAGTGCGACGAGGGCAGCAGCTAGGTGCGGGTCGGCGATTTCGTATCGGGTCTGACGGCCCTCCGGCTCGGCAACGACGATGCCGCAATCGCGCAGGCAGGTGAGGTGGTTCGACACGTTCGAGCGCGTCAGCTCCAGTTCGCGCGAGAGCACAGCGGGATAGCTCGGTCCGTCGAGCAACGTCATTAAGATCCGGGAACGGGTCGGATCAGCCATGGCCCGGCCGAGTCGGTTCATCACATCAAGACGGGAAGCAATGGTCAGCATGCACTGAACTATACAGTGACCGCTGACTGGTTATCAATTCGATCGAATGTTATGGCGTTCTGTTCGTCGCCGCGTCAACCAGTCGTGAGGTGCGCGATCCTGCTGTGGTGGACGACGCCGCATGCCGCCGGGCGCTCGATAGCGATCGTCCCGCGAAACTGCAGCCGGAGGCTGTCGTTCGGGAATAGGCCGGTGCCTGTTGAGTTACATACCCCCAGGGGGTATGTTGTGGGTATGAACGGTTACACCGACAACAAGGCGGATCTGCGCAAGCGATTGAGTCGGGTTGAGGGTCAGGTGCGAGGTATCTCGCGGATGGTCGATGAGGACAAGTACTGCATCGACATCCTGACGCAGGTCGCTGCGGCCACGAAGGCGCTCGAAACGGTGGCCTTGTCGCTCCTGGGTGACCATCTGAGCCATTGCGTCGCTCAGGCAAGCGCTGAGGGTGGCGAGGTTGCGGCGGAGAAGGTCCGCGAAGCTAACGACGCCATCGCTCGCCTGGTCCGTTCATAACCACACGTCTAACGATCTGGAGAAATTCACTATGACTGACCGCATCGAACTCGGACTGAAGGACGCAAACGCTGGTTGCGCATGCTGCGCAGCCCCATCGAACATCGAGGCATCCGCTCCTGTGGCGGCCCCGGTCTCGGAAGAGGTACTGGTCACGGGAATGACGTGCTCGCACTGTGTGTCGAGCGTCAGTGAGGAACTGAGCGCGCTTGACGGTGTCGCGTTCGTCGCTGTCGACCTGAACGCCGGCGGCTCGTCCCGCGTGACGATCCACAGCGCAGCCCC
Source organism: Microbacterium sp. (assembly GCF_036823965.1). Lineage (GTDB taxonomy): Bacteria > Actinomycetota > Actinomycetes > Actinomycetales > Microbacteriaceae > Microbacterium. The sequence continues at coordinate 587,100 of NZ_DAITBE010000001.1, read as the reverse complement.
TGTCGATCCCGCTGCCGTGAGGGCTGCGGTCGAAGAGGCCGGTTACAGCCTCGCGACCAGCCAGGCCTGATTCACTTATCCGTCCGCACCCGGCTCGACCCCGGGCGCATCGAACAAGGAGTTCTGATGAGCCAGCACGACGAGCACACCCATCACATCGCACACGAGAATCCCGGCACCGCGCCGACGGCGCAGCATGACCACGCGGCGATGAGCCACGACCACGGCGCTCCTCAAGGTCACGCGGGCCACGGCGGTCACGCGGGCCACGGCGATCACGTGGGCCAGTTCCGGCGGTTGTTCTGGATCATGCTGGTCCTTGCGGTCCCGGTTGTCGGGTTCTCGGGGATGTTCTCGATGCTGCTCGGGTACCCGTTGCCGGAAGCCGCCTGGGTTGGGTGGGTGTCCCCGGTTCTCGGGACGGTCATGTACATCTGGGGTGGGGCCCCGTTCCTCACCGGCGCGGTGAGTGAACTTCGTGCCCGCAAGCCCGGAATGATGCTCCTGATCGCCCTCGCGATCACGGTCGCGTTCCTCGCATCCTGGGGCGCGAGCCTCGGCCTCCTCCATCATGAGCTGGACTTCTGGTGGGAGCTGGCGCTGCTGATCGTGATCATGCTGCTCGGCCACTGGATCGAGATGCGCTCCCTCGCACAGACCACCTCAGCACTGGATTCCCTCGCTGCACTGCTGCCCGACGAGGCGGAAAAGATCGAAGGCGACACGACCGTGACGGTCGCCCCGTCCGATCTGCTGGTGGGTGACGTGGTGGTGGTGCGCCCAGGCGGGCGGGTGCCCGCTGACGGGCGGATCGTGCAGGGCTCGGCCAGCATGGACGAGTCGATGATCACCGGCGAGTCCCGGCCCGTGCGCCGCAGCGACGGCGACCAGGTCATCGCCGGCACCGTCGCCACCGATTCCGGGGTGCGGGTCGAGATCACCGCGATCGGCGACGACACCGCTCTCGCGGGGATCCAAAAGCTGGTGACCGAAGCGCAGAATTCATCCTCGCGCGCGCAGCGGCTCGCAGACAAGGCCGCCGGGTGGCTGTTCTGGTTCGCGCTCGGCGCCGCCGCGATCACCGCCATCGTCTGGACGATCGTCGGCATGCCCGACGCCGCCGTGATCCGCACGATCACCGTGCTGGTGATCGCCTGCCCGCACGCGCTCGGTCTGGCGATCCCGCTCGTCGTGTCGATCGCCACCGAGCGTGCCGCTCGCGGAGGCGTGCTGATCAAGGACCGTCTCGCGCTGGAGAGCATGCGCACCGTCGACACCGTCCTGTTCGACAAGACCGGCACGCTCACCAAGGGCACCCCCGCCGTGACCGCGATCGACCCCGTCTCCGGGACCGACCCTGACCAGCTGCTGGCCTGGGCCGCGGCCGCGGAAGCAGACTCCGAACACCCCCTCGCCCGCGCGATCGTCAACGCGGCGAAAGAGAAGACCCTCACGGTCCCCTCGTCAGCCGATTTCGAATCGTCCCCGGCGGTCGGGGTCCGTGCACGTGTCGATGGGCGCGTGGTGCAGGTCGGTGGCCCGTACATGCTCGAGCAGGAACACGCCTCCGAGCTACCGGTCGCCGACGAGTGGCGCCGTGAGGGTGCGATCATCCTCCACGTGCTCGTCGACGGACAGGTCGCGGGTGCCCTGCGCTTGGCGGATGAGATCCGCTCGGAGTCGCGTCACGCCGTCGAGGCCCTCCACGAGCGTGGCGTGCAGGTGGTCATGATCACCGGTGACGCCGACGCGGTCGCAGCCTCCGTCGCGGGCGAGCTCGGCATCGACCGGTACTTCGCCGGGGTCCGACCCGAAGACAAGGCCTCGAAGGTGAAAGAGCTGCAAGGCGAAGGGCGCAAGGTCGCGATGGTCGGAGACGGTGTCAACGACGCCCCCGCGCTCGCGCAGGCCGACGTCGGCATCGCCATCGGCGCCGGGACGGATGTTGCGATCGCGTCCGCGGGCGTCATCCTCGCCAGCGACGACCCCCGGTCGGTGCTCTCGGTGATCGAACTGTCGCGGGCCAGCTACCGGAAGATGAAGCAGAACCTCTGGTGGGCCGCCGGCTACAACCTGCTCTCCGTCCCCCTCGCCGCCGGAGTGCTCGCCCCGATCGGGTTCGTGCTCCCGATGTCCGTGGGCGCGCTGCTGATGTCCCTGTCAACCATCGTCGTCGCGCTCAACGCGCAGCTGCTGCGCCGACTGGATCTGCGCCCGGACGCCGTGGCCGGTAAGTAGCGAGAAACAGTTAGGTCGACGGACGTAGGCTGGGGCGAACGGGAGGTGAGTATGTCGCTGATCAAGGTCTCACAACAGGTGCGCGGACCGCGCACGCTCACCCACACCGTCCTGGCCGTCCTCGCGATCGCCGTGGGCATTATCGCCGGCCTACTGGCGATGCACTCCTTCAACTCGCATGCGACGGCCGCCGGTCACCATGACACCGTCACCGTCAGCACTCAGGCCGAAGTATCCGCCCATCACCCCGACGCCTCCGCGACCGCCCTCGTGCCAGCCGCGCCGACACAGGAGGCGGGATGCGCGACGTGTGGGGCCGGAGATTCGATGACGTGGATGGCGTGCGTCCTCGCGCTCCTGGTGGCCACCATCCTTCTCAGGCGGATCGGGCTCGGCTGGCGGCACACCCTCTTGGTTGCGACCCGCGCGCCCGCGACAACACGCGGGCCCGCCCGCGCTCACGCCCTTCCCCCGCCTCCATCTCTCACGGTTCTCTGCATCAGTCGCACGTGATCACGCGCTAGCCCGCTCTGGCGGGCAACGCACCCTCGGGCACCGGCAGCCGCCGGGCCCCATCACTGACCCTTGGAGAACCCTCATGAAGATTCGACCCGCGGCGATCGCCGCACTCACCCTCACCGCACTGCTCGCCCTCGCCGGCTGCGCGGGAACCACCGGATCCGACAACGGCATGGAAGGCATGGACCACGGCGGCAGCTCGTCCGCGCCCGCAGAGACAGCAGATGCGAATGACGCCGACATCATGTTCGCCAGCATGATGAAGGAACACCACGCACAGGCCATCGAGATGTCCGACGTCCTCCTCAGCAAGGACGGCGTTGACGAGCGCGTCGTCTCTCTCGCCGAAGAAATCAAAGCCGCTCAGGAGCCCGAGATCCAGCAGATGGACCAGTGGCTCGAAGACTGGGGCGCGGAGATGGACAGCATGGAGGGCATGGATCACGGCAGCGGCATGATGTCCGAAGAGGACATGCAGGCCCTCGAAGATGCCGCCGGTCCCGATGCGGGGCGTCTGTTCCTCGAGCAGATGATCCAGCACCACGAGGGTGCCGTCGACATGGCGCAAGACGAAGTCGACAACGGTCAGAACAGCGACGCCGTCGCACTGGCCGAGACCATCATCGACACGCAAACGGAAGAGATCGCCACCATGAAGGAGATCCTCGCAACTCCGTGATCCACGGGTGGGGTGCGGGACTCCCGCACCCCACCCATAGATCTGTTTGCGGACACCATCATGCGAACCCTCAAGAACTTCACCCTGCCTACTTCCCGCCTGCGACGTCGCGGAGCACTCACGATCGCTACGACAATCGCGGCCAGCATCGTGCTCGCCGGGTGCACAGCACCTGCCGAGCCGACCACCGGACACGACCACGCCACCACCATCGAACACGTCCACGCGATCGTGCCTGACCCCTCAGGAGACGGCTACCTACTGGGCGCCCACGACGGGATCTACACGGCCACGCTTGACGGCGAAATTGGCGACCGCGTCCAGAACACCGACTTTGACGCGATGGGCCTCACCGCCATCGGGGATACCCTCATCGCGTCTGGACACCCCGGGCGAACGACTGCCCCCGAACTCGGTTCCCCCAATCTCGGAATCATCCGAAGCGACGACAGCGCCCGATCCTGGTCACCGGTCTCGCTCACCGGAGAGAAGGACTTCCACGCTCTCGCCGCCGGCCCGGACGAGAGCCTGTACGGGCTTGCGTCAGACTCCATCGAACTGCTCCGCAGCGACGACACCGGACAGACATGGTCGCCCGCCGGGGAAGTCGTCGCGGTCAACCTCGCCATCGACGCCGCAGGGCAACTGTTCGCCGCCACACCCGACGGGCTGCAAGTCAGCGCGGATGAGGGCGCCACGTTCACCACCGTGAACGATGCACCGCTGCTCTACCTCCTCGCCGCTTCACCCGATAGCAAGCGCCTCGTCGGTGTCGGCAACGGCGGACAGATCTGGGTCAGACCCGCATCAGGCGCGGAGTGGGTTCCCGCCGGCACAACCCACGGCTCCGCACAAGCGATCACCATCACGAACGGCGGCGACATCTTGGTCTTCGATCAGAGCGGACTCACTGCGCTGCCCCGCTAGGCCGCCCCGAACAGTCACAATCTTTCCCGGGTTCGGATCGCAGCAACGACTTGGGCTGAGGTAGCCGATCCCAGGGGTTACTTACACCAAAGTGCTCGTCCGAGTTTGGCGCTCCCATGCCTGCGTTGCGAGCTGCACGGCGTCCCATGGGGAGCCGAGCGGGGGCGTGCAGGAGAGGTCGAGGTCACTCATCGTTGCGACGGTCATGCCGTGGTGCAGAGCCGTGGCGTAGGTGTCGACGCGCTTGGAGATCTCCGCACCGCGGGTGCCGACGAGCTGCGCGCCGAGCAGCAGACCCCTTTTGTTCCCCTGTGCGCGTGCGGTCGGGTGGCGTTGTCCCTGTACTTGCTGCATGGCGGCCTCATCGCGCTCTGGAGTAACGCGTATGGCCGCTCTGCAGAGAACTTCTACTTGGGCTGGCTGGTGATCGTTCCGGGCATGATCGTGGTGGGTTGGCTGTGGTGGCGCTTCGCCGGAACTGGCCCAGTTGAATGGGCGATGGGCTGGCTCAGCGGACGTCCCAAGACTTCCTCGTTTCGCCGGTAGAACCAGCGCGTGGCTCACGAGTTCGCAAGGAATCTTGATTGGTGGGGCTGGTAGCATCCTGAGGTCATGGTCGTCTACGGTCGCACTCGCAACTGCGCCAGCCGCGCCGACGATTTCCTGATAACGAAGATCATTACAGCCCTCGGGCTGGCGCTTCTTCTCGTTGTCGGAGCATGGCCGGGCGGCCACCGTGACGCGACGGACGCGACTCCGTATCTGAGCACGACATCCTCGTCGTCACTAGGAACGCCTTCCGCCGGCCATGTCTCGGCGGGTTCGGGTGAAAGCGTTGCCGGCGCGACCGCCGAACAATTCGTGACCGGGGACACAGCAAACGACATCATGATCGGTGTTGCCGGGTGCCTCTTGGGTATCATCTGCTGCTTCTTGGTGCTCATCGTCACGCGGACCTTCCTCCGTCACGTCCCCTCTTCTCGCATTCGCGAACGTTTGCCGCGCGCACCATCACTGGCGGCCATGACGGGGCGCCTGTTCGCATTGCCTCCTTCTCTCACACAGCTTTCTCTGTCGCGGACCTGACCCTGGCGGCGCCATCTTTTCGATGGCGCTCCACTGGTCGTCCTCGTTCGTTGTGTGTGTTTGGAGTGTCTATGAAATCTTCCGTGAAAGCGGTACTTGTCACCGTGGCTTTTGCCGTGGTGTTGCTGGTCGTCGCGCTGGTCTTCGTCCTCATCAATCAGAATCAAGCTGCCGCACCCGAGACGGGGCCCGCTGATGGTCCACAGGTCGTCCGTGAGAACTCGCATGTCCTCGATGACGGAGGGGAAGGGGCGGTGACGGTTGTCGAGTTCCTCGATTTCGAGTGCGAGGCCTGCGGTGCTTTCTATCCCCTCGTCGAGGATCTCCGCGGCAAGTTCGATGGCGAGATCACTTACGTGATCCGCTACTTCCCGCTGCCGGGTCACCTCAACTCGAAGAACGCCGCGATCGCTGCCGAAGCCGCAGCGCAGCAGGGCCGCCTCGAAGACATGTATCACCGCCTGTTCGAGACGCAGCCTCAATGGGGTGAGGCTCAAGAGTCGCGGGCGGACCTGTTCCGGGGGTTTGCGGAGGAACTCGGATTGGACATGGCCGCGTTCGATGAGGCTGTCGCTGATCCTGCGACAGCAGAACGGGTTCAATTTGATCTAGACGAGGGTGAGCAGCTCGGTGTCAGCAGTACCCCCTCGTTCTTCATCGATGGGGAGCCTGTCGTACTGGAGACGTGGACCGATCTGGAGGACAGCATTGAAGCCGCGGTGAACGGTGCTGAATGATGGCGCATTCGCTATCGCACCGTCGCGTCATCATCGTTGGCGCCGGGCACTCCGGATTGGCGACAGCCGCCGCGCTCAGGTCCTCCGGGTTTGAGCCACAGAAAGACTTCGTGATCATCGATTCTGCACCCCCCGGTCAACGAAGCTGGGTCACACGGCGGCAGTCGATGAAACTACGCAGTGCGGCACGCCACAGTGTCGTCCGCGGGTTCCCTTTCCCGGGCGATGAAGACCGTCATCCGAGTGCGGATGAGATGTCCGACTACCTGTCTTCGGTGGAGAAAGCCATCGGTGTGAAAACCGTGTGGAGCACACGAGCTCTTGGAGTCAACCGGTTGGGCGACGGATCCACGCTGCATCTGTCGACCTCCGCCGGGGAAGTGCAAACCCGAAATGTGGTCTGCGCAACGGGAGCTGCCGCCGTGCCGCGCATACCGGGGTGGCGCCAGGAACTAGCAGTACCCGGTTTTGTGCTGCATTCCAGCCAGTACCTCTACCCCGCGCAGGTACCCCCCGGCCCCGTGTTGGTTGTTGGCGGCGGATACAGCGGAGTGGAGATTGCTGAGGAACTCGCGTCCTCCCACGACGTCACCCTCTCCACTCGAGCGGAACCCTCACGAGTATCAGAGCGGCCCATCTGGTCAAGGCTGCGGCGTAAGGGTCCGATGTCCGAGGCACGCCCCCGCGTAGCTTCGACAGACGTCACTCATGCCGCCGCCGTAACGGAGATTCGCGGAGACACCGTGATGTTCGCCGATGGGGCGTCCATGAAGCCGTATTCCGTGGTCCTTGCGACCGGATACAGGCCGGCAGACACATGGCTGCCCGATTCGGAGCCGCCCGGGCAGCCATTGCACGTCAGTGCACGCATCCCCGGACTGTTCACTGTTGGCATGCCGCGATACTCCCGCGCGGACGCTGACACCCTCGCTGGGGCGAGTCGCGATGCGGCGACCGTCGCCCGGCTCATCGTTGGACGGCCGTAAAGGAGCACCATGACAGAAACAGGGCACAGTCACGGTATTGGTGACGCCACTCCCCGCAATCGCCTGGTCATCGCGTTCGCGATCACCTCCTCGGTCTTCATCGTCGAAGTGATCGGCGCGATCATCACAGGTAGCCTCGCACTGCTCGTTGATGCTGCACACATGCTCACCGATGTCATCGGGTTGGCGATGGCCGTCACCGCTGCGCATCTGATGAACCGTCCCCCGACTCCCAAATACACCTTCGGTCTTCAACGCACGGAGGTGCTCGGTGCGCTCGCTCAAGCAGCTCTGCTGCTCGGAGTGGGCATCTTCGCGCTCGTGGAAGGCGTACGGCGGCTGTTCGAGCCCCCTGAGATCGCTTCGGGAAGTCTGCTGTTCTTCGGCATCGTCGGTCTCGTCGCCAACATCGCCTCCATGCTCGTATTGTTCAGCGGCCGCGGACGCAATCTCAACATGCGCGCCGCGTTCCTCGAGGTCGTCAATGATGCCCTCGGTTCCGTCGGCGTCATCGCCAGCGCCATCCTCATCGCCGTTTTCGGTTGGTATCAGGCGGACGCCGTCGCGGGCGTCTTGATCGCGCTGCTCATCATTCCCCGCACCCTCATCCTGTTGCGAGCATCCGGCCGGGTGTTGATGGAGTCCACACCCGCCGGCCTCGACCTCGAGGACGTCCGCCGCCACATCCTTGCCCTTCCGCACGTGGTCGCTGTGCACGACCTCCACGCGACCCAGGTCTCGACCGACCTCCCCACGCTCACCGCCCACGTCGTGGTCGATGACACCGTCACGATGGAAGCTTCCGCCGCACTGCTGACATCACTTCAGCAATGCGTCAGCGAACATTTCGCCGTGAGCATCGAACACTCCACCTTCCAGATCGAACCCGAATCCCACCCCGGAGAGCACGACACCCATGCATAAACGCCTCTCGGCACGCACCACTGCCGTCCTCACCACCCTGTTGTTGTCGGCATCCGTCGTACTTGGGACTGCATCTCCGGCCGCCGCTCATGACGACTTCGTTTCGTCGTACCCCACCGCCGACTCGACCATCAACGGCTCCCCCGACGAGATCTCTCTGATGTTCAACGGAACCCTCACCGGTGGTGACGACGCAACGGTCGTCGAGGTTATCGATGACAGCGGAGCAAACGTCGCCGTCGACCCGCCAACGGTGAGCGGTGACTCGATCACCCAACATCTCTCCCCCGACGCCGCAACCGGCATCTTCACCGTCCGCTGGAAGACCGTCTCCGCCGACGGACACCCGATCAGCGGAGAGTATGTGTACACCGTCACGCCCGCGACGGACACGGAACCCAGCACTGCGACCACAAGCCCCACCCCTGAAACCTCCCCAACCGAGGAGCCGGAACCGGCCCGACCCGCGCAAACATACGGTGGCACGGCATCCGGCGGCGGTGCTTTCGAACTGCTGCCCCTGTTCTTCCTCTCGGGTCTGGCACTGATTCTGGGGATCGGCGTCGTGGGAGTAGTTATGGCCGGGCGCCGGCGTCACCAGCGCGACCGCGCACAGGCCGCCAAGGATGCCGCAGCTACGGAGAAAGACGCCGATGCGTGATCGAGTCCGCCGGTCGGCCGTGATGCTCATCGTCGCCGCCATCGTCATCCTGATCGATCAAGGCACCAAGACTCTTGCTCTGAACACGTTGCGGCAAGATGCGCGTATACCGCTGATCGGTGACTGGCTCGGTCTTCAACTGGCCTTCAACCCCGGGGCGATCTTCTCGCTCGGGGAAGGCTCCACATGGGTCATCACCGTCATCGGGGTCGCTGTCACCGCAGTCCTCATCGGTGCCGCCACCCGAGCCCGGAACGTGTGGTCGGCGGTTGGTTTCGGTTTCATCGTGGGCGGTGCGATCGGAAACCTCATCGATCGCTTATTCTCGCCGCCCGCGTTCGGGATCGGGCACGTCACCGACTTCCTCGCCTACGGAAACCTGTTCATCGGCAACCTCGCCGATGTAGCTCTCGGCATAGGTGCCGTATTCCTCATCGTCGCGGGTCTGCGCACAAGCCGTCGCCGACCAGACCCCGATCCCGATCCCGTCGACCCTGTACCCGCCGAAGAAACGGTTCACCCATGAGTCCCAAAGAACGCGTTCCCTCCACTTACCAGCGGAACGCCCTCGCCCCCAGCCTCGTCGCGGCCGCGATCCTGTTCCTTGCCCCGGCGCTCTTTGAGGCGAACTGGGCACCGCTCGTCCTCTTCATCGCCTCAATTTTCGGGCTGATCGTCGCGTGGTTTGCGCTGCAGGCACGCCACTGGTGGTGGATCCCGGTCTTCTTTGCGATCGCCGTGCTCTGGAATCCGGTGATGCCATTCCCCTTCTCCGGAGTTGTGTGGACCACAGCACAGCCCATCGCGGCCGTGGTGTTCCTGGCAGCGGGTGCGACGATCAAGGTGATCCGGAAGTGAGCGGCGTGAGCTTCGTGTCACGACTATGCGTGTGAGCAACGAGATCCCCGACAGTTCCCCGTCTCTGCAGACATTCCTCGCACCGGCCGACATTCCGCTTCCGGTGCTACCCATCGTCGCGGGGATTCTCGCTGCGCTGTATCTCGTCGGAGCGATCCGATTGTGGACGCACGGGCGTCGTTGGCCTGTGTGGCGGACGGTCAGCTTTCTGCTCGGGTGCATTCTCCTCGCGGCGGTCACCGGTCTGGGCGTTGAAACGTATGGCCAGGCGCTGGTGTCCGTTTTCATGTTCCAGCAGCTCACTCTGATGATGATGGTGCCGCCGCTGCTGGTCCTCGGCTCACCCGGAACCCTTCTTCTGCGAGCAACACCGCATCACGGAGCGGGACGGGTAGTCCTGAAAACAGCGCACGGCGCTCTTCGAAACCCCGCCGCGAAGTGGGTGCTCAGTCCGTGGGCCACTGTCCCGCTCTACCTGTTCGCGTTCTACGGCATCTACCTTGCGGGTGCTGCCGATGTCATCCTCACCGCGCCCGGAGGTCACGTCGCGCTCGAGGTCGGATTCCTTCTCGCCGGCATGCTGTTCACCATCCCCATCCTGTCCTCCGATCCTCTGCCGGTCAGGTTGGGTCATGGTGCGCGTGCACTGGACGTGTTTGCTGAAGCCGCGCTGCACGCGTTCTTCGGGGTGTTCCTCATGATGGCCAGTACGATCCTGGTCGGCTCATTCGTCGCCCCCACAGAGGCGCTGGGCATCGATCCCCTCGCCGACCAGCAGCTAGCCGGCGCTCTGGCATGGTCCTACGGTGAAGCCCCGACCGTGCTGATGCTGATCTACGTGATGCATCGTTGGTTCCGCAGCGACACCGCTCGTGCTGCCGCGGACGACCGGTACGCCGACGTGCACGGGAACACCGACCTCGACACGTACAACGCCTACCTCAAAAAACTGAGCTCTCATGACCGTGACCGCTGACCCGTTAGTGAGAAACGCCCTCTCCGGCCGAACAAGGCGCGGCAACCCCAGAGAGCACGATGCGCGCCTGTCAGCTGCGGTGCCCTTCCCCGTAGCGATTGTCGCGTCCGCCATCGCAGGAGGAATGCTGGATCTCGGCTACCCCGCATACGGGTGGTGGCCTGCAACGTTCGTGAGCGTAACCATCGGGCTGTGGACGCTCCGCGGACGTTCTCTCCCCAGGGCGTTCCTGATCTCCCTCGTCTACGGCGCGGCCTTCTACTTCACCCACTTGGTATGGGTGTCACGGTTTCTGGGCCCCATCCCGTGGGTCGCGCTGGCTGGCTTGGAATCCCTGCTGTTCGGTGCCGGCGGCGCGCTGATCGCACTCGCCTATCGTGTCGCCACCACCCGGGCGCGACACGGGTATCGCGCGATCACTCCCGTGCCCGTCGCCGGGGTGTGGGTGCTGCGAGAAACGCTGATGGGGAGTACGCCGTACACCGGTTTCCCGTGGGCGCGCGTCGGTTTCAGCCTCGCCGAGAGCCCGCTCGCGGAGGCCGCTTCATGGGTGGGGACCACCGGGCTGTCCTTCCTGACGGTTCTCGTCTGCGCGAGCGTCGTGGAGGCCCTCATCCTCCGCCGATGTGAGCCAGCAGCAGCAGCGGCGGTCATCGTCGTTGCCGCGACAGCCGTCCCTCTGTTCCCCACCGAGCAAGCGGGAATGATGCGCGTCGGATGGGTGCAGGGCAACGGCCCTAGCGGCTACTTCGACACCAGGACAACAGGTGACATCATGCGCGCGCAGGAAGAAGCGACCGCTCCTCTTCTGGACCGTGAGATGGACCTTCTCGTCTGGCCAGAAGGGGCCGTTGACGCAGATCCCCTGCGCGATGTCGCCGTCGCAGGCCGCCTTGATCGACTCGTGCAGGGTGCTGGCGCTCCGGCACTGGTGAATGCGGCGACCACTCGTGGAGCCGATACGTTCAACACCTCGATGCTGTGGACCAGCGCCGGGCCGCAGCAGCTCCACGACAAGGCCAACCCCGTCCCTTTCGGCGAATACGTTCCGGACCGTTGGTTTTACGAAGCGATCGCCCCCGACCTCATCGGATTGATACAACGCGAGTACACGCCCGGCTCCAACACACCCCTCGTGAACGTTGGCGATGTGCCTATCGGTCTGGCGATCTGTTTCGACGTCATCTACGACGACGTCATCCACCAAAGCGCGGCCTCTGGCGCGCAGATGTTCGTGTTTCAAACCAACAACGCGGACTTCAGAGGCACCGACGAGAACCTCCAACAGCTGGCCATCGCCCGCATGCGCGCGATCGAAACAGGGAGAACTGCCGTGAACGTCTCCACCACCGGGACCAGTCAAGTCATCGGCCGCGATGGACAGGTGTTGGCTCAGGTTGCGGTGGACACGACCGCGGCGAAGATCACCGAGGTCCCTCTCCGCACCGGCACGACCCTCGCCGTCGTGCTGATGCCGTGGCTCGACTGGACACTCAGTATCGGAACCGTACTAGCGCTGCTCATCATGTCGATCCGACAGCGGCGGTCGCATGCTGACGCCCAAGAAGACGGATGGATGAAGTTGTGAAGCTCAAGATTCTGACCTCTGTCGCGGCACTGTGCGCACTGCTTCTACTCAGCAGCTGCGCACCCACCGTCCACCTCGAGCCCGCAGCAAACGCGAATGACCCGCTGTGCGCAGAGGTCACCGTGCGACTACCGGACTCGATTGGCGACCAGGCTCGCGTGTGGACGGACGCTCAGGCCACCGCAGCATGGGGCACCCCCAGTAGCGTGCTCCTCACCTGCGGGTTGGAACCCCCGGCCCCCACCACGCTGCAATGTGTCAGCTTGGGGGGCGTCGACTGGATCGTCGACGAGGAGGAGACCCCGAATCTGCGGCTCACAACCTACGGCCGGGAGCCGGCTGCCCAGGTGTACGTAGACACGACCACCCTGTCGGCGGACGCGGTTCTTGAATCTCTCGCCGGGGCGATCCAGCAGCTCCCCAAGACCGGTGAATGCACGGCACCTGTGACGGAAGACCCGGACGCTCCTGGCACTGGGACGGGAGATACCACTCCATGAATCCCGTCGTTCTCCGGATCGTTGGACCAACGATTCTCGTTGTCGCCGCACTCATCGCTGTGGTGGTCGGGCTCGCAATCGGTGGAGGAGCTGCACCGAGACTCACCAGTGACCCTGGAGCGCTCGTGCGATGGGGACTCCCAGCCGCGAAGCTGTTCGTCAATCTTTCCGGTGCGGCGATGCTCGGGCCCCTGGTGCTGGCGGTGTTCGCTCTCCCCTCAGGGGGGAAACCCTTCATCGTCGCGCTAAATATTGCCTCTGCCGGCGCCGCGACCCTCACCATCACCAGCGGGGTGGTGGCTTTTCTCACCTTCCTGTCGTCATTCAATCCGCAAGTGAGCTTGGGCGCCGAGTTCGGTGCGCAGCTCGGTCGCTTTCTCCTCGACACGGAGCTGGGACGATCATGGCTTATCACCGCGATCCTCGCCTCAGTCGTGACAGTCCTCGCATTCGCTGTGCGCAGCTATGGGGCGGTGCTGTTCACGACCGTGCTTGCGGTCATCAGCCTGATACCCATGGCCACCCAGGGCCATTCGGGTGAGCTCGCCAACCACGATCCCGCGGTCATGTCCCTCGTCCTGCATGTCATTTCAGCGGCAATATGGCTCGGGGGTCTCATCCTGCTCGTCGTCGTGCGACCGATTAGCTCTCCGCACGAACTCGAAAGTGTGCTCCGCCGGTACTCTACGGTGGCGCTCATCGCGTTCCTCGGCGTCGCCATCTCGGGATACGCGCGGACGCTCACTGCCCTCGGACGGTGGGAGGACCTGGCCTCACCGTACGGCCTCATCCTCTGCACAAAGATCGGCGCGCTTCTGATCATGGGCATCCTGGGTGCCGCCTACCGCCGTCGACTCATCGCTAAAGCCAGCGAGGGCCGTGGCGCCTTCTGGATGATCGTGTGTGTCGAACTTGGTTTCATGGGTATCGCGAGCGGGGCCGCCGCAGCTCTCGCCCGCACCGCCGCCCCCGCCGATACGGTCACACTCCCGCAGACCACCGCCGCGGAGATCCTCACCGACGCACCTGTCCCGATCGAAATCACCCTGCAGAGATGGTTCACGGCGTGGAGCCCCGACCTCCTCTGGGTGCTCGTCGCGGGTTTCGGAATCTTCTTCTACCTCGTCGGCGTCCAACGCGCACGGCGCCGCGGGTATCCGTGGCCAGCCAGGCGGACGATCAGCTGGATTGCGGGGATGGGGGTGCTTCTGTGGACGACCAGTGGACCGCTCGCCGCCTACGACGACGCGCTCATCAGTCTGCGATTCCTCTCCTTCGCTCTCCTCAGTCTCGCAATCCCCCTGCTCCTTGTCTTCGCGGCGCCCGTCACCCTCGCAACCTTGGTCATCCATCCACGGGACGATGGAAGCCGAGGACCGCGGGAATGGCTTCTCTGGGCCGCCCACAGCCCGCTGGCACGGTTTACTCTGCGCCCCGTCGTCGCGGCGTCTCTTTTCGCCACATCGCTGTGGTTGATCCACTACTCCGACCTGTTCCGATGGTCGCTCTACGACCAGCTCGGAGCGGAATGGATGATCAGCCAGCTCCTCGTCACCGGGTGCCTCTTCGCACGATCGATCGCCCTAGATGCGTCCACGACCCCCGAGGGGCGGTGGCGTTTCGCCTCACTCATTGCGCTCACAGGCGTGGCCGCCTTCTTCGGCATCGCCACGATCACCCGCGCCGACCTCATCGTCGCGGAGTGGTTTGGCGCCATGGGGCGGACGTGGGGACCCACCCCCCTCCAGGACCAGGCCCTCGCCGGAGGCGCCACCTTGATGATCGCGGGAACGCTCGCAATCCTCACCGGCATCTCCGTTCTCCACACGAAACGCAACAACCGACCTACCGGTAGCACCCCCGTGCCCGCCGTACGAAAGGACCCACACCTGTGACCTCCACCCACCGCACCCGCTGGCTCGCCAGCACACTTCTTGCCCTCATCACACTGGGAATCTTGGCTACACCTGCCCCCGCTGCTCTCGCGCACGACAACCTCCTGGACACCGTGCCCGGGGCAGACGAAACCGTCGCCCAACTTGACGACGTCGCTCTCACGTTCAGCGGGGAACTCATTGACTTCAGCCAGGCCAGCTTCGCCCAAGTGCAAGGACCCGACGGCCTCTTCTACGAATCCAGCTGCTCCACCATCGACCGCAATATCCTCACCACCCCGGTCGCACTCGGAGAACCGGGCGTCTACACCGTGCTGTGGAACGCCGTCTCCAGCGACGGTCACCCCATCTCCGAGAGCTTCACGTTCACATACGCTCCCACCGGCATCGAGCCGGGACTTGGATGGGACACACCCGCATGCGGGAACGAACAATCACGGATCCAACCGGCAAAGGCGTCGCCCTCCGCCGCGCCAACCACCGAACCTCCAGCAGCGGACACCCCTCCCCCGGCGGCATCTGCAGGCGAGAACGAGGTGGATTCAATCGCGATCCCGCTCATCATCGCCGTTGCTGTCATAGGTGCCGCGGTGATCACCGCCACCGTTGTCGTACGGCAAGTAAAGAAGAAGAAACGCAACGGGTTGAGCGCCGACGCCCACACGGACCCGAAAGAGTGAGCTTCGTGTCAGAGCAGTCGAACTCAAGCCCGGTGCGTCAGATATGGGGCACAGATCAGAGATCACGGGCGAGTCGGCGCGACTTCGGCCCCCACGAACGGACGATAGACCAGACAGCGGGCAACGCGAGCATCGCCAATCTATGCGCCCCTGGCAGCAGAATCCACGAAGCCGAGCTCGAGGAGAGGGCACAGTGAACGGACGAAGCGTCTCCGCGGCTGCTACGGAGGCGGCTGAAGAATGCGGGTGTGCACCCACGCCCGCCGAACGCGACTCATTCTGGAAGCTGAGTGTGACTCGACGTGGCGCTTTCGGACTCGGCGCCCTCGGCGTCGCTGCATTCGCTGCCTTCGGTATCGGCTCCGGCGTCTCAGCCGCGTACGCTGCGTCGTACCCGAGCTGGGACGATGTCCAACGCGCCAAGAACAACGAAGCTGCCAAGGCTGCCGAGATCACCCGGATCGAAGGGCTGATCCAGTCCTTGACGCAGAAGGTCGCTGAGACTCAGGCGGCCGCCGATACAGCCTCCGACGAGTTCTACGCAGCACAACAGGAATACTTCGCTGCGATCACGGAAGCCGAGAGCCTGCAGGCGCAGGCCGACGAACAATCAGCGATTGCCGAAACCTCTGCGCGAAGGGCCGGTCAAGTTGCGGCACAGCTGTACCGCAACGGTGGAGACGATTCAGCACTGCAACTGTTCTTCTCCGGTTCCGCGGCCAACGCCGATGAGCTCCTGTCCCGGCTGGGCACCATGGACAAGCTACTCGAGTACAACCGATCGGTCTACGATGACGCAATCTCGGCGCGCAACACCGCCCAATCGCTGACCGATCAGGCGAAGGTCGCCCGCGACGAACGGGACCGACTACAGCAGGTCGCAGAGCAGAAGATGATTGCCGCACAAGAAGCGGCCGACGCCGCGCAAGCCGCTCTCGACGAGCAAGCCGCGAACCTCGAGACGATGCAGGCGCAGCTCGCCGCGCTGAAAGACACCACCACGCAGACTGTCGCTGGCTACCAGGCGGGTGTAGCCGCACGCGAGGCCGAAGAGCGAGCCCGTCGCGAACGCGAAGCCGCCGAAGCCGCAGCCAACGGAGGCGGCAACGGTGGCGGCGGAGGCTCCGCCGGGAGCGGCGGTTGGGTTCGTCCCCACGGGGGCGGCCGGAGTTCAAGCTACGGCCCGCGGACCCCCATCTGCGGATCGCAGGGCTGCTCCTCGAGCTACCACTACGGCGCGGACATGGCCAACGGCTGCGGAGCGGCGATCTACGCCGCCAACTCCGGAACAGTGGACTACGCCGGCGCCAACGGCAACTACGGCAATTACGTCCGCATCCAACACGGCGGGGGCGTCAGCACCGGTTACGCCCACATCAAACCCGGTGGCATCGCCGTTGGCCGGGGGCAGTGGGTCAATTCCGGCCAGGTCATCGCCTACGCGGGTGACACCGGCCGATCCTTCGGGTGCCATCTGCATTTCGAGGTCTATATCAACGGTGGTTACACCAACCCCGTCCGATTCATGGAAGATCGCGGCGTCTACATCTAAGGCTCCGACACGGGATCACGAACTGGCGCCGTCGACATGAGCAGTTGGGTAGAGAGGACTGCTCCAGTCGGCACTCGCGACGTCCCTGCTAGGGATCTCAGAGAGGAAGGATGACGCTGCCCATCACCGCCGTCAGCCGCGACATGATGTCGGTCCACAGCCCCGTCACCATCAGGAGGCCGAGGACGATAAGCAGGATGCCGCCGCAGACGTTCACCACCCGGATGTGACGACGGAGAAACTCGACCGTCTTCGCCGCCCAACCGAACCCGAGTGCGACCAGCAGGAACGGGATGCCGAGGCCAAGCGAATACGCGAGGCCAAGGAAGCCGGCCCGGACAGGGTTGCCGGCGTTGAACGAAAGCGCGATGATCGCGGCAAGCGTCGGACCCATGCACGGCGCCCAGCCGATGCCGAGTGCTACTCCGAGGAGCGGAGCCCCGACGACCCCGGCCCGGGAGCCAACGTGGAAGCGGACCTCTCGCTGGGCGAAACTGAACAACCCGAGGAAGACGAGCCCCATCAGGATGACGACGACGCCGAGGATGCGTGTGACCAGGTCTCCCCAGCGTAGGAAGAACACGCCGGCCGTCCCGCCTAGCGCAGTGATGAGAACGAAGACGACACTGAAGCCGAGGATGAACAGAAGCACGCCGACCACGAGCTGACGGCGCTCAGGCGCGACTGCGTTCGTCGCGTCACCCTTCGAGCGCGGCGCGACCGCTCCGCCGAGGAAGCCGAGGTAGCCGGGGACCAGCGGGAGCACGCAGGGCGACAGGAACGACACGAGGCCGGCGAGCATCGCGATGGGGACTGCGAGCCAGAGCGCGCCGGACCCGATGATGATGTCGGTGTTCATGGTGTTTCTGCTAGAGCGTCTTTGACGAGCGTCGAGAGGATCGAGGTGCCGTCGATGGGTCCGATGATGCGGGCGGCGACACGGCCCTGTCTGTCGAGCACGAGAGTCGTCGGCGTCGCCTGGATCGGCACGGCCTCGGAGAATGCGAGTTTCGCCTCGGCCGTGGTCACGTCGATCAGGCTTGGGTAGGTGATGCCAAACTCGTCAGCGAAAGCCTGGGCAGTGTCGGCCTGATCGCGGGTGTTGATGCCGATGAAAGCTACATCCTCGCCGCCGTATTCCTGCCAGACGCTTTCGAGATCCTTCGCCTCGATGCGGCATGGCGCGCACCCGGCGTACCAGAAGTTCACCACCGTGACCTTGCCGGCGTTGTCCGCACTGTCGAAATCATCACCAGTTTCAGTGGTACCGCTGAAGGCGACCGGTTCGCTCCGCTCGGTGATCGGGATCTCGACGATCGCGCCGTCGGCGGCCACATACCCGGTGTTCTCACCCTTGAGGAAGGAATCGCTGACCGGATCCGGCGCACAACCGCTCAGACCGATCGCGAACACTGCGGCGAGCATGACTCCGACCGCACCACGAACGGTACGGAATTGCGAGTTTCGGGACACATTTCGCACTCTATGCAGATCACCTATGCCTCCGCCGAGCCCCAACTATGTCGCGATCTCGAGACCGCAATCCAAGCGCCGCTAGGACACTTTGAACGCCGCCGCTAGGCGCGTTTCGCGCTCCCATGCTTGTGTTGCGACCTGCACGGCATCCCAGGGGGAGCCGAGTGGGGGCGTGTAGGAGAGGTCGAGGTCGCTCATCGCTGCGACGGTCATGTCGTGGTGCAGGGACGTGGCGTAGGTGTCGATGCGCTTGGAGATCTCGGCGCCGCGGGTGCCGACGAGTTGCGCGCCGAGCAGACGGCCGTCGTTGGTGTCTCCGGTGATGCGGATGCTGATGGGCGTAGCGCCCGGGTAGTACCGCTTGTGGTCGTCCGCGATCGCGGTGTGGCTGTGCGGGGCGAAGCCGGCGGCTGTCGCTTCGTGGTCACGGAGCCCTGTGCGTGCGGCTACGACGTCGAACACCTTCACAACCTGCGTGCCGAGGCTCCCTGCGAATCGGGTGTCACCGCCGATCGCGTTCTCTCCCGCGACGCGTCCTTGCTTATGCGCCGTGGTGCCGAGAGGAAGGTATGTGACGCCGAGCAGGCGGTGGTGGGTGACCACCCCATCGCCGGCCGCCCACACGCTCGGCAGGCCGGTATGCATCTGTTCGTCGACGACGACAGCGCCGCCCGCGCCCGTGGTGGCTCCGGCTGCGGTGAGGAGCCTGGTGTTGGGTCGCACTCCGACGACGACGAGCACCACGTCCGCGGTGCGGGAGAACGGTTCACCGTCATGGGTACCAACAGCAGAAATTCGCCCTGCGTCGCGTGTGACAGCTTCGACGCGGGTGCGGGTGACGACGTCGACGCCGTGTCGGGTGAGTTCATCGTGGACAAGGGAGCCGAGTTCGGGGTCGAGGGTGGAGAGCGCTTCGGGTCCGCGCTGCAGTTGAGTGACCTGGAGGCCGCGCACGGTGAGAGCTTCGGCCATTTCGAGGCCGACGTAACCGGCTCCGACGATGATCGCCGTCTCGGGCTGATGCTCGTCGAGGTACTTCTCGAGCGCGAAGGTGTCGCCCATCGAGTGCAATAGGTGCACGCCGTCGTCGGGGCCGAGCTGGTCAAGACCTGCGATTCCGGCGGTTGAAGGGGATGCTCCGGTGCCGACCATGAGTTCGTCGTAGGCGATCGTTGATTCGCTGCCGTTCGCGTCGCGGACCGTGAGTCGTCGGCCTTTGACGTCGATACCTGTGGCGAGGGTGTCCAGGCGGAGGTTCATGCCGGTGGCTTCGAGGTCTGCGTGGGTGCGGTGGGCGAGCGACTGCCAGGGCTGTACCTCGCGGGAGAAGTAGTACGGGATGCCGCAGATGGAGAAGTTTGGGTAGGCGTCGGCCACGACGACGGTGACATCGACGGACGGGTCGAGTTCGCGGGCCCGGAGGGCGGTGGAGATTCCGGCGTCGCTTCCACCGATCGCTACAAGATGCATGACTACCCTTCAGTGCTTGCCATGACAGGTCAGACGAGTTCGCTGACCAGCTGCTCGATGCGCGCACGGATGTCGTCGCGGATCGGGCGGACGGCGTCGATGCCCTGGCCGGCCGGGTCGTCGAGCTTCCAATCCTCGTAGCGCTTGCCTGGGAAGAACGGGCAGGCGTCGCCGCAGCCCATCGTGATGACGACGTCGGAGGCCTGCACGGCCTCCGTGGTGAGCACCTTGGGCTGCTCGGCGGTGATGTCAATCCCGAGCTCGCTCATCGCTTCGACCGCGGTCGGGTTGATCTGGTCTGCGGGCATGGAGCCGGCGGACCGGACTTCGATGCGATCGCCGGCGATGTCGCGGAGGAAGCCTGCGGCCATCTGCGAGCGTCCGGCGTTGTGCACGCAGACGAAGAGGACGGAGGGCTTGGTGGTGTCAGTCATGGTTGCTCCTGGTGAGAGTGGTTGGTCAGGTGAGGAGCTCGTCGACGAGTGCGCGCACCCGTCCGGCGATGTCGTCGCGGATGGCCTCGACCCCGTCGCGGGAGGCGAGGGCGGGGTCGCCGACTGCCCAGTCGTCGTAGCGAACGCCGGGGATGATCGGGCAGACGTCGCCGCAACCCATCGTGATGACAACATCGGCCGCGCGGACGGCATCGTCGGTGAGCGGCTTCGGGAAGCGCTCGGGGGCCAGGTCGCCTTCAATCTCGGCGAGGATCGAGCGGACGTGCGGATGAATGACGTCGGCGGGAGCAGACCCTGCCGAGCGGGCGACGACCTTGCCGCCCGCGAGTTTGTTGACGAGGGCGGCGGCGAGCTGGGAGCGGCCGGCGTTCGCGACGCAGACGAACAGCACCTGGGGTACAGCGGAGTCGCGGTTGCGGGTGAGGTCGGCGAGTCGTTGCCGGGCGAAGCGCTCGGTCAAAGGCACCAGCGCGGAGGTGACTCTGGCGGTGCGCGCGAGGGCGGTGTAGGACTCTCGGACGATGGTGAGAACGACGTTGGGGTCCAGCTCGGGGACTTCCGCGGCGAGCTCGTCGGCGAGATGAGTGACACGGGCGTCGAAGTCGGGTCGTGGCTCATCGTGGCCGTCGGCAACACTCCATGGTGCGAGCGTGGCGGGCGCGAACGATTCCAGCAGGGCCGTGACGGCGCTGCGCCGGTTCGGGTTGATCCGATACCAAACCCAGGTTCCCCTTCGCTCGGAGGTGAGCACATCCACATCCTTGAGCACCTTGAGGTGGTGCGACACGGTCGGCTGGGCGACGTCTGCAAGTTCGGCGAGGTCGCAGACGCACGACTCCCCGCGTGGGTCGGAGGCGATGGCCGACAGCATCCGAAGACGGAGCGGATCCGACAGCGCCTTCAGTGTCGACGCGACCGAAGTGGCCGCATCCACGCCTATGGCGTGGCTGGCGACGGGACTGCAGGTGTCGCCCTGGGGGGTCAGCACGGCGTTCATGTCTACATCCTTTCAGCGGTGAAGGGATCGGTGTGGAACCAGCGGCGGGCTGCCCAGAGCGAGACGTAGACGAGGCCGACCAGGACCGGCACCTCGATCAGCGGGCCTACGACGCCGGCGAGAGCCTGGCCCGACGTCGCGCCGAAGGTGCCGATGGCCACGGCGATGGCGAGTTCGAAGTTGTTGCCGGCAGCGGTGAACGCCAGCGTGGTCGATCGGGCGTAGCCGAGGCCGAGGGCCTTGCCGGTGAAGAGGCCGATGAACCACATGATCGCGAAGTACGCCAGCAACGGGAGTGCGATCCGGGCGACGTCCCACGGGCGGCTCGTGACCTGCTCGCCCTGCAGCGCGAAGAGCAGCACGATGGTGAACAGGAGGCCGTAGAGCGCCCAGGGGCCGATCTTCGGCAGGAAGCGGTCCTCGTACCAGTCGCGTCCCTTCGTGCGCTCTCCGATGAAGCGGGAGGCGAATCCTGCGACGAGGGGGATGCCGAGGAAGATCAGGACGTTCAGTGCGATCTGTCCGATCGAGATATCCAGGCCCTGGGAGTCAAGGCCGAGCCAGCCGGGCAGGACGGTGAGGTAGAACCAGCCGAGGAGTGAGAAGGCGATGACTTGGAAGACGGAGTTGATGGCGACGAGCACTGCGGCGGCTTCGCGGTCGCCGCAGGCGAGGTCGTTCCAGATGACGACCATGGCGATGCAGCGTGCGAGACCGACGATGATGAGTCCCGTGCGGTATTCGGGCAGGTCGGGCAGGAACGCCCAGGCGAGGGCGAACATCAGCGCCGGGCCGATCAGCCAGTTGAGAGCCAAGGATGAGATCAGGAGCCTCTTGTCGCCCGTGACGGCGGCTACCTTGTCGTAGCGAACCTTCGCGAGGACCGGGTACATCATAACCAGCAGCCCGAGGGCGATCGGGATCGAGATTCCACCGACCTCGAGGCCGGCCAGGAGGTCGGAGACGCCCGGGATGAAGCGGCCGATGACGATTCCGCCGACCATGGCGAGACCGATCCAGAGCGGCAGCCACCGGTCGAGGGTCGACAGTCGGCGGGTGGCCGGTGCGGTGGTGGGTACGGTTGCGGTGCTCATGCGAGGAGCGCCTCCATCTTCTCTGCGATGACGAGCTTCGGGTGGGCGCCGATGAGCATGTCAACGCGTTGGCCTCCCGTGTAGAAGCCGAGGGTGGGGATGGATGTGACGCCGACCGCGGTCACGGTCTCGGGGTTTTGGTCGGCATCGAGTTTGACGATCTTCACGCGGCCGTCGTATTCGGCGGCGAGTTGATCCAGAAGGGGTGCGACCTGCTTGCAGGGCCCACACCAGGTGGCCCAGATGTCGACGACGACGGGGATCTCGGAGTCGAGGACATCTGCCTGGAATGTCGCGTCTGTGACGGGGATGGGCGCGCTCATGCGAAGACCTCCTCGGCCGCAGTCAATGCTGGTGCGGCCTCGTCGAGTGCGGCGAGGTAGTGCTGGGCGTCTTGTGCGGCGGCGCATCCCGTGCCGGCGGCGGTGATCGCCTGGCGGTAGGTGTGGTCGACGAGATCGCCCGCGGCGAAGACTCCAGAGAGGTTCGTGCGGGTGGAGGGGTGGTCGACGAGCACGTATCCATCGGCATCGGTATCGACGAGTCCCGTGACGATCTCGGAGCGCGGATCGTGGCCGATCGCAACGAAGACTCCAGCGACCGGCAGTTGCCGCTCAGCGCCGGTAACGGTGTCGCGCAGCGTGACTGCTTCGACCTTCTCAGCGCCGATGAGGCCAGCGACCGCGCTGTTCCAGGCGATCTGGATCTTCGGGTGATCGAGCACCCGCTGCGCCATGATCTTCGACGCCCGGAACTCACCGCGACGGTGCACGACGGTGACTTTCGACGCGAACCTGGTCAGGAACAGTGCCTCCTCCATCGCAGAGTCTCCGCCGCCGACGACGACGATCTCCTGCTCACGGAAGAAGAAACCGTCGCATGTCGCGCACCAGGAGACACCGTGGCCGGTAAGTCGCTCCTCGTCGGCGATCCCGAGCTTGCGGTATGCCGAGCCCATGGTCAGGATGACGGCACGAGCCCGGAACGTCTCGCCCGCGCCCGTCTCGACCGTCTTGATGGGACCGTCGAGGTCAACGAGGACGGCGTCATCGAGGAGGATACGGGCCCCAAAGCGCTCCGCCTGAGCGCGCATAGACTCCATCAGCTCCGGGCCCTGCACACCGTCGACGAACCCGGGGAAGTTCTCGACCTCGGTCGTGGTCATCAGCGCGCCACCCGCAGTCACGGAACCGGCAAGCACCACAGGTGCGAGACCCGCACGCGCTGCATACACGGCCGCGGTGTAGCCCGCGGGGCCGGACCCGATGATGACCAACTCAACTTCTTGAATCGACATGCGTCTATATTGACATCTGTCGATACCGAATGCAACTGTTGCTGACGGAGTTCACGTGCTCTTCACCTGGCGAACAGATCATGCAGGTGGAGTAATCGAGACAGTCAAGAAACAGAGGACCACAGATGACCCAGCCCAAGACGGCTCTGTTCATATGCAAGCACAATGCGGGGCGCTCCCAACTCGGCGCCCATCTCCTGACACACATCGGCGATGAGCGACTCGTCGCGACGAGCGCGGGAATCAGCCCAGCCGAGGGGATCAACCCGGCTGTCGCAGCATCGCTGCACGAGATGATTCACCTGCCCTAAACGATCGTTTTCGGCTGGGAGACGACTCAGCCATCTCACCTGACCGGACGCGCCTCATCCGACGCGCTTCGTGAGATTCCGATACTCCCGTGAGACAGTCCGACAGCTTTCGTGAGACTGCGACACTCTCCGTGAGATCGGACTAGTCGCCTCTCAAGGACGCATGCGGCTCCCGACCCTGCCCTCTGGACAGTGTTTAGACGTACACAAGTAGCTACCAGCTGGAACCGCGCGGGGAACCGTGCGGTGAACCCGGCCCGATTCACCTCGATCGCGCCGGACTCCAGCGGCTGTCGCAGCGCATCGAGCGCAACGCGCGAGAACTCGGCGGCCTCATCGAGGAAGAGCACACCCCGGTGCGCCCTGGCGATCGCGCCGGGGCGTGCGGTCCGCGAGCCGCCGCCGACGAGCGCCGCGACCGATGCACTGTGATGCGGCGCCTCCAACGGCGGCCCCGTATCCAGACGCACGGGCGCTCCCCCGCTCAAGGACCGGATCGAGGCGACTTCGAGCGCTTCCTCCTCCGACAGGCGAGGAAGGATCCCGGGAAGCCGTCGCGCGAGCATCGTCTTCCCCGCCCCCGGCGGACCGCTCAGCAGCAGGTGGTGGCCTCCGGACGCAGCCGCGATGAGCGCCTCCAGCGCTTCGTCCTGCCCGACCACGTCCACGAGATCGAGAATCTCCTCATCCACCTGCTCGACCGCGGTCACACCGACGGACTCGACCTCCGGCACCTCCACATCCGCGCCGTGCCAGACCGCGACCTCAGCCAACGAGCCGGCCGCCTTCACCTCGACACCCGGCACCAGCCGCGCTTCCTCCTCGTTCGCCTTCGGGACGACGACACGTTCGAAGCCGGCGCGCGCGGCCGCGAAGACCGCAGGCAGCACGCCTGGCACCGGGCGCACCCTGCCATCGAGACCGAGCTCTCCGATGTGCACGGTCTGGGCGATCGAGCGCGCGCTGATCGAACCGCCTGCAGCCAAGGTCGACACGGCGATGCTGAGGTCGAAGCCCGAGCCCTGCTTCGGCAGACTCGCCGGAGACAGGTTCACCGTCAGACGTCGGCGTGGGAGATCCAACCCGGTGTTCTTGCAGGCGTTGTGCACGCGTTGCACGGCCTCGCCGAGCGACTTGTCCGGCAGGCCGATGATCCGGAACTCGGGCGTCTGATTCGAGAGGTCGGCTTCGACTTCGACGAGGTGCCCGTCGACGCCCGTCAGCGCCACTGCCCAGGTGCGGGCGGTGCTCACGCGATGTCCTCGAGGTGCTCGACCTCAGCCGACGCCGGGTTCGAACCGATGATGCCGATCGCCTCGAGGCGAACCGTGCGTCCGCCGACCTGTTCGCGATGCGCATCGCACCAGGCGTGGGCGAGCTGCCACAGCCGTCGCCGCTTCCGCTGGTCGATCGCCTCGAAGGGGTGGCCGAACGCGGACGACCGGCGAGTCTTCACCTCCACGATCGAGAGGATGTCGTCACGGGTCGCGACGATGTCGATCTCGCCTTGCGCGCACCGCCAGTTGCGATCGATCACTGTGTAGCCGTGAGCTGTCAGGTACCGTGCTGCACGTTCTTCGCCCGCACGACCGAGGATGTCTTTCGCTGCCATGTCGACAGCTTCGCCGCGTCCGCCCTCACGGCGCGGTGATCGTCAGCGAAGCAACCGGCGCGCGGTCAGAACCCGAAAAGACGTCCGCCTGTGCAGAACGAGATCCTGGCAGACCGGAGCACGCGGAGTCTCACTCGCCGTCGAGCGAGAGCTCCTGCGGGATCTCGAACTCGCGGCGCTGCAGCTCCTCCACGTTCACGTCCTTGAACGTCAGCACGCGCACGGCCTTGACGAAGCGATCGGCGCGGTAGATGTCCCACACCCAGACGTCGCTCATCGAGATCTCGAAGTAGAAGTCGTGCTCCGTGTCCCGGCGGACGACGTTGACCTCGTTCGCGAGGTAGAAGCGACGTTCGGTCTCGACGACGTACTGGAACTGCGACACGACATCCCGGTACTCCCGGAACAGCGCCAGCTCGAGTTCGCGGTCGTAGTCGTCGAAGGCTTCCTCATCCATGATCTCTCCATCCTAGAGTCGGGACGACCCCGAGCAGCACCCGGAGACCGGATGCAGCACTCAGAAGAGGGTCGGCGCCGCCGCGATGGCCCAGGAAGCCCGATGGAACGGCGAGAGACCGCGCTCGCGGATCGCGTCCTGGTGCTCCGCACTGGCATAGCCCTTGTTCCGGTTCCACTGGTACGCGGGGTGATCGAGGTGCAGCTCGGCCATGTGCGTGTCGCGCGCGACCTTGGCGATCACCGAGGCGGCCGAGACCGATGCGCAGTCACGGTCCGCCTTGATCACCGGGCGAACGCGGAGCGGGCCGGGATGCACAGCTGACACGTAGTCATGGTTGCCGTCGAGCAGCACCAGCGCGTCGTCCGTCGACACGCCCTGCGCGGCGACGGCGAGCACGGCGCGCGACGCCGCAAGGCCGAGGGCGCGCATGATCCCGACGTCATCGACCTCGGCTGCGGTCGCCCATCCGACGGCCGATGCCTGCACCCACGCTGCCGCGCGCGCCGCGACGTCCGGACGCCGCTTCTCCGTGACGAGCTTCGAATCGCGCAGACCCTCCGGCACACGACGCCGAGCGCCCGCGGCATCCATCACCGCAGCGCCGACCGCGACCGGTCCTGCGAGTGCACCGCGCCCGACCTCATCGAGCGAGATGATCAGCCCGCACTCCCCCAGCAGCTGACGCTCGAGGGTGAGCTTCGGTGCGACGACGGTCATTCCGGATCCGGAACGCCGTTGAACGTCTGGTGGTGACCGTCGATCGAGCCCATGCGATCCAGCGGCCACGTCGTGAGGAAGGCCTTGCCGACGATGTTGCTCAGCGGCACGAATCCACCGCTGGGGAGATCCTGATGCGCGCGCGCGTCCCGCGAACGGTCGCGGTTGTCGCCGAGCAGCCAGACCGACCCCTCGGGGACGACGACGTCGAAGGGCTCGTTGGATGCCTGTGTGTCGCCGTCCGGAAGGTTCAGATAGCTGAGCTCGTCGATCGGGGCGCCGTTGATGGTGATCTGCCCGAGCGCGTTGCAGCAGATCACATGATCGCCGGGCAGTCCGATGACCCGCTTGACGAGGTGATCCTGAGAATCGGATGCCGAGATGCCGACGAAGTTCAGCACCCAGTCGAACGCCTCCACCAGTGGTGGACCCGCGGGGGTCTGCGGCATCGCGTCCAGCCATCCGCCTGGATCCTTGAACACGACGACATCACCTCGCTCGTAGCCGGTCCACCGCGGCGTGAGCTCGTCGACCAGGATGCGGTCGTTGACCAGCAGCGTCCGCTCCATCGATGCGGACGGGATGTAGAACGAGCGGACGACGAAGGTCTTCACGACGAAGGAGACGACTGCAGCGATCAGCACGATCACCAGCACGTCACGGAGGAAGACGAGGAATCCGCGGCGCCGCCTGCGTGTGGTGGCCGCCGGAGTGTCAGTCGTCATCAGGTTCCTTCGAGAATCATGCACCGCGTGCCGGCGGCAGTAACAAGGTTCGCACACCCCGGGGAAAACACAGCACCCCGGGACATCGTGTCCCGGGGTGCTGTGGAAAAGCTGCGACTCAGCGGTCGCGCTTCTCCTTGATCTTCGCCTTCTTGCCACGGAGCTGGCGGAGGTAGTAGAGCTTCGCGCGACGCACGTCACCGCGGGTGACGACCTCGATGTGGTCGATCACCGGGGAGTGCACCGGGAAGGTACGCTCGACGCCGACCTGGAAGCTGATCTTGCGGACGCAGAACGTCTCGCGAACGCTGTCGCCCTGGCGTCCGATGACGACACCCTGGAAGACCTGGATACGAGAGCGGGTGCCCTCGGTGATGTTGACGTGCACCTTGACGGTGTCGCCCGGGGAGAAGTCGGGGATGTCCGACCGGAGGGAAGCCGCGTCAACGGCGTCGAGGATCTGCATGATCGTCTCTCTCTGCACTCGCCACAGGTCGCATGCATGATGATGGAAGGAACAAGAAAGTGTGTGTGCCGTACGGCGCTGATGCGTCCGCGGGCTCCCCTGTGGCAGAGCCGGTCACGGCACAAAGATCTATTCTGCCATGGATGCGACTGCCGGACAAAACGTCCGGGGATCAGTCCCTGGTGTCGGCCTCTCGCACGACGATGACCTCGTGCGCTCGCGTCGGCGGCACCTGCTCCTCAGCAGTGGGGATCGTCTGCCAGGTGATCGTCTCGCGCAGGCGTGCGCCGCTCCCCTTCGCCTCGTTCCACAGCTGCCACAGCTGCAGCCAGAAGAGACCGAGCCCGGCGACGATCGCCGCGGTCAGCAGCCACCCGAAGGCACCGTCGATGAAGCATCCGACTGCGATCGTGAGTCCGTGCCAGAGCGTGAAACCGGCGACGTCCCACCACGAGACTGCGCGCTCGGCACGCACCGATGGCCGCGAACGGGTGAGCAGCGTGAGCAGGAGCTGACCGACCAGCACAGACGGGATCGCGATGAACAGCACCCAGAGGATCGCCCAACCGCCCTGGAACACGCCCCAGCCGACCAGGAGCCAGAGCGGCAGCAGGAACGCCGCCGGGAGAAGCCAGCGGAAGAACGCCTGTCGCAGCCACATGCTGAAATCGTACGACGCCGTGCTGTGGTCCGCCCCGGTGTTCGCTGTGAGCGCGCGGCGGCCGAGGTCCCGCATATCGGGGAGAATGGTCACGACGAGAGGACACCCGATGATCGAACTGCGCACCCCCGCCGAGATCGAAGAGATGCGCGCTGCCGGACGCTTCGTCGCCGAGACCCTGGCGACGCTTCGCGCCGAGACGAAGGTGGGCACGAACCTGCTGTCGATCGATCGGCACGCGCACGATCTGATCCGCAAGGCCGGCGCCGAGTCCTGCTACATCGACTATCACCCGTCGTTCGGCGCGAGTCCGTTCGGCAAGGTCATCTGCACCTCGGTGAACGATGCCGTGCTGCACGGTCTCCCCCACGATTACACGCTGCGCGACGGTGACCTGGTCTCACTGGACTTCGCTGTCTCGGTCGACGGCTGGGTCGCCGACTCCGCCGTCTCCTTCGTCGTCGGGACGCCGCGGGACGAGGACCTGCGCATCATCGACACCACCGAGCGCGCGCTCGACGCGGCGATCGCTGCGGCGGTCGTCGGCAACAAGATCGGCGACATCTCGGCATCGATCGCCGAGATCGCACACGCAGAGGGCTACTCCATCAACACCGACTTCGGCGGACACGGCGTCGGGCGCACCATGCACGGCGACCCGCACGTCGCGAACGACGGCCGTGCGGGCCGCGGCTTCCCCCTGCGCGCCGGCCTCGTCCTCGCACTGGAGCCGTGGTTCCTGGCGACGACCGACGAGCTCGTCACCGATCCGGACGGCTGGACACTCCGCAGCGTCGACGGCTCCCGCGGCGCGCACTCCGAGCACACCGTCGCGATCACGGCCGACGGTCCGATCATCCTGACGGATCGGTCGTTCCTCGGCGTGGACTGAGCCGGAGGCCCCTGCCATCAGGAGGCGTCGACGCGGTCAGAGCCGTCGATACACGAAGACGTCCGTGACCTGCGGCAGGTCGAGCTCGGTGCACCCTCGGGTGTCGTCGGACGCATCGAGCACGGTTTCCACGGCGTGGAGCATCTCCGCACGACGCTCGTCATCCGCGACCAGGAAGCTGCTGACGGTCCCCCACCGGCGGACGTACGTCGTCCTGGTGATCCGCTCCCGCCATCGCACCGTCTCCTGACGGACGAACTCGAAGCCCGGAAGCTCAGCGGCCGCGCTCGATGTCGTGGCATCCGACTCGCCGACGGCGGGGTGCGCGATGCGATGACACGCCCGGTCCCAGGAGCATGACGGATCCGAGTGGTTCCAGAGCAGGCCGAGCACGCCGCCCGGCGCGAGCACCCGCGCGATCTCCCGGCACGCCGCATCACGGTCGAACCAGTGGAACGCCTGCGCGACGGTCACAGCGTCGATCGAGCCGTCCATCACGGGAATGCGCTCCGCGGATCCGAGCACTGCCTCGACCGTCGACAGATTCCTGCGGAGCACATCGAGCATCGCTTCGGACGGCTCGACCGCGACGACACGTGCAGCGCGAGCGGTCAGCAGTCCGGTGAACTTGCCGGTACCTGCCCCGAGGTCGAGCACCGTGTCGACCGCGGCGGGCAGGATGATCTCCGCAGCGCGATCCGGGAAGCCCGGACGATAGCGGTCATAGTCCGCGCCGATCGACTCGAAGGAGCGTGCGAGCGCGTCATCCACCATGCTTCGACCGTAGCAGCGCACGAAACCGGGGCCCGCGAACGTCCGCTGTGCCATCCTGGGCACATGATTCCGCAGGATCGTCATGTACCGGAGCGTGTGTTCCTGGTGCGTCACGGGCAGACGACCTGGAATCTCGAGCACCGCCTGCAGGGGCAGCTGGACTCTCCGTTGACTGCGGACGGTATCGCGCAGGCGTCGTCGATGGCCGATCGCCTCGCAGGACTCGGCATCCGCACCGTGTGCTCGAGCCCGCTGGGCAGGGCACTCCGGACCTCGGTGATCATCGCCGAACGGCTCGGCGCCGATCTCATCGAGGTGCCGGAGCTCGCCGAGGTGCATCATGGCGTGCTCGCCGGGATGACCTGGGAGGAGATCGATGCGGCCTATCCCGGCATCCGCGAGGAACGGGCGTCGAACCGATATGGCTGGGCCTTCCCCGGCGGAGAGAGCTATGCGCAGGCACGGGCACGCGCGCGGCGAGCACTGTCGAGCTGTGGCTGGGCAGCAACGGGCCTGCCGCTGCTCGTCAGTCACGAGATGATCGGTCGGATGCTGCGCGCGGAACTGCGCGGGTTGGACGCGCCGGGTGCGCTGGCGCTCCGGCATCCGCACCAGGTCGTGTTCGAGATCGACCATGGCATCGAGACGATGCGCTAATTCGAGCCGATGCGCGCGGCACACGACCCGCGGGACGTCGGTCGTCCCCCGGCCATCCGGCTAGACCGCCTCGTTCTCCGGTGGGAGGAGGTCGGGACGACGGCGACGCGTGCGCTCGATCTGCTGCTCGCGGCGCCAGGAGGCGATCACGGCGTGGTTGCCGCTGAGCAGCACGTCCGGCACTGCATGATCGCGCCAGATCGAGGGCTTGGTGTATGAGGGGTACTCGAGCAGTCCGTCCTCATGCGATTCCTCGACGAGGCTCTCCGGGTTGCCGACAACGCCGGGGATCAGACGACCGATCGCCTCGATCATCGCCATCGTGGCGACCTCGCCGCCGTTGAGCACATAGTCGCCGAGGCTGATGAGTCGAACCTCGCCGAGCGTCGACGCGTAGTCGAACACACGCTCGTCGATGCCCTCGTACCGGCCACAGCCGAACACGAGATGCTCGCGCGTGGACAGATCGCGGGCCGTCGCCTGCGAGAAGACCTCTCCCGCCGGAGACGGGAAGATGATGGTCGGGCGGGAGTCAGCGCTCACCTCATCGAGCGCGAGACCCCAGGGCTCGGGCTTCATGACCATGCCGGCTCCGCCGCCATAGGGCGTGTCGTCGACGGTGCGGTGACGATCGCCGGTCCACTCGCGGAGATCGCGGACGCGCAGATCGATGAGACCTGTGTGCTGCGCCTTCCCCAGCAGGGAGAGCGTCAGACCGTCGAAGTACGACGGGAAGATGGAGAGGACGTCGATGCGCACGAGGGAACCGTACCAGCGGTCACTCGGATGCTGCGGCGTCGGAGGATGCTGCATCCTCGTCGTCCGTCGCGTCCGGCAGCTCCTCGAAGAGTCCGGCCGGCGGGGTCACGATGACCTGGCCGAGTGCGACGTCGACCTTGGGGACGATGGCCTCGACGAACGGGACCATCACCTCGTGCTCGCCGGACTTCACGATGAGCAGATCCTGCGCCGGGAAGTGATCGACGCGGACCACACGACCGATGACGGTTCCGTCACGGACCACGTCGAGGCCGACCAGCTGGTGGTCGAACCACGCGTTGTCCTCGACCTCGTCGTCGTCCTGATCGATCCAGAGGATCGCCCGGACGAGGCTCTCGGCGGCTTCGCGGTCGTCGACGTCGTCGAAGAAGACGACGGGATTGCCGTTCATCACGCGGTACTCGCGCACCGTGACATCCTTGCCGTGCCACGGAGACGCCTCAGGCACCTGCAACGTGAACTCGGCCCCGGTGTGGAAACGCCGCTCGGGGTTGTCGGTGTACAGCTCCAGCTTGAGCGCGCCCTTCAGGCCGTGAGCCTTGACGAGGCGTCCGACACGCAGCTGGTTCTTGCCGTTGGTGCTGTCCTTCTGCACCACGGTCAGTCGTCCGCGACGTCGACGCGGACGCGACGTCCATCGGCGAGGGCCGTGACGAGCGTCCGCAGCGCCTTCGCGGTGCGGCCGCCGCGCCCGATCACACGTCCACGATCATCGGGGTGCACACGCACCTCGAGGAGGTCGCCTCGCGGCGACGTGGATTCGTTGATGCTGACATCCTCAGGGTGATCGACGATCCCCTTGACGATGTGTTCGAGCGCGGCGGCGAGCACGACGGATTACTCCGAGTCGGCGGCGGGAGCCTCAGCGGCCTCCGCGTCAGCGGCGGGAGCCTCCTCAGCGGGGGCCTCCACCTTCTTCTCGACCTTGGGCTTCACGACGGACTTCTTGGAGCCGTCGATCTCGAAGGGAGCCTTGGGCTCCTTGACCTTGAGCGTGGACTTCGCGTCAGCGTCACCCTTGAACTTGCCCCAGTCGCCCGTGATCTTGAGGATCGCGGCGACCTGCTCGGTCGGCTGCGCGCCGACGGAGAGCCAGTACTGCGCCCGCTCGGAGTCGACCTCGATGAACGAGGGCTCCTCGGTCGGGTGGTACTTGCCGATCTCCTCGATGACGCGGCCATCGCGCTTGGTCTTCGAGTCGGCGACGACGATGCGGTAGTACGGCGCGCGGATCTTGCCCAGGCGCTTGAGACGAATCTTTACAGCCACGATTCTCCTGAATTGTGTGGAAGGAAGGAACTGGTCGCCTGGAGCGTGGGGTGCACACCCGGCGGAAGCTCAAAGGGAGGACAACTGCTGGATAGAGGGTCGAGCAGGTCGTCCGACCTTCTATTCTGCCAGATCGGAGGGCCAGGCGCGAAACGTGGCGACACGGCGGTTGCCGCGCGACCGGAGCTGCGTGCCAGACTGTGCTCGTGACGCTCGACTTCGCTCCGTCTGCCCGCTCGACCGTCGGTCTCGAGTGGGAGATCATGCTCGCCGATCCCGTGAGCGGTGACCTGGTCGGTCGCGCGCCGGAACTGCTCGCCGCGCTCGAGGCAGAGAGCGAGAGCGAACGGCACACCGTGACCGGTGAGCTGCTCACGAACACCATCGAGGTGACCAGCGGCGTCGGCGACTCCGTGGCGCACGCGGTCGACGACATCGCGCAGGCGATCACCGCGGTGCGCGCGGCGACAGACCCGGCCGGCATCGAACTGCTCTCCGCCGGCAGTCATCCCTTCGCGCAGTGGTACGAGCAGCAGGTCACCGACAAGACCCGCTATCACACACTCATCGAGCGAACGCAGTGGTGGGGCCGCAACATGATGATCTGGGGCATCCACGTGCACGTCGGGGTCGAGGATGCGACCAAGGTCTTCCCGATCATCAACGCCCTGACGGGCTACCTCCCCCACCTGCAGGCGATCGCCGCCTCGAGCCCCTTCTGGGCCGGTGAGAAGACGGGCTATGCCTCGAACCGCGCGCTGGTGTTCCAGCAGCTGCCGACGGCCGGGCTCCCCTGGCCGCTGCAGGACTGGCCCCAGTTCGAGAGCTACCTCGCCGACATGGTGCGCACCGGAGTCATGGCCGATGCCACCGAAGTGCGCTGGGACATCCGTCCGGCTCCGCGCTGGGGCACCATCGAGGTCCGAGCATGCGACGGCGTCTCGACGCTCCCCGAGCTCGCCGCCATCGCCGCACTCGTGCAGGTGCTGGTCGAGCACTTCTCGCGCGAGCTCGATGCGGGGCGCACCCTGCCGCAGATGCCTGCGTGGTTCCATCGCGAGAACAAATGGCGTGCCGCGCGCTACGGCCTGGATGCCCGCGTGATCGTCGACGACGGCGGTTCCCAGCGTGAGGTGCGCGAGCACCTCGCGCAGACGATCGACGATCTCGCGCCGATCGCGGTCGAGCTCGGGTGCGCCAGGGAACTCGGCAGCATCCACACAACGCTCACGGATGGTGCGAGCTACGCGCGCCAACTGGCCGTCGCCGATGCGACCGGCGGTGACCTGCGCGCCGTCGTGCACCACCTGATCAGGGAGTTCCGCTCAGGTCCGGAGGCGTCGACCGACGAGCCCTGACGCTCAGCTCACCAGCGGGTGTGAGTTCTCGGACCGCACTCGCTTCCTCGAACGGCACCGCGTCCTCCAGCGGCGCTCAGTCCTCGAGCAGCTGCCGCGCGAGGCCCTCGTCGAGCACCACATCCGTGATGAGGTCGGCGGCGATCGCCGCGCGCAGGCTGACGAGCTTCGGGATGCCCGACACGACGCACACCCGACGCGGCACGCGGCGCAGCCGATCCAGCCCCGGCCCGGTGGCTCTCGCGTTCACCCGGATGTCCCGCCAGGATCCGTCCGAGCGGAAGAACACGGTCGCCACGTCTCCGATCGCGTGATCCTCCCGGAGGGAGCGGTAGTCGTCACGACCCAGGTACCCACCGACGTACACACGGCTGGGCACCTCTGCTGCGGGCGACCCGAGGCTGAACACGGCGATGTCCATCTTGGACTGCAGGTCGAGCACGCGTCGCGTGCTGCGCTCCCGCCACATCGCCTCACGGGTCGCCGGGTCGTCGAAGAACGCCGGCACAGGGAACTGCTGCACCTGCGCACCGAACGCGCTGCCGAAGCGCTGCAGGATGTCGCTCGAGTACTCCACCCCACTGGTCTGCGTGTTGCCGGCACCGTTGAGCTGCACGAACGTCGTGTTGTGCGTCTCCTTCTGCGTGAGCCCACGGCTCACCGCACTGATCGTCGACCCCCAGGCGACACCGACGATCATGTTCGAGTCGACGAACTGCGACAGCAGCCTGCCGGCGGTCAGCGCCACGCGTTCGAGGCGTTCGACCTCGCTGACGATCTCGGACATCGGCACGACGTGCGCTGCGACGCGATGGCGATCCCTGATGCGCTGCTCGAGGATGCCGAGTCGCTCGAGGGGCGAATTGATCCGGATGTCGACCAGCCCGCTCTCGCGCGCGTAGCTCAGCAGTCGCGACACCGAGGAGCGCGAGGTGCCGAGCTCCTGGGCGATGACCTCCATGGTCTTGTCCTGCATGTAGTAGAGCTGCGCAGCGGTGAGCGCCGCGATCAGCTTGGCGTCGCGGGATTGCGCACTCACTCCAGCCATGATGACCTCCTCGTTCTCGATCCTTGCACATATGTGCAGTCGACTTGCGCGCAACCAGAGACAGGTCGATGCTGAGGGCAAGCAATGAAAAGAGGTCGAGGATGATCGAGTCGACGCACTCATCACCCGAACGCGCCGCAGTCGGCGCGCTTCGTGAATCCGGACGCACGAGCGTCCTTCTCATCGGCGGCGGGATCAACGGCATCTCGGCGTTCCGTGACCTGGCTCTGCAGGGAGTCGATATCGTCCTCGTCGAACGCGGCGACTTCGCATCCGGCGCTTCCTCGGCATCGAGCCACATGATCCACGGCGGCATCCGCTACCTGGAGAACGGCGAGTTCCGTCTCGTGCGCGAGTCCGTCGAAGAGCGCAACGGTCTGCTGAAGATCGCGCCCCACTACGTGAAGCCGCTGCAGACGACGATCCCGATCTACTCCACGTTCTCGGGCATCCTCTCCGCTCCCCTTCGCTTCCTGACGCACAAGAGCGGGAAGCCCCAGGAGCGAGGCGCCTTCCTGATCAAGGTCGGTCTGACGATCTACGACACGTTCTCGCGCGACGGCGGCTCGGTCCCGCGTCACCGCTTCCTCGGACGCAAGCGCGCGCTCGCAGAGCTGCCGGCACTCGACCCGAACATCAAGTACACGGCGACGTACTACGACGCATCGATGCATGACCCTGAGCGCCTCGCGCTCGACGTGCTGCAGGACGGACTCGCCGCGCACCCCGGCGCCAAGGCCTTGAACTACGTCGAGGCGATCGGTCGTGACGGCGACACCGTGCTGCTGCGCGACCGCGAGAGCGGCACCGAGTTCTCGATCGCCGCCGACGTGGTCGTGAACACCTCGGGCCCATGGACCGACCTGACGAACGACGCCCTCGGCGCCGACACCAGCTTCATGGGCGGGACGAAGGGGTCGCACATCGTGCTCGACCACCCCGAGCTGCTCGAGGCCACCCGTGGACGCGAGATCTTCTTCGAGCACTCCGACGGACGCATCGTCCTGATCTACCCGCTCAAGGGCCGCGTGCTCGTCGGCACCACCGACATCGACGCAGACCCGCGCGAGGTCGCAGTGTGCACCGAGGAGGAGGTCGACTACTTCTTCGATCTCATCCACCACGTGTTCCCGCAGATCGATGTCGACCGCGAGCAGATCGTGTACCGCTTCTCCGGCATCCGTCCGCTGCCCCGTCATGAGGACACCGCCCCCGGGTTCGTGTCGCGCGACTACCGCATCGAGGTCGACCAGAAGGGCGCTGTCCCGCTCGTCAGCCTCGTCGGTGGCAAGTGGACCACGTTCCGAGCGCTCGGCGAGTCGCTGTCCGACATCGTGCTCGGTCTCATCGACCGCACCCGGACCGTCTCGACCGCAGGCCGCGCCATCGGCGGTGGCCGCGACTTCCCCCGCACCGAGAAGGCCAAGCGCATCTGGATCCAGGAGTACCTGCCGGGTGCCGGCGATCGCGCCGAGAAGCTGCTCACCCGCTACGGCACTCGTGCCGCGCAGGTCTGGGAGTACATCGAGCATGGCGACGACGCCCCGCTGGCCGGCGGCGACCTCTCGACGCGGGAGCTCGCGTGGATGGTCGAGAACGAGATGGTCGCGCGCCTGCAGGATGTCATCCTCCGCCGCACGAGCATCGCCTTCATCGGAAACGCCGACGAGCACGTGATCGAGGAGATCGCGGATGCACTGGCGCCGCTGCTCGGCTGGGATCGTGCTCGTCACGATGCCGAGCTCGACCAGACGCGAGAGCTTCTGAACGATCGGCATGGACTTCACCTCTCGTCCCGCGCACGCGGCTGACGAGGGATCCGACCGTCGCCCTCCTTGCGACGCACTCCCAATAATGGGTCAGGGCTGAGGGGCCCTGACCCGCAAGAAAGGTCAATGAAGACATGGCTGATGTCAATCTCGGTCTCTACTTCCTCTCGGAGTTGGTAGGAACGGCGATGCTCGTGCTGCTCGGTTGCGGTGTCGTGGCGAACGTCGCGCTCGCCAAGAACAAGGGCTTCGGTGGCGGCTTCCTGATGGTCAACTGGGGCTGGGGCCTCGCGGTGTTCGCCGGTGTCCTGGTGTCCGCGTACTCCGGTGCCATCCTCAACCCCGCCGTCGGTATCGGTCTGCTGATCTCGGGCACGATCGACTTCCCGATGTTCCTGGTCGCCACCGCCGCTGAGCTGGTCGGTGCCATCATCGGTGCGATCGTCGTCTGGCTCGCGTACAAGCAGCACTTCGATGAGGAGCCGGAGGCCGCCAACAAGCTCGGCGTCTTCTCGACCGGCCCGTCCATCCGCTCCTACGGCTGGAACCTCGTCACGGAGATCATCGGCACCTTCGTGCTGGTCTTCGTGATCGTCGCGTTCGCCGACTACGGCGACATCGAGGTCGGCACCCCCGGAGGCCTCGGACCGCTCACGGCGCTCCCGGTCGCACTGCTCGTTGTCGCGATCGGCGCCTCGCTCGGTGGACCGACGGGCTACGCGATCAACCCTGCACGTGACCTCGGACCGCGTATCGCTCACGCGATCCTGCCGATCAAGGGCAAGGGCTCCAGCGACTGGTCCTACTCGTGGGTCCCCGTGGTCGGTCCGCTCATCGGTGGTGCGATCGCTGCCGCTGCAGCGCCCGTCCTGCTGCACCTCGCCTGAACGACCTGATTTCAAAGGAGAACACTATGGCTGACTACATCCTCGCCATCGACCAGGGAACGACCTCGAGCCGCGCGATCATCTTCGACAAGAAGGGCAGCATCATCGCGACGGGCCAGAAGGAGCACGAGCAGATCCTGCCGAAGGCCGGCTGGGTCGAGCACGACGCCTCCGAGATCTGGCGCAACGTGCAGGAGGTCATCGGTCTGGCGCTGAGCCGCGCCGACCTGACGCGTCACGACATCGCGGCGGTGGGAATCACCAATCAGCGAGAGACTGCTGTCGTCTGGGACAAGACCACCGGCAAGCCCGCCTACAACGCCATCGTCTGGCAGGACACGCGCACGCAGGACATCGTGGATCGTCTGGCTGCTGACGGCGGCGTCGAGCGGTTCAAGCCGGTCGTCGGCCTGCCGCTCGCGACGTACTTCTCCGGCACGAAGATCGCCTGGATCCTCGAGAACGTCGACGGTGCACGCGAGAAGGCCGAAGCCGGTGACCTGATCTTCGGCACCACCGACAGCTGGGTCCTCTGGAACCTGACCGGCGGCGTCGACGGCGGCGTGCACGTCACGGACGTGACCAACGCGTCGCGCACGATGTTCATGGACCTCGAGACGCTCGAGTGGCGCGACGACATCCTCGAGGCGTTCGGCGTGCCGCGCTCGATGATGCCGGAGATCCGCTCCTCCTCCGAGGTCTACGGTGCGGCCGAGGACTCCTCGCTGCTTCGCGAGACGCCGATCGCCGGCATCCTCGGCGACCAGCAGGCGGCAACGTTCGGTCAGGCGGCGTTCCAGAAGGGCGAGAGCAAGAACACCTACGGCACCGGCTGCTTCCTGATCTTCAACACGGGCGAAGAGATCGTCCACTCGAAGAACGGGTTGCTCACGACCGTCGGCTACAAGCTCGGCGACCAGCCGACGCACTACGCGCTCGAGGGTTCCATCGCCGTCACCGGATCGCTGATCCAGTGGCTGCGCGACCAGCTCGGCATCATCTCCTCCGCCCCTGAGGTCGAGGAGCTGGCCGACAAGGTCGAGGACAACGGCGGCGTCTACATCGTGCCCGCATTCTCCGGTCTGTTCGCGCCGTACTGGCGTCCGGACGCCCGCGGTGCGATCGTCGGACTCACCCGGTACGCGAACAAGAACCACATCGCTCGCGCGGCGCTGGAGGCAGTCGCCTTCCAGACGCGCGACGTGCTCGACGCCGTGAACGCGGATGCAGGTGTGGATCTGACCGAGCTCAAGGTCGACGGCGGCATGGTCGCCAACGACGCCCTCATGCAGTTCCAGGCGGATGTCCTCGGTGTGCCGGTCGTGCGACCCGTCGTCGCGGAGACCACCGCACTCGGCGCCGCATACGCAGCGGGCCTCTCGGTCGGGTTCTGGAACGGTCTCGACGACCTGTCCGCGAACTGGCAGGAGGACAAGCGCTGGGAGCCCTCGATGGAGGACGGCGAGCGTGACCGCCAGCTGCGCCTGTGGCGCAAGGCCGTCACCAAGTCGATGGACTGGGTCGACGAAGACGTGAACTGACGTCATCGCAGTGATGAAGGGCGGGTCCGGGAACTTCCCCGGGCCCGCCTTTCGTCGTCTTCGGGTCAGCGTTCGGTGCCGACCTCGAGCAGATCGAGGAATGCGCGCGCGACGTTCCGTGGAGCATGCTCGTGCCAGGCCACGTACTCGATTCGATGCGGGCCGTCCTCGACTGTCGCGGTGACCACGTCTTCGGCAGATGTCGGGACGACGCCGGGGGCAAGCAGCGTGATCGCGAGCCCGGCTGAGACCAGGCCGAGGATGAGCGCGGCGGAGTCCGCCTCGAACGCGACGTCGCGCGCGATCCCGGCAGCGGTGAACGCGACATCGCTCTGCTCGCGACCCGATGTGCCGGTCGGGAAGTCGGCGAAGGTCTCCCCCGCAGCGTCTGCGAGCGCGAGTGCCCGGCGTTCGGCGAGCCGATGCGTCTTCGGCAAGACCAGGACGAGCGCGTCACGGGACAGCACTCGAGACTGCACTCCGCTCGGCGTGCTGCCATCTCGAAGACCCAGCAGGGCGACATCGATCTCGCCTCGTCGCAGCCCTGCGACGAGGTCGTCACTGTTCCCTCCCTGCAGTTCGACCCTGACCTCAGGGTGCGCGGCGCGGAAGCGCGCCAACGCCTTCGGCACGTCGACCGCCGTCACGGTCGGGATGACGCCGAGCCGCAACGTGCCGACCACCCGAGCGTCGGCCGCCGCCGCATCCTCCGCCGCGCGGTCAGCAGCCGCGACCGCGATCCGGGCCTGGATGAGGAACGCCTCGCCAGCCTCGGTGAGCTGCACCCGCCGGCTCGACCGCAGGAAGAGTCGCTGACCGATCTCACGTTCGAGGGCGGCGATCTGGTGACTCAGCGCCGACTGCGTCACGAAGCATCGCTCCGCCGCGCGGGTGAAGCTCGACGTCGAAGCCACCTCGACCACGTAGCGGAGCTGCTGAAGGTCCATCCATCCATGATTGCTGTTCATGGCTGGGATGACAATAATGCGTTGGACTCATGCGCTGAGCGCACTGAAGCTGGAGTCATGAATCCGCTCGCCACCCTGCTTCTCACAGCGCTTGCTCCGATCAGCTGGGGCACGACGTATCTCGTCACCACCGAGCTGCTGCCGCCCGGCCACCCGCTGTTCGCTGGATTGATGCGCGCGCTGCCAGCGGGTCTGCTCGCGATCGCGATCGGTCGCCGCCTTCCGAGCGGCGGGTGGTGGCTGAAGGCTGCAGTCCTCGGCATCCTCAACATCGGCGCATTCTTCCCGTTGCTGTTCCTCGCGGCCGAGCGCCTGCCCGGCGGGGTCGCAGCCGCCGTCGCGGGCGCGCAGCCGCTCATCATCCTCGGGCTCGGAGCACTGGTCCTGCACGATCGGATCCGTCCGCTCACGGCAGCCATCGCCGCCGCCGGCGCCGGTGGGGTCGCACTCGTGGTGCTCTCCCCTGCCGCCGGGATCGACGCCCTCGGGATCATCGCCGCCCTCGGCGGGGTCACCGCCACAGCCGCCGGAATGGTCCTGACCAAGCGGTGGGGCCGCCCTGCAGGCGTCGGCGCCGTCGCATATGCAGGCTGGCAGCTCACCGCCGGCGGACTGTTCCTGCTGCCGCTGACGGCGCTCTGGGAGGGCGTGCCCGCGGAGATCGACCCCGGCGCGGCCCTCGGCTACCTCTGGCTCGGCACGGTCGGCGGCCTGCTCGCCTACACGCTCTGGTTCCGCGGCATTCAGGAGCTGCCGGTCATCGCACCGGGTCTCCTGGCACTGCTCTCACCGGTGGTCGCGACCGTCCTGGGGGCGACGATCGGGGGCGAAACCTTCACCGTGATCCAGCTGATCGGCATCGCCGTCGTGCTGGCAGCGCTGGTCGCGGGACAGATCGTGACCCGCCGGGCCACGCAGGCTCGAACGCACGCGCCGCTCGAGGTTCCGCTGCCGCGCTGAGCGCCCCGGTCAGCTCTTCCCGAAGAGCTTCTGGATCTCGGCGAGTTCCTCTGCGCTCGGGGCAGCCTTGGCACCGCCGCCGAGGCCGAAGCCGGACCCGGTGGGCGTGGTGCTCGCCGCGATACCGGCATTCTCCGCCGCGCGCTTCGCGGGGTTGCCCGAGCGCGAACCTCCCGACGACTTGCCCTTCTTGCCGCGCTTGGACGACGCGCCGGGCCGCCCCATGCCGGGCACGGGGCCCATGCCGGGGATGTTCGGCGTGCCGCCGCGGGCGACCGTCTTCATCATCTTCGCGGCCTGCTCGAAGCGCTGCACAAGCGCGTTGACGTCGGTCACGGTCATGCCGGAACCGCGCGCGATGCGAAGTCGGCGCGAGCCGTTGAGCACCTTGGGATTGCGGCGTTCGCCAGGCGTCATCGAACGGATGATCGCCTCGGTGCGATCGATCTCGCGCTCGTCGAAGTCCTCGAGCTGCTGCTTCATCTGGCCCATGCCGGGGAGCATCCCCAGCATCTTCTTCATCGACCCCATCTTCTTCATCTGCTGAAGCTGGTCGAGGAAGTCCTCGAGCGTGAACTGCTCGGTCGCGAGCTTCTCGGCCATCTTGACGGCCTCTTCCTCATCGAAGGCCTGCTGGGCCTGTTCGATGAGGGTGAGGATGTCTCCGAGGTCGAGGATGCGACTCGCCATGCGGTCGGGGTGGAAGGGCTCGAGGTCCTCGAGGCGCTCACCCGTCGAGGCGAAGATGATCGGGCGGCCGGTGACGGATGCCACGGAGAGCGCCGCACCACCGCGAGCGTCACCGTCGAGCTTCGACAGCACCACACCCGTGAAGTCGACGCCCTCCTGGAACGCCTTGGCGGTGTTCACCGCGTCCTGACCGATCATCGCGTCGATGACGAACAGCACCTCGTCGGGGTCGACTGCCTTGCGGATGTCGGATGCCTGCTTCATCAGCTCGGCGTCCACACCGAGGCGGCCTGCGGTGTCGATGATGACCACGTCGTGCTGCTGACGGCGGGCGTGCTCGACGCCGTCGCGAGAGACCTTGACGGGGTCGCCGACGCCGTTCCCGGGCTCGGGTGCGTAGACCGTGGCACCGGCCTGCTCGGCGACGACCTGGAGCTGGTTCACGGCGTTCGGGCGCTGCAGGTCGGCGGCGACCAGGAGCGGCGTGTGACCCTCGCCCTCGAGCTGCTTGGCGAGCTTGCCGGCGAAGGTCGTCTTTCCCGAACCCTGGAGGCCGGCGAGCATGATCACGGTCGGCGCGGTCTTGGCGAAGCGCAAACGACGCTGCTCGCCGCCGAGGATCTGGACGAGCTCTTCGTTCACGATCTGGACGACCTGCTGGGCGGGGTTCAGGGCCTTGTTGACCTCGTCGCCGAGTGCGCGCTCACGGACCTTGGCAGTGAACTCCTTGACCACGACGAGCGCGACGTCGGCGTCGAGCAGTGCACGACGGATCTCGCGGACTGTGCCGTCGACATCGGCCGCGGTGAGCTTTCCCTTCGTGCGCAGATTGCGGAAGGTCTCGGTGAGCCGGTCGGAGAGCGTGCCAAAGGTAGCCATGGTGCATCGATTCTACGCGAGACGGCGAGCGGGAACCGCGCACACGAGGTGCCAGTCGCTCAGGCCCAGGGAAGATCGTGGATCGCGCCGAACGCGCTGAGCAGCACGCCATCCGGACTGCCGAGGCCGGCACCGTGCTCCGCCCACACGCGCAGCGAGGTCATGACGGCCGCTGCGTTGGCGGCGCCGAGGATGTCGGCGCGCACGATGTCGACGCCGGAGGCGACTGCGGCCCGGGAGATCGCAGCGGCGAGCCGAGCATGGCGCAGGCCGGTGTCGCGGACGAGTTCGTCCTGCAACCCCATCGCCGCCGCATTCCGCAGCGCGAGCGCGAGCGGGTCTGGAGCGAAGTCCCGCACGATGACGTGCAGGATGCCGCGCACTCCCGGCCCGTCCGCCGTGCCC
Source organism: Microbacterium sp. (assembly GCF_036823965.1). GTDB lineage: Bacteria > Actinomycetota > Actinomycetes > Actinomycetales > Microbacteriaceae > Microbacterium. Next base: position 543,676 of record NZ_DAITBE010000001.1, on the reverse strand, counting down.
CCGAGTGCCTCGAGCGCGGAGATCGCCGCGGCGATGCGCTCGTCGACGCCCGACCACAGCACGTCGCTCTTCGAGGTGAAGTAGTTGAAGAAGCTCGAGCGACTGACGCCAGCGCGCTGGGTGATGTCGGCGACCGAGGTCGACTCGTAGCCGCGCTCGAGGAACAGCTCGCATGCGGCCTCGGCCAGGGTCTCGCGGGATGACGCCTTGGGGCGCCCAGCACGGCCGGTCACAGTCATGCACTCACGGTACCGCGAGCCGTGACGCGTGCGCCCTCATCGCCAACCAGGCGTATTGTTGGACGCGATACAACTAGCCGTCGTAGGACACATCGATGCGGAGAGAAGCGCATGCTCGACATCCTCAGACCCGGACTCGCCCCTCAGTACGTGCCGTACACCGAAGGGTGGGAGCTGCAGCGACGAGTCCATGCAGACGTGGTCGACGGCACGCGCCCCGACACGCTGATCCTGCTCGAGCACGAAGCGGTGTACACGGCAGGCAAGCGCACGGAGCCGCAGGAGCGTCCGCAGGATGGCACCCCGGTGATCGATGTCGATCGGGGTGGGAAGATCACCTGGCACGGCCCTGGGCAGCTCGTCGGTTATCCGATCGTGCGGCTCCCGGAGCCGATGGACGTCGTCGCGCACGTCCGGCGCCTGGAGCGCCTGCTGATCGACATCCTCCGCCCGCTCGGCGTCGACGGCTATCAGGTCGACGGTCGCAGCGGCGTCTGGGTGCGCCGCCCCCTGTCCGAGGACAAGGTCGCCGCGATCGGCGTGCGAGTGCAGCAGGGCGTGACGATGCACGGCTTCGCACTCAACTGCGACAACACCCTCGCCGGCTTCCGCGGCATCATCCCGTGTGGGATCACCGATGCCGGAGTCACGACCGTGAGCGAGATCATCGGCGCCCACGTCTCCCCCACCGACATCGTCGATCGCGTCGCGATCGCCTTCACCGACGAGTACGCAGGAGTGACCGCATGACCGCCGCCCCCGAAGGACGCAAGCTGCTGCGTCTGGAGATCAGGAACGCCGAGACACCGATCGAGCGCAAGCCGGAATGGATCAAGACCAAGGCGAAGATGGGCCCCGAGTTCACGGCACTGCACTCCCTCGTGAAGAGCGAGGATCTGCACACCGTGTGCCAGGAGGCCGGGTGCCCGAACATCTTCGAGTGCTGGGAGGACCGCGAGGCGACGTTCCTGATCGGCGGTTCGCAGTGCACCCGCCGCTGCGACTTCTGCCAGATCGACACCGGCAAGCCTGACGCGTACGACACCGACGAGCCACGCCGCGTCGCGGAGAGCGTGCAGAAGATGGGACTCCGTTACGCCACCGTCACGAGCGTCGCCCGCGACGACCTGCCCGACACCGGAGCGTGGCTCAACGCCGAGACCGTCCGGAAGATCCACGAACTCAACCCGAACACCGGCGTCGAGCTGCTCGCGAACGAGCACAACGCCGATCCGGCCTTCCTCGGCCAGATCTTCGACGCCCGTCCTGAGGTCTTCGCGCACAACGTCGAGACGGTTCCGCGCATCTTCAAGCGCATTCGCCCTGCCTTCCGCTACGAGCGCTCGCTCGATGTGCTCACGCAGGGCAGGAACGCCGGTCTCATCACGAAGTCCAACCTGATCCTCGGCATGGGCGAGGAACCGGAGGAAGTCGTGCAGGCGCTGCAGGATCTGCACGACGCCGGCTGCGACATCATCACCATCACGCAGTACCTGCGCCCGACGCCGCGGCACCTGCCGGTGGCGCGCTGGGTGAAGCCCGCGGAGTTCATCGAGTTCAAGGAGGAGGCGGAGCGGATCGGATTCCTCGGAGTGCTCGCGGGGCCCCTGGTGCGCTCGTCCTACCGCGCGGGACGCCTCTGGGCGCAGTCGATGGTGTCGAAGGGCCGCGAGATCCCGCCGCACCTCGCGCACATCGCCGAGAGCGCAGATCTGGGGTTCGCTCAGGCGGTGTGATCCCGCGTCAGTCGGCGCTCATCACGGACTGCACGCCGCCGTCGGAGCCGAGGTTCACGAGCAGCACGTCATCCGTCGAATCGGCGTCGAGCGCATACTCGAGCACGGCGAAGGGCTCCGACCCGCCGTGCTCGTCGGCGAGGATCGTCATGCTCATGAGCCGCAGCGAGCGGATGATGTCGACGGCCGGGTCGCCGGAGACGTCGACCAGCACATCGACGAGTTCATCGCCATAGGCCTCCTGCTGCTGCAGGATGTACTCGGTCACCTCGCTGGTGCGGTCGTCGACCTCGGCGAGCATGCCGCGGCGGGCGGTGTCGTCGACGCTCTCGAGTCCGGCGATGAGCGATGCGGCGATGTCCAGCGCTTCGGACGACACGTCGTCCTGGTCGGGCGCGGTCAGATCCACGGTGACGCTCTGGTCGCCGAGCTCGACGGTCTCCGACCAGAAGATCGAGCCGTCGGGACCGGAGGAGAGCAGTCCGAAGTAGTCGTGTTCGATCGCCATATTGCTATGAAACCAGCCCTGTGCTCACGGCGGTAGTCCCGTCGTCAACCGACAAGGGACTGCACGAACACGTGAGGGGTGAAACCGGTCAGATCGTCGATGCCCTCGCCCTGTCCGAGCAGCTTGACGGGGATGCCGGTGCGCTCCTGGACGGCGAGCACGAACCCGCCCTTCGCCGAGCCGTCGAGCTTGGTGATCACCAGTCCGGTGACCCCGGCGTGCTCGAGGAAGGACTCGGCCTGCAGCACGCCGTTCTGTCCCGTCGTGGCATCCAGCACGAGCAGCACCTCGCTGATCGGTGCCTGCTTCTCGACGACGCGGCGGATCTTGCCGAGCTCGTCCATCAGGCCGCCCTTGGTGTGCAGCCGACCGGCGGTGTCGATGATGGCGATCTCGATGCCTTCGCGCTTGGCGTACTCGATCGTCTGGAAGGCGACGGATGCCGGATCCTGTCCCTCCTGCTGCGGACGCACGATCGCGGCGCCGCCACGCTGCGCCCAGGTGGCGAGCTGATCGACGGCAGCCGCACGGAACGTGTCTGCAGCACCGACCACGACGCTGCGCTGGAACCCACGCAGGAACTTCGTGAACTTGCCGATCGTCGTGGTCTTGCCGACGCCGTTCACGCCGACGACCAGGACAACGGCTGGGCGCTCGGTGAGCTTGAGCGTCGTGTCGAACTTCGCGAAGTGCTCTTCCAGCGTCTCCCGCAGCATGCGCTGCAGGTCCTTCGGATCAGTCGTGCGGTAGCGCTCGACCTTCTCGCGCAGCTCCTCGACGATCCGCTCGCTGATGTCGGGGCCGAAATCGGCGGTGATGAGCGCTGTCTCGAGGTCTTCCCACGTCGTCTCATCGATGGTGGGCTTGACGAACATGCCGCGCAGTGCGCGACCGAGGGACCAGGACTTTTCCGCCATGACTCCAGACTACGGCGTGGCCGAGTCGCAACAGCGCAGCCTGCGCGCTCAGCTCGCCGCGGCGGCGGCCCGGTCGCCCACGCGCTGACCGACCACGGCCGAGACGCCGTCCTGGCGCATCGAGACGCCGTAGAGGGCATCCGCGATCTCCATGGTGCGCTTCTGGTGCGTGATGACCAGCAGCTGCGAACTCTCTCGCAGCTGCTCGAACACGGTCAACAGTCGACCGAGGTTCGCGTCGTCGAGCGCTGCCTCCACCTCGTCGAGGATGTAGAACGGGCTGGGCCGTGCCTTGAAGATCGCGACCAGCAGGGCGACAGCGGCCAGCGAACGCTCACCGCCCGACAGCAACGAGAGCCGCTCGATCTTCTTGCCGACGGGCCGGACCGACACCTCGATGCCGGTCGTGAGCATGTTCTCTGGGTCGGTGAGCGAGATGCTCCCCGTCCCCCCGGGGAAGAGCAGCGGGAAGACCTCTCCGAATGCCTGCTTGGTGTCCTCGAACGCGCTCGCGAAGATGGTCTGCATCCGCTCATCGAGGTCGCCGATGATCGTCAGCAGATCCTGGCGGGTCTGCGTGAGGTCTGCCAGTTGCTCGGTGAGGAACGCGTGCCGCTGCTCGAGTGCCGCGAACTCCTCGAGCGCGAGCGGGTTGACTCGACCGAGTTGCGCGAGCTTCCGCTCCGCCTCGGTGAGACGGCGCTGCTGGATGCGGCGATCGAACGGGATCGCGGTGTCGTCCACCAGCTCGCCGTCGGCCGGCTCCGCGCCGGGATCCCTCGGAACCAGCTGGTCCGGACCGTATTCCGCAATAAGAATATCTTCATCGAGTGCGAGTTCCGAAGCGACCCGTTCCAGCAGGCTGTTCAGATGCAGCTTCTTCTCGTGGATCTGCAGTTCGAGTCCGTGCACGCTCTCGGTCAGCCCGGCAAGCCGCTCTCGCAGAGACGCCTCCTGCGCCCGGAACGCGGTGAGTTCTTCGTTCTGCGCGGATCGTGCGGCCTCAGCCTCGCCGAGCGCGATCCGCGCCTCGGCGACCGACCGGTCGAGCGAATCCAGGATGCGGGGCAGCTCGGAAGCGACGCCGGATGCCGACTCGCGCTGAGCCCGCCGGATCACCGCGCGCCGGGCCGCCTCAGCAGCAGCGTCGCGCTCCTGCTCGCGCTGACGTTCGAGGCCGGCGACCCGCGCCTGGCCCGCTCGCACGCGCTCGCGCAGCGTCTCGATGTCGAGTCGCGCCCTGACTTCAGCCTCGCGCGCCGCCTCGAGCGCTTCGAGCAGTCCGTCTCGCGCCGAGGCGTCGAGCACCGGCCTCGGTGCCGCCACTGCCGCGTCGACCGCGTCGCGTGTCGCCTTGGCCTTGGCCTCGGCATCGGCCACCGCCGCCTGCGCTTGTGCGAGCCCGGCTTCCAGGCGCTCGCACTCGGCGACAGCCGCTTCGTGCTGCACCGTGATCCGGTTCACCTGCTCGGCGTGGGTGGCGAGTGCCGCGTCGTGCTCGCGCAGTGCGCGCAGCGAGTCCTTCGCATGCCGTCGGGTCGTCTCGACGGCCTCGTTCGCGTCCTCCCGTGCCTCACGCAGCGAGTCGACGACGATCTGGATCTCGACGAGGCGCTCCATCGCGGCATCACGCTCTGCCGCGAGTTCGAGACGAGAGCGCTCACCGCCCGACCCGGTCCGCAGCGTCTGCGCCGTGACCACGTCACCCGTGACCGTCACGATGGTGGTCGTGGTGTCCCCGGCGGCGTCGAGGACCGCGCGGGCGTCGCGTGCAGAGTCGAGGCTGTCGGCGATCAGGACGTGGGCGAGCACACCGAGCACACCGTCGGGCGCCGTGACGGTATCGACCGCCGGCGTCACGCCGTCGATCACGGGGAGTTCGATCGAGGGACGGGCCGCGTCGGCCACGACGAAGTCGACGATCCCCCTGCGTGCGTCGGCCGACTCCCTGGCGAGCGTGAACGCATCAGCGGCCGTGTCGACGAGCACGCCTTCAGTGAGCGGACCGAGCACCGCAGCCACGGCGGCCTCGAAGCCTGCGCGCACCTGCACGGCGTCGCCCACGAGTCCGCGGACACCGGGTCCCCCGGTCTGCACGACCTCGGCGGCTCCGCCCGACAGCGCGAGCGCGCTGCTGAGCGCCGCAGACTTCGCGGTGAGCGAGTCGACCTCGCGCTCTGCGGCATGCAGGCGCTCACGCAGAGACTCTCGTTCGGCCTCGGCGGCGGTCGCAGCCCGCTGGGCAGCGTCGTACGCGGCGGAGTGCTCGGCCGCGGATCCCTCCGGCGCCTCGGCGTCGTCGATCGACTCGAGTGCTTCGGCGGCATCGCGTCGGCGCGCATCGGCGGCCTCCAACGCGTTCTCCTGTCGAAGCACCGCACCCCGGACCGCGGCGAGAGCCGAGGCCGCGGCATCCGCCGTTCCCCGAAGCGACGTGACCCGCATGTCGTACTGCGAGACCAGCGCACTCTGCTCGGCGATGTCGACATCGAGCGTGTCGAGCTCGGCGCGAGCATGCATGACCTCGCGGCTCGCCGATGCCGCAGCATCCTGCGCATCGCCCAGTCCCGCGGAGATCTCGGTGATCTCGTCCTTGGCCTCGTCGATCGTGGCCTGCGTGACGGTGATGGCGGTGACCGCCGCGTCGTCCTCCTCCGAGCCGAGCAGCGCGAGCCGCTGGTTCGCGAGCGTGTACAGCCCGCGCATGCGCTCCTGCACCTGCTCGAGACCGAAGGTCACTCCCCTGGCCTGGTCGACGGCGACCGAGTTCTGGTCCTGCTCGAGTCGCGCGATCCCGGCGCGCACGGCATCGGCCTGATCCGAGAGCACCAGACGCTCGGTGTGGCGTTCATGCTCGGTACGGGTGTGATCGGCGAGAGCCGTGCGCAGGGCGACGACATCATCCGCGAAGATGCGTGCCTTCGCGTCGCGCACGACCGCGGCGATCGTCTGAGCCTCACGGGCGATCTCCGCCTGGCGGCCGAGCGGCTTCAGCTGCCGCCGGATCTCGCCGGCGAGGTCGCTGAGGCGGGTGAGGTTGGTCTCCATCGCGTCGAGCTTGCGGAGGGTCTTCTCCTTGCGCCGTCGATGCTTGAGGATGCCGGCGGCCTCTTCGATGAACCCACGGCGATCTTCGGGCGATGCCTGCAGCACGGTGTCGAGCCGGCCCTGTCCGACGATCACGTGCATCTCACGCCCGAGGCCGGAGTCGCTCAGGAGCTCCTGCACGTCGAGCAGACGGCAGTTCTCGCCATTGATCGCGTACTCGCTGGATCCATTGCGGAACAGCGTGCGACTGATCGTCACCTCGGCGTAGTCGATCGGCAGGGCGCCGTCGCTGTTGTCGATGGTCAGCTGCACCTCGGCGCGGCCGAGCGGACCACGAGTGGACGTGCCGGCGAAGATGACGTCCTCCATCTTGCCGCCGCGAAGGGTCTTCGCACCCTGCTCGCCCATCACCCAGGCCAGTCCGTCGACCACGTTCGACTTGCCTGATCCGTTCGGACCGACGATGCAGGTCACTCCCGGTTCGAAGACGAAACTGGTCGGCTGCGCGAACGACTTGAAGCCTTTGAGCGTCAAGCTCTTCAGATGCATGCGGGCGCCGTTCGTCCGGGGAGATTCACGCCCATACGCTATCGGTATCCCGCGCCACCGCTGGCATCCCGCGCGGGCGGATGACGATCCCATGCCGTGTGCGACACGCCGAGCGGAGACCCGAATGCTTGACGTTCGCCGTAAGCGTTCGCTACGGTAGGCCACCGGATCGCCACACGAAAGGAGGTTACCGATGATCACTCAGCTCAACGCACAGGCCACAGGCCTCGCCGCGCCAGCGCACTCCGCGCCGCGCCTTGCGCCCTCGGTAGCCACCGGCATCCGTCTCAGCGCACGCGGATAGCACCGCAGTCCGAGCCCTCATCCCATCGGGAGAGGACTCTGCGATACATCCGCTGCCTCGACCACTCGATCGTCTGATCATGGTCCTCGCCGCATCGACTTCCGTCGATCACCCGGCCAGGGGAATGACGCCATCCGGGCGCAACTCCCGTCTCGACCCCGCCCGCACAGGGCGACGTGTCGCCATGCTTCGCATCTTCTGCTTCAAAGGAATCATCGTGAATACCACGCTGCCTCTCAGCGCCGTCCGCCCTCCCGATACCGAGGACCGTCAGGTCCTCCAGATCCCCGCTCCCGAGGAGCTGCGTGAACTCGCGTTCTCGGATCGTCTCTCGTTCCGCATCGGCCTCTGGCTGATGGAACGGGCGCAGCGTCCGCACGGTCGACGTGCACGACGCGTCGCCGATCCGCTGCTCCTGCGCGAACACACCCTGTCACCGCGTGAGTCCATGGCCCTGCTCACCTTCGATCTGCAGCGACAGCTGCGCTGATCGGAGCGACGCATGACCATCGACCTCATCGCCGGTGCGACGCTGCATCCGCTCGTGCTTCCGGCACAGGCGGATGCAGCGGATGCGGGCGAGTTCCGTGAACTCGCCCGCATCCGCAACCTCATCTACCGGGAGCTCACCGGACGGGACGAGCAGGATCTGTCCCCCGCCGAACTCCTGCCACTCCTCCGCTCCCGTCGTGAGCGCAGCACGTCTGTCTGGACGGTGCGGCTCGATGACGAGGTCGTCGGCCGGGCCGTCGTCGATATCCCGCACGACGAGGGTTCGCGGATCGTCCACGCCGCGATCGAGCTGCTGCCCCGTGTCTGGGGCCGCGGCATCGGCACCGCCGTGTTGCCGCACATCGAAGCCGTCGCGCGCGAGCACGGGCGCAGCGTGATCCAGAGTTGGGTCGAGCAGCAGGCCGGCGACGGTCCGCGCCTCGAAGCGCCGACCGGCTTCGGCAGCGTGCCGCAGGACCACGTCGCGCGATTTCTGCAGACCAACCGGTTCACGCTCGAGCAGGTGTACCGGGTGAGCCGGCTCGACCTCACCGACGAGACCCGCGCGCACGTGCAGCGGCTACTCGACGAAGCGCAGGCTGCAGCGTCCGGGTACCGAGTCGTGCAGTGGACGATGCCGGCACCGGCCGACCGCCTCGAGGGGTACGCCTGGCTCAAGTCCCGCATGTCGACGGATGCGCCGGCGGCGGGTCTGGAGGTCGACGAGGAGACGTGGGATGCTCAGCGCGTGACCGAGATGGAGCAGCGCGTCGCTCAGATGGGGCGGACGATCCTGGTGGTGGCCGCTGAGCACATCGAGACGGGCCAGCTCAGCGCGTTCACCGAGCTGGGCATCGGATCCGATCGGACCGGCGTGACCCACCAGGAGGACACGCTGGTGCTCTCGACGCACCGCGGTCATCGACTCGGGATGCTCGTGAAATGCGCCGCCCTCCTCGCCTGGGCACGCATCGCACCCGAGTCACCCCACGTCATCACGTACAACGCCGAGGAGAACCGGCCGATGCTCTCCATCAACGAAGCCATGGGCTTCCACGCAATCGCGTACGAAGGCGTCTGGAAGAAGGAACTGAAATGACGATCGCAGATCTGACGATCACCCCGCTCACCGTCCCCCGGTCGCTCGACGCGCCGGACGCGGCGGACTTCATCGCGTTCGGCGAGCTCAACAGGCTCGTCTGCGACGAGGAGGTCGGACTGCCCGATCTCGCGCCGTCCGCCGCGCAGATGCTGGCGTCCTGGCAGGACGACTCCGACTCGCTGCACGTCGGGTTCGTCGCCAGGCGCGACGGCGAGATCGTCGGCATGGTCTCGCTCGTCTACGCGCAGGAGGAGCACGCACGAGCAGCCGAGTTCGATCTGCTCGTGCCCGCCGCCTACGCGGAGGACCACATCGCCGAGTCGCTGCTCGCCTTCGCTGAGGAGGACGCGCGACGCCGTGGGCGCGACGTACTGCAGACGTGGACGCTGCACCGCCCGGCCGGCACGGGCGAGTCACTGACTCCGAAGACCGGATGGGGACGCATCCCGGCGACGGCGCTGTCGGCGCTGCTCCAGGCGCACGGCTACGGACTGGAACAGGTGGAGCGCAACAGCGAGCTCGAGCTGCGCGCTGACCCGTCGACGCTGCAGCACGCGCTCGATGATGCGCTGGCGGCCGCCGGCCCGGACTACCGGGAACTCGGCTGGCAGCTGCCGACGCCGCCGGAGCTGCGCGACGGCTACGCATCAGTGCTCGCGCGGCTCGTGACCGACGCACCGAGCGGCGACATGGAGTTCGACGAGGAGACCTGGGACGCCGAACGTGTCGTTCGCCGTGACGGCCGATTGACCAGCGCAGGACAGCTGGTCTCGGTCTCCGCGATCGAGCACGTGCCGACCGGTGAGATCGTCGCGTACAACGAACTGCTGATCGGAGAAGATCGCGCCGGAGTGACGCACCAGTTCGGCACGCTCGTCGCGACCGAGCACCGCGGTCACCGCCTCGGCACGATCGTGAAGTGCGCGAACCTGCTGCGCTGGCGCGAGCTGGTGCCGCTGTCGACACGGGTCTCCACGTTCAATGCCGAGGAGAACCGGCCCATGCTCGATATCAACGAGGCACTCGGATTCGCGCCGGTGTCCTTTGCGGGCGCCTGGCAGAAGAAGCTCTGAGCTCGTGCGGCGCCGAACTCATCCTCCCGGATGACGTCGGCGCCGCACCTTCATCCGCCTGGCCGACGCTTCCCGCCCGACCTCCGGCGAGGCTGGAAGGCATGAACAGTCCCGTCATCGAAGCCCATGCGCTCACCAAGACCTTCGGCCCGACCCGCGCCCTCGCCGGCGTCGACCTCGCGATCGCGCGAGGCGAATCCGTGGCGATCATGGGCGCCTCCGGTTCCGGCAAGACGACGCTGCTCCATGTGCTCGCAGGTATCACCACCCCTGACACGGGGTCGGTGGTGTTCCACCCTGCACAGGGGGCGGCGATCCAGGTGGCTGCGCTCCCGGAGACGGGGCGCTCCCGGCTTCGTCGCGAGCGCTTCGGCTTCGTGTTCCAGCAGGGGCTGTTGATCCCGGAGCTCACCGCGGTCGAGAATGTCGCGCTCGCGTCGATGATCAACGGCGTGCCACGGAAGGATGCCGTCCAGCACGCAGCGTCCTGGCTCGCGGCCCTGGGGTTGGCCGGCATGGAGGATCGGCGGATCGGCGAACTCTCCGGCGGTCAGGCGCAACGCGTCGCGATCGCACGAGCGCAGGCGACCGGCGCCGAGCTCGTGTTCGCCGACGAGCCCACCGGTGCGCTCGACTCGCAGACCTCCGCGGAGGTGATGGATGCACTGCTGTGGTCGACGACCGGGCAGGGGCGAACGCTCATCGTCGTGACGCATGACGCGGATGTCGCGGCTCGCTGCTCCCGCACGATCGCCGTCAGCGACGGTCGGATCGTCTCGTCGGCGGTGGCCGCATGAACCGCCACGTGCTCGCCCTCCTGCTCCGCCCCGATTCCGGGGAGCGGAGCCTGATCGCGTTGCCGCTCATCGCCTTCGGCATCGTGACGACGCTCGTGCTCACCGTGATCGGCGGCGCGCAGTCATTCTGGACGTGGACCGGCGAGATGGCGCCCATCTATCAGGCGCTCGCTGCAATCGCGCTCGTGCTCCTCGTCGTCCCGCTGCTGTCGCTCGGCGGCGCAGCGGCGCGCCTGTCAGCGCGGCGCCGCGATGAGCGCTTGTCGACGTTGCGACTGCTCGGCGTCTCCCCCGCAGGCGTCACGGCGGCGACCGTCATCGAGTCGGTACTGCTCGCGGGAGTCGGCGCTGCTGCCGGAGTCCTGACGTATCTCGCGGCGAGTCCGCTGATCGCGCTCATCCCGTTCCGCGGCGAAGCGCTCGGTCTCCCCGGCGTCCTACTCCCACCCGGCCAGGTGGCGATGGTCGTCGCAGGCGTTCTGCTGCTTGCCGCGGTGAGCGCGGTGATCGGCCTGCGCAAGGTCGTGATCTCCCCGCTCGGCGTGCGCATGCGCAGCACGGTCTCGACGGTGCACTGGATCCGCGCGGTCATCGCGGTCGGTGTGCTCGCGATCGCCTATGCACTGATCTCGGTGTTCCCCTCGGTCGCCGGCTTCGTCACCACCATCGTGGTGCTCGCCGGACTCTTCGCCGCTGCGATCGCCGTGCTGAATCTCATCGGCCCCTGGATCCTTCGGGTCACCGCGACCGCGCAGCTTCGACGAGCAGAGCGTCCCGATCGGCTGCTCGCCGCCCGCATCGTGCTCGACTCGCCCAAGGCTGCATGGCGTCAGATCGGTGGCATCGCGATGGCGAGTTTCATCGCCGTCTTCGCCGGCACCGGCGTCTCCCTCATGAACGTGATGGGTGCGGCCCAGGCAGAGGCCGAGCTCGCAGCCGACATGCGCACCGGGCTGATCATCACGCTCATCGGGTCGTTCCTGATGGTCGCCGCGTCGGTCGGCGTGAACCAGGCGTCCGATGTGCTGGACCAGCGTGAGCTGCACCGGAGCCTGCACCACCTCGGGATGCCGCTCGACACGGTCGACCGCGCCCGACGCCGCGCGATCATGTCGCCGTTGCTCATCACCGCGATCGGATCGGCGGTGTGCGCCGGGGTGCTGGTGTTCCCGCTGATGGGACTCGCCTTGATCACCGCGCCGGAGTCGCTCCTGACGATCGTCGCGGTGGTGACCGCCGGAATCGGCATCGTCTGGCTCACGACGAGGGCCACGCGTCCGCTGCTGACCCGATCGTTCGCCACGGTGTGAGCGGAGTTCTCGGGGGCGCCGGCGTCTCTGCCACCGTCCGGTCGTCGCCGTGCCCGACGCGCGCTACCGCGTCAGCGCAGTCGGCGCTGGCAGCGCGGGCAGTAGTGGCTGGACCTGTTCATGAACGCCTCTCGGCGGATCGGGCCACCGCACCGAGGACACGGCTGACCGCCACGTCCGTAGGCGTTCAGCGAGTGGGCGAAGTAGCCGGCCTGTCCGTTGACGTTGACGTACTGGGCATCGAAGCTCGTGCCGCCCTCGGCGAGTGCCTTCGCGAGCACGGACCGCACTTCGGCGAGGAGCCGATGGACCGCACGCGTCGACAGCAGATCGGCAGGTGATTCCGGATGGATGCGGGAGGCCCAGAGCGACTCGTCGGCGTAGATGTTGCCGATGCCGCTCACGACGCCCTGATCGAGGAGCACGCGCTTGATCGCACTCGACCGGTGCGCGAGTGCGGTTCGGAATCCGGCGTCGTCGAACAGCGCGTCGAGCGGATCACGCGCGATATGGCGCACCTGAGACGGGATCGCCGTCGGCCCGTCGGCCACCAGCGAGTCCACCGCCAGCGAGCCGAAGGTGCGCTGGTCGGCGAAGACGATCGCGAGCTCTCCATGGGTCGGATGCTCGAGGCTGATCCGCACCCGTTCGTGACGCTCCGGTGCCGCCTCCGGTGCACGCAGCAGCATCTGACCGCTCATCCCGAGATGGGCGATCAGTGCCGATTCCGGCGAATCCAGCGGCAGCCACAGGAACTTCCCGCGCCGAGACGCTCCGGTGAACGTGCGGCCCTCGAGGCGCGCGACGAAATCCGCCGAGCCGGCAGCATGTCGGGTGAGCGCACGCTCGTCGAACACGCTGACGGCGGTGATCACCGAGCCGACGGCGGCCGGCGCGAGTCCGGCGCGGACGACCTCGACCTCGGGGAGTTCAGGCACGCTCGCTGAGCGTCCGCCACGCGCTGAGCGCCGCCGCCATCTCCGCCGTCTTCTTGCTGCTGCCGACGCCTCGCATGCTGACATCGCCCACGATCACCGTCGCCGTGAACCGGCGGTCGTGATCGGGTCCGCTCGCCTCGATGAGGTACTCGGGCGGGGTGGCTCCCACACGGGCAGCGAGCTCCTGCAGGCTCGTCTTCGGATCCATCGCCGCGCCGTAGCGCTCGGGATCCGCAAGCAGCGGAGCCGTGAGTCTGAGGACCAGTTCCGTCGCGGCATCCGGGCCGGCCGACAGATACGTGGCGCCGATCACGGCCTCCATCGTGTCTGCCAGGATCGAGTCCTTGTCGCGACCGCCGGTCTGCTCTTCGCCACGGCCGAGCAGCAGGTGGCTGCCGAGGTCGATCCCCCGCGCCACCTCTGCCAGAGCGATGGTGGAGACGACGCTCGCGCGCCGCTTCGCCAGCTGTCCCTCGGAAAGGTCCGGGTGCGTGGTGAACAGCATCACCGTGACCGCCTGACCGAGCACCGAGTCACCGAGGAATTCCAGGCGCTCGTTGTGCGGAATACCGCCGTGCTCGTAGGCGTAGGAGCGGTGGGTCAGGGCCAACTCCAGAAGCTCCGCGTCGATATCGACGCGGAGCTTAGCTGGGAGAGGTCTCGTCCCCCCGGGGACCTCGGTCACGATTGGTGGTCGTGATTCAGACGTCGGCGACCTTGCGGCCCTTGTACTCCAGGAACAGCTCAGTGCCCTGCGAGTCGGTGACGACCTTGGCCTGGTGAGGACGGCTGTACACGACCTGGCCGTTCTCGATGGTCTTGACGAGGGCGACGGGGGCCGCCTTCCACTGCGCGCGGCGCGAGCGGGTGTTCGAACGGGAGACCTTACGCTTCGGGGGGTTACCAGCCATGACTAGCTCTCTTCTTTCTCGGCGGCACGAGATTCATCCGCGCCGTCTTGGTCTGTGATCTGCTGGAGCGCGCTCCACCGAGGATCGATGGGAGCCGCCTGCTCCGTTCCGGTGCTCACGGCCAGTCGTTCACCCGTTCTCGGGTCGAGACCCGGGCAATCCGGCTGACACACCGGCTGAAAAGGAAGCGACAATACGGCCGCATCCCTGACGAGAGTTTCAAGATCCACGTGGTCGTCTTGAACCTCGAAGTCAGTTTCTTCCTCACCAGGATACGCGAAAAGCTCCTGGAACTCGACTTCGACGGGCCGAGTGATGTCGATCAGGCATCTTCCGCACACGCCGACGTACTCCGCTTCGGCATTTCCGGACACGAGAATGCCCTCGTGGACCGACTCCAGACGCACATCGAGATCGATGTCGCTGCCTGCTTCGATCGCGACGATGCCCTCGCCCCACGCTTCTTTCAGGGCCACGGAGAATTCGTGTTCGCGCATCTCACCCGGACGTCGGACGATGTCGCGGACGGGAAGAATGAAAGGGCCGTTCAGTCGGGAGCGCACCTCTCCATGCTACCGGCTCACCCTGGACAGGGCCTCAGGAGTGTCTGCGGTCAGATGCCGCGTGCACCGGTGTCGAGGAAGGCAGCCACTGCCGGAGGAACGAACGGAGACACGTCTCCGCCGAGGGAGGCGACCTGTCGGACGAGCGAGCTCGACACCATCGCGTGGGATGGGTCCGGCAGCAGGAACACGGTCTCGATGCCGGCGAGGTGTCGGTTCACGATCGCCATCGGCGACTCGTAGGCCACATCGATCTGCGAACGGATGCCCTTCACGAGGACCCCGGCGTTCACATCGCGCGCGTAGTCGACGAGCAGTCCCATGCTCCACGATCCGATCACGATGTTCCCGGTCATCCCGTCGTCTTCGATCGAGCGCTCCAGCAGCTCGAGACGATGCGCGATCGGCAGCATCGCTTCCTTGCCGGGGTTGTGCACCACCAGCACGTGCAACTCGTCGAAGAGACTGGCTGCTCGTCGGATCACATCGAGATGACCCAACGTCGGCGGATCGAAGGAACCCGGGACGACGGCGATCCGGCTGCTCATGCCACCAGCCTAGGGCACGCCCGATATCCGGACGCCGAGTCCGTCACGGAGCGTCAGTTCTTCGCGAGTGCAGCACGATCCTCGTCGCTGACGCGGCGGCGGATGACCTCTCGGAGACCGTCGTGCTGGGCGAGCTCCGGATCGTCGTCGAGAATCCCCTCGGCGATGTCCCGGGCGGCGGCGATCAGTCCAGCATCCTTCACGACCCGCAGCAGCTTGAGCGAGGAGCGCACGCCGGCCTGCGCAGCACCGAGCACGTCGCCCTCACCACGGAGTTCGAGGTCGACCTCGGCCAGCGCGAAGCCGTCGAGCGTGGCGGCGACCGCCTCCACGCGATCCCTGGCGAGCGAGTCGACTTCCGCTTCGGTGACCAGCAGGCAGAGCCCGGGCACACCGCCGCGGCCGACGCGACCGCGCAGCTGATGGAGTTGGGAGACGCCGAAGCGATCGGCATCGAGCACGATCATCGTGGAGGCGTTCGGCACATCGACGCCGACCTCGATCACGGTCGTCGCGACCAGCAGGTCGATCTCACCACGCGCGAAGGCCTGCATCACGGCGTCCTTCTCGTCCGATGGCATGCGTCCGTGCAGCACGGCTCTGCGAACACCACCGAGCGTCGGATGCGTCGCGAGCACCTCATCGAGCTGCACGACCCCCCACCGCGGTCCGCTGGCACCCTCAGGGGCGACCACCGGCACCGCCGGCTCGGCCTGCTCCCCGGGCTTCTTGGTCGTGTCGATCGCAGCGCACACCGCGAACACCTGTCGCCCCTGCGCGATCTCCTCGGCCGCACGCTCCCACACGCGATTGAACCACCCGGGGTGCTCCGCCAGCGGCGCCACGAACGACTCGATCCCGGCGCGTCCGGCAGGCATGGTGCGGATCACCGACGTGTCGAGATCGCCGAAGACGGTCATCGCGACGGTTCGAGGGATCGGCGTGGCTGTCAGGACCAGGGCGTGCGGACTCGACCCCTTCGCGCGCAGCGCCTCACGCTGCTCGACGCCGAACCGATGCTGCTCGTCGACGACGACCAGGCCGAGGTCGGCGAACGTGGTCTTCTCTCCCAGCAGCGCGTGCGTGCCGACGACGATCAGCGCCTGCCCAGAGGCTACACGCAGTGCCGCCTTGCGACGCTCAGCGGCCGGCATCTGACCGGTGAGCAGCGTCGGCATCACCAGCGGCGCCAGCTGCGGGCCCAGCATCTTCGCGATCGAGCGCAGGTGCTGCCCGGCGAGCACCTCGGTCGGCGCGATGAGCGCCGCCTGTCCCCCGCTCTCGGCGACCTGCAGCATGGCCCGCAGTGCGACGAGTGTCTTCCCGGAACCGACCTCGCCCTGCACCAGCCGGTTCATCGGCCACGTGCCGACGAGGTCTTCCGCGATCTGTGCGCCGACCGTCTGCTGGTCGGGCGTGAGCGTGTACGGCAGCGTCGCGTCGAAGCGCTCCAGCAGCCCACCAGGCGCCGCGCTGCGTGCGGTGGCCGACAGCGCGCGCACGGCAGCCCGCTGCTGCAGCAGGGCGGTCTGCAGGGTGAGCGCTTCGTGCATGCGGAGCGTGCGCACGGCCGGATCGATGTCGTTCTTCGTCCGAGGGCGGTGGATCAGCTCCAGCGCCTCCGGCGCGGTCAGCAGTTCCTCCCGCACCCGCACGGACTCGGGCACCGGGTCGGGGACGTCCGCGAGATCGTCGAGCACTCGGCCGATGAGTCGGGCGATCTGCCAGGTCTGCAGCGTGGAGGTGGCCGGATAGATCGGGATCGGCACGGCAGCACGGGCATCGGCGCGGCGCCGCGCTGCGTCCTCATCGTCGAACAGCTCGTACTCGGGATGCGAGAACTGCGTGGTGTTGTTGAACATGCCGACCTTGCCCGAGAACACACCTCGGCGACCGACCGCGAGGTCCTTCGCTCGCCACTCGGCCGCACCGACGTTCTTCGCGAAGAACGTCAGCGACATCCGACCGATGCCGTCTCCGATGATCACCTCGACCATCGCACCTGGCCGGTTGCGCATGCGCCGGAAGCTCGATGAGAGCACCTCGGCGACGATCGTGACCGTCTCGCCGATCGGCAGATCGCGGATCGGCGTGAGCTCGCCCGGATCGGCGTACCGACGGGGATAGTGGCTCAGCAGATCGCCGACGGAACTCATGCCGAACGCACGATCGAGGGTCTTGGCGGGGGCCACGCCGAGGGCCTCCTCCAGCGACGAATCGAGCGTGAGCGACATGCTCCGAGTCTAAAGAACGCCGCGGACACCCCGACCCGCGTGCGGTCGGTATCGTGTTCGGGTGACCAGGATCATCTCCGGCAGCGCCGGCGGCGCCAGACTCGACGTCCCGAACGCCGGCACCAGGCCCACCAGCGACCGTGTGCGCGAATCCCTGTTCGGCGCGCTGGACTCCGCGGATGCCATCGAGGGTGCGCGAGTGCTCGATCTCTACGCGGGCTCGGGAGCCCTCGGACTCGAGTCGCTCAGCCGGGGCGCATCGAGCGTCGAACTCGTCGAGAGCGGGCGCGCTGCCGCCGCGGTGATCCGCCGGAATGCCGCGACCGTCGCGCGAGCAGGGAACCTGCCGACCGCGCGAGTGCATGAGAGCGCGGTGCGCCCGTACCTGCAACGCGCGAGCGGCCCGTTCGATCTCGTCTTCACCGATCCGCCGTACGACCTCGACGACGCAGCGATGGACGGCGATCTGCAGCTGCTCGCACCCCTGCTCGCACCCGACGCGCTCGTCGTGGTGGAACGCGCGAAACGGTCGACCGCACCCGACCTGGCATCGGCCGGCCTCGAACTGATCCGAGAGAAGTCCTACGGCGACACCACGCTGTGGTGGGCGACGCCGGTGGACATGGACGACTCGGCTCAGCCGGACGCCTCGGCTCAGCCGGACGCCGAGTCCCAGTCCCGGTAGGGATCCCAGCCGCTCACATCGACCTGCTCGTCGTCGCAGAGCAGCGCTTCAGGTCCTTGTTCGCGCACCTCGCCGATCACGCGGAAGCCCGGGGGCAGAATCCCCTCCGGGAATGTGGCGAGCAACGCGTGGTCCTCGCCACCGGCCAGCGCACCGGCCGGGTCGGCGCCCAGTGAGGCGCTGTCCAGAGCGATCGTGATCCGCGAAGCCGCTGCCATGCGGCGGGCGTCGAGTGCCAGCCCGTCGGAGACGTCCATCATCGCGGTCGCACCGGCTGTCGATGCGACCGGGCCGAGACCGATCGGGGGCGACGGCCGCAGCTGCGCATCCACTGCGCCGCGCTCTCCTGGTGCGAGCTTCGACGCGTCGACCGCCACCGGCACGCCGTGTTCGGTGAATCGGCCGAACAGGATGCCGAGTCCGCGCGCGGCATGCCCGAGCTCACCCGCCACCGCGACCACATCACCGGGACGCGCGCCGGCGCGGGTCACCGCACGTCGTCCGCCCAGATCGCCCAGCGCCGTCACGGCGACCGTGAGCACGTCGGACGTGGTCAGATCGCCGCCGACCACCGCGCACCCCGGCGCGAGCGCATCGCAGGCATCGCGAAAGCCGTCGGCCAGCCGCTCGACGAACGACAGACGCAGATCGCGCGGGATCGCGAGGGCGACCAGCAGCGCGGTCGGTGTCGCACCCATCGCTGCGACGTCGGCGAGGTTCACCGCGGCCGCCTTCCAGCCGAGGTCGTAGCCGTTCGTCCATGCGAGTCGGAAATCAGGGCCGTGCACGAGGGTGTCCGTCGTCGCGACGACCGTGCCGGATGGCGCCGCGATCACGGCCGCATCGTCGCCGGGGCCGATCAGCGTGTGCGTCGCCGGCGCGGTCCGAGACAGGATCGCGTGCAGGATGGCGCCTTCGGAGAGGTCGCCGAGGCGCGGATCATCGGCTTCGGGTCGGGAGGACATGCTGTCAAAGGTAGCCTGGAAGCATGTCCCGTCTTCACCGTCTCGCAGCCGCCGGTGCTGCGCTGACCGCGGTCGCGTTCCTCTCCGGCTGCTCGACCACGGTGCATCTCGAACCAGCGGTCGACGCGAACAATCCGGTGTGCGCCGCGGTCTCCGTGCTGCTCCCCGAGAACGTCGGCGGCTTCGACCGCGTATGGACCGATGCCCAGGCGACAGGCGCATGGGGCGACCCCACGATCGTGCTCCGATGCGGCGTCGAACCGCCTGCACCGTCCGCGCTCGTCTGCACCACGCTCGGTGGCATCGACTGGCTCGTACTCGACCAGGAGGACACCAGGCAGCGTCTCGTGACCTACGGTCGCGACCCCGCAGTCGAGGTCAACATCAAGCGCGGCGAGGAGATCGACTTCGGGACGATCGTCGACAAGCTCTCCAAGAGCATCCAGTCCGGGCTCTCCCCAGCGACTGCGAAGTGCACGGATCGCGTCGAGTTCCCCGTCGGCTGAACACCGCGGGGAATCTCGACGGCTGATCCTCAGCGCCGGAGACCGGCCTCGATCAGCTCCGAGATCAGGTCGCCGTAGCTGAGCCCCGACGCGACCCAGCACTTCGGGAACATCGAGATCGGCGTGAACCCGGGCATCGTGTTCAGTTCGTTCACGACGAGACCGCCGTCCGACGTCAGGAACATGTCGACCCGCGCGAGGCCGCGTCCGTCGACCGCGTCGAAGGCTCGGATACCTGCATCCTGGATCGCGGCGAGCTCCTCCTCGCTGACCTCAGCGGGGCAGACGACGTCGACGCCGTCACCGCCGAGGTACTTGCCCTCGAAGTCGTAGAACCCACGCGCGGTCAGCACGATCTCTCCGGGGAGCGAGGCACGGGTGCCGTCGGCGCTCTCGAGGATCGCGACCTCGATCTCACGACCGGTCACACCGGTCTCGATCAGCACCTTCTCGTCCTCCGCGAAGGCGATGGCGAGTGCCGCGTCCAGTTCGTCGAGCGCGTCGACCTTCGAGACGCCGACGCTCGAGCCGGCGCGAGCCGGCTTGACGAACAGCGGGAGACCGAGCTCGGCCACGGAATCCCGAATGGCCGCGGCATCCGCATCCCACTGCCGACGTCGAACCGTCACCCAGGGGGCGACCGCCAGGCCGGCGGCCTGCAGCGCGATCTTCATGAAGTGCTTGTCCATGCAGAGTGCGGAGTCGAGCACGCCGCCACCGGCGTACGGCACCTCGAGCGTGTCGAAGTAGCCCTGGATCGTGCCGTCCTCGCCGTGGGTCCCGTGCAGGATCGGCAGCACGACGTCGATCTCGCCGAGGTCGTCGATCGAACCGTCGGTGCGCACGACGCGCAGTGTGCGGTCGCCGCCGGGCTCCGGCCAGCGCACCCGGCTGCCGTTGTCGACGACCTCCGGCAGATGCTCGGCATCCAATGGGAACTTCGCCGGGTCGTCGTCCTCGAGGACGAACGCCCCTTCACGGGTGATCCCGACCGGGATCACGGCGTAGCGGTCGCGGTCAATCGCGCCCAGCACGCCCCCCGCCGTTGCGGAACTGATCGAATGCTCGCTGGAGCGCCCTCCGAAGAGCACCACCACCGTCTGCTTGTCCATGGTTGGTCCTCTCCCCTTGCGGGGTGTCGTCGTCCGTCGTCAGGTGGGGGGCGATGTCACGGGGATCCATCTTGCCATCGAGCACCATCTTCACCTGCTCGACGATCGGCATGTCCACTTCGGACTCGCGCGCGAGCTGCAGCACCGGTGCGACGGACGCGAGGCCCTCCGCGGTCTGCTGCATCTGCTTCACGACGTCCTGGAAGCTGTAGCCCTGTCCGAGCAGCCGCCCTGCGGTGTTGTTCCTGCTCAGCGGCGACTGGCAGGTCGCGATCAGGTCGCCGAGCCCGGCCAGCCCCTGGAGCGTCTCCGGGTGCGCGCCGTTCGCGACCGCGAAATCGGTCATCTCCACGAGGCCTCGCGTGATGATCGATGCCTTCGTGTTCTCGCCGTAGCCGACGCCGTCCACGATGCCGATCGCGACCGCGATCAGGTTCTTCAGCACGCCGCCGAACTCCGTGCCGATGACGTCGGTGTTCACGAAGGTGCGGAAGTAGCTGTTCCGCGCCGCCCTGGCGACGATCTCTGCCGTCTCCTGGCTGCGCGAGGAGATCACGGCGGCCGTCGGCTGCTCGCGGGCGATCTCGAGTGCGAGGTTCGGACCCGATGCCACCGCGATGCGGTCGGGGTCGCAGCGGAGCTCCTGCTGGATCACCTGGCTCATGCGCAGTCCGGTGCCGCGCTCGACGCCCTTCATCAGGCTGACGATCTTCGCGTCACTGTCGGCGAGGAGCGGGCGGAGCGCCTTGAGGTTCTCGCGCAGCGACTGGCTCGGCACCGAGAGGTACACCTGCTCAGCGCCGTCGAGCGCCGTGGCGAGCTCGTGCGTCGCGGCCATCGACCGCGGCAGGTTGATGCCGGGCAGATAGCGGGAGTTGCGCTTGGCCTCGTCGATCTCGTGCGCGAGCTCGGCTCGACGGGCCCACATCGTGACCTGGGCGCCGCCGTCGGCGAGGATCTTGCCGAAGGTGGTGCCCCAGCTGCCGGAGCCGATGACGGTTGCTCTCGGACCCGTCTGCACGATCTTCTTAGGAGTCAAGGCGACCCGTCTCCTTCTGGCCGTGCGTCGTGGGGTTCCAGCGTTCGGCCGGCGCCTTCTCGTCGCGGAGCTGCTCGAGCAGCACCGTGATGGCGTTCATCAGACGGGTGGTCGCCTCAGTGAGCGCGGCCTGCTCTCCCGCGCGTCCGCGCAGGTCGGAGACGTCGATGGGGTCGCCGATCAGGACGCGGACCGGCTTGCGCAGCGGCCAGAGGCTCAGACCCTTCTGGTAGCGGCCCATGATCTCCTGCGTGCCCCACTGGGCCATCGGGACCAGCGGGATGCCGTCAGCGAGCGCAAGACGCACTGCACCGGACTTGCCGCGCATCGGCCACAGCTCGGGGTCGCGCGTCAGCGTGCCCTCCGGGTAGACGATGACGCCGCGGCCGTGCTCGACGAGCTCGGCCGACTGCTTCATGGTCTGCTTCGCCGCGGTGGCCGAGGAGGTGCGAGCCACCGGGATCATCCCGGTGCGACGCATGATCCATCCGAGCACCGGGATGCGGAACAGGCTCTCCTTCGCCATGAACCGCGGAGCGCGGCCGGCTCGCCACACGGCGACGGCCACGACCAGCGGATCGAACTCCGAGTAGTGGTTCGGCGCGAGGACGAAGGAGCCTTCCCCCGGCAGCTTCTCCGCGCCCACCACTCGGATCTTCGCGAGCAGCGACACCAGCGGGATCACCACCACCGCAACCGGCCAGAACAGGCTCGGTCGCGTGACCTCGGAGGACCGGGCACTCATGCGGGTCACCGGAGGACGTCGAAGTCGGCGCCGACCGCATCGAGCTTGGCGAGGAACTTCTCGTACCCGCGACTCAGGATGTCGACACCGGACACCTTCGATTCGCCGGATGCCGTCAGTGCGGCGATCACGTGGCTGTATCCGCCACGGAGATCGGGGACGACGATGTCTGCGCCGTGCAGCGGCGTCGGACCGGTGATCACGGCCGCCTGCTCGAGGTCGCGGCGCGGGACGCGGCGAGGACCGTCCTGCAGGCCGCGCGGGTGCACGACGATGTCGGCGCCCATCTTCACGAGGGCGTCGGTGAAGCCGAGCCGATTCTCGTAGACGGTCTCGTGCACGACCGAGCGTCCATTCGCCTGCGTCAGGGCGACGACGAGCGGCTGCTGCCAGTCGGTCATGAAGCCGGGGTGCACGTCGGTCTCGATCACGACGGGCTTGAGCTCGCCGTCGCGCCGGAAGAGGATGCCGTCCTCCTGGATGTCGAACCAGCCGCCGGCCTTGCGGAACACGTTCAGGAACGTGAGCATCTCCTGCTGCTTGGCGCCGCCGACGAAGATCTCACCGTCGGTGGCCAGCGCAGCGGATGCCCAGGACGCTGCCTCGTTGCGGTCGAAGATCGAACGGTGGTCGTACCCGCGGAGCTTCTCGACGCCCTCGATCACGATGACCCGGTTGGGCTCGTACGAGATGATGGCGCCCATCTTCTGCAGCACGGCGATGAGATCCATGATCTCGGGCTCGATGGCGGCGTTGCGCAGCTCGGTCACGCCCTCGGCGCGGACGGCCGTGAGCAGCACCTGCTCGGTGGCGCCGACACTCGGGTACGGCAGGTGGATGTTCGCGCCGTGCAGACGGGCGCCGCCCGTCGAGAGACGGATGCCGCTCGGGAGCTTCTCCACGACGGCGCCGAACTTGCGCAGCGCGTCGAGGTGGAAGTCGATCGGACGGTCGCCGATGCGGCATCCGCCGAGGTCGGGGATGAAGGCCTGACCGAGACGATGCAGCAGCGGGCCGCAGAACAGGATCGGGATGCGCGACGCGCCGGCATGGGCGTCGATCTCCTCGAAGTGGGCGGATTCGACATCACTCGGGTCGAACACCAGTGAACCCGGCTCGTCGCCCTCGGAGACGCGGACGCCGTGCACCTCGAGCAGCGAGCGCACCACGGCGACGTCACTGATCGCGGGGACATCCCGCAGGGTGCTCACCGTCTCGCCGAGCAACGAGGCCACCATCGCCTTGGTGGCGAGGTTCTTCGCACCCTTGACGTCGACACGTCCGCGCAGCGGGCGCCCTCCTCGGATGGCGAGGACGTCGCCGGTGAGAGCAGGGGCTCCGTCCGGAAGAGCATCGCGCACGGGTGTCGTCATTCGGAGCCTCACTTCATTCACTGATATCGGGGCGGTCGCCCCCTTGACCCCCCGACCTGCCCCCTAGTGCTGAATGGGGAGAGTGCGGGGCCGCCACGACTCGCGACGGGCCTCGAACTGCGCGATCTTGTCTTCGTTGCGCAGCGTGAGCCCGATGTCATCGAGCCCTTCGAGGAGCCGCCATCTAGTGTAATCGTCGATCCCGATGTCGGCCTGGACGTCGCCGATCGAGGCGGTGCGCGCCTCGAGATCGACCGTGATGCTCGTGCCGGGATTCGCGTCGATCTCGGCCCAGATCCGCTCGAGGTCCTCTTCCGAGATCGTCGCGGCCAGCAGGCCCTGCTTCCCCGAGTTCCCGCGGAAGATGTCAGCGAAACGGGGACTCAGGACCACCGAGAAACCGAAGTCGCGGAGCGCCCAGACGGCGTGCTCGCGGCTCGATCCCGTGCCGAAGTCGGGGCCGGCGACGAGCACCGACGCGCCGATGAACGGCGCCTGGTTCAGCACGAACTCCGGGTCCTGCCGCCAGCCGTAGAACAGCGCGTCGTCGAAGCCCGTCTTGGTGACGCGCTTCAGGAACACGGCGGGGATGATCTGGTCGGTGTCGACGTTGGAGCGCTTCAGCGGCGCTGCGATGCCGGTGTGGGTGACGAACTTCTCCATGATCAGACCTCTTCCTCGATCAGCAGATCACTGGGACTCGACAGCGTCCCGCGGATGGCGGTCGCTGCGGCGACGAGCGGCGAGACCAGGTGCGTCCGTCCGCCCTTGCCCTGGCGGCCTTCGAAGTTCCGGTTCGAGGTCGAGGCGCAGCGCTCCCCCGGCGCGAGCTGATCGGGATTCATGCCGAGACACATCGAGCAGCCGGCGAATCGCCACTCGGCGCCGAAGTCGGTGATGATCTTGTCGAGACCCTCCGCCTCTGCCTCGAGACGCACCCGCGCCGAGCCGGGAACGACCATGACACGCACGCCGTCCGCCTTCTGCTTGCCCTGGATGATGGATGCGAAGGCACGGAGATCCTCGATGCGACTGTTCGTGCACGAGCCCATGAAGACCGCGTCCACCGGCACCTCCTTGAGCGGGGTGCCTGGCGTGAGGTCCATGTACTCGAGCGCACGTTCGGCGGCGGCCCGCTCGTTCGGGTCCGCGATCTCGACCGGGTTCGGCACCGAAGACGACAGCGAGCTGCCCTGGCCGGGGTTCGTGCCCCAGGTGACGAACGGCTCGAGCTCGTCGGCGTCGATGAAGACCTCGGCATCGAACGTCGCGCCCTCGTCGGTGGGCAGCGTGCGCCAGTAGGCGACGGCGTCGTCCCAGTCCTGGCCCTTCGGCGCATGCGGGCGGCCCTGCAGGTACTCGAAGGTCGTCTCGTCCGGCGCGACCATGCCTGCGCGGGCGCCGGCCTCGATCGACATGTTGCAGATGGTCATGCGGCCCTCCATCGACAGCGCACGGATCGCGCTGCCGCGGAACTCCAGCACGTAGCCCTGTCCACCGCCGGTGGTGATCTTGGCGATGACGGCCAGGATGATGTCCTTCGCCGTGACACCGGGACGAAGCGTGCCGTCGACGGTGATCGCCATGGTCTTGAAGGGCTTCAGCGGCAGCGTCTGGGTCGCCATGACGTGCTCGACCTCGCTCGTGCCGATGCCGAAGGCCATGGCGCCGAATGCTCCGTGCGTCGAGGTGTGCGAGTCGCCGCACACCACCGTGATGCCGGGCATGGTGAGTCCGAGCTGCGGGCCGACGACATGCACGATGCCCTGCTCGGCGTCGCCCAGCGAGTGCAGTCGAACGCCGAACTCGGCGGCGTTGCGACGAAGCGTCTCGATCTGGGTGCGGCTGGTGAGGTCCGCGATCGGCTTGTGGATCTCGAGCGTCGGGGTGTTGTGATCCTCGGTCGCGATGGTCAGGTCCAGGCGACGCAGCGGACGGTTCTCGCTGCGGAGGCCGTCGAAGGCCTGCGGACTGGTCACCTCATGGACGAGGTGGAGGTCGATGTAGATGAGATCCGGCTCGCCGTTCTCGCCCTTCACGACGAGATGGTCGTCCCAGACCTTCTCGGCGAGCGTGCGGGGGCGAACGGAATCGGCACCGGGTGCGGGGGTGTTCATTGCGTGTCTCCTGAGGATGGCGGTTCGGCCCACGATGGACTCCGCGACGAGGAGGGGCTCAGAACGAGATCTCGTCGCGGCCGCTAAGAAGGAGCACGATCCGCATGTCGTCAGATTACCACCGCTTCGGCGGGCGATGACGCGACGTGACACTCTACTGTTCACCCGATCGATCGAGAGGCACCGCATGACCGTCGACTCCACGCGCTTCGTCACCCGGGCCGTCCACGCCGGGCGGGTCCGCGAGACGGCCGCAGCGCGCGCCACCCCGATCTATCTGACCGCCGGGTTCGAGTTCGAGGACTTCGACCATGCCGCCGATCACTTCGGCACCGGCACCGGCTTCGGGTACACGCGCACCGGCAACCCCACCGTCCGCGCTGTCGAGCGGCAGCTCGCCGCGCTCGAGTCGGGCGCGGACGCGGTGCTGGTGGCGAGCGGACAGGCCGCGGTCGTGACCGCATTCCTCACGGTCGCCGGTGCCGGCGATCACATCGTCAGCTCGACGCACATCTACGAGGGCACGCGCGGACTCCTGCTCGACAACCTGGCACGACTCGGCATCGAGGCGACGTTCGTCGACGACATCGCAGACCCCGAGGCGTGGCGAGCGGAGATCCGTCCCAACACCCGTGCGCTGTTCGGTGAGTCGATCGCGAACGCCCGCAACGACATCTTCGACATCGCTGCGATCAGTGCCGTCGCCGACGAGGCGGCGATCCCGCTGATCGTCGACAACACGCTCGCCACGCCCTATCTCGTCCGCCCGATCGAGCACGGTGCGGCGATCGTCGTCCACTCTGCCTCGAAGTTCCTCGCCGGTCATGGGTCGGTGCTGGGCGGCGTGCTGATCGACGACGGGCGCTTCGACGCCGCGCGCGCCGGTCACAACGCCCCGCATCTGGTGCTCCCCGGCCGCGGCGGCCAGCCCAGCGTCGCATCGCGCCACGGCGGCAACGCCCGCATCGCCTACGCCCGCGAATCCGTCGCGCCGCGGTTCGGCGCGTCGCCGTCGCCGCTCAACGCCTTCCTGATCGGGCAGGGCACCGAGACGCTCGGCCTGCGCGTCGAGCGCCAGTCGCGCAACGCGCTCGAGATCGCACGCTGGCTGGAGAGCCAGGAAGCGGTCGAGAGCGTCGACTACGTCGGGCTGCCATCGCACCCGGATCATGCCAAGGCGCAGCACTACCTCGGCGGCGGCTCCGGATCGATCTTCACATTCACGCTGCGCGACGGGCTGCCCGCAGCGCGGCGCTTCGTCGAGGGGGTCCAGGTGTTCACGCACATGACGCACATCGGCGACGTGCGCTCGCTCGTGCTGCACCCCGGCACGACCAGCCACGCGCAGCGCACCGACGAGGAGCGCGAGGTCCTCGGCATCCGCCCCGGCACCCTCCGCCTGTCGATCGGCATCGAAGACGTCGACGATCTGATCGGCGACCTCGCCCAGGTGCTGCAGGCGGTCGAGGAGGTCGTCGCGTGAGTCGGCCGCAGCACTTCGGCTGGTTCCTCGCACGCGGCTTCGGCCCTCAGGGCTGGGGCTACCCGTCGCTCGACTGGGACTACGACTGGACCAGGCCCGAGATCTACCAGGAGGCTGCCCGCACGCTCGAGCAGGCCGGCTTCGATCTCGTCATCATCGAGGACAGCCCATCGCTCGGCTCGCCTGAGACGATCGACCTGCGAGTCCGGCATGCCTTCGGCGGCCCCAAGCACGACCCGCTGCTGCTCGCCCCGTATCTCTTCCAGGCGACGACGCACCTCGGCGTCGTACCGACCGTGAACCCGGCAGCATCGCTGCCGTTCACCTCGGCTCGCCAGTTCTCGACGCTGCAGCACCTGAGCGGGCACCGTCTCGGCCTCAACGTCGTGACCGACACCGGCAGCGCGCGGCACTTCTCCGATGCGCCGCCGCTCGGGCACGACGCCGCCTACGACCGCGCGGCCGAATGGCTCGACGGCATCCGCTCCCTCTGGCGCAGCTGGGACGACGGGGCGCTCGTGCTCGACCGAGACACGGATGTGTACGCCGACGGCTCGAAACTGCGCGCGGTGCGGCACCGCGGCGAGCACTACGCGTTCGAGGGCCCGCTCAATGCGCTGCCGTTCACCGACGGCGAGCCCGCGATCATCTCCCCCGGCGGCTCCGGACGCGGACTCGGCTTCGCCGGCGCGAACTCCGACGTGCAGCTCGCGCTCGCGCCGCTGCACGAGGCATCCGTTCGCGCGTACCGGGCAAAGATCCACGACGCCGCGATCGCAGCAGGGCGGCGCCCGGAGGACATCAAGATCCTCTTCGCGATCCAGCCGGTGATCACCGGCTCCGCCGAGGAGGCGGACCGGATCGTCGCGGCATCCGCCCACCCTGACGAGGCCGCCCTCGTGCAGATCGCGCGGAAGCAGTCCAGCGATCTCGAGACCGATCTCACGTCGCTCGACCTCGACGCGCCGCTCGATCTGTCGATCTTCGGCGAGCATGTCTCGCGCGGAAGCATCCAGCGTCTGATCGGCGACCGCGGCGAGGATGCACCACTGCGTGCGCACCTCGCGGCGCTCGTCCGCGCGGGTCGCATCAACGATCGCAGCGGCTTCGTCGGCACGGCGGAGGAGTTCGCCGACCTCATCGAGGAGCTGGGCGACTGGGGCAACGACGGTGTGCTGCTCTGGGGGGACTTCCACCCGGTGACGCTGCACCGCACGCTCGACGAGCTCGTGCCGGTCCTGCGGCGCCGTGGCATCCTCCGTCGCGAGTACGTCGACGGCGGGCTGCAGGCGAACCTGCGCGCGTTCTGACCGGCCGCTGCGGGCCGGGCGCTACCAGCCCATGGAGCCGGGCACGCCCTTGAACGGTCCGACGACGGACGACGTGACCCACCCGCCGTAGAAGCCGCCAGGCTGCGGAACGACCACTTCTCCGCCGACCGTGCACTCGTCCATGTGCTGCGCATACACGGCGACCCGGTCGGCGAGCGTCTCGAAGCCGGGAGACGGATCCGGATAGTTCCACGCCGCGCCCTCGCGCACGGTGCCACCGCTGCGCACATCGAAGTAGCGCGCGGCGCCCTTGAACTCGCAGAACGAGGTGCCTGGGGAATCCGCGAGCGCGCCATCGACGAAATCGGCGATCGGGACGTAGTAGACCGGAGGGTGGCTCGTCTCGAGCACCCGCACCGCGTTGCGGGTATCGGCGATCAGCGCGCCGCCGAGGCGGATGGTGACCCGCTCAGGCACCTGCTCGACCCGCGGGGGTCTCGGATAGTCCCACACGGATTCCTGACCTGGAGCGGGGGCGACTGGGGTCGGTCTGCGCATCTGTTCACTGTACGTCTCTCGGTGTTGACTGGGCTCATGATCGTGCTCCCGATGTTCCCGCTCGGCTCGGTGCTCCTGCCGCACACTCCGCTTCCGCTGCGCGTGTTCGAGCCGCGATACCTCACCATGATCGGGCGGCTGCTCGACGAGGACGATGCGGATTTCGGCGTCGTGCTCATCGAGCGCGGCCACGAGGTCGGTGGCGGCGACCGGCGCAGCAGCGTCGGCACGATGGCCCGCTTGATCAGCGTCGCCGCCGACGCCGAGGTGCTGCACGTCGTTGCGGTCGGTACCGAGCGCTTCACGGTCGAGCAGTGGCTGGACGATGATCCCTACGCCCGCGCCGAGGTCACTCCGCTGCCCGAACTCGAGTGGGACGACGCACTCTCCCCACTGCGCACCGAAGCGGAGGCGATCGTGCGGCGCACGCTCGCGCGCGCACCGGACGCGCGGTGGGATGCCGACACCGAGCTCTCCGACGCCCCGATCGCCGCGGCGTGGCAGCTCGCCGCGATCGCTCCGCTCGGCGAGTACGACAGGTACACCCTGCTGCGGTCGACCACGGCCGGCGGGCTGCTCCGTCAGGTGATCGATCTCACGCTCGAGGCGGAGCTGCTGTGGTCAGCCGAGTGAGATGCCGCTGACGCATCGCCAGGAACAGCGGAAACATGCACGCAAACGCCGTCACTCCCGCCAGCACCACGTAGAGCCAGCCGCGTCGCATCCCGAGCCGTCTCGCCTCGACGATGATGAACACGCTGCCGGCGATCGCCACGACCAGGAGATCGACCGTGATGGACGACACCGCGGGGCCACTGCCGAGCAGGTCGCCGATGAAGTCCGTCATCTGCGTGATCGCCAAGACGTTGAACGTCCACGTGCCGATGAGCCCGGCCACTGCCAGCACGAGGTAGACGAGAGCCAGGGGCGTCCAATGACGAGTCATGGCGCCATGATCTCACTCGGTGATCGAAACCTTCTTCGCCGCGCGCTTCTCCCGCGAGGACGCGATCAGGCTCGCGATCGTCGCACCCGCCATCGCGACCACGATCACGGTGAGGGAGAGCCAGATGGGGATGTCCGGCGCCCACTCGATGTGCTCGCCGCCGTTGATGAACGGCAGCTCGTTCTCGTGCATCGCGTGCAGGATCAGCTTGATGCCGATGAAGCCGAGAATGACGGCGATGCCGTAGTGCAGGTAACGGAGGCGGTCGAGCAGATCGCCCAGCAGGAAGTACAGCTGGCGGAGCCCCATCAACGCGAAGATGTTGGCCGTGAAGACCAGGAAGCTGTTCTGCGTGATGCTGAAGATCGCGGGGATCGAGTCGATCGCGAACATCAGGTCGGTCACGCCGATCGCGACGAAGACGATCACCATCGGGGTCCAGATGCGCTTGCCGTCGACCATCGTGCGGATCTTGTTGCCGTCGTACTCGTCGCTGATGTCGATGCGGCGGCGGAGCAGGCGGACGATGAAGTTCTCGCGCTGCACCTCGCCGTCGTGGTCGCCCTCCGGCATCGCCTGACGGATCGCGGTGTAGATCAGGAACGCGCCGAAGATGTAGAAGATCGGCGAGAAGTTCTCGATGATCGTGACGCCGAGCATGATGAACAGGCCGCGCAGCACCAGGGCGATGATGATGCCGACCATCAGCACCATCTGCTGCAGTCGTCGCGGCACCGCGAACTGCGCCATGATCAGCACGAAGACGAAGAGGTTGTCGATCGAGAGGCTGTACTCCAGCGCCCACCCGGTGAGGAATTCCCCCGCGAACCGTCCGCCAGCGAAGACCGCGAGCAACCCGGCGAAGACGAGCGCCAGGCCGACGTAGAACGCGACCCAGAGCGTCGACTCCTTGGTCGAGGGGATGTGCGGGCGCAGACGCACCAGCATCAGGTCGCCGATGAGGATGAGGACGAGGACGACGAGGGAGCCGACTTCGAACCAGACGGGGATGTTCACGCGCGCACTGCGCCTTTCGGGAGGGGTCGACGATTCCCGAGAGTCTCTCCCCCGCACACGATGTGCGTCGCGCGCCCGGAGCAGCGATGGCGGTGCTCGTGATGACGTTACGCGCGGATTCGGGATACTCCCCCTCGCGAGGACCATGCTAGCGCCTGCGAGGCGCACCGGATCGCAGATCGAGTCTGAGACGATGAGGCATCCATCGACACTTCCATGGTGAGAGACACCGAACGGAAACAGGATGCCAGCGCAGACGAGTGATCAGAAGTGGGCGGCACAGGCCGCGGCAGGCGACGAGAGCGCCTTCCGCGAGCTGTACCGCGCGCATGTCCGTCCGGTCTACTGGATCGCCAACGGCATCCTCGCGTCGCCCGCCGACGCCGAGGATGTGACCCAGGAGACCTTCGTGGTGGCGTGGCGCAAGCTTCCGGGCTTCGCGCTGCAGAGCGATTCGATCCTGCCGTGGCTGGCGACGATCTGCCGCTTCCAGGCGGCGAATCGACTCCGGCAGCGGCGACGCGACCAGGCGAACACCACCGACGCACTCGACGACCAGCTGCCCGACACGGTCAGCGTCGAGGAGCAGGTGATCACGGCTGCCCTCGCCGCACGTATCGCGGCAGAGGTCGGCACCCTGAGCGAGCTCGACCGGGAGATCTTCCGCCTGTGCGCGTCGGAGGGATACGCCTACCAGGCGGCCGCCGAAGAGCTCGGGGTCAGCCACGCGGTCGTCCGGAACCGTCTCTCACGAGTGCGCACCCAGTTGCGGGGCGCCGTCAAGGAAGTGAGAGACGCATGAACGACCAGCCCGAGTTCGACGAACTCCCCGCGCTGTCGGACGAGACCATCGCCCGCATCGAGAACGCGGTGTTCTCCGACATCGCCGAGGAACGCGCCCCGGTCGCCGTCGCGACGACCCGCTCCCGCGCCCGCCGTCGTCGGTGGTTGACCGGCGCTGGCATCGCTGCGGCCTTCGCGATCGGCGTCGTCGTGACGCCCCCGATCCTCGGCGCGGTCGGCGGCGGATCCGTCATGAGCACGGCCGACGGCAGCTCCTCGGCGACCTCCGGTGGATCGCTGCCGGAGTCGGTTGCTGATGCGCCGGACCGCAGCGCCGATGTCGCCCCAGGCGACGTCTCGAGCGACAGCAGCGGTCTCACTCTGGCCGGCGGAGAGGCAGCGGATGCCGGACGCGACATCATCGCGACGGCGAATGCGACGCTCCAGGTGAAGGACATCGTGAAAGCCGCCGACGCGATCACCGCGGTCGCCGAGCAGCACGGCGGCTACGTCGAGAGCACGGAGGTCGGCAAGGCGCTCGCGCTGGACGACACCTCGGCCCCGGCACCGACGGATTCCGGATACGGCTGGATCAGCATCCGGGTGCCGTCTGCCGATCTCCCCGACGTGATCGCCGAGCTCGCCGACTCCGGCGACGTGCTGTCGTCGTCGATCTCACGGCAGGACGTGACCTCCGTCGCCGTCGATCTGCGTGCTCGGGTCGACGCGACCAGGGCATCGGTCGATCGCCTGACCCAGCTGATGGCGCAGTCCGGCAGCGTCTCCGAGCTGATCGAGGCCGAGGTCGCGCTGACCGACCGCCAGGCCCAGCTCGAATCGTACGAGCAGCAGCTCGCGTCGATCGACGATCAGGTCGCGATGTCGTCGCTCTCGGTGCAGCTCACTCGCACTGACACGACCGTGACGGCCGACCCCGCCGGCTTCGGCGACGGTCTGCTCGCCGGATGGAACGGACTCGTCGTCTCGCTCAACGCACTGGTGATCGCGGTCGGGTTCGTCCTTCCGTGGGCCGGCATCGCAGCGATCGTGGTGCTGGTGGTCTGGCTGATCCGTCGCGGCATCCGTGCCCGTCGCGCACCCGCGAAGGAGCATGCCGCTGCCCCCGCCGACTGAGACCGTCGGCGCAGAAGGCCGCTCCCGTCAGCAGACGGGAGCGGCCTTCGCTGCGTTCGCCGCGCGGTGCGCTCGCGCAGACTCCCGGAGACGACGAAAGCCCCCGGAGAACCGGGGGCTTTCGTGTGTTGTGTGACCCCAGCGGGATTCGAACCCGCGTTACCGCCGTGAGAGGGCAGCGTACTAGGCCGCTATACGATGGGGCCGTCTGGCGGAACGTTTCCGTCCCGCGACAACCGTTCAAGTATGCCACGGGGATTCTTGCTGCGCCAAATCGAGGCCGCAGGTGCGCGGCGCCCGGGCGTGGCGCACCCGGAATGGTTTGCCGAGCGGGCCGAGAAGGAGTTGACTCGTCACATGCGCGTCACCAAGTTCGAACATGCCGCCCTCCGCATCGACGAGGGAAACGAGACCCTGCTGATCGACCCGGGGTCCTTCACGACTCCGCACGATGACCTCGGTGGGGTCGTCGGGGTCGTCCTCACGCACGAGCATCCCGATCACTGGACGCCCGAGCACCTCGATCGCATCCTGCGCGCCGCGCCGGGGACGCCGATCTTCGGTCCAGCCGGCGTGGCCAGCGCCGCATCCGGCTACGAGATCACCGTGGTCGCCCCTGGCGACACCGTGGAGGTCGGCGGCTTCACGCTCCGTTTCTTCGGCGGCACCCATGAGATCATCCACTCCTCGATCCCGACGATCGAGAATGTGGGCGTGCTCGTGAACGAGAAGCTCTACTACCCCGGCGATTCCTACGCTGTCCCGGAGGGCGTCGCGGTCGACACGCTCGCCGCGCCGCTCGGCGCTCCCTGGCTGAAGGTGGGTGACGCGATCGACTACGTGCTCGCGGTCGCACCGCGCCGGGCCTTCGGCACGCATGACATGACGCTCTCGGTCGCTGGCAAGACCATGCACCGTCAGCGGCTGCAGTGGGCGACCGAGCAGGGTGGCGGCGAGTTCTTCGTGCTCGAGCCCGGCGACGCGCTCGACGTCTGATGGTCGGGCCGCGCCGGCTGCTCCCCGAGTCGACGCCGCGCCTGCGGTTCCGCGAGATGACCCTCGACGATCTCGACGAGATGGCAGCGTTGCTCGGCGACCCGCAGGTGATGGCGTACTACCCCGCGCCGAAGACGCGGGACGAGAGCCTCGACTGGATCATGCGCATGCAGGCACGCTATGCCGAGCACGGCCACGGCCTGTGGGTCATCGAGACGCATGAGGGCGAGTTCGTCGGCGACTGCGGACTCACCTGGCAGTCGGTCAACGGCGTGCCGGTGCTCGAGGTCGGCTACCACGTCCGCGCAGGCCGGCAGCGTCAGGGGCTCGCGACCGAGGCGGCGATCGCCTGCCGTGAACTCGCACGCGCCGAGTTCGCCCCGACGCTGCTGACCGCGATCATCCACCCGGAGAACATCGCCTCCCGCACCGTCGCCGAACACCTCGGCATGACGCATATCGACGATGACCGCGCGCATCCGTGGATCGTGCGCACGGTCATGGGCATGCGGCTCGGACCCGCTGCAACGGCCTGAATCGGCCGCGCAGCTCCCAGCGCTCAGCTCCCTGCGTACCGTGCGCGCACCCTGAGCTCGCGCTCGAGGTGATCTCGCTGCTCGATCACGATGCGCCGCAGCGCGGCCGGAGCAGTCTCGTTCTCGGCCAGCCAGGCATCCACCAGCGCAGTCGAGTCGGTCGAGGGGAAGAGCCCGATCACGAGACGCTTCGCGAGCTCGATGCTTCGCGCGCCCCAGACCGTGCCGATCCGGTCGAAGTACTCGGCGTCGAAGCGCTCGATCAGATCGCGACGCCCACCGGCACGGAAGCCCGCGATCTCTGCATCCAGGTGATCGTTGCTCAGCGAGAGATCGGTCCAGGCTGCCTCCCACGCCGCGCGGCGGACGTCCGGCTGCGGCCGAGAGGCCAGTGCTCGCCGAGCCGCAGTGCGGCCGGTGCCGGTCTCGTCTCGAGCCAGTTCAGCGGCGATCTCGTCGGCGCCGGCGTGACCGGTCGTGACGAGCGCCGTCAGCAGTTGCCAGCGCAGATCGGGATCGACCGTCAGCCCCTCCGGAACCCGGCCATCCCACAGCGCTCGGACATCCGCCGCGCGCACATCATCGGCGGCCGACGCAGCTGCGAAGGAACGTGCCCACGACAGCTGGGCGTCGCTCCCGGCTTCCGCTCCCTGCAGGGCACTCCACGACGCCTCGGTCCATTCGCGCAGCTCGTGCGGACGCCGAGCGTCATCGACGAAGTGGCGCACCGCGTACGCCGCGTTGGCCAGCACTCCCGTGAGCAGTCCGATGTTGGGCTCGTGCGGTGCATGCGTCCGCACGACCGCGAGGTAGCGAACCGGGTCGAGCTCGCCGTCCCTCGTCGCATTCCAGAGCGACGACCAGACGAGCGCGCGGGCGAGCGGCTCATCGATCGCCGACAGCGACGCCTCGACGGTCTCCAGGGACCGCTCGTCGAGCCGCGCCTTCGCGTAGGTGAGGTCGTCGTCGTTCACGAGCACGAGCGGCGCATCCGCCAGCTCGACGGGCGTCTGCTCCTCGGAGATGTCGAGCGCGACCTGCTCCCGACGGACCAGCCGGTCCCCCGCCCAGTCGTACAGGCCGATCCGCAGCCGATGCGGCCGAGCATCCGTCTGCATCAGCGCCCGCCCGCCTCCGTCGGTCGACCCGAGCCAGAGCGTCGACATCCCGGTCGTCTCCAGCCAGGCAGCCGACCAGTCGCGCATGTCGCGTCCGGAGACCGCACTGAGCTGCGCGAGCAGATCGTCGAGCGTCGTGTTGCCGAAGGCATGCGCTGCGAAGTAGCGTCGGGCGCCCTCGAAGAACGCGTCCTCGCCGACGAAGGCGACGAGCTGCTTCAGCACCGATGCGCCCTTCGCGTACGTGATGCCGTCGAAGTTCAGCTTCGCGGCTTCGAGGTCGGTGATGTCGGCGACGATCGGATGCGTCGTCGGCAACTGGTCCTGCTGATACGCCCACGCCTTGCGGCTCGCGGCGAACTTCACCCAGGCGTCCGTGAAGCGAGTCGAGGCCGCCGAGGCGTGCGCTCCCATGTAGTCGGCGAACGACTCCTTGAGCCACAGGTCGTCCCACCAGCGCATCGTCACGAGGTCGCCGAACCACATGTGCGCCATCTCGTGCAGGATCGTGTTCGCCCGAGCCGCGCGCTGGGCATCGGTCGCGGCGCCGCGCGACAGGTAGGCCTCGGTGAAGGTGACGAGGCCGGGGTTCTCCATCGCGCCGAGGTTGTACTCCGGTACGAAGATCTGGTCGTACTTGCCCCACGGGTACGGGTAGGCGAAGACGTCGGTGAAGAAGTCGAGGCCCTGGCGTGTGATCTCGAGGATCTCGTCCGACTCCAGATGCTGTGCGAGCGAGCGACGGGCGAACACGCCGAGCGCGATCCGCTGCTCGCCTCGAGTCCATGCACCGTCGACCCGGGCGTACGGTCCAGCCGCGACGGCGGTGATGTAGCTCGAGATCGGGAGCGTCGGAGCGAACTCGACGCGTTGCACGCCGACGCCGCGGTCGGTGTGCATCGGAGCCTGGTTGGAGAGCACCTCCCAATCTGCTGGAGCGTGCACCACGAACGTGTAGGCAGCCTTGATGTCCGGCTGCTCGAAGCACGCCATCACGCGGCGCGAGTCCGCAGGCTCGTACTGCGTGTAGAGGTAGGTCTCGCCGTCAGCCGGGTCGTGGAACCGGTGCAGCCCCTCGCCGGAGCGGCTGTAGGCGCCGATCGCTTCGATCACGACGGTGTTCGATGCTTCGAGCCCGGTGAGCCGGATGCGCGCGCCGTCGTACCGGACGTCCTGCGGCGCACCGTTGACGGTCACGCTGCGGACCTCTTCCCCGATGAAGTCCAGCCACGTCTCCGGTGCCGTCGCATCGAAGTCGAGGGTCGTCGTCGTCGCGAAGCCGGTACGGGCCTGTTCGGGCGCTCCCGTGAGATCGAGTTCGACACGGATGCTGCGCGCGGTGATCGCGGCGGATCGCGCAGCGGTCTCCTCGCGGGTGAGGTTGGCGGTGTCCATGCATCCATCCTGTCATCCGGCCTGCACCTGGCCGACTTCGCCGTGTTGCGGAATGCAACACACAGGCGTAGCGTTGCATAAAGCAACAGGAGGTCGGACATGGACGCAGACGCACGCGATCAGCACAGCGCGACGGTGCTCCGCTCACTCGTCGCGATCTCCCGTCGAGGGCTCGCCGACGCCCGATTCGGCGACGCGCCGCTCTCGGTCACCGACCAGTCGATCGTGATGGCGATCGCCGAGCAGCCGGGCATCCGCTCGATCGACATCGCCAGGATGTTCCGCCTGAACAGATCGACGGTGTCACGGCAGCTCGCCACGCTCACCTCGCTCGGCATCGTCCGCGAAGCTCCCGCCGAGTCCGGCCGCGGGCGGCCGCTCGAACTCACCGACGCAGGAGCCGCCGCCTATCGCGGCACGCTCGCGTCACTCCAGCAGATCATCGACGCGCACCTCGAGCCGTGGACGGACGACGAGGTCGCCCGCTTCGCGCACGACCTCGAGCGCTTCGATCACAGCACCGACCTGTCCTGACCGGGCATCTCGGCACACCGCAGAACCCGACCCACAAGGTCACCAGAGAAGGAAGAGCAATGAAGAACATCACCGTCCTCGGCACCGGCGTCCTCGGATCGCAGATCGCGTTCCAGACCGCCTTCCACGGCTTCGACGTCGTGGCCTACGACATCGACCAGCCTGCGCTGGATCGCGCCGCGGAGCGCTTCACCGGGCTCGCCGCACGGTATGAGGCTGACAGCGTCGAGGGTGCAGCGGACGGCGGCGCGACCGCCGCGATCGGGCGCATCCGCCTGACCGCTGATCTGGCCGACGCCGTCGCAGCCGCCGATCTCGTGATCGAGGCCGTGCCCGAGAACCTCGAGCTGAAGCAGGGCATCTACCGCACGATCGGCGAGGCCGCTCCCGCGACCACCGTGTTCGCGACGAACTCCTCCACGCTCCTGCCGAGCGCCCTGGCCGAGTCGACGGGCCGTCCCGACCGCTTCCTCGCGCTGCACTTCGCGAACGAGATCTGGTCGCACAACACCGCCGAGGTCATGGGCACCGAAGCGACCGACCCCGATGTCTACGCCGCGGTCGTCGAATTCGCCCGTTCGATCGGAATGGTGCCGATCGAGATCAAGAAGGAGAAGGCAGGCTACCTGCTGAACTCGCTCCTGGTGCCCTTCCTGCAGGCGGCCGGCGAGCTGATCGTCGACGGCATCGCAGAGCCCGAGGCGATCGACGCGACCTGGCGGATCGGCACCGGCGCACCGGCCGGCCCGTTCGAGATCTACGACATCGTCGGCCTCACCACGGCGTACAACATCTCACGGATGGGCGACGCGAAGCAGCAGGCGTTCGCCGACCTCATCAAGGAGCGCTACATCGACCAGGGCAAGCTGGGCGTCGCGACCGGCGAGGGCTTCTACACCTACCCGCGGAGCAACTGAGCCACGCGCACGTCGACTGAGGCGGCCGTTCACGGAGGCGTGACGGCCGCTTGGTCGTGTACGGGGGCCAGGCGGTGGCCGAGCTCGAGGGAGAGGGCGTCTGCAGCAGCGCCTCTGGCTTCGGCCTCCTCTCCACGGCCTCGCGCGAGTGCGATCATGGCGAGGATGCGGTCGCTGCGGGCGACCTCGGCGCGGTCCCCCGTGGCCTCGGCAGTCCCCCGTGCCTCCATGGCGTGCCGTTCGGCCGCGCGCAGGGCGTCCTGGTCCGCGTCGGAGCCCACCGCGAGCAGCAGGATCTCGGCCAGCGAGTTGGCCGCCTCGGTCGCGATCAACGGTGAGCCTGCTCGTTCGGCTGCCCGCAGTGCGCCCTCCGCCGCCGCCAGCGCTGCCGAACACCGGCCAGCTCGGGCGTCGATCCGCGCCCCGAGCAGGATGAGGTCGGCCTCGGTCCCGTACTCCGCGCCGTACCGCGAACGGTCGAGTGCATCTCCGATCCACTGCAGCGCACGCGCGTCGTCTCCCCTGGCTTCGGCGACCAACGCCATGGTCCGTCGTACATAGGGCAGAGAGCGGCCGCCGGATCCCTCGAGCAATTCCTCCAACTCGCGCTCAGCATCCTCGAGGCGTCCGACTGCGAGCAGCAGCAGCGCACGATTCCCGCGCACGATGGTGATGTTCAGTTCATCGCCCGCGGCCGACGCGATCACCAGCGCCTCGGCATACTCGCGCTCGGCCTCCGGATATCTCGCGAGGATCCGCAGGGTGTCGGCATGATTGCCTGTCGCCCGTCCCTCGACGACGCGGTCGCCGGCCGCACGGGCGTGCTCGATCGATCGCCCGTACGAGTCCAGCGCCTCGTCGAGGTGACTCATCCAGCGCTGGACGTTGCCGATCTGGTTCCAGGTGCGAGCAAGCGCGGCACCCTCCGCGATCCGGCGCACGCGGTGCAGCGTCACGAGCGCCTCATCGAAGCGTCCCAGCTTCTCCGCGCACTGGGCGATGCCGAGCGCGATGTCCGGCACCAGATCCAGTCCGGCGCCGCGGGCGGCGAGGTCGTGCAGCCGCATCGACTCGTTCCACAGCGACCACCGGACCAGCGCGGGATGGGCGGCGATCGCCAGCTGCTCGACGAGCGCATCCAGCCCGTGCTCATGAGCTGCGCGTGCGACCGCGAGCACGGTGCTCGTCTCAGCGGCCGCGTAGTCGTCGTCCGTGGTGATCGCCTCGAGCACAGCGGCGCCCAGTCGTGCCACGAACGCTCGTCTGCTCGATGAGGGTCGCAGCGCTCGGGAGCGCTCGGCCGCGAATGCGAAGACCGTGGCGTGCATCTGCACGTGGCCGTCCTGCTGCTCGACGAGGTGCCGTGCTCGAAGCCGTGCAAGTCGCTGGACCGTCTGATCGCCGCCGGCGACGCGCAGCACGCGCTCGTCGAGTTCGCGGTCGATCAGGGCGAGGTCTGCCAGCAGTTCCGCCTCGTCAACCGGCAGTGATCGCGTGGCCGCCTCGAGCACCGGGCGGATTCGCGCATCCCTGGGCTCCTGCTCGAAGCGGGAGGCGAGGTCGTCGAAGGTCCATCCGGGGTGCTCGTGCACGATGCCCGCAAGCATCGCCAGGTCCAGCGGGAGTCCGGCGGCCACCGTCACGATGCGATCGATCGCTGCAGCAGGCACCTGGGCACTCGCAGCGGCGACGCCCTCGCTCGAGGGGGTCAGGAGATGCACCAGCAGCCTGCGCGCGTCGGCCGCGTCGAGCGGAGCGACAGGAACGTGCGCCGCTGATATTCCACTCCCGCGCAGCTGCGATGCCAAGGCGGCGAGATCGCGTCGTGAGGTGACGAGGTAGCGCACGCCAGGGACGATCAGCGGCAGCAGCCGTGCGGCAGAGCCGGCGTCCTCCAGGACGACCGTCCGGTCCCGAGCCTCCGTCAGCAGACGTTCGCGCAGTCGCGAGAGTTCGTAGGGCAGCGAGCGGTGTCCGAGCGCGCCCAGCATCCGACGAAGCACGTCCACCGGATCTGCCGCGGGGCGGTCGGCGTCCGACGCCCGCAGATCGACCGCGAGCACGGGCTCGTGCGGCGCAAGCGCCGTGGCCAACGTGGTCTTTCCGACGCCAGGCAGCCCGGTGAGCAGGATGACGTCAGCGGCCGGGAGGCTCTGGATCAGCGCCTCCCGTCCGATGGCCGCGTCGTCCCGGTGCCGCACCGTGAGCGAGACCTCGATGTGCACGCCGGAGCGCTGGCCGTTCAGCGTCCGAGCCAGCTCCCGCCAGCTCCTCACGTCGTCGGGAACAGCCCCGAGGACCGTCGCGATGTCACCGATGAGCTGGTCGTCGACGCGGCGTCGCCCTGGTCGGAAGCAGTCGTAGACCGTGACCTTGGCCGGCTCTTCACCGCCGCGCAGCCGACCGATCCGGCGGGCGATCTCCGCATACGAGGGGGCACCGGCTGCAGAACGCAGGATGCCGAGCGCGGCGCACAGCTCATCGAGGGTGCGCGCATCGGGCATGACTCGAGCCTAGGACAGCCGAGTCGCTGCTCGGTCACGAGACGTTCGGACTCGTTCGGACTCGCACGGAGCGGGCCGCTCGGCTCCTAGGCTCGCCACGCTGCGGGCGATGCGCGCCCGCTCGAACGAAAGAGACTCGATGACCACCCGTGCAGAGATCACCGCCAGACTCGACGACTTCGCCTTCCAGAAGGTGAACTTCGGCGGGTTCCTGATGAACAAGCGGGCGAAGAACTCGCACGCGCTCTGGACGCGGAACAGCGACAAGGGGGTGACCGAGCTCAGCATCCTCGCGACGCGCGACTATGGCGACAACAACGTCTACGACGTGGCTGCGTTCACGCTCGACGGTTCGGTGCCGGCCGAGGTGCTGGCGGAGCTGGCGCCGCAGGCTGAGGCCCTCGCGGATCGCATCAACCTCCGCGAGCACGGCTACGTGTATTCCTGCCTCGAGCCGTGGGACGGCGGTGGCAGCATCTGGATCTCGAAGAAGCCCGAGTTCCGCGCGCTCAGCCGCCTCGATCAGGGCATCCACGTCATCCCGATCCAGCGCCTGTACGGCGAACCACGCTGGCTGTCGTGGGTTCGCGAGAACGGGCAGCTCAACATCGCCATCGTCTACAAGCCCTGACGGATGCCGCTGCCCTCGCCGTTCAGCGTCGCCGCCCGCGTGCCTCCGGGCCGCGGGGGCGCGCTGATCGCCCTGCTCGCTCTGGCCTACGCGGTCGTCGCCGCACCCATCGCCTTCTACCTCCTGCCTGTCGGCTTCATGCTCACCGGTGCCGCACTCGTGGCGGCACAGCTCGGCGTGATCGTGGCCGGCGGGGTCCTGGTGCTGTCTTCCGCCCTTCGGATCGGCCGGGATGTGCAGCGGCGAGCCCGGCTGGTCGAGCTCGCGCACGCCGCGGGCTGGCAGTACCGGCAGGATGTGAGCGACTGGATCTGGGGAGGTTCCGTCGACGAGCAGATCGAGCGCACCGGCCGTTCGTCACGCGACCACGTGGACGCACGTGACAGCGACCTGCCGTTCGACTCGGCCGAGCGCACGATCGTCGTGGGAGACCGCGAGGGTGCCACCGTCCACACGATTCGAGCCGTGCGCATCCCGCTGTCCGCCGAGGCACCGCGCATCTCGCTCCGGTCTCGGCGAGGAGGCGGGGCCCTCAGCCTCCTGCCGAGACGTCCGGGCGGGAGCCGCGAGCTCCGGCTCGAGGGGAACTTCAGCGACGTGTTCGAGGTCTCGGTGCCGGCCGGC
This sequence comes from Microbacterium sp., assembly GCF_036823965.1. Classification (GTDB taxonomy): domain Bacteria; phylum Actinomycetota; class Actinomycetes; order Actinomycetales; family Microbacteriaceae; genus Microbacterium. Next base: position 501,418 of record NZ_DAITBE010000001.1, on the reverse strand, counting down.
TACGAGACCGACGCGCTGTACCTGCTCACGCCGGACCTGATGGTGATCCTGCTCGATGCGAGCGCCGATCTCGACCTGGAGATCGTGGACAGCACGCTGCACGTCTACTTCCCGGCGATCGATCTCACCGATCCCGCGGCGCTTGCACGCTTTCTCGGCACGATCGCCGCGCTGCATGAACGGTTCGGACGCCGGACGCTGCTGTATCGAGACGATGCTGCTCCTCGACTCGACCCTGCGAGCCACCTCAGGGACGGCGACACGCTCGCCGCCGCCGCTCGGACGCTCGACACCCGCCTGCGTATCGGTCCGATCGTGCTGGCAGTGCTCACGCCGCTGATCCCGATGCTCATCGCGCTCGCGTGGATGCACCTCGCCGGGTGACGCGGCGCCCGGTCTTCTCGCTGATCAGCAGCCGTCGGACGGCCGTCTCCGGCGCCACGGTGAGGTCGAGCGTCTTGCCACGCGAGTACAGACTGAAGATGCGCGGATCGATGTAGCTGCCGCGGGCGACCGCTGTCGTGTTCCCGAGCGCAGTCGCCGTCGCCTGCACCGCGAGCCGCTCGGCGCGCTGCCGATCGGCTCGGGTGTCGAGCGGGCCGATCCGCGCGAGGGCGTCGGCGGCGAGGATCGTGCCGTGCAGCGTGCGGAAGTCCTTGGCCGAGAAGACGCCGCCCGTGACGTCGCGAAGATACGCGTTCACCTCGGACGGCGTGATCCGCATGCGCCGTCGGCCCTTGCGATACGCGAGCAGCAGTGAGCCTGCAGCCCCACGGGAGAGCTCGGTGAGCACATCGGCGAGCGGTGCGTCGGTGATCTCGATCGCGGCGGTCTGGCCGCTCTTCGCGGGGAATGACAGCGCGACGGTGTCGCCGTCGATCTTCACGTCGCGTCGGCGCAGCGTGGTCAGCCCACGGCTGCCGTGCTTCACGAGGTAGCGCTCCGATCCCACTCGCAGCGCCGCGTCGTCGAGGAGTCGGAACGCGGTCGCCAGCACTCGCTCCTTCGACAGCTCGTCGCCGCTCAGGGCGCGGGTGACCCGTGCACGAGCACGCGGCAGCCGCTCGGCGAGGTCCAGCGCGCGCCGGAACTTGCTGCGGTCCCGTCCGACTCGCCAAAGCGGGTGATAGAGATACTGACGGCGCCCTGCCTCGTCGGTGCCGACGGCCTGGATGTGCGCGAGCGGATCCGCCGCGATCCAGACATCGGTCCAGGCAGGCGGGATCACGAGATCGTGGATGCGTTCGCGATCGGCTTCGCCTGCGGCATCCCCGTTCTGGTCGAGGTACCGGAAGCCGGAGCCGGACTTGCGCCGAAGGAACCCGAGGTCCTCCCCGGGGACGACGCGGACGAGCGCGCTCACTCGGGATTCCGGTCTGTCAGCGGGCGGGCGGGAGCCAAGAGATCGCGCATGACCTCAGGATGCCGCCGGACTCCCGGTCCGCAGAAGGGGCTGGCCCAGGTGCCGCCGTCCTGCTAGGTCGCGCTGCTCTGCGGCTTCTCGGGCGCCGGGTCGCGGAACGCCGCCCGCATGTGATCACTCGTGAGGAAATCGGCGATGCCGATGGACTCGTACGCGATCAGCATCTTCGCAGAAGGAGTCGACCAAACCAACCCTCCGCGCTTCTACTTAGCTCTCGGCGGCTCAGCGCTGCCAAACAAGGACGGTCCGAGCCCGGAAGAGGGAAGTAGCTGTTCCTGGGCTGTCACGAGTGAGGCGCCAGGGCTGGCTTGCGATGTCACCAAGGGATCCCCAGAGTCCGCCTGGGTGTCGGACGAAGCGAAGAAAGACATCGTCGTCGTGTCTGGCATGCTCGCACCGCTCAATGATCACGGTCAGGGCCTTGCGAACGTCGACCTCAGCGCGGAGCCGGTGTCCCTCGTCAAGGCAGGCCAGACCAAGGTATTCCAGCTGCCAACGGTCGGTACGGCCTACGTCCCCGCAACGGTGGATGGCGACGATGTCGAGATCGCGATCGCGATCAGACACAGTCGCGGGACCGCATGGTCACGTTCGGCGAGCTCGTGTCCACGTTCGCCATCTCGGCGGATATGAAGCTGCAGTTCTTTCGCGACGCCAGCCGTGACTGGACGTGGAACATGCTGCGCGATATCGACGCGACGAGTCTTGCGATCCCGTACTGCCACGTCGTCGTAGCCGATCGCGACGCAGCGGCCATCGCGGGCCGCACCCGGGCCCCAGCCCAGTACGGTGCGACCGTCATTTCAAACCTCCGCGAGTTGCCCGACCTGCTTACGAATCCATCGGCAGTCGCCCGAACGCTGGGCGAGGACCCTTCCGACTGGACGATGGTCGGGCCCGGAGAAAGGTTCTCGACCGGGCCCCCTGAGCAGTTGGCGGAAGTGCCCGACGTCTGCACGATTCGACCGCTCGACCGCGAAGGAAAGTTCGTGCCGTCACCGCGTAACGAGGCGAACGAGCCATCTCACGGCCACAGAGCCGGCGAGCAACGGAACCGATCACTCCGATGTCGGAGATTTAGGAAAGGGTAGAGAAGTGACGCTCCATCAAACAATCGTCGAAGTACTGACGGCTGCAGGGCATCCACTCACGGCGCGCGACGTCGCCGACGAGGTCAATCGCCGACGCCTCTATGTTCGAGCAGATGGCCAGCCGCTTGGCGCGAGCCAGGTAAGTGCCCGGGTGCGCAACTACCCAGGGCTATTCATCGAGAGCGCCGACACCATCTGGCTGGTGAGCCACTCCCCTCTGCCCGAGGCCCGTCCAGCTGCGCCGACTCCTACTCCGACCCAAGACGCTCTCGCCTCGGTCGCCACGGCCACAACACCGATTCCGGACGTTGAGACCGCGCTGCTCAAGGCGAGCGCGTTCCAGAGTGCTCGCATCGTTGACGGCTTGGTACCCGATCGGTTCGGCCTGTACGCCATCCGGGTACACCAAGGTGCAGCACTCCCGTCGCCCTTTGGCGACATCGCGCGGGAGCGCGAGTCGAACCTCATCTATCTGGGCGCAGCAACTCGGCAAACCCTGAAGAAGCGATTCCTCGGAAACGAGCTTCGCGGACAGGGGCATGGCACGTTCTTCCGCAGTCTCGGCGCGGTGCTCGGGTACCGCCCGGCCGTCGGGTCTCTCGTCGGCAAGGCGAACCAGCGCAACTACCGCTTCTCCCCAGCGGACTCGGCCACGATTGTGGAGTGGATCAACGCCAACGTCGATGTCTCTTGGGTACCGTTCGATGATGGAGTTCACTTCACAGAAGTCGCTCTCATCCGAGCCCATCGGCCGTTGCTGAACTTGCGAGACAACCCGGCGGCCCTGCCGCAGCTCTCGGAGCTTCGCGCACTCTGTTGCTCGACCGCGCAGGGCACCACCGAAGAGATGACAAGCTATCCTGCGCTGTGAGGTGCTCCGCAGTATTCCCAAGGCCGCTCCCGTTTGACAGCCCGCGTCTGACGGGGAACAAGGCAAGGTGTCCGTGGACCCAGCCCGGTGACCGTTGGATTGCCCACGAGTCAGCGCGACTATCAGGATCGACATGAGGACACAGACGACACGCGCTGCGGAGGCCCGGGGGCGCTCACATCCGGTCACCGTATCCAGCAAGATGGAACGAAGAGACCCGGCGCTTGCCGACGATAGAGGTGAGGACAGCGCGTGACGGCAAACGGCGGCAAGCAGCGGGTGTGGCCATGGATAGCTGGGACGATCGCGCTCGTCGCCAGCGTGTTCGGCATCGTGACGTTCCTCACCGGCAACAATCTTCCGGACTTCATCAACCCGCCGGCAGCGCCGTTTGACGGCTCAGACGAGCCGCTCGTGCCCGATGCAGAGACGGTACCCACGTACAAAACGATTCAGTTTCCGGAAGCAGTCTTCGGCTTCGAGCGCATGGACAATCCAACGCGACAGTCGTACCTCCTGACTGCTTCGGATGCTGAGGCCAGTGCGTACGCGTACAGCTATTGGCAGAACGCGGACTCCGTCTGGATGGACGCGACTGCGGCCGCGGGTGGACGGACCGCTGAGCTTGTCGCGCAGCTGACGGCGACGGCATCCGCGGCAGGGCAGCAAACCGTGACCGAAGGCCCGATGACGTGCGTTTGGGATCAAGACAGCGACCCAAACACGCCGATGCATACCGTGAAGTGCTTTCGCATCGACACCGCTGACAACCGCGGCCTCATCATCTGGACCGAAACACAAAGCGTCGGTGACGCCAACGGACTTCGCCTAACCGAGGAGCTGTGGAATCTGATGACCTGGGGTTGAGCGCAGTTCGTCGACACCGTGGCCACGCGCAGAAGGCCACGTCGATGGCAACTCGTACCCTGAGACCATCCAGGAACTCTTCGACTTGGCGTTCGCGCGCATTGATCGAGCGAGAGATACGCGCCGCGAGCTCTCGACCGCTTGGGCCCGATACATCGAGGCCCGCCCGTGGGACATAGATTTGCGCGAGGTCCAGGAGTGCCACTTCGAGATACTCGTGGTCGTGTGGGAGCCGGCGCCACTCAGCCTGTCGATGATCTTCAGCGAATGGCTGTCCGCGCTTCGCGCTGCACTCGACAATGGGTTGTATGCGTGGGTCGCCGCTGCAACCGGCCAGAATTCCCCTGCAAAGGCCGAGCAGATTTAGTACCCGGTCTGCTCAACACCAGAGGAGTTCCGTGACCAACGGAAGCGACTCTCAGGAGTTCCGTCCGAGATCCTGGACCGATTGGAAAAGGGCAGCCGTACCAGGCGCCGGACGGGCCTCAAAGTAGCCTGACGTATTGGATTCATGAGCTGGCACGCACCGACCGCCACCGCGCTGCCCACGTCGGCTTGGGGCGTGTCGCACCGGATCCGACTGAAGGTACCTGCCGGGGTGACCGCTGTCTTCGACGAGTCTATTCAGCCGTCTAGCCAGATCGAAAACGAGCTCGTGGTCGGGCGCTTCACCACATCGAGGCCGATATCGCGGTTCGATGTCGTTGCCGACCTGACGGGTGTCGCGGTCGGGCCGGAGGTGCGTGACTGGGCCGACTTCACTCTAAACGGCAGAAGTCCGTCGCTCTGGGACCGCATGACCTATACGGAGATCTTCATTCGCTCGTGTCTGGAGAGCATGGCCGCATTCTCCAACATCGTTCCTCCGGGTGGCTAAGGCTGATCGATCCGGATGAGAAGGTCGATTAGCTCCTACGGCACCCGATGCCACGATTTCATTGGACCCGATTCGCGCGAAACAGACATACGTACGCCGCACGGCGTACATATGCGACGGGAGCGTGAACGGCTTTCGGGAGCCAGCAGGAACATGACACGACGCTTTCGAGAGTGTCCTAGGTCCCCCGTACCGTGATGACGTGCCTCTAAAGAGATCGTCGCCGCGCTATAGCCAATTTCGACAAGCCGTCCGACAGTTTCCTCCGTCTCAGTTCCTTCCGGCTCTGGCCGCGCATACCGCGCATCTAGATCCGCTCATACGCGGTCGCGAGTTCAACAACGATGCTCGATGGCCCTGGGCTGCCTCGGCGATGGCTCGTGAATCAGTTCTGTATTCAAACGAACACCGTCACGGCGGGACACCCACCGAGCACGATTTCACGACGCTCTATAACTGCTTCAACTACGCATACGAGCCCGAAGACGACCCGAGCATCTCCGACATCATCACGCCACTCGTCTACGAGCAGTTTGGCTACGGCGAATCTGAGTTCGAGGAGCTCGCCCGAGTGTGGGCTCTCTTCGGTGACCCCACGCTCGGCGCACCGCTCCCGTGGGAGGACGTCTTCGGCATGGGGCTCGGAGAAGTCGGGCGGGCGGCGCTCTTCCTGCGCGCATGGGCAGCGCACAACGACGGCCATCTCGACTTCGGGATGCTGGACGCCCCTCACATGCAAGAGGTGTTCGAGCGGGTCTTACCGCGAAGTGACGCAGAGAAGCTCATCAGGCACTTCACCACGACGGTCGACGGTGCGCGCGCTCTCAGCGCCGAAGCGTTGGGTGTCCCGCCGAACCGCCAGCGCTTCGCGTTCAATCCGTTCGTGGCGAAGCCGCTGCTCGATCTCGGCGGTGGAGGTGTCTACGCGCCGCAGAGCATGCTCGTCTCTCGCGCGATCTTTCCAACCAATCTGTACTACGTCGGGATGAAGCAGTGGGAACTCCCGTTTGCTGAGAACCTAGGCACCCGCGTAGAACAGTACGTCGGTCGCCAGCTTCGGCTCATTGCAGGCGACCACGTCGAAGGCGAGATCACTTACGGGAAAGGTGACAAGTCTGTCGATTGGATCTGGGCCACCGACAAAGCTGTGGTGCTCGTCGAGTGCAAGAGCGCACGCATGACTCTCGGAGCCAAGGCCGCCGACGCTTCGCTCGGCGCGGTTGTGGCACGCTCGCTCGGGAAGGCGAGAGAGCAGATCGACCGAACTGCGAAACTCATCCACGACCGCAATCCCGCATTCGCCCATCTTCCCGACGACCGACCGGTTATCGGTCTGATCGTGACGGCTGAGCCGTTCTATTTCGGCAACGCCGGGATTCTGCCGGAGTACGGCGCCCGGGGCGATACGCCCGCACAGGTCACCTCACTCCGAGAACTCGAGTACCTCGTCTGCCTCGAAGAACTTGAGGCGATCGATCTCCTGCTGTCAGTCCTGGCCGATCCTGAAAAGCGCACGTGGTCGCTAGCGAGCGTCATGAAGGACCTCCGAGACATCGGCAAGAACCCAATCTTGGAGGCGTCCTGGAAGCACTACAAGTACCTCGATATAGCGGGACCTCTGGCCGAGGCTGCGGAAGAACCAGCTCAGTAGCAGCTCCGGGCTCGAGGCTACAACCTCACCGCAGTCGCGATACCTTCGTTAGCCCAGACCACCGGGTTGTGTGTTGCACCATGACTCCAAAAGCGCCGCCGGAGGACGTGTTTCGTCACGTTGGAGGCGGAGGGCAGCTTTTGGGAGGCGCGGGCAGCCAGCAGCACGATGTCGAACTTCAGTCGTACGTCAACGACGCGCCGAACAGACCCAAGCATCTGCCGGTGGTGCGAGTGGATAGGAGCGCTCAGAAAGACGACCTCGTCGACCTGGCTGCCCCCGTTCACTGCGCGGGCGACGATCTCAGCCCCGTAGCTATGGGCGAACACGGTGCCAAGCCCGGCGCTCCCCCCAGCTGCAGCTGCCCAGCGTGCGAAGCGGTACCCGCCCGTCGCGCGCTGCTTGCTGCTGTATGCACCTGACCATGCAAACTCTTGTCCGCCCGCATACAGCGCCGGGCGCGCGCTGGCTGCGACAAACGAGTGGAAGTCGCCACCCGGATACCACCACGATCCCTTCCAGCCCCAGGTGCCGTGCACCATTGTCGAGACCAAGTCCGTGGGCCGTTCGCTGGCGTCGTGGTGAACCGGAGGCAGAGGCGGAGCACCTACGTCGTGTCGGTCCAGGTAGGAGGCGAGGGAGAACTCGCGGACGACTGGATCCGCAGATCGTTGCCCCAGTTCGACGCGAACCTGCGCCAGGAAGCGCAGCGCGGCGAGCAGATCGCCCGGGTCACGAACGTCGAATACGTCACGGAGCCAGTAAGAGAAGTACCGTTGCCAACCTTCACCGTCCCACGGCAGCGGTGCCGCCGGGTCGCCGTCCTCGTCGGGCGGAGCGACAAAGTCCGAGAGTGGTCCACCGAATCGAAAGGAATCGATTCGGCGATCGAGGAAGCGATAGGGCCACCCGCGCCACCCAGCGGTTGACGGCGGATTGTTCTGGCGCGGGACAGAGGTGAGGATCGCTGAACCCGCCACGGCAGACTCACGCTCAAGGCTGCTGCCGAGACCAGCCGCAAGCAGTGCCAACCGTGCTTCGGATTGGGCTTCGCCGTTTAGCGCCGCGAACGCTCGGTACCGCAGTTCCGTGGGATCCTCGCCGCCGTCGTAACTCGCGAGAAGAAACTCGGCTTCGCGGTACTCACGCTCGCCGGGCACTGTATCGCGAGAGCGAAACACCAGGTCTGGATTGAGCCCGACTTCCGCCACGTCCTCTGGATCAAGGAGGGACGGAGGGTCAGCAGCGTCGGCTTCAGCGGGGACCAACGACGCCATCATGGCGAAGCGGAGGGCATTGGTGCCCTCGTTCTCACTCGTTGGTTCAATTGCTTCAGGTGTCTCGCGCACCTCGAACGTCTCGAGCTCTTCGTCCACTGCTCCCCCAGAATCGCCCAGTAACTTCTTGCTACGACCGTAGCAGGAGCACCCATTTCGCGAGTCGATGCGGTGATCCGCGGCGAGCGGTCTGGCCCTCCTGGTTTCAGGCTCGTTGCGATTTCCACGACGGAAGAAGGCTTGTCAGGATCGCGCTCGTGCTTCATAGTCAGGGGCGAATCACAGGAGCACGCATGAGCACGAAGAGCAGCGGAGGTGAACGCAAGCAGTCATGAACGGAGTCGAAGGCCGCCGGACTCCCGGTCCGCAGAAGGGGCTGGCCCAGGTGCCGCCGTCCTGCTAGGTCGCGCTGCTCTGCGGCTTCTCGGGCGCCGGGTCGCGGAACGCCGCCCGCATGTGATCACTCGTGAGGAAATCGGCGATGCCGATCATGATCAGGCTGAAGATGATCTGCTCGGTGACCATCCAGACCGGGTACAGGTTGGGGATCGCGGCGATGACGAGCGTGATCACCGGGAAGATCTGCGAGAACAGGCGGAGGCGCAGATAGGCCCAGCGCCACCCTTTCGCCGCGCGCCAGGCGAAGTAGAACAGGGTGGCCGTCATCGCCAGCACGATCACGGTGCGCATCCAGACCGCGAGCGACACGGGCTCTCCGTTCACCGCGAGCAGCAGCGCGACGACGACCGCGCCGAGACCGAGCACGAGCTCGACCAGGAGCAGCCAGAAGATCCAGGTGAATGCCCGCCGCGTGCGCGGGTGGGTGCGATCATCCTCGCTGATCGAGACGCCGGCCTGGCGTCCACCGGCGATGCGATCGATTCGGAGCAGCAGCGTTTCCAAGGCCATGCTCGGAGCCTATGCCGAGAGATGACCCGGATACGAGCACGCAGCCGGATACGACAAAACCCCCGCTGTTGCGGGGGTTTTCGTCGTGCTGGGGTACCTGGACTCGAACCAAGAATAACGGAACCAGAAGCGGGAGCGCATGCCGTTTCGCAGCACACGAACGATGACGACAGCCACCGCGTGTTCTCGTATTACCCCGGCTTTCCGGGGATCGTGGGTGAACTCACGGGGACCCTCGTCAGCTCACGGCAAGCGGCGTCACCGGGGATCTACCGGGGCGAAACATCCTTTTGGGCGTCCTGCGTCGCGAGGCCTATGAATCAAACCTCCGCGCTGCTAGAAGGTCGGGAGGCTCAGGAGATTGTTGTTCCACTGCCCGTCGGCATAGGTGCGGAGATACGGCTGGCCGCTGCTTGGCTTCACCACGCCCACTTGGGATCGATCACTGCCGCTGCCCACGTACGCCTTGCCATCGTCTTCGACCCACGCCACGAGGCTGGGCTTGTCGTTCTCGCCGCTCTCGCTCGTCTCGTTGCTACGCCACTTGTAGCGAACGATCTCGTCTTCGGTCTTTCGGGTGCTCCCGTAACGCACGTGCGTGATCTGAATTGACATCGATGTCCCCAGTCTTGTCGCGCCCTTCGCGACATGGGGTCATCATGACAGGCTCCACCGACATTCCGGTCGATCGCAAGCAGCGATTCGACAGCGTCGGGCACATCGCGGCAACCTGTTACGCGAAGAGCGGTTGGCCGGTCCAAGGAAGGCCTAGTTCCGCGGCGAGCTCCGCCCGATCCTGGTGCTGAATCCAGATGAGGAAACTACGGTCGACCACGTTGAGCCGCCGCGCGGTCTGGTGGTAGTCGAGAACGATCGGCTTTACGTCGAGGCGCGACGTCTGAAGCGACGAAGTCGAGCGAAGCGCCTGGGTGATATTTCCCTGATTCACCGGTGCACTTGGATGGCCCTCATTGATAAGCGTCGTGATAGCCGCGAGCGGAAGCCCCTTCTCGAGCGCAGACACATCTGACCGCAGGACGGTGTAGATCAGCCATCGGTACATCTGCAGGTCAGTCGACTGAAAACCATCAGCAAATCCGGATAAGAAGCCGCTGAAACGTGCGGTATTTTGATCGACGGCTCGACGGATCAGCGCATCAACATCTCCGCCGACGGATCTGCGCGTCTTCCCCGTCTCGTAGACGCCCGCACCTTCACACGCAAACTTGCAAACCTCTTGCACGATCCACACACTGTCAAAAGAGCCGGAAAGCAGAGCAGACACGAACGATTCTGGAAACTGGACGTTAAGCATCTCGCCGCCCGCGGAAATGACCTTCCGAAGCTCTTCGGAGTTCCAGCTGTCCGCGTTGATCGAAACTACACGCCCGAGCAGATCACCGTTGTATTGCGTTAGACGGTTCTCGTCCAGCCACACGCCGATCACGACAAAACAGTATGACGAGTTCTCGTGAAACGCCTTGAGCGCGACTGCGAAGTCCTTCTGAGTCTCTTCAGGAAGGTAGTGATAGTCCTCCAGCACGATGAACTTCGGCGCGCCTGCCGCATTCAACGCGCTGATGATGTCGTTGACATCACCAGGATCAAGCTGCAAAGGAGCGGAGCTTGTCTGGTTAGTTACCTCGCTGGCCCCCTCGGCAGCGCCGGAAGCCTTGCCGCCGAGAATTAGCCCCTTGAGCGAGGCTTCCAGCGTCGCGGTGATCTTCAAAGCACCCGATGCAGATCGGACCGTGGAACCCTCTACTTTGTATCCAGCCGCCTTGAGTATGGCGTTGTGGAGGTCCGAGAGGCTCCACTTGTTAGAACAGGTTACGTAAATGTAGTCGCTGGCTAGCAGCGTGTTCTTGCGCAGGCTGGTCTTGCCCTGCTTTGAGCTCCCGTGGATGACGATGTGCTTGTCCTGCGTGAGCGCATCGACTAGCGCGTTATCGACGGATATGCGAGAAGCGTAGTTCCGAGGAACCTCGCGAGCGACTCCGAAAATCTCGAACATCGAGTAGGACTTAGCGCCGAACATCGTGCCTCCTGTGTGCTTGAGACGAGACTACAACGTGCCGGACGTAGCGCCGGGCGTCGCACGCGCGGCGGGACGCTCGGCACCGCCTCGGTCACCACGCAGAACACCACCGGCTGGGCATCTCCCGCTCGGTGGGCGTTCTCGTTGGCTACGCGCCATCCTCGTGGGCGCGGTGGTGGGTCTATGCGAGGCGCTGACCATACTCCTCCGGATCAGTGCCGTTCGGCAGGCTGTCGTTGATCCCGGCGGAACGCATGAGCCGTGCTCGCTCAGCCACGCTCAGCTCGCAGGGCTGGCCGGCAGGTGTACGGACGTTCATCCCGTCTCCGCCGCCATACTCGCTCGGGTTGTCATATCGCTGTGCCATTGTTCCATCTCCTAGTTGCGATCGGTTGCGTCTATTCTCTCGCTTTCATAAATCACCCATTCAAAACGCAAGAGATAATAGCCTTAACGCCCCAATTAATTCAGGAGGAAATATGGCGCGACCTAAGCACCTTCCAGAAAGCGTCGATGTGCGAACTCAAGTTCCCGTCGAATTGGCAAATGCCATCGCATCGCTGGCCGCAGCGGCCGGACTCAGCAAGTCCGCGTTCACACGACAGGTGCTCATCGCTGGCCTGCAACCGTTCGCCCTCACCGACCCGGCGCTCGCGTCGGCGCTAGAGCCGACGACATACAGCCGCCGATGAGCACTCGGCTCAGCGCCGCCGACATGGCGCGCGCGCACCTGACACAGGCCGAGTTGGACGAGTACGAGACCCACATCGCCGAGCACGGCGACCCACTGACACCCGCATCAACAACACCCCTGGAGGAAAAGATCATGGCCGAGCCCCGATACGCGATCGACCAGAACTACAAGCAGTTCGATGAGAACGGCTTGCCCGCTTATCCGAAGAGCACCGCCGCGACAGAGGCCAAGCTCCGCACCGTGCAGAAACAGCTCAAGACCACGCAGAGCCGTGTCGAGGCAGCGCTCGACCGCGCACTCGATCAGTTCGAGGTCGCACTCGAAGCCGAAGACCGGAAGCGCACCACACAGGAGCGCCTCGCCGACATGACCCGCCGCACGCGGCGCATCTGAGAAAGGACACCAACATGGCTACTGCAACCCGAGTGACTGGTCCGGAAGACACCGCCCCGGCAACATCGACCGAGGACACCGCCCGCTACCGCGACACCGGTGGAACGATTGTCAACAACATTGGACCCGGCACGCTGGACAACCCGCGCATCGCGGCCCGCGAGGCTCAGTACGGGAATCGCCAGGCAGAGATCGAAGCCGTGATGGCCATCGATCAGGCGGCGTTCGACCGTGTGCGAGAACTGGAGGCCTTCATGATCGGCCGGGCCGAGAACTTTATCGCCGACGTCATGGGCACCACGGAGGGCGTCGGTCACCGTCACGCCCGTCGCCCCGGCCTGATCGACAAGACCGAGGAGATCGTGACCAACCTCAACGACCTGGTTACGGAGCTGGAGCGCGGCGGGAGCGCGAGCGACCTGGCCGAGCGATTCGTCGCTTTGCAGAACGAGGCACGACACACGGCGATGCCGAAGCTCTCGCGGGCGATGCGCGAGGCCGACAGCCACATCCCGAAGATGCAGGATCCCTACGCCGAGGTGCAGCGCCTTATTGCCGTGATGCCGTTCAGCAGCTTCCGCCCCATCACCCCAGCGAAGCGCCGATGACACTGACAACGGCCCGCCAACCGAAGCTGACGAGCCGCCATCACAAGGGAAACAACATGAAGGATGTCGCCGGGATGAACGTGCCCGTGATTGCGACGAACAAACCCTACTCTCGTGCCCAGGCTGGGCGCTCGATACCGGGGTTCCCAGGTCTACGTGCCGATGCAAGCGGGTGGATACATCGCAAATCAGACGGCCAGCGACTGAAGCCTCGGATCGTGAACGGTGTTCTCTGCGTGGATGTTTCCACGCCACGAGTGCGCGCCAAGCCTTGGGTGCCTGTGGCGATTCTGGTCGCGCGCACGTTCGTTCCGCGACCTCGACCGTTCTACCGGCATCGCGAGGTGGTCCATCTCGACGGAGACCGAAAGAACTGTAGGGCCTCGAACCTCGCATGGGAGCGTAGACCGAGGAAACGACGGAACACGCCTCACTGACGACAGATCTCGTAGTAGAGTGATTCCGCTCCGGCAGTCCCGGAGCACCAACAACTGAATACGCTGCCCCGAACATCTCCAATGAGAGGTGCAAGGCGCAAGCGACCAGAAGAGAAGGCAGCTACGGCCGTCAGGATCAAGAGCGACGCGCAGTCGTGTTCCCCTGAGTGAGAGCAAATAATCCGCACCAAACCTGGCCGAGCAGCAGAACTTTCCATACGACAACTCATGTCGAGGGGTTCTGCACTCGGCTTTTGTTGTTTGTAGACCCTTCGGCTCGATCCCGAAGGGATTCCGGAAATGTCTGCATCAGACTCCACCAAACTCGTTCTCGAAGACGACCGCCTCTACACCACGGAGCAGACCGCTGAGCTGCTCACGCTCTCGCCGCGCCAGGTGATCGATGCTCGCCAGGCGAAGCGGCTCGGCTGCGTGCGTCTGTCCGGCGCAGCGGTTAGACATTCGGGGCGCCAGATCGCCGCATTCATCGCCGCGCGTTCCATCGACGCAGAGCACTGACCTTTCCGACCTCTCTCGAGCGTCACTAAAGCTCAGCTCTCCGCATCGACCACGAAGGACACCATGAACGACACAGCACGGCGGAAACGCGAAGTCTGTCGATACGACTTCACAGACCAGGATGGGCGGATCGCCTTCCAGAAGATCAGATACGCGATCGATAACCCTGCACCAGGAGGACGGACGAAGGACTTTCGGTACTTCGACCCGCACGCCTTCGGCGGCATCGGCGCGATGCGCAAGCCTGAAGGTGCCGACCGGCTCATCTTCAACCTGCCGGCCATTCTCAACGCCATCCGCGATGGCCAGACCGTGCATAGCTGCGAGGGCGAGAAGGACGCGTGCGCGCTGATCGATCTCGGCTATGCAGCGACGAGCGTGCATCAGGGCGCGAACAAGGTCACCCTCGAACAGATGGCGTGGTTGTACGACGCACCCCGAGTCATCATCTGGGTAGACAAGGACACCGCCGAGAAAGCACCGGTCGGTGCACACGACGCCATCATGCGGGCGATGCACCTGCACAAGCTGGGCTACCCAGGAGCCATCGTGTTCAAGCGCGCTCGGGGTCCGTGGGGCGGGCTGAAGGATGTCGCCGACCACCTGGCTGCTGGTTACACCGTCGAGCAGGCCGTGACCGTCAACCCTGAGAAGCTCGCCGCGTGCGCAGCCCTCTGGACCCCGTCCACGAATGCGAGGGCTGGCTATGCCCGCTGACAACACCCGATCGTTCAAGCTGAACGCGCGATCAATCGAGACTTTGCCCGAGCCCGTCAAACGTAAGCGTCGTCATCGTGTGCAGTCTGCCGACGATATCGCCGAGATCGTGGCTGCCGCCGAGATGAAGAAAGCAGCGAACACCCCGGGGGCGCGTTCTTCAGATTCTTCCGGAAAACCGCAGGATTCTTCGGCACGCCGGGAGCTGGTCGTCACGAAGGCTTCGGACATCAAGTCCACCCGGCAGCGCTTCCTCTGGGAGGGGCGAATCCCTCTCGGCGTCCTGGCCTTGTTCGGTGGCCGTGGCGGAGTCGGAAAGTCCACGTTCGCGCTCTATCTGGGCGTTGAGCTGCAGCAGGGCCGACTGCCCGGTGACTTCTTCGGCAAGCGACTCCCGATTCTCTACGTCAGCGTCGAGGACGACTGGGAGACCCAGGTCAAGCCGCGCCTCCAGGCCGTCGGTGCGGATATGGACGAGGTCTATCGCGTCGCCATCAGCGAAACAGTGGAAGAGGCAACTGGCGACCGCGTGCCCGACCTGATGCTCGACATGCCGCTGATCCTTCAAGCGCTCCAGCACTATGGGCCGTGCGTCCTGATCATCGATCCGATCGCCTCCCTCATCCAAGCCGACGACCACAAGCGCAACATCGTCCGCGCCGCGCTGGACCCGCTCCTGATGGCCGCTGGCGAAACTAACTCGACCGTGATCGGCATCATGCACACGGTGAAGGGCGGTGGTCGCTCGAACGATCTGCTCTCCGGCTCACACGCCTACTACGATGCCGCGCGCGCCGTGATGCTGTTCGCCAAGGACGAGGCCTCAGATCAGGTGGTGATGTCTCAGGTGAAGGGCAACTACGCCCCCGAGGAGAGCACCGGCTCGCTGGCCTACCGGCTTGTGGGTACGCAGGTCGAGTTGGACGACGAGAGCGTCGGTGAGTACGCCTACGTCGAGATCGTCGGCGACAGCGACGTATCCGTGGAGGAGCTGGTCAACCGTGAGGCCGTCAGTCAAGACGTCGCCGACCGTGCGCGGTGGATCGTGAGCTATCTGTCGGCGCGCGGCGGTCGTGCCGAAGCAGCAGCCGTCATCGCCGAAGGCATGGAGGGGATCGGATGGACCGAGCCCCAGATCAAGTCAGCCCGGATGAAGGCACGACCGGCGATCAAATCCACCAAGCATCCCGGGCTCATGAACGGTCCGTGGATCTGGCACTTTGACTCGGTTTCTCCTGTGGGTGAAGAAACCGAGCATGCCGAAGAAACCTCAGTAATTCGAGAAGAGTCCGAAGATTCGGCTCCCGGGGACAAGCCGGTTTCTTCACCTCGGTTCAGACGACCCGCAAGCAAGAACACCGCAGATCAGAAGTTGGAGAAGTGACATGACTGAGAAAAGACAGAACGACGATAAGAACGACCGGCAGAAGCGTCCCCTTGAACGGCACAACCCCTTGAACGACGCGCACCTGATGGAGAGCAAGCGTCAGTGCCCCGCCATCAGCAAGCGCACTGGCGAGCGCTGCAAGCGTTACTGCGCCCTGGGGATGCGGTCGTGCAGATGGCACGGATCAGCGACGAGGGTCGCCAAGACCGCCGCCGCGAAGCGCATCGCCCAGGCGTCTGGGTATGCCGCTGACATGCTCGTTGAGTTCATGGCCGACCCCGAAGTGAACATCGACCTCCGCACGAAGATCGCGCAAGACCTGCTCAACCGTGCAGGTGTGTCCGAGAAGACCGTCTTGCAGATCGGCGTAGAGCAGCCACGATCCTTCTTGGACTTTGTTGGGGATGCCCTGGTCGATGTGGAGACCGACGACCACAACATCATGGATGCCGTCGTCATCGAAGATGACGATGCACCGCTGGTGCCGCGAGACCCCGAGGTGCAGAACCGTCAC
The DNA here is from genome assembly GCF_036823965.1 of Microbacterium sp. Lineage (GTDB taxonomy): Bacteria > Actinomycetota > Actinomycetes > Actinomycetales > Microbacteriaceae > Microbacterium. Next base: position 485,145 of record NZ_DAITBE010000001.1, on the reverse strand, counting down.
GACCGCGCCGTATTCGCCGAGGTCGAGCGCGCTCGCAGCCGCGACCCCAAGCGTGCCCTGAGCCAGGTCGAACGCGCCCGCATGGAAGCAGCAGAGCGCGAGACTCTGGGTGGCGCTCCGGCGAGTGCAAGATCACGCCGTGCGAGCGGTCGGAGCGATGACGACGAAGCGATGGCCGAACAGCAGGACCGCGAGGACGCCGAGTTGCAGCGGGTGAGGCGCGCCGAGCGGGAGCGCAATGCTGACCGGGCCGGAGACAGGCACACGCGCAACTCCGAGGCCACGATGAGCCAGCCCCGGAAGCGGCAGCGCAGATGAGCGCGGACAAGCTCGACCGGGTCCGCCGTCGCTGGGAACTGGGTATCAGCATCGAACGGCTCCTGATCGTCGCGGACGACCCGGATCTCTGGCTCGAAGCCGAGATCTACGCCCGGCGTCTGTTCGCTCTGGTCATGGCTCGCCACGTAGATGCGACGGAGCCACACGAGGAGGGGTCACCTGGTGGCGATATCCCTCCCTGAGCCCTCGGGGTGCGGGATGACCCCGCCGACCACGCATATGGCCAGCAGGCCACGAGGCCGATCTTGCGACGAGAACGAGACTCGCCGGGCGCTTTGCCTTCGTACATATGTTCGAGGAGACTTCGGTCGCCGCCAGTTCTACGGAATCGGCGGCAGACCCGGAATCACCACACCAAGGAGACACCCATGAAGGTCCAAGACTTGATCGAGCAGCTCGCCGAGTTGAACCCCGACGCCGAGGTGCGCCTGGCGTACCAGCCGAACTATCCCCTGTGGGAGGTGGCGAGCGCGATTGTGGCCGGCAACGACGACGGCGCTCCCGTGAACGATACCGAGTGCCAGGTGTGCGGCGGCATGGACGGTCACGAGCACGGCTGCCCGGAGCGGCTGGACCCGTCACCCCGCGTGGACGAGGTAGAGGCCGAGTTCGTCTACCTCACCTCGGGCGGCTCCAGCGGCTACGCGAGCAAGGCTCTGTGGGACGGCGGTGCATGGTGAGCGCGGTCCTGTACCTTCGCGTATCGAGCCTGAGTCAGGTCGACGGCTTCGGCCTCGATGTTCAGGAGAAAGCCTGCCGTGCCTACGCCAAGGCACACGGCCTGCGCATCGTCGCCACGTTCCGCGATGAGGGTGTGTCCGGCACTCTCGATGCCGCCCAGCGTGACGGCCTGATGTCAGCCCTCACCCGGCTCCAGGACGGCGACGCCGACGCTCTCCTCGTTGCTCGGCTCGACCGGCTCGCCCGCACCCTCACCGTGCAAGAGGCTGTCCTAGCTCAGGCGTGGAAGCACAACCGCGCGGTGCACTCGGCCGACGTCGGCGAGGTCATGCAGGACGACCCTGACGACCCGATGCGCACCGCCATGCGACAGATGGCAGGCGTGTTCGCCCAGCTCGACCGCGGCATGGTCGTCAAGCGCATGCGTGACGGACGCAAGGCGAAGGCTGCTGCTGGCGGTCGCTCCGTGGGACCTGCACCCTACGGCTACATCGCCCGCGACGGTGGTCTCTACCCCGTCCCCGAGGAGCAAGACGCCCTCGCCCGCATGAACGAGCTGCGCGCCGCCGGAGACACCATGTCCACCATCGCTGGCGTCCTCGCCACGGAGGGCCACCCCACCAAGCGCGGCGGTCGGTGGACCAGCCCTGTCGTCAGCCGCATCCTGTCGCGCCCGCCCGTCCCGGCGCACCAGATTATCGACCCCACCAAGGACAACCGCGAGCGCACCCGCGCCACATGAACAGAGAGAAGCAACACATGTCCATGACCGATCACGAAGCGCACTCGATGCGCATCGTCGAAGCCCTCCGAGCGGAAGTCGTTGACGCGGCCGCGCTGGCGACCATCTACATGGGGCCGGACCGCACCTTGACCGACGCTGAGCGCGAGGAAGCCCCGGCGAAGCTACGCCGCGCCGCCGAGACATTCGCCAACCTTGCCAACCTCATCGAGAAGGACTGAATCATGCCCAAGCAGACGTACACACCCGGCGACACCGTCACCGCAGGCGACATCGCAGAAGGCGACTTGATCTTCGCCCGCCGCGACCACCGTACGAAGGAGCCTTCCGCACCGGTCCGCGTCGAGAAGGCCTCCACCTTCCCGAAGGCACCCGACCTGGTGCGGTTCGTCGTGCAGTCGCCGTATCAGGTGCGGTCGCCTTGGGTCATCGGCCCCATCCGCGCCGACAAGACCTTCACCCGCGCTGTACCCGAGGCTCCAGAGGAGTGATCACCGTGCACCGCCCGTTCCCCACGCGGAAGACGCTCGGCACCCGCTACAACCTGCGCCCGGCCACGGCTCCCGTCGAGGCGCAGCGCCTCCAACCCGGCGACGTGATCGTGGTCGACGACGAGTGCCCCGTCGTCATCGGCTCGATCAGCCGCAAGCACGGCCGCATCCGCATCTGGGGCAAGTTCATCTGGCAGACCGAGCGCGAGCTGCACTGGAAGGTCGGCTCATTCGACTACACGCATCGCATCGCCCGCGCCCTCCCCGGCGAATACCCCGCACCCACCCGATCCACCCTCTGATCTCGCCCTCACCAAGGAGTAGAAGCTAATGCCTGCATGGAAGCGTCAAGTACCCCGGAAAAACTCCCCCGTCGGCTACGTCTGGGAGGTGCGATGGGAAGACCTCAACGGCAAAGATAGACAGAAGACGTTCCCGATCAAGGCTGACCCCGACGACCGCACAGATACCCGCGGACGCAAGGTCAAGCCGCGCCCGATCGAGCGCATCGCGAAGCTGGCAGAGGAGAAAGCCACCCGGTTTTGCTTTCAGGTAGATCTCGAACTTGAAGCAGGCGGGAACACTGCTCCCATGACCGGGAAGACTCAGCGTTTCCAGGAGGTAGCCGAGCTGATGCAAGCTGCTCACGCGCACACGCTGAAGCCCAAGACCAGACGTGACAACGCTGCGAACTTCCGACTCCACCTCTATCCGACTTTCGGAAACCGGCGCATCTCGCAGATCACGACCATGGACGTGGAGGCCTGGTTGGCGAAGCAGCGCTCAGAGGTGTCGGAGCGGACCGGCAGGCCCTACTCGCAGTCGTCCATCCGCAATCGCTACGTCTTGATCGCGTCCGTGTTCAAGTACGCGCTGGGCCTACGGCTGATTGCTGCGGACCCCTGCTCGCCAGTGCGTATACCGAAGGTGCAGCACTTCGAACTGACCTTCCTCTCTCCCGAGCAGATCTCGTCGGTTGTCAGCTACTTGGACTCTCACAACGCGCCAGACGGCCTGATCGTGCAATTTGCCGCATACTCAGGACTCCGCGCCGGGGAACTAGAGGCCCTGCGGGTTGGCGACGTGAATCTGTTCGCTCGCCAGCCGTTCGTCCGTGTGCAGCGGCAGGCGCAGTTCACTCCGAAGGTGGGGTGGGAGTTCATCACGCCGAAGACCAGCAACTCGATCCGCAACGTGCCGCTCAATAACGTGCTTGTCGCCCGGCTGCGTGAGTATCTCGCCGAACACCCGTTCGCGCACGACGCGAGCGCTCCACTCTGGCCGGGACGCAAGCGGGGCGGCGGCGGCAAGACGCGGGGTGCGCTGGATTGGACGGCGCAGTTCAATCACAACAATCTCTATCAGAAGCACTTCCTTCCGGCATTGGCTGTGCTGAATATCCCCGCTGTGCGGTGGCATGACCTGCGCCACTTCTTCGCGAGCGCATGCGCGGCGGCGGGCATCCCGATCGAACGTGCCGCCAAGTACATGGGTCATGCTGACATTGCGACGATGTACAAGCACTATCTACATCTTTTCGGTGACGACTACATCGACGACATGGATCGCCTGGCGGCCGTCGCGAGTCGTCCGCCGGCGGCGCGGATTGGACTCTAGCTAGTCGTCCGCGGTTTGGTATCTCGAAGGTCCTCGTGGATCTCCTTGAACGACGGCGCCACGTCAGGGCGCTCCGGCTTCGGGTTGGGCTTCTCGTCTTCGGTCACTTTGTCCTCGGCGGCTCTCCGCTGCCTGTGAGCGGCTTGAATGCCTCGCCAACGTTAGGGCGTGGCTGGGGCTTGGGGGCTGGCTGGGGGTTGGACTCGTTGCTGTTGGACATCATCACTCCAAAGGACAGGGCTGACTGCGTTAAGGGTAGCGACAAGCAGGGCTGCGGCGAGGCTAGCAATCAGAAGGCGGAAGGCGCGCTTGACCAGCTTGACGCGCAGCTCGTTCTGATCATCTCTAAGTTTGACCTCTACGGCCTTCACCTCAAGCAAGTAATCTTCGAGATTCTCGACGGGCTCGTCCTTCTCAACCCAAGCATCAACGAGGCTTCGTGCGGATGGAATGTCGAGCTTCCTGGGCCACAACGCGGCAGACGAAACCACGACGGTCGCGATGGTCAGCCCGAACGGAATCAAACCAGCGAGCCATGTATCGACAGTGACCAGCTGAGTGCCGGTGGCTGAAGCGAGAACACCGGCCGCAACGACCACGAAAGATGCTTTTGTCTCGATGAGGCGCGTGCGTTCCAAGGCCGCCGCTCGCAGTACCTCTAGGTCGGCATTGAGAACACGTATGCGCTTGGTGCGCTCAGCGACAGCGCCAGCCGGTTCTACGGCAGGGGTGCTCGGACGACGCCCAATCCCCCACGCTACCGAAGCCCACATGCGTTCATCATAGGTCGCGGCTCAGACATCGGTGGTCCTGCGAAATTACCGGGGATCTACCGGGGATCGACACCTCACCGGGCACCAAAACAAGAAGCCCGGCAGTCCGCTTTGGTGCGGAATTCCGGGCTTCTGTGAAGTGCTGGGGTACCTGGACTCGAACCAAGAATAACGGAACCAGAAACCGTCGTGTTGCCAATTACACCATACCCCAAGGGGCGAAAATCGCTTCCCGCACCGAGATTCAAGCTTACCCGAGCGGCGACCGAACACCAAAACCGGCCACGTCCGTCGCCGCTCGGGCGCGTCGCGTCAGCTCGAGAGCGTCGCGGACAGTCCGCGCAGACGACGCAGCGACTCATCCTTGCCGAGCAGCTCCATCGACTCGAACAGCGGCGGCGAGATGCGGCGACCGGTGATCGCGACGCGCGGCGGCCCGTAGGCGACGCGCGGCTTGAGCTCGAGGTTCTCCACCAGCGCGGTCGCGAGCGCCTCCTGGATCTTCTCCGGCACGAAGTCCTCGAGCGGCTCGAGGGCTGCGACGCAGGCATCGAGGACCTCGGCGGCGTTCGCCGGCAGCCCCTTCAGCGCATCGGCGTCGTAGGACACCTCGTCGGCGAAGAGGAAGCCGACCATGCCGGGCACCTCGCCGAGCAGCTGCACGCGCTCCTGCACGAGCGGTGCGACCCGGAAGGCCATCACGAGCTGCTCGTGGGTGGGCTCGTCGAACAGTCCGGCTGCGGCGAGATACGGGACCGTGCGCTCCGCGAAGTCCTTCTCCGCCAGCATCCGGATGTGGTCGCCGTTGATCGACTCGGCCTTCTTCTGATCGAAGCGGGCCGGGTTCGGGTTGACGTTCACGATGTCGAACGCAGCGGTGAACTCGTCCAGCGAGAAGATGTCGCGGTCGGGTCCGATCGACCAGCCGAGCAGCGCCAGGTAGTTCAGCAGCCCTTCGTGGATGAATCCGCGGTCGCGGTGCAGGAACAGGTCGGCCTGCGGGTCGCGCTTCGACAGCTTCTTGTTGCCGGTCTCGCCGAGCACGAGCGGCATGTGCGCGAACCGCGGCACGAACGTGGTGACCTCCGCGTCGATCAGCGCGGCGTACAGCGCGAGCTGGCGGGCGGTCGAGGGCATCAGGTCCTCGCCGCGCAGCACGTGGGTGATCCCCATCAGCGCGTCGTCGACCGGGTTGACGAACGTGTACAGCGGCACACCGTTCGGGCGCACGACCACGAAGTCGGGGAAGGACCCTGCCGGGAAGGTGACCTCGCCACGGATGAGGTCCACGTAGGTGAGGTCCTCATCGGGCACCCGAAGGCGCAGCGCCGGCTGACGGCCGTCTGCGCGGAAGGCGTCCTTCTGCTCGTCCGTCAGATCACGGTCGAAGTTGTCGTAGCCGAGCTGCTTCGCACGGCCGTTGGCCTCATTGCGGGCATCGATCTCGTCGGCATTCGAGAAGCTCTCGTACAGGGCGCCTGCGGCGAGGAGCTTGTCGATCACGCCGCGGTAGATGTCGTGGCGCTCGGACTGGCGGTACGGGGCGTGCGGACCGCCGACCTCCACGCCCTCATCCCAGTCGATCTTCAGCCAGGTGAGCGCGTCGACGAGCTGTCGGAAGCTCTCCTCGCTGTCACGGGCGGCATCGGTGTCTTCGATGCGGAAGACCATCTTGCCGCCGTTGTGGCGGGCGTAGGCCCAGTTGTAGAGCGCGGTGCGCACCATGCCGACATGCGGCAGGCCCGTCGGCGATGGGCAGAAGCGGACGCGGACGTCGGCACCACTTGCGGTCGTGGTGAGGGGGTGAGGAGTAGCCATAGCCCTTCGATTCTAGGCCGCGCGGCCCACCGCCACCGCCGCGGTATGCCGGAGCGGGACCACCCCGTCCTGCGCGTGTTCGTCGCAGAGTTCATCGAATCCTCGCCGGAAGCGCAGTCGCTCGTCGTCGTCCAGGCCCAGGTAGAACAGCCCGGCCGAGGCCACTCCCCCTTCGGCCGATCGCCACAGCGCCTCCGGAGCCACCTGCCACGTCCAGGACTCCTCCACGGCGGCCACCGTCTGCCAATCGGCTTCGGCCAGCATCCCGGCGAAGCCGAGGGCGGTGCGCGCGAAATCCTTCTCCGGCGCGAGTCGCTCCCCGGTCGCCGGCACCAACTGGGCGCGTTCGCACACCTCGCGCCAGAACCACGACGGCGAGTCGATCCAGATCGTCGCCGCCAGCGCTGCATCGGGCACGGCGATGCGGGCGATGCCGCGGGCTGCGAGCCGCTGGTCAGGCACGTGGTTCAGGACGAAGTTCGCCGTCACGGCATCGAAGGAACCGTCTGCGAACGGCAGATCCGGCAGCGCGCCCCGGACGAATCGGATGCCGGGATGCTCCCGCTCCGCGACCGACCGCATCGAGTCCTCCGGCTCGCACCCGATCACATCCCACCCGAGGCGGGCGAATCGCGCTGCGAGGTCGCCGGTCCCCGAGCCGACGTCGAGCAGCCTCCGCCCATCTGCGTCGCCGAGCAGCCGGATCAGCGTGTCACCGGTCCCGGCACACAGGGAAGCATACGAGGCCGCGTATGCCTCCCCGACGCCATCCCAGGACTTCATCGTTCGCTCATCCGGCCGAGCGGAGCGAGCGCCACGATCGCCAGCACGAGCACGAAGGCGGCGATCCCGAGCCCCGCGTACTGGAAGTTCGACAGGATCACGCCGGCGAGCACTGCACCGGCCGCCGCGCTCAGACTCATCAGCGAATCGCTGCGACCCTGCCTGCGGGTGCGCAGCTCGGGGGCCGACGCCTCGGTGAGCAGCGCGGCCCCGGCCACGGTGGCTGCGCTCCAGCCGAGGCCGAGCAGGATCAGCGCGATCATCACACCCCACGCCTGGTCGTTCGTGAAGATCGCGAAGCCGAGCGAGGCCGCCGACAGCGCCTGCCCGAGCAGCACGACCCGCAGGCGTCCCCAGCGGTCGGCGAGCACGCCGAACACGGGCGAGAGCGCGTACATCCCGGCCACATGCAGCGCGATCGTGACACCGACCAACTGGGACACGTCGGCGGGTGTGGCCTCCATGCCGTGCGCGCCGTGCGCCATGTGCGAGAGGTGCACCGGCGTCATCGCCATCACCGAGGCCATCACCACGTGCGATCCGGCGACCGCGAACATCGCGTAGCGGGCCACCCTCGGGCGGTCGAGGAAGGGCACCGCGGTCGTCGCTGCGGCAGCTGTCGCGAGCCGCTGGGCGGCCAGCAGCGGGTCAGGGCGCAGCGCCACGAGGTACAGCACGAGCGCCGCGGCCTGTGCGGCGAACGAGAACGCGTAGGAACCGGTCTGCGGCGGCATTCCGATCGCCTGGCCGACCACCTCACCCGGCCCGAGCAGCAGTGGACCGGCGACACCGCCGACCGTCGTCGCCCACACCACGACCGAGAGGTCGCGGCCACGATGGGCCGGCGCAGCCAGGTCGGTCGCCGCGAACCGCGACTGGAGGTTGCCGGCATTGCCCGCACCGATCATCAGGATGCCGACGAGCAGCAGCGGGAACAGCCGCAGCGACGCGGCGAGGATCACGACGGCGATGCCCAGCAGCGCGAACAGATTGCCGAGCGTCAGCGCCCGCCGACGCCCGAGCCGGGCGGCGAGCCGTGCCAGCGGGATCGCGCACAGCGCCGCCCCGAGCGTGACCGATGCGGTCGCGAGGCCCGAGAGCGCGTCGCTGCCCGAGATGTCGGCGGCCAGGAGCGCCCCGAGCGAGACGGTCGCGCCGAAGGCGGTGCCGCCGAGCACCTGTCCGATGGAGAGGACCAGTACCGTTCTGCGCTGGACGGCCGCCTGTTCGGCGGCGGTCAGCGCCACGGTGGTCATGTCGTGGGGACGGCGTCGCGCACGGCGCTGCGCAGAATGCCGAGGCCGGTGATCTCGACCTCGACCGTGTCTCCGGCAACGAACGTGCCGACGCCGGCCGGCGTGCCGGTGAGGATGACATCGCCCGGGAGCAACGTGAAGACCGCCGAGGCATGGGCGATGATGTCCTCGACCGAGTGGATCATGTCGGTGAGCGGCGCCTGCTGGCGGACCTCACCGTTCACGCGTGTCTGGATCGTCGCCTCGGCCGGATCGAAGTCGGTGCTGATGGTCGGGCCGAGCGGGCAGAAGGTGTCGAAGCCCTTCGCACGGGACCACTGGCCGTCCTTGCGCTGCAGATCGCGCGCGGTCACGTCGTTGCCGATCGTGTAGCCGAGCACGTAGTCCAGCGCATCCGCTGCCGACACGTTCTTCGCGACCTTGCCGATCACGACGGCGAGTTCGCCCTCGTACTCGGTCTGCTCCGAGATGGCCGGGCGCACGATCGTGTCGCCAGGACCGATCACCGCGGTGTTCGGCTTGAGGAACAGCAGCGGCTCCTCCGGTGCCACTCCCCCCATCTCGGCGGCGTGGTCGTGGTAGTTCTTGCCGACGCAGACGATCTTCGAGCGCGGGATCACCGGGGCGAGCAGCACAGCATCCGCGATCGGCACGCGCACACCGGTCGGCTCGTACCCGGCGAACAGCGGGTCGCCGGAGAGGACGACGAGATCGGTCTCGTCGACGATTCCGAACAGGATGGCGTCGTCATGGCTGAATCGGGCGATCTTCATGCCACCAGCCTAGCCAGCGCGCAGACGCGCGAGACCCCGCTTCGCAGCCTTCACGAAGCAGGGTCTCGACGTGGGTCGGTGCCTGCGTCAGGCGTCCAGACGCAGGAGCCAGTTGTGCGTGTCCTCACGACGGCCGTACTGGATGTCGGTGAGCTCCTCGCGCAGCGACAGTGCGAGCTCGCCGATCGGCTGCGGCTCGTCGAAGCCCTCGCCGACCAGCGCGCCGATCGGGGTGACGACGGCGGCGGTGCCGCAGGCGAACACCTCGACGATGTCGCCGGAGGCCACGCCAGAGCGCCACTCGTCGATCGAGATCGGACGGCGCTCCACCGTGTAGCCGCGGTCCTCGGCGAGCTGCAGCAGCGAGTCGCGCGTGATGCCGTCGAGGATGCTGTCTGACTCGGGTGTCACGACGCGACCGTCCTTGAAGACGAACACGACGTTCATGCCGCCGAGCTCCTCGACATTGCCGTTCTCGTCGAGGAAGACGACCTGGTCGCAGCCCTTCGCGCTCGCGAGCGTCTGCGGCAGCAGGCTGGAGGCGTAGTTGCCGCCCGTCTTCGCCTTGCCGGTGCCGCCGCGGCCGGCGCGGGAGTGCTCCTCGGAGAGCCAGATGCGCACCGGCTTGACGCCGCCGGTGAAGTAGGCGCCTGCCGGGCTGGCGATCACGTAGTAAGCGACCTTCTGCGCAGCACGCACACCCAGGAAGGCCTCCTTGGCGAACATGAACGGACGCAGATACAGGCTCTGGTCCGCGCCGGAGGGCACCCAACGACCGTCGACCGCGATCAGCTCGCGCAGCGACTGGATGAAGTACTCGGTCGGGAGCTCCGGGAGTGCGAGGCGTCGAGCGCTCTGCTGCATCCGTGCCGCATTGCGGTCGGGACGGAAGGTGTGGATCGAGCCGTCGGCGTGACGGTACGCCTTGATGCCCTCGAAGATCTCCTGCGCGTAGTGCAGGACGGATGCCGCGGGGTCGAGTGCGATCGGACCATACGGCTGCACGCGGGGGCGGTGCCACCCGCCCTTGGCCGACCAGCAGATGTCGACCATGTGATCGGTGAAGACGACGCCGAAGCCAGGGCTCTCGTGCACCTCCGCCACGCGGGCAGTCGAGGCCGCCGCGAGGTTCTTGGTGACAGCGAAATCGAGCGGCGCCACGGCCGCCTGTGCGTCGATGGTCGTCATGTTCCTCATCCGTTCCTTGGGTGTGGCGCGTCCTCGCGCGATCTCAGCCTACGCCGCCGGTCAGAGCCGCGCGGCGATGGCGGACCCGATCTCCGCCGTGGAGCGCGCGTCGGTGCGCGCGGCGATGTCCGCCTCGACCGCTGCGCTCACGCGAGCGGATTCATCCGTCAGACCGAGGTGGTCGAGCAGCAGCGCGATCGACAGGATCGCCGCCGTCGGATCGGCCTTCTGCTGCCCCGCGATGTCGGGTGCCGAGCCGTGCACCGGCTCGAACATCGACGGGAAGGCGCCATCGGGGTTGATGTTGCCCGAGGCCGCGAGTCCGATGCCGCCGGTCACTGCGCCGGCGAGGTCGGTGAGGATGTCGCCGAACAGATTGTCGGTGACGATCACGTCGAAGCGCGAGGGGTCTGAGACCAGGAAGATGGTCGCAGCGTCCACATGCAGGTAGTCGACCGCCACGTCCGGATGCTCAGCGGCGACCTCGTCGACGATGCGCTTCCAGATCGCGCCGGCGTGCACGAGCACATTGGTCTTGTGGACCAGCGTGAGCTTCTTCCGGCGGCGCTCCGCGAGGTCGAACGCGTAGCGAACGACGCGCTCGACGCCGAAGGCCGTGTTCACCGAGGTCTCGTTGGCGACCTCGTGCGGCGTGCCGACGCGGATCGCGCCGCCGTTGCCGACATACGGACCCTCGGTGCCCTCGCGGACGACGACGAAGTCGATCTCACCGGGGTCGGAGAGCGGACCGGATGCACCGGTGAACAGCTTCGACGGGCGCAGGTTGACGTAGTGATCGAGCGTGAACCGCAGCTTGAGCAGCAGCCCGCGTTCGATGTTCGCGTCCTTCAGACGCGGGTCGCCCGGCGTGCCGCCGACCGCACCGAGCAGGATCGCGTCGTTCGCGGCGATCGCGGCGAGGTCGTCGTCGGTGAGCGTGTCACCCGTCTCGAGGAAGCGGGCTGCGCCGAGCGAGAAGCGGGTCTTGTCGAAGCGCACATCGCTGTCGGCGGTGACGGCGTCGAGCACCTTCTCCGCTTCGGCGATGACCTCGGGGCCGATGCCATCCCCGGGGATGACGGCCAGTTTCACGACACGCGACATGACACTCCTTCAGGCGGGTGGGAACCGGCCCGGTGTCCTCACGGACCCCTCAGGCCGGTCCCACCAGCGTAGTGCTCAGCGCGAGGTGCGCGTGCGCAGTGTGACGCCCGCGATCACGCCGGCCACGACGACCAGTCCCGCGCCGATCAGCGACGTCACCATGACGCCGGAGCCGAACGCGTCGGCCGCGGCATCCCACAGCGCGGTGCCGATCTCACCCGGGAGCTTCTGCGCCGCGATGTACGCGCCGGCGAGCGTCTCGCGCGCTGCGTCGGCCACGTCGGTCGGCAGCCCGGCCGGCAGGACCAGCGCACCGCGGTAGAACGCCGTGATCAGGCCACCGAGCACGGCCGTGCCAAGCACTGCGCCCAGCTCGTACGCCGTCTCCGACACCGCACTCGCAGCTCCCGCCTTGGCGGCAGGTGCGCTCGACAGGATCAGCTCGTTCGAGATGGTCTCCGCCGCGCCGATGCCGATGCCCAGCACGACGAAGGCGATCACGAGCGGCGCGACCCCGTGCTCGTGCGTGGTGAACGCGACGATCAGGTAGCCGGCGACCGAGAACACCAGGGCCGACGGCACCAGGATGTGCGGAGGCACACGACGCGAGATCGGCACGACGCTCAGGCCGGCGATGATCATCGCGACCATGCCGGGGACCAGCGAGAGCCCGGCGACCATCGGCGACAGCCCCAGCACCAGCTGGAGGTGCTGCGACACGAAGTACAGGAAGCCGACGAGCGCGACGACGCTGAGCAGGTTCACGAGGATCGCGCCGGAGAACGTGCCCCGCCGGAACAGCGCCATGTCGAGCATGGGGATCTCCGCCCGCAGCTGACGGCGGACGAACAGCACGCCCATCACGATGCCGAGCAGCGCCCAGGCGCCCGCGACCAGGCTCGGCCCGTCGACGGCGAGGGACTTGATCGCATAGACGACGGGGATCATCGCAGCCATCGAGAGCGCGATGCTGATGGGGTCGATGCGGCCGGGATGCGGGTCGCGGCTCTCGGGCACCAGCAGCGGAGCGGCGATGAGCAACGGGATCAGCACCGGGACAGCGATCAGGAAGACGGAGCCCCAGGCGAAGTGCTCGAGCAGGAACCCGCCGACGACTGGACCGAGTGCTGAACCAGCGGAGAATGCCGAGGCCCAGACCGCGATGGCCATGCGGCGCTGATCGCGGTACTGGAAGATCGAGCGCAGCAACGAGAGCGTCGAGGGCATCAGCATGGCGCCGAAGAAGCCGAGGAGCGCGCGAGCGGCGATCAGGAGGCCGGCGGTCGGCGCGAAGGCGGCGAGTGCCGAGACCAGGGCGAATCCGGTGGCTCCGATCAGCAGCATCCTGCGCCGTCCGAATCGATCTCCGAGCGTCCCCATCGTCACGAGGAGTCCTGCGAGCACGAGCGGGTAGACATCGATGATCCACAGCTGCTCGGCACCGCTCGGCGAGAGCGCGATGGAGATCTCGGGGAGCGCGAAGCTCAGCACCGTATTGTCCACCGAGACGAGCAGGACCGGCAGCATCAGGACGACGAGCGCCGCCCAGCCGCGCGCTCCGGCGCGCGGAGCATCCGTCTCTGTCGTCGGGATCGACGCAGTACGGTTCATGGAACACCTCTCTGACCTGTCGACGATCTGAAACTAAACCGTCCAGCTGGTATAGTAACAGAATCCGCCGAGTGAACGGACTCCCCCATGCCCCGACCTCCCCTCGCCCGCGAGCGCGTGCTCGACGCATTCGAGTCGATCGTCATCGCCGAGGGTGAACGGACGGCCACGCTGGATGCGACCGCGAAGGCAGCCGGCGTGTCGAAGGGCGGACTGCTCTACCACTTCGGTTCCAAGGACGAGCTCGAGGCCGGACTGCTCCAGCGCCTGGAGGCGCTGACGCTCGCTGATCTCGAGCGCATGCGAGCGGCCCCGGAGGGCCCGGTGGTCTACTACGTGCGCACCTCGGTGATGGAGGATGACGCACTCGACCGCGCACTCATCGCCGCTTCACGACTGGCGCAGGGCGGCTCCGCGGCAGCGGGCGACATGCTGCGGCACACCCGCCGCCTCTGGGAGGACGAGATCCGTCCGCATGTGCGGGACATCGCGAGCCTCGATCTCGTGATGCTGCTCAGCGATGGGCTCTACTTCAACAATTCCCTCGACCTGAACGGGCCGGAGCGCCTGGTCCCCCGCGACGGCGAGCTCGACGAGCTGATCGAGCTCGTGCTCCGCGCCACGGCACCCGCAGCCTCCTGACATGACGAAGGCGGGAGCGCCTTCGCACCCCCGCCTTCGATCCGACGTCTGAGATTCAGACCTCGGTGATCTCGATCTGACGGAAGAGGTCGGCCTCGATCGCGGCGCTCACGTCTTCCAGCAGCTCCTCCGACACCGGCGAGTCGAGCGTCAGCACGCTGAGCGCCTGTGCACCAGCCGCCTGACGGGCGATCTGCATGCCGGCGATGTTGATGCCTGCCTCGCCGAACTTCTGGCCGTAGACCGCGACGATGCCGGGGCGGTCGGTGTAGAGCATCACGACGTGGTGCTTCTCGATCGGCAGCTCGAGCGTGTGGTCGTTGATCCCGACCAGCTTCTCGGCCTGCTTCGGACCGGTGAGCGTGCCGGAGACCGAGAGCTGTGAACCGTCGGAGAGCGCGCCGCTCAGCGTGATCACGTTGCGGTACTCGTCGCTCACGTCGTCCTTGATGAGACGCACCGCGATACCGCGCTGCTCAGCCAGGAGCGGCGCGTTCACGTACGAGACGGTCTCACTCACGATGTTCGTGAAGACGCCCTTGAGGGCTGCGAGCTTGAGCACGCTCACGTCGTAGTCGTTCAGCTCGCCGTGCACCTCGACGTCGAGGCTGGTGAGCGGCGAGGTCGCGAGCGACGCGAAGATCTGGCCGAGCTTCTCGACGAGCGAGATGCCGGGGCGCACGTACGGGTCGATCACGCCGCCGGCGACGTTCACGGCATCCGGCACGAGGTCGCCGCCGAGCGCGAGGCGCACGGACTTCGCGACCGAGACGCCCGCCTTCTCCTGCGCCTCCTCCGTGCTCGCACCGAGGTGCGGGGTGACGACGACGTTCGGCAGGTCGAGCAGCGGACGCGCCGATCCGCCCTCTGCTGGCGGCTCCGAGGTGAACACGTCGAGTCCGGCACCGGCGATCTCGCCGGCGACGAGCGCCTCATGCAGGGCCTCTTCGTCGATCAGGCCGCCGCGGGCGACGTTGACCACGAATGCGGTCGGCTTCATCGCGGCGAACTGCTCCGCGCCGATCATGCCGGTGGTCTCCGGCGTCTTCGGCATGTGGATCGTGAGGAAGTCCGACTCGGCGACGAGCTCGTCGAGCGTCAGGAGCTGCACGCCGAGCTGCTGGGCGCGAGCCGACGTGACGTAGGGGTCGTACGCGACGACGCGCATGTCGAAGGCTGCGAGGCGTGCGGCGACGAGTGCGCCGATCCGGCCGAGGCCGACGATGCCGACGGTCTTCTCGAAGAGCTCGGCGCCGGTGAAGGAGCTGCGCTTCCACTGTCCTGCGGACAGCGAGGCGTGCGCCGCCGGGATGCGGCGGGCGAGGCTGAGGATGTGACCGACCGTGAGCTCGGCGGCCGACACGATGTTCGAGGTCGGCGCGTTCACGACCATGACACCGGCGGACGTGGCCGCCTTGATGTCGACGTTGTCGAGTCCGACGCCGGCGCGTGCGACGACCTTCAGCTTCGGCGCGTGCGTGAGCGCCTCCTCGTCGATGCGGGTCGCGGAGCGGATGAGCACCGCATCCGATTCGGCCAGCGCCGAGAACAGCGCCTCACGATCGGTGCCGTCGACGTGACGGACATCGAAGTCGGGGCCCAGGGCCTCGATCGTGGCGGGAGAGAGCACTTCGGCGATGAGGACAACGGGCTTCGGCACAGAGAATCCTTCTGGGAACGCGGCAGGCGGGAGGGGCCGATGCGCCGCACACCAGGGGGCGCGATCATCTCCACTGTACCCGAGCGGTCTCCCGGCTCCGTGCCGTGTGACGCGTTACGACAGCGGCGCGACGTCGATCAGCTCCTGCATGTTCAGCACGCTGTAGCCGAGCAGGCTGAGCCAGAAGACAGCCGCCACGCCGAGTCCGGCGAGCAGCACGAGTGCGAGTTCGCCGATGCTGCGACGACGACCGATCACGTATGCGAACGCGAACACGAGCGCAGGGAAGATCACGCCGAAGAGCAGCGTCACCCAGCCGATGCCTGTCAGCCCGCTCTGCGCGAAACCGATCAGGTGCGCGACCGCGTTCCACACGGCGTAGGCGTAGAAGAGGCCGGCGAGGCCGAGGACGACGCCGGTCAGCCAGCGGGGGCTGCGACGGGCAGCAGCGGTCCCCGGGGCGTGGATGTGTGCGTCGCTCATGATCCGATCACTCCCACCGTGACGAAGGGCCAGGGCACGAGGAGCACGACTCCCAGCAGGAGCACGCTGATGCGGATCCAGGTCGCCTTCCCCCGGGTGAGCACCCAGGAGGCGAGGAACCAGAGCAGCGGGGCCGCGACCGCGAGCACGAACCACGGCACGAACATCGCGTCGGCCACGATGAGATTCGCGAGCGGCTTGAGCCGCAGTCCGCCGATCACCCAGCCGATCGTGTAGAGCAGGTACACGCCGCCGACCACGCCGAGCACGAGCAGCAGCGCGGTACTGAGCGAGGGCCGCTCGTCCTCCGTCGTGACGGTACCGTCGGCATCGAGATGCCCGACAGCCTCGCTGCCCTTCCCGACGGCATCCCAGCCCTTCGGGAGGGCCGGAGCGGGGCGTGCCGCATCGTCGTCGCCGTCCCAGCTCAGGGCGTCATCGGAATCGGAAGTCATGTCCCCAGCGTAGGACACCCGGTCCACTATGCTCGGGGGCATCCGGGCCCTGCGGCCCATCGTCGGGGGAAGGAACACCGTGGCCGAGCAGAACAAGAAGGTCGCCGCCGAACAGCAGACGCCGGCAGCAGATGCCGTCGGCGAACCGCCGGCAGGATGGGTGCCGACCGCCGCAGCGAAGCAGAAGGCGACGACCTTCCGCTGGATCGCCGCAGCGCTGTGGGCGCTCGCGATCATCGGCGAGGCTGTCTCGATCTTCTGGCTGCTCCGCCAGCGCGAGTTCGTCGGCGAGGACGGCACGCTCGTGCGCGACCCCGAAACCGGGCTGCTCCAGGAACAGGGTGTGACCGCGACGTTCCCGCAGTGGGCGTTCATCGCGCTGCTGGTCGCGCTCGTCGTGATCGCCGCCCTCGCGATCACCGGATCGGTGCTCTGGAAGAAGGCGAACCGCCTGGACCCCGCCCGCAAGTCCGACACCGTGCGCTTCTTCGTGCAGAACCAGCTCGGCGCCATCATCGCGATCGTGGCGTTCCTGCCGCTCATCATCCTGATCTTCCTGAACAAGGACATGAGCAAGGGCCAGAAGACGACGGCCGGCATCATCGGCATCGCCCTCGCCGCCCTCGCGACGATCATCGGCGTCGACTTCAACCCGCCGTCCGTCGAGCAGTACACCGCTGACCAGTCCGCCGTGATCCAGCTCCTCGGCAAGGACGAGGTCGTGTGGGTCGACGGCGGGGCCGTCTATCACGTGTGCGACGAGGTCTCGGCGATCCAGACCGGCAGCGAGATCCGCACCGGCACGACGGCGGAGGCGATCGAGGCCGGCAAGATCCGCCTGACGCTGCAGTTCACCTCGGAGCTCAACGCCTGCGGCCTGGCCGTGCCGGAGAACACCGAGGAGATCACCGAGGCGCTCCGCGCGATCCAGGCCGGACAGGTCGACACGGTCCTGCCCGCTCCGGTGTGGGCGAACCCCGCCGACGCGCCGATCGAGGTCGCGGAGGCGCCTGCGGAGTGACCGCGGTCTGCGCTACTCGGCGCGGATCGCCTCGACCAGCCGCTCCTCCGCCGAGGAGAGGTGGTGCCTGAGCACCTCGACCGCTCGCTCCCCCGCACCGGCGGCGACGGCCTCGAGGATCTCGGCGTGCTGCGCCGCGATCACCGCTGCGTCGAGCAGTCGCCTGCCCTGCACCTGCGCCATGCACAGCCGTGCCTCGTCGAGCACGCTGCGATACATCCTGCCGGTGCGATCGCTGTCGAGCGCGTCGATCAGTGCGGTGTGGAATCGCAGATCGGGGTCGACGGTGCCGGTATCGGGGCCTGGTGGCATCGCCAGGAGCTCGGCGTTCGCATCGACCGCGGCCCGCGGCACCGATCGCGCTGCTGCGAGTTCGCGCAACGCAGCACTCTCCAGGCGCGCCCGAGTGCGATACACGTCGCGCACCGCATCCGGATCGATCTCGCCGACGCGGGCGCTGCGGTGCGCCGTGCGCACGAGGAGCCCTGAGGCGACGAGCTGCTCGATCGCGGCCTTCGCGCTCGGCCTGGCAACGCCGTAGGTCTGGGAGACCGCGGCCTCGGTCAGCGGTGCCCCGGCGCGGATCTCGCCGCTGAGGATACGGGTTCGCAGCTGCGCGGTGACGGCATCCACCACACCCACGATGCCGAGCGCGGCATCCGAAGTCGTCGTCATGCCGCCAGCCTATCGATCACGTTCGATCTCGGTACACTTGTCTGACAATCCGTTGCGCCATCTCTGGAGGATGCTGTGCCCACCACCCTCGCCGACCCGCTCGATGCCGCTCTCCTCGGCGAGGCGACGCAGGTCCACACGCGCTCGATCGATCGATTCGCCCGAGCGCACGACGCCTCGCACTACCTGCTGATCCCGGATGCCGTGCTCTCGCCGGCGGACGCCGAGGGCGTCGCCCGCGCATTCACAGCGGTCCGCGCGGCCGGTCGCACCATGACGTTCCGCTCCGGCGGGACGAGTCTGTCGGGACAGAGCGTGAGCGGCGACATCCTGGTCGACACCCGCAGCCACTTCCGCGATATCGCCGTCGAGAACGGCGGCGCGAGCGTCCGAGTCGGACCGGGCGCGACCGTCCGCCAGGTCAACACCAGGCTCATCCGCCACGGCCGGAAGCTCGGCCCCGACCCGGCGAGCGAGATCGCCTGCACGATCGGCGGCGTCGTGGCGAACAATTCCAGCGGCATGGCCTGCGGCATCACCGAGAACTCGTACCAGACCATCGAGTCGATGCTGATCGTGCTGCCGAGCGGCACGATCCTCGACACCGCCCACCCGGAGGCGAACGCTGTGCTGCGCACC
This sequence comes from Microbacterium sp., assembly GCF_036823965.1. Lineage (GTDB taxonomy): Bacteria > Actinomycetota > Actinomycetes > Actinomycetales > Microbacteriaceae > Microbacterium. The sequence continues at coordinate 466,394 of NZ_DAITBE010000001.1, read as the reverse complement.
GCCGAGCCGGAACTCGCCGATGGCCTGCTCGCACTCCGCGCGCGTCTGCTCGCCGACGAGGAGCACGTCGCCTTCCTGCGGCAGCAGTTCTCGATGAAGAACACGATGGGCTACGGACTCAACGCCCTGCTCGACTTCGACGATCCGGTGCGCATCGTCGAGCACCTCATCATCGGTTCGGAGGGCACGCTCGCCTTCGTCGCCGAAGCACGATTCCGAACGATCGAGGTGCGTCCGTCGATCGCCACCGGACTGCTCGTGTTCGAGACGCTCTCCGACGCGATGGGCGCACTCCCCGCGCTCACCGGACTCGGCCTGGCGACGATCGAGCTGCTCGACGCGGCCTCGCTGCGGGTCGCGCAGGGGCTCAGCGACGTCCCGGTGACGATCGCCGAGATCGAGGTCGTCGATCACGCGGCGCTGCTGGTCGAGGTGCATGCCCGGAACGAAGACTCCCTGGCCGACGCACGCGCGATCGCGCAGGCGCATTTCGACGCGCTCCCGCTCGCGGTCGCACCGCGTCTCACGACGGACGCGGCCGAGCGTGCAGCGCTCTGGCACGTGCGGAAGGGGCTGTACACGGCGGTCGCCGGCGCGCGCCCGTCCGGCACCACGGCACTCCTCGAGGACATCGTCGTGCCGGTCGACCGCCTGCTCGTCACGTGCGAGCGCCTGATCGAGCTGTTCACCGAACACGGGTATGAGGGCTCCGTGATCTTCGGGCATGCCAAGGACGGGAACGTCCACTTCCTGCTGAACGAGCGCTTCGACGACCCCGAGAGCGTCGCCAGGTACCGGCGCTTCACCGACGACCTGGTCGAGCTCGTACTCGGCCAGCACGGCTCGCTCAAGGCCGAGCACGGCACCGGACGCATCATGGCGCCGTTCGTGCGTCGGCAGTACGGCGATGCGCTCACCGACATGATGTGGGAGATCAAACGACTGTTCGATCCCGGTCTCATCCTCAACCCCGGTGTCGTGCTGTCCGACGATCCGGACTCGTATCTCAAAGACCTGAAGCGCGTGCCGACCGTCGAGTCCGAGGTCGACCGCTGCGTGGAGTGCGGGTACTGCGAGCCGACCTGTCCGAGCAAGAGCATCACGCTCACGCCACGGCAGCGCATCGTGATCCGCCGCGACATGGCCTGGGCCGAAGAGCAGGGCGACACCGAGCTGCTGGCGGAGCTGAGATCCGACTACGACTACGAGGGCGTGCAGACGTGCGCGGTCGACGGCATGTGCGGCGTGGCCTGTCCCGTCGACATCAACACGGGCGACCTGGTGCGCCGACTGCGCGCCGAGGAGTCGTCCAAGCTCGAGGATGCGGTGTGGGATGCCGCGGCGAAGGGCTGGGGTGCGGTGACCCGCGTCGGCGGGACCGCGCTGACCTTCGCCGCCGCGATGCCCGCACCCCTCGTGCAGGGTGTCACACAGCTCGGTCGCGCCGTCCTCGGCGCCGACACCGTCCCGCTCTATGACGGCGGACTCCCCCGCGGCGGCACCAAGGCTCCGGCGGCGCAGAACCCCGCCGATGCCCGAGCCGTGTTCTTCGGCGCGTGCATCGGCACGATGTTCGGAGCTGAGGGCCATGGCGAGGGCTCGCGAGACGCGGTGCGCGCGCTGCTCGACCGCGCCGGGATCGCCGTCGTGATCCCCGAGGACACCGGCGGGATGTGCTGTGGCACCCCATGGAAGTCGAAGGGCCACCTCGCCGGGTACGACCGGATGACGCAGCGGGTGCTCTCCTCCCTCTGGGCGGCCAGCCGGCACGGCGAGCTCCCGGTCGTCTGCGACGCGGCATCGTGCACCGAGGGACTGCACACCATGCTCGCGAAATCCGTCGCCGAGTACCCCGAGTACGCCGCGCTCGTGATCGAGGACGCGACCACCTACATCGCCAGGGAGGTGCTCCCGCGCGTGACCGTGTCGGCCAAGCTCGGCAGCGTGGCCGTGCATCCGACTTGCTCCACGACCGCGCTGGGCGCGACCGGCGCGCTCACCGAGATCGCCGCAGCCGTGGCATCCGATGTCTTCGTGCCGGACGGCTGGGGATGCTGCGCCTTCGCCGGCGACCGGGGCATGCTGCACCCAGAGCTCACCGCCAGCGCGACCGAGGTCGAATCGGCCGAGGTCCGCGCAGCGGAGGCCGACCGCGGCGGCTTCGACGCGTTCGTCTCGGCGAACCGCACCTGCGAGATCGGCATGACCCGCGCGACCGGCCAGCCCTATCGCCACGTGGTCGAGGTGCTCGAGGAGCTCACGCGCGGCTGAGCTGGGGCCGGACGACGAAAGAACGGGCGCCCCACTCGGGACGCCCGTTCTTTCGTGGATCAGATCAGCAGATCAGCGTGCAGCCGAACCGTCGACGTAGTCCTCGTCCTGCTGCTTCCATGCGAAGAGCGAACGCAGCTCCTTGCCGGTGACCTCGATCGGGTGCTGCTCTTCCTTGGCGCGCAGCGCCAGGAACTCCTCGGCACCGTTGTCCTGGTCGTCGATGAAGCGCTTGGCGAAGGCACCGGACTGGATGTCTGCGAGGACGCCCTGCATGCTCTCCTTGACGCGAGCGTCGATGACGCGGGGACCGGAGACGTAGTCGCCGAACTCGGCGGTGTCGGAGATCGACCAGCGCTGCTTGGCGATGCCGCCCTCCCACATCAGGTCGACGATGAGCTTCAGTTCGTGCAGCACCTCGAAGTAGGCGATCTGCGGCTGGTAGCCCGCCTCGGTGAGGGTCTCGAAGCCGGCCTGCACGAGGTGGCTGACGCCACCGCAGAGCACTGCCTGCTCGCCGAAGAGGTCGGTCTCCGTCTCCTCGGTGAACGTGGTCTTGATGACGCCGGCACGGGTGCCGCCGATGGCCTTCGCGTACGAGAGCGCGAGGTCCCAGGCCTTGCCGGAAGCGTCCTGCTCGACCGCGATGATGTCCGGGATGCCGCGACCTGCGACGAACTCGCGACGAACCGTGTGACCGGGAGCCTTCGGGGCGACCAGGATCACGTCGACACCCTCGGGAGCGTCGATGTAGCCGAAGCGGATGTTGAAGCCGTGTGCGAACGCGAGGGTCTTGCCCGCGGTCAGGTTCGGGGCGATGGACTCGCTGTAGATGATGCGCTGGTGCTGGTCCGGCGCGAGGATCATGATGACGTCGGCCCACTCGGTGGCCTCGGCGACGGTCTTCACGGGGAAGCCGGCTTCTTCGGCCTTCGGAGCGGACTTGGAGCCCTCCTTGAGCGCGATGGCGACCTCGACGCCCGAGTCGCGCAGGTTCTGCGCGTGGGCGTGACCCTGCGATCCGTACCCGACGATCGCGACCTTCTTGCCCTGGATCAGGGACAGGTCGGCGTCTGCGTCGTAGAAGATCTCGGTGCTCACAGTGTGTTTCTCCTTGTTCGTGGTTTTGTCGGGGACCGTCGACACGCTCAGGACCCCAGGGAAGTTGGTGTCAGCCGCGCAGGACGCGCTCGGTGATGCTCTTGCCGCCGCGGCCGATGGCGAGCAGCCCCGACTGGGCGATCTCCTTGATGCCGAAGGGCTCGAGCGCACGCAGCAGGGCGTCGATCTTGCCCTTGTCGCCGGTCACCTCGATGACCAGTGCGTCCGAGGCGTAGTCCACGACGGAGGCGCGGAACAGATTGGCGACCTCGATCACGTTCGAGCGCGTCGAATTGTCGGTGCGCACCTTCACGAGCATGTGCTCGCGCTGCACCGACGTCGGGAAGTCGAGCTCGACGATCTTGATGACGTTGATCAGCTTGTTGAGCTGCTTCGTCACCTGCTCGAGGGGCAGATCCTCGACGTCGACGACGACCGTGATGCGCGAGATGCCGGGCACCTCGGTCACGCCGACTGCGAGGGAGTCGATGTTGAAGCCGCGACGGGCGAACAGCCCGGCGACGCGGGTGAGCAGTCCTGGAGTGTTCTCCACCAGCAGACTCAGCACGTGGGTCGACATGTCTCAGGCCTCCTCATCGAACGTCGGCGCGTGGTCACGCGCGTACTGGACGTAGCTGTTGCTCACGCCCTGGGGAACCATCGGCCACACCATGGAGTCGGCGCTCACGACGAAGTCGATCACGACAGGGCGGTCGTTGGTGTCGAGGGCGAGCTGGATGGCTGCATCCACCTCGTCCTCCTTCTCCACTCGGATCGCGAGGCAGCCGTACGCCTCGGCGAGCTTCACGAAGTCCGGGATGCGGACGGTGCCATGACCCGTGTTCAGGTCGGTGTTCGAGTGGCGTCCGTCGTAGAACAGCGTCTGCCACTGGCGCACCATGCCCAACGAGGAGTTGTTGATGATCGCGACCTTGATCGGGATGTTGTTGATCGCGCAGGTCGCGAGCTCCTGGTTGGTCATCTGGAAGCAGCCGTCGCCGTCGATCGCCCAGACCGCGCGGTCGGGCTCTGCGACCTTGGCGCCCATGGCTGCCGGCACCGAGTAGCCCATCGTGCCGGCTCCACCCGAGTTGAGCCACGCGTTCGGACGCTCGTACTTGATGAACTGCGCGGCCCACATCTGGTGCTGGCCGACACCGGAGGCGAAGACGCCCTCAGGACCGGTGAGCTCGCCGATGCGCTTGATCACGTACTGCGGCGCGAGCAGACCGTCGCTGGACGGCGCGTAGCCGAGAGGGAACTCGGCGCGCAGACCGTTGAGGTACGACCACCACTCCTCGGTGTCCGGCGTCGCATCGCCGATCGCGGTGCGGAACGCTGCCTCGAGGTCGACCAGCACGTCGCGCACATCGCCCACGATCGGGACGTCTGCGGTGCGGATCTTCGAGATCTCGGCCGGGTCGATGTCGACGTGCACGACCTTGGCGTTCGGCGCGAACAGGCTCGCCTTGCCGGTGACGCGGTCGTCGAACCGTGCGCCGAGCGAGATGAGCAGGTCGGACTCCTGCAGCGCGAGCACAGCGGGCACCGTGCCGTGCATGCCGGGCATGCCGAGGTGCTGCTCGTGCGAGTCGGGGAACGCCCCTCGTGCCATCAGCGTCGTCACCACTGGTGCACCGGTCGCCTCGGCGAGCTGGAGCAGCTCCTTCGACGCACGGCCGCGGATCACGCCACCGCCGACGTACAGCACCGGCTTCTTCGCGGCGGCGAGCAGCGCGGCTGCGGCCTGGATCTGCTTGCCATGCGCCTTGGTCACCGGACGGTAGCCGGGGAGGTCGATCTTCGGCGGCCAGACGAACGGCGCCGAGTTCTGCTGCGCGTCCTTCGTGATGTCCACGAGCACAGGACCGGGGCGACCCGTCGAGGCGATCTCGTACGCGGCGGCGATCGCGGCGGGGATGTCGGCGGCATCCTTCACGAGGAAGGAGTGCTTCGTGATCGGCATCGTGATGCCGACGATGTCGGCCTCCTGGAATGCGTCGGTCCCCATCAGCGTGGAGAAGACCTGGCCGGTGATGGCCAGCAGCGGCACCGAGTCCATGTAGGCGTCCGCGATCGCGGTGACGAGGTTCGTGGCACCGGGACCGGAGGTCGCGATGGCGACGCCGACCTTGCCCGATGCTGCTGCATAGCCCTCGGCGGCGTGCCCGGCGCCCTGCTCGTGACGCACCAGGATGTGGCGCAGCTGGTTGTCGCCCATCAGGGTGTCGTAGAGCGGGAGCACGGCACCGCCGGGAAGGCCGAACACGTCGGTCACCCCGAGGAGCTCGAGGGAGCGGACGACGGCCTCTGCGCCGGTGAGCTCAGGAGCGGTGGATTGGCGGGACGGCGGCCGCGGCACGGCCGACGCGGATTCAGCGGTCATGAGGTTCCTTCATCGTGATCTGTGGCGACGTCTGGCCGAGTGCGGAACTCGGTCCTGCATCTGTCGAAGGGTGTCAGCCTGTGGTCGCTCCCTCGGCGGCTGACCGCACGAGGCGCGAGTACTTGGCAAGAACGCCACGGGTATAGCGCGGGGGAAGCGGCTCCCAGCCAGAACGGCGGGAGGCGAGCTCCGCCTCGTCGACGAGTAGGTCGAGAGAGCGAGCTGCGATATCGACCCGTATCAGATCACCATCGCGCACGAAGGCGATTGGACCTGCGTCCACCGCTTCGGGTGCTATGTGGCCGATGCACAGGCCGGTTGTGCCGCCTGAGAATCGTCCGTCCGTCAAGAGTAGTACATCTTTTCCGAGTCCAGCGCCCTTGATGGCCGCGGTGATCGCGAGCATCTCGCGCATGCCGGGTCCGCCCTTGGGGCCCTCGTAGCGGATGACGACGACATCTCCCGCCTTGACCTCGCCGTTCGCCAGCGCGTCCATCGCACCGCGCTCGCGCTCGAAGACTCGGGCAGGGCCCTCGAACACGTCGGCGTCGAAGCCGGCGGACTTCACGACCGCGCCCTCTGGCGCGAACGATCCGTGCAGGATCGTGATGCCGCCGGAGGCGTGGATCGGGTTGTCGAAGGTGTGGATCACGTCGCCGTCGACCGGAGCGGGGTTCAGCTCGCGGAGGTTCTCCGCGACGGTCTTGCCGGTGACGGTGAGCGCGTCGCCGTGCAGCAGCCCCTCGTCGAGCATCGCCTTCATGAGCACCGGGATGCCGCCGTGGCGATCGACGTCGTTCATGACGTACTTGCCGAAGGGCTTCATGTCGGCGACATGGGGCGTCTTGCTGCCGATGCGGTTGAAGTCGTGCAGGTCGAGGTCGATCTCGGCTTCACGGGCGATCGCGAGGAGGTGGAGCACGACGTTGGTCGAACCGCCGAGCGCCATGGCGATGGCGATCGCGTTCTCGAAGGACTCCTTCGTCAGGATGTCCTTGGTGGTGATCCCCTGGCGGAGCAGGTTCACGACGGCCTCGCCGGAGCGGTGCGCGAAGTAGTCGCGACGGCGGTCGGCCGAGGGCGGTGCGGCGGATCCGGGAAGGCTGAGGCCGAGTGCCTCGGCGACGGAGGCCATGGTGTTGGCGGTGTACATGCCGCCGCATGCTCCCTCGCCCGGTGCGAAGGCGCACTCGATGCGCTTGAGGTCCTCTTCCGTCATCCGGCCGGCGCGGCACGCGCCGACGCCCTCGAAGGAGTCGATGATCGTGATCTCCTTCTCGGTGCCGTCCGAGAGCTTGACCCAGCCGGGCGCGATCGAGCCGGCGTAGAGGAAGACGCTCGAGAGGCCGAGACGCGCGCTGGCCATGAGCATGCCGGGGATCGATTTGTCGCACCCGGCGAGCAGCACTGTGCCGTCCAGGCGCTCAGCCATGATCACGGTCTCGACCGAGTCGGCGATGACCTCGCGCGACACGAGCGAGAAGTGCATGCCCTCGTGGCCCATCGAGATGCCGTCGGAGACGGAGATGGTGCCGAACTGCAGCGGGTACCCGCCGCCGGAGTGCACACCCTCCTTCGCACCCTGTGCCAGGCGGTCCAGGCTCAGGTTGCAGGGGGTGATCTCGTTCCAGCTGGACGCGATCCCGATCTGGGGCTTCTCCCAGTCGGCGTCGCCCATTCCGACGGCTCGGAGCATGCCGCGGGAGGTCGTGGCTTCGATCCCGTCGGTGACGACGCGACTGCGCGGCTTGATGTCGATGGACGCGGTGGCGGCTGCTTCGTGCGGGGACATGCAGGAAGTCTATTCCTGCGCCGCGGCCCGCTCGTCCGCGAGCGTCTCCAGAAGCTGTGCCATCTGTTGTGGGTTCTCCACACGCAGGGCGGCGTGGCTCTCCCCCGGGCCGACACGGACCCCGAGATCGCCGGCCCCGAGCACCCGGATGCCGTCCTCATCGGTCACGTCGTCGCCGGCGAACAGGATGCCGGTCGCGTCGAACTTCTCGCGCAGCGCCGCCATCGCGGTGTCCTTGCCCTCGGTGCGCGAGGAGAACTCGAGCACGCGGTGGCCGGCGCGTCGGCGCCAGTGCGGGAACCGCTCGGCGACCAGTGCATCGATCTCGGCGAAGACCTGTTCCTCGACGTCGCGCTCGGCGCGGCGGGTGTGCACGCCCATGCCGAAGGTCTTCGGCTCGAACTCGGCGCCCTCGTATCGCTCGATGATCGGACGAGCGGCGTCCCAGAGCGCCTCGCGGGCGCCCTCCGCCGTGGCCTCGCCCGTGGCATCCGCCTCGCCCTCGCCGGGGAACCAGTACTGCGCCCCGTGGGAGCCTGCGAGCACGATCACGGAGTCGTCGTCATGCTCGGTGATGATGCGGAGATCGTGCAGGCTGCGGCCCGAGACGTACGCGACGACCGTGTTCGGCAGCGCTGCGAGCCGGGCGACCTGTGTCGCGACCTCCGGCAGCGCACGCGCGGCCATCGGGTCGGGAACGAGGGGGGATGCCGTGCCGTCGAAGTCGAGTGCGACGACCAGTCGCTCAGTGCGGGCGATGGCCTGCAGGTCGTCGTCGGTCTCACCGGGGGTCCACTGGCGCGTCACAGGGTCTCCATTCTCAGGGGGTCGTCTCCAGTATGGCCGTGCGTTGACGGCCATCGAATTCAGTGCGGGTGCACCTCGTCGAGCGCGGCGAGGAACGACGAGGACCAGGCGTTCACATCGTTGTCGAGCACTCGTCGTCGCAGCGAGCGCATGCGCTTGGACTGCTCGGCCGGCGGCATCTCGACCGCGGTCATGATCGCCTCCTTGACGCCCTCGATATCGTGCGGGTTCACCCGCACGGCCTGACGCAGCTCATCGGCAGCGCCGGTGAACTCGCTGAGCACCAGCACGCCGCGGTTGTCGGCTCGGGTGGCGACATACTCCTTCGCCACGAGGTTCATGCCGTCACGGAGCGCGGTGACGAGCATCACGTCGGCGGCGAGGTAGAGCGCCACCATCTCCTCACGCGGATAGCCCTGGTGCAGGTAGCGGATCGCCGTGTGCCCCATGGTGTCGGTGTCGCCGTTGATGCGGCTCACAGCCAGCTCGATCTCATCGCGCAGGTGCACGTAGGCGTCGACGCGCTCGCGGCTGGGGCTCGCGACCTGCACGAGCGTCACGTTCTCGACCTTCAGGCGCCCCTCGGCGAGCAGCTCGCCGTATGCCTTGATGCGGTGGCGGATGCCCTTGGTGTAGTCGAGCCTGTCGACGCCGAGCAGGATGCGATCCGGGTTGCCGAGGCTCTCGCGGATCTCGATCGCGCGCGCCTTGATGTCCTCGCGCTCCGCGAGCTCGAGATACGGCGCGGTGTCGATCGAGATCGGGAAGGCCTTCGCGAGCGCCGTCCGTGTGCCGCCCTGGTCGTCGGGCACCGCGACGTGCGAGCCCTTGACCTCGTAGCGCAGTCGACGTTTTACCGCCGTGAGGAAGTAGGTCGCGTCCTGGACGCGCTGGAACCCGATCACGTCGGCACCCAGCAGCCCGCGCAGCACCTGGTCGCGCCACGGCAGCTGCGCGTAGAGCCCGTGTGCCGGGAACGGGATGTGGTGGAAGTAGCCGATCGTGACGTCAGGGCGCAGCTCGCGCACCATCTGCGGCACCAGCTGCAGCTGATAGTCGTGCACCCAGACCGTGCCGTTCTCGCCGACGGCGGCGACCGCGGCCTCGGCGAAGCGGCGGTTCACCGTGACATACGCGTCCCACCACTCCCGGTGGAACTGCGGCGGCGCGATCACATCGTGGTACAGCGGCCAGATCGTGTCGTTGGCGAAGCCCTCGTAGTACTCGGCGACCTCGTCGGCGGTCAGCGCGACCGGGATGAGATCGATCCCGTCGTGCTCGAACGGCGCGATCTCGAGGTCTGCCTGGCCTGCCCAGCCGACCCAGGCGCCGTGCACGCGGCGCATCATCGGCTCGAGTGCTGCGACCAGCCCGCCAGGCGACACCCGCCACTGCTCTTCGCCGTCCGGACCTTCGACTCTGTCGACCGGAAGTCGGTTGGCGACCACCACGAATTCTGCAGCGACCAAGAGGACTCCTTACACCCGGGGGTTCGCCCCGGGCTGTCGAGGATCATTCCTGACACCGGGGGTTCACCCCAGGCTATCGAGGTTGCCGACCGGCGGTGGCCAGTCAGGCCGTGACGGTGTGCCGACGACGACGCGGGTTGCTCAGGACCCAGTTCACGACACCGGCGCCGAATGCGACGGCAGCAGCGAACATCGGCAGCACGAGCGCCGCCGAGGTGCCGACGTTCTCGGAGATCTCGCCGGCGACGGCCGCCCCGATGGATTGCCCGACCACGATCCCGGATCCGAGCATCGTCATGACGGTCGCCGAACGCCCGAGCGGGCTGAGCGCGGCGCCGAAGCTGTACTGCGTGACGAGCGTCGGGCCGATGCCGATGCCCATGATGGCCAGGGCGAGCATCATCATCGCCGGCGAATCGACGAGACCGAGGAGCAGTGAGCCGCTGAGCAGGATGCCGGAGAAGACCAGCCAGCGCGCCCGCAGCGAGAACGCCGGCGGCAGCCAGGCGACACCGAGCGCGAGGACCGCTGAGCCGACACCCATGACGCCGTAGAGGAGGCCGGCCTGCTCGGCAACACCCCGGTCCGCCATGAACGAGGTCAGCGAGGTGAGCATGGTGCCGAAGAACATGCCGACGCCGAGGATTCCGAGGATCACCACGAGCAGCTGCGGACGGAACAGCTCGGAGACCGAGGAGAGCGCCTTGCCGTCCTCTCCCCTGTCCTTGGAGACGTGACGGCCGCTCGGATGCAGCGCGAAGGCGCCGACGAACACCACCGTGAGCACGGCTGCGCCGACGAGCGGCGCCCACGGCGCGATCGCCGAGGCGAGGATGCCGACGATGAACGGACCGAACACGAAGACCGTCTCGTCCGCTGCGGATTCGTAGGCCATGGTTCCGGAGACGGTCTTCGCTCGCCGCTCCTCCGGCATCCGATCGCGGATGATCGTGACCAGACGAGAACGCGACAGCGGCGCGACCTGCGGCGCCGTCGCGCCGATGCCGACAGCGGCGAGCAGCACGAAGGCGTCGGCCGCCGATCCGTAGACGACGACCGTGAACAGCACCAGCATCGACCCGTTCGCCACGGCGAGGATGCTCAGCACCAGGCGCTGGCCGAAGCGGTCGGCCGCGGCGCCGAGCAGGGGTCCGAAGCAGGCCGTGCCGAGTCCGACGGCAGCGGAGGTGAGCCCGCCGAGCGACAGGGAGCCTCTCGCGGAGACGACGACGGTCAGGACGCCGACGACCATCATGGCGAACGGCAGCCGCGCGATGAACGCGATCAGGAAGTAGGGGAATCCGGCGATGCGGAAGAGACTCGGCTGCGCCGAGGTGTTCGTGTGTGTCATGGCTCTCGCGCGCCCGCAGACGCGGTCTCGGGTGCCGCCGCTGTCCGCCGGAATGCCGACGGCCGGTAGATACACGGTGTGCGGCCGCGGACGAGCCGCGACTCTCCCATGGTAGCGCCTGGCGCTCCCGAGCGCCTGGGAATCGCGTCACCATCCGCGATGCGCGGCCAGTTGTCAAGCCTCGGGACACCCCGGGCTGCTGACAGGTAGCGTAGGGGCATGCGCTACCTCTTCAGCACCGGACTCATCGCCGCGATCTCTGCCGGGATCTCGCTGCTGCGTGGCACCCGTCAGGAGCCCATCACCTGGCGCGCCGCGCTCTCCTGGGTGAGCTGGGGCATCACGATGGCGCTCGCTGTCGGCGCCGTTGTCGACATGAATCGCGAACGCCGGGGCGTGCTCGTCGACGCCGACTCACCGCAGTCGGTGAAGAAGTCGAAGAAGGCGCAGCGTCTGCAGTTCCGCTCGCAGAAGGCGCTGGCGGACGCCCAGGGGCACGCGTCGGACAAGCGCTCCTGAGCTCGCGTACCCCGGACGCACCACTCAGCGCGTGAGGATCAGCGCCTCGCCCTGACCGCCGCCGCCGCAGAGCCCGACCGCAGCGGTCCCGCCGCCACGGCGTGCGAGCTCATGCGCGATGTGCACCACCAGACGGTTGCCGGATGCGCCGATCGGGTGACCGATCGCGATGCCGCCGCCGTGGATGTTCACGATCTCCGGATCGAGTCCGAGCTCGACCTGCGACCGCGCCACGACGGCGCCGAACGCCTCGTTGATCTCGACGAGGTCGAGGTCGGCCGGGGTGATCCCCTGCTTCTCGCACGCGCGCTCGATGGCGCGAGCCGGCTGCGCGTGCAGCGAGTTGTCCGGTCCTGCGGTCTGGCCGCTCGCGCCGACGGTGACCAGCACCGACCAGCCCTTCGCCTCGGCGACCGCCCGCGACGTCACGACGACCGCAGATGCGCCGTCCGAGATCTGCGAGGAGTTGCCTGCCGTGATCGATCCGCCCTCCGCGAAGGCGGCGCGGAGACCGCCGAGCGTTTCCACGGTCGTGTCAGGGCGCACGCCCTCATCGGCCGTGACGAGGATCGGCTCGCCACGACGCTGCGGCACCGAGACCTCGACGATCTCGGCAGCGAAGACGCCGGCCGACTGCGCAGCGGCCGCCCGCTGGTGCGAGCGCGCAGCCACGGCATCCTGCGCCTCCCTCGTGAGCTCGTACCGGGCGTTGTGTCGCTCGGTGGATGCGCCCATGCTCTCCCGGTCGTACGCGTCCGTGAGTCCGTCGTACGCCATGTGGTCCAGCACCTCGACGCTGCCGTAGGCCCAGCCGTCGCGCGAGCCCATCAGCAGGTGCGGCGACCGAGTCATCGACTCCATGCCCGCAGCGACCACGACGTCCGCGTCACCGGTGCGGATCATCCGCGCGGCGTCGATGATCGCGGTCAGCCCCGACAGGCACACCTTGTTGACGGAGTGCGCCGGGACATCCCAGCCGAGCCCCGCCCCGATCGCGGCCTGCCGAGCGGCGTTCTGCCCCGAGCCTGCGGCCAGCACCTGACCGACGATCACTGCATCGATGTCTGTCGGATCGATCGACCCCTGCTCGAGTGCTCCTGCGATCGCGAAGGAGCCGAGCTGCGGCGCCGTGAAGGAGGCGAGCTGCCCCTTCAGCCGCCCCTGCGGGGTACGCGCGGCTGCGACGATGACGATGTCGGTGGTGTTCTCGACGGTGGCTGTCTCAGCCATGGTTCGCTCCTGTGCTCTGGTTCCTGAGTTCGGCGGGGACGGTCAGTGGCGGCTCGGTCGCCGCGATCACCTCATCGATCGTGACGCCCTGGGCGGTCTCGACGAGCACGAGTCCTGCATCGGTCACATCGATGACCGCGAGGTCGGTGATGATGCGATCGACGACGCCGCGACCGGTCAGCGGCAGCGAGCACTCGTGCACGATCTTGGCCGAGCCGTCCTTGGCGACGTGCTCCATGAGCACGATCACCCGGCCGGCACCGTGGACCAGGTCCATCGCCCCGCCCGGGCCCTTGACCATCTTGCCCGGGATCATCCAGTTCGCCAGGTCGCCGCCCGCCGACACCTGCATCGCGCCGAGGATCGCCGCGTCGATCTTGCCGCCGCGGATCATGCCGAAGCTCGTCGCCGAGTCGAAGAACGCGGCTCCCGGGAGCACCGTCACGGTCTCCTTGCCGGCGTTGATGAGGTCGGGATCGACGGCCGCCTCGCTCGGATACGGTCCGACGCCCAGGATGCCGTTCTCGGATTGGAGCACGACGGTGACACCGGCCGGCACGTGGTTCGGCACGAGCGTCGGCAGGCCGATACCGAGGTTGGCGTAGGCGCCGTCCTGCAGCTCCGCGGCCGCGCGGGCGGCCATCTCATCGCGAGTGCGTGCCATCTCAGTCTCCTTCTGTTGCGGCTGCGAGGTCGGAGATCGTGCGCCGCTCGATGCGTTTGGGGATGTCGCCGCCCACCTCGACGATCCGGTGCACGAAGACGCCGGGGAGGTGGATGCGGTCGGGGTCGAGCTCACCGGGGTCGACGAGCTGCTCGACCTGGGCGATGCAGACGCGCCCTGCCATGGCGGCGAGCGGGTTGAAGTTGCGTGCCGCCTTGTTGAAGATCAGATTGCCGTGCCGGTCGCCGACCAGGGCGTGCACGAGCGCGTAGTCCGTGGTGATGGCCTCTTCCAGCACGAACTCGCGGCTCTCGCCGTCGACGTCGAAGGAACGCACGTCCTTGGCCGGAGATGCGACCGCGATCGTCCCGTCTGGGCTGTATCGGCGCGGGAGTCCGCCCTCGGCCACCTGCGTGCCGACGCCGGTCTGCGTGAAGAAGGCCGCGATGCCGGAGCCGCCCGCCCGGAGCTTCTCGGCCAGCGTGCCCTGCGGGGTGAGCTCGAGTTCCAGCTCGCCGCTGAGGAACTGCCGCTCGAACTCCTTGTTCTCGCCGACGTACGACGAGGTCATCTTCCGGATCCGCCCGGCGCCGAGCAGCACACCGAGACCCCAGTCGTCGACGCCGCAGTTGTTGCTGACCACGCTCAGATCGCTCGTGCCCTGCGCGAGCAGTGCCTCGATCAGCGCGATCGGGTTGCCGGAGAGACCGAACCCGCCGACCGCGAGCGACGCCCCATCCGAGATGTCGGCGACAGCATCCGCCGCCGTTGACCATTCCTTGTCGATCACGCGCACTCCTTCGAACCGTGTGATCCCAGCCTCGCTCCTGCGCGTCGGTGAGCGGTAGGCGGTTCTTGCGATGTGGTCGATCCGAGGACTAGCGTCCACATTATGGAATCGACGCGAAGCATCCCGGGCGCTCAGGCGATCGCCCGAGCCGCCCGCCTGCTGCGGCTCGTGACCGCTAGCGGTGCGAACGGTGCAGGGCTCCAGGAACTCGCACGGGACGCCGACCTCTCCCGCTCCACGGCGCATCGCCTGCTGACCGCGCTCAAGGCGGAGGGACTGGTCGATCGCGACGACGACAGCACGCGCTGGATGCCGGGGCCTGAGCTGTTCCTGATGGGCACCGCGGCCGCAGCGCGCTATGACGTCACGGCGCTCGCGCGCGATCTCGTCCGCTCGCTCGCGGTCAAGACCGAGGAGAGCGCGTTCTTCTCCGCCAGGCGCGCCGATGAGACCGTCTGCCTGCTCCGCGAGGAGGGATCGTTCCCGATCCGTTCGTTCGTGCTGAGCGAGGGCGTGCGCTTCCCGCTGGGCGTCGCGAGTGCGGGACTGGCGATCCTGGCCTTCCTGCCAGACCACGATGTGGATTCCTATCTCGAACGCCATCCCGAGCTCGAGGAGCGCTGGGGCGGCCCGCACGGCGAACGTCCGCTTCGCACCCGCCTGGCCGAGACGAAGGAGCGCGGGTACGCGATCAACCCGGGTCTCATCGTCGAGGGCAGCTGGGGCATGGGCGCCGCCGTGTTCGATCGCGCCGGCCGTCCGGAATGGGCGCTGAGCCTGACCGGCGTGGAATTCCGCTTCGGCCCTGAGCGCATCGCGCAGCTCGGCCGCACCCTGCTGGCGCACGCTCACGAGCTCTCCGCGCGCATCGCGAACGCTCGGCGCTGACGGCCCCGTCGCGGAGCGGGCGACAGGTTCATACCAACAGGTATATACTTGCTGGTATGAAACGTGTGGATGTGATCCCCTCCCTCGTCCTCTCCGCCTATGCGCTCGCTCGCATCGCCGCCCAGGATGCAGGGAACGAGGCGCCCGCCGCCCAATGGCGCGTGCTGAGCCTGCTCGAACAGCAGGGCGGTCGGCGAGTGGGCGAGCTCGCTGCAGCGGCGCGCACGACGCAGCCGGGCATGACGCGCCTGATCGGCACGCTCGAGCGTGACGGCCTGGTCGAGCGCTCCCCCGACGCAGCCGACTCCCGCGGGATCGTCGTCGACATCACGGCTGCCGGGGCATCCGCACTCACCGCATGGCGGGCGGAGTTCCGCGACACGCTGGCCCCCCGCTTCGCCGGACTCGGCGACGAGGACTGGGCCGCCATCACCCGCGCTGCGGAGATCCTCGCAGCGCACACCGACACCGAACGAGATGGAGCACACCGATGAGCGGCACCCCGACCGCATCCCCCTGGAAGCAACCGGCACAGGTCTGGGCGGTCGCATTCGCGTGCGTCGTGGCCTTCATGGGCATCGGTCTGGTCGACCCGATCCTTCCTGCGATCGCGGAATCCCTGCAGGCCAGTCCGGTCGAGACCGAGCTGCTCTTCACGAGCTACCTGCTGGTGACCGGACTCGCGATGCTCGTGACGAGTTGGATCTCGAGCCGCATCGGCGCGAAGTCGACCCTGCTCATCGGCCTCGGCCTGATCGTCGTGTTCGCCTTCCTGTGCGCGATCAGCGGCAGCGTCGACGCGGTGATCGGCTTCCGGGCGGGCTGGGGTCTCGGTAACGCACTCTTCATCTCGACCGCACTCGCCACCATCGTCGGCGCGGCATCCGGCGGCAGCAGCGCCGCGATCATCCTGTACGAGGCAGCACTGGGTCTCGGCATCGCGATCGGACCGCTCCTCGGCGGTCTGCTCGGCGAGCAGAGCTGGCGCGGACCGTTCTTCGGCGTCGTCGTGCTGATGGCGATCGCCTTCGTCGCCGTGCTGGTGCTGCTTCGTGGACCACGGGAGGAGCGGAAGCCGATCGCGTTCTCCGCACCGTTCACGGCACTGCGTCGCCCGGCGCTCGCGATCCTCGCGGTCGCCGCGCTGTTCTACAACATCGGCTTCTTCGTGCTGTTGGCGTTCTCGCCGTTCCCACTCGGCTTCGGCGCGATGGGCATCGGCCTCACGTTCTTCGGCTGGGGCGTCGCACTCGCCGTCACGAGCGTCTGGGTCGCGCCGGTGCTGATGCGTCGGATGCCGCGCACGCGCATCATCCTGCTCGTGCTGCCGCTGCTCGCCGTCGACCTCGTCGTCGCCGGACTGGTCGTCGGCAACGCCGGAGCGCTCGTCGCGTGCATCGTCGTCGGCGGTCTGCTCCTCGGCGTGATGAACACCGTGCTCACCGAGGCTGTGATGGAGGCGACGGATCTCCCCCGCTCCGTGGCATCCTCGTCCTACTCCGCGGTTCGCTTCCTCGGCGGCGCGATGGCTCCCCCGATCGCCGCGCTGCTGTGGCACGCGACCAACGCGACGGTCCCGTACCTGTTCGCCGCAGCCGCCGTCCTGATCGCCGCCCTGACGGTGTTCCTCGGCCGCAGGGTGCTCTCGCACATCGACGATGAGCCGGTCGATGCCACCGTCGAGGACGCCGAGGCGATCCTCGTCGGAGACGCTGGCTGAGCCGCGACGCGCCCGGGAGGCGCACAGGCCGAGCTCGATTTCACATGCCGTCGATCGACTGGTAATGTAATTCCTCGGCCGGGGTTCTTCCCGGGCCACGCACCTCTAGCTCAATCGGCAGAGCAACTGACTCTTAATCAGTGGGTTCTCGGTTCAAGTCCGAGGGGGTGCACGGATCAGCCTCGATGACTCTCGCCAGTCATCGAGGCTTTTCTGCTTTCCCGACAAGTTCTCGTGCGATGCACTAGAGAAGGACCGTTCAGGATCCAGTCAGGACCGCTCGTCACTCATCCGCTAGGTCGAGCTGCGCGTCGAGCCCACAGAAAGCGGGTGGGGCGACCTCAGCACCGGCCCCCAAGAGACCCGACGTTAGAGCGAATCAGCAAGAAGCAACAGTTCGCTAGTGTCAATATATTGGGTTGCAATGAACGCATCGCCATGGGTCCAGGGGGAAACAGTGGAGATCAAGGAACGTCTCGCGACCGAGCTTGCCAACGGGCGGCTCGTGATCATTGCGGGCACAGGCGTCACAACCGGGATTACGGACGGAGCGCCAACGAGCGGATGGGGCGGCCTGATCGATGATGGGATTCGCCACGTCGAGAAGCGCGATCCGGACACCTCTTCCCTGCTCCAGCTGCGCATGGAGAAGGCGACGAGCGCAGAAGACCTGGTCGGTATCGCTCACGACTTGAAGCGGTATCTCGGAAAAGACTTCGGCCGCTGGATCGCACAGTCTGTGGGCGAACTCCCATGTGTGAAACCCGACGTCCCGACAGCGCTGGCCGCGCTTGGGGCTCCGATCCTGACCACCAACTATGACGACCTGCTAGAGAAGATCCTGAGCCGGCCATCGGCAACTTGGCACCGTCCGAGCGATATGCGGCGTGTGCTGTTGCAGGAGTCTGTAGCCATCGGTCACCTGCACGGCGTTTGGACCGACATAGATTCCGTGATCTTCTCCCAGGGCGACTATCAGACGATTACGGAGAACGCCGACGCTCAGAGCGTCCAGACGGGGGCGTTCGCGTTGAAGACGTTTCTGTTCGTTGGGGTGGGCGACGGCCTTACTGATCCGAACTTCAGTCCGATGATCAAGGCCTTTGGTGATCGCTTCCCGACGAGCGCACACCCCCACTATCGGCTCTGTCTCAACTCGAAAGTCGACCCGACGACTGAGCTGAAGACGGTGGTCGACGTTGGCTTCGGGGATACCCATGACGATCTGGCAAGTTTCCTCCTGTCTCTCGCACCGACCGCTGACCATACTCCATCCGGCTTGGGGCCGAAATCACGCAGCTTAGTTCTCGACGCCTTACGCGATAACTCAACGCTATGGCGCGACAACGAGACGCTGAGCGAAAAGTCAGTCGCGGACCTCGTTGTTCCGCCGATCTTCCTCCCCGAACCCCACGACCAGTACGCAACAAACGCAGTTCTCAACGCCGAGAAAGATAAGCCCGGACCAGTCGACTTGTCCGAGAAGATACGCGACGGCGGGATCATTCTCATCGCTGGTGAGGAGTCTTCGGGTGTCTCGACAGCTGTGAACTATTGCCTCACGCGAGCCCTCGACCTGCGTGCGAACGCACATGTCCTTCTCGCTGCTGATCCGATGGTCTCCGGGGCGAACCCCATTGGTCGAGTCATCGAGCGCTCGTACCGGTCATGGGGAGTGGAGTCGCCCTCCGACGAAACCAGGAAGCTCATGGCACTTGGTGTCGACAACCTTCGTTTTGATGGCTCAACTCGCTTCGACCGGGCAATGGACGACATCGCTGAGTCAGTGGCTGGACTAAAAGTCGTGGGAGTTCGGCAGAACGATGCCGTGGACATCGCGAACCTACTGAAGGAACGTACTGGCGAAGACGTCACAGTTGTGTACCTCGGACGATTTAGCAACGTCGAGGCCCGCGAACTGGCGCGTCGCGTCGCGCCTGGACGCGAGGCCAAAGTCGCAGAATACGTGATGGTGGTCATCCGCGAGAAGAACCTCCCGCGAACCCCGTTCACGATCACCCTGCTAGTCGACCTCGTGCAGAGCGGCATCCTGCTCCAGAAGCAGGAATCTGAGATCGCCGTCCTCGATCAGTACTTGGATCTCCTTCTAAACGCTGACCTCCCTCGAACCCGGGACGAGCTGTCCATGACGCTTCGCAACAAGCGGCTTGTCTTGGAGATACTTGCGCGACGTCTGGTGCAGGATCGTGAGGACAAAGCTCCTGAGTCTGACGTCCTCGATTGGCTGAAGGTTCAGTTCGAGGAGCTGGGCTGGGATTACAACGTGACCCAGTGCGTGAACGACCTCGTCGCTCGCCGAGTGCTCGCTCGCTCCTCCGATAATACGATTCGATTCCAGCGCTCTGCCTACTTGGAACTGATGGCTGGCATCGCAGCTCGTGACGACGCCGAGTTCAGACAACTCGTATTCGAGTCTCCAATCCAGCTGGCTTCAATCGTGCGTTCTTACGCTGCGATGACGCGGAACGCCAAAGACGTTCTGGACGTTGTCGAGAGAGAGATTGAGCGCATCGCGGTTTCGGAGCCGTCGGGCGCCATCTTCTCCAGCGTGCGCAAAGTTGAAGCTCGAAAGGAGCTGTTCTCCGACGAACGCGAAACGGAAGCGGAAGGCGATAACGATGAGGCTGACAAGGCCGACAACTCCGTAGAACGTGAGGGGTTGACCGGCCATTACTACGACGACTCCGATGATTCCGACACACCCGCGTTCCTCGTCGCTCGAATCGAAGACCTTTCGCAGTCCCGTGTCGCGATGTTGGTTGTCGACCTGGCTTCGCGCGTGCTGCGTGACTCTGACGAGGTACGAGACCAGGGGATGAAGGACCGCATCCTTCGCAAGTTGCTTGTCGCGTGGGTGGGCTTCACTGACCTACACGAGACTGAGATCTCATCCCTGCCCGACCTGGACGACATCATTAGCTCTCTCCTGGACGAAGAAGACGCTCGCACTCCGGAGGACATCGAAAAGCTCAAACACTTCCTCACACGCATGATCCCCACAGTGATCACGGCAAGCGGGGTCCGCTATTGCCTCAGTGGGCCCTCTCTAGTGACACGTCTCGTCGAGGTCGACATGACGCAGGAAGAGAACGGCTCATACGGGAGCATGATTCGCACCCTCGCGCTCTACGGAACGAAGAGCAGACGGTGGATCGAGACCCTGAAGCTCATCGACGATGATGCGGTGAAGACGTTCTTCAGCGCATCCTTCCTCGCGAGCATCGCTCGCTACGCCTACATCACTGATAAGTCGCTGGAAAAGGAGGAGCGAGTAGAGATCCGCAACTTCCTTCGGCGCGTGATCAGCGCGAGGTACAAGTTCGATGGGGTCAAACACCGCTCTGATGTTTTGAGCAAGTTTGAAACGAAGTTGAATCGCGACCGCCTGGAGAAGGGCCGACGGAAGCAGGGGATTGAAATCGAGGCCTAACGCGATCTCGCGGCCAGTGCCTTGTCTCGGGGCTTCGTCATCTTCTACGTTCCGGAACTCTGTGGAACGTGCTTTCGGAACGTTGACTATCCTTCCGTGAGAACCGAAATCCTCACAGCGTTGGACTCAACCGAACCGTCAGCAGTCCAGTGTGTCTCAACAGCGCAACGTCAGAAGCGTCGGCCAGGATAGGGATATGACCTGGACGCCTCTCGGATCCGACCCAGCCGAACATGGTGCGCTAGCTGACGGCGTGCCCGACTGGATGCGTTCTTCCCTGCGATCTTGGTTTGCAAAGAACTTCCCGGTGTACGACGCTATGGGCGGTCGCACGGACTACGGGTTCGAGAAGATGCGCCGCTTCGATCTCGCGGCCCGGCGATCGCCCCTTGCCGATCGCCTCAACACCAATGGGCCTGAACGAACCTTCGACAGCCTGGAGGGCGACGTCATTCTGAGGATCATCGACTGGATGATCATGGACACGCATGTCAACAAGTTGAATGAAAAGCACGAGGGCGTTGATCGGATCCTTCGCGACGGCGGGTCAAAATGGAAGGTTGGTCTCCGTGATGGCGTCCCGGGATTGGAGACGCGCGTTCCGGAAGGCGTACAAGATGCCGCGGACGCCGTCATATCGACACCGGGTCACGCCGGCACCCTGCTGTCGGAGGCATGGCACGCAGTCTTCGGCGTGAACCCGAAGCCTGAGACAGGTTATCGCCAGGCGGTTCTTGCAGTCGAGGCCGCTGCTATCCCGGTCGTGATCCCGACCGACCCGACGGCGACCCTCGGCAAAGTCTTCGCGGCGATGCGTGATCAGAAGGACTGGGCGCTCGACATCAAGAAGCAGCATAAGGACTACCCGAGCACAGCTGTGATCCTGGGCATGGTGCAGATGCTCTGGGCAGGTCAGGGTCGTCATGCGGGCCAGCCGAACTGGGCGCCGAACACGCAGGCGGAGGCCGAGGCAGCAGTGATGCTGGCCGTACCGCTGGTGCAGTGGTTCTCGTCTGAAGCTATCGCGCGTCGCCCCTAGATCGCCCGCCGTAGAGGAGTTACGTTCGCGGCGTGCGCCTCAGCTGGGCGGGTGTCGGCGGGCTCGGTGCACGACAATCTCCGGATCTCGTAGCTGACCGGGGGGTACCTCCGGTACCGGAGAGTCGTTCAGAGCGTGGTCAGGATGCGTCCTGCTGAGAACGGTCGAGTCGAGTAGGCCAAGCAAGCGACGCACCCCTGATTATGAGCACCCAACCGAGGAAGAAGACGGCGAAGCCACCGAGATGAGCAAGCACGGGCCAGAAGAAGTCATACGCCGGGATTTGCCTCGAATTCGGTTCGGCCAGGATCGGTACGTAGCTGAACCACGCCCAGAGCACCCTGCACCCCCATGCCGATGATCTGAGACCCCTTGATGACGGCGAGCACAGTGCCCCCGAGGAGCATGGCTGCACCGCCGAGTATTAGGCCGGTCGCAGCCCAGCCCCGCTGCCAAACGTTCATGTGCCCCTCCAGTGGGTTCGCGTGGGGCGATTCTGGCACGTACCGCATGCGTTATCACGTACGCGACTTCCGAAGGGCCTCGTCGCGTGCTCTCGTGGGCGAACAGCTGCATTCTCGGTTCAAGTGCGAGGGTTGCACGGATCAGCCTCGCAGACTCTCACCGGCCTTTAGGGCTTCTCTGCTTTCGAGGTGAACAGAGCCACCAGATTCGTCGCGGACTCCCGCGCACCGACCTCCTGACCGCGTCGCCTTCCGGCCGCGATCCGACCCAACAGCATCGCGATCAAGCTGCCGACGACGACGGTGCCGAACGCGACCAGCGCCAGCGCGAGCAGCGGTGGCGGCAACACGATGACGGCCATAAAGAGGAACGCCCCGTTGTCCATGCGCCGACTCTAACCCGCGGGCCGCTCTGCCCCTCCCGCTTCTCCCTGTGACATCGCCGCATGCTGCCGGCACAGGGCTGACGTATCCTGATTGCGTGACCGCCTCCCCCAGCGCCGATGCCGTTTCCCCAGTCCATGACGCCGACCTCGCGCTCGCCCTCCGCCTCGCGGATGCCGCCGACGCGCAGTCGTTCCCGCGCTTCGACGCGGCCGATCTCGTCATCTCGACGAAGGCCGACAACTCGCACGTGACGGATGCGGATCTCGCCACCGAGCGCGCCATCCGCGAGATCCTGGCCGTCGAGCGCCCGGATGACGGCATCTTCGGCGAGGAGTTCGGCGCCGAGGGCGATACGCATCGTCAGTGGATCATCGACCCGATCGACGGCACGGCGAACTTCCTCCGCGGCGTCCCGCTCTGGGGCACCATGATCGCCCTCGCGATCGACGGCGTGCCGCAGGTCGGCGTCGTCAGCATGCCGGCGCTCGGACGCCGCTGGTGGGCGTCTGCCGGCGCCGGCGCCTGGACGAACACGCAGACGGAACCGCGCCGGCTGCAGACCTCCGCTGTCTCGTCGCTGGACGACGCGAGCGTGAGCTTCCAGAGCATCGGACAGTGGACCTCCTCCGGCCACCGCGACCAGCTGCTCACCCTGTCCGACCGGGTCTGGCGCGACCGCGCGTATGGCGACGTCTACGCGTACATGCTGCTCGCCGAGGGACGGGTCGACATGGTCGCCGAGTTCGACGTCAAGGAGTACGACATCGCAGCCGCGGTGGCGATCGTGCACGAGGCCGGCGGTCGGATGACCTCGTTCGACGGTGTCGAGACGATCTCGGCGCGCTCGACACTCGCAACCAACGGCGTCCTCCACGATGCCTTCCTGACGCTCCTGCACGAGTGAACCGACCCAGAGGCCGACGATGAGAATCCGCACCCTGTCAGCAGCTGCCGGAGCCCTGCTCCTGCTGGCCGCGCTGACCGCGTGCTCGGCCCCCGCCGCACCCGACGCGTCAGCGTCGCCGCCAAGCTCCCCACGCGCAGAGCCGAGCGCAGAGCCGGCCACCACGCCGACGCCGCGGGCGACCGACGCCCCGATCTCGTGCGAATCGATGATCTCGGCTGGCACGGTGCAGGCGCTGACGGATGCCGGCTGGAGCGCCAAGCCCACCCCCTTCGTGATCGGCGACGTGGAGCTGACGGAGGGCCTGCTGTGCTTCTGGGCGGACTACTCGGTCGGCTCCGACCACGGCCAGCTCTACGGCTGGTCGGAGATCAGCGCCGACGACGCCATGGAGGCACAGTCGTCGCTGCTCTCGTCCGGCTGGACCCGGGAGGACGGCCCTGAGGGGACGTACTTCACCGAGGACCCCCGCTTCTCGATGGGCACCGACGATGACGGGTACGGCATGACCTACCTCTTCGGCGACGGCTGGGTGAAGCTCGCCGACACCAAGCAGAGCCTCGTCCTCATCGGCTGGGCCGGGTGAGGGCTGGGCCGGCTGAAACCGGACTCGCGCCTCAGTCCTGGCGCTGAGCGCGGACCCGCCCGACCGGGACGACGCTCGGCTTGCCGGTGATCGGATCGGGGACGACGACGCACGGCAGGCCGAACACCTCCTCGACCAGATCGGCCGTCACGATCTCGTCCGGACTCCCCTCGGCGACGACCTGTCCGTCCTTCATCGCGATGAGATGTGTGGCGTAGCGGGCAGCATGGTTCAGGTCGTGCAGCACGGCGACCAGGGTGCTGCCCGCCTCATGCAGATCGGTGAACAGCTCGAGCAGCTCGATCTGGTGAGCGATGTCGAGGAAGGTCGTCGGCTCGTCGAGCAACAGCAACGGCGTCTGCTGGGCGAGGACCATGGCGACCCAGACGCGCTGCCGCTGACCACCCGAGAGCTCGTCGACCAGGCGTCCGGCGAGTTCGGTGACGCCCGTGGCGGCCATCGCCTCGTCGACAGCGACCTCATCGGCGTCCGACCATGGCCGCAGCATCGTCTGGTGCGGGTAGCGACCACGGGCCACGAGGTCGGCGACACGGATGCCGTCAGGGGCCAGCGAGCTCTGCGGGAGCAGTCCGACGCGACGGGCGACCTCCTTGGCGCGGTAGCCATGGATATCCTTTCCGTCAAGCAGTACGTGACCCTTCTCCGGGTCGATGAGTCTGGAGAGCGCACGCAGCAGTGTCGACTTGCCGCAGGCGTTCGGACCGACGATCACGGTGAAGGATCCGTCCGGGATAGCAACCGACAGATCGGCGGAGATGACCCGTCGGTCGTAGCCGATGGTGACATCTGCTGCGCGGAGACGTGCGGTGCGCGGTTCGGTCATCGACGGAATCCTTCTCTGATGAGCAGCCAGGCGAAGTAGCCTCCGCCGACGACGACGGTGACGAGCCCGACGGTGATGTCGATCCGCTGGCCGATGAAGTCGGCAGACAGCAGGAGCAGCGCACCCGTGATGCCCGCGCTGACCAGGTCGAGGCCAGGGGCGCGGACCAGCCGACGTGCGACCTGCGGTGCGACGAGCGCGACGAAGGCGATCGGTCCGGCTGCGGCGGTCACGATCGCTGTGAGGGCCACGCCGAGCACCGTCATCGCAAGGCGGGTGCATTCGACGTCGACGCCGACGGCTTTGGCGGCGTCATCACCGAGCTCCAGCTGCGCGAACCCGCGCCGCGCGAACATGACGAGCGGCAGGATCACCAGGAGCACGAGGACGAACGGCAGCAGCTGTTCGTACCCGAGTCCCGAGAACGATCCGAACCCCCACGCGACCGCGGCCCGCGCCTCCTGGATACCCGTGCTGATGAGGAGGTAGCTGTTGATCCCGACGAGGAACGCGGACACACCGATGCCGACGATGATGAACCGGAAGCCCTGGATGCCGCGGCGGTACGCCAGGAGGTAGACGAGGAGCGCAGTGACCACCCCGCCGAGCACCGCTCCCGTCGCGATCACCGCATACGAGACGCTGCCGAGGACGAGCATCACGATCAGAGCCCCTGTGTACGAACCGGCATCGAAGCCGATGACGTCGGGGCTGCCGAGCGGATTCCGGGTGAGCGACTGGAAGATCGCGCCGCTGATCCCGAGCGCGAGACCACCGAGCACTGCGAACAGGACCCGCGGCAGGCGCCACTCGAGGACCAGCTTCCGGATGGTGCCCTCACCGCCGCCGGAGAGTGCCGCCAGGACCTGCGAGGTGTCGAGCTGATATGTGCCGATCATGAGAGCGGCGACCCCGAGGGCGAGCAGCAGCACGAGGAGCACGATCCTGATCACGAGCGTGCGCAGCTCGAGGCGCCAGATGCCACCGCCGAGCCGGAGCGAGAGCATCCGGGGAGCTGCGTCGGGAAGGACGACGCTCACAGTCCACTCACCCGCCTTCGACGAGCGAGCGCGATCAGCACTGGCGCCCCGATCACGGCGGTCACGATGCTCACCTGCAGTTCGCCCGAGGGGAGCACGACGCGACCGACCACGTCGGACAGCAGCAGCATGCTCGGCGCGACCACCGCGGAGTACGCGATGATCCATCGCTGATCCGGTCCGGTGAACCAGCGGACGGCGTGCGGGACCATGAGGCCGATGAAGGCGATGGGTCCGGCAAGCGCGGTCGCCCCGCCCGCCAGGATGGTCACGCCGATGATCGCGATCACGCGTGTGCGGACCAGGCCGGCGCCGAGCGTGCGCCCCAGATCATCGCCGAGGGCGATCGCATTGAGCGGGCGGGCGATCAGGAACGAGACCACCAGGCCGAGTGCGATGAACGGCGCGATGATCGCGACGGCACTGTCGTCGCGGCCGCCGAGGCTGCCGAGACCCCAGAACCGCAGCGTGCTGAACACTTCGATGTTCTTCAGCATCACGATCGAGGTGATGCCGCTGAGCACTGCGCCGATCGCGACGCCGGCGAGCGTCATGCGCCCAGCCGACGGTCCGCCGCGACCGGTGGCACCGATGAGATACACGACGAGCGTCACGAGAAGCGCGCCGATGAGCGCGAACCAGACGTAGGCGTTGGGGCCGCGCACCCCGAGAAGTCCGACGCCGATGGTGACAGCGAAGGTCGCGCCGGCATTCACCCCGAGGATGCCGGGATCCGCGAGCGGGTTCCGCGTGAATGCCTGGATCAGCGCACCGCAGACGCCGAGCGCCGGACCGACGACCAGTCCGACCACGGTCCGCGGGAGCCTCGAATCACGGACGATCGCCTGAGCGTCGGAGCCGTCGAAGTCGAAGACGGCTGCGATGACCGTCGCCGGTGCGAGCGCCTTGGCTCCGACCATCAGGCTCAGCAGCACAGCGAGCACGAGCACCACGAGTGCGATGACGAGTCCCCCGGTGCGCGCGCCAACGCCGCGGGACGTCACAGGACGCTCCGCGGCGCGGCTCACCAGCGTCGACACCGATCAGTTCGCGGCAGGAACCGCGCTCGCGAGCGCGTCGGCGAGGTCATCGATGGTCGACGGGATGCTCAGCACGCTCGGCGCGGTCGTCGCCCACGCCAGGCGCTGGTCTTCGAAGAAGTAGTACGAACCGGCGGCGATCGGCGCCCACCGAGAGATCAGCGGATCCTCCAGCGTGTGGGTGACGTCGGCCGGCGTGTTCGCCCAGCCGACGTGGAACTGCGATTCGATGTCACCGAGCTCTTCGAGGCTGATGTTCGCGTAGAACTCCTTCGTCGTGTCCTCGAGCGCTGCGATGTCGGGTGATCCCGTGAATCCGAGTTCTTCGAGGAGCGGGACACGAGGGTCGCGCGGAAGGTACAGGCCCAGCGAGGTCTCCCCCTCCCCGAGGAACCAGCCATAGCTGAAAACGATGCCCTGGAACTCGGGGTGGGCTTCGGCGGCAGCGGCGACCGCGGCATCCGCATCGTCCAGCAGCTGCTGCGCCTCGTCCTCCTTGTCGAGCACAGCGCCGACCGTGAGGGTGAGCTGGTCCCGATCAGAGGCCCAGGTCGACTCGGCGAACGCCACTGTGGGCGCGATCTCCGTCAGGCGCTTGTAGTCCGTCTCGGTGATGCCGGAGTGGTTCGCGAGGATCACGTCGGGCGCGAGCGCCAGAATCTGCTCGAAGTCGTACTCGCCGGCATCCGTGAACTGGATGATCTCGGGAAGGTCCCCGCCCAGCTCCTCCACCTTGTCGACGAACCAGGGCAGGTAGGTGTCGACGTTGCCCCAGCTGAAGTCCTCGACGCCGACCGGCACCTCGCCGAGCGCTGCCACGACGTCCTGCGAGTACCAGCCGAGCGTCACGATGCGCTCCGGCTTCTCGTCGATCGTCGTCTCGCCGTACACGTGCTCGACGGTGACGGGATAGGCACCGGAGGAAGCTCCGGATCCGGTGTCGCTCCCATCGGCGTCGGTCGGGACGCAGGCCGACAGGGCGGACGCAGCGACGATGAGAGCTGTGAGCACGACGAGCGTGCGCTGGGCGCGCCGGACAGGGCGGGACATGGAACTCCTCGGGTGGGATGCGTGGGTGACGAGGCACCAACATAGTAAAGGCTTACCTAATCCGCTATCGTTCTCACAGGACATGAATCTGCGTCGAGGGCAGTGTCCGTGTCCGTTCAGTTCGATTGAGACCGGAAATCGGCATCCCGAAACGAGAACCTGTGCCTGGATCGACATCCGAGAAATTCGAAGCGCATCACGAGAGCGTCGCGCCGGACCAGTACTTCGAGCCCCACGTGCACGCCGCCGATCAGCTGGCGCTGATTCCTGGAGGCGCTCGGGTGCGCGTCGCCGACTCGCGGTGGCATCTGCACGGCGACCACTTCGCGTGGGTGCCAGCACTCGTCGAGCACGAGATGCAGATGGTGGGTGCCGAAGACATGTTCAGCCTCTACCTCGATCAGAGCATCCGACTCCCTCAGCAGCGCTGGGGTCGACCGCTCGTGCTCCCTGCCGACCCGGTCGGCATCGCGATCGTGCAGAGCCTCTGTGCGCGGCAGCTCCACCAGGCCAGGTCGGATGCCTCGCTCGCCCTGCTGCTCGAGATCCTGGCATCGACCGAAGAGAGCTACGATGCCCTCGCGGTGCCTGCGGATCCCCGCGCGCGGCAGGTGGCAGAGGCGATCCTCCACGATCCTCAGGAGCAGCGCGACCTCGAGGGCTGGTCAGCCGTGCTCGGGGTCAGCAGCAAGACGCTCCACCGCGCGTTCCTCGCCGACACGGGCCTGTCGTTCACCCAGTGGCGGACCCGCGCGCGCGTCTATGCGGCGGAGCGGCTGCTGGTCGAGGGGGCCTCGGTACAGGAGACCGCCGAGAGCATCGGCTACGGCACGACCACCGGATTCATCAAGGCGTTCCGACAGGTGTTCGGCTCGACGCCTGCGGTGTACATCCGCGCCAAGCGGCGCTCGCGCACCGGCATCCCTGCCCGGCGCGGCCTGGTCTGAGGACCCAGACGGCGGTGTCCGTGGCCTGTGTCACGCTGAGGGCATGTCATCCTTCGCTCTCCGGCTCTGGCGCGACGACGATCTCCCATTGCTCAGTCGTGCGAACACGCCAGAGATGACCGCACACCTGAACGGACCTGAGACCGAGGAGTTGCTGCTCGATCGCCACGCCCGCTATCTCCGCCTGATCGAGACGGGTGAGGCTCGGATGTTCGTGATCGAGTCCGATGGGCAGCCGCTCGGCTCGATCGGACACTGGACGACGCGCTGGCGCGAGGAGGATGCGCTCGAGACCGGATGGTTCGTGCTGCCGGAGGCGCAGGGACAGGGCGTCGCCGGCCGGGCCCTCGGGCTGCTGATCGAAGATGCGCGGGAACACGCGGGTGGTCGGAACCACCTCGTCGCGTTCCCGCAGACCACGAATCCGCCGTCGAACGCGCTCTGCCGGAGCGCCGGCTTCCGACTCGCCGGCACCATGACCGCGACCTTCCGCGGCGCCGATCTCACCATGAACGAGTGGGTGCTCGAGCTTGAGGAGACGCCGTCGCGCGTTGGTTGATCCCGGGCACGAAGAAGGCCCCGATCCCGCTGTTTCAGGGTTCGAGGCCTTCGTTCTCGCGACAGCAGCTTGGTGGAGCTGGGGGGAATCGAACCCCCGTCCAACGCTGAAAATCCACGCCTTCTCCGGGCGCAGTCTGTAAAGACGTTCTCCTCGGCTCCGACCTTTGTCACAGACACCTAAGTCGACGAGCCCAGCCTGGGAAGAGTCCCGCGTGACGTCCAGACGCCATCACACAGCAAGATTCCTAGATGACGCCAGGGTCCGTGACGGAATCACACACGGTCTGACGGACTATCGGGCTCGCTTATGCAGCGAGGGCGAAGTCGTTGCGCTTGGTTTCGGCAACTATTTTTTTGCAGAGAGCGTTTACGAGATAACTCTGCATCCTCGGCCCGCTTCTCGTGGATACACAGACGCTGTCGAAACCGATCAGCCCCGTATTCCTTCTTCCGAAGGAGCCGCTGTCGCACTGTTGAATTGTCACTGCCCGGGATTCAGGAACCCCAGCATCACAGGATACAACGGATGCCGCGGTCATGCCATTCCCGAAGGACGCTGGCGTAGAGTCGGCCCATGAGCGAAGTGACTGTCACCGTCCGCGGCCAGCATGAGGCCAGGGTCTCCCACGAACGAGCCACGATCACCATGAGCGTCCGTACAGAGGGTCCCGAGCGTGCCGCTGTGGTCGACGCGGTGATGCGCCTGGCCGAGCCGGTGCGCACGAGCATCACGGAACGATCGGATGCCGGCACGGTCGTCGATTGGACGAGCAAGCGCCTGTCGGTGCGCGCCGAACGCCCATGGAACGCGGAGGGCAAGCGCCTCGCGCCGGTCTACTACGCCAGCATCGACCTCACGGCGACGTTCACCGAGGCGTCCGAGCTGTCGGTCTGGGTATCCGATGTCTCCGCCTGGGACGGCGTCGAGGTCGGCTGGGTGGACTGGCACCTCACGCCCGAGACACGCACCCGCGTCGAGGGCGAGGTCGCCGCTGCTGCCGTCGGTGTCGCGGTCGCCCGCGCCACCGCCTACGCGAACGCCCTCGGCCTCACGGAGGTCACCCCGAAGGAAATCGCCGACGTCGGCCTCATCTCCAGTGCCCAACCGAGCGCTGCCGCTCCCATGATGCTGAAAGCACGCGGCGCGGCATTCGCCGCGGACTCTGCCCCGGCCATGGACTACGAGCCGGAGGAGATCGTCGTCTCGGCGACCGTTGAAGCCAGGTTCCTCGCGCGCTGAGCGAGCGCGCGATCGACGAGCGTCGGGCGCGAGACAGCGCGCGAGAACGTGATCAGCGAGCGTACGGCGCGAGTTCGGCTGCCAGACGCTCGGAGACCCTGGCGTGCACCGCGGTGCCGTCTTCCTGGTGCTCGACGGCCAGGAGCATGCCTGTCTCGTGGATCGCAGCGACGAGGTCACCACGGTCGTACGGCACCACGGCGTTCACCTCGACGGCGGGCTTCGGCAGCGCGTCCTCGATGGCGGCGCGCAGTTCCGGCACGCCCTCGCCCGAACGCGACGACACGAAGTGCGCATTCGGCTGGAGTCCGCGGAGCACGAGACGCTCGTCATCGGGGATCAGGTCGGCCTTGTTGAAGACCACGATCTCCGGCAGGTCGCGAACGCCGACATCGCCCATCACATCGCGAACCGTCTGCAGCTGACCCGCGGGGTCCGGGTGCGAGCCGTCGACGACGTGCAGCACGACGTCAGCCTCGCCGACCTCTTCGAGCGTCGAGCGGAAGGCCTCGACCAGCTGCGGGGGCAGATTGCGCACGAACCCGACCGTGTCGGTGATCGTGTAGACGCGACCGTCAGCGGTCTCGGAACGACGGACAGTCGCATCGAGCGTCGCGAACAGCGCGTTCTCGACCAGGACGCCGGCGCTCGTCAGCGCGTTGAGCAGACTGGACTTCCCGGCGTTCGTGTATCCGGCGATCGCCACGGAGGGGATCGTGTTGCGACGTCGCTCGGCGCGCTTCGCCTCACGGGCAGGCCCGAAGTCGCGGATCTGCCGACGCAGCAGCGCCATCTTCGTGCGGATGCGGCGGCGATCGAGCTCGATCTTCGTCTCACCAGGACCACGCGAACCCATACCGGCGCCGCCGGCGCCGACCTGGCCACCGGCCTGACGGCTCATCGAGTCACCCCAGCCGCGCAGGCGCGGGAGGAGGTACTCGAGCTGGGCGAGCTCGACCTGCGCCTTGCCCTCGCGGCTCTTCGCGTGCTGGCTGAAGATGTCGAGGATGACGGTCGTACGGTCGATGACCTTGACCTTGACGACATCTTCCAGGGCACGACGCTGGCTCGGAGCGAGCTCCGTGTCGGCGATCACCGTGTCGGCGCCGACAGCGGCGACGATGTCCTTGAGTTCCTGCGCCTTGCCGCGCCCGAGGTAGGTTGCGGCATCCGGATGCGGGCGCCGCTGCAGCACGCCATCGAGCACGACGGCTCCGGCGGTCTCGGCGAGGGCGGCGAGTTCGCGAAGCGAGTTCTCGGCATCCTCCTGCGCACCCTGCGGATACACGCCGACGAGGACGACGTTCTCGAGGCGCAGCTGTCGGTACTCGACCTCGGTGACGTCTTCGAGCTCGGTCGACAGGCCGCCCACGCGTCGAAGGGCGTGCCGGTCCTCCAGGTCCCACTGGTTGCCGTCCGAGGAGGTGTGCGCCGCGGTCGAGCTGTCCTGCAGCGCCTGTGCTGCACCGAAGACTCGAGCCTCTGTGCGCGTCTCCGCATTCGCGAGTACGCGATCGAGTGCCTCATCGCCGGTGTGGGGTGTACTGGTGTCCGTCATCCGTCCCTTGTCTCTGCCTTCTGTTACGAGCCTTAACCTTATCCCCCGGTGTCCGGTACGCTCACCGTATGGGGTCTGACCACTACTTCACTGCGACCCCGGCAAGTCCCGAGAACCTGCGCGCGATCCGTGTGACGCTCGCGGGCCGCGAGCTGGACCTCACCACCGCTGGTGGCGTCTTCAGCCCGGATCGCCTGGATGCCGGCACTGCAGTGCTTCTCGCCAACACGCCTCCGGTACCGCCGGGAGGTCATCTTCTCGACCTCGGCAGCGGCTGGGGACCGATCTCGCTCTCGATGGCGCTCGCGTCGCCGCACGCCACCGTGTGGGCCGTGGACGTGAACGAGCGGGCGCTCGATCTCGTGCGCCGCAATGCCGCCGCGCTCGGCCTCACCAATATCAACGCTTCGCTGCCCGACGATGTTCCCGCCGACGTCACCTTCCGGACGATCCGCTCGAACCCGCCGATCAGGGTGGGCAAGAACGAGCTGCACGGGCTGCTCGAACGCTGGATCCCCAGGCTCGACGACCGCAGCGACGCGTGGCTCGTCGTGCAGCGCAACCTCGGCGCCGACTCGCTGCAGCGATGGATCGGTTCGACGTTCCACCCCGGGTTCAGCGTCTTCCGCACCGCAACCGGCAAGGGCTATCGCGTGCTGAAGGTGCGCAAGCACGGCACGCCGCCGACCGAACCCATCTCGATCGCCTGAGCGGCACCGTTTCCGCTCGGATCGGCGGCTCTCGTCGTAGCCTGACAGCTCGGCGTGGCCGCGTCCAGCACGACCGTGCCGCTCAGATCAGGTCGACTTCGCCCTGGAACACGAGCTGCGCCGAACCGGAGAGTGCGACGTGCTCCCCGTCCTCAGCCGGGAACATGCGCACGCCGAGCGTGCCGCCGGGGACCTCGACGCGCCAGTGATCCGGCGCCTGCTCGCCTGCCCAGTACCGCACGGCCAGTGCAGTGGCCGCGACGCCGGTGCCGCAGCTGAGCGTTTCGCCGACGCCGCGCTCGGACACTCGCATGCGCACGTGGCCGATACCGTCACGGACGAGCGGGTCACCGGGGACGACGAACTCGACGTTCGCGCCCGCGGGGAGCACGGGGTCGAGTTCGGGCGCGCGGTGCAGTTCGAGCGACGCCAGTTCGACGTCGGAGGCGAGAGCGACCACGACATGCGGGTTGCCCACATCGATGCCGAGTCCGGGACGCGCGACGGGCAGGCCGTCTGTGGTCACGAGCGGATCTGTGCCGGTGAGACGCCAACGACCGAGATCGACCTGGTAGCCGGACTGACTGCTGGTCACATCGCGCACACCCGCGCGAGTGCCGATCGGCAGTGTCGATCCCGGCTCGATGGTCGCGAGTCCGGATCGCACGAGGTAGTGCACGAAGACGCGGATGCCGTTGCCGCACATCTCGGCGATGGAGCCGTCGGCATTCCGATAATCCATGAACCACTCAGCTGCAGGCTCCTCAGCAAGGCTCGCAGCGCCGTCGTCGATCGCTGCGGAGCGGACGACGCGCAGCACTCCGTCGGCGCCGATCCCGAAGTGCCGATCGCACAGCGCGGCGACCTGCTCAGCCGTGAGGTCGAGTTCACCGTCAGGGTCCGCGATGATGACGAAATCGTTGCCGGTGCCGTGACCTTTGGTGAATGCGACCATGCCCTCAGTCTAGGGAACGGGATCAGGCATCGACGACGAGACGCTTGCCGGTCTGCGACACCGAGAACCGCTCGTAGCCGAGCGCATCGTAGAACCCCAGGACCGCTTCGTTGCCCTCCCGGACCATGAGCTGCACCTTGGGGCAGCCCATCTCGGCGAGCAGGCGCTCTGCGGCTTCGACCAGGCTCCGTGCGACGCCGCGACCCCGATGCGAATTCGCGGTGGCCAGATAGTACAGCCACCCACGATGACCGTCGTAGCCGGCCATCACCGATCCGACCACGGTCTCGGCGTCGGCTCCATCGGACGCTGGGGCGACGGCGACGAGGAACGACTCCGGCTGCACGGCCTGCTTCCGCTGGATGTCGAGGCGGGGGTCGTTCCACGGACGCGTCAACCCGGCTTCTTCCCAGAGCGCCACGACTGCCTCGGTATCGGCATCATCGAACGCCCGAATGCTCCACTCCATGACCGGTTCCTCTCCTGCTCCAGCCTTCGAGTCTAGGAGCGTGCAGCTCAGTCCTTGTTCACCCGATAGCGCCCGCAGAGGAAGTTGCGGTTCCGGGCGACGTCGAGCAGCTCGAGGTCGAGGGGACGCGGGAGCAGCGGCTGACCGGCGCCGAGCGTCACCGGGGCGTACTGCACCCAGATCTCATCGAGCAGGCCGGCATCCGCGAACTGCCCGACCAGATCTCCCCCGCCGACGATCCAGATGTCTTTCCCGCCCGCTGCCGTCGCCATCTCGACGTGCACGGACGTCACGTCGCCCTGGACGAACCGGACGTCTGCCCCCTCGGGAACAGGCAGCTCACGGTGGGTGAAGACCCAGATCGGCTGCGAGTACGGCCACGGGTTCCCGGTCTCGTTCCGCAGCACCCATTCGTAAGTCGAGGCTCCCATCGCCAGCGCGCCGATACCGGCTTCGAAACCGCCGTAGGACATCGGACCGTCCTGGTCGATGTCCTGCTTCAGCAGCCAGGCCAGCGAGTGGTCGGTCGTCGCGATGAATCCGTCGAGGCTCGATGCCGTGTAGTAGTGCGTGGTCATGCAGCGAGCATGGCACCGACCACCGACATCGTGGAGTCAGTCCGCGAGCAGGGTGCGGGCGTCGACCGGCGGCTGGTGCCAGGTGAGGTCCTGATAGCGCTTGAACCAGGAGACCTGTCTGCGGGCGTAGCGCCGCGTGAGGGCCTGCGTCTCTGCGATCGCCTCCGCCTCACTGAGCCTGCCCTCGATCTGCCCGAGTGCCTGCGCGTAACCGATCGCCTTCCGCGCCGTCACGCCGTCATCGAGCCCCTGGCCGCGCAGGCCGTCGACCTCGTGGACGAGGCCGTCTCGCCACATCCGCTCGACGCGGGCATCCAGCCGCTCGACCAACGCGGCACGGTCGACGTGCACACCGATCAGTCGGGTCTGCGGATGCCAGAGCGTCGGTTCTTCAGGGAGCGCCGCGCCATGTGTGCCGCTCCCCTGTTCCAAGACCTCGAGGGCGCGGATCACCCTCCGACTGTTCTGCGGGTCGACGCGCGCCGCCGTCGCGGGATCGAGGCCGCGCAGTCTGGCGAGCAGGACGTCGATGCCGTCCGCCGCGAGTTCTGCTTCGAGCCGGGCACGCAGCGCCTGGTCGCGCGGCGGGAACTGGAAGTCGTAGATGACGCTCGACACGTAGAGCCCGGAACCGCCGACCAGGATCGCGTCGCCGCCGCTCGCATGGATGCCGGCCACCGCAGCTCGCGCGAGTGGCTGGTACCAGGCGACGGCGGCCTCCTCTGTGACCTCCCTGACGTCGAACAGGTGGTGCGGTATGCCGCGACGTTCGTCCAGCGGCAGCTTCGCGGTTCCGATGTCCATGCCGCGGTAGAGCTGCATCGCATCAGCGTTGACGATCTCAGCAGGGTTTCCCCGGGCCCGAAGTGCCGCAGCCAGATCGAGCGCGAGGTCGCTCTTCCCCGTGCCGGTCGCCCCGACGATCACCCACAGCCGCGGCACCGCGCGCGCCCCTGATTCGGAGATGTCGTTCACACACCGACGCGCAGCGTCGGGAGACCGAGCGAGACGGCCCGCTTCGCTCCGTCAGCCGCAGGAGCGGGCACAGCGCACGACTCGGACTGCGCGCGATCCCAGGCATCGCCGCCGCGAGTCCGACGGATACGCAGCGGGCTGCCGCTCGGGTCGTCGGCGAGCAGGTGGAACGGCGCCGCGTGGGTGATCGTGACGGTCACGACATCGCCTGGACGCGGCAGGTCCGATCCGGGAGTGACCTCGAAGTGCACCAGACGATTGTCCTCGGCGCGACCCGTCAGGCGGTGCGTCTCTGCATCCTTCTTGCCCTCGCCGGTGGAGACGAGCACCTCGACCTCGCGGCCGATCTGCTTCTGGCTCTCTTCGAGCGAGATGCGCTCCTGCAGTGCGATCAGGCGGTTGTAGCGCTCCTGCACGACCGCTTTGGGGATCTGATCCGCCATGGTCGCCGCGGGTGTGCCCTCACGGATCGAGTACTGGAACGTGAATGCGCTCGAGAACCGCGCCTGCTCGACGACGCGCATCGTGTCTTCGAAGTCCTCGTCGGTCTCGCCGGGGAAGCCGACGATGATGTCGGTGGTGATGGCGGCGTTCGGCATGCGCTCGCGCACACGATCGAGGATGCCGAGGAACCGCTCGCTGCGGTACGACCGACGCATCGCCTTGAGGATGCGGTCGCTGCCGGACTGCAACGGCATGTGCAGCTGCGGCATCACGTTCGGCGTCTCGGCCATCGCATCGATCACGTCGTCAGTGAATGCGGCCGGGTGCGGGCTCGTGAAGCGCACACGCTCGAGGCCGTCGATCTCGCCGGCTGCGCGGAGCAGCTTGCCGAATGCCTGACGGTCGCCGAACTCGACACCGTAGGAGTTCACGTTCTGTCCGAGCAACGTGACCTCGATCGCGCCGTCTTCGACCAGCAGCCGGATCTCGTTCAGGATGTCGCCTGGGCGACGGTCCTTCTCCTTGCCACGCAGGCTGGGGACGATGCAGAAGGTGCAGGTGTTGTTGCAGCCGACCGAGATCGAGACCCAGCCGCTGTGCGCGGCGTCGCGCTTGGTCGGCAGGGTCGAGGGGAACACCTCGAGCGACTCGAGGATCTCGAGCTCCGCCTCGCCGTTGTGGCGCGCGCGCTCCAGGAGACCGGGCAGCGAGCCCATGTTGTGAGTGCCGAACACGACATCGACCCATGGCGCCTTGTCGAGCACCGCCTGCTTGTCCATCTGTGCGAGGCAGCCGCCGACGGCGATCTGCATGCCGTCCTTGCGCCGCTTCACGCCGGCGAGCTGTCCGAG
Source organism: Microbacterium sp. (assembly GCF_036823965.1). Classification (GTDB taxonomy): domain Bacteria; phylum Actinomycetota; class Actinomycetes; order Actinomycetales; family Microbacteriaceae; genus Microbacterium. The sequence goes on along the minus strand of NZ_DAITBE010000001.1, from coordinate 429,313 downwards.
TGTGCCGTAGAGCTTGTCGGACGCGTTGTCTCGGACAGCGCACGTGTTGATGATGACGACATCGGCTTCGTCGCCGGCGGTCGCACGGACATAGCCCGCACTCTCGAGCGAGCCGGAGAGCCGCTCGGAGTCGTGCACGTTCATCTGGCACCCGAAGGTGCGCACTTCATAGGACCTGTGTCGTCCGTCGACGTCGACGGACGCGGACGACGCCGTGATGATCGTCGGTTCGCTGCGAGGGATAGTCATGATCGTCCCATTCTACGAGCGCTTTCCCCGGCCGATCTCGGAGCTCGCACTGCGACCTGCGTCAGGCGCCGACCTGCTTCGGATTGCGAGGTGGATCAGACCACGACGACCCAGATCAGTCGGAGTCGACGAACCGCACACCCGTCGGCCGACCGCCGCCGAACGTCGCCTCGGCCAGCGCGGTCTTCGCAGCCGTCATCGCGATGGCCCCGCCGTAGCCCCGTCGTGCCAGCTGCCCCATGAGTCGCCGGAGCGCGGTGTCGCCATCGAGGCGGCTGAGCGAACGGGCCTTGGTCCTCGCGAAATCGAGTGCGCGCTCGGCGTCATCGTCGGGGAGCTCGTCGAGCGCCGCGTCGACCACGTCGCGCGGAATGCCGCGCTGCGCGAGGGCACGCGACAAAGCCACACGCCCCTGCCCCTTGCGCTGGGTGCCCGACTCGACGAGCTGATTGGCCAGCATCGCATCGTCGAGGTAGCCGCGGCGACAGAAGTCGTCGATCACATCGTCGATCTGCGTCGCATCGAGGTGGTGCCCTCGCAGCACCTGCCGTGCTTCGGAGATCGAGAGCGACCGGGTGCGGAGTTTGCGGACCAGGCTCTCGGAACCGAGCTCGCGCACCTTCTCCGGATCGGGAACGTCGTTCTCATGGTCCGACCTGTCGTCGTCCGGAGCAAGCGCACGAAGCTTCGGAGCCGGAGCCCCTGCTCCCCCACGTGCGGGGTGCCGTTCGCTCGGCGTACCGCTGAGCTCAGCATCCGCGATGTGTGGCAGTGTCTCTGACGCGGCAGCGATCCGAGACACCGTCTTGGGCGCATCGACGATCGGAGGCACAGCCGCAGACGCTTCAACCGCTGCGGCCGACTCGGGACGCTCCGGTCCCTTCCGGGCGCCGCCGAACAAGGGAATGACGGGGGCGAGTCGCTCGTCGGACGAGTTCGACCCGCCCCCGCTCGTGCCAGTCATGATCAGGCCGGGCGACGCTCAGCGAGCTCGTCAGCCGCCACCGGAACAGCAGTCGCCTGCGGACCGATGCCGAGCTTCTGCTTGATCTGCGTCTCGATCGCGAGTGCGACATCCGCATTGTTCAGCAGGAAGTTGCGGGCGTTCTCCTTGCCCTGGCCCAGCTGGTCGCCGTCGTACGTGTACCAGGACCCCGACTTCTTCACGATCGCGTGTTCGACGCCGAAGTCGATCAGGCTGCCTTCACGCGAGATGCCGATGCCGTACAGGATGTCGAACTCCGCCTGCTTGAACGGCGGGGCCATCTTGTTCTTGACGACCTTGACGCGCGTGCGGTTACCCACAGCGTCGGTTCCGTCCTTCAGGGTCTCGATACGGCGGATGTCGAGTCGCACGGAGGCGTAGAACTTCAGCGCCTTACCGCCCGCTGTGGTCTCGGGAGAACCGAAGAACACACCGATCTTCTCGCGCAGCTGGTTGATGAAGATCATCGTGGTGTTGGTCTGGTTGAGCCCACCGGTGAGCTTTCGCAGTGCCTGCGACATCAGTCGAGCCTGCAGACCGACGTGGGAGTCACCCATCTCACCCTCGATCTCGGCGCGCGGCACGAGCGCGGCCACGGAGTCGATCACGATGAGGTCGATAGCACCGGAGCGCACGAGCATGTCGGCGATCTCGAGCGCCTGCTCACCCGTGTCGGGCTGCGAGACGAGGAGTGCATCGATGTCGACGCCGAGCTTCGCCGCGTAGTCGGGGTCGAGCGCGTGCTCCGCATCGATGAAGGCGGCGATGCCGCCTGCGCGCTGGGCGTTGGCGATCGCGTGCAGCGTGAGCGTCGTCTTACCGGAGGACTCCGGCCCGTAGATCTCGACGATGCGGCCTCGCGGCAGGCCTCCGACGCCGAGTGCGACGTCGAGCGCGATGGAACCGGTGGGGATCACGGCGACAGGAGCGCGCTCATCGCTGCCCAGACGCATGACGGAGCCCTTGCCGAACTGACGATCGATCTGGGCGAGTGCTGTCTCGAGGGACTTCTCGCGGTCGGCGGGTGATGGCATGGTGGTGCTCCTTCTGCTCGCGTGATGCCGCCTGTAGGCTGCCGCGGCACTCCCGATTGGGAGCAACTCTCCGGCAAGGCGTATGGCTCCTCGGCCATGTCTTCACCGTAGGAGGGGCCACCGACATCGCGTCGTGCGGTCCCTCAAACGGTGGAGAACATGTTCTCCGAACCACTTGTGCAGAAGACTACGCCCGCTTCGAACAGATATTCGACGACACGCCGTCAACGGCGTGTCGTCATTTGGATGTTTCGAACGTCGCGTCGACGGCTATCAGCGCTTGCGCGGCTCGAGCCGGCCCGCGCCGTGACGGCGCGCTTCCGGGACATCCATCTCATCGCACAACGCGAACCAGATCTGGCGCGGCGGCGTGCCGTCGGCCAGCGCCTCGGCTGCTGTGCGCCCCGCGAGCGGCGAGAGCACGAGATCGTTCACCAGAGCAGGAGCACGACCGTCGAACTCCGCTTCGACGGCTCGGAGGAACTCGCTTCGACGCATTCGAGAGTTCGAGGTGCGTTCAGCGGAGCGAGAGCTCGGGCTCGACCGAGGCGACGAGGTCGTCGGGTACGACGTCCGGGAAGACCTGGATGCCCTCGAGGACGGAGATGCGATCGCCGACCTCACGCATGATCGTCGAGATGGGGACATCGAGAGCGTCAGCGACCGAAGCGAGGATCTCGCTCGATGCTTCCTTCTGACCGCGCTCGACCTCACTGAGGTAACCGAGAGCGACAGACGCCTTGCTTGCGACCTGCCGGAGGGTGCGCCCCTTCTGCAGGCGGAAGTCCCTCAGCACATCGCCGATTTCCTGTCGTACAAGAATCATCGGAACCTCCTCCCAGTTACCGTTGCCGGGATATCCCCCAGCGAGATCGCCAGTCTAGTCCTCCTGGCATACACAGAATCTACCGTTTCACTCTGTGGTTTGAATGTGAACACATCACGGATAACGGCACCGGGCGCTCAGCTATTCCCGAGCACTTCGAGCAGCGCGGAGAGGACCGCCTCGACCGACGCCGCACGGATCTCGGCGCGGTCGCCGTCGAGATGCAGCTCGACCGCGACCGACACGTCCGGCGTGACGATGCCGACGTGCACGGTCCCGACGGGCTGACCGTCCGGCGAGTCCGGTCCGGCGATCCCGGTGGTCGAGATGCCGACGTCGGCGGGACGGCCGTCGACCGCCACCACTCTGCGGACGCCGTCAGCCATCTGCAGGGCGACGTCGGGGTGCACGGGACCGGTGCGGGCGAGCAGGTCGGCTTCGACGCCGAGGAGCGACTCCTTCACCGACGTGGCGTACGCCACGACTCCGCCCAAGAGCACGGCGGATGCCCCAGGCACCGACACCAGTTCGGCACTGACAGCGCCACCGGTGAGCGACTCGGCGACGCCCAGCGTCCACCCCCGCAGATGCAATGCGTCCAGGGCGGCGGCGGCCTGCGATGAGGTCATGACTTCTGTCTGGATCCGCGAACCTGCGCGAGGATGTAGTCGATTCCGCTGGCGACCGTGAGAATCAGGACGATGACCATCAGCACCGCCGTGATCGCGGTCCAGACCGGCAGCCCGATGAGCTCGTGGAGCGGCAGCAGCGCCCACCCGAGCGCCACGCCCTGGAAGGCCGTCTTGATCTTGCCCATCCAGGCTGCGGCGACGACATGCTCCTTCGCGACGACGAGGCGATGGACCGTGATCCCCCACTCACGCACCAGGATGATGATGACGATCCACCATGGCACCTCGCCGAGGATCGCCAGGCCGATGAAGCCCGATCCGGTGAGGAGCTTGTCGGCGATCGGGTCCCACAGCTTGCCGAAGTCGCTGACGATGTCGTAGCGGCGGGCGAGATAGCCGTCGACCCAGTCCGTCGAGATCGCGATGATGAACAGGATGCCGGCAGCCCAACGGACGCCGGGCTCCGGAATGCCGTACATCCCCCCGATGAGGAGGAGCACGAAGAACACGACTGCCAGCGGGATGCGGGCGATCGTGATCGCGTTCGGCAGCTGCCGGGGAATGGCCATCAGTCGCGTCCCGTCAGGCCCCAGGCGTCGTCATCGCCCTCGGCCTCGACCACCGGCAGTCCCTCGAACTGCGCCTCGATCGGATCAGCCGATGCGACCGGGGCGGCGGGAGCCGCCGGCGCAGCACCCGGTGCAGGCGGAGCGTCTTCACCGCGGAGCTTCGCCATGACCTGCGGCAGCTGCTCAGCGGTCGCGAGCACGTCGCGGGCCTTGGAACCTTCGGATGGGCCGACGATCTCGCGCGATTCGAGCAGATCCATCAGACGTCCTGCCTTGGCGAAGCCGACACGCAGCTTGCGCTGCAGCATCGACGTCGAGCCGAACTGCGAGGAGACGATGAGCTCTGCGGCCGCGAGCAGCAGCTCGAGGTCGTCTCCGATGTCCTCGTCGACCTCCTTCTTCTTGGCCGGCTCCATGGCCTCCTGGACGTCAGAGCGGTACTCGGGCCTGGCCTGACGCGTGACGTGCTTGACGACCGCGTCGATCTCCTTCTCATCCACCCAGGCACCCTGCAGGCGGAACGGCTTCGACGACCCCATCGGCGAGAACAGGGCGTCACCCTGACCGATCAGCTTGTCGGCGCCCGGACTGTCGAGGATGACCCGGCTGTCGGTGACGCTGGTCACGGCGAAAGCGAGACGGGACGGGACGTTCGCCTTGATCAGACCGGTGACGACATCGACGCTGGGTCGCTGCGTCGCGAGCACCAGGTGGATGCCGGAGGCTCGGGCGAGCTGCGTGATGCGCACGATCGAGTCCTCGACGTCGCGCGGTGCCACCATCATGAGGTCGGCGAGCTCGTCGACCACGACAAGCAGGTACGGGTACGGCTTGAGCACGCGCTCACTGCCGACGGGAAGATCGATCTCTCCCGCGCGGACCGCACGGTTGAAGTCATCGATGTGGCGGAAGCCGAACGACGCCAGGTCGTCGTACCGCATGTCCATCTCCTTCACGACCCACTGGAGTGCCTCTGCGGCCTTCTTCGGGTTCGTGATGATGGGGGTGATCAGGTGCGGCACGCCCGCATAGCTCGTGAGCTCGACGCGCTTCGGGTCGATCAGGACCATCCGCACATCGGCAGGCCGAGCGCGCATGAGCAGGCTCGTGATCATGGAGTTCACGAAGCTGGACTTACCGGAACCGGTGGAACCGGCGACCAGCAGGTGGGGCATCTTCGCGAGGTTCGCGATCACGATGTTGCCGCCGACGTCCTTGCCCACGCCGATCGTCATGGGGTGCGTGCTCTTCTGCGCGGCCTGGGAACGCAGCACGTCGCCGAGCGCCACCATCTCCTTGTCGGCGTTGGGGATCTCGATGCCGATCGCGCTCTTGCCGGGAATCGGCGAGAGGATGCGGACGTCGTTCGATGCGACGGCGTAGGCGAAGTTGTTGCTCAGCTGCAGGATCTTCTCGACCTTGACACCGTGGCCGACCTCGACCTCGTACTGCGTGACCGTCGGACCGCGCGAGAAGCCGGTGACCTTCGCGTCGACCTTGAACTGCGACAGCACGCTCGTGATCTGCTCTATCACCTTGTCGGTCGCCTCGGAGCGCTCGACCGGGGCCGGCCCTTCGACCAGCAGACCGGGAGACGGGAGGATGTACGGTGCGACCGGCGCCTGCGGTCCACGATCCCCAGGCCCCTCGGTGCCGAATCCGTCGAGACCCGGGAGCTCCGGCACCTCGCCGGTGTCGGACTCGTCGTCGAGCAGCGCGGTCGTCTGCTGACCAGCCAGCGACTCGGTGACCGAGCGGACCTCGGACAGGATCTCCGTCGCGGCCTCATGCGCATTGGCCACGATCACCGCCTGGTCGTAGGCGGGAGTGGGCTCCTGCGTCGAGAGCAGTGCGGTGATGTCGTCCGAACCGAGGGTCCCCTCGTCGGGGTCCTCCTCGCGGCCGGTCTTGTTGCGCCGCCACCAGGGAAGCACATCAGGGTCGTCGACCTTGTCGGACTCGTCGACCGCCGCCGAGCCCTTCGCGGCAGCATCCTTCGCCGGCTTCTCCGTGCGCTCCGCGTCGAACATCCAGGCGTAGAGGTCGCCGAGGCGCGCACCGATCCGGTTCGGCGGTGTCTTGGTCAGGATCAGCACCGCGAGAACCGCGAGCAGCGAGAGGACGATGTACGCCACGATCGGCGTGAGGAAGGCGAGCGGCTCACCGAGCATCCAGCCGAACAGTCCGCCGGCCTCGCTGAGTGCAGGCATGCCGTCTTTGGGCTGCGCGCGAACCATGGCGCCGGAGCTGCTGACCTTGCCCGCCGCGACGTGGCAGAACCCCGCGAGCGTGAGGACGAACAGGCCGAAGCCGATGCCGATGCGACCGTTGTCGTGCACGGACGACGGATGCCGGAACAGCCAGCCGGCGAGCAGGAGCAGCAGCACCGGCATGACGAACGCGATACGACCGACCAGCAGCCCGACCGAGTATGCGCTGATGTTCGCCGCGACCTCGTTGCCGATGAAGAACCATTCGTTGACCGCGCCGGCGATCGCGAGCAGCACGAGCAGGAACGGGAAGCCGTCGCGACGGTCGTCCTTCTCCAGCGTCTCCGGGCCGAACGCACGGAAGAGTCCGCCGACGCCGTGCGCCAGCCCGTTCCAGGCGCGGACGACCACCGGTGGCTTGTCGATCTCGTCGATGTACTTCTTGGGCGCGGGCTGAGCCTTCGGAGCGGCCTGCCGCTTGGGGCGAGCCGGTGCGCTCTCAGACGCGCGCGCGGATTTCGTGGTGCTCCTGGCCATGCTCTCACGTTACGCTCAGGCGCCGACATTCCCCCGCAATGACGCGGCTTTCCGGCGATCCGGAACCGCGGAGTTCACGTGGTGCTGCGCACCATCGTGTCGCGCAGCAGACCCTGTGCCGACACAGTGAACCCCTCGGACCGGTAGAGATTGCGCGCGAAGTTGTCGCGCTCGACGCTCAGCGCGATGCGGGCATGGCCCTGCGCGCCGGCCAGCTGCACGACGCCGCGCACGAGCATCCGTCCGACGCCCCGCGCCCGCCACAGCGGATGGACGCCCACGATGAGCTCAGGCACCGCGACGGCGACGAATCCGAATCCCGGTTCGTTCTGCGGCAGCATCCGATACCACGCCGCACCGATCGGGATGCCGTCGCTGTCGATCGCGACCAGCCCGTCATCCGCCGAGCGCTTCCACCCCGCGATGTACCGACGGTGGTCAGGCGAGGTCAGCACCTCATGCCGCGGACGCGCTCCCCCGGCCCTCCAGTTGGCGGCCTCGACCAGCATGTCGCCGAGGAAGACGGCGTCGGACTGCGCGGCCGGCCGTGTCGAGAATCCCGTCAACATGACGCGAGCATAGGCCCGCGGTGTTACACCCCGATGTCGGTCAGCCGTGAAAGGCCGACCGACCGGCGCGGAACGATCAGGCCTCGATGACGAGCGGCACGATCATCGGACGACGACGCAGGCGCTGGTTGACCCAGCGACCGATCGTCCGGCGGACGACCTGCGAGAGCGAGTGCGTGTCGCGGACGCCGTTGCCCGCAGCCTCCTTGAGCGCTGCGACGATCTTCGGAGTGACATCGTCGAAGACCGAGTCGTCCTCCGCCACACCCCGTGCGTGGATCTCCGGTCCGGAGATGATGCGCCCGGTCGCGGCATCCACCACCACGATCACGGAGATGAAGCCCTCCTCCGCGAGAATGCGGCGGTCCTTGAGGTCGGCGTCAGTGATCTCGCCGACCGTGGAGCCGTCGACATACACGAACCCGAGATCGAGCTGCCCGACCACGCGCGCATCGCCGTCCTTGAGGTCGATCACGGTGCCGTTCGAGGCGATGATCGTGCGCTCGGCCGGAACACCGGTGTCCTGCGCCAGCTTCGCGTTGGCGATGAGGTGCCGGTACTCGCCGTGCACCGGGAGCACGTTCTTCGGCTTCAGGATGTTGTAGCAGTAGATGAGCTCGCCGGCGGCGGCGTGCCCCGACACGTGCACCTTCGCGTTCGCCTTGTGCACGACGTTCGCGCCGAGCTTGGTGAGCCCGTCGATCACGCGGTAGACCGCGTTCTCGTTGCCGGGGATGAGGCTGGACGCCAGGATGACGGTGTCGCCCTCGCTCACCTCGATCGCGTGGTCCATATTGGCCATGCGGCTCAGCACGGCCATCGGCTCGCCCTGCGAACCGGTGGACATGTAGACGATCTGGTCGTCGGGCAGATCGCGCGCCTTCTTGTAGTCGATCAGCACGCCGTCCGGGACCTTCAGGTAGCCGAGCTGCTCGGCGATGGTCATGTTGCGGACCATGCTGCGCCCCAGGAACGCCACCCGTCGTCCGTTCGCGGACGCGGCGTCGATGACCTGCTGCACACGGTGCACGTGGCTCGAGAAGCTCGCGACGATCACTCGTCGTGGCGCCTTCGCGATGACCTGATCGAGCACAGGCCCGATCGAGCGCTCGGTCGGCGTGAAGCCCGGCACGTCGGCATTGGTCGAGTCGACCAGGAACAGGTCCACGCCTTCCTCGCCGAGACGCGCGAAGGCACGCAGGTCGGTGATCCGACCGTCGAGCGGCAGCTGGTCCATCTTGAAGTCACCGGTCGCGAGCACCATGCCTGCGGGCGTGCGGATCGCGACGGCGAGAGCGTCGGGGATCGAGTGGTTGACCGCGACGAACTCGAGGTCGAACGGCCCGACCCGCTCCTCCTGGCCCTCCTTCACCGTCAGCGTGAACGCCTTGATCCGGTGCTCCTTGAGCTTCGCCTCGACCAGAGCCAGGGTGAGACCGGACCCGATCAGCGGGATGTCGCTCTTGAGACGGAGCAGATACGGCACGGCACCGATGTGATCCTCGTGACCGTGCGTCAGCACGACACCGACGATGTCGTCGAGCCGGCCGCGGAGGGGCTCGAAGTCCGGAAGGATCAGGTCGACACCGGGCTGGTGCTCCTCGGGGAACAGCACGCCGCAGTCGACGATCAGGATCTTGCCGTCGTACTCGAAGATGGTCATGTTGCGACCGATCTCGCCGAGACCGCCGAGCGGTGTGACGCGCAGCGTCCCGTCTTCGAGCGCGGCGGGATCTGCAATGGGGATGGACATGGTGTCTCCTCAGTCGGACACTGTGCGCGTCCGTTCGTTCTTTGGGACGCGCGCTCAGCGCGTCGTACCGTGCACCTTCGGCAGGGCGCCACCCGCGGCCGCGTTTCGGTCGGGGCGGAAGTTCGAGAAATCGGCACCGGCGACACCGGCGACGAGGTCGAGCTCGTCCTCGATGAGCGCGGCTTCCCACTCTTCGGGACCGACGAGCGGCAGGCGCACGCGGGGGCTCGAGATACGGCCGAGGCCGTGGAGGATGTACTTCGCTGCGACCGTTCCCGGCACATGCGTCATCACCGCGCGCACCAGCGGCTCGAGCCGCTTGTGCTCAGCGGTCGCCGTCGCCAGATCGCCGGCGTTCACGGCGTCGATCATCGTGCGGTAGGGCGCAGCGGCGACGTTCGCGGTGACCCCGATGAGGCCGGTCGCACCGATCGCGAGGTGCGGCAGCGCATTCGCGTCATCACCGGAGAAATACATCAGATCGGTCTGGTTGAGCACGCGGCTCACCTCGGAGAAGTCGCCCTTGGCGTCCTTCACGGCGAGGATGTTCGGGTGCTTGGCGAGGCGCAGGATCGTCTCGTACTTGATCGGCACGCCAGTACGGCCGGGGATGTCGTACAGGATCACCGGCAGGTCGGTCGCATCGGCGACGAGACGGAAGTGCGTGAGGATGCCGGCCTGCGTCGGCTTGTTGTAGTACGGGGTGACGATCATGATGCCGTCGGCGCCGGCCTTCTCACTGGCCTTGTAGAGCTCGATCGCGTGGGCGGTCTCGTTCGAGCCACCACCCGTGATGATCTTGGCCCGGCCTGCTGCGACGGACTTGCCGACCTCGACCAGCTTGAGCTTCTCGGGGTCGGTCAGGGTTGAGGTCTCGCCGGTCGTTCCCGTCACGACGATGCCGTCCGCGCCAGCGGTGATCACGTCATCGATGTGCTTCTCGACGGCGGGCCAATCGACTTCACCGTCGGCCGTCATCGGAGTGACGAGCGCGACGAGAACCTGTCCGAATGGGTTGCCCGAGTGCGTCATGCACCCAGCGTATCGCCTCGGATGCCGCTCACGCGGACGCAGCAGCACGGATGGCGTCGCCTCGGATGACGTCGACCGTGTCGCGCAGCAGCAGGCCCGCCATGGCGCCGACCGTCACCTCGGTCGCGCGCGTGCGGAACATCTCGATTCCGGTGATCTCCGTCTCGGCGATCGGCGACCCTGCGCGCACGACCATGATGCGGTCGCCGACGCGGAGGGCACCACCGGTGACGTGTCCCGTCGCGACCTGTCCGCGCCCGGTGATCGTGAACACGTCCTCCACCTCGAATGCCACAGCGGACGTCGGCACGGTGACGATGGTGGGTGGCTCGACCGTGCCGGGCGCCGAAGCCGAGCTGCGGCCCTGCACGACGCCGGCCAGTCGTGCGGTTTCGGCCTCGTTGTACCTGCGAAGCACCTCGTTCGCGTCCTGCGGATCGCGCTTCCTCCCGAACCAGCCCATGCGGTCGATCCTAGGGATCCGGCGCGCGGTGTCTAGGCTCGACCCATGAGCTGGGTGACGCACGGGTCCGAGACGAAGTACGCCAACGCCTGGATCCACGTCCGCGAGGATCAGGTGACCGGACCGGGAGGCGACGGGATCTACGGTGTCGTGACGATGCGGCATCCTGCGGTCTTCGTGGTGGCGATGGACGCCGACGATCGCGTGTGCCTCGTGACGCTCGACCGCTACACCACCGGCGTCTCGCTCGAGGTTCCAGCCGGCGGCAGCGACGGCGAGGAGCCGCTCGTTGCCGCGCAGCGCGAACTCCTGGAAGAGACCGGCTTCGAGGCGTCCGACTGGACCGACATCGGCACCATGCATGCGCTGAACGGGATCGCGGATGCGACGGAGCATGTCTTCCTCGCGCGTGGACTGCGACGAGGGTCATCGAACGACGATGCCGCCGAATCGCAGGCCGAGGAGGGGATCCAGGCGGTGGCGTGGGTGCCGTTCGCCGAGGTGCTCAGGATGATCGCGGACGGCGAGATCACCGACGGTGAGACGATCGCAGCGATCGCCCATGCGGGGATCCGGCTCGGGCGCTTCCGCTGAGCTCGCGCTCCCGCTCTCCTCGGTCAGACGCGACCGCGGCGCGCCACTCCGGCGGTGAGCGAGCTCGGAAGCACCGTGGTGAGCGCGACGAGCGCCTTGTAGCGGAGCGACGGCACCGACACGGACTTGCCCAGCGCGGCGTCGCGGAGACCTGCGCGGACGACGTCTGCGGCGTTCAGCCACATCAGCGTCGGAACGCCCTCGTGGCCGACCGCGAGACCCATGCGCTCGTGGAAGCTGGTGTGCGTGAACCCGGGGCAGAGCGCTGTGACGCTGACGTTGTCGCGGGCGTACTCGGCATTGGCCCAGCGACTGAAGCCGATCAGCCAGGCCTTGCAGGCGGAGTACGTGGATCGGGAGATGAACCCCGCGACCGAGGCGACGTTGATGATCCGCCCGCCGCGACCTCGCATGGTCTGCAGCGCAGCGTGCATCAGCCGCATCGAGGCCTCGACGTGCACACGCAGATGGCGGACCTCGTCGTCGATGTCGTTGTCGGCGAACTGCAACGGCAGTCCGAACCCCGCGTTGTTGATCAGCAGATCGATCGGGTCGGCGGCGTCCCTGAGACGGGCAGCGACGAGTTCGACGCCGGCCTCCTCCGCGAGATCAGCCGTGACGACCTCGACGGCGACGCCGTGCGCGCCGCGCAGCTCGGCGGCCAGTGCTTCGAGTGCATCCGCCGACCGCGCGACGAGGATCAGGTCGGCCCGACGCCGTGCGAGCTGGCGTGCGAATTCGGCGCCGAGGCCGGCGCTCGCTCCGGTGATCAGTGCGGTGGGCATCAGCGCTCGTATCCGAGGAAGCGGTAGCGCACACCCGAACGCGAGGTCTGCCACTCCCCCTCATCGATCAGACGCCAGCCCGCCTTCGACGGCGCGTAGGCGTCACCGTCGACCTCGAGGTCGAGCTCCGTGACCTCGAGGCGGTCGGCGTCGCCGATCACCTGGCGGAAGATCTCAGCACCGCCGATGATCCAGACCCGGTCGAGTCCGCGGACTGCCTCTTCGACGGTCGCAGCGCGGCGCGCGCCACCTGCGGACCAGTCCTGCTGGCGCGTGATCACGATGTTCTCGCGGCCGGCGAGCGGTCGAAACCGTTCGGGCAGCGAATCCCAGGTCTTCCGGCCCATCACGACGGGTGAGCCCAGCGTGACCTCCTTGAAGTGGGCGAGGTCCTCGGGGACATGCCAGGGCATCCCGCCCTCGGCACCGATGACGCCGCCATTCGCCTCGGCCCAGATGAGACCGACCAACATGGTTCCGTCCGGGGCCGTGCTCATACCGCCACCACCGCGCGGATCGCCGGGTGGTGCTGGTAGTCCTCGATCACGAAGTCATCGAAGCGGTAGTCCAGGATCGACTCCGGCGTGCGCGCGAAGCGCAGCGTCGGAGCCGGGTACGCGTCGCGTGTGAGCTGCTCGCGCACCTGGTCGACGTGGTTGTCGTAGATGTGGCAGTCGCCACCGGTCCAGACGAAGTCGCCGGGCTCGAGCCCCACCTGCTGCGCGACCATGAGGGTCAGCAGCGCATAGGAGGCGATGTTGAAGGGGACGCCGAGGAAGAGGTCTGCGCTGCGCTGGTAGAGCTGGCAGGAGAGCTTGCCGTCGGCGACGTAGAACTGGAACAGCGCGTGGCACGGCGCGAGCGCCATGTCGGGGATGTCCGCCGGGTTCCAGGCCGAGACGATCAGACGTCTGGAGTCGGGGGTCTGCCGGATCTGTTCGATCACGTCGGACAGCTGGTCGATGCTCTCGCCGTCAGGTGTCGGCCAGGAGCGCCACTGCACACCGTAGACCGGACCGAGGTCTCCGGATGCGTCCGCCCACTCGTCCCAGATCGTCACGCCGTTCTCCTGCAGCCAGCGCACGTTCGAGTCGCCACGCAGGAACCAGAGCAGCTCGTAGGCGATCGACTTGAAATGCACGCGCTTCGTCGTGATGAGCGGGAACCCCTGCGCGAGATCGAAGCGGATCTGTCGGCCGAACACGCTCGTGGTGCCGGTTCCAGTGCGATCGGACTTGTGCGTGCCGGTCTCCAGCACGTCGCGGAGGAGGTCTTCGTACGGCGTCTGGACGGCTGCGCTCATGACAGCCACGATACCTTCCCCCGCAGACGAACGGGCGCTCGGCGCGGCGGTGCGGTGCACCTCGTCATGCGGTGAAACATCGGCCCTCCGCGCTGCTGCGGCGCGTACTCTCGACGCATGTCTCCTCTGCTCGCCCTGGCGATCGCGACAGCACTCCTCGTGCTCGCCGCGGCGATCGGCGTGGTGCTGCGGCGACGCGACGGGCGACGGCGGGATGCCGGCGCGCTTCGGTTCGATCCGCAGGACGTCGAGGCAGGCAGCCTCGGCAGCCGCGCGACCCTCGTGCAGTTCAGCACCGAGATGTGCACGCGGTGCCCGCAGGTGCGGCGGATGCTGCACGGCTACACGGAGCACCACGACGGCGTGCAGCACGTCGAAGTGGACCTCACGCATCGACCGGATCTCTCGACGCGGTATCGCGTGCTGCAGACGCCGACCACGTTCGTCGTCGACCGCACCGGCGCGGTCCGCGCTCGATTCCACGGCGTCCCGCAGCGGGATGCCCTGACCGAGGCCCTCGCCGCCGTCTGAGGCGTGCAGACAGGAGCACACCATGAGCACTCCAGCAGGCATCGACCCGCGCGGGCCGCGGTTCGCGGCGACCATCACGACGGTGCTGCTGTTCGTCGCGACCTTCCTGGCACTCATCGGGATATCGACGCGGTCCGGCGCCGCATCCTTCGGCTGGTTCGCGTACCAACCGCTCGCAGACTCCACCTTCGTCCCAGGCAGCGGCTCGGCGATCAGTGCCGCGACGATCGACCAGCGCGCGCTCGATCCGGGCTTCCTCCTGACCGTCGTGATCGCGCTCCTCTTCCTCTGGAGCGTCGTCTCGCCGCGGACGGCGCCGTGGGGTGTCCTGTTCCGCAGCGTCATCCGTCCGCGTCTCGCACCGCCGACCGAGCTCGAGGACCCTCGTCCTCCCCGCTTCGCCCAGGGCGTCGGACTGTTCGTCGTGACGATCGGGCTCATCCTTCACCTGGCCGGCGTGCCGTGGGCACTGCCGATCGCGACCGCAGCGGCATTCATCGCCGCGTTCCTGAACGCCGCGTTCGCGTTCTGCCTCGGCTGCCAGATCTACCTCGTCCTGCAGCGGGCCGGAATCCTCGGTCGCGCCGCCTCGACGGCCTGAGGACGGTATCCGTCCACGGGTGCGGTCGCTAGGCTGGCCGGAACGCGCACCGCACACCGAGCGCGCGCGAGAACCGGAGGAATCATGCCCGTCACCAGCGAAGCCACCACCACCTGGACCGGATCCCTCGCGGAGGGCTCGGGTACCGTCGCGTTCTCGTCGTCGAACCTCGGCACCTTCCCCATCAACTGGAAGGCGCGCAGCGAGGGCAGCGACACCACGACAACGCCTGAGGAGCTCATCGCGGCGGCGCACGCGTCGTGCTTCAGCATGGCCCTCTCGCACGCGCTGAGCGAGAACGGCACCCCGCCGGAGCGCGTGAACACCAGCGCATCCGTGACCTTCAAGCCGGGCGTCGGGATCAGCGGCAGCCACCTGAACGTCAACGCCGTCGTTCCCGGGCTCTCCCCCGAGGCCTTCCAAGAGATCGCGAACGAGGCCAAGACCGGCTGCCCCGTCTCGCAGGCGCTCGCCGGCATCGAGATCACGCTCGAGGCAACGCTCGCCTGAACCGTGTCGGCCTGAGCGGCCACACGGCCGCGTCGTCGAGACGTCAGGAGCGGGAGAGGCGGATCGCCTCGCGGATGCTCGCCCTGGCGTCCTTTCGACGTCCGGCCGCATCCTGGACGACGCCGAGCCGGAACCGGGCCCGCCAGTCCTCCGGAGCGGCTTCCGCCTCCGCGGCGTAACGGGCGACCATCGGGTCAGCGTCCTCGCGGGCGAGACGGCCGCTCGGCGTCAGCTCGGTCTCGACCGCCGGCATGCCGCCCTCGGCATCCAGCGTCTTGCCGAGTCGGTCGGCCGCGAAACCGAACTGCATCTCCCTGATGAGGGCCCAGGCGCCGATCAACGGCATCACCAGCAGCGCCACACCGATCGCGATCGCGATCGGTTCACCGGTGGTGAGCATCAGGACGGCACGCTGACCGACGACGACGATGTACAGCGCGAGACAGAGCGCCATGATGCCGACGCCGATCCGAGGGATCATGAACCGATGCCGATGTCGATCATGTTCTCGAGCCCCACGACGACACCGCTCGCCTGTGCGGCGAACGGGACGGCGAGACGGATGCCCGGCGCGTAGGCCAGTGCAGGGTCGATCGTGTCGTGCGTGAAGGTGAGCGACTCGCCGGGCCCGGACAGGATGACCTCCTGCTTGGCGACGACGCCGGGACGACGCAGCGAGTGGATCGGCACGCTTCCGACCTGCTGACCGCGCGCACGCTGATCGGCGTGCGGAGCGCTGACGGGGCCCTGTTCTGCCCGGGCGGCAGCGAGCAGCTCGGCGGTGCGCACGGCGGTGCCACTCGGCGAGTCGATCTTGGTCTCGCGGTGGGCTTCGATGATCTCCGCTGACCCGAAGAATGGTGCGGCCGCGGCGGCCAGCGCCGAGCCGAGGACCGAGCCGAGCGAGAAGTTCGGGATGAAGACGACGCCGGTGCCGGCCGCGTCGACCAGCGGCCGCACGAGAGCGATCCGCTCTGCGGACCAGCCGGAGGTCGCGACGAGCACGTTCATCCCGTGCTCGACCGCCGTGCGCACCACGTCGATGCTCACCTGCGGCGTGGACGCGTCCACCACCAGGTCCGCACCGGCGAGCTCGGAGAGATCACTGCTCGAGGTCAGCACGCGGCTCACCTCGAACCCCTCGAGCTCGTCGATCACCGCGTGGATGATCGAGCCGAGCTTCCCAGTTCCGCCGACGAGTGCGACCTGCGTTGTCATGCGTCCAGTCTATTGAGCCGGGCAGGTGCGCCCGCCCGGGGCGCGCGGTGCCCGCTCGATCAGACCGGCATCACGTCTGGGATACCGGTCCGCAGCTCGACGGGCAGGTGTCCGGTGTCGTTGTGCGTCAGGAGCGTCCACGGGCGCCCCTGTTTCTGCGCGATGATCGTCAGACCGCAATGCGCCTGGTTGAGGGTCATCCATCGCCACTCGGGAGCGCCGAGCACCTCGCGCACGAACCAGGCGATCACGAAGTTGTGGGTGATGAGCACTTCGTGCACGTCGCCGTTCTTGCGCACCAGGAACTCGTTCACTGCGTCGTACATCTGCGCGCCGCCGGCCTCGATCTCCGCCTCCGTCACCGAGCCGAAGAACGGTTCGAACGCTGCTGGTGTGTCTTCCGTCATCCCCGTCGGGATGCAGTCGAACAGCAGCGCGCTCGGCTCAGGGTCGACGGATGGAAGACGACCGGCGATCGCACGGGCGGTCTCGTTGGCTCGCAGCAGCGGAGAATGCCAGACTGCGTCGAGCGGGAGTCCGGAGAGACGATCGGCGATCAGTTCAGCCTGCCGCTGCCCCCGAGGAGAGAGCGGACCGTCGGCAAGACCGTGCTCTGCATCCTGATGTTCACCGTGTCTGACCAGATAGATATAGTGCGTCACAACCTGCTCGCTTCATCGCCAGCATCCGCCGGACTTCTCTTCCACCCTATGCCACGGGTGCGACGTCGGTCAGTTGCCCGCACGGGTCAGCTCGGCGAGCTGCGCACGCGACAGCAGCACGCCGGCGCCCTGCATCAGCTCGTCCACGTGGTCGGTCGCGAACGTGTTCACGATGGGTGCCGCGATCGTGCGCTGCGCGAGCAGCCACGCGATCGAGACGGCGGCGACCGGGACCGACAGCTCTTCGGCGACCTGGTCGAGGGCGCGCAGGATCTTGATGCCACGACGGTTCAGATGACCGCGCAGCTGCTCGCCTCGCACACCCTGCGACGTCAGCGCCTTGCGGCGATGACGACCGGAGAGGAAGCCGTGTTCGAGTGCATGCGACGGCGTGACCGCGAGGTTCTGCGCGCCGGCGACGAGCCGAAGGTCGCCCTCGAAGGGCTGACGACGGAGCAGGTTGTACGGGGCGTCGATCACGTGGATGCGCGGGTAGCCTGCCGAGGCGAGGATACGTGCTTCCACGAGGCGTTCCGGTGCGAAGCCGAAGGCGCCGAGCGCGCCGATCTTGCCGGCATCCGTCAGCCATTCCACAGTCGCGAGCGTGTCCTCGAGGTTGGTGGTGCGGTCGAGCGTCGCGTCGAGGTGGAGCACGTCGATGCGCTCCACGCCGAGTCGTGTGAGCGAGCCCTCCACCGCACGGACCAGGTTCACCGAGCCGAGCCCCGGATTGTCGGCGTGAGAGCCGATGCGGACGCTCAGCAGCGAGCGGTCGCGGAGACCGCGCGAGCGCAGCCACTGGCCGATGATGTGCTCACTGCGTCCGCCGGAGAAGCCGTCAGCCGTGTGCACGGCGTTGCCGCCGAACTCGACGTAGCGGTCGAGGATGCCGTGGCTGGTCTCGAGATCGACGTTCCAGCCGAACTCCGCAGCTCCCAGCATGAGCGGGAAGGTCTCGAGTCCGGTCTCGCCGAGCGGGACGCGGATGGATTCTCCTATCCCCGGACCGACGATGGGGATGGGCGCGGAGGGATGCTCGGCTGCCTCCGTCTGGGCGCCGTCCTGCGGCGCTCCTGCGCCTACGCCGAACAACCGCATACTCTCACCCCCGCGTCGATCGGTGCGACCCGATCTGCGTACCTGCTCTTCATGCACCCCCCGGTGCGTACTTCGAGGGTAAGCGAGATCAGCGAACGCGCTGACCAATCCGGGGAACGGCGCGAAAACTTCCGATAACGGTTTGATCACATAGGGCACGACAGAGCCCGGGCGCCTCCAGACGAAGACACCCGGGCTCTGATCGAGCGATCTGGTGATTACTCGGCTGCGGACTCCTCGGCGGGAGCAGCGTCTGCAGCAGGAGCCTCGTCGATGACGGGCTCGAGCGACAGCTTGCCGCGGTCGTCGATCTTCGTGATCTTCACGAGGATCTTCTGGCCGACCGAGAGGACGTCGTCGACGTTCTCGACGCGCTTGCCACCGGCGAGCTTGCGCACCTCGGTGACGTGCAGCAGGCCGTCCTTACCGGGCAGCAGCGAGACGAACGCACCGAAGGTGGCGATCTTCACGACGGTTCCGAGGAACTGCTCGCCGACCTCGGGGTTGGTCGGGTTGGCGATCGCGTTGACCTGGGCACGGGCAGCCTCGGCCGAGGGGCCGTCGGTCGCGCCGATGTAGACGGTGCCGTCCTCCTCGATGGAGATCTGCGCGCCGGTCTCGTCCTGGATCGCGTTGATCGTCTTGCCCTTCGGGCCGATCAGCTCGCCGATCTTGTCGACCGGGATCTGCACGCTGATGACGCGAGGCGCGGTCGGCGCCATCTCGTCAGGAGCGTCGATCGCGGAGTTCAGGACGTTGAGGATCGTCAGACGAGCGTCGCGAGCCTGGGTCAGTGCACCGGCGAGCACCGACGACGGGATGCCGTCGAGCTTCGTGTCGAGCTGGATCGCCGTGACGAACTCGCTCGTACCGGCGACCTTGAAGTCCATGTCGCCGAGCGCGTCCTCTGCACCCAGGATGTCGGTGAGCGCGGCGTAGCGGGTCTCGCCGTCGACCTGGTCCGAGACCAGACCCATGGCGATGCCGGCGACGGCTGCGCGCAGCGGCACACCCGCGTTCAGCAGCGACAGGGTCGAAGCGCAGACGGAGCCCATCGAGGTCGAGCCGTTGGAGCTCAGCGCCTCGGAGACCTGACGGATCGCGTACGGGAACTCCTCGCGGCTCGGCAGCACCGGCACGAGTGCGCGCTCGGCGAGGAAGCCGTGCCCGATCTCGCGACGCTTCGGCGAACCGACACGGCCGGTCTCGCCGGTCGAGTAGGGCGGGAAGTTGTAGTGGTGCATGTAGCGCTTGCTGGTCGTGGGCGACAGCGAGTCGATCTGCTGCTCCATCTTCAGCATGTTCAGCGTGGTGATGCCCATGATCTGGGTCTCACCGCGCTGGAAGATCGCGGAGCCGTGCACGCGCGGGATGACCTGCACCTCTGCGTCGAGCGGACGGATGTCCGCCAGACCACGGCCGTCCATGCGCACGCTCTCCGTGAGGATGCGTCCGCGGACGATCTTCTTCGTGACGGACTTGTACGCCGCGGAGAACTCGAGGGGCGCTCCAGCGGGCAGGTTGCCGGCCTCGACCGCTTCGATGAGCTGCGCCTTGACGCGATCCTTGACTTCGTCGTCCTTGCCCTGACGCTCCTGCTTGTCGGCGATCTGGTAGACGTTCACCAGGTCGTCGTAGGAGCGCTCGGCCACGAAGTCGTAGACCTCGCTGGAGTACGGCGGGAAGACCGGGTAGACACCCGGCTCCTTCGACGCCGTGGCGGCGAGCTCGGCCTGAGCCTTCACGAGCTGCGCGATGAACGGCTTCGAAGCCTCGAGACCCTGTGCGACGACGGCCTCATCGGGCTTGGTCGCGCCGGCCTTGATCAGGTTCCAGCTGTGCTCGGTGGCCTCAGCCTCGACCATCATGATCGCGACGTCTTCGGTGCCGTCGGACTTCGTGACGACACGACCGGCGACGATCAGGTCGAACACGGCCTCGGAGACCTGCTCGGCGGTCGGGAACGCGACCCACTGGTCGGCGTGCTCGCCCTGGCCGGCGATGAACGCGAGGCGCACACCGGCGACGGGGCCGGAGAACGGCAGACCCGAGATCTGGGTCGACGCGGATGCCGCGTTGATCGCGAGCGCGTCGTAGAACTCGCCGGGAGCGATCGAGAGGACCGTGATGACGATCTGGACCTCGTTGCGCAGACCGTCGACGAACGACGGACGCAGCGGGCGGTCGATCAGACGGCAGACGAGGATCGCCTCGGTGGAGGGGCGACCCTCACGACGGAAGAACGAGCCGGGGATCTTACCTGCGGCGTACGAGCGCTCCTCGACGTCGACCGTCAGCGGGAAGAAGTCGAAGCCCTCGCGCGGGTGCTTGCCTGCGCTGGTGGCCGAGAGGAGCATGGTCTCGCCGTCGAGGTACGCGGCGACTGCGCCCTGAGCCTGCTGCGCGAGGCGGCCGGTCTCGAAGCGGATGGTGCGGGTGCCGAAGCGGCCGTTGTCGAGAACGGCCTCGGTGGCGGTGATTTCAGGACCTTCCAAGAGGTCTCTCCTTCTTTGTTTAGACTCGCGAATCCGTATGACGCGCGAGCGCATTCATGAAGGAGCGGATGCGGCCGGATACGGGCGCGCGGGCATTCCCGCGAATCTCACCTGCGCTGGCCACCAGTAGAAAGCCACCCGACATCGCTAGCCGAGGAACCCACCACAGGGGACCAGCTCTCCGCCGATCGCTCCATGAGTCGATATGAAATTGGTTCGGTTGGCAGAACGCAACCTCGTCCACACTACCAGCGCAGGCCGGAAATCCGGCGTTCCCGGCACCCACGCGATTCTGTCACCGCCCGGTCATCCGCCGTTCAGACGTTCGTTGACACCGCGTGCGGCGCATCCGCTGTGCTGTGGCGATGCGCATGTCAGTGATCGGATGCGGGTACCTCGGTGCCGTGCACGCCGCGGCGATGGCCTCGATCGGGCACGACGTCATCGGAATCGACGTCGACGATCGGAAGGTCGCCGCGCTCTCGGACGGCACCGCGCCGTTCTTCGAGCCGCAGCTCGTGGAGCTGCTGCGACAGGGACTGGAATCAGGACGACTGCGATTCAGCAACAGCATGGCGGATGCCCGTGGCGCTCGCGTGCATTTCGTGGCCGTCGGGACACCGCAGGTCACAGGCGGCCACGCCGCCGACCTCCGCTTCGTCGATGCGGCGATCCGGGAACTGCTCCCCCACCTCGGTGACGGCGACGTGGTCGCCGGGAAGTCGACGGTGCCGGTCGGGACGGCCGCGCGGCTCTCCGAGATCATCGCGCCGAGCGGGGCGACGCTGGTGTGGAACCCCGAGTTCCTCCGCGAAGGGTGGGCGGTGCACGACACGCTCACGCCGGATCGCATCGTGGTCGGGGTGCCCGCAGGGCCAGACGGCGCCGCCGCCGCGGATGTGCTGGCAGAGGTCTACGCACCGGCGATCGCCGGCGGCACCCCGTATCTCGTCACCGATCTCGCGACGGCTGAGCTGGTGAAGGGCGCCGCGAACGCGTTCCTCGCGACGAAGATCTCGTTCATCAATGCGATGGCGGAGATCGCCGAGGCATCGGGCGCCGACGTCGCGCTTCTCGCCGACGCGCTCGGCTATGACTCTCGGATCGGTCGCCGATACCTCGGTTCAGGCATCGGCTTCGGCGGCGGGTGCCTGCCGAAGGACATCAGGGCGTTCGCGGCACGGGCCGAAGAACTCGGTCGAGGCGAGGCCGTCGGCTTCCTCCGCGAGGTCGACAAGATCAACCTCCGGCGCAGGGATCGCGCGGTGCAGCTGGTGATCGACGCGCTCGGCGGGATGGTGTTCGGACGCCGGATCGCGGTGCTCGGCGCAGCGTTCAAGCCGTTCAGCGACGACATCCGCGACTCCCCGGCGCTCGAGGTCGCGGTTCGACTGCGTGGACTCGGCGCCGACGTCGTGGTGACGGACCCTGCAGCGATCGACAACGCCCGCAGGATGCATCCGCAGCTCGGCTATGCGCAGGGTCGCGACGAGGCGCTGCAGGATGCGGATGCCGTGGTCGTCGTGACCGAGTGGGACGAGTACCGACGAGAGATGTCGCCGGTGCATGCCGCCGGTCTGGTGCGGCGGCAGATCATCATCGACGGCCGCAACTGCCTGGACTCGGCGGCATGGCGCGCTGCCGGGTGGGACTACCGCGGTATGGGGCGCCGCTGAGCGATCGCGTGACAGAGCCGCCCGTTCCGGGGTTCAGCGCACGAATCCTGCCTGCACCCGTCCACCGGCGAGATCGAGCTCGCGTTCGACCATCGTCGCGAACGTCTCGAAGTCGCGAGCGAGCAGAGGCTGCGCCAGTGCGTCGGTGCGCTCGACGCTCAGCTCGCGCAGCCGGCGAGGAAGGTAATTGCCGGCGCCGATCCACCGTCGCTCGACGAGCAGCATCAATTCGGCGATCCGCTCGAAGAGCAGTCCCGCGACGACCTGCCGCTCCAGCGGGTCCGCCGAGTCGCGCAGGTCGTCCAGCTGATCCGTGATGATGTAGCGGCGCAGCTCCGATGCATGTGCATCCACGACCGGCCCAGCGGCGAGCGCACGAGCCCACTGCAGTCGAAGAGCGGCGAGGGCTGCCCCTCCCCTGACCTCGACGCCTTCCACGAGCATGTGCACGATCACCGGCCGGAACTGCGCGAGCCCCCGATCGGCCCATTCCTCGTACCCCTGCGGCGTGTACGCGAACACCTCGAAGAACTCGTCCTCGAACTCGAACCCACCGGCGAACCCCCGGCGATCCTCGCCGGGCGGGTCCTCACTGAATCGGCTGCCCGTGAACACGTCCTCGCCGATGAGGAGCAGGTCGATGTCGCTGGTGCGCGTTCGATTCCCTCGGGCTGTGCTTCCGCCCACGACCGCGATCGCCGCCGCAGGGAAGTGCGCCTCGATGAACCGTTCGACGACCTGCCTGTGCTCCATGCTTCACAGCATAGGAAGCGCACCGGGCTCAGCTCACCGACACACCCTTCGCGGCCGACGAACGGCCGAGGTACACGTAGTCGTCATGCTTCGCCGACCTGCCATCGCCAGCGGCGCGACCATGCATCCGTCGCCAGACCCACGGCAGCGCATGCCGGCGCCACCACACGCCGGTGCTGATCGCCTCGTGCTCATGCATCGCCGCATCCAGCAGACCGAGCGCGTCGGCGTGCGGCACGCCGAGCACCTCACCCACCCGGTAGGCGAGGAACCGGTGCCCTCGGCTGCTGAGGTGCACCAGGTCCTCACCCCAGTTCGGCCGATCACGCAGCGTCGGGTGCAGGTCGGTGTCGATCAGGATCGCGCCCGTCCGTGCAGCCACTCCGGCGAGCGCGGTCGCGAACGCCGCGAACCGCGCGGTGTAGATGCCGGCTGCCCGCCGTCCTGGGAGGAACGGGGTCACCAGCACGACATCGGCGCCGATGGCACGCAGCCGTGCGACTGCGTGCTCGACCTGCAGCGCGAGAGCGGGGATGTCTGCACGGTGCTTCACCAGGTCGTTCGCACCGATCAGGATCGAGACCAGATCCGGCCGGAGCTCCACGGCCCGATCGAGCTGCGTGCCGCACACATCCGATACCCGCTTCGAACGGATCGCGAGGTTCGCGTAATGCAGTCCGCCTCGCGCCGCGAGCAGCATCGCCAGGCGATCGGCCCACCCGCGGAGCGCACCATCCGGTGCCGGATCGCACAGTCCCTCGGTGAGCGAATCCCCCAGGGCGACGTATCGGTGCCACCGGCTCGCCGTCGGGGGCTGCGCAGGCTCGGGCCGCACACTGCGGCGAGCGCGGAGAGACCCGTCGACCTCATGCAGGGCGCGCGCCTCCTCGTAGTGCCCGAGGAGCTGGTCGCACACACTCGCCCACGATCGGTCCTGCACGGCGGCATGCCCCGCCTGTCCGAACGCACGTCGCTTGCGTGCGTCGCCCGCGAGGTCCGCCACTCGCATCCGCAGGTCTTCCAGGTCCCCCGGTCGGTACAGCCAGCCGTCGATCCCCATGCGCACCAGGTCCAGCGGGCCCCCGCGCCCGGTGGCGACGACGGGAACGCCACTGGCATGCGCTTCCTGCAGCGTCTGCCCGAAGGTCTCGCTCTCCCCGGGGTGCACGAACACGTCGAAGGACGCGATGGCCGCGGCGAGCGCGTCTCCGCTCAGCTGTCCGAGGAACAGGGCCTGTGGCAGCAGTGACTCCAGGCGCCCTCTGCTCGGTCCGTCTCCGACGATGACCAGCCGGACACCGGGGATCGACTGCAGCACCGCGAGATCCTCCACCTGCTTCTCGGGTGCGAGCCGGCCCACATACCCGATCACGACGTCACCGCCCCGCTGACCCGCTCGCCATTCGGCGCGGAGCGCATCGTCCCGACGCGTCGGCTGGAACCGCTCGGCGTCCACGCCTCTCCCCCAACGGCGAAGCCGATCGACGCCGAGGCGTTCGAGCTGCTGCGCGGATTCCGTCGACGGGGCGAGGGTCATCGTCGCGCGTCGGTGCAGTCGCGCGATATGCGTCTGGGCGATGCCGGTGGTCGCGGCGACGCGGTAGCGCTCGGCGTAGGCCGCGACATCGGTCTGGTAGGCCGCCACCGACGGCACCGAGAGGCGCTCGGCTGCCAGCACGCCGCGCCAGCCGAGCGCGAAGGGCGAAGCGAGGTGCACGACATCGGGTCGGAACCGATGCAGCGATGCAGCGACTCGGTACGCGGGAGACGTCCCCACCCTGACATTGCGGTATCCCGGAAGCGCGAGGCTCGGGATCGGCTCGATCCCGGCACCGGTGACCTCGCTCGGCATGCCGACGGCGGCTGGCGCGATGACATGCGCCTGATGCCCCGTGCGTTCGAGGTGACGCAGGATCTGCAGCACGGATCCGGTGACACCGTTCATGTGGGGAAGGAAGGACTCCGTCACGATGGCGACTCTCACATCCCCAGGATGACGGCGGCCCCAGCCCCGGACACGCGATTCGACTCTCCTGCACCAGATGTTCACCGGATGCTGGATCGCCCGTCACCGGTTATCCGCCGGTTGGTTCCCGTTCACCCGCGGACGGCACTGTGTGCGTGTGCCAGTCGACCTCTTCGCCGCCATCCCGACGGGTCCCTGGAGTCTCGCGCTGATGGCGCTCCTCGTACTCGGTGACGCGTTCTTCGTCGTGATTCCAGGAGAGATCGCGGTCACCGCCCTCGGCGCGCTCGCCGTGAGCACCGGCTCCCCTCCGCTGTGGGCCGTCATCCTCTGCGCTGCCGCTGCTGCGATGCTCGGCGACACCGCCTGCTACCTGATCGGACGCTTCGTCGGCGTCGAACGCTGGCGCTGGATGCGCGCAGCGCGTGTCCGGCAGGCACTGGCATGGGCGCGACGACGCCTCGACACCGGCACGGCGACGGTGCTGTTCACGGCACGATTCGTGCCATTCGCGCGGCTGGCGATCAATCTGGTCGCCGGTGCATCCCGCATCCATCCCCCTCGCTACCTCGCGCTGGTGGCGCTCGCCGCGACCGGCTGGGCCGTCTACCAGGCAGCGGTCGGCGCAGCGATCGCCGCGATCATCCCCGGCGGTCCGCTCGTGGCGATCCCCGTGTCCATCGCGGTCGCGGTCGGCATCGGACTGCTGATCGACGTCGGCACCCGTCGTGCCCGCAGGTGAAGGCCCTCGCACAAGCGGCGTGCTCTAGGCTGGCGAACATGAGCACCGAAGAAGGCGCCACCTCCTCCGAGGAGATGAAGCGCAAGTTCAAGGAAGCGCTCGAGAAGAAGAACGCGCACCACCGGCAGGGCGAGTCCCACCTCGACGGCGACTCCGCCGTGCACGGTGCCGCAGCCCCGCAGACGCGGCGCGAGTTCCGACGCAAGAGCGGTTGACCACACGGATGCGGGAGCCGAACTGCTTCGGCTCCCGCATCCCTCATCGGCTTCTCCCTGGCGAACCGGTCACCGCTGTGCGGCGCGAGCGCGAGCCCTCGCCTCCTTGGCCTCCATCTCGGTCAGTGCCGAGTCCTTGAGCTCCTGCACGTCCGCAGCGTCATGCTCCGTGCTCATGCCGTGCTCGTCGACGCCGTCGAGCTGCGCCTCGTCGAACGGCAGCGCACCGCTGAGCACCTGACGCACCCGATCACGATCGATCTGCTTCGTCCAGGTCCCGATCAGCAGCGTCGCGACCGCGTTCCCGGTGAAGTTGGTGAGCGCGCGTCCCTCGGACATGAAGCGGTCGATGCCGACGATCACGCCGACTCCGTCCACCAGGTCGGGACGGTACGCCTGCAGACCACCGGCGAGTGTGGCGAGTCCGGCACCGGTGACACCGGCAGCCCCCTTGCTCGCGATGATCATGAACACGAGCAGTCCGATCTGCTCGCCGATCGACATCGGCTGGCCCATCCCCGTCGCGATGAACAGCGAGGCCATGGTGAGGTAGATCGCGGTGCCGTCGAGGTTGAACGAGTATCCGGTCGGGACCGTGATTCCGACGACGGGCTTGGAGACACCGACGTGCTCCATCTTCGCGATCAGCCTCGGCAGCGCCGACTCCGACGACGACGTGCCGACGATCAGCAGGTACTCGCGACCGAGGTACTTGATGAGGCTGAAGATGTTCACCCTGGTCACCGCCCAGAGCAGCGTCCCGAGCACGGCGACGATGAACAGGATGCAGGTGATGTAGAACGCGATCATCAGGGTGCCGAGGCTCCAGATGGCGGCGATGCCGGTCTTTCCGACGACAGCGGCGATGGCACCGAACGCACCGATCGGGGCGAGCCAGAGGATCATGCCCAGGATGCGGAACACGAGCTTCTGCAGGTTCTTGACCGCATCCATGATCGGGGTTCCGCGGTCGCCGAGGCCCTGCAGCGCGAAGCCGACGAGCAGTGCGATGAACAGCACCTGCAGCACGCTCTCGCCCGTGAACGCGGAGAAGAACGTCGTCGGGATGATGCCGAGGATGAACTCCTGCGTGGTCTTCGCCTCTGTCGCCGTGGCGTCGTACGTCGACGAGGCCATGTCGAGTCCGGCGCCCGGGTGGATGATGTTGCCGACCACGAGGCCGATCGCGAGGGCGAAGGTCGACATGATCATGAAGTACAGCAGCGCGAGACCACCGATCTTGCCGACCGTCGCCGCCTTGGCGATCGAGCCGACACCCACCACGATCGTGCAGAAGATGATCGGTGCGATCATCATCTTGATGAGGGCGACGAAGCCCTTGCCAAGTGCTTCGAAGCCCTGGCCGACCTCCGGCCAGATGAGTCCGACCAGTGCGCCCAGCACGACCGCGATCAGCACCGACACGTAGAGCCAGGTGTGGCGGTCCCAGGACTGCTTGCCCCGCCGCCAGTTGAATCCGGGAAGTGCGAACCCCGTGGTGATGGCCATGTCTCCTCCTTGAATCATGAACGTCTTCGTCTCATGCCCGTCAGCGTCAGCGCTGCCCGGTGCACCCACGGTCGTCGACTTCACATGTCGGCACCATTTGTGGTCGTATTGGTCACGACCGCGACCAATGACGATCGGAGCTGCGATGGCGTCTGCCAGGACGACCCGCAGCGCCGCGTCCCGCGTGTTCCTGGTGCTGCTGCTCGTGTCGCTGCTCATCGGCGCACTCGTCGCGGTGTTCCTCGTCGTCGAGGCGCAGCGGGCGACGCATGCGGAGGCGGAGCGCGTGACCGCCGCCACCGCCGTCACCATCGCGGCTTCGCCCGCCGTCGTCGCGGCACTCGGGGATGCAGACGACGATGCCGCGTCGCGGGTGCTGGAACCCTACGCGCTCGACGTGATCGATGCAGCGGACCTCGACTTCGTCACGATCATGACCGTGGACGGCATCCGCGTCACCCATCCGGACGTCGACCAGATCGGTGAGCCGTACCTCGGGACGATCCCGAGCAGCCCGAGGATGCTCACTGAGGTGTTCACCGGGACGCTCGGCCCATCGGTCCGCAGCATCGTCCCCGTCACGGACGACGGCGGCGACCTGATCGGCTGGGTCGCAGCGGGTGTGACCACGGAGACCATCTCGGACACCCTGGTGCGTCGACTGCCGCTGTCACTCGGCATCACGGTGGGACTCGTCGCGGTCGGTGCGCTCGGCGCCTGGGTGGCGCGGCGGGTGACCCGCCGCATCGCAGGCGACCTGCCACCGGGTCAGGTCAGAGACGCGGTCTCGTCGTACGAGTCGATCCGCACGCTCGGCGAGGCGCTGCGAGCACAGACGCATGAGCACGGCAACCGGATGCACACCGCAGTGGCGCTGCTGGAGCTGGGACGAACCGGCGAGGCGATCGAGATCCTCACCGAGACGTCACGGCAGAGCCAGTCGCTGGTCGATCAGGTCACGGCACGGCGGCACGGCGACCCGGTCGTCGGCGCGCTCCTGCTCGGCAAGGCGTCCCAGGCGAAGGAGCGCGGCATCGACTGGCGCGTGCGCATCGAGCCGGAGACCCCGCGTTCGCCGCTCTCGACGGTCGACAGCGTGTCGGTGCTCGGGAACCTGATCGACAATGCGATGGATGCCGCAGCCGACGCACCCGAACGGTGGGTCTCGGTGGTCCTGCACCCGGCGGACGACGGAGGCGTCGTCCTCGAAGTCGCCGACAGTGGCGCTGGGGTGCCCGAGCACCTGCGCGAGCAGATCTTCGATCCCGGATTCTCGACCAAGCCCGCAGGTGCGGATGGACGCGGCGTCGGATTGGCGCTCGTCCGTTCGGTCGTCACCGACGCCGGCGGGTCCGTCACGCTCGCGTCTGCGCCGACCACCTTCCGGGTCGTCCTGCCCGCGGCTACCGGACATCGGAGGCGGCCATGATCCGAGTGCTGCTGGTCGATGACGATGCGCTCACGCTCGAGCTGCACCGTGACTACATCGCACGACTCGACGGCTTCGAAGTGACCGGCGAATGCACCGGTGCCAGAGCCGCATTGACCGCGGTGCTCGAGAAGCCCGGCGCCGATGCCTTCGATCTCATGCTGCTCGACATGACGATGCCGGACGGGTCCGGTCTCGACGTGCTCCGCGCCGTGCGCGGGCACGCGGCAGCCGTCGACGTGATCGCGATCACGGGGGTGCGCGATGCCGAGACCGTGCGGCAGATGGCGGCACTCGGCGTGTTCCAATACCTCGTCAAGCCGTTCCCGTACGCGGTGTTCCAGGAGCGGAT
The DNA here is from genome assembly GCF_036823965.1 of Microbacterium sp. Lineage (GTDB taxonomy): Bacteria > Actinomycetota > Actinomycetes > Actinomycetales > Microbacteriaceae > Microbacterium. Next base: position 400,015 of record NZ_DAITBE010000001.1, on the reverse strand, counting down.
GGAGCACTACCGTGCGTACCGGAGCCAGGCGAGCTCGACCGACGGTGACGCGACCCAGGCCGAGATCGACGCCCTGCTCGGACGCAGCACGGGTTCGATCCTGTTGCCCAAGGGACTCTCCGCGGCATCGCTGGAGCGGGTGACGGCCGAGATCCGCGCTGCGGGTCCGCTCTCCGCGAGCGCGGCCGCCACGCGCCTCGGCATGTCACGCGTCTCGGTGCGCCGCTATCTCGAGCACCTCACCGCTGAAGGACTGCTCATCCGGAGCGCTCGGTACGGCGCGCGTGGTCGCCCCGAGACGGAGTACGACTGGAAACGCGCCCCGGCACCGGGCGTCGGCTGAGACACGCGCTCATCGCGTCAGCGCGGCAGGCGTCCCTCATGCAGCAGCCGCTCCGGATCCATCAGCTCACGCACCGCACGGAGGCGTGCGACGTCGTCGGGCGATGCGCAGAGCTCGAGCGTCTGCTGCGGCGCGAGGAACGTCGGCAGCGTGTTGCTCGCGGCGGACGGCGAGAGCAGCTCTCGGAAGCCCGCGAGACTCGCGTCGCCGGCTTCGATCGGGGCGCCCGGAAAGAGCGGCGCCAGCGCGTGCAGCATCCATCCGGCGGAACGCAGCGAGGCGAATCCGGGCCTGCGCGGCGCATCGAGTGCTCCGCCGAGCATCCGGATGTCGATGCCCACGACCGGCCATTGCTCCGGTCGGGCGTGGAACTCGGTGAGCGCCTCGATCGTCGCGTCGTCGAGTGCCGCGACCGCGATCGCGGCACCACGACTCGGCGACGGATCGGTCGGCTCGTTCGATTCCTGGCTGAGGGTCAGCGGCGAGGTCGGTCCGGTCTGCTCGCGACGCAGGGTGCCCGCTCGTCTCACCGGATCGAGCAGCGCTTCCGCCGGGCCGTCCACCGACAGCGCCTGGACGGAGAGGAAGCTCTGGCCCCGGATCTCCTCTGGCAGCTGCGGTGCGTCCGGCATCCGCATCGAGTTCGCGAAGACGTTGAGCGTCGCAGGCGCGCGGGTCGCGAGGTCGCGCACCGCGCGGAGCACCGCGGCGGAGTCGGCGGCATCGAAGACGAACGAGGCACCCCACAGGTCAGGTGCGCGCACGAGGTCGATCTCGAGCGCGGTCACGATGCCGACCAGTCCGCCAGCACCGCGCAGCGCCCACAACAGGTCAGGATCGGTGTCGTCATCGACGCGTTCGTGCCTGCCGTCGGTCCGCAGCACCCATGCTGCGCGGAGGTTGTCGGACCCGAGGCCGCCGGTACGGCTGAACCACGAGTGGCCGCCGCCGAGCGTGTACCCGGTCGCCGACACCACCGGGCTCGTGCCGGCGGGCGCTGCCCACCCCGTGCCTTCGAGCGCCTCGACCACTCGACCCCACGTGACGCCGGCGCCGACGACGGCGACGCCCTGATCGACGTCGATGTCGAGCTCGTCGAACGCCGTCATGCGCACGATGATCGCGCCGGCGAGGTCGCCCGATGCGCCATGGCCGCTCGGCTGCACGGCGAGCGGACGCCCTGTGTCACGCGCCGCCTGCAGCAGCAGGCGGAGATCCTCGATGTCGGCCGGCGTCGCCACCGCCACCGGGCGCTGGTCGATCGCCCGGTTCCAGGGCAGCCGCGCCTCGTCGAAGGCGTCATCGGTGGATCGCAGCAGCGATCCGGTCAGAGAGCTCCGGAGTGCGTCGAGAGCCGTGTGCTGAGACATGACGACACCCTACGACTCGCCTCGGACATCGCACAGGGTGTCCGGGGAATCGCAGGGTGTCGTCAGGGTCTCGCGCTCACTCCCCCGCGAGGCCGCCGAGCATGTGGCCGAACGATCGACCCTCGCCGAGGTAGGTCGATGGATCGTACGGGTCGACGATCTCGACCGTGTCGCGGCGCGCGACCGCTTCGGCGAGCTCCTTGGCGCCCTTCTCGACGCGCTTCGCGAGCGGTGCCACGTCGTCGCCGTTGCCGCCCCAGTCGCTCGAGGCAGCGAAGACACCGGTCGACACGGCATCCGCGTGCAGGTAGGCGAACAGCGGGCGGATCGCGTAGTCGATCGCGAGCGAGTGCCGCGCCGTGCCGGCGTTCGCACCGATCAGCACGGGCTTCCCGGTGAGCGCGTCGGGGTCGAGCACGTCGATGAACGACTTGAACAGGCCCGAGTAGCTCGTGGAGAAGATCGGCGTCACGGCGATCAGCGCGTCAGCCGAGACCACGGTGTTGATCGCGGTCTCGAGTGCCGGAGGCGCGAATCCCGTGAGCAGGTTGTTCGTGATGTCGTGCGCGTAGTCACGCAGCTCGATCACGTCGACGCTCGCCTGGATGTCGCGGGCTGCGAGCGCCTTCACGGTCTCCGCTGCCAACCGGTCGGCGAGCATCCGCGTCGATGACGGGTTCGACAGCCCGGCGGAGACGACCGCGATGCGACGAGTGGTCATCTCACGCCTCCTTCCGGCTGAGCCCGAATGCAGCACCGGCGGGAGCCGGCGTGTCCTGGTACGGCGAGTCGCCGGTCAGGTTGTCGCCTCGGTTCGCACCGGGCCGGGCCTGACGGGTGGGTCCGTCGCCGAACTCGGCCTGCACACGAGCAGCGTGGGTCGGAGCATCCGGCACATTCGCCGGGCGGTTCTTCGCGAGCTCCTTGCGGAGCACCGGCACGACCTCGGAACCGAGGATGTCGAGCTGCTCGAGCACGGTCTTCAGCGGGAGGCCCGCGTGATCGATCAGGAAGAGCTGACGCTGGTAGTCGCCGTAGTAGTCGCGCATCGCGGCGTAGCGGTCGATGACCTGCTGGGGTGAGCCCACGGTGAGCGGCGTCATCTCGGTGAAGTCCTCCATGCTCGGACCGTGGCCGTAGACCGGCGCATTGTCGAAGTAGGGACGGAACTGATTCACGGCATCCTGCGACTTCGCCGCCATGAACACCTGACCGCCGAGTCCGACGATCGCCTGCTCGGGCGTGCCGTGGCCGTAGTGCGCGTAGCGCTGCCGGTACAGCTCGATCAGACGCTGGTAGTGCTCCTTCGGCCAGAAGATGTTGTTGGCGAAGAAGCCGTCGCCGTAGTACGCGGCCTGCTCGGCGATCTCGGGCGTGCGGATGGAGCCGTGCCAGACGAAGGGCGCGATGCCGTCGAGCGGGCGGGGCGTCGAAGTGAAGCCCTGCAGCGGCGTGCGGAACTTGCCCTCCCAGTCGACCACGTCCTCACGCCACAGCTTGTGCAGCAGCGCGTAGTTCTCGATCGCGAGGGGCAGACCCTGGCGGATGTCCTGACCGAACCACGGGTACACCGGGCCGGTGTTGCCGCGGCCGAGCATCAGGTCCATGCGGCCGTCGGAGACGTGCTGCAGCATCGCGTACTCCTCAGCGATGCGCACGGGGTCGTTCGTGGTGATCAGCGTGGTCGAGGTCGACACGATGAGCCGCTCGGTCTGCGCTGCGAGCGCGGCGAGGAAGGTCGTGGGACTCGAGGACCAGAACGGCGGGTTGTGGTGCTCGCCGATCGCGAAGACGTCCAGGCCGACTTCCTCCGCGTGCGTGGCGATCGCGAGGGTCGCCTTGATCCGCTCCTGCTCGCTCGGCGTCACACCCGTGGTCGGGTCGCGCGTGATGTCGCTGACCGACATGATGCCGAACTGCATCGCCGGGGCGCCGGACTGCTCGCTCATGATTCCTCCGTCTGCTCGAATCGGATGACTCCGCATCCGTTTCTATTCATTTGAATGTATATGAGTCAACGCGATCGCAGCAACTTTATTCCCCGCGGTAGCCTCACAGTATGAGCAGCGCCGGCGCGGACACCGCAGACCCCCCGACCGGAGCCGTCTCGAAGCCTCGACGCAGAGTCCCGTTCTGGGACAACGCCCGCTACGCCTGCATCGTGCTCGTCGTCCTGGGGCACGCCATCCAGCGCCTCATCTACGACTCCGACATCGCGTTCGCCTTCTATCTCACGCTGTACGCGTTCCATATGCCGGCGTTCGCGATCATCTCCGGCTACTTCTCGAAGTCCGGTTCGCCGACGAAGACCCAGATGGCGCGGATCATCACCGACATCATCGTCCCCTACGTGATCTTCGAGCTGCTCTGGACCCTCACGAAGTGGCTGGTCGAAGGCCAGGCGAACCCGAACATCACCCAGCCGTCGTGGACGCTCTGGTTCCTGCTCGCACTCGGCATCTTCCGTCTGGTGCTCCCGTATCTCGCGCTGCTGCGCTGGCCGCTGCTGTGGACCGTCGTGATCTCCATCGGCGCGGGATATCTCCCGAACGTCGACAGCACCTTCTCGCTCTCCCGCACCCTCGGCCTGCTCCCCTTCTTCGCCCTCGGCTGGTGGCTCCGCGAGCACGACATCGTCACGCGACTCCGGCTGCTCGACTTCCGTCCGTGGTGGATCCGCGTCGCAGCCGTGGCAGTGATCGCCGCGACCGGCTGGGCGGCCTGGAACTGGCTGCCGATCTGGCAGGCCACCGACCTGCGCAGCTGGCTGTTCTACGAGGACTCCTACGCCGATCTGGGCGGCGAGCAGTGGTGGGCCGGAGGCGTGCGCCTCGCGCTGATGGCGCTCGCCGTGCTCCTCAGCGCGAGCTTCTTCGTGCTCGTCCCCCGCGGCACCTACTGGTGGACCACGTTCGGCCAGTACACGATGTACGTCTACCTGCTGCACTCCTTCGTGCTCTACCCGTTCCGTGAGACCGGTGTGCTGCGTGACCTGGAGCCGACCTGGATCTGGCTCCCGCTCGTCACGATCCTGTCGGTCGTCGTCGCGCTGCTGCTCGCGACCAAGCCGGTGCGCCGAGTGTTCCGGCCGCTGGTCGAGCCGCGACCCACGTGGCTCTTCAACGATCCGGCCCTCGCATCGCGCGAGAGCCGTCGCAATGACCCGACCGGCTCCCGCCGGCCACGGGACGCCGAGCGCCCGCGCTCGCGGCCGGACAGCGCCCGATAGCCTGGAGGCGTGAACCGCGCGCAGCTCATCCGTGACCGCATCGTGCGACAGGTGGAAGACACCGACTTCACCGCACACGGGCTCCATGTGCTCGTCGGGGACGAGATCGCCGAGCACCGGTGGACGCCCGACATCAGGGAAGACGTGCACTCCGCTGCGAAGGGGGTCTGCGTCCTCGCAGCGGCGCTCGCGGCCGACGACGGACTGATCTCCCTCGACGAGCCGGTCGCCGACCTGGTGCCGCACATCGCAGTCGGCGCCGGCGTCGAGGAGGTCACGCTCCGCCACCTGCTGACCATGTCGAGCGGCATCGACCTGCCGTGGTCCGAGACCATGATGACCGACTGGCCCGATCTCGCGACCGAATTCCTCGGGCGCCCTTCCCGCGGACGCGTGTTCCAGTACTCGAACGCGAGCACCTACACGGCGATGCGTGTGCTCGCGGAGCGGGTCGGCGACGTGCAGGACTACCTCTCTGCGCGGCTCTTCACCCCGCTCGGCATCGATGACGTCGTGTGGGAGCGGAGTCCGAACGGACGCATCATCGCGGGCGGCGGCCTGTTCCTCCGGACGGAGGAGCTCGCACGCCTCGGTCGGCTTCTCCGTGATCGGGGCACCTGGCACGGTCAGCAGCTCGTGTCGCCCGAATGGATCGACGCGATGCACTCCGACTGGGTCGTCGCCGGCGAGAACCCAGGCTATGACCGGTACGCACTGGCGGGCTGGGGCGGCCCAGGGGCCGGCTGGCGACTGCACGGCGCCCACGGCCAGCTGGTGATCTTCCTGGACGAAGCGGTCGTGACGATCACGGCGTCAGATCACGTCGGGGCGGATGCGGTCGCCGCATTCGTCGTCGAGAGCCTCGAGGATGTGCGGCACTGAGCGGCGAGACCGCTCAGGCGAACAACTCGGCCCCGATGTAGGACCCGGCGGTCACCCCGGCCGGAACCGCCCAGATGCCGGACCCGACGTGCCGGATGTACTCGTTCATGCGGTCGGTCGACAGCCGTCGCTGCAGCGTGATGAACTGCGCTGGATCGCGCTGGTACGACAGGAAGAACAGTCCGGCGTCGAGTCGCCCGAGATCGTTGTTGCCGTCGACGTAGTTGTAGCCGCGGCGCAGGATGCGGATCCCCTCGTTCTGCTCCGGGTGCGCGAGCCGCACGTGACTGTTCGCATCGATCGCAGCGCCGTGGAAGTCCGGCTCCGTGAACTCGTCCCCGCCGGAGAGCGGTGCGCCCTCGCCCTTGTCACGCCCGATGATCGTGTCCTGCTCGCCCAGCCGCACGCGATCCCAGGTCTCGATGAGCATCGCGATCTTGCGGGCGACGAGGTAGGACCCGCCGGCGAGCCAGGCCGGTTCGTCGTCGGACGCCACCCAGACGTGCTCGTCGAGGGCCTGATGATCGTCGGCGAGGATGTTCGCCGTGCCGTCCTTGAACCCGAAGAGGTTGCGCGGGGTCGCCTGCGTCGCAGTCGTGCGCGAGGTCTTGCCGAATCCGAGCTGCGACCAGCGCAGCCGTGCGCGCCCGAAGGCGATCCGGCTGAGATTGCGGATCGCGTGCACCGCGACCTGCGGGTCGTCGGCACAGGCCTGGATGCAGAGATCGCCGTGCGAATTCTGCGGGTCGAGATCGTCGCCGAGGAATGCCGGGAGACGCTCGAGTCCCTTCGGGCGGAGAGCGGCGATGCCGTAGCGATCCCCGTCCTCGTTCTCGAACAGTCCTGGCCCGAAGCCGAAGGTGATCGTGAGACCGGCGGCAGGAAGTCCCAGCGCCTCGCCGGTGTCATCCGGCGGAGCCTCGGTCGGTCCGCCGACAGCGCCGGTCGCGCTGACCTCGAGTCCCTGGCTCATCCGCGATGCCGCGTACGACCAGTCCTGCAGCAGGGAGATCAGGTCATCGCGGTCGGTGCGCGGCATCATGTCGAACGATGCGAAGTGCAGGTGGTCCTGCACGGCGGTGGTGATCCCCGCCTGGTGCTCGCCGAAGTATGCGAACGGATTCTGCATCTCCTCGGCGGCTCGCGCCCGTCCGATCGCCACGCCGCCGGTGAGTCCTGCGCCCGCTCCGACTGCGAGACCGGCGACGCTGCCACCGATCGCCAGACCGAGGAGTCCTCGACGGCTCAGACCGGTCGGAGCGGATGCCGCGGCGTTCTCCGCGGTCGACGCCACGTCGGCCGCGGCATCCGTTCCTGGTTCATTCACGTCGTGAATCGTACCCGTTCAGGCGATCAGTCCAGCACCGTGCCGGTCAGCTGCGAGAGCGGCTCGGCGAGGGCGTTGATCAGATCGGTGAACTCGCGCTTGTCATCCTCCGTGAGCTCGGAGTAGCCGACGAAGCCGTCGGTCAGCGAGCCGTGGGCCGCGAGCGACTCCTCGAGCGCCGCGTAGCCTGCCTCGATCTCGGAGACGAGTGCAGCCCCGTCGTCGCCCTGCGCCGTGGCGAAGTCCTGCACGAGCGAGAAGGCCATCTTCGAGCCCTCGACGTTCGCGGCGAAGTCGAAGAGGTCCGTGCCGGACCACCAGTCCTCCTCGCCGGAGATCTTGCCGGTGGCGACCTCGTCGAGCAGCGCGATCGCGCCGTTCGAGATGCCGCCGATGCCCTGGTCGTCGAGCGCGGTGGTGAAGTCGTCGGAGTGCACGTAGTCGTACAGCTCCTGCACGTCGGCGAGCAGCAGGTCACCGTAGTCTGCCCGCTCCTCCGGCGTCGACGGGGCCCAGTCCTGCCACGCCGGCGTCTCGCCGTCGGCGTTCAGCGCATCCTGCGCCGGCACCCACAGATCCTTCTCGATGCGGTGGAAGCCGGTCCAGTCGAGGCCCTCGGCGACGGCGTCGACCTCGCGGTAGTCGATGCGCGGATCGAGGTCGCCCAGCGCCTCCGCGACCGGCTCGATGCGCTCGTAGGAGGCACGGGTCTGCGGGAAGAGCGCACGAGCAGTCTCGTCGTCACCCGACTCGTAGGCCGTGACGAAGTCCTCGACGGCTGGGACGAGCTGGCCGACCTGATCCTTGACGAACGCGGCATAGAGATCCACGGCCTGCTGCTTCTGCTCGGAATCCGGGCCGTCGACCGTGACGCGGTCGCCCGTGACGGTGAACGCGGTCTTGCCGACACCCTCGCCGATCATGCCCGGCTTGCAGAGCGTGTAGTACTCGCCGGGCTGCGCGACGACCGTGAGCGTGCGCGATGCGGCCGGAGCGATGTTCTCGACCTCACCGACGATCCGCAAGCCGTCCTCGGCGAGCAGGTAGAACTCCGACACCTGGTCGGTATCGTTCTTCACCGCGAACGTGAGGGTGCCACTGGTGGCGGTCGACTCGGAGACGGCGCAGTCGCTGTCGGTCGACGAGACGTCGAACGCCGCCGCTGCATCGGCGTCGCTCTTCGCGACGCATCCGCTGAGGATCAGGACCGCAGTGCCGGTGGCAGCGAGTGCCCCGAGGATGCGACGAGAGGTGGTCATGCTGCTCCTTGTGATGAGAGGGAGGCCCTCGTGTCGTCCTCGGGCGCCGCGGAGGCCCGCGGCGTTGAGGGGCGACGAGAGCGGAGTCCGCGGATGTACAACGATCCGACGATGAGGAGGTAGAGGGTCCACGCGATCACCTGCAGCCAGGTCATCGCGGGCATGAAGCCGACGGTGGCCTGCAGGATCGAGGCGAGCGGGCCGCCCGGTGCGATCGTGGCGGAGACGTCGAACGCCCAGCCGAACGGGAAGCCGGCCCAGCCGATCGCGACACCGCCCGTGACGGCGTCGATGGGCGCCGCCGCGGTGAACGGGCCTGGCAGGGCACCGGCCTCCTGCAGGTCCATGAAGGCGTAGGCGAGCACGCCCGCTGCCACGATCACCAGGAAGCCGCCGGTCCAGGCGAAGAATCGTCGCAGATCGAGCTTCACTGCGCCGCGCGCGATCAGCCAGCCGATGACGGCAGCCACGACGAGGCCGAGCAGCGCGCCGAGGAGTGCGGACGGAGCGTCGCCGAAGGACTGCACCATCGACCAGAGCAGCAGCGTGGTCTCGATGCCCTCGCGGGCGACCGAGACGAATCCGATCGCGACGAGCGCCCAGACGCCGCCGCTCGTGAGCGCGCGGTCGATGCCGCCTTCCAGCGTGGCCTTCATCGTGCGGCCGGCACGCTGCATCCAGAAGATCATCCAGGTGACCATCGCCACCGCGAGCAGTGAGAGCCCGCCGCCGATCAGCTCCTGGGCGGTGAACGTGAGCTCGTAGGCGCCGAAGGTGAGGATCGCGCCGATGCCGAGGGCGAGCAGGATTGCGAGGCCGACCCCGGCCCACATCCTCGGAAGCACGTCGCTGCGACCGAGTCGGCGGAGGTAGGCCACCAGGATGCCGACGACGAGTGCTGCTTCAAGGCCTTCACGAAGGCCGATCAGGAAGGTGGCGAGCACGGAGAGACTCTCTGAGGAAGATGAAGGTAAGGCAGCCCTTACCAAGGAGAGACTCTAACACCGTGCGGGCCCTCCCGTGAACACGATCCGCCGAGGCGTGCTCGAGAAGGCACCGGGTAACGCGACGCAACACTCGGCCTCGCGCAGTTCGAGCGGATCTACGCTCGGGACATGGCCGCTGAACTCTCGCTCCCCATCCTCGACCTCTCGAAGCTCGACGACGGTCCCGACGCCGCCGCGCGGTTCCGCGATGACCTGCGCGCGGCGACCCACGACGTCGGATTCTTCTACCTGACCGGCACCGGGATCTCACCCGAGCTCGAGTCTCGCCTGCACCGGGCGGCACTCGACTTCTTCGCGCTCCCGGACGAGGACAAGCTCGCGATCGAGAACGTGAACAGCCCGCACTTCCGCGGCTACACGCGCATCGGCGGCGAGCGGACGCAGGGCAAGGTCGACTGGCGCGAGCAGATCGACATCGGCCCCGAGCGCGAGGCCATCGAAGGCGGACCGGCGTTCAACCGGCTCATCGGCCCGAACCTGTGGCCGGAGGCGCAGCCCGAGCTGCGCGACGTGGTCGCCGAGTGGCACGCCACGCTGTCCGAGGTCGCGCGCAAGCTGCTCCGCGCGTGGGCGCAGACCCTCGGCGCCCAGGAGACCTACTTCGACGAGCACTTCGGCGACCCGTCCACGCTGATCAAGATCGTCCGCTACCCCGGCACGCACGAGCCGGAGCCGCAGCAGGGCGTCGGGGCGCACAAGGACTCCGGCGTGCTGACCCTGCTCTGGGTCGAACCGGGCAAGGGCGGGCTGCAGGTCGAGCGCGATGGCGCATGGGTCGACGCTCCCCCGGTCTCCGGAGCCTTCGTCGTGAACATCGGCGAGCTCCTCGAGTACGCGACCGGTGGCTACCTCAAGGCCACCAACCATCGCGTCGTGTCGCCGCAGGCACCGAACGAACGCATCTCGATCCCGTTCTTCTTCAACCCTGCGCTCGACAAGCGCCTGCCGTTGATCGACCTGCCAGCGGAGCTCGCGGCAGAGGCGAAGGGCGTCACGGACGACCCCGGCAACCCGATCCACGCGCTGTACGGCGAGAACGCGCTGAAGTCGCGACTGCGCGCACACCCCGATGTCGCGGCGATCCATCACGCGGACCTGGTCGACGCCTCCGCCTGACATCTCCCCAGCGCGGTTCGCGCCTCAGAGCACCTGCGTCCCGCTCAGCGAGACGATCTCGCGCAACGCCTGCAGGTGCCCGGCGAACGCATCGAGGCCTGCCCGAGTCGAACGCACCCAGGTGCGCTGACGACTCCCGAACCGCTCCTTGCGCGCGATCACATAGCCGGCCGCTTCCAGATGACTGATCGCCTTGCTGAGCGGCGAGTCCCCGCACTGCAGGATCTCCCGAAGGGTCGGGAAGTCGAGTTCGATGCCGTCACCGAGCGATGCCATGAGCGAGAACCGGATGGGCGACGCGAAGTGGTCGTCGAGACGCGTGCGCGGGTGCGGGTTCTGGCTCACCTCAGTCACGCGGATCACGCCCTGGGACGAACGAGACGGCGACGAGCAGCGCGACCACGCCCGCACCGGCGAACGCCGTCACCGACAGGTCCGCCCCGACGCCGCCCGCGCGGATCCCGATGAACGCGAGCAGGACCGCAGCGGCCACCGCGAACGCCAGCACATGCGGCCAGCGCCACACCGCCCCGATCGCCGGCAACCCGAGCTCGGTGCGAGCCGCCAGGATCCAGGCGAGCAGGAGCAGCACCACGAGGAGCATGAGGATGCTCGTGACGACGCCTTCAGGTGCGCCAGCGAGCAGGATCAGCACACCGAATGCGACGCCGACGAGGATCGTCCCCCATCGGATGCCGCGCGACAGCGGCGCTCGGATGGGACGAGGCGGGCGCGGATCATGGGAGGCGCGGTAGAGCTGGAACACGCCGTATCCGCCCAGACCGACCAGCATCAGGATGCCGGGGGTCAGCATGGCGATGGGCGGCAGCCGCTCATCCCAGATCGCGAACCAGAAGATCACGAGTGCGACGATGAGGAGCACCGCGCCGAGGACGACGATCGGCCACCGGGCTCTCGACATCCGCCACTGCATTCCGTTGCGCTGCGCCATGCCGCTCGCAAGCTGGCTCCAGACCAGGAAGGCGAAGAGAACCACCTGTGGCACGAAGGTTCCGGCATCCCGCAGAATCCAGGCGAAGGCCGTCAGGAACACAGCCCCGACCACGGCATTGGCGATCTGCAACCAGGCCAGCGCCCGCCGATCGACAGCGCGGTCACGACGTACGGCGACCGCCTGCGCCTCGTCGAGGTATCGGCGCGCGATGTCGGCATCCGGCGGCACGAGTGCCTCGTGTCCTGGGACCGGGTTCTGCTCCATGATTCGACCTCCTCGGCTTTCCAGATGGAAAGCTCACTACTTTCCTACTGGAAAGCGAAACCGAGATCAACCCCCACACACAAAACGAAGGCCGCCCCACACCGTGGGACGGCCTTCCAAGAATGTTTTGCGCGATAGTACGCAGGTTCGCGGTGCTGTGCTCAGCGGCGAAGACCCAGGCGTTCGATCAGCGAGCGGTAGCGCGCGATGTCGATGTCCTGGAGGTAGCCGAGCAGACGACGGCGCTGACCCACCATGAGGAACAGACCACGACGCGAGTGGTGGTCGTGCTTGTGCTCCTTGAGGTGTTCGGTGAGGTCCTTGATGCGCTGCGTCAGCATTGCGACCTGCACCTCGGGGGATCCGGTGTCACCGGGGTGCGTCGCGTACTCTTCCATGATCGCCTTCTTGGCGTCAGACTCGAGTGGCATAGATGGGATCCCCTTTCAGTTCGTTGCGCGGCGCCCGACGCCTGATGCGAGGGCTCTCTTTATCCGCGGCCGATCAAACGGCAACCTGAAGAGTCTATCAGTCATCCTTCCCTTTCGACGACCGCCGCTGCCGCGGAGCGAGCCGCACGCTCCCGCGCTCCGCTACGCTCGACAGGTGCAGGACATCGGAATCGACGAGTGAGCGGGACGCGCGGACATCTCATCGATCTCCGCCCGCTGACGCAGAGCCCGGCATTCGCCCGGATGTGGATCGGCTCGACCCTCTCCGGCATCGGCGGTCAGCTCACACTCGTGACCGTGATGCTGCACGTCTTCGCTCTCACAGGCAGCACCTTCGCGGTGTCCATGATCGCCGTCGCCGGCCTCGTGCCGATGATCCTCGCCGGTCTCTACGGTGGCATGCTCGCCGACGCCTTCGACCGCCGCCGCGTCGCACTGATCGCGGCGACCATCACGTTCCTGTCGACCGCACTGCTGGCCACCCTCACCTGGACCGGCGGCGAGACCATCTGGTGGCTGTATGTGCTGAGCATGGTGACCGCCGCCGCGAACTCGGTCGGCATGGCCACCCGGACCGCGATCGTCCCTCGCCTGATCCCGCGCGAGCTCCTCGCCCCGGCATCCGCATTGAGCGGTGTCGCCTTCGGCCTCACCGTGATGGCTGGACCCGCCCTGGCAGGGCTCCTCGTCGCACTCACCGGCTACGGGTGGACCTACACGATCGACGTCATCCTGATGCTGTCGATGTTCCTCGGGCTCTGGACGCTGCCCGCACTGCGCCCCGAGGGCGAGATCGTGCGTCCAGGACTCGCATCGCTCGTCGACGGCTGGCGCTTCCTCCGGCGCGCAGGCAACATCCGCGCGCAGTACGTGATCGACATCATCGCGATGACCTTCGGGCAGCCGCTCGTGCTCTTCCCTGCGCTCGGGACCGTGCTGCTCGGCGGCGGCGCAGTCACGACCGGGCTCCTCACCGCGGCGGTCGCGGTCGGCACATTCGCCTCGAGTCTGCTCTCGGGTCGGATCGTGCAGTACCGCTGGCACGGCCGAGGCATCGAACGCGCAGTCGAGGCCTACGGCGCCGCGATCCTGCTCTTCGGACTCGTGCTGCTGCTCGGCACCTGGGCCGCCCCGGCCACCGAGACCTCGGCGAACGTCGCTCTCATCGTCGTGGCGTGCGTCGCGCTGGCGTTCTCCGGCGCGGCCGACAACGTCAGCTCGATCTACCGCAACACGATGATGCAGTCTGCTGTGCCCGACTCCATGCGCGGTCGGCTCCAGGGCGTCTTCGTCGTCGTGGTCGCCGGCGGGCCTCGCATCGGCGCGCTCTATGCCGGCGCGCTCGCGACCGTCACCTCGCTCTGGTTCCCGCCGATCCTCGGTGGGTTCCTGGTGATCGCGCTCGTCGCGATCGTGGCGCGGCGCACCCCCCGCTTCCGCGCCTATGACGCAGAGAACCCCGAGCCCTGAGGGCCCGGGGTTCCGCGCAGTCCTGACGGATCAGGTTCTGCGAGCGCTGCGATCAGTCCTGCTGCAGTGCGCCCTGCAGGTCGAGGCTGATCGTGACATCCTTGCCGACCAGCACACCGCCGGTCTCGAGTGCGGCGTTCCAGGTGAGGCCGAAGTCCTCGCGGTTGATGACCGTCTTGGCGGAGGCGCCGGCCTTGTAGTTGCCCCACGGGTCGCTGCCGAAGCCGCCGAAGTCCAGCTCGAAGCTGACCGGCTTCGTGATGCCGCGGATCGTCAGGTCGCCGTCCACGAACAGCTCGCCGCCCTCAGCGCGGGCGCCGGTGGAGACGAACTCCATGGTCGGGAAGTTCTCGGTGTCGAAGAAGTCGCCGGAGCGGAGGTGCGTGTCGCGACCCTCGTCCTTCGTGTCGATCGAGGTGACGTCGACGCTCGCCTCGACCTTGGCCTCGAGGGGGTTCTCGGGAGCGATCAGGGTCGCGCTCTTCACGCCGAAGGTGCCGCGCACCTTCGAGATCATCATGTGGCGGACGCTGAACGTGACCTCGCTGTGCGACGGGTCAAGCACCCAGGTGCCTGCACGGTAGCCGGGGATGTCGATGGTGGTCATGGGATCTCCTCACGGGACGGGGGGCCGCAGCTGCGGCATACGAGAGAACAACTCGCATTCACGAGAATACATTCCCGTGCATGCGAGATTGCTGGACCGGCCTCGGATCGACTCGGTCGGACAACGCAGAACGCGCCTCACTCCGTACAGGAGAGAGGCGCGTCCGGTGCAGTTCGTTCAGCCGACGGCGACCAGATCGATGATGAAGATCAGGCTCTTGCCGGAGAGGAAGTGTCCGCCACCCGCGGGGCCGTAGGCCAGGTGGGGCGGGATGACGAGCTCGCGGCGCCCGCCGACCTTCATGCCGGGGATGCCGTCCTGCCAGCCCTGGATCAGGCCGCGCAGCGGGAACTGGATGGTCTCGCCGCGACCCCACGAGGAGTCGAACTCCTCGCCGGAGTCGTACTCGACACCGGCGTAGTGCACGGTCACGGTGTCGCCGGGCTTCGCCTCGGCGCCGTCGCCCTCGATGAGGTCGCGGATGACGAGCTCCGAAGGAGCGGGGCCGGCTGGTGCGTCGAACTCAGGCTTTGTGCGATCAGTCATGCTTCCATCCAACCCGAGCCGCGCTGACTGGTCAACGCGAGCGCACCCGCTGACAGCGAACAGAGCAGACGAAGACCCTCTTGACACCTCGCGCGAGCAGGAGCACCCTGAGTACAGATCAACTCAGCGCCCGGGTGACATGCAGGCATCGCCGCAGCACCGGGCGCTGAGTCTGTCTGCAGGAGGCGTGCTCGACCCCTGGCCGGTGCGGCTCAGTGCGACGGCAGCGCGTAGGCGATGAGACGCTCGGCGACCTCGACGGGACGACTCAGCATCACGCAGTGGCTCCCGGGGATCTCGTCGGGCGTCACGCCCAGCCGCTCCGCCGCGACCCGACGCTGGAACGCCACGGGGAAGAACCGGTCGTCCCTGCAGATGAGCAGATGCGTCGGCACCTGAGGCCAGGAGTCGAGCGGCCAGACCGCCGCCATCGAGGCGGATGACGGATGCTCGCGCTCCCTGCTCATCGCATCCAGGGCGAGCTCGCGCGGAACGTCGTGAGCGAAGCTCACGAGCGGATCCTCGTTCCCCGTGAGACCGCCATCCAGCGCCGCCTGCTCCTCCACCGCCGCCGCGTAGCCCGTGTTCGCCCACCACTCATCCGGTGCCTCGCCCGGCGCGGGGATCATGCCGGCGAGCAGCACGAGCGCATCGGCATCCATCCGTTCGGCGACCAGCGGCGCCGTGAAGCCGCCGAAGGAGTGCCCGACCACGACGATCCCGCGTCCCTCGGCGGGCCCGCAGGCGTCGACGACCGCCGCAGCGTAGTCGGCGAGGGTCAGCGCATCGTCGTCCGCTGGGAGGTCGGGGGCGACGACGCGATGCCCTCGCGCCTCGAGCTCCGCCTGCACGAGATGCCAGGACCAGCCGACGTCGCCGCCGCCGTGGATCAGCACGAACATCGTCATGTCGACTCGTCCTCTCCCGGCTCTCCGCGGATCCGGTGTCAGTAGGCCAGCAGCGCCGCCCTGGTCGCTCTGGTGCGGATCAGCAGCGCCCGCTCGTCATCCGCGGCGAGCGGGTCGCGGCCGGTGACCGCACGCTGGCGCACCGAGGCGAGCGCCGTCGCATCCTTGATGAACTCCCGCATGAGCGGTCGCCTGTCGCCGCGCAGCTGCGCGGCCCACGCGAGACCGACCTTGCGTCCGGCTGGGGTCGCCAGCATCGTGACCTCCTCCGGCGTGAACCAGCCGGCGGCGGCGTACTCCCCCAGGCGGGTTCGCGTGAGACGGGCCTCCTCGCGCTTGAGCGCGATGATCCCGAGGATGAACCCGATGAACAGGGGCACCTGCAGCGTCACGTACAGCACGAAGAAGTCGGCGAAGGTCGCGGAGCCGTTCCACAGCGCGTGCAGCAGGATCGCGCCGAGGAGGCCGAGCAGTCCGACGCCCACCGCCGAACCTGCGGACGCATGACGTCGCGCCGCGAGGCCGATCGCGAAACCGGTGAGCGCGGTGAACATGGCGTGCGCGAACGGCGAGAGCAGGGCCCTGACCACGAAGGTGACCGTGAGCTGCGCTCCGCCGCCCTCGATCAGGCTGATCGCGAAGTACTGGATGTTCTCCGTGAAGGCGAAGCCCGCACCGACCAGCGCACCGTAGACGACGCCGTCGACCGGCCCGTCGAACGCACGACGCGCGACGAGGAAGACGAGGAAGACGCCGAAGCCCTTCCAGAACTCCTCCACGATGGGCGCCTGGACGACCGCCGTCAGCGCGTCGTCGCGGAGGCCGACCAGGAGCGTGATCCCGAGATCCGTCAGGAGGGTGAGACCCACTGCGGCGACAGCACCCCAGGCGATCGCGAAGATGACGAGCCGCTTGGGCTCCGGCTCCCAGCGGTCGATCATGCGGATGCCGAGGAAGACGATCGTGAGCGGGATGAGCGCGAGTACGAGACCGATCACCGACGCGAGCGGACCGAGCGCCCACACGAAGTAGCCGATCAGCGCCAGCAGCAGGAATCCCAGGAATCCGAACAGCCAGAACGAGACCGAACGGCCCTTCTTCGTCGGAACAGGCAAGGCGGGCAGCGCTTCGGCGGGAGACGGGGCGACCGGTGCCGGCGGCGTGTACGCGGTCGGCTGCGCGAGTGCCGAGGCATAGGCCGGCTGCTGGGCGAACTGCGGCGGCGTGTACGGCGACTGCGAGTACTGCTGCGCCGAGTACTCCGGCGCCCGCGACGGCTGTCCCGGCTGCTGTCCCTGGTGCGGAGCGGGGTGGGCGGGCGGCGGGGTGTACGGCGACGGCTGCTGCGGCTGAGGCGGTCCTCCGAAGGTCATGGGGACAGCCTATGGGTCCACGGTGCTGCTGATCCGGCGATCCGGCGATCCCTGCCAAGCGATCTCGGCTCCGCACCCGGTAGCGTAGAGGCATGCGGTTCGCTCATCTGCGCCGTGCCGACTCCCCCCGCGCGGTCCTCGCCGTGGTGGAGGACGCCGATGCCATCCTCGTCTCAGACCTCCTGCCCGACGCTCCTGCCACCCTGCAGCAGCTCATCGAGGGAGGAGACGAGACCCTCGACGCACTGCGCGCTGCGCTGTCGCTCGGCACCGCGCCGCGGCATCCGCTCGATGGCTGGACATACGACTCCGCGGTGATCGCTCCCCCGGCCGTGCTCGCGGTCGGCCTCAACTACGCCGCGCATTCCAGCGAGCTGGGGCTCAAGACCGACACCGCCCCGACCGTGTTCACGCTGTGGCCGAACTCGCTCACCGGGCACGAGCAGACCACCTCGTGGCCGCGTGCGCTCAGCGAAGCCGTGGACTACGAGGCTGAGCTCGGCGTGCTGATCGGCACCCCGGCCAAGAACGTGTCGGAGGGCGACGCGCTCTCGCACGTGTGGGGCTACACGGTGGTCAACGACATCACGGCTCGGAACATCCAGTTCGCGGAGGCGCAGTGGTCGCGCTGCAAGTCCTTCGACGGCTTCACGCCGACCGGGCCCTTCGCGGTCACGGCCGACGAGGTCGCCGACCCGCAGGACCTGCACATCTGGACGATCGTCGACGGCAACACCGTGCAGGACGCCTCGACGGACCAGATGGTGCGCTCGGTCGCGAAGCTCATCGCGCACCTGTCGCAGTCGCTGACGCTGCTGCCCGGCACGCTGATCTCGACCGGCAGCCCCGGCGGCGCCGGCTACTCGCGCGACCCGCAGATCTTCCTGCGCGATCGGTCGACGGTCACCGTGGGGATCGACGGCATCGGTGCGCTCACGACGCACTGCCGCATCCTCGACTGACGCCGTATCCCGCAGGGCGCGAGAGGCCCCGGTGGGATTCCACCGGGGCCTCTCGCCGTGCGGGCCGGATCAGATCTCGATGAGATCCTCCGGCGAGATGATCGGGATCGCGGCCGTCACTGCCTCGAGTCCGGAGAGACGTGCGGGCGAGAGCTGCTTCATGACCTCATCGCGCGACATGAGCCCAGCCTCGACGACCAGGTCGGCGACGTTGCGGTTCGTGAGCAGCGCGGTCTTCGCGAGCGCCGCAGCGGCGGCGTAGCCGATGAACGGAGTGAGTGCGGTGATCACGCCGACCGATGCACCCACCATCGCACCCAGACGATCGCGGTTCGCCGTGATGCCGTCGATGCAGTTGACGCGAAGCGTCCACATCGCCTGACGCATCCAGGTGATCGACTGGAAGATCGAGTGCGCGATCACCGGCTCGAAGGCGTTGAGCTGCAGCTGGCCGCCCTCGACCGCCATGGTCACGGTCATGTCGGCACCGACGACCGCGAATGCGACCTGGTTCACGACCTCGGGGATCACGGGGTTGACCTTGCCGGGCATGATGCTCGATCCGGCCTGCATCGCGGGCAGGTTGATCTCGCCGAAACCGGCCTGCGGTCCCGATGCGAGCAGTCGGAGGTCGTTGCAGATCTTCGAGAGCTTGATGGCGTTGCGCTTGAGCGTCGAGGAGAACGACATGAACGCCCCGGTGTCGCTGGTGGACTCAACGAGGTCGGTCGCGGTCTCGAGATCCAGCGAGGTGATCTCGCGCAGGTGCTTGAGCACAGCCGGCGCGTAGTCGACGTGGGTCGTGATGCCCGTGCCGATCGCGGTCGCGCCCATGTTGATCTCGAACATGAGCGACGCGTTCTCGCTGATGCGGCTGTGATCCTCGCCGAGCGTCGTGGCGAAGCCGTGGAACTCCTGGCCGAGGGTCATCGGCACGGCATCCTGCAGCTGCGTCCGTCCGACCTTGAGGATGTCGTGGAACTCGACTGCCTTGCCGAGGAACGACCGACGAAGCAGATCCAGCTCCTCGAGCAGCGAGCGCAGCGTCAACGAGAGGCCGATCTTGACCGCGGTCGGGTACACGTCGTTCGTGGACTGGCTGCGGTTGGTGTGGTCGATCGGCGACAGGAAGGCGTAGTCACCCTTCTCCCGGCCGGCCATCTCGAGCGCAATGTTGGTGATGACCTCGTTCGCGTTCATGTTCGTCGAGGTGCCGGCACCGCCCTGGATCACGCCGACCGTGAACTGGTCGTGGAACTCGCCGTCGATGACGCGCTGCGCCGCCCGGTCGATCAGATCGGCCCGCTCGGGATCGAGCACGCCGATCTCGCGGTTCGCGCGGGCGCTGGCCTGCTTGACCATCGCGAGCGCTCGCACCAGATCCGGGTAGACCGAGATCGGTCGCTTCGTGATCGGGAAGTTCGCATCGGCGCGGGCGGTGTGGATCCCCCAGTACGCGTCGGCAGGAATCTCCATGCTTCCGAGCGAATCGGTCTCGGTACGGGTCAGGGTAGGCGCGGCAGAAGCCATGTCACATCCTCGTGGGTCGTGGCGGGTGAGAAGGGTGGGGGATGCGACCATCCTACGCCGGTGGGACTCGGCGCCCCCTGAGTCCGCCCGCGATTCAAGCACCTTCCGCGCGAACGTACTCGCTCAGCACGACGCCCGAGTCGAACGCGGTGGTGGCGACCTCGTCGAAACGCTCCGGCGCATACGCTCCCGGCGCGAAGAGCGGGATGCCTGCGCCGAACACGACCGGGCTGCGCTTCAGCACCAGGCGGTCGATCTCGCCCAGGAGGCTCGATGCCAGTGCGCCTCCCCCGCACAGCCAGATCGCGTCGCCGGGCTCTCGCTTCAGCCGCCGCACGAGCGCGACCGGATCCTCATCGGTCGTCTGCACGTCGTCGGCCTCAGCACGCCGCGTGCTCGAGAACACGATCTGACGGAGGTGCCGGTATGGACTCGTCACGCCCATCGGCAGACCGACCGCATAGGTGTTCCAGCCCATCAGCACGGTGTCGAACATCGGAGTGGTGCGTTCGACGCCGAGCGCGAGTGCGAGGTCGGTCGGGATCGTGTCGGCGTAGCGCTCATTGATCGCGTCCATATGATCGCCCTCGATCGGGAAGGCGTCGAACTCACCGGCCGGGCCCGCGATGAAACCGTCGATGCTGACGGCGACGTAGTAGACGAGCTCTCGCATGGTGACTCCAATCACAACATTTGTCGTGGTTCGAGAGTACAACAGCTGTAGTGATGACGCTAGAGTCAGCACATGGCCAAGAACGAGACGAGGCGGCGCGCGATCGCGGACGCGGGGCTGCGCGTCCTCGCGCAGGACGGATCGCGTGGACTCACGCACCGCGCCGTCGACGAGGCTGCTGCGGTGCCGACGGGCACCACGTCGAACTACTTCCGCTCCCGAGATGCGCTCATCGCCGGACTCGTCGACCGGATCGGCGAGCGACTCTCCCCCACCCCGGAGGATCTGGAGGCCCGCGCGACGGGCACGCCGAGCCGCGAGCTCTTCGCCGACTACATCCGCGACATCGTGCGGCGTCTCACGGATGACCGCGAGGTGACGCTGGCGCTGTTCGAGCTCCGCCTCGAGAGCAGCCGACGCCCCGAGCTGGCGGCGATCCTGGGAGCGTGGCAACGCGCCGGGTTCGAGGGCGACGTGGCGTTCAACGCCGCAGCAGGGCTCCCCGGCGGGCCGCGGGAGATCGCGCTGTTCCATTACGCGATCGACGGGCTCCTGCTCGACCGTCTCACGACGTCGATCGACCCAGGCACCTCGACCGACCAGGTGATCGACGACCTGGTCGTCGGGCTCCTGCATTGACGGCTGCCGGTCGGACCCGTCGTCAGCGAGCGCGTTTGCGGGAGAAGGCCTCGAGCCGCTGCTCCGGGGTCAGGGCCGCCATCCGCTCCAGCCACGCCTCCGAGAAGAACTCGCCGGTGGGAGCGGCGGTCACCGGCACCACCGTGTGCGTGATCGTGTCCGGATGCACGTGCACGAGCTGGAACGCCTGCGCGGCATCCATTCCGTTGACATCTGCGGCAGGGAGCGACACGTTCATCGTGTAGCAGGTGGCGGACGAGACGCTCACCGGCACCCCGGCGAACGTGCCGTGCGCGGAATAGTGCAGATGGCCGGCGAGGATGCCGCGGACATCGCTGCCCCTGATGACCTCGGCGAGTTCGTCCTGGTGGCGCAGTTCCAGGATGTCGAAGAGCGGCAGGTGGCTCGGCAGCGGTGGGTGATGCATCGCGAGCAGCGTGCCGTGGGGCGCAGGCTCGGCGAGCACGTCGCGCAGCCATGCCAGCTGGGCCTCGTCGAGGTCACCGTGATGCCAGCCGGGGACGCTCGTGTCGAGCGCGATCAGCCGGAGTCCGTCGAGGTCCCAGACCCCGGTCACCGGCTCCTCCGTCGGCGCGAGGTCGAGGAGCCCCTCCCGGAGCGCCGGGCGCTCGTCGTGATTGCCCGCGACCCAGACGACGACCGTGCCGAGCTCGGCCGCGACCGGCTCGAGCGCATCGCGCAGGCGCCGATACGCATCCGGCTCCCCCAGGTCGGTCAGGTCGCCCGTCACGACGATCGCCGCAGGATGCGGGTGGACCAGTCGGATCGCCTCGAGCGTCCTGGCGAAGTTCGCCTCCACGTCGTAGCGTCCACCCAGGCGGGCGCCGCCGGCGAGGAAATGCGGGTCGCTGACGTGGATCAGCACGTGCGACGCCGGCTGATGACGACCGAACACGTACTCGTTGCCTGCGGGGGCTGTCATGCCATCAGCCTAGAGCGGGTCTCGGACTCGGGCGGCCTGCCTGCCGGCGCTCCCGTTCAGCAGCTTCGGCTCAGTGCCCGACGACGATGATCAGGATGCCGGCGATGACCGCGCACGCGCACAGCGCGAAGCACGCGTAGGCGCCGACGAGCGAGAGCCGTTTCTGCCCCTCGGTGAGCGGGCTCTTGCGCGCCTGCTTGGCAGCCTGCTTGGCCGCCCGCTTGAGCTCCTTCTCGGAGATCACGGTGATGGCGTCGGTGAACTCGGCAGGGCTGACCACCGGCGCTCGGCCGCTGCGGACGAGCAGGCGCAGGCCGACAGCGTAGAACGTGACGATCGCCGATGCCCCGATCAGGGCGGCGGCGAACACCAGGAGGAAGGCATTCCAGTCGATCACGACGTTCACTTCGACTCCTCATCCGATGCAGCCGGAACCGTGGAGCTGGCGTTCCGCTTGGCCTTCGCCAGGGCGACGCGCTGCTGGCGACGCGTCGGCGGCGGCGAGTCGGGCAGTTCGATCGCCAGACCGGACTCGGCCACGTCGCTCATGGCGTTGGCGGGGGTCACCGCGTCGCGGCGCGAGCGCAGGAACAGTCCGACGATGACGACCAGCGCCAGGACCGCGTCGATCGCGATGCCCCAGGTGCCGAGCCAGTTGATCATGAGGGCGGCGACCGCACCCACCGCTCCGGCGGCCGGCAGCGTGAGCAGCCATCCGATCGCGATGCGTCCTGCGGTCCGCCAGCGCACCGTGGACCCGCGGCGACCGAGGCCGGAGCCGATCACCGATCCCGAGGCGACCTGCGTGGTCGACAGCGCGAAGCCGAAAGCGCTCGAGGCGAGGATCGTGGCCGCGGTCGAGCTCTCGGCCGCGAAGCCCTGGGCGGGCTTGACCTCGGTCAGGCCCTTGCCGAGTGTGCGGATGATGCGCCATCCGCCGAGGTAGGTGCCGAGCGCGATCGTGACCGCACAGGCGACGATGACCCACAGGTGCGGATCCGCCTGGTCCTGGCTCTGCCAGCCGACCGTGATCAGGGCGAGGGTGATGACGCCCATGGTCTTCTGCGCGTCGTTCGTGCCGTGCGCGAGTGCGACCAGCGACGAGGTGAAGATCTGGCCCCAGCGGAACCCGTCTCGCCCGTCGGGCTTGCCGTCGTACCGGCGCGTGATCGAGTACGCGATCTTGGTGGCGATGAAGGCGATCACCAGGGCGGTCACCGGGGCGATCAGGGCCGGGAGGATGATCTTCGAGAGCACCATGCCGAAATCGATGCCGCCGACACCGACGCCGACGAGCGTGGCGCCGATCAGGCCGCCGAACAGCGCGTGCGATGAGCTCGACGGCAGGCCGAGCAGCCAGGTGAGCATGTTCCAGGTGATCGCGCCGATCAGGCCAGCGAAGATCATCGGCAGGAAGAGATCCGCCTGTTGCTGGATGCTCTCCTCACGGATGATGCCGTGCGAGACGGTCTGCGAGACCTCGGTCGACAGGAAGGCGCCGACCAGATTGAGGACGGCCGCGAGGAGCACGGCGGTCTTGGGCTTCAGCGCGCCGGTGGCGATGGGGGTCGCCATCGCGTTCGCGGTGTCGTGAAACCCGTTCGTGAAGTCGAAGAAGAGTGCCAGCAGGATCACCAGCACGACGATGAGGGCTGCGGTTTCCACCGTTCGCTTTCGGTCGTTTGAGGAAGAAGGAGGTGTCGACGAGATCGACGTGATGAACGAAGAGTTCACCGTGGGTTTGACTTCCGTTAACCGGCCCCGTTGAATCCTCCCACCCTGCCCGGTGCCGGTCAACTTGACCTGGGATAGCGTGGAGCGGTGACTCAAGCACCGATCGCCGATCGCCGTCCGACCGCCCGCACCCATCACGGTGACACCGTCGATGACCCGTACGAATGGCTGCGCGCAAAAGACGCCGCCGACGTGATCGGCCATCTCGAAGCGGAGAACGCCCACACCGAGGCATCGACCGCGCACCTCGCCGACCTCCGCGAGCGGCTGTTCCAGGAGATCAAGGGGCGCGTGCAGGAGACCGACCTCTCCGTGCCGACCCGTCGTGGCGACTGGTGGTACTACAGCCGCACCGAGGAGGGCGCGCAGTACGGCATCCACTGCCGCGCGGCAGCCGCGCCGGATGACTGGACTCCCCCGACCCTGGAACCAGGCGTACCGGTCCCCGGCGAGGTCGTGCTGCTCGACGGCAACGCCGAGGCCGAGGGCCACGAGTTCTTCTCGCTCGGCGCCTTCGACACGACCGACGACTCGACGAAGCTGCTCTGGTCGACGGACTTCGAGGGCGACGAGGTCTACACCGTGCACGTGCGCGACCTGGCGACCGGCGAGACGCTCACCGACGAGATCCCGAACACCGGGAGCGCATTCTTCACGCCGGACGGCACGGCGATCATCTACACGACGCGCGACGAGGCCTGGCGTCCGGACACGCTCTGGCTGCACCGGCTCGGCACGCCCCTCAGCGAGGATGTGCGGCTGTTCCACGAGCCGGACGAGAAGTACTGGCTGGGTGCCGGTATCACGCGCAGTCGCCGGTACCTCGTGATCGGCGTCGGCTCGAGCATCACCAGCGAGGAGTACCTGGTCGACCTGACCGGCGATCTCACCGCGACGCCGCAGATCGTGTGGCCGCGTGTCGAAGGCGTCGAGTACTCGGTCGACCACGCGGTCGTCGACGGCGAGGACCGCCTGCTGATCCTGCACAACGACGGCGCGCTCGACTTCGAGCTCGTCTCGGTCTCGGCATCCGCTCCCGCCGGCGAGCGTCACGTGGTCGTTCCGCACGTCGCCGGGCGACGGCTGCTCGGCATGGACGCGTTCCGCGACTTCGCGACGCTCGAGTACCGCAGCGAGGGTCTCGAGCGCGTCGGGCTGCTCGACTACTCGACGGATGCCGTGGACGAACTCGCGTTCGACGAGCCGCTGTACTCGGCTGGTGTCAGCGGGAACCCGGAGTGGCACTCCCCCTACCTGCGCCTCGGCTACACGTCGTTCGTGACACCCGGCACCGTGTACGACCTCGATCTCGCGACCAGTGAGCTCCTGCTTCGCAAGCGCGCGACCGTGCTCGGCGGGTACGAGCCGAACGACTACGGGCAGCAGCGCGCGTGGGCGACGGCCGAGGACGGCACCCGCGTGCCGATCTCGCTGGTCTGGAAGCGGTCGTTCGGGACGCCGGGCGACGAGCCCCGCCCGCTGCACCTGTACGGCTACGGGTCGTACGAGCACTCGATCGACCCCGGCTTCTCGGTGGCCCGGCTCTCGGAGCTCGATCGCGGCGTCGTCTTCGCGGTCGCGCACGTGCGCGGCGGCGGCGAGATGGGCCGCCAGTGGTACGAGGACGGCAAGCTGCTGCAGAAGAAGAACACGTTCACGGACTTCGTGGCGTGCGCTCGGCACCTGGTCGACAGCGGCATCACCTCGCCGGATCGGCTGGTCGCGGAGGGCGGCAGCGCCGGAGGACTGCTGATGGGTGCGGTCGCGAACCTCGCACCGGAGCTGTTCGCGGGCATCCTGGCCGCCGTGCCGTTCGTCGACGCGCTCACCACGATCCTCGACCCCTCGCTGCCGCTGACGGTGATCGAGTGGGACGAGTGGGGCGACCCGCTGCACGACGCAGACGTCTATGCCTACATGAAGTCGTACACGCCGTACGAGAACGTGCGCGACGGGGTCGAGTACCCCCGCATCCTCGCCGTCACCTCGCTCAACGACACGCGAGTGCTGTACGTCGAGCCGGCCAAGTGGGTCGCGCGTCTGCGTGAGGCAGGGGCCGAGGACGTGCTGCTGAAGTGCGAGATGGTCGCAGGGCACGGCGGCGTCAGCGGACGGTACAACTCCTGGCGCGAGCGGGCGTTCGAGCTCGCCTGGCTGCTCGACACCCTGGGTCTCGCAGAGGCCTGACACACGACACCGCTGCGCGCCACAGGGCGCGCAGCGGTGTCGGATGCAGGATTCTCAGCCGAACAGGGCTGCTGCCTCGTCGTAGCGGCTGCGCGGCACGGTGTTCAGCTCGCCCAGCGCCTCGGCGAAGGGGACCCTGACGATGTCGGTGCCGCGGAGCGAGACCATCTTGCCCCAGGCCTCTTCCACGAGCGCATCGGCCGCGTGGAGCCCGAGGCGGGTCGCGAGGACGCGGTCGAAGCCGGAGGGCGATCCGCCGCGCTGGATGTGGCCGAGCACGGTCGAACGGGTCTCGATGCCGGTGATCCGCTCGATCTCCGGCGCGAGCACCTCGCTGATGCCGCCGAGACGCGGACGGTTGAAGGCGTCGAGGCCCTTGTCGCTGAACGCCTCGTCCATCCCCGTGAGCGTGAAGCCCTCGGAGACGACGACGAGCGGAGCACGCCCACGGTCGTGCGCGCTGCTGACGAGCGCGGTGATCTCATCGATCGACATCGGCACCTCGGGGATGCAGATCACGTGCGCGCCGGCAGCCATGCCCGCGTGCAGAGCGATCCAGCCGACGTGGCGGCCCATGACCTCGGCCACCATGCACCGCTGGTGCGAGTCACCGGTCGTGCGCAGACGGTCCATGGCGTCGGTCGCGATGTTGACCGCGGTGTCGAACCCGAAGGAGTAGTCGGTCGCGCGGAGGTCGTTGTCGATCGTCTTGGGGACGCCGATCACGTTGATGCCGTCCTTCGCGAGACGATCGGCCGCCGCGAGCGTGCCCTCGCCGCCGATCGCGACGATGCCGTCGATGTGGTGACCGTAGAGCGTCTTCGCGATGTTCTCTGCGCCACCACGCGGCCCCTCGTAGGGGTTCGTCCGGCTGGTGCCGAGAATCGTGCCGCCGACCTTCGACAGACCCTTCACCTCGTGACGCGTGAGCGGGAAGAAGTCGCCGTCGACCACGCCGCGCCATCCGTCCCGGATGCCGACGAACTCGATGTCGTAGGTCGTGGTCCCCTTCAGGACGATGCCGCGGATGACCGCGTTCAGACCGGGGCAGTCGCCGCCGCTCGTGAGGATGCCGATCTTCATGCTGCCGCCTTCAGACGTTCGGGAGTGTGGGGGAAAGAGGCGACGTTGCCTCGATCGACCCTAGCGCCCCGACGCCGCTCAGCGCCATTCGGGCGAGGCGAAAACCCACGATCTTGACAGTGGGATCCGCGCGAAACCTCGAAGTTGGCGCCGAGCGTCGATCAGACCTCGAGAACGGGTGCAAGAACCGACGTTCTTAACACCGTCCTCAGGCCTCGCCGAGCGCCTGTCGCAGCAGGTGCATGAGCGCCGCGAGCTGGATCGGCTCCGCCGCCGCCTCGTCCGCCGCCTCGCCGTCCAGCGCACGGGCAGCGAGGCCCTGCTTCTGGTCGATCAGCTCGGCGATCTTCGTGTCGATCGTGTGCGCCGCGATGATGCGCCACGCCGTGACCGGCTCGTCCTGTCCGATGCGGTGCACGCGGTCGATCGCCTGCGTCTGCTCTGCGGCCGTCCACGACAGTTCGGCGAGCACCACGTTGGATGCCGCCTGCAGGTTCAGACCGACGCCGGCGGCCGTGAGCGAGCAGACCGCGATGCCGACGTCGGGGTCGCCGTTGAAGTCGTCGATCGCCTGCTGGCGGGCCGTCGTGCTCTGGTCTCCTCGGATGGACACCGAACGGATCCCGACCGAGGCGAAGTGCGCCTCTGCCCGGTCCATGACGTCGATGTGCTTCGCGAAGAAGACGACCTTGCCGACCGAGCGCTGCAGCTGCGCCGCATAGTCCGCGGCGAGCTGCGCCTTCGCCTGACCGATGCGACGCACCATGGTGAAGACGTTGTCGCCTCCCGTGCCGGACGCCTTGGACTCCTCGAGCTCGTTGTGCGCGACCATGCGGACGATGTCATCGTCGATCTCACCGGGGGCGAGACCGCGGTCTCCACGTGCGTCGATGATGCGGCGGTACTTCGCAGCCAGCCGCTCCCCCAGCTCGCGCTCCGCCTGACGGATGCTGCGGCCGAACTCGTCGTCCAGCTGCACCGGCAGGTCTGCGACGAGCTTGTCGGGCAGATCGGCGGCGACGTCCTTCTTCTTACGACGGACGATACCCATCGAGATCACGGCGTCGCGAGCCTCCGGATAGAAGGCCTTGTCCGCCGGCGTGTAGCCGGTGGCATCGAGCTTCTCCATGAGCTCGGGACCGGGCTTCTCGCCGGTCGTCCAGCCGAGGAAGCGCCAGATCGCGTCGAAGTCCTCGACGTCGTTGATCAGCGGGGTGCCGGTGAGGGCGAGCATGAGCGGGTTGCCGCCCGGGGTGCGCTCGCGCACGCGGGAGGCGAGCGACAGCACATTCTGCGACCGCTGCGAGGAGAGGTTCTTGATGAAGTGCGCCTCGTCGACGACCATGCCGCGCAGACCGATCGACGACAGCCACGAGAGGTGCCGGTCGAGGATCTCGTAGTTCACGATGAAGATGTCGGCGAACGCGTCGATGTCGGCGCCATCGCCCTGGATGACGGTCGCTCGGCGCTGCGGCGTCCACCGCTCCACCTCGCGTGCCCAGTTCATCTTCACGACGTTGGGGACGACGACCAGCAGCGGGTAGGCGCCGGCGACGGATGCCGCGAGCAACGACTGGGCCGTCTTGCCGAGGCCGGGCTCATCGGCCAGGAGGAAGCTGCGGTGACCCGCGCGCACCGACTCGAGGAAGCGCGACTGGTGCACCATCACCTCGAGGCCCTTGGGCGACAGGTGGTCGTACTCCGGGGCCGGGGGCAGCTCCATGCTCGCCGCGGCTCCGCCCGCTCCGGTCTCGAAGGACTTGTAGAGCGGTCCCATCAGCTCCCAGCCGTCCAGGCGCCGGCGCGGCGTCGTGGTCGCACGAGGCGTGAGGTCTGGTGCGAGGAACGGGTTCGCCAGCTGACGCGACTCCACCGACGGCGGGGTGACCTGACGCTCGGCGATCGCTGCCGAGACGACCGGCATCTGCACCGGCGCGATGTCGGCGATGATCAGCTCCTCCGGCGCGAGCTCGGCACCGGATTCGAGCAACCAGTCGCGGCGCATGCGCTTCGCGACGGGCGAGGTCGCCTGGTCGGCCTCCAGCAGCTGGATCAGCGAGGTGTCACGGGCAGCCGTCTTGGCGAGGATCGTCGCGACGCCGTCGAGCCGCTTCAGCAGCTCGGCGCGGGCGGGGTCGCCGATCTCGGCATCCGCCTTCACCCGTGCACGTTCCTCGCGCACCAGGAATGCAATCACCTGGAACTTGACCCTGTTCGTCGGGCCGAGCTTGCCGCGCTGCGACTTCGCCTCGATCTCGCGCACCTTGCGCGCGAGGATCGGGATCAGCGGTGCCTCGTCGTCACGACGGGACGTCTTCTTTCGCCGCGTGGCGGCGGTTGCCGTAGTCGGCATGCTCCTCCTGAGCGTGAAGGCTTTCGCATCCTCAGACGCGGGAGCCGTTCTCGATGTCCGCGTGTGGCG
Source organism: Microbacterium sp. (assembly GCF_036823965.1). GTDB lineage: Bacteria > Actinomycetota > Actinomycetes > Actinomycetales > Microbacteriaceae > Microbacterium. The sequence goes on along the minus strand of NZ_DAITBE010000001.1, from coordinate 370,734 downwards.
TGGGCCATGACCGTACGAACAGTAGATCCGTTCCCTCCGATGCACGCATCATGCGTGAGGATCGGCCGGAACCACCCTCAGTCTACGCCATCACGGGCTCCGGGCGAAGAATCGGAGCCCAGAAGGATGCGTGTCAGGCCCCGACGATGGGACGCCGGGCTCTCCGGCCGCATCGGCGACCGACGCGTGTCAGGATGCGACGCCGAGCACGCGGGCCGCGTCCGTGACGTCGTCGCCCATCTGCTCCGCGAGCTTCTCCATGCCCTCGAACGCCACCATGCCGCGCAGGCGCTCCACGAACTCGACCGTGACGTCGTGGCCGTAGAGGTCGAGCCCGTCGAGGTCGAGTCCGATCCTGCCGATCACGTGCGCCTCGACCTGGCGGACCAGCACGTCGTCGAAGGTCGGGTTCGTTCCGACCGAGATCGCCGAGGGATGCCGGAGGCCGGTGTCGTGATCGACGAGCCACCCCGCGTACACGCCGTCCGCCGGGACGAACGCGTCGGTGATGGTCGAGAGGTTGGCGGTCGGGAATCCGAGCTCGCGCCCGCGCTTGAGGCCGTGGACGACCTCGCCGCGCACGTCCGGGTATCGACCGAGCACGCGAGCGGCCGCGGTCACGTCGCCCTGGATGAGCAGTTCGCGGATCCACGTCGACGACACCCTGCGCGAGTACTCGGGCAGGTACACGTCGTCGACCACCTCGACCGTGAAGCCGTTGTCCGGTCCGAGCGCACGCAGCAGCTCCGGGGTTCCGGCGCCGCCGTGCCCGAAGCGGAAGTCCTCGCCGACCAGCACGGTCGACACCTTCAGCGCCCGCACGAGGATCTCGGCGACGAAGTCCTCGGCGCTGCGCGACGCCAGCTCGTGGTCGAAGGTGAGCAGCAGCGTGGCATCGAGGCCGAGCTCTCCGAGGAGCTCGATCTTGCGGTCGACCGACACCACGTTCTCAGGGCAGCGATCAGGGCGCAGCACCGCGAGCGGGTTGCGGTCGAAGGTCACGGCCACGGCGCGGGCGCCGGTCTCCGCTGCGCGCTCGTTCAGGCGCGCGATGACTGCGCGGTGCCCCGCGTGCACGCCGTCGAACTTGCCGATCGCCACGACGCTCGGGCCGAAGTCGGCCGGCACCTCACCGGTGTCGCGGAAGACGATCACGCGGCGACCTCGGCGCGCGAACGCTCGAGAGCCGCTGGGTTGTGCGTCCGCAGCCACCAGATGCCGAAGATCGGGAGCACGAGCGGGATGAAGAGATAGCCGCGTCCGAACAGCGACCAGACGGTCTCGTGCTGGAAGAGCTCGGGCAGCAGGATGCTCAGCAGACCGACCACGAGCACTCCCGTGAGCTCGAACACGATCGCCACCCAGGCGACGGTGTACCACCCGCGACGCCTGGCCAGCACGAGCGCGAGGGTCGCGAGGATGTAGACCAGTGCGGCCAGCGCCGACAGCGAGTACGCCAGGGGCGCCTCGTCGAATCGGCGGACGATCTGGACGAAGCTGCGGCCCGTCGCGGCGAGGGCCATGACGGCATAGACGATCACCAGGACGCGACCGATTCCTGTCATCCGAGTGGAGGGGGCGGTGGAGCTCATAGCGCATACCATCCTAGAGCCGCCGGCTGAGACGGGATCCCGCTGGTCGCCGTGTGACGTGATCTGCGGCGCGCGTCACGCGATCTGGATGGTCCAGATCACCTGCATGCGCCACAGCATGACGGCGACCGCGAATGCCGCCACGCCGAGGATCACGGTGCTCCAGCGGCTGCGTTCCATCAGGGCCCAGAGCACTCCGCCGATCGGCAGCAGTGCGGCGGACACCAGGTACACCCAGTACTCGAGCAGATCGCCGGTCGGCGCGTTGCCGGCCAGCGGTGCGACGATCGCCACGATCACCTGGACGATGAGCAGCACCTCGACGAGCGCCAGCGATCCGACGCTGAAGTCGCTCGGCCTGCGCCCAGCGAGTCCGGCGATGAGGCAGAAGAGTCCTGCCACGACTGCGACCGCGATCTGCGCGATCGTGAACCAGAGGATCATCCGGCGGCCTCCGGCATGTTCATCGCGCTCTTGAGGTCGGCGCCGCGCTTCTCGACGATCCCGACCAGGTCGCCCTGCTCGTCGATCGCCGCCGCGATCGCTCCGTCGAGACGCTCCGCCTGGCCGACGAGCCGCTTGCCGTGTCGCAGGTCTCGGGCCTCCTCGGCCGTCACGGGCAGAGCCTGCAGGATCCGTGCGGCGGCCGCGCCGGCGGTGAGCGTCGCAGCGCCTTCGAGGGCGTCGATCGAGACCGCATCGGCCACCTCGAACGGACCGACGCGGGTGCGGCGCAGGGCCGTCAGGTGTCCGCCGACGCCCAGCCCGGCTCCGAGGTCGCGGGCGAGTGAGCGGATGTACGTGCCCGACGAGCAGTCCACGATCACGTCGAGGTCGAGGTACCCATCGCCTGAGCGCTCCGCCAGCAGGTCGAAGCGCGACACGACGACATCGCGCGCGGCGAGCACGACCTCCTCGCCGGCACGCACGCGGTCATAGGCTCGGCGGCCGTCGACCTTGATGGCGGACACCGAGCTCGGCACCTGCGAGATCGGGCCGCTCAGCGCGGCGATCCCGGCGGCGATGCGTTCGGGCGAGACGTGTTCCCAGGCATCCGACGGTGCAGCCGTGACGATCTCGCCCTCGGCGTCATCCGTGCTCGTGCGCTGTCCGAGCCGGATCGTCGCCTCATAGGTCTTGTCTGCGCCGACCACGTAGGTCAGCAGTCGGGTCGCCCCTTCGATGCCGATCACCAGCAGCCCGGTCGCCATGGGGTCGAGCGTGCCGGCGTGGCCGACCTTCCTGGTCCCGAATGCGCGGCGGGTGCGAGCCACCACGTCATGGCTGGTGAGCCCAGCGGGTTTGTCGACGAGGAGGATGCCGGGCGAGACCATCCATCCAGCCTACCCACGCGCCGGCCGTCGCTCAGCCGAGCAGCGGCCGGCGGCTGAGGGCGCGCGCGGCGAGCTCGAATAGGCTGTCAGGATGCCCCAGACCGCGTCCCCGGCACCCCAGGGAAGAACGCTGCCGCTCACCGACTGGTACCGCACGAACGCACGCGACCTGCCGTGGCGGCGCGCCGCATTCCACGAGGAGTTCGGTGCATGGGGCGTGCTCGTGAGCGAGTTCATGCTGCAGCAGACGCAGGTCTCCCGCGTGATCCCCCGCCTGGAGGCCTGGCTCGAGCGCTGGCCCACCCCGGCCGCGATGGCCGCAGCGACCCCGGCGGAGGTCGTGCAGCAGTGGGCGAACCTCGGCTACCCCCGTCGCGCGCTCTGGCTGCACCGCGCCGCGGTCGAGGTGGTCGAACGGCACGGTGGCGTGGTGCCGCGAGACGTCGATGCGCTGCTCGCCCTCTCCGGCATCGGCGATTACACGGCGCGTGCCGTCTCGGTGTTCGCCTACGGCGACCGGCATCCGGTCGTCGACACCAACACCCGCAGGGTGCTCGCCAGGGCTGTCGAGGGGCGATCCCATCCGGCATCGCCGTCTCGACGAGATCTGCTGCTGATGGAGTCGCTCCTGCCATCGAGCGACGCGGAGTCAGCCGTCTTCAACGCTGCGGCGATGGAGCTGGGAGCGACTGTCTGCACCGCGCGGTCGCCGCAGTGCGAGATCTGCCCGCTGCTCGGTGATTGCGCCTGGGTCGCCGATGGACGGCCGGACACCGGTGATGCGCGCAGGCGTCAGGCGGCGTTCGAGGGCTCCGATCGACAGGCGCGCGGCGCAGTCCTGCGCGTGCTCCGCGGCGCCGACGCAGACGGTGTCGCCCTGGAGACCGTGCTCCCGGACTGGCCGGACCCGGTGCAGCGCGACCGAGCGATCGACTCGCTGATCGCAGACGGCCTGGCCGAAGCGGCGGACGGCGCACTCTCGCTCCCCCGCTGACTCCCGATCTGCGCCGGCATCACGTCAGCCGTGCCGATTCGTCCGATGCGCGAGCACGGTCAGCTCCACACGAGTGCGGACGTCCAGCTTGGCGAACACGCGCCCGAGGTGCACCTCGACCGTGCGCACGGACACTCGGAGCGTGTCCGAGATCTCCCGATTGGTCGCTCCCCCGACCGTCAGCATCGCGACCTCGAGCTCGCGCGCCGTGAGCAGCTCCGACCAGGTTCTGCGACATGCCGCCATGGAATCGGATGGCAACGCGTCGGGGTCGCCGAGGCGATCCCAGCTGTCCAGCCGGTCCTGCACGGACCTCGCCCATGCACTCGCGCCCGATATCTCGAACAGCCCGATGGCCGTGCGCAGATGGGCTCTCGCCGCCACGTGATCAGCCCGGATCGCGCACTGGACGCCGATGGCGGACTCCACGGTCGCGCGCTCGAACGGGGAGCGCACTCCACGCAGCGCGTCACGGATCTCCTGCCGCTGGACCCGCCATCCCGATTCCGTCATCGAGGCGGAACGCCGCCGCAGTTCGGACGCGAGCGCCATCCCGGGTGGGCGCAGCACGCGTCGGCGATTCCCCTCGCTCCGTGTCGACGCCCCGTCGATCCCCGGCACGGCGAAGCCGGATTGCGGTGCGCCCAGCTCGAGCCAGAGTCGTCGCGCCGACTCGGCGTCGTCGAAGGCTCCGGCCAGTGACGATCGGATGCTCCGGTCGACCAGGAGATCGAACCTGACCGGTGCGGGAAGCGCGGTCGAGAGCGCGCGCGACACCGGGCCGAGCTCGCCGAGCACCGCGATGTCGAGTCGGCGTGCGAGGATCACCCCGAGTCCGGCGAACGGGATCGTGACCGGCAGGTCGAAGGACGCGGCGATCATCCGATCACGAGCGACGCCGACGTCACCGCGCCACAGCAGCAGCAGCACCTCGGTGACCGCCAGATAGGCACGCACCACCGGGCTGTGCTCGAATCCGGTGAGGAGGGGATCGGGATCGGCCGGCACACACGGTCCGTCTGCCGCGAGCATCCGGAGCGCGCCGTCGATGTCATCCTCCAGGGCGGCCCTGAGGGCACGGACGATCCGGGCACTCGGCACCTCGACGCCGGGCGCTTCGCCGGGACCGGACTCCGGTTCACCGATGAGCAGCCAGCTGAGCTCGACCGCCGAGTCGTGCAATGCACGTCCGTCCGCCACGCGCGCGGTCCCGTCGTGGACGGTATCGAGCCAGAGTCGCATCGTCCGGCGATCACCGCGCTCGGCACTCAGGATCGCTGCGAATGCCGCCGCACGGGACCAGGCGAGCCAGTTGTCACCGTCGTCGGTCCGAGGTCCGAACGCAGCAGGAGCCGGATCCGGCACGGTCCCCTGCAGGAACGCCTGCGCGCAGATGCGACCGGAGAGCGCCTGCAGGCGGAATCGTTCGGCGCCGGCGGGGAACAGCCTGCTGAGGCGAGCGGAAGCCTCGTCGGACAGTCCCGCCGCAGCGGCAGCGACTCCGGCGGCGAGCTGGGCCATCTCCTGCGCAGCGCCCGTGGCGTGCGCTGCCGCCTCGTCGGCGAGCCGCAGCGCGCGGAGCGGACGCCCGGTCTCCGTGAGCTCACGCGCGCTCCTGATGAGCGTTGACGCGCTCGCGGGACGCCGCTGGAGCGATGCCCTCGCGCGATGCCAGTCCCGCTGCATCCGGTCTCCGCGCGCGTCGAAGACCGCGCTGAGGCGCCCGTGGACCGCAGCCTGCTGACCGGCGGTGGTGGTCGACTGCACCCAGACGGCCAGTCGAGGGTCGACCAATCGGATGCTGCCGGCACGGATCGCGATGTGGACCCCGAGCGACCCCTCGGCGATCTCCGCGGCGGAGCGGCCGTCGAACTCGAGGATCGGAGCAAGCCGATCATCCAGATGCAGCGCCAGCGCCAGCAGCAGCTCGCGATCCTCCGCGGTGAGCTCCAGCGCTCGGAACGCATCCGAGATCGCGGCGACGCAGGGAAGCGGCACGGGCAGAGAGCTGACCCCGTGCCGCTGTGCGGCAGTGAGCGTCTCCGCGACCTGCAGGATGGCGCTCCGGTCACCGTGCAGCTGCTCCACGAGCACGGTGAGCACATGGGGAGCGCAGCTGACACGGGCGGCCAGGAGGTCGTCGAGGAGCGACTCCATGGCCGGACGCACGACGAATCGTTCTGGGTGGGCGCGCGAAGCGTCGATACCGATCCCCTTCAGCTACGCGAGCCACCCATCTCGCACGGCTGAGGATAGCAAGACCGGGGTCAGTCCTCTTCGGATTCCTCGGCGCGTCGGTACGGGTCGGCCTCACCGGCGTGGGACGAGGAGGACGCGAGCTTCGCGACCTCGGTGTCCCGCTCCCGTGCTTCGCGCAGGAGTGCCGAGATGTGATCCGCGTTCTCCGGGAGCGCATCGGGGATGAACTCCAGGGTCGGCACGAGGCGCGTGCTGAGCTGACGTCCGACCTCGCTGCGCAGCATCCCGGTCGCCGAAGCGAGGGCCGCACCGCTGGCGATGCGCTCCTCCTCGGTGCCGAGGACGGTGTAGAACACCGAGGCGTGCTGGAGGTCGCCGCTGACGCGGCAGTCGGTCAGCGTCACGAAACCGAGCCGCGGGTCGCGCAGCCCCTTCTCGAGGCGTTCAGCGAGGATCACACGGATGCGGTCCGCGAGACGGGCCTGTCGTTCACCAGCCATTGTTCTCTCCTTCTCCACGAAGTCTTCGGGCGCCCTTCCTCGCTGTGCTCTCGAAGGAGCCAGCGCGAAGAGCGCCCGAAGATCTCGATCTGACTCCTAGCCTCGCGGCTTCTCGATGAGCTCGGTGGTCTCGATCTCATCGCCGATCTGGATGTCGTTGTACTTGCCGAGGCCGATACCGGCCTCGTAGTCCGTGCGGACCTCGGTGACATCGTCCTTGAAGCGGCGCAGCGACTCGATGGCGAGACCATCGGCCAGCACGACGCCGTCGCGGATGACGCGAGCCTTGGCGTTTCGCGTGATCGTTCCCGATCGCACGATGACACCGGCGATGTTGCCGAACTTGGAGGACCGGAAGACCTCTCGGATCTCCGCGACGCCCGACTGGATCTCCTCGTACTCCGGCTTGAGCATGCCCTTGAGCGAGCTCTCGATCTCGTCGATCGCGTTGTAGATCACCGAGTAGAACCGGATGTCGACGCCCTCGCGCTGAGCACGCTCGCGCGCCTTCGTGTCCGGTCGGACGTTGAAGCCGACGATGATCGCGTTGTCGATCGTCGCCAGGTTCACGTCGGACTCGGTGATCGCACCGACACCGCGGTGGATGATGCGCAGCTGCACCGAGTCGTCGACCTCGATCTTGAGGAGCGACTCCTCCAGCGCCTCGACGGCACCGGAGACGTCACCCTTGATGATGAGGTTGAGCGACTCGACCTTGCCGTCTTCGAGAGCACGGGTGAAGTCCTCGAGCGAGATGCGCTTGCGAGCCTTGGCCAGCTGCGCGTTGCGCTCGACTGCTTCACGCTTCTCAGCGATCTGGCGGGCCATGCGGTCCTCTTCGGTGACGATGAAGACGTCACCGGCGCGAGGCACGGAGTTCAGACCCTGCACCTGCACCGGACGCGACGGGTAGGCCTCGAGGACCTGCTCGCCGTTCTCGTCAGCCATGGCGCGCACGCGGCCATAGGCCGTGCCGGCCACGATGGCGTCACCGATCCGGAGCGTTCCGGACTGGATCAGCACGGTGGCGACAGAACCGCGACCCTTGTCGAGCTTCGCCTCGATCGCGACACCGCGGGCACCCTTGTTGGGGTTGGCGGTGAGGTCGAGACCGGCGTCAGCCGTGAGCAGCACGGCGTCCAGGAGGTCCTGGATGCCGGTGTTGGCGCGAGCGGAGACGTCGACGAACATGACGTCGCCACCGAACTCCTCAGCGACCAGACCGTACTCGGTGAGCTGCTGACGAACCTTCGACGGGTTGGCATCGGGCTTGTCGACCTTGTTCACCGCGACCACGATCGGCACGTTCGCCGCCTGGGCGTGGTTCAGCGCCTCGACCGTCTGCGGCATGATGCCGTCGTCGGCTGCGACCACGAGGATCGCGAGGTCGGTGACCTGCGCACCACGAGCACGCATGGCGGTGAACGCCTCGTGACCCGGGGTGTCGATGAAGGTGATGGCGCGCTCGATGCCCTCGTGCTCGGTCCAGACCTGGTAGGCACCGATGTGCTGGGTGATGCCACCGGCTTCACCCTCGATGACGTTGGTCTGACGGATCGCGTCGAGGAGTCGGGTCTTACCGTGGTCGACGTGACCCATGACGGTGACGACCGGCGGACGGATCTCGAGGTCGTCCTCGCTCTCCTCCTCCAGCTCCTGCTCGAGGTTGAGACCGAAGCCCTCGAGGAGCTCCTTGTCCTCGTCCTCGGGCGAGACCATCTGGATCTTGTAGCCGAGCTCGGCACCGAGGACCTCGAACGTCGCCTCGTCCAGCGACTCGGTGGCCGTGGCCATCTCGCCGAGGTTGAAGAGGATCGTCACGAGGGTTCCGGGCTGCACCGTGTAACCGGTCAGCGTCTCGATCTTGTCCGCGAAGTCCGCGATGGACGCGCCGCGGCGCATGCGGATGATCTCCCCGTTACCGCGGGTGACGTTGACGCCACCGACGACCGGGGCGCTCCGCATCTCGAATTCCTGCCGCTTCGCCCGCCGCGACTTGCGCTGCTTGCTCTTGCCGCCACCCTTGCCGAAGGCACCAGCGGTGCCTCCACCCGGGCCACGACCGCGACCGCCGCCGCCACCGGGACGACCTGCGAAGCCTCCACCGGGGCGTGCGCCGGGGCCACCTGCACCACCGGGTCCACCGGCACCGCCGGGACGACCGGGGCCGCCGGGACGCTGCTGGAACGGTGCACCACCGGGACGACCACCCTGACCGCCGCGCGGAGCGCCGGGACGGGGAGAGCCGGGACGGGGTGCGCCCGGACGCGGGGCGCCGGGACGAGGCGCCTGCGGGCGCGGGATGTTGCCGGGGGTCGGGCTCGGGCGCTGGCCCATGCCCTGCGCCGAGGCGAAGGGGTTGTTCCCCGGACGCGGGCCGGCGGGACGCTGTCCCATGCCCTGCGCGGAGGAGAACGGGTTGTTGCCGGGACGCGGGGCGCCGGGCTTCGGAGCGCCGCCTTCAGCGGGCTTCGACTCGGCAGGAGCCTCGGTGGCTTCTGCTGCGGGAGCCGCGGGTGCCGCGGGTGCTGCCGGAGCGGGTGCAGCCTCGGCCGGAGCCGGTTCTGCGGGCGCCGGAGCAGGCTTCGGACCCGGCTTGGGACCGGGGGTCGGTGCCGAGGAGGCACCGGGCTTGGGCGAAGAGCCGCTCGACTTCGACGCCGGCTTCGCAGCGGGCGTCGCCTCGGGGGCGGACTTCAGCGAGCCGTCGGCCTCGATCGCCGCGCGCAGCTTGCGCGCCACCGGCGGTTCGATGGTCGATGAGGGGCTCTTCACGAACTCGCCGAGCTCCTTGAGCTTTGCGAGTGCGATCTTGCTGTCGACGCCGAGCTCGGCGGCGATCTCGTGTACGCGTGGTTTACCAGCCACAATTCTCCTGTCTGAGTTGGTCCACCCAGACAGGGCAGACCACTAGTCGCGGACGGGTCTCATTTCGAGCCGTTCACTTTGTTTCCATAGCTGTTCAGCCTTTGTTTCTCGGTGGGTGCTGTTCGAAGGTCCGTGTGTCCAGCTGAGTGGACGCACGCAGTGCTCGTCCGAATGCTCGACGCCGCAGTGCGGCATCCATGCATTCAGCCGTCGGATGCACCCACGCGCCGCGCCCCGGCAGAACCGCACGCTCGTCGATGACGAGGATGTTGTTCTGGTTCACCACCCTGAGCAGAGTGGAGCGGGAAGCACGCGTGCGGCAACCGACGCACGTTCGTACGGGTTCCATCTTACACCTGCGTTTCGTCTCGCTCTGTGCGAGCTGCCGCCGAGTCGGCGGAAATGACCGCGGATCAGTCGAGCACGCTGTCCGGCTGGATGTCGATCTTGGCGCCGGTGAGCTTGGCCGCCAGGCGGGCGTTCTGGCCCTCCTTGCCGATCGCCAGCGACAGCTGGTAGTCGGGGACGAGGGCTCGGACGGCCTTGGTGCTGGCATCGAGGATGAAGGCGCTCGTGACCTTCGCCGGTGAGAGCGCATTCGCGACGAACGGCGCGAGCTCCGGGTCGTAATCGACGATGTCGATCTTCTCCCCGGAGAGCTCCTCGGTGACCGCGCGGACACGGCGTCCCATCTCGCCGATGCAGGCGCCCTTGGCGTTGATCGCCGGGTCCTTCGCGACGACGGCGATCTTGGTTCGGTGGCCCGCCTCACGGGCGAGCGCGACGATCTCGACGAGACCGGCCGCGATCTCCGGCACCTCGAGCGCGAAGAGCTTGCGGACCAGGCCGGGGTGGGTGCGCGAGACGGTGATCTGCGGCCCCTTCATGCCCTTGGAGACGCTCGTGACGTAGACGCGCAGGCGCGACCCGTGCGTGTACTGCTCGCTGGGGACCTGCTCTTCAGGCGGCAGGATCGCCTCGACCGAGCCGAGGTCGACGTGGATCATGCGCGGGTTGGGTCCCTGCTGGATCACGCCGGCGACGATGTCGCCTTCCTTGTCCTTGAAGTCGCCGAGCACGACGTCATCCGCGATGTCGCGCAGACGCTGGCTGATGACCTGCTTGGCGGCGAAGGCGGCGATGCGCCCGAAGTCGTCCGGCGTGGCGTCCTCTTCACCGATGATCGCGTCCTCTTCATCGCGTACGACCTGGAGCACGGCGACATGGCCGGTCTTGCGGTCGAGATGCACGCGCACGCCCTCGACGGGAGCGCCGTCGAATGAGACGTGCTTGGAGTACGCCGTCAGGATGGCCTGTTCGATGATCGAGACGAGTTCATCGAAGGGAATCGCCTTCTCCTTCTCGATCCCTCGCAGCAGACTCAGTTCGATGTCCATGACGGCCTCCTCTATTCAGCTCTCGTCGCGTCTGTGTGCACACGCGACATCCGTACAACGATACCGTGTGCGCGGCACTGCTGCCACGACGCGACCGCTGATGCCTCTGTTCGGTCAGACCGCTGGCGCCGAGGGAAGGGCGTTGATCGCGCCGATCAGGCGGAACAGATTGCCGACCTGACGCTGATCGAGATGCAGGGCGAGCCGCGGCAGATGCAGCAGATCGTCGTCGGCGACCTCGACCCGGCTCGGCTCGGCTCGCTCGATCGCACCGACTGCGAGCATGGCGGCGAACTCCTGGTTCAGGCCCGCGATCTCGCCATCCGTCGGCTCTGCTCGCAACCGCAGCACCAGCGTGTCGCCGATCCAGCGGAGCGAGTCGTAGTTGCGCCAGAACCCGGCGATCTGCCGTCGAGCCTCCTCGACGGAGTCCGTGATGACGACGCGGTCGAAGTCTCCCTCGGAGATCACGCCGGTCGGCGCGAGATCCTCGTCGATGAACCGGCGGAGTCCGTGCCAGAAGGTTCCGCCTTTCTCGTCGAGCAGCACGATCGGGGTGGGCTCTGCCTTGCCGGTCTGCTGCAGCGTGAGCAGCTCGAACATCTCGTCGAGCGTGCCGAAGCCGCCAGGCAGGCAGATGAACCCCTGGGACTCCTTGATGAGCATGAGCTTGCGGGTGAAGAAGTACTTCATCGCGACGACATGATCCTGGCCGGCGACGAGGCTGTTGGGCTTCTCCTCGAACGGCAGACGGATGGACACGCCGAGCGAGAGCTCAGGGCCTGCGCCCTCGGCCGCCGCCTGCATGATGCCGGGACCCGCGCCGGTGACGACCATCCAGCCGTCGTTCGCGAGCGCGGCCGCCACGTCGCGCGCCTGCAGGTAGAGCGGATCATCCTGCAGGGTGCGTGCCGAGCCGAAGACGGTGACCTTGGGAATCCCCCGGTAGGGCGCGAACAGCCGGAACGCGTCGCGCATCTCCGCCAGCGCCGCCGAGGCGATCTTCAGATCGAGCCGCTCGGTGTCGTCCTCACCGAGCAGGATCGAGGTGCGCATGAGCCGCATGACCAGGCGGCGATCAGCGCTCACGCCTGCCGCATCGAGCACGGCGTTGACCTCGGCGCTCAGCGCCTCCGGCAGAGCCTCGTCGATCATGGCATCACCCGGCGACGAGTCGCGCGACCGCCTCTGCGACCGACACGGCGTCACGATCGCCACTGCGACGGTCCCACAGCTCGACCTGGCCGTCGGCGGCACCGCGGCCGACGATCACGATCTTCGGCACGCCGACCAGTTCGGCATCGCCGAACTTCACGCCGGGCGACACCTTGGGACGATCGTCGTAGAGCACGTCGAGGCCCGCCGATTCGAGCTGCGCCGAGATCTCCTCGGCGACGTCGAACGCGACCTGGTCACGACCGGCCGCGACGACCTGCACGTCGAACGGCGCGACGGATGCCGGCCAGATCAGCCCCTTGTCGTCGTTGTTCAGCTCGGCGATGATCGCGAGGATGCGGGTGACGCCGATGCCGTACGAACCCATCGTGACCGTGACGAGCTTGCCGTTCTCGTTCAGCACCTTGAGCCCGAGCGCCTCCGCGTACTTCCGGCCGAGCTGGAACACATGGCCGATCTCCATGCCGCGAGCGAGCTCGACCGGGCCGGAGCCGTCGGGTGCGGGGTCTCCCGCGCGCACGTTCGCGATCTCGACGATGCCGTCTGCAGTGAAGTCGCGTCCCGCGACGACCGAATGCGCGTGCTTCTCGTCGATGTTCGCGCCGGTGATCCACCTCGTGCCCTCGCTGACGCGGGGGTCCACGAGGTAGCGGATGTCGGTGGCGGACTCCTCGCCGAGGATCGCACCGGTCGCGGACCAGGGGCCGATGTACCCCTTCACGAGCAGCGGATGCTTTGCGAAGTCCTCGGGTGTGGCGGTCTCGACCTCTGCCGGAGCGAAGGCGACCTCGGCGCGCTTCTGGTCGACCTCGCGGTCGCCGGGGATGCCGACCACGACCAGCTCACGCGAGCCGTCGAGGTGGGTCAGCGCGAGCACGACGTTCTTGAGGGTGTCGGCTGCCGTGTACTCGCCGTCGAGCACTGCGTTCGCGTGCGCGACAAGTGTCTCGATGGTCGGAGTGTCCGGTGAGTCGAACACGACGGGCTGCGCGTCGGCGTCGAAGGGGATCGCGTCGGGGACGGCGGTGGTGAATGCCTCGACGTTCGCGGCGTATCCGCCTGCGCTGCGCACGAAGGTGTCTTCGCCGACCGGCGTCGGGTGCAGGAACTCCTCGCTGCGCGAGCCGCCCATTGCGCCGGCATCCGCCTGCACGATGACGTACTCGAGTCCGAGCCGCTGGAAGATGCGCTCATACGCATCACGCTGGGCCTGATAGCTCGCGTCGAGTCCCTCGTCGGACGCGTCGAACGAGTACGCGTCCTTCATCGTGAACTCGCGGCCGCGGAGCAGGCCTGCGCGAGGCCGCGCCTCGTCGCGGTATTTGTCCTGGATCTGGTAGATCGTGAGGGGCAGGTCCTTGTACGAGGAGTACAGGTCCTTCACGAGCAGTGTGAACGCCTCTTCGTGGGTCGGCGCGAGCAGGTAGTCCCCGCCCTTGCGGTCCTGCAGGCGGAACAGCAGATCGCCGTACTCCTCCCACCGGCCCGTCGCCTCATAGGCCTCGCGCGGCATCAGAGCCGGGAAGTGCACCTCCTGGGCACCCGCCGAGCCCATCTCCTCACGGACGACGGTCTCGATCTTCGACTTCACGCGAAGCCCGAGCGGCAGCCAGGCGAAGATGCCGGCAGCCTGCGGTCGGATGTACCCGGCGCGGATCAGCAGCCGGTGGCTGGCGACCTCGGCACCTGCGGGGTCTTCACGGAGCGTACGGAGGAAGAAATTCGAAAGACGAGTGACCACGGAGCAAGTCTACTGATCCGCGGTCACTCGTCTCGGTCGACGCTCGTCAGTTGAGCGCGGGAAGTCCGGACGGCACCACGCCACCCTTGTACAGGCTCGCGGCGAGCTCCTGGAGTGCGGTCAGCGCGACGCGCTGCGGGAGCGGACCGTAGGAGATGCGTGCGACGCCGATCTTCTCGTACTCGGATGCCGCGAGCGCACCGGGAACACCGATGACGCTCACCTTGCGCTCGCCGATGCCCTCGACGAGCTGACGTGTGATGCTCGCGTCGAGCAGCCCCGGGACGAAGACCGCGGTCGCGCCGGCGTCGATGTAGGCACGGCCTCGGTGGATCGCGTCGGCGACGCTCTCCTGGGCAGAGCGTCCGCCGGCACGCACGAAGGCGTCGGTGCGGGCGTTGAGGGCGAAGGGCACGCCCTCCGCCTCTGCAGCCTTCACGATCGCCTCGACGGCGGCGACGGACTCGTCGAAGGGCTTGAGGCGGTCCTCGACGTTGGCGCCGACGACTCCGGCGGCGATCGCGAGTCGGGTGGTCTCCCCCGCGTCGCCGTATCCGTCATCCAGGTCGGCGGTGACCGGCACGCTCACTGATGCCGCGATGCGTCCGACCATGTCGAGCATCAGGTCGCGGGGGATGGAGCCGTCGTCGTAGCCGAACGAGGCGGCGATGCCGTGTCCTGCGGTTGCGATGGCATGCGTTTCGGGAAGCGTGGCGACGGCGCGAGCCGACACCACATCCCACACGTTGACGACGCGGAGGATCTCCGGAGCGTCATAGAGTCCGATCAGAGTCTGGGCCTTGGCAGCTGGAGTGGTCATGCCACCACGCTAACGCGGGTGATCGACATCGGGGCCGGTGCGAGCGAGATAGCTCCCGGCTCGACGAGGTTGCGATATACCGGTTTGTCCGGTTGATCTGGGGTTTGCATGTCGGTGGTCCATGGTTGGCTGCGGGTATGGCGGCGATGGCGGATGCGACGATCGAGCAGGTGGAAGCACTCGGTGCGCTCACCGCGATGCTCGTCGACGTCGAACGCACACTCAGCAGCATCCAGGCGATCCGCGAAGGGATCCTCGCCCACGGATCCTCAAACACCACACACCCTGGCACGTCCAACCCCACCACGACGGCCACGACACCTGGACCAGCCCCACCGGCACCGACACACCACCACCCCAACACACCATCACCTTCACCTTCACCCACGAGCGCGCCTTCATCGAAGAAGACATCCGCTCCGAGACACCGGTCGGTGCACCATTCTGATTCGGCGTCGCTCACGGACCGGCACACTTCGTTCGAAGACCTGCCGCTGTGCCTTCCTGAGCGCTGCTGCTGATGTCTCGACCTAGGGTGGGGACATGCCTCAGCGCCGATCGCACGTCGCCCCGTCAGCCGCGCAGACCGAGCTCGCCACAGCGCTCGCAGTGCTGCGTGAATCATTGGATGCCCCAGTGGAGTTCCCGGCCGGGGTCATCGCGGAGGCGGAGGCAACGACCGTCGTCACGCCCGACCTCGACCTGCGCGACGTGCCGTTCGCGACGCTGGATCCCGAGGGATCGCGTGACCTGGACCAGGCGTTCCACCTCGAGCGTGCAGGATCGGGCTTCACGGTCCGCTACGCGATCGCCGACGTGCCCGGTTTCGTCAAGCCCGGCGGAGCCGTCGACGCAGAAGCGCGCCGCCGCGGGCAGACCCTCTACGCCGCAGACGGATCGATCCCGCTGCATCCCCGCGTGCTGAGCGAGGACCGCGCCTCGCTGCTCGCCGACGTCGATCGACCCGCGCTGGTCTGGACCTTCGCACTCGACGATTCCGGTGCAGTGTCCGAGCACCGACTTGAACGGGCACTCATCCGCTCGCGTGCGCAGCTCGACTACGTGTCAGCCCAGCAGGCGCTCGATCGCGGCGAGGACGGGCCCTGGTCGCTGCTGCCGGAGATCGGCGCCCTGCGGATCGCGCAGGAACAACAGCGCGGCGGTGCGAGCCTGAATCTGCCCAGTGAAGAGATCGTCCAGGCCGACGACGGAAGCTACGCGATCGAGCGGCGGCATCCGCTCCCGATCGAGGAGTGGAACGCACAGCTCTCCCTGATGACCGGCATGGCCGCGGCAGAGGTGATGCTCGACGCCCGCGTCGGCGTGCTCCGCACGATGCCCCAACCCGATGAGGCCTCATTCGACGCGTTCCGCCACCAGACCGAGGCGCTCGGACGACCGTGGACCTCCGGACGCTACGGTAACTACCTCCGGCAGCTCGACCGCGCGGATCCGATGACCCTGCCGGTGCTCGAGGCCGCGGCGATGCTGTTCCGAGGCGCCGGCTACGTCGTGTTCGACGGCACCGCACCGACGGATGCCGAACAGGCCGCGATCGGCGCACCCTACGCCCACGCGACCGCTCCCCTGCGCCGCCTGGTCGACCGCTGGTCCCTCGCGATCTGCCTCGCCGCATCCAACGGCGAAGCAGCTCCGGCCTGGGCACGCGAGTCCCTCGCCGAGCTGCCCACCCTGATGCAGGAATCCGGCCAGCGCGCCTCTCGACTCAACTCCGCGACGATCAATGCGGTCGAGGCGGCACTCCTCACCCCACTCGTCGGCTCGGTCGTGAATGCGACCGTCATCGAGCTGCGCGGAGAGCGCGCCTCGATCCAGATCGCAGACCCCGCTGTGACCGCGACCGCGCCGATCCCCGCCGGCGCCAAGCCCGGCGACGTGGTCGCGCTGCGCGTGGTGCGCGCGGACATCGCACGCGGTGAGGTCGAGTTCGCGCTCTGAGGGATCACCGGCGGAGCGAGCGCCGCCGCGCAAGCGCGAGCAATCAGGCCGCAGGCACGACCGTGGTCGTCATCACGAGCAGCTGCGGATCGCTCAGATCGAGCGCGACCGAGATCGAGGCGAACTCCGCGAGGGATGCAACGTGCGTGCCGCCGCACAGGATGACGGCCTCACCCTCCGGCAGCTCGCAGCGCCAGCGACGACGGTCGACGATCGTCGGCCCCTCCGTCACGATGCGGCTGGATGCGGCTGATGCCACCCACGCCGCGAGCTGCGCGTTGATGCTGCCCTCGCGATCGGCGAGCGTCGCGGCGAACGTCTCGGTGTCGAACCCCGCACGACGCAGGCTCTTCCCGAGCCGGTATTCGTCGACGCTGCCGTCGTCGTGGATGCGACTCGACTGGTTCGCCCGCCCCTCGAAGTCCGGGTTGCCGAGTGCATCCGCCCCCGGGTCCTTGCGCCACAGATCTGCGACGGCGAGGTCGAGCGCCAGCGAAGCGAGGTGGCATGCGGTGTGACCGCGACTGAGCCCCGCTCGATGCGCGGCATCCACCTCGAGGCGCACAGATGCGCCGTCGACGAATCCTGCAGCAGCCTCACCGTCGAGCAGATGCCCGACCAGCCAGGTCCAGCCCTCGGCACCGCGCTTGACCGGGATGTCGACGCCGACTGCGAACTCGCCCTCCTCGCTGACGGCTGCCATGAGCGCCTCGGCGACGACGACTCGTTCATCGCCGATCGCGATCGTCCCGGAGTCGCCGGGCTGGTCCGGCCAGGTGTGATCCACCGGATGGAACGGCGTCGCGTCGGTGACCACGACGGTACCGACCGGCGATGCCTCGACCCGGGTGACGACGGCCTCGCCTGACGTGGAGCCATCGGCGAAGGAGACGAGCGTGGCAGACATGGTTCTCCTCAGGAGGACGCACCGGAGACGACCGGTGCGATCGGGGTCAGACGATACAGGTCGAACGCTGCCGCTCAACCGGTGTCGGCCGGACGATCTCGGTCAGACGGTGATGACCTGGGCGGTGCCGACGGATGCGTCCGGCCCCATCTCGGCGGCGATGCGGTTCGCCTCTTCGATCAGCGTCGCGACGATCTCGGCCTCGGGGACGGTCTTGATGACCTCGCCCTTGACGAAGATCTGGCCCTTGCCGTTGCCGGAGGCGACACCGAGGTCGGCCTCACGAGCCTCGCCGGGTCCGTTCACGACGCAGCCCATCACCGCGACGCGCAACGGCACGGTCATGTCCTTGAGACCCTCGGTCACGTCTTCGGCCAGCGTGTACACGTCGACCTGCGCGCGACCGCACGACGGGCACGACACGATCTCGAGCTTGCGCTCACGCAGGTTCAGCGACTGCAGGATCTGGTGCCCGACCTTGACCTCTTCGGCTGGCGGCGCGGAGAGCGACACGCGAATGGTGTCGCCGATGCCCTCGCCGAGCAGGATGCCGAAGGCGGTCGCGCTCTTGATCGTGCCCTGGAACGCCGGGCCGGCCTCGGTGACGCCGAGGTGCAGGGGCCAGTCGCCGCGTTCGGCCAGCTGACGGTAGGCCTTCACCATGACGATCGGGTCGTTGTGCTTGACCGAGATCTTGAAGTCGTGGAAGTCGTGCTCCTCGAACAGCGATGCCTCCCAGACGGCGCTCTCGACGAGCGCCTCTGCGGTGGCCTTGCCGTGCTTCTCGAGGATGCGGCGGTCGAGCGATCCTGCGTTCACACCGATGCGGAGCGAGACGCCGGCGGCCTTCGCGGCCTCGGCGATCTTGCCGACGTTGCCGTCGAACTCGCGGATGTTGCCGGGGTTCACTCGGACGGCACCACAGCCGGCGTCGATCGCGGTGTAGATGTACCGCGGCTGGAAGTGGATGTCTGCGATCACCGGGATCTGGCTCTTCATCGCGATGATCTTGAGCGCGTCGGCGTCGTCCTGGTGCGGGACGGCGACGCGGACGATCTCGCAGCCGGAGGCCGTGAGTTCGGCGATCTGCTGCAGCGTCCCGTTGATATCGGTGGTCTTCGTCGTCGTCATCGACTGCACGCTGACGGGAGCGTTGCCGCCGACGAGCACCTTGCCCACCTTGATCTGGCGAGACTTCCGGCGCGGGGCGAGGACTTCGGGGATCTTCGGCATCCCGAGATTGACTGCTGGCACACCTCGATTCTACGTCGCCTGGATGCACGGAGGCTGGATGCCGGGCGGTCGGCGCGGGCCGTCATGCGCCGTGGGCGAACGCCGCCGGTGTGGTAGTTTCGGCCCATGCTCGCGAACTTCACCTGGTGGCCCGCCTCCTAGGCGGTGTGTTCGCGTTCCCACGAATCCAGACCGCCTCCGGGGCGGTCTTTTCGTTGAGCCGAGCCGGAGCCCTGCACAGGAGACATCGATGACCCCCTCACGACTCGCCGAGCTCAGCCATGACCCGGACGCCTCGTTCGTCCTGATCGCACGCGACGGCGCGGACACCGTCGAGCTGCTCACCGGCGATGTCGTCGACGTCGACCTGCTCGCCGACATCCCACTGACGATCGACGGAACCGCGCGCGAGGTCTTCTCCCTCGTCCCCTACCGCCAGGTACGCGAACGCGGTTTCGTGGCGCAGGACGACGGCGCACCGCTGCGCTGCCTGGTCGTCGACGAGCACCTGCATCTGCCGACCGCCGAACTGCTCGCGGAGCTGCCGACAGCACCCGTGCCCCTCCGCGACGACGGCTTCGACATCGCCGACGAGGACTACGCCGCGATCGTCGAGACCGTGATCGCCGACGAGATCGGCCGTGGCGAGGGCGCGAACTTCGTGATCCGCCGCGACTTCACCGCGAACATCGACGTCGACGACCGCACCGCCGCACTCACGTGGTTCCGAGCGCTGCTGACGCACGAGCGCGGCGCGTACTGGACCTTCGCGGTCTTCACGCCCGGCCACATCGCCGTCGGCGCGAGCCCGGAGGCGCACGTCGTGGCACGCGAAGGCGTCGTCACGATGAACCCGATCTCCGGCACCTTCCGGCACCCCGCCGGCGGATCGACGCGCGAGACGCTGGTCGACTTCCTCTCCTCCACCAAGGAGACCGAGGAACTCTTCATGGTGGTCGATGAGGAGCTCAAGATGATGAGCGCGGTGTGCTCCGACGGCGGACGCATCACCGGCCCGCATCTGAAGGAGATGTCGCGGCTGACCCACACCGAGTACATGCTCCGAGGCCGCAGCAAGCTCGATCCGCGCGACATCCTGCGGGAGACGATGTTCGCCCCGACCGTGACCGGCTCGCCGATGCAGAACGCCTGCGCCGTCATCCGACGTCACGAGCGCGAGCCTCGCGGCTACTACTCCGGCGTCGCCGCACTGTTCACTCCGAACGCCGACGGCGGCCACGACCTGGACGCCCCGATCCTCATCCGCACGGTGTACCTCCAGGACGGCGCGCTGCGCGTGCCGGTCGGCGCCACGCTCGTGCGGCACTCCGACCCGCACGGCGAGGTCAGCGAGACGCACGGGAAGGCAGCCGGCGTGCTCGGCGCCATCGGGGCGATCGATCGTGACCGCGCCGCCGAGGCCCGCAGTGAAGCGGATGACGCGGATGCACCGGGGGCCGCACGCAGCCTCGCAGACGACCCGGTGGTCGCCGAGCTGCTCGCATCGCGCAACTCCCGGCTGGCCGAGTTCTGGCTCAACCCGCAGGGCGACGACGACGCCGGCCGATTCGCCGGACGCACCGCCGTGGTCATCGATGCCGAAGACCGGTTCACGACCATGCTGGCGCACCAGCTGCGCCACCTCGGTCTCGCAGTCTCGATCGTCGCGTGGGACGCGGCGACGGATGCCGAACTGGATGCCGCCGACCTCGTCGTGACCGGCCCGGGACCCGGCGACCCGCGTGATGCCGAGAACCCACGCATCGCCCGCATGCGCGAGGCCGTCGGGCGGCGCCTGGACGCCGACGCACCGCTGCTGGCGGTGTGCCTGAGCCATCAGATCCTCGCCGACCGACTCGGCATCGCGCTCACGCCGCTGGACGCTCCGCACCAGGGCCTGCAGAAGTCCGTTCCGGTGTTCGGCGAGGACGCCTCGATCGGCTTCTACAACACGTTCACTGCCCGCGTCGTACCGGGGACCACCGTCCTCGAGAACGTCGAGATCTCCGCGGATCCGCTCACGGGTGACGTCTACGCGCTCCGCGGCGAGCACTTCGCCTCGGTCCAGGGCCACCTCGAGTCGATCCTGTCGCGAGACGGCATCCGCACCCTCGAGCGGCTCGTCGAGCACGCGCTGCGCTGAGTTCGGGTCGACCCGGGCTGCGCCGCTTCGAGCTGAACCCACCCGGGGCACTCGTGCTCAGTTGAGCGCGAGACGTGCGTTCAGCCGAGGATGTCGATCGGCTTGAACAGGTCGGCGATGATCAGCAGCGCGCCCATCGCGATCAGCAGCGTCGCGACGACCACCGTCAGCGGCACAAGACGCGTGGCGTCGACCGGCGCGGGCGGCGGACGACGGAACAGCTTGGCCCAGCCGCGCTTGATCCCCTCCCACAGCGCGACCACGATGTGACCGCCGTCGAGCGGCAGCAGCGGGATCAGGTTGAAGACGAACAGGGCGATGTTCAGCGAACCCAACAGGCCGAGCAGCACCGAGATCCGGTTCAGCACCGGCGCCTCGGTCGCCGCGACCTCGCCGGCGAGCCGGCCGACGCCGACGACGCTGAGCGGGCCGTTCGGGTCGCGCTCCCCACCGGTGACGAGGGCGACGCCGACGTCCCACAGGCGCACCGGCAACGTCACGATGAGCGTCCCGACCCTGGCGACGGTGTCGCCGGTCATCTCGACGCCGGCGGTCAGCGGCTGCGGGACGAATCCCATCTGCGACGCCATGCCGACGTAGCCGACCTTCTTCACGATCTCCGCGCCGGTGTCGTCCAGCAGCGGCTGTCCGCTGGCATCCGTCAGCGTCCGTTCCGCCGAGATCGGCGTGATGCGCAGGGTCTGCTGCGCGCCGTCGCGCTCGACGACGACATCGAGCGACTGACCGGGAGACGCCTGCACGATCGAGGTGGCCTCGGCGAAGGTCGAGACCGGGGTGCCGTCGATCGACACCAGCACGTCGCCCGGCATGATGCCGGCTTCTGCTGCCGGCGTCGCCTGATCCCCGGGCTGGCACTCGGTCTGAGTGGAACCGGCGGGGACGACGCACTCGTTGACCGAGGCGATCGTGGTGGTGCCCTGCTGCATCCCGATGCCGGAGAGCAGCACGGTGAAGATGACGACGGCCAGGACGAGGTTCATGAACGGTCCGCCCAGCATGACGATCACGCGCTTCCAGACCGGCAGCCGGTAGAAGACCCGGTCCTCGGCGCCCGCAGCGATCGTCTCGTCATTGGCCGAGCGAGCGTCCTGGATCAGCGCACGGAAGACGCCCTTGGCAGGCCCCGCGGTGGACGAGGCCGGGTACATGCCCGACATCGAGATGAATCCGCCGACGGGCAGCAGTTTGAAGCCGTACTCGGTCTCGCCGATCTTCTTCGACCAGAGACGTGGTCCGAACCCGATCATGTACTGGCCGACGCGCACGCCGAAGAGCTTCGCGGGAACGAGGTGGCCGACCTCGTGCAGACCGATCGACAATCCGAGGCCGATCAGCATGAAGAGGATGCCGGCCAGATAGAGGAGGATTTCCACCTGCTCACGGTACAGGGCTGGATCTAGGAATCCGCCCACACGGGCCGCGGCTCGCCGCTGATCCGGGTCGCGCCGAAGACGAATCCCGGCTGCGCCATGAGATCATTGACGCGACATGTCGATTGAACAACAACCGAGCCTGCCTCCCGTGCTCCGCCCCGCGAACCCGCCCCGGCGTGAGCTGTCCGAACTCGCTTCTCGATTCGCCCGCACTGTGCGCGGCGATGTGGACGGCGTCGTCGTCTCCGGCATCACGCTGGCGACTGCCGATCTCCGTGCTGGGGAGGCGTTCGTCGCGATCCGGGGGGTGAATCGTCACGGAGCCGAGTTCTCGGCGGCCGCCGCCGCGAAGGGCGCGGTCGCGATCATCACCGACGAGGCCGGTGCGACCATCGCCGAGACGGTCGGCCTGCCGATCCTCGTGGTCGACGACCCGCGCAGCGTGCTCGGCGACCTGAGCGCCTGGGTGTACGGCACCGAGGCCGGAGACCCGCTCCCGCTGCTGTTCGCGACGACCGGCACCAATGGCAAGACCAGCGTCTCGCATCTGCTCGAGGGCATCCTCGAGCAACTCGGCGTCGTCGCCGGACTGTCATCGACAGCCGAACGGCACATCGCAGGCGACGTCATCGTCTCACGGCTCACCACGCCGGAAGCATCAGAGATGCACGCCCTCCTGGCACTCATGCGCGAGCGTCACGTCGAAGCTGTCGCCGTCGAGGTCAGCGCGCAGGCGCTCTCCCGGCATCGCGTCGACGGCCTCGTGTTCGACGTCGCCGGCTTCACGAACCTCAGTCACGACCACCTCGACGACTACGCGGACATGGAGGAGTACTTCGAGGCGAAGCTGCCGCTGTTCCGTCCCGACCGGGCACGCCGCGCGGTCATCTGCCTCGATTCGCCGTCGGGCGCCATTGTGGTCGAGCGCGCCGAGATCCCCACGGTCACGGTGGGAACGCCGTCGATCGCTGCGGATCCGGATGCCGCTGCAACGGCCGACTGGGTCGTCGTGATCGACGACGAGCGCGCCTCCGGCACCACGTTCACGATGACCGGTCCGGCCGGCTCGCTGACGACCACCGTCCCGGTGATCGGACCGCATATGGCCGCGAACGCCGCACTGGCGATCGTGATGCTGCTCGAGGGCGGCTACGCCTGGGATCGGATCGTCACGGCACTCGAGCGCGACGGCGGCATCCACGCCTACCTGCCCGGTCGCACGCAGCTGGTGTCGGGCGACAGCGGCCCCGCCGTGTTCGTGGACTTCGGCCACTCCCCCGACGCCTTCGAGAAGA
Source organism: Microbacterium sp. (assembly GCF_036823965.1). Taxonomy (GTDB): domain Bacteria; phylum Actinomycetota; class Actinomycetes; order Actinomycetales; family Microbacteriaceae; genus Microbacterium. The sequence continues at coordinate 347,182 of NZ_DAITBE010000001.1, read as the reverse complement.
CTCTCGCGGCCGTTCGCCGGGTCACCCCCGGCCGAGTCGTGATGCTCTTCGGCGCAGACGGCGACCGCGACGCGAGCAAGCGCTTCGACATGGCGCGCACCGCCGTCGAGGGCAGCGACATCCTGGTCGTCACGGATCACCACCCGCGGTTCGAGAACCCGGAATCGATCAGGGCCACGCTGGTCGAAGGCGCCCGCACGGCGCGACCGGATGCCGAGATCCACGAGTACTCCCCGCCGGAGCGCGCGATCGTCGCCGCGGTGGCGCTCGTCGGCGATGGCGACGCGATCCTCTGGGCAGGGCCAGGCCACCAGGACTACCGCGACATCCGTGGCGTCCGCACGCCGTACTCCGCCCGCGAGCTCGCGCGACGCGCGCTCAAGGCGGCCGGATGGCCGGTTCCCGACTCGCACTGGCCTGTGCCGTACCCCGACGAGGATTGAGCCGTACCCCCTGATTCTCGGGGCTCAGACCGCGGCGGCGATCAGACGATCAGCCTTCTCGCGCGCCCAGCGCTCGGCCTCGGCGAGTGACTCGACCGTGAGCGCGTCAGGCGGCTCGTGCGCATCGACGACCCGCGCGATCGTGTCGACGATACCGAGGAAGGGCAGACGCCCCTCGTGGAAGGCGTCGACCGCCTGCTCGTTCGCGGCGTTGTAGACGGCGGGGAAGGTCGCACCGGCGCGTCCGACCGCCTTCGCGAGGGACACAGCGGGGAACGCCGAGTGGTCGAGCGGCTCGAACGTCCATGACGTCGCCGACGTCCAGTCGATCGGCGTCCCGACGCCGCCGACGCGGTGCGGCCAATCGAGGCCCAGCGAGATCGGCAGTCGCATATCGGGCGGCGAAGCCTGGGCGATCGTCGATCCGTCGATGAACTCGACCATCGAGTGCACGACCGACTGCGGGTGCACCACCACCTCGATGTCGTCGTAGGCGACGTCGAACAGCAGATGTGCCTCGATCACCTCGAGTCCCTTGTTGACGAGCGTGGCCGAGTTCGTCGTGACCATGCGTCCCATGTCCCAGGTCGGATGCGCCAGCGCCTCGGCCGGCGTCACCGATGCCATCTCCTCGCGGCTGCGGCCACGGAATGGGCCACCGGACGCCGTCACGACCAGGCGTCGGACCTCGGCATGTGTGCCGCACCGCAGTGCCTGGGCGATCGCGGAGTGCTCGGAGTCCACAGGGACGATCTGATCCGGTGCGGCGGCGGCCTGCACCAGGCCACCGCCGACGATCAGCGACTCCTTGTTCGCGAGCGCCAGCGTCCGCCCGGCCTTCAGCGCTGCGAGCGTCGAACCGAGTCCGATCGAACCGGTGATCGCGTTGAGCACGACATCCGCCTCGACGTCGCGGACCAGCTGCTCAGCCTCATCAGCTCCCAGCGCCGTGTGCTCGACCTGGAACTGCTCGGCCTGCGACGCCATCATCTCGGCGTTCGTGCCGGCCGCGAGGCCGACGAGTTCGAAGCGCCTCGGGTTCGCCCGGATCACATCCAGCGCCTGTGTGCCGATGGAACCGGTGGAGCCGAGGACGATGATGCGACGCATGCCGCCAGCCTATGTCACGCCGCTGTTCGTGCTGCTGGAGCCTCGCTTACTGCTGGACGGGAGTCGTCGCGAGGATGTCGACCACGAAGACGAGGCTCTCCTTCTGGAGCTCGTTGCCCTCGGACGCGCCGTAGCCATCGGCCGGCGGCATCTCCACGATCACCTGGCTGCCGACCTTCTGCCCCTCGAGCGCGGTGCGGAAGCCGGTCACGACGCCGGTCGTCTGGAACTGCGCGGGAACGGCGTCCCGACCCCAGCTGGAGTCGAACTCCTTGCCGTCGGACCACTTCACACCGAGATACTGCACGACGACGAGGTCACCGGGCGCAACCGTCGCGCCGTCGCCCTGCTTCAGGACGGCGACCTTGGTCTCGGTGGGCTCATCGGAATCCGGGATCGTGATGGTCGGGGCGCCCTTGTCGTCGAGCTTGACGGTCGGCATGCCGGGCGTCGGGTCGACCGGGGTGCCGGTGGCGACCTCAGGGAGGTGCTCGACGGCTTCGGCGTACACGATGACGTTGCTCGCCCCGTCACCGAGCACGCTGCTCGGCAGCGCCAGGGCGATCTTCGAGCCGACGGGCTCGCACTCGAGCGCGGCGACGAAGAGCGAGGACTGGTTCGTGTCGAGCAGCACCGGGAGGAGCCCATTCTCGCCCCGGGCGGAGGAGTCGAGCACCTCGCCGCTCGCAGCATCCACGATCTGGTAGCGAACCGACACGAGGTCGTTCACGAAGATCTTCTCGCCATCGCCGGGCGTCACGACCGTGCGCTCGACACCGGCGAACGCCGCATCCGCCGGAACGGTGACCTTGGCATCCGCGCCTTCACCCGCGACGACGACCGAGTCGGAGGTCGCACCGGGCTGCGCGTCCAGCGCGCACTCGCTCGATGCCGTCGGCTCCGGCGTGCCCGAGCTCTCCGGCGCAGCGCCACCGGCGCAGCCTGCCAGCATCAGGGTCGCAGCGGCGACGGTGGACAGGAAGACGAGCGGACGCGTGCGCACAGTGAGACCTCAGGTTCGCGGGCAGGGCAGGACACTCCATCCTCCCCCATCCCCCTTTGCCCGCGCTGAGAGACGCGGCGCGATTCTTCATTCCAGCGATGGCATGAATCCGGGAGTAACCTGCTCTGATGACCTCTGAGCAGTTCGTCGAGCCCGAATCCTCGCCAGAGGACACGTCGTCGCCAGAGCCGACCTCATCGCCAGAGGATGCATCGAAGCCACGGCACGCCGGATTCGCCTATCGACTCGGTCGCGGTCTCATCACCCCACTGGCCAGGCTCGTCTACCGTCCGAAGATCGAAGGCCGTGAGAAGGTGCCGCAGAGCGGTGCGGTGATCTTCGCGAGCAACCACCTCTCGTTCATCGACTCGATCGCGATCCCGGTCGCAGCTCCCCGCCCCGTGCACTTCCTCGCCAAGTCGAGCTACTTCGAGGGCACCGGGTTCAAGGGCTGGATGAGCAAGACCTTCTTCCAGTCCATCGGCGCGATCCCAGTTCGCCGCGGCGCAGGACAGGCAGCACTCGACGCACTCGACCTGCAGCGCCAGCTGCTCGACGAGGGACTCGCGGTCGCACTGTATCCGGAGGGCACGCGTTCCACCGACGGCCGGCTCTACAAGGGCCGCACCGGTGTCGCGTTCCTCGCGCTGCAGACCGGTGCGCCGGTCGTGCCTGTCGGACTCGTCGGCACCAACAAGGTGATGCCGGTCGGCGCCAAGATGCCCACCCTGTCAGAGCGCATCACGGTGCGCTTCGGCGATCCGCTCGACCTCTCCCCGCACGGTCCGGCGACCAGCGGGCGCGCCCGTCGGCTCGCGACCGACGAGATCATGGCAGCGATCCACGCGCTCTCTGGGCAGGAACTCGCCGGCGCCTACAACGAGGCGCCGGCGCAGGGCGCCATCGAGAAGATCAAGCAGGCGCTGCCGCACGAACGTCGCTGAGGCGTGGATCCCCGGCTCGGCGACAGCCGCAGCCGTTCACGGGTCTCAGTCCTCCGCGGTGACGGTCGCCTCGTGATGCACCGGGAAGTTCATCGAGTTCGCGATGAAGCACCAGTCGTTCGCCTGCACGTGCGCCCGCTCGGCGGCCTCGATCATCGAGGCATCAGCGACGACGACCTCGGGATGCAGCGTCACCTCGACGAACGCGCCACCGCCTGAGCCGTCTTCGCGCATCACGCCCGTCGCCTGATCCCGGTACGAGATCACGACGACGCCCGCGGTCACGCAGGCGTGCAGGTACGAGAGGAGATGGCACTCGGAGAGCGACGCCAGCAGCATGTCCTCCGGGTTCCATCGGCTCGGATCGCCGCGGAACGGCTTGTCCGCAGAGGCGAGCAGCACAGGCTTTCCCTCGACTTCGATGGTGACGTCGCGCCGGTAGTCGCGATACCCGCTCGTGCCGGTGCCGCTGTTCCCGGTCCAGGTGGATGCCAGGGCGTATCGATGCTCGCCGAGGACGTGAGGGGTCGAGTTCGCTGCCATGCGTCCAAGTCTGCCACCGGTAGGCTTGTCGGGTGCTGGAGACTCTCACTGTTCAGGATGCCGTAGAGCTCGCTGTCGTCGAACGCAGCGGCTTCGTCGAATCCCGCCATGCGGGTGCGGCGGTGGTGCTGTCGCCGGATGGCGAAGTCATCGCCCGGCACGGCAACCCGGATGCCCTGATCCTGCCGCGCTCGAGCCTGAAGCCCCTGCAGGCCGTGGCGTGCATCACTGCGGGCGCTGTGCTGGAAGGCGAGCAGCTCGCGCTGTCCACCGCGAGCCACGTCGGCACCGACCGGCACGCGGCGACCGTTCGCGACATGCTCACGGAAGGCGGCCTCACCGAGGATCACCTCGCCTGCCCTCCTGCCTGGCCGACTGACACGGCGACCCGCGACGAGATGGTGCGCGAGCACGGCGCACCGGAGCGGATCCGCATGAACTGCTCGGGGAAGCACGCAGCCATGTTGCGTGCCTGCGTCGCCACCGGTTGGCCCACCGACGGCTACCTCGACCCTGCGCACCCGCTGCAGGCGCATATCCGCGATGTCATCGAGCGGCTCACCGGAGAGAAGATCGCGCACACGGCGATCGATGGCTGCGGTGCCCCGGTGCACGCGATCACGCTCACCGGGCTCACCCGCGCGATCCACCGCATCGGCACGGCGTCCGACCGTTCCCCCTTCGCCCTGCACCGTGTCGCCGGCTCGCTGGTGCGCGCCGTCCGCGAGAATCCCTGGACGATCGAGGGTCCCGGCCGTCCCGACACGATCGCGATCGAGAAGCTCGGCGTCTTCACGAAGGGCGGCGCCGAGGGGGTCATGGTGATGGTCGCCCCGAACGGCACGACGGTCGGTCTGAAGATGCTGGACGGCTCCGCCCGTGCATCGACCCTCGTCGCCGCGACGCTGCTCGCCCACGCCGGCGCACTGAGCGATGCCGACGTCGCCGCTCTCGCCGAGGCACTGCCGCTCTCGGTGCTCGGCGCCGGTGCCGAGGTCGGTCGCATCCGTCCCGGCAGCGGTATCTGACACCCGGCTCTGCCGGCCGGCTTCGGCCGCCTGCCGACAGCAGATCACGCCACCTCGGTCCGTGCGGTGCGCTGGCGCAGCTCGCGCCGGGATCGCGCGACGGGTGCCTGCTCCGCTCGTCGCGGATCCGGCTGCTCAGTGTGCGGCAGCACCGGACCGAATGCGGACAACAAGACGCGCTGCGGGCTCCGGTCCCCGCGCACGGCCCAGGCCCGGCCAGCATGCAGATGGGCGTATGGCAGAAGCTCACGCACCCCCGCCACGTGCCGCACGTCGGTCGGACTCTCCACACGGAACAGCAGGGTCCCCTCGGCGCGTATGCGCTGCAGGATGGCGGGGTTCCGCTGCCAGCTCTCGATGTCGCCGACGATCAGTGCTGGCTCCTCGAGCGCCCGCGGCGTCTCACCGCCGACCGGGATCACCTCGCACCCGGGATACTCGGCCCGCAGTCGCAGTGCCACCGCGGCGGGGCTCGTGGTCACGATGCCCGACGCACCGCTCGGAGGAGCCCACTGCGGCGTGACATCCTCCGAGAGGGGTGCCGTCGCGGAGCCCTCGATCCAGGCGATCTGCACCTCTCTCTCACCGATGCGAGCACGGCCGGGCGGGCGATCGTGCAGGAACCCGGATGCTTCGCCGCCTGCTGCAAGATGCTCGACTCTGCTCGAGAATCGGAGCAGTGCGCGGCTCGGCAACGCGTCCAGGACTCGCCCGACCGGACCTGAGGCCCTCGACGCGGTCAACACGAAGGTCGTGCGCGTCGCCGACCGCAGCACCTGCTCGCAGCGCTGCAGAAACGTCTGGGCGTAGTCCACAGGAAAACCGGACGCCAGCAGGTCCAGATCATCGCACACGACCAGGCGCCGCGGCGAGTCGGCGCCAGTTGTCCACGCGGAGAGGAGATCCCACGCGGCCTCTCGATCCGCCGGCACCCACTGCGCGTCGGGGTGCTGCGCCGCGAGGACTCGCAGCGCAGTCGTGCGCCCCGATCCCGGGGCTCCCAGGATTCCGAGTCCACGATCGACACCCAGCCGGAGCGTCTCGGCCGGCTGTCTCTGACGATCCGGCTCGTCCGCGCGTCCGAGGACGACGACGTCACTCGAGCCAGCACCACCGGCGATCTCGCGCAGCTGGAGCAGTGGCGGCAGCGCCGGGAGCCAGGGGCTGTGCGGCGCCTCCGCATCCGCCCAGCGATCCACTGCCTCGCGCAGAACGGCGTCATCAGCGCTGGCCACCCTGATCGCCTGCGGCTCCGAGTCCTGGGCGCGGCGCAGGAACGCGAGTCCGCGTGACTCAACGCCGCCGGGTATCTCCGCCGCTGCGGTGGATCCGATCATGAGCCGACTGTCTGCCGCATCCACCACCCGCAATCCGATCCGCAACGGACAGTTGGCGGCGAGAGCGTCACGGATCACACCCGACGCGCGCTGGGTGCCGAGGATCAGATGCAGACCGAGCGCGCGTCCGCGAGCTGCGACGTCGGTGAAGACGGACCCGAGGTCCGGATGCTCCTGCAGCAACGCGGCGAACTCGTCGACCACGATGACCAGCCTTGGCATCGAGACCTCGCTCACATCGCGCGCTCCAGCCTTCGCGAGCACCGCCTCCCTTCTCCGGAGCTCTGCCCGCAGGCTGGACACGCCCCGCCGAGCACCTTCCTCGTCGAGGTCGGTGATCACCGCAGCGACCTGTCGCAGAGCGCGCAGAGGCTCGAATGCCGTGCCTCCTTTGAAATCGGCGAGCACGAAGTTCACGCGACCCGGACCGTACGCCCGTGCGATCGCCGTCACCCAGGTCACGAGCAGTTCACTCTTGCCCGCCCCCGTCATCCCGGTGACGATCGCGTGCGGGCCGTCTCCGACGATGTCGACGACGGCATCCGCACTCGCGCCCCTGCCGATCGCCACGGTCAACCCGCGCGGCGACAGCTCCTGGGCGAGATCACCGAGCGTCACCGACGACGGGACGCCGTCGGGCTCCTGGCCACGATCCATCCGATCGGCGAGGATCGCCTCGAACTGCGCGCGGGAAACGCCCTCGGCTGCGACTCCGATGATCCCATCGGCCGTCCGGACGACGGCAGACTCCGGTTCGAGCACATCCAACACGGTGGTCACACCGGGCGGCACCTCGGTGTCAGCAGGCAGCAGCCAGATCACGACGTCGGCTTCGGCGTCACGGAGCTTCACTGCCACCGGGTAGTCGGCGCAGATGATGCCGATTCGGCACGTGCCCGGCCTCGCGCGGGCGGAATGCGGGGTCGGCAGGTTCATGCCCGCGGCGGCGAGATCCCCGACCAGCGCTACCTGCGACGTGCCGAAGCGCAGACACACCTGCACGAGCAGCCCTCGCGCGACAGCGGCTGCAACCGGCAGCGGGCCCCGGATGCACAGACCGTTCCCGAGCGCGATCCGGACCGGCGCATCTGCGATCGACCTGCATCGTCGCTCGAACTCCCGAGCGCGCTCACCGTCTCCCCCGCCGCTGCGGATGCCGCTGGGCACCGCGCCACGCCCGATCACGATCTCGGTCTCGGCGTCGGGCGGTCGCAAGCCCTGAAGCGGCGGCTGAGCGATGCACGTGGCGACATCCGGATATCGATGCCACATCCGTGCGCGGACTTCCCGTTGCCGATGAGCGAGTTCTTCCTCGGCGCGCGCCCATGCGGCATCCGCATCAGCCTCGTTCGATCGACGTTCGCGGCGTCTGACGCGCACGCCGTCGATCAACGACGCTGCGATCATCACCGGCCCGAGCACGGCGAAGCACAGCGCGTACAACGAGCCCGAGACGAGCCACAGCACGACACCGGCAGCGACCGGAACGATTGCAGCGATGAACGGCAGCGGCGGACGGCGTGCCGGTGCGGGAGCCGCTGGGAGCGGGATCGGCGAGGAATCCATGCCGACCATTCGACACCAGGGTGGAAGCCCTGAGCGGACCTTCCACAGACCTCCGGGGCTATTCGGCGGTATCGGCGTCCGGGGAGGATGAGTCGTCGGCGTCGGCGTCGGCGTCCGTGACCTGCACGATGATGAGCGTCACGTTGTCGCGGCCCCCGTTCTCGAGCGCCGCGGCGAGCATGGCATCGACCGCCGGTCCCGGCTCGGCGTGCTCGCGCAGGAAGTGCTGGATCCCGTAATCCGTGAGTTCCTTCGTCAGACCGTCGGAGCAGATGACGAAGCGATCCCCCGCCTGGACGTCGATCGTCAGGTAGTCCGGCGGAGTCAGCTCGCTCGCTCCCACCGCACGCGTGATCACGTTGCTGTACGGATGGCCCTCGGCCTCTTCCGGGCTCAGCTTGCCGGCAGCGATCAGCTCCTGCACGACCGAGTGATCGGTGGTGACCTGCACGAGGCGATCGTCACGCAGGAGGTAGACGCGCGAGTCGCCGATGTTCAGGGAGACCCACTGCGGCTGCTCCGCCTCGAGATCGAGGAAGACGCCGGTGAGCGTGGTGCCGGTGCCCTCGTCGGTGGTCTCCGGGTGGTCGGCGATGTCGGCCACAGCGCGCTCGAGCGCCTGCTCGATGGCCGGTCGGGTGACCGCGCCATCCGTGACGACGCCCTGCAGTCGCGTGACGGTGCTCTGGCTGGCGATCTCGCCACCGGCGTGCCCGCCCATGCCGTCTGCGACGACGAACAATGGATACTCCGCGAGGAATGCATCCTGGTTGTTGTCGCGCCGGCGGCCCTGGTCGGTGATCCCCGCCCAGGACAGCAGCAGATGGCGCTGCGCAACCGTGACGCTTCGCGTCGTCGTCGTCGTTTCAGCCACGTGCTGCCTCCGATGGGACTGCGGCCAGTCGGACGGACGCAGGATACTCACACATCGTACTGGAACCCGCAGGTCTCATACGCGAGCGCCCGGGTCCTCTGGCAGCGGGAAGAGGGCATCGATGGCCCGAAGATCGGAGGCGTCCGGTGTCCAGGCGGCTCCCGCCTCGGCGTTCGCCTCGACCTGTGCGGCCGATGTCGCCCCGGCGATCACGCTGGAGACGAGGGGGTTCGCGAGCAGCCAGCCGAACGTCGCCTGCAGCATGGTGATGCCGCGCTCGTCGCAGAATCGCTGGAACTCCTCGAGTGCCGCCCAGGGTGCGTCCTCCCAGACGTGCCGACGGCTCGACATGATCCGGCTTCCTGCAGGCCCGCCCTCGCGGGTGAACTTCCCGGTCAGCAGGCCGTTGTGCAGCGGGAAGAACGGGAAGAATCCGAGGCCGTAGCGTTCGACAGCCGGCAGCACCTCGCGCTCGGCGGCGCGCGCCAGCAGCGAATAGTGGTTCTGCGCCGAGATGAACCGTCCGGTCGAACGCTGCTGCGAGACGAACTCGGCCTCCGCGATCTGCCAGCCCGAGAAGTTCGAGTGTCCGTAGTAGCGGATCTTGCCCTCGCGGACGAGTTCATCGAGCGCATCCGTCGTCTCGGCGATCGGCGTCTCGGGATCGGGCAGGTGCAGCTGGTACAGATCGATCCAGTCGGTGCGCAGTCTGCGCAGCGACTCCTCGACCGCACGACGGACGTAGCGGCGCGACCCACGACCGGCGGGGAAGTCGTAGCCCATGTCGCGCTCGTGGCCGAACTTCGTCGCGAGGACCACGCGATCACGGCGTCCCTCGATGGCCTCCCCCATCAGGCTCTCGCTGGTGCCGGCAACGGCTCCGTACATGTCGGCGGTGTCGAGCAGGGTGATGCCGTTCCCGATCGCGGCGTCGATCACCTCGCGGGTGCCTGCGAGCGTCTCGGTGGCGGTGCCGGCACGACCGAAGTTGTTGCAGCCGAGACCCGTAGGCGACACGAGGAGACCTGATGCGCCGACGCGGCGCTGCGACATGACCATGCGTTCCACGTTAGCCCAGCCCGGCCGGCGTCGACGCCGCCACCGACGCGACAGGGCCCCCGACCGGAGTCGAGGGCCCTGCTCACATCTCTCAGGCCGGAGGCTGAGTGGGGTTGGTCGGCGGAGCCGGCGGTGCCGCAGGCGGTGCTGCCGGAGGAGCCGGCGGCGTCGTGGGCGGTGCCGGCGGTGCTGCCGGCGGAACCGGCGGAACACCGGGAGCGCCGGTCTCCGGCACTGCAGGAGGCGTGTAGCCCGGCTGGGCCGGGGGTGCATAGCCGGGCTGAGCCGGGGGTGCGTATCCCTGCGGTGCCGGCGGGGCGTAGCCCTGCTGCGGTGCGCCGTACCCCTGCGGAGCCGAATAGCCCTGCGGAGCTGCCGCCGATGCCTGCGCCGGGATCCCGTCCCAGACGGTGCGGTCGCCGAGGAAGCCGTTCGAGGCCCAGGACGCCGGCACGACGTTCGGGTTCCAGCGCGACTTGTCGAAGGCGTTGATGCCGAGCCAGACGATCGAGAGGAAGAAGTACAGAACGACCCAGACGGCATCCTTCTGCAGCTTGAGGCCGATGCGCCATGCGGCGAGCAGCGACAGCACCGCGAGGGCGATCGAGAAGATCGCGCCGATGCCGATCCACGACAGCAGGATCGTGCCGCCGAGGCCGTAGAGCACGAGCCACGGGCTCAGGTCGCCGAGCTTGAAGAAGATCATCGTGTTGTAGACCGGCACCCACGCGCGCCACTTGCCCTGCACGCCTGCCTTGTCGAAGATCTTCATCAGGAACAGCGAGCCGATCACATAGCCTGCGATCGCGACGATGAAGCTGATGAGCGCAATGACGCCGAACAACGCGGCGTACTGTGCATCGTAATAGTCCATGATCCCCTCCGGATGGGAATGAGCGAGCGCCGTCCGCGCCGCGACACCACCATATCGGTCGCCCTGTCGGCGGGCAACGACCGACGCGGGCAGAACTCCCCATGTGACGGCGACAGGACCTCCGCATGAAACACCCGTCACTCCTGGGCGCTTCCAGACGAGGGTCACTCGGCGACGACGAGCTCCAGCGTTCCGGCATCCGCTCCGTCGCGGAGGACGATCCCCTGCTTCTCCGCCCAGTTGCGGAGCGAGCGGCGCGAACCGATCTTCGGGCGGCTCTCGGCGAGTGCCCGGACGAGGAGTCCCTTGGACTTCTTGTTGAAGTGATTGAGCGCGCGCGATCCGCCCTCGTCATCGGTGACGACACGCACGTACGCCGAAGGGACCGAGTCGGGAACCGGTCCGAGCGCCACGTATGCCTCACTTCGCAGATCGAGGACGAAGGTCGGATCCTCCCCCGCGATCGCCTCGGTCGTGGCATCCGCCCAGTGCCGCCGAAGCGCAGCGATGCCGGGCAGCGAGGTGCCGGCGGCCAGGCGGTACGCGGGGATCGGGTCGAGCGCGCCGACCGGGCCCATCGGCGCGCTGTGGATCCACACGTGCGCCGCGAGCCACCGGCGAGACGCCGGAGAGAGCGTCGCGGCATCGAGCGCGTCGAAGAGCACGCCGGTGTACCGGTCGACCGCCGGCATCGTGGCGGCCGTCTTGAGCAGGCGGTTGTGCTCGATGTCACCGAGCTGCCGTGCGCTGAGCTTGAGCACCCGTCGGGAGGCGTCTTCGTCGGACGCGAGATCGATGAGCGCCTCGACGACGGCCGACCGCTGCGCGTGCAGTGACGGAAGCGCGAGCGCTGCGAGATCGAGCGGAGCGCCGTCGCCCCCGGGACGTTTGGTCTCGGACGGCGGAAGCAGGATCTTCATGATGCCTCGTTGAATGACAGACGCGTCCGCCTCGGGACCCGGTGAAGGGTGCCCGAGGCGGACGCGTCGAGGTGAACTGCTCAGGCGATGAGAGCCGCGTTGCCGGCAACGATCGTCAGGGTGTCGCCCTCCATGGAGAGGAACCCGTCCTGTGCGTTGGCCAGCACCTTGCTGCCATCCGTCTGGGTGATCCGGACCTGGCCCTCGGCGAGGATGGCCAGCACCGGCTCGTGGCCGGTCATGAAGCCGATCTCACCCTCGACGGTCTTGGCGACCACGAGGCTCGCCTCTCCCGTCCAGACCTCCGCGTCCGCGGAGACGAGGCTGACATGCAGCGCCATGGTCAGCCGTTCTCCTTCTGGATCTTCGCCCACTGCTCTTCGACGTCGTTGATGCCACCGACGTTGAAGAAGGCCTGCTCGGCGACGTGGTCGAAGTCACCGCGAGTGATCGCATCGAACGACTCGATGGTCTCCTTGAGCGGGACGGTCGAACCCTCGACACCGGTGAACTTCTTCGCCATGTAGGTGTTCTGCGAGAGGAACTGCTGGATGCGACGTGCACGCGACACGACGATCTTGTCTTCCTCGGAGAGCTCGTCCACACCGAGGATGGCGATGATCTCCTGCAGTTCCTTGTTCTTCTGGAGGATCTGCTTGACGGTCGTCGCGACACGGTAGTGGTCGTCGCCCAAGTACCGGGGGTCCATGATCCGCGACGTCGAGGTCAGCGGGTCGATGGCCGGGTACAGACCCTTGGACGCGATCTCACGAGAGAGCTCGGTCGTCGCGTCGAGGTGGGCGAAGGTGGTCGCCGGAGCCGGGTCGGTGTAGTCGTCGGCCGGCACGTAGATCGCCTGCAGCGAGGTGATCGAGTGGCCACGCGTCGAGGTGATGCGCTCCTGGAGCACACCCATCTCATCGGCGAGGTTCGGCTGGTACCCCACGGCGGACGGCATGCGGCCGAGCAGCGTGGAGACCTCGGAACCGGCCTGCGTGAAGCGGAAGATGTTGTCGATGAAGAGCAGCACATCCTGCTTCTGCACGTCACGGAAGTACTCCGCCATCGTCAGAGCCGAGAGGGCGACGCGAAGACGCGTTCCCGGCGGCTCGTCCATCTGGCCGAACACGAGGGCCGTCTTGTCGAAGACACCCGCCTCTTCCATCTCGTGGATCAGGTCGTTGCCCTCACGGGTGCGCTCACCGACACCGGCGAACACCGACACTCCACCGTGGTCCTGCGCGACGCGCTGGATCATCTCCTGGATGAGGACGGTCTTTCCGACACCGGCTCCACCGAACAGACCGATCTTTCCACCCAGCACGTAGGGGGTCAGGAGGTCGATCGACTTGATGCCGGTCTCGAACATGGTGGTCTTCGACTCGAGCTGGTCGAAGTTCGGCGCCTTGCGGTGGATCGGCCAGCGCTCGGTGACCTCGATGGTCTCGCCGGGCTCGAGGTTCAGGACCTCGCCGATCACGTTGAAGACCTTGCCCTTGGTGACGTCGCCGACGGGGACCGAGATGGCCTCGCCGGTGTCGCGCACTTCCTGACCGCGGACGATGCCGTCGGTCGGCTTCAGTGCGATGGCACGGACGAGGTCGTCGCCGAGGTGCTGAGCGACCTCGAGCGTGATCTCGACGGAGTCGTCGCCGATCACGATCGTGGTCTTGAGTGCGTTGTAGATGTCGGGGATCGAGTCGTGCGGGAACTCGATGTCGACAACCGGACCGTTGACGCGTGCGACGCGCCCGACGACCGCGGTCGCCGGCTGGTCAGCCGTAGCGGTGGGGGTCATTTTCGTCTCTCTCCTGATGGTCTATTTGCTCGATGAGAGCGCGTCGGCGCCGCCGACGATCTCTGCGATCTGCTGCGTGATCTCCGCCTGACGCGCGTTGTTGCGCAGACGGGTGTAGTCGGTGATGAGCTTGTCGGCGTTGTCGCTGGCCGACTTCATCGCCTTCTGCGTCGCCGCCTGCTTTGCGGCAGACGACTGCAGGAGAGCGTTGAAGACGCGGCTCTGGATGTACACCGGCAGGATCGCGTCCAGCACGGTCTCGGCATCCGGTTCGAACTCGTACAGCGGGTAGATCGTGTTGCCCGCCTCCGTCTCGTCGGCTTCCGAGATCTCCAGCGGGAGCAGACGCAGGGATTCCGGCGACTGCGTCATCATGCTGACGAAACGGTTGTACACGAGGTGGATCTCGTCGAGACCGCCGTCTTCGCCACCGCGGGAGAAGTCCTCGAGCAGCTTCTGCGAGATCTCCTCCGCCGTGTGGAACGACGGGGTGTCGGTGTCGCCGGTCCACTCCGCTGCCGCCGCGATGCGGCGGAACTGGAAGTAGCCGACGGCCTTGCGACCGACGAGGTAGAACACCGGCTCCTTGCCCTGCCCACGCAGGAGCTCAGCCACCTCGAGACCCTCACGGAGGATCTGCGAGTTGAAGGCTCCGGCAAGACCCCGGTCCGAGGAGAAGATCACGACCGCGGAGCGGCGGATCGTCTCAGGCTCGCGGGTGAGCGGGTGGTCGACGTTCGAGTGCGTCGCGACGGCAGACACGGCCCTCGTCACGGCTCGCGCGAAGGGGCTGGACGCTTTGACGCGTGCCATCGCCTTCTGGATGCGCGAAGCCGCGATGAGTTCCATCGCCTTCGTGATCTTCTTGGTCGTCTGAGCAGAAGAGATCTTCTGCTTGTAGACCCTGAGTTGAGCGCCCATGAAATCAGTCCCTCACGCGGTTACGCGCGACGACCCTTGACGATCTTCTCCTGGTTGACGTCGTCCGCCTCGGCAGCCGCGTGCTCCTCGTGGCCAGGAGCGCCGATGCCGGCACCCTTGCCACCCTGGAACTCCAGGATGAACGCATCGGTGTGCTTCTCGAGCTCTGCGACCGTGTCGTCGTCGAGGACGTTGGTCTCACGCAGGGTGTCGAGCACCTTCGTGTTGCGACGCAGGTAATCCAGCAGCTCGCGCTCGAAGCGGAGCACGTCGGAGACCTCGATCGTGTCGAGCTTGCCCTTGGTTCCGGCCCAGATCGAGACGACCTGCTCCTCGACGGGGTACGGCGAGTACTGCGGCTGCTTCAGCAGCTCGGTCAGGCGCGCACCACGCGACAGCTGACGACGCGACGCCTGGTCGAGGTCGGATGCGAACATCGCGAACGCCTCGAGCGAGCGGTACTGAGCGAGCTCGAGCTTCAACGTACCCGAGACCTTCTTGATCGACTTGACCTGCGCGTCACCACCGACTCGCGAGACCGAGATACCCACGTCGACCGCCGGACGCTGGTTGGCGTTGAAGAGGTCGGACTGCAGGAAGATCTGGCCGTCGGTGATCGAGATCACGTTGGTCGGGATGTACGCCGAGACGTCGTTCGCCTTGGTCTCGATGATCGGGAGACCCGTCATCGAGCCGGCGCCGAGCTCGTCGGACAGCTTCGCGCAACGCTCGAGCAGACGGGAGTGCAGGTAGAAGACGTCACCCGGGTATGCCTCACGGCCCGGCGGACGACGCAGGAGGAGCGACACGGCGCGGTAGGCCTCAGCCTGCTTCGACAGGTCGTCGAAGATGATGAGGACGTGCTTGCCGCCGTACATCCAGTGCTGGCCGATGGCCGAACCGGTGTACGGAGCCAGGTACTTGAAGCCGGCGGGGTCGGATGCCGGAGCGGCCACGATCGTGGTGTACTCCAGGGCGCCTGCCTCTTCGAGCGCGCCCTTCACCGAAGCGATGGTCGAGCCCTTCTGGCCGATGGCGACGTAGATGCAGCGGACCTGCTTGTTGACGTCGCCGGACTCCCAGTTGTCCTTCTGGTTGATGATCGTGTCGATCGCGATGGCCGTCTTACCGGTCTGGCGGTCACCGATGATCAGTTGACGCTGGCCACGGCCGACGGGGATCATGGCGTCGATGGCCTTGATGCCGGTCTGCATCGGCTCGTGGACCGACTTGCGCTGCATGACGCCGGGCGCCTGTAGCTCGAGGGCGCGGACGCCTTCGGTCGCGATCGAGCCGAGGCCGTCGATCGGGTTGCCGAGCGGGTCGACGACGCGACCCAGGTAGCCGTCGCCGACGGGCACGGAGAGGACCTCACCGGTACGGGTGACTTCCTGACCTGCTTCGACACCGGTGAAGTCGCCGAGGACGACCACACCGATCTGGTGCTCGTCGAGGCTCAGCGCGAGACCCTTGGTGCCGTCGCCGAAGGTCACGAGCTCGTTGGCCATGACGCCGGGCAGGCCCTCGACATGCGCGATACCATCCGCGGCGTCGATGACGGTGCCGACCTCGGTCGCCGCTGCCCCGGTGGGCTCGTAGGCGGCGGCGAAGTCCTTCAGCGCGTCACGGATGACGTCGGGGCTGATCGATAGTTCTGCCATTGTCTTCCCTTTGTATCTGGGTGCGCGGTTCCCCGCGCGAAGTCGTGTTAGCCCGCGAGCTTCTGGCGAAGGTCTGCGAGTCGAGCGGAGATGCTGCCGTCGATGACGTCATCGGCGATCTGCACGCGCAGACCTCCGAGAACGGCAGGGTCGATGACGACGTTGAGCGAGACCTTGCCGTCGTAGCGACGCGAGAGCGCGTCGCTCAGACGGGTGCGCTGAGCTTCGTTCAGCTCCGACGCACTGTGGACCGTCGCGACGACCCGACCGTGCTGGCTCGAGACGATGCGCATGGCGCGGTTCAGCAGCTGGCGGATGCGACGCCCGCGCGGCTGGCGCACGAGCGAGGAGACGATCAGCGACGCAGGTGCGCTGATGGAGCCCGAGACCAGGCGCTCCACGAGCTCGCCCTTGGCCGCTCCTCCCCCGAGGCGGCTGCCCAGGGCGAGTTCCAGCTCCGAGTTGGCGGCGATGACGCGAGAGAAGCCGAAGAGCTCCGCCTCGATGTCGGCACCGCTGTCGGCGACCGCCGCCGCTCGGATCGCCAGCTCCTCGATGCCGTCGATGAGCTCATCGGCGTCGGACCAGCGTTCCGTGACGACGGCCTTCAGCACGTCCCGCGTGTTCTGCGAGAACCCGGCGAAGACCGCGGCGACGACGTTCTGCCTGGACTCGGCCGAAGCCGAGGCGTCAGCAAGCGCGCCGCTCAGATGCGACGATTCGCCCACGGCATGCGCCGCGGCGAAGAGCTCCCGCGAGGTGTCGAGGGTCACGCCGGATGCCGCGGCAAGCGCCTGAACGGATGCCGCAAGCGCCTGAGTGGTCGCGCTGCCCATTACTGGGCCGCCTTCTCGGATACTTCGAGGTCGGCGAGGAAGCGATCGACCACAGCCGTCGCACGAGCGTCGTCGGACAGCGTCTCCCCGACCACGCCACCGGCGAGGTCGATGGCGAGCGATCCGACCTCGCTGCGCAGCGAGACGAGAGCGGTCTGACGCTCTGCTTCGATCTGCGTGTGCGCGGTCGCGGTGATGCGGGCAGCCTCGCTGCTCGCAGCGTCCTTGGCCTCGGCGACGATCTTCTTGCCGTCCTCACGGGCGGCCTCACGGATCTCACCGGCTTCGGTGCGAGCCTCGGCCAGCTGACGCGTGTACTCCTCGAGCGCGGCCTCAGCCTGCTTCTGAGCCTCGTCAGCCTTGGCGATGTTCCCCTCGATGGCGGCGGACCGCTCGTCGAGCATCTTCGTCAGCTTGGGAAGGGCGACCTTCCACACGACGACGAGGATGATGATGAACCACAGGCCAGACCAGATGATGTCGTACCACGCGGGGAGAAGCGGGTTGTTGGCCACTTCGCCCTCCGCCGCGAGGTTCGTGACAAGAGCGTTGAGCATCCTGTCTCCTTCAGAAGTCAGTGTGGATTACGGGAAGGGGATGAATCCGACGGCGATGCCGACGAATGCAAGCGCCTCGGTGAAGGCGATACCGATCCACATGAGGACCTGCAGGCGACCGGCGAGCTCGGGCTGACGAGCGACGCCCTCGATGGTCTTGCCCACGACGATACCCACGCCGATGGCCGGGCCGATCGCTGCGAGGCCGTAGCCGACCGAAGCGAGGTGGCCGTTGATTTCAGCGAGAACCGTAGTTGCGTCCACGGGTTTTTCCTTTCGTTGGGTGGGAAGGCTGTTGCCGACCCGCTCAGTGCTCTTCTGCGACCGCGAGCTGGATGTAGACCGCGGTGAGGACGGTGAAGACGTATGCCTGGAGAACCGTGACCAGGATTTCGAACAGGGTGAAGGCGCCGCCGAAGGCGAGGGTGCCGATACCGAGCGCGGCCCATCCTCCACCGGCGGTGAAGAAGAAGAACTGGGTGGCCGCGAAGCACAGCACCAGGATCATGTGGCCGACGACCAGGTTCATCAGGAGTCGGAGGGTCAGGGTGACCGGCCGGATGATGAAGGTCGAGATCAGCTCGATCGGCGTGACGATGATGTACACCGGCCACGGCACGCCCGAGGGGAAGAGTGCGTTCTTGAAGAAGTTCTTCGGGCTCTTCTTGATGCCGGCGTAGATGAAGGTCACGTAGCTGACGAGGGCCAGCGTGAGCGGCACCGCGATGATGGCGGTACCGGGCATGTTCAGGAACGGGATGATTCCGGTGACGTTCATGAACAGGACCATGAAGAAGATGGTCGTCAGGATCGGCAGGAACCGGTCGCCGTCCTTGCGGCCGAGCAGGTCGTGCGCGATGTTGGTGCGGACGAATCCGAGGCCCATCTCGACGAGGCTCTGGCCACGGCCGGGGATGACCTTCATGCGGCGGGTGCCGAGCCAGAGGATCAGCACCACCACGACGACGGAGAGCAGCTGGATCAGGTGGATCCGGTTGACGGGGATGGGACCGACGTGGAAGAGGATCTCCGGGAAGAATTCATCGATCGACGGACCGTGGAACTCGCCATCCGAGGACGCGAGTCGAGGGGTCAGGGTCGCAGCAAGATTAAACAGCGCGGGCTCCAGCTTCGGGGCACCGGTCAGAACCGGGGCGACGATGGTCGGTGTGCTTCACTGCGCAAGCGCTCGCGGGAGAGCGGCGGGCACGTTTCAACACTATCAGAGTCAGATGGTCCGGGAGTCCGTCGAGCCCTCGTCGGCGGGCTTTTCCGGCACAATGTGGTGCCGTCCCGGCGCCCGGTCCTCCGGGACCACGGTCGGCAGCACGACTCCGGGTGCACGGTCCTCCGGCACCTCGGTCGGGAGGGAGATGTCGCTGACGTTCGGCAGGCGCATCTTCGTGAGCACCAGCACGTCGATCACGAGCGACATGATCACGCCGGCGACGATCGACAGGAAGAACACCATCGGGTGGATCCAGGGCTGGCCGCTCAGCACGATCATGATGACGAGGAACAGGCCGAGCTTGAGCAGCCAGCCGCCCATGACGATCGCGAAGAAGAGCTGCACGTACAGGGGCTGGCCGAACCAGCGGTTCGCGATCAGGATGCTGGCACCGGTGATCGCGAGGAAGAGCATCGCGAGCACGACGCCCAGCAGACCGCTGATCAGGCCCTCGGTCTGTCCGACGATGAAGCCGACCACGCCTGCGACGATCGCGAGGATCACGGTCGCGACGCCGGACAGGATCAGGGTGCGGCGCAGGATCGGATTGCTGGACACGGGATTCGGGCTCATCAGGACTCCAGGGGTGTCGGGTCGGGCTCGGGTGCCGTCGCCGGCTTCTTGCGACGTGTGGGCAGGAGGGTGATCAGCAGGCAGGCGACGATGCCCACGAGGCCGAAGGCGACGCCGGGGAGGTACTGGCCCGGCCAGTCCTCTCTCGCGCCGACGTACATGAGCAGCACGGCGAGCGAGATCACTGCAGTCCATGCGTAGAAGATGAGCACGGCGTCGCGGTCGCGGTGGCCGAGGTCGAGCATGCGGTGGTGCAGATGCTTGCGGTCAGGCGAGAACGGCGATCGGCCGGCGCTCATACGGCGCAGCACCGCCAGCCCGAAGTCGAGCAGCGGCAGCAGCACGACCAGCAGCGGCAGCAGGATCGGGATGAAGGCACCGAGGAGCTGCGAGCGTCCGAGCTGCTCCGGGTCGAGCGCGGAGGGCTCGAGCTGTCCGGTCACGGCGATCGCCGACGTCGCCATCAGCAGACCGATCAGCAGGGCGCCGGAGTCGCCCATGAACAGCTTCGCCGGGCTCCAGTTCAGCGGCAGGAATCCGATGCACGCACCGATGAGCACTGCAGCGAGGAACGTCGAGAGGTTGAAGTAGCTGGAGGCGCCGGAGTCGCGGGTGAGGATGTACGAGTAGGCGAAGAACACGCCGTTCGCGATCAGGCACACGCCGGCGACGAGTCCGTCGAGTCCGTCGATGAAGTTCACCGCGTTCATGACGATCACGATCGCGAACATCGTGATCGTGATGCTGAGCCAGCTCGAGAAGACGATGAGGTCGCCGAAGGGCAGCGAGAGGATCTGCAGCCCGCCGCCGACGGTGATGATGCCGGCCGCGAGGAACTGCGCGCCCAGCTTGATCATCCAGTCGAGGTCCCAGAGGTCGTCGACGACGCCGATCACCGCGATCAGGAATGACGCGGCGAGAATCGACCACATGGTCTGCGGCGGCATCCAGATGGTCTGGAAGAACGGGTTCGTCGCCGAGATGCCGAAGGCGATCGCGATGCCGAAGAAGATCGCGACGCCACCCAGCCGAGGGGTGGGAGTGGTGTGCACATCCCGCTCCCGGATGCCGGGATAGAGCTTGTAGCGGAGGCTCAGCTTCCAGACCGCCCAGGTCAGTGCGAAGGTGATCGCGGCGGTGAGGATGATCGTGAAGAGATACTGCTTCACGAATTCCCGTCCTGCTGCGCCTCCTGCGTCGGCTCCGTCGCCTGACCGGACTGCGCTTCCTCGTGCTGCTGGTCGCTCTCGTTCTCGTGGCCGTGCTCGTGCTCGGTCTCGTCTGCCGGCTTCGCCTCGGGCTCGAGCAGATCGCCGAGCACCTCCTCGAGCTGCACGCGGGTCACGACACCATGGCGGAGGATGCGCACGACACCGCCCTCCGGGTCGTCGCCCATGCGGCGGACCAGGGAGGTCGCATCGATGATGGTCGAGGCGATGCCGTCCTTGCTCATGCCGTCTGCGAGATAGACCGCGACGCTCTCGCCGAGCATCTGCTCCGCATCGTGCGCCGAGATCGCGGCATCCTTGCCGGTGAGGTTCGCACTCGACACCGCGAGCGGGCCGGTCTCTGCCAGCAGTTCCAGCGCGACACGACCCTCCGGCATCCGCACCGCGACCGTGCCGAGGGTCTCCCCCAGGTCCCAGACCAACGACGGCTGTGCCGGGAGGACGATCGTGAGCCCACCGGGCCAGAACGCGTCGACGAGCCGCTGCACGGCCTCCGGCACGGACTCGGCCAGCGCGTAGAGCGTGTCCTTCGAACCGATCAGGACGGGCGGCGGCTGATTGCGGCCGCGGCCCTTGGCATCGAGCAGCTTCTGCACCGCTGCGGGCGAGAATGCATCTGCGGCGACGCCGTAGACGGTGTCGGTGGGCATGACGATGAGGTCGCCGCGGCCGATCGCCTGGCGTGCGTGCCGCATTCCGGCGAGGAGCTGTGCCTCGTCGTGGCAGTCGAAGATGGAGGACATGACGGTTCGATTCTATGCGTCGTCGGCGTGGCGGATGCTCGGAGCCGGATGATCAGGGGCGCAGCGCCGTCGTGGCACGGTCGCGGAGGGTGAGATCGCGGTGGGTGGCGGCTGCTCGCCAGCCGTCGCCGGTGAGGATGTCGCGGATCGACTCCCCCTGCAGCTCGCCGTGCTCGATCACCAGCAGACCGCCCGGTCGGAGCAGCTGCAGCGCCCTGGTGCTCAGCACCCGAACGATGTCGAGCCCGTCCGCGCCGCCGTACAGCGCCATCGCGGGATCGAACAGGCGGACCTCCGGGTCGCGCGGGATCGCGGCATCCGGCACGTAGGGCGGATTCGAGATCACGACAGCAGCCGTGCCGTCGAGCTCGGGGAACGCGGTCGCGAGATCCGACAGCACGAGCGTGAGGTTCTCGACACCGGCCGTGTTCCGACTGGCCCAGACGTGGGCATCCGGCGAGAGCTCGGCAGCGTGGATGCGCGCGTGCGGCACCTCTGTCGCCATCGCGAGCGCGATCGCCCCGCTGCCGGTGCCGAGGTCGATGCCGATCGGCGCCTCCTCCGGCGAGTTCAGCAGCGCATCGATCGCGTACTGCACGACCGTCTCGGTCTCCGGGCGAGGCACGAACACCCCGGGGCCGACCGCCAGCTCCAGGTGTCGGAAGGGTGCGGTGCCGGTGATGTGCTGGAGCGGCTCGCGCGCTGCGCGCCGGACCACCACCTCATCGAGTCGCGCTGCGGCGGCATCGTCGACCGAGTCACCGCGGATCAGTGCCGCCTGCACCTCACCTCGACGCAGCCCCAGGACGTGGCCGGCGAGGAGCTCGGCGTCTACAAGGGGATCCGGTACGCCGGCATCGGCCAGTCGCTGCGCTGCGGCGCGCACGATGGACGCGAGGGAGTTGTCAGGCATGCGTTCCAGCGTAGAGCGCCGAGGGGTGTCACAATGCCGCCCCACCAGGAGACCTCCCATAGGCTGAGGCTGCAGCTACCCGCAGAGGAAAGGCGTCTCCATGTCCGGCATCCACTCCGACATCACGACCGCGTTCGGCAACACCCCGCTGGTCCGCCTGAACACGGTGACCGAAGGACTGGGCGCCACCGTCCTCGCGAAGCTCGAGTACTACAACCCGGCGTCGAGCGTGAAGGACCGCATCGGCATCGCGATGATCAACGCGGCCGAGGCCTCCGGCGAGCTGCAGCCGGGCGGCACCATCGTGGAGTCGACGAGCGGCAACACGGGAATCGCCCTCGCGATGGTCGGCGCTGCGCGCGGCTACAAGGTCATCCTCACGATGCCTGCGTCGATGTCGAAGGAGCGCCGTCTGCTCCTCAAGGCGTTCGGCGCCGAGATCGTCCTCACCGACCCGACCAAGGGCATGAGCGGCGCGATCGAGGTCACGAAGCAGATCGTCGAGGACACCCCAGGGGCCATCTGGATCCGCCAGTTCGAGAACGCGGCCAACCCGCAGATCCACCGCGAGACGACCGCGCAGGAGATCCTGCGCGACACCGACGGCGCGGTCGACATCTTCATCGCAGGGGTCGGCACCGGCGGCACGATCACCGGAACGGGACAGGCCCTCAAGGCGGTCAAGCCCGACGTGCAGGTCATCGCCGTCGAGCCGAAGGACTCCCCCGTGCTCAGCGAGGGTCACCCCGGCCCTCACAAGATCCAGGGCATCGGTCCGAACTTCGTGCCGGCGATCCTCGACCGTGACGTGATCGACGAGGTCATCACCGCCGAGTTCGAGGAGTCGATCCGGGTGGCACGCCGACTGATGGCCGAGGAGGGTCTGCTCGTGGGCATGTCCTGCGGCGCCGCAGTGTCGGCGGCCCTCACGGTCGCAGCGCGGCCCGAGAATGCGGGCAAGACGATCGTCGTGATCCTGCCTGACACCGGTGAGCGCTATCTCTCGACCGCGCTGTTCGAGGACCTGCGCGAAGACTGACGGGGCGTACCAGGATGATCGGTCGAATGCGCGAGGACATTGCTGCAGCGCGACTCCGTGACCCGGCGGCACGCAGCGGCATCGAAGTCGCGCTCCTGTACCCGGGGCTGCACGCCATCTGGGCGCACCGGGTGTCGCACGCGCTGTGGCAACGGCGGCTGCGGCTGCTCGCGCGGGCGGGCTCGCAGATCTCCCGATGGCTGACGGGCGTGGAGATCCATCCGGGAGCGCAGATCGGCCGACGCTTCTTCATCGATCACGGCATGGGCGTCGTGATCGGCGAGACCGCCGAGATCGGCGACGACGTGATGCTCTACCACGGCGTGACGCTCGGCGGCCGCACTCGCGAATCGGGAAAGCGGCACCCCACCCTGCGCGACGGCGTCGCAGTGGGTGCCGGCGCGAAGATCCTCGGCCCCATCACGATCGGCGCCGGTTCCGTGGTCGGCGCGAACGCAGTGGTCACCCGCGATGCACCGGACGACAGCATCCTCATCGGGATTCCCGCGAAGCCCCGTCACCGCGTCGTCGGCGAGGACACGCGCGCACTGCTCACGGCACCCGACTACTCGATCTGAGCGCTGTCGAGACCTCCGCTCCGGTTCAGCGCGAGCGCTTCTCCTCGACCTTCCTCTTCAGGAAGATCATCGGCAGCAGCACGCTGCCGATCGCGGTGATCAGCCAGACGATGACGGATCCGAGCAGCCACCCGGTGAGATCGACGATGCGCAGGCCGCCGATGGGCAGCAGCACGACGATCACGAGCGCCACCAGGGTCGAGAAGATGCCGATGCCGCCCATCAGGACGGGCGCATAGCGATCGGCGAGCTTGCTGATCCACGGCGCGAGCACGCTCTGCAGGATCGCGAAGATCAGGATGCAGATGACGAAGCCCCACCACTTGTCCCACTGGATCTGGAACCCGTCGAGCAGCGCGTCGGCGACGATGAGACCGAGTCCGGCCGACACGAGGTACATCAGACCGCGGAACAGGAGTGTGATCACGCGCCGAGCCTAGCGGACCCGGTGGACGGCGGTCAGGAGTCGGAGCCCACCGCAGCGAGTCGCGCCTCTTCATCAGCCGCGATCGCAGATTCGATGATCGGCTCGAGCGCGCCGTCCATGACCTGATCGAGGTTGTACGCCTTGAACCCGGTACGGTGATCCGCGATGCGGTTCTCCGGGAAGTTGTAGGTGCGGATCCGCTCTGAACGATCCATGCCGCGGATCTGCGACTTGCGGGCGTCGGATGCCGCGGCGTCGATCTCCTCCTGCTGCTTGGCGAGGATCCTGGCACGCAGCACGCGCATGCCGGCCTCACGGTTCTGCAGCTGCGACTTCTCGTTCTGCATCGACACGACGATGCCGGTGGGCAGGTGCGTGATCCGCACCGCGGAGTCGGTGGTGTTCACCGACTGGCCTCCGGGGCCGGAGGAGCGGAAGACGTCGATCTTGAGATCGTTCTGACTGATCGCGATCTCATCCGGCTCGTCGACCTCCGGGAACACCAGCACACCGGTGGTCGAGGTGTGGATGCGTCCCTGCGACTCGGTCGCCGGCACCCGCTGCACGCGGTGCACGCCGCCCTCGTACTTGAGGTGCGCCCAGACGCCCTGCGCGGGGTCGGTCGACGACCCCTTGATCGCGAGCTGCACGTCCTTGTACCCGCCGAGGTCGGACTCGTTGCGCTCGAGGAGCTCGGTCTTCCAGCCCTTCGACGCGGCGTACTGGATGTACATGCGCAGCAGATCGGCGGCGAACAGCGCGGACTCGGCGCCGCCCTCCCCCGCCTTGATCTCCATGATCACGTCACGTGCGTCATCCGGGTCGCGCGGGATCAGGAGGCGCCGCAGCTTCTCCTGCGCCGCCTGCAGACCCTCCTCGAGCTCAGGGACCTCGGCGGCGAACGCCTCGTCCTCGCGCGCGAATTCACGCGCCGCATCGAGATCGTCGGATGCCGCCACCCACGCATCGTAGGCGGCGACGATCCGCGAGAGCTCGGCGTAGCGACGGTTGACGCGCTTCGCCCTGGCAGCGTCGGCGTGCACCGCCGGGTCGGAGAGTTCCTCCTGCACCCGGCGATGCTCGTCGATCAGCGCCTGAACGGACTCGAACACATCGACCCCGGTCAGCGGATGTTGTTGTCGTGCCCGTGTGCGCCTGACGGCAGCGTGGGGATCGACTTCTGCATCTGCACGAGGAACTCGACGTTGGAGTTGGTCTCGCGGAGCTTGCCGAGCACGACCTCGAGGGCCTGCTGCTGGTCGAGGCCGGCGAGGGCGCGACGCAGCTTCCAGGTGATCTTGACCTCGTCGGTCGACAGCAGCATCTCTTCGCGACGGGTGCTCGACGCGTTGACGTCGACGGCCGGGAAGATGCGCTTGTCGGCGAGCGAGCGCGAGAGGCGCAGCTCGCTGTTGCCGGTGCCCTTGAACTCCTCGAAGATGACCTCGTCCATCTTGGAGCCGGTCTCGACGAGCGCGGTCGCGAGGATCGTGAGCGATCCTCCGTTCTCGATGTTGCGCGCAGCGCCGAAGAAGCGCTTGGGCGGGTACAGCGCCGAGGCGTCGACGCCACCGCTGAGCACACGACCGGATGCCGGGGCCGCGAGGTTGTACGCGCGGCCGAGGCGGGTGATCGAGTCGAGCAGCACGACGACGTCGCGGCCGAGCTCGACGAGGCGCTTGGCGCGCTCGATCGCGAGCTCGGCGACCGTGGTGTGGTCCTCGGCTGGACGATCGAAGGTCGAGGCGATGACCTCGCCCTTCACGGTGCGCTCCATGTCGGTGACCTCTTCGGGGCGCTCGTCGACGAGCACGACCATGAGGTGGACCTCGGGGTTGTTCTGCGCGATCGCGTTGGCGATCTGCTGCAGCACGATCGTCTTGCCGGCCTTGGGCGGAGCGACGATCAGGCCGCGCTGTCCCTTGCCGATCGGAGCGACGAGGTCGATGATGCGCTGCGTGAGCTTCTCGGGCGCGGTCTCCAGACGCAGACGCTCCTGCGGGTAGAGCGGGGTGAGCTTGCCGAACTCGACGCGAGTCGCTGCGTCGTCGATCGAGAGGCCGTTGATCGAGTCGACCTTGACCAGCGCGTTGTACTTCTGGCGACCCTGCTGCTCGTTCTCACGAGGCTGCTTGATCGAGCCGACGATCGCGTCGCCCTTGCGCAGGTTGTACTTCTTCACCTGGCCGAGCGAGACGTAGACGTCGCTGGGGCCGGCGAGGTAACCGGTGGTGCGCACGAAGGCGTAGTTGTCGAGCACGTCGAGGATGCCGGCGATCGGGATCAGGACGTCGTCCTCGCCGATCTCGGTGTCGAACTCATCGGTCGGCGCACCGCTGCGGCGCTTGTTGCGCTGGCGGTTGCGGCCGTTGCCGCCCTGCTCGTCATCGGCTGCAGGCTGCTGCTGCTCCTGCGCCGCGCCGTTCTGACCGCGACCGCGGTTGCGGCTGCGGTTCCGGCTGCGGTTGCGGCCGCCCTGCTCGTCTCCGTCGCCGGAGTCGGCGTCGTTCGAGGACTGCGAGGACTCTGCGGGAGTCTCGGAGTTCTGCGCGGCGGGAGCCTCGGCGTCAGCCGCGGGCTTCTGCGCACCGCGACGGCCACGACCGGAGGTCTTGGGAGCAGCGGCGGTCGTCTCAGCGGCATCGCCGGCAGACGCCGAGTCGTTCTTGGCGGCGACGCCCGTGGCGTCTTCGCTCTTTGCGGCATCGTTCTTCGCGGCGTCGTTCTTGGCGGCGTCGTTCTTCGCGGCGTCGTTCTTGGCCGAGTCGTTCTTGGCCGAGTCGTCCTTCGCGGGAGCGGCGGGTGCCTCCGCGGCAGACGCGTCAGCTGCGGGAGCCTCGGCATCGGCCTTCTTGGCGCGGCTGCGACGCGGCGCCTTCGCCTTGGGCGCGGCCTCTGCGGTCTCGCCGTCGTTGCTCGGGGCTGCGGCGGGCGCGGCATCCGTCTTGGATTCTGCAGCGGCCTTCTCGGCCTTCGCGGCTGCGGTCGCGCTGGTCGCACGACGTGGTGCACGCTTGCGCGCCGGTGCGGCCTCGGTGGTCGCTTCGGCACTCACGGCCGGAGCTGCGGCAGCCGGAGCCGCCTGGTCGTTCTGGGTCTCGGAGAAATTCTCCACGAGCACTCCCTCTATGTCATGGGAAATGAGCGGTGTACGCGCACAACGGGTGCTGCGCGCGATCGCACGGGCTGACGCTCGGCGTCAGCCGGCCTTGGGCACGTATGCCGTGGGGGTTTGCGTGCGGGTCTTGCAGAGTTGCAATGGGGCCAGATTCACGAAGCTACGTGGAAGCCCTCCGCTCGATCCCCCACTGTACCACCACGCACGTCGACAGCGAGCAGGAGCGCGTCCCACGGGGTGTCGGTCACACGGTTCGCGAGTTCGACCGCATCCTGACGGCTGCCGGGACCATCTGCGAGCACCAGCACGCTCGGACCGGCACCGGAGACGACCGCGGCGAACCCGGCTGCGCGCAGCGCCTGCACGAGACGCTGCGTCTCAGGCATGGCACCTGCGCGATAGTCCTGATGCAGGCGATCGGCGGTGGCGTCGAGCAGCAGCTCGGGGCTCTGCATCATCGCGGCGATGAGCAGCGCGGACCGGGAGACGTTGAAGATCGCGTCGGCGGTCGAGACCTGCGGCGGCTGCAGGGATCGTGCCTGCGAGGTCGACATCGTGTAGGAGGGGACGAGCACGAGCGGCGAGACGCCGCGGTGCACCAGCAGCTTCTTGTGCTGCGGTCCGCGCTCCCCCACCCAGGCGATCGTGAGGCCGCCGAACAGGGCGGGCGCCACGTTGTCCGGGTGCCCTTCGAGCTCGGTGGCGAGGCGCAGGAGATCTTCGTCGCTGATCTCGACGTCGCCGGCCAGCAGCCCCTTCGCCGCGAGCACGCCGGCGGTCACCGCGGCACCGGAGGACCCGAGGCCGCGTCCGTGGGGCACCCCGTTCTCGGCGACGATGCGAAGGCCGGGCATCGGGCGTCCTGCGTCGGCGAACACATGGGCGATCGAGCGCACGATGAGGTTGGAGGCATCCGTCGGAATCTCCGCAGCGCCGGTTCCGCTGACACGGATCTCGAGCTCCCCTGCCGGGAGCTCGGTCACCTCGAGCGAGTCGTAGATGCTCAGCGCGAGGCCGAGCGTGTCGAACCCGGGACCGAGGTTCGCGCTGGTGGCGGGGACCCTGACGTCGACCGTGCGGCCGAGCGCCACCGTCACTCGCCTTCCACGCGCAGCACGGAGACCACGCGCTCGACGACGGAGCTGTCAGCCAGCGCGTCGACGGTGGCGCTGAGCGCGCTCTCGGTCGCGCGGTGGGTGCCGATGATGAGTCGAGCGGTCGGCTCGGCCTCTCCCTCGACGGTCTGCACGACGGTCGCCACGGAGACGCCGCCGTCGCTCAGCGTGCCGGCGACCGTGGCGAGCACGCCGGGCGCATCCGCGACCTCGAGCGTGATCTGGTAGCGCGTCGTGACGTGTCCGATCGGCACCACCGGGAGGTTCGCCCTGGTGGACTCGCCGACGCCGACGCCGCCGGCGATGTGCCGTCTGGCCGCAGAGACGACGTCACCGAGGACAGCGGATGCCGTCTGCACGCCACCGGCCCCCGCACCGTAGAACATCAGCGAGCCGGCAGCCTCCGCCTCGACGAACACCGCGTTGTTCGCGCCGTGGACGGCGGCGAGCGGGTGCGTCTTGGGCACCAGCGCCGGGTACACGCGCACCGAGATCGACTCGTCGCCGTTCGCCTCCAGGCGCTCGCACACCGCGAGCAGCTTGATCACGAAGCCGGCAGCGCGGGCCTCCTCGATCATGGATGCCGTGATCGAGGTGATGCCCTCGCGGTACACGGCGTCCAGCGGCACAGCGGTGTGGAAGGCCAGGCTCGCGAGGATCGCGGCCTTCTGCGCCGCGTCGTAGCCCTCGACGTCTGCCGTCGGGTCGGCCTCGGCGTAGCCGAGGCGCTGTGCGTCGGCGAGTACGTCGGCGAAGTCGGCGCCCTCGGTGTCCATGCGGTCGAGGATGTAGTTGGTCGTGCCGTTCACGATGCCCATGATGCGCACCACGCGGTCGCCGGCGAGCGAGTCGCGCAGGGGGCGGATGATCGGGATCGCACCGGCGGCCGCGGCCTCGTAGTAGACGGATGCGCCGACGCGATCGGCCGCCTCGAAGAGCTCGGGGCCGTGCGTGGCCAGCAGCGCCTTGTTGGCAGTGACGACGTCGGCGCCGGAGCCGATCGCCTGCAGGATGTTCGTGCGGGCCGGCTCGATGCCGCCGATGAGCTCGATCACGATGTCGGCGCCGAGGATCAGCGACTCGGCATCGGTGGTGAACAGCTCCTTCGGGAGGTCGACGTCACGCGGTGCGTCGAGGTTGCGCACGGCGATGCCCGCCAGTTCGAGCGATGCGCCGGCGCGGTCAGCCAGCTCGTCTCCGTGGCGCAGCAGCAGCGCCGCCACCTGGGAGCCGACCGCTCCGGCACCGAGCAGTGCCACGCGAAGTCGTCGGTACTCTGTCATCTTGCTCCTTCAGGGGTGGACGGACGGGATCCGTCGGAGTCGTTCGCCGCGTCGATGCCCGCATCCCGCGACAGCAGGTCGGCGATGGTCTCGCCGCGGACGATCACGCGCGATTCGCCGCCGCGTACGGCGACGACGGGCGGACGTGGAACGTGGTTGTAGTTGCTCGAGAGCGACACGCAGTACGCGCCGGTCGCCGGAACCGCGAGCAGGTCGCCCGGCACGAGATCCGCGGGCAGGTACTCATGGTCGACGACGATGTCGCCGGATTCGCAGTGCTTGCCGACGACCCGGCTCAGCTGCGGTGCGCCCGAGCCGACGCGCGAGGCCAGGCGGGCGGAGAACTGTGCGCCGTACAGCGCGGGGCGCGCGTTGTCGCTCATGCCGCCGTCGACGCTCACGTAGCGGCGGACCGCTCCGGATTCGATCGTGACGTCCTTCGTCGTGCCGACCTCGTACAGCGTCACACCCGCGGTGCCGACGATCGCTCTGCCGGGTTCGAAGGACAGCGCCGGGATGGCGATGCCGCGTGCAGCGCATCCCTCGGCGACGGATGCCACGATCTCGGCCGCGAGCTCGTCGATGGGCGTCGGGTCGTCGATACGGGTGTAGGCGATGCCGAAGCCGCCACCGAGATTCATCTGCGGCACCGGACCGCCGTCGAGCAGCCGCTCGTGCAGTTCGAGCACCCGCGACGCCGACTCCCGGAAACCGGCGACGCCGAAGATCTGCGAGCCGATGTGGCAGTGCAACCCGGCGAAGTCGAGTCCGGACAGTTCGCGGATGCGGGCGACGGCTTTCTCGGCATCCGGCAGCGCGAACCCGAACTTCTGGTCCTCGTGGGCCGTGGCGAGGAAGTCGTGCGTCTCGGCGTGGACACCGCTGATCACGCGCACGAAGACGCGCTGGACGGCGCCCGTTCGGGCGGTGATCGCGGCGAGCCGTTCGATCTCGATTTCGCTGTCGACGATGATCGAGCCGACGCCGACCTCGACGGCCCGCTCGAGCTCTGCCGTCGACTTGTTGTTGCCGTGGAAACCGATGGATGCGGGCGCGACGCCGGCAGCGAGCGCGACCTCGAGCTCTCCGCCGGTGCAGACGTCGACCCGCAGGCCTTCGTCGATCACCCAGCGGGCGACCGTGGCGCTCAGGAACGCCTTGCCCGCGTAGTAGACCTGCGCGGTGGTGCCGTGAGCCGCTGTCGCAGCGTCGAACGCACTGCGGAAGGCACGGGCGCGAGTGCGCACCTCGTCCTCGTCGAGCACCAGCACGGGGGTGCCGTAGGTCTGGGCGAGCGCCTGGGCGCTGATGCCGCCGAGCACGAGTGCGCCATCGCCGTCACGAGTGGCGGAGGCCGGCCAGACGCCGTTCGCCAGATCGTTCACATCGTCGGGGACGACGAGCCATTCCGGGGCGAGCGAGTCGGCAGGGGAAAGCACTGGACACCAATCGTGGGACGGATCTCGGGCGGGGACGCGCACATCGAGGTTGTCCCCGATTCTAGGGCACCGCCTCCGGGCGCCTCGTCACGGTGACTCGCCGCGTCAACCCCCTGCGACGGCTCCATCCGGCCTCGTAGGGTGGGGGCGTGACGAACTCCGAATCGCGACCCCAGCCCGGTCTCATCCCGCGCGTCAGCGGCGCGGCGATCCGTTGGGCCCTCGCCCGCAGGCCTGTCCGCGCAGTACTGCTCTATTCCGAGCGTCGCGGCGCCATGCTCGCCGACAGCATCACGTACCGAGCACTGTTCAGCGTGTTCGCCGGCGTGCTGCTCGGCTTCTCGATCGCGGCACTGTGGCTCGCAGGCAACCCGGATGCCTGGCAGGCGATCATCCGTGCGGTGCAGTCCGTGGTCCCCGGCCTGATCGGTGAAGACGGCGTGATCAAGACGACCGACCTGCAGGCGCCGGCATCCCTGTCCATCGCCGGGATCATCTCGCTGGTCGGTCTCGTCGGCGCAGCGCTCGGTGCGATCGGCTCGCTCCGCACCGCGGTCCGCGTGATCGCCGGCACGACGCACGACGACATCCTGTTCATCTGGGTCATCCTGCGCAACCTGCTCCTCGCGATCGGCATCGCGGTCGCGTTCCTCGCGGCTGCACTGCTCACCTTCGTCGGACAGCTCGGCGTCGCGTGGATCAGCGATCTGCTCGGTCTCCGTGCGGACTCGGCACTCGTCGGCGTCACCGTGCGCGTGCTGTCGCTGCTCGTGGTCTTCGCGCTCAACACCGCGCTGATCATCGGCATCTTCCGGCTGCTCTCCGGCGTCAAGCCGTCGACTCGTTCGCTGTGGTCCGGCGCACTCCTCGGCGGATTCGGGCTCCTCGTGCTGCAGGAGCTGTCGAGTCTCTTCGTCGGCGGTGCGACGAGCAACCCGCTGCTCGCATCGTTCGCATCCCTGCTCGCGCTCCTGATCTGGATGAACTTCTCCAGCCAGGTGATCCTGATCGCCTGCGCGTACATCGTGACGGCGGAGGAGGAGACGAAGGACCGCGTGCACGCTCGATTCGGCGCATCGACCTTCGTCCAGCGTCGGGTGCAGCGCGCCGAGGTCGACATGAAGATCGCGCAGGACGAGTTGCGTGCGGCGCAGCAGGCCGCGAGCGAGGAAGCCAAGGCCTGAGGCTCGACGTCTCCAGAGCGGTACCCCTCGTTGTGACCAGATCGGCTATTCTGGTCACAACGATGGGATGCTCATGGAACCGCGACGGCTGCAGGTGACGCTCGGCTCTGCCACCGTCTCCTATCTGGAATGGACGCCGACCCGAGAGAGCGCACATCCGGTACTCCTGCTCCATGGCGGTGGCACCGACAGCGCGGAGCTCTCCTGGGGCGAGGTCGGCCCCGCACTGGCTGTCGCGGGGCATCGAGTCATCGCGCCGGATCATCCCGGTTTCGGCCGCAGTCCCCGTCCTGTCTGGCGACTGACGCAGCGACGGCTGCTCGACACCGTCGGCGAATTCGTGGAAGCCCTCGGCCTCGCCGACTATACGATCGGCGGCCTCTCGCTCGGCGGCGGCCTCACGATCGGGCACGTGCTGCAGCATCCGCACCGTGTCGGCGGAGCCATGCTGTTCGGGAGCTACGGACTCATGCCGCGACTCTCGGACGGCCCCAGCGGGGCGCTGTCCCATCTCGCGACGTTCGCGCTGCTGCGCACTGGCCTGCTCTCCGCACTGACCCGCGCGTACACGCGCTCTCCGGCCGCGATCGAACGCGGACTGCGCGACATCGTCCGCGATCCGGACGCACGGACTCCCGAACTCGTCGCCGCCGTGGTCGCCGAGACCACGAGAGGCACCGGCCTCGCCGTGTTCGAGGAATGGCAGCGGGAGCAGGTGGGCTGGAACCGCCTCCGC
Source organism: Microbacterium sp. (assembly GCF_036823965.1). Classification (GTDB taxonomy): domain Bacteria; phylum Actinomycetota; class Actinomycetes; order Actinomycetales; family Microbacteriaceae; genus Microbacterium. Next base: position 314,103 of record NZ_DAITBE010000001.1, on the reverse strand, counting down.
ACGGACTACACGCAGAGCCTGTCGTCGATCGAAGTGCCGGTGCTGCTCGTGCAGGGTGATCACGACGGCGGCGTCCCGCTGGCGCGAGTCCGGCGCGCGGCCGAACTCATCCCCGACGCCGAGCTCGTCATCGTCCCGGATGCCGGGCACTGGGTGCAGCGAGACCGCGCCGACATCGTCATCCCCGCCGTGATCGACTTCCTGAGGAGGACCGACAGTGCCACGACCACTCGTCGCGGACCGGCGTGACCGCATCCTGGATGCCACGGAGTCGCTGACCCTGGCCCGGGGGTTCGATGCTGTGACTGTGGCCGACATCGCCACGGCGAGCGGGATCGGAAAGGGTGCCGTCTACCTCGAGTTCGCCGGCAAGCGCGAGATCCTCGACGCGCTGCTGCGGAGGGCGGTGGTCCGAACGGACGCGAGGGTCCGCGAGGAGATCGGCGACGATCCTCGGCTGAGCACTGCCTATCGCGCGACAGCGCGCGCCGTGCTCGCCGACCCTCTGCTGACGGCGGCGTTCCTGGATGACGATGGCGTGCTCGGTCAGCACGCCGATGCCGTCTCGGATGCCCGATACCGCGCTCGCCATCTCGGAGTGATCGACCGGGTGCGCGACCTGCAGCACCGTGGACTGGTCGTCTCGACGATCGAGCCGGAGCATCTCGCACTCGCGCTGTCGAGCGCGACGATCGGGCTGCTGTCGGCCGCCCGGCTCGTCGGTCCGATCGGCACTCGCGAGCTGGAAGGTGCGATCGACGCGATCGGCACCATGGCGGCGGCCTTCGAGACCGACTGACCCAGGGCCGAGCCAGAGCGAGCAAGACCGAGCAAGACCCTGACCGCCGGCCGACTCCGCGCAGTACGCCGCTCAGCTCGTGGGGCAGACGCCCTTCTCGAGCAGGCTCTCGTCGGTGGCGATCGCGCCGTTCACGTCGATGTCGATCACCGCAGAGGTGCCCTCGATCTTCAGCCCGGTCAGGGTGATCCCTGCGGGGAGCTGATCCGCGATGCAGATGCGCTGCGTCTGCGTCAGGTTCGATCCGAGCGACCCGAGCGAGGAGTCGATCTGCCCCGCATCGAGCTGGATGCCGCTGACACTGATGCTCACCGGCGTGAGCTCGAGGTCGCCCTCGGCGACGCCGGGCGTGACGGTGAGCGCGAACGGGATGTCGACGCCGAACACCGCGAACGATCCGCCGACGGTGGCGTCCGGAGCCTCGAGCGTCACCGTCTCGATCGGGAGGTCGGTACCCGCGAGGAGCGTCGTGAACTCGGCCTGGTCGATGCGGATCGTGCCGTCCGCTCCCCCGAGGTCGCCGCCGCGCAGCGGGACGCCGGTCGCCGTCACGTCGACGGCACCGGTGATCCCCTCGAGCGTGACCGAGTCGGTCGACAGGTGGAGGCTGTCGAGCGTGCCGCCGAGCAGCTGCGGCAGCAGGATGCCGTCGGCCTCGACGTCGAGCGCCTGGTCGGCTGGGAGGTCGAGCTGGTCGATCACGATCCCGCGGACCACGCCGGGGAGCACCGCCCTGGCGATGAACTCGGCGGCGACGACGAGCAGACCGAGCACGACCACGATACTGAGAAGCACCCACGGCCAGCGACGACGCTTCCGCGCGGGCCCCGCGGCATCGCCCTGCTCCGCGACGGAGCCGGGGATCACGAGCGTCGGGTGCTCGGCGGAGGGCTCCGGGTACGGGAGGGTGTGGTTGTCGTCGCTCATGCTGACAATCCTGCCCTACCGCCCGGGGCCGACGCCGAACCTACATGCGCTCGGGTGCCGAGACTCCGAGGAGGTCGAGTCCGTTGCGCAACACCTGGCCGGCGGCGTCATTCAGCCACAGGCGAGTGCGGTGCACGGTCTCGATGGGGTCGTCGCCCTGCGGGATCACGCGGCAGTTGTCGTACCAGCGGTGGTACAGGCCGGCGAGCTCCTCCAGGTAGCGGGCGACGCGGTGCGGCTCGCGCACCTCAGCGGCGAAGGCGACGATGCGCGGGAACTCCTGCAGCGCGCCGAGCAACGCGGCCTCGGTCTCGTGCGTCAGCGTCTCCGGGGCGAACTCGGAGCGGTCGACGCCCGAGTCGGCCGCGTTGCGCGCGACATTGTGCGTACGCGCGTGGGCGTACTGCACGTAGAACACGGGGTTGTCGTTCGTGCGCTTCTGCAGCAGCTCGGGGTCGAGCGCGAGCGGAGAATCGGCGGGTGAGCGCTCCAGCGAGTACCGCAGCGCATCCGTGCCGAGCCATTCGCGCAGGTCGTCCATCTCGATGATGTTGCCGGCGCGCTTGCTGAGGCGAGCGCCGCCGACGGAGACGAGCTGCCCGATGAGCACCTCGACGTCCTTCTCCGGGTCATCGCCCGCAGCTCCTGCGAGCGCCTTCAGGCGGTGCACGTAGCCGTGGTGGTCGGCGCCGAGCAGGTAGATCTTGTGCGCGAAGCCGCGGTCGCCCTTGTTCAGGTAGTACGCGGCATCCGCTGCGAAGTACGTGTACTCGCCGTTGGAGCGACGGATCACGCGATCCTTGTCGTCGCCGAAGTCGGTGGTGCGCACCCAGACCGCGTCGCCCTCGTCGAAGACATGCCCCTGCTCGCGCAGACGGTCGACCGCCTGGTCGACGAGGCTCACGCCGTCGGCGTTCTTCGCGTGCAGCGTGCGCTCCGAGAACCAGACGTCGAAGTGCACGTTGAACTTCGACAGCGATTCCTGCTGCTCGGCGAGCTGGAACTGGTAGCCCAGCTCGCGGGCCACGAAGACCTGCTCGTCTGCAGGCAGGTCGAGGAGGTCGGGGCGCGATGCGACCACGCGCGCCGCGAGATCGGTGATGTAGCTGCCGGCGTAGCCGCCCTCCGGCGTGGGCTCGCCCTTCGCCGCGGCGACGATCGACTGTGCGAAGCGCTCCATCTGCGCGCCGGCGTCGTTGATGTAGAACTCGCGAGCGACAGTGGCTCCAGATGCAGCGAGCACGCGCCCGATCGCGTCGCCGAGCGCCGCCCAGCGGGTATGCCCGATGTGCAGCGGACCGGTCGGGTTCGCGCTGACGAACTCGATGTTGATGCTGCGACCGGCCTGCGTCTCGTTGGTGCCGTAAGCGGTGCCTGCGTCGACGATCGTCTTCGCGAGGGCGCCGGCAGCCGCGGCGTCGAGGCGGATGTTGATGAACCCGGGCCCTGCGACCTCGGCGCTCGCGACGCCGTCGACGTCTGCGAGGCCGTCGGCGATCTGCTGCGCGAGCTCGCGCGGGTTGGTGCCGAAGGGCTTGGCCAGACGCATCGCGATGTTCGAGGCCCAGTCGCCGTGGTCGCGGTTGCGGGGTCGCTCGAAGACGATGTCGGATGCTGCGAGCTCCAGCGGCTCGCCCGGGCGTCGCTCGTCCGCGATGGGAGTGAGGACGGCGAGGAGGGCTTGGGCGAGTGTTTCAGGAGTCATAGACTGCCCAGTTTACGGCGCGGCGGGGCTCCGAATTTGCGAGTGGCCCAGCGTGATCTACTCTTCATGCCATGAAGGTCCGCGTCACCCGTCATCCGCTGCGCTCCGCAGGCATCGCCATCGCCCTGCTCCTGGTGCTCGCAGCGGTGGCTCTGGGCGTCTGGCGTCCCTGGGCTCCCCTGCAGACCGCGGCACCCGTCGGAGCCGCTGCCGGCGCGGAGGGGACCACCTCGACGGTCGTCGCTCCGGCCCCGCTCGCGCTGCCCGAGAACCCGACCGTCCTGGTGTTCGGCGACTCGTGGACGTACGGCTCGGCGGCGACCGTCCCCACCGAGGGGTACGCCTATCTGCTGGGCGACCTGCTCGACGGCACGACGACCGTGCAGGGTGTTCGCGGCAGCGGCTACCTCAAGCCGGGACTCGACGGTCCCGCATTCGGCGAGCGGATCGCAGCGCTCGACCCGACGCTCGCGCCGGACCTCATCATCATCCAGGGCTCCATCAACGACCGCGAACAGGGAGCCATCGGGTACCGCGAGGCCGTCACCGCCGCCTGGGATGCCATGGCCGCGAAGTACCCGCAGGCCGCCATCGTCATCCTGGGTCCCGCACCCCACGAGTTGCCGATCGGCGCAGGCACGGCCCGCATCGATGCGGATCTGTCCGACCTCGCCGCAGCACGTGGATGGTGGTACATCTCCCCCATCGCCGAGGACTGGATCACCGAGCAGAACTACCTCGACGTGATCGACGTCGACCTCGGCCGCAAGCATCCGTCGAGCGCCGGGCATCGCTACCTGGCCGAGAAGCTCGCCGCCGACCTGACCGAACTGGGCGGCGCGCCGGTGACGGTGGCCGGTGGGTCGGAGACCACCCCCGAGCAGTGATATCGTCGTTCGGTACGCCTCCGTAGCTCAGTGGATAGAGCGCCGGTTTCCGGTACCGTAGGTCGCAGGTTCGACTCCTGTCGGGGGCACACAGGGTTGTACGCGGATGGTATGTGAATTCGTACGCGTAACCTCCAAGTACGAGAAAAGCCGCCTGGTTTCAGGCGGCTTTTCTCGTTGTTGCTCGACCTGGAGGCCTCGTGATGGGCTTCGGCCTTCGTCAGGGACAGAAATGGCCCGAAGCTCGACGCCGCTCCCCACTATTGGGCATGCTGGCGCCGACCTTCGAGCCGGTGATTTCACTGGTGGGGCAACCCCGCCTGTTATGTGCGGACGGGGTTTCGTTTTGCTCGACCGCGGTTGTGGGTGACGCGCTGGAGGGCCGTGGTCCGACGCGGCTTGCGCTGCTTCGCGCGCGGCGCCTCGATGCCGGCGCCGATGTCGTCGCCGTCCTCGGTCTTCTGGGCGGCGAAGTCGATGATCTTGTCGAGATTCGCCGCGACGACGGTCATCGTGGCTAGGAAGTACTGTGCCACCGAGCCACGCAGGCGGCGGCGGAAACCGTCCTCGAGTGCGTGGGTGCCGCCGTCCTTGAGGTACGCGTTGAAGGACTCGACGCTATTGCGGCCGTGGCCGTACATCTCTCGCCATTCCTTGGAGCCGTACTGGTACTCCTGGGCGAACTTGCCGCCTGCCTCAGCGGGAAAGGTCGTGCTCGTCTTGTTGTCGCAGACCTTCGCGGGGCCTTCGACGGGTCGCCTGATGATGGTCAGCGGCACCTTGCCAGAGGCCAGGTTGGTCGGTTTACGGGGGCAGGAAGCGGTGGGTGAGTTGCCGGCGGCGGGACACATCCAGGGTGTGCGTCCTTTCGCGTCCGGCAGTTCTTTGCGGCTGAAGAGGTAGGGGGCGCGTGCAGCGACGTCGCTCTGCCATTGCTCCAGGCGAGCTTGAGCGCGGGCGGCGCGCTGAGACTTCGTGAGGGAGCGATTTTTGTCATCGGCGTCCCCGCCGTCGCGGTAGCGTTTGCTCGCGTCGATGAGCGTCTGTGGCATCGAGGCGCAGTACCAGTTGCCGTCGACCATGATGGCTCCGGCGTAGCTGTCCTGGTAGCCGAGGAAGTTCTTGTGGTAGTCCATGACGAGCTTCGCACCGGCGGAGCGAAGGTAGTTCTGGAGGTCGGCTTCTTTGGCGCCTGGAAGGTAGGCGCGGTCGCCAATGACGTGGTCGAGGTGGAGTCCACGGCTCACGATGTTCTCGAACATCGCTCGTGCCGCTTTGCCCGGTCCGAACGCCGGGGCATGGTGACCGATGCCGACGACGATGTGCGGGATGGCTTCCGGACGGGTCGGATCATTACTCGTGAGGACCCCCAGCTCCAGTTCGTAGGCGTACTTCATCTTCGTGATGGAGGTTTTGCCGTCGTCGGAGTGGTCTTCGGTTCCCCGGGCCCAAAACGCCGCGTCGGGTTCAATGGAAACCTGTTCCTCGGCTCTTAGCTTGGAAAGCCGGGTAACGCCGACACCGCGTGCGTGCACGCGAACCGCCGTCGCGTCGATGGTGACGGAGACCTTGTCGGGGCGCAGGCGCTTGGGCATCCACAGGTAGGTCGCGTGTAGAAGCAGGTTCATCAGTTCGTCGGCTCGGTGGGCCCGAACGGAGAGTACCTCTGCGTTCTCTTCGCGGCGAGCGCGGACGTCGTCCCATTCCCACTTCTCAAGGCGCCGGTGCCTGTTGAAAATCGGGTGATAGTCGATGAGGCTCATGATGCGATTGGTCGACCGGCGCGCGCGCTCGTACCAGCCATCCGGGCTAACGGTCGGGTCGAGGGCGATGCCAAGAATCGCGGCTGTCTCGGGGGTCAACCGTTCGGTGATGATGTCGCGGAGCTTCTTGAGCTGCAGTGGCTGGTGTTCCCATGCGAGCACCAGCCACAGGATGAGGATCCCGCGCATCGGAACAGTCGCTGGCCTGCCCCCTCGGTTGGGTGCATGAACGTCCTGGTCCCACTGTGCAAGTAACTCGGGGATGCCGACGCTGTCGATGAGGTCGGCGCATTGCTGCACCATACCGGTCGCGACGGGTCCGCGGGCACGAGGATTGAAGAGCATGTCCTCAAGATCCGCATTGTCGTCGAGAAAGAGGCCGTTCTTCTTCGGCTTGTCCGTTCTCATCGCGCTACACCGACCATGCGAAGCGCCTCGTAGGCTCGGAGATCCGACATCGGGCGGACGAAGCTCATCGCCCGGCGAAGGGAGTCGGTGGATGTCATCCCGGATGCCGGGAGCAGGGCGGCGAGCGGTGTTCCAGCTTCGAGGTGCGCGACCAACCACGTCATCCGCAGGCGTGCGGGAGTGGGCTTCATGTCACCCGTTGACCCCCGAAGCACGTGTTGCATCGCCCCTTTGCGGTTGGTGGCGTTCGGTGCGACGAGAAGCTCATCCGCGGCATCGGCAAGAACCCTCTCGAAGCATTCACGCCAACGGTCCATGACGGGAACGATTCGCCCGTCGCGTGCGACCTGCACGGCCTGGACCCCGTCCAGATCGAGCAGATCGCTGCCGCGGACGGCGAGGATCTCGCCGGAGGTCAGGCCGCATCCGACACCGAGGGCGAAGATGGCCATGCACGCGACACGCTGGTGCTCCGTGCGCTGATACGCAGCCCAGTGGCGGAAGGTCGCCAGTTCCTCTTCGGAATACGGCCGCTCCGGCTCCGACGCAGTGGAGACCGCACGCTTCTCTACCGACGGCGTGATGCCGGCGAGACGCCGAAGCATCTTTCGCTCGCGCTCAGCCATCACGCGCGTAACCTCGTGTGCCCGGTCTTCGGTATAGACGTCGATCAAATCGTCCGCCAAGGCTTCGTTGAGCTGCACCATGCCGGTCTGCACGATCCAGTCGCCGAAGAAGGCGAGCGACCGCTGATGCTCTTCGATTTGACGTCGACTCATGTCAGCGCATCGCTCGGCAGTGATCTTGTCAACGAAGGGTTGCACGCGAGACCAAGTCGTCGGCGCGAGCATGGGGTTGTACTTCGAGTGAGAAGTAGACGCCGAGGCGAAGATGAGGTCTGTCATGACCGCCGTGTGCGCGGCGTTCTCGCATCACGCGCGAAGAAGTGATCTCCTAGCTCACGCACTGACCATTCGTGACATGAGGCGTCACAGATTGTGCGAGGATGTTCCAGTGTCCCCGAGTCGCCGCGCCCCACGCATGTACGCCCCGAACCCCGGCAAGTTCGGCCAGCACGCGGCTAGACGACTCTGGACTCCATTGCCGGAGGACCCGACCGAGCGCGCACGCAGCCGCGCCGCTCAGGTCCAGGACGCGGCGGTCGGGCTTGTGCTCGCCGGGCTGAAAGCGCGTCGATACAAGCGAGCCGATCTGCTCGAACGAACGGGGTGGGGCCGCGAGCGCCTGTCGCGCCTCATGAACGGAAACATCCCGGCCGGTCTGGATGACCTGATGCTTCTGCTCGATGCCGCCGGGGTGCCGTTCTCCATGGTCGCGTGGCCGTCGACGGAGGAGCAGCACAGAGAACGGCAACGCCTCACCGACGTCCGCGACTACCTCACGAAGGCGCAGCAGCAGGTGCAGGAAGAAATCGCTCGAATCGAGCAAGCGCGTCCAACGACTTGACCCCGGCCGCGTACAGGAGGTCTTGAACGGGGATCCCTTCCGTCATGCGCTGCAGTAGCCACGTCGCCCGCATCCGCTGCGGCTTCGGTCGAAGTTGGTCTCCCCGCGTGGAGCGGACGAAGTCACTGATCTTGTTCGGGTACCACCGCACGTTCGGCTGGAAGATGGGGCCGTCCGTGATGTGCAGTGACCCGCTGAGAGCGTCACGCCACTCCGCATCGACGTGAACGGCTCTTGCCCGGGGCCCGGACACTTCGACCCATGAGGCGTCAGACGAGATGTCGGACGAAGTGACCCCGCAGAGCTCCGAGGAGGTCAGGCCAGCTCCGATGCCGAGAGCAAGAAGGACCCTCGCGGACTCCCGACGGCTCTCTTGCTGGACTGCAGACCATACCCGGAGCTCAGCGATCTCTTGCGCGGCATATGGCGCGCTCGGCTCGGAACCGTAGAGGGGTGGCATCGCTCGCTCGGAGACGCCGAGGGCTTCCGCCACCCGCAGGAGGATCGCACGGCGACGACCGAGGGACGCGTCGGACTTCATCGGGAGCTGTTGCACCGCCACAGCGATGACGTCTCGCCGGAACAGGAACTCCCGCTCGAGTGGAAGCCCCGACACCACGTGCGCCCACCGAACGTGGTGTTGGACCGCCGCGAGTAGGTTCTCGTGCCGATAGGACACGCGGCGGCTCACATCGTCAACGACGAGGGCGGCGAAACGGCGCGCGTCCAGATCCACTCCGTCGACGGTGTCGTCGAGTTCGAGTGGTTTCGGTGACGTCATGACTCCTCCAAGGCATCCGCTGTGATGACGCCACGGTAGGGCGCCTGCTCGCGCACACGTCGCATCAACTGCGAGCGACGCCACCGACACGGCGTGTCACTCCAGAGAGAACGCCACCGCGCATGCCTAACGCATGCACACACCACGCAATGCCCCCAGATCCAAGAGAGACCTCGGCCCCTGGTGGGCCAGCTACGAAAGAGTCGCCGAGTACGCGCACGCCCTCGGACGCCTCCCCCGCCTCAGCGACGGAGTCCCCGCCGACGTCGTGGGATGGACGGCGGGACAGCGCCGCGCCACGACCCTGACTGCAGATCAGAAGGCCGCCCTGATGTCCCTACCCGGGTGGAGCGACAAGCCGCGCGCGGACGCGTGGGAGAAGCGGGCCGAGGAACTCCGTCGCTTCATCGCGGTGGAGGGGCGGCTGCCACGAGTGAGGGGCTCGGTTCCGGGCGAGTCCGCGCTCGCCCACTGGGTCTCTCGGCAGCGCGTTGCCGAGGCCGACGGACGTCTCTCGCCTGAACGAGTACGACTCCTGACCTACGCAACCCGCAATATCTGAACAGAGCAACTGACGCAGACCTGCGTCCGTGCAGAAACGAAGAACGGGCTGTCCGAGGTGGACAGCCCGTTCTTCAACTCTTAGCGGCTAGTTGGTGCCTTCTCCGTTGTCGCAGGGGGTCTGCGTGGATCTGACACGGGCCGGGTAGAGCATGACCCGGCGCAGTGGCTGGGACTTGCATGTGGTCGTCCCCGCCGCGGGCGCGACCGCCGAGACCTTCATCAGCGGCGGAACAGGCACTGTCCGGTCGCGGGGCGTCAGTCGAGCGGCTTGGAAGTCCTCGATGATGCGTGCGTTCGTCCCGATGACCGTGAGCACACTCAGAAAGGCCTGCGCGGTCGCGCCTCGCATTCCTCCACCCATGTTGGTCCGCGCTTCCTTCAGGGAGGCGGCGTAGGACTCAAACGCCTGACGGCCCATGCTGTACACCTTGCCCCACTGCTCGGAGCGGTAGGGGTAGTGCTGCTCATCACGCTCATCCGAGGAGGCTGCGGGGACGTGCGGGTGGAGGCGGGCGAAGTCCACCCGAGCGTCGACGAGCGCCTTGAGCTCCTGGAACGCCTGGAAACGCTCCTTCAGGTCGGTCGTCGCCGCGAGAGCACGTGCGAAGTTCTGACCTGCGGTCTGCAGGTGTGCCGGCAGACCGGGCGCATACCAGGTGCCGTCGACCAGGAGACCTGTGTCCGACTTGCCCTGGACTCCGAGCCAGGTCGACGGGTAGTCCGCGACGAGCTTTACACCGAGGTCGGCGAGCGGGGTGCGGAACGGGGCCGGCCGGGTCGCCGTGTATGCGCGGTCGGCGACGACATGGTCCACACCAGCGGAGCGGGCTGCGATGTCCTGAAGCATCTCAGCGGCGGCACCGGCGAACCCCACGCCCGGTCGGTGCGGATTGATGCCGATGACGATGTTGGGCACAGAGCGTCGCTTGTCGGGGTCGTTGGAGATGAGCACGGCGAGCTCGTCTTCCCACCCGTATCGCGTCTGACCGCGCCCGTCAGCCGTCCCACCGGTAACGCCGAAACCGGCATCGGGCTCGGCAGAAACTCGTCCTTCGCCGTCGAGAGCCTCGAACCGACGACGGCTGACACCGCGGGCACCCGCCGCACGGAAGCAGCTGTCGACGACGACGCTCACTGAGGCTTCCGAGTCAAGGCCAGCCGTCTTGTGCTGCGCCTCGAGGAGGCGGTTGGCGAACGCCACGAACCGCTTGCGACGCTCCTCCAGTTTGGCGGACTGCTCAGCGCGGCACTGGAGGAGACGCGCCCATTCGTTCTTCGTGAGTCGACGTCCGCGAGCGAAGGATGGGTAGGCGTCGACGGCGTCCATCAGCCGCCGAGTCGCGCGCTCAACCAGGCGCGCCACCTGCTCCGGAACGAGCGACGTGAAGCCATCTGGGAGATCGAGCGCTCGGCGCCTCGCGGGGGTGAAGTGCTCACACAGTACAGAGATAGCATTCGAAACGGTCAACTCCCTCTGCGCCAGTCCGAGCGCGATCCAGACCGCGAGCACCTGCCGGGAGGCCAGTGTCGCGGGTCGCGCTGACCTGCCGTCCTCCTTCGCCCACTCCGCGAAGAACTCCACGACACCCGAGGCATCGACCAGCGCGAGCGCATTCTGGAGTGTCGCCGTCGGGATCGGGGCAGCCGGACGGGCGATGTACGAAGCGATGCGGAGTCCGTTGCCGGCGAGCGAGTCCGAGTTGTTGATGGTCATGTTGGTAGCTGAGTTGTTCATGCCAGCCGTGTGCGCGGCGGGATCTCCACTTTTGCGAACATATGAGCCTCAAGGTCTCTGATCCTCTTTTTGTGACACTGATTGTCATAGATCGCGCTCATTCTGGGCTTCACACCTACGCGTTCGCAGTTGATGCGAGTTCAGCACGATCTCCAACGCGAGTCCCTGGCAACGTATGGAAGGTCACCGCTGTTATCGAGGAAAGGATCGAGTCCGGATGAGACAGGTACAAGACACCGCGGACATGACGCGCGAGCGGGATCGGCCATCCAACGCGACCACGCGCCAGCAGGCGACGGATGCTGGCGAGACCTCCCTCCTCGCGGTGGAGGCGGTACGGGCGCAGGAACTCCCCCGCAACGAAGCAACAAGGGCAGCTTGACGGGATGCGGACCCCACCTTCTCTGAAAGCGCTCGAGTGCGCATATGAGGTCTCGCTACCTGACCAGCGCGTCGCGGTCGTCGGCGACATCCATGGCAACTTCCGGTGGTTGGACATCGTCGCCAGGGCGGTCCAGACGCTCGCGCCAGATGTGAGCACCATGTTGCAGCTCGGCGACTGGGCGATGGATCCCGATGCGACCGACGAGGCCCTCGACGGAACAGGTATCGAGCGCATCTACGTGACGCTTGGCAACCACGAGCAGTGGGGCCAACTCAGCCCATTGCTCGACGCCCACCCTGGCGCCGCCATCCGAGTCTCCGACATGACCTGGATTCTGCCGAGGCCCGCACGCCTGACCGTCGGCGGGCGCGATGTCCTCTCCCTCGGAGGTGCGGTATCCGTGGACCGGGCATGGCGGCAGGAGGGCGTCAGCTATTGGAAGGACGAAGAGATCACCAGCGAGCATGTGAAGGCTGCCATCGCCGGTGGTCCAGCCGATCTCATGCTCACGCACGAGCCGCCTGCGGGCACCCCGGTGCGCGCGGTGCAGGAGATCTTGAGAACCAATCCTTTCGGGTTCCCGGACGACGCCCTCAGGGACTCAGCCAACTCCCGCGCGCGCGTGGCGAAGGTGTGGAACATTGTTTACCCGGAGCTCCTCATTCACGGGCACTTGCATGCGCCCGGCGGCGGTCAGACAGAGTATGGGCTACGTGTGGCGAGCCTCGGTCAGGATGGGCAACAGGGTAACGTCGGGTTCCTCGACATGCAGACGCTGCGCATCGAGACGCCATCGCTGCGTCAGATCCGGGAGGCAGCAGGGCGATGACCGACAAGAACCCGTGGGCGGAGATCATCGGGCCCTGTTACACGCGCGCATCCTTGGCGCGCGCCCTCGGGTGGACCGAACCAGACGTAGCGACAGCCGCGACGTCGCTCGCCGTGCTCGAACTTCTCACTGAGGACGGCGTCCTCCTCTATCCCGCCTGCCAAGTGTGGGACGGGCACGTGGTGGAAGGACTTGCTCAAGTGCTTCAGGTCTTGAGCACGGGGACGAGCGGGAGTTGGACGTGGGCGCAGTGGCTGAACACGCGACTCGATGATGGGGATGGCGGAGAGGAGCCCAGCGCCATCGAAAGACTGCGCGAGGTCGACGTTGAACGTGTACTGCTTGAAGCTCGCCATAACGCGTGGTCGTGGAGCAGCTGACGGGCTTCGCGATATCGCTTCTACGGCAAGCTCGATGTGATCTAAACACCCGTCGAACAGCTCCTCGACACATCTCGGAACAGCATCCGGTGATCCCTCAATAGCGTCGGAGTATCACGGCGCGCAACAGACGCGTGCCCGATTTTCCGGCGTCCGCGCCGAGGACGGATCGCCTTCATGTATTCCCCTAAGCCTGCTCTCCGGCACCGACCACACCCGCACACTCTCGGGAAGCCGCCGGCAGCGCCCATGCTGCTCGCAGCCGCAGCGGAAGCGGCAGGCACCTTCGTCCTCGCCTTCGGCGTCATCGGAGCAGCAACGTTCTCAGCGTCGTTCAGCGCTCACCCGTTGAGGCCGAGAGAATCACACAACTGCTGATGAAGCGACTTCAGGTGCGCGATGGCCTCGGGGGGGCAGCTCGCCGATTCCTCTTTCCACCATCGTGCTGGCGATGGCTACCTTCGAGGCGGGGCGCACATCGTGATTCTCGAGCCACCTGTCTGCCGTCTTCGACCACGCCTCGGCAAACCGGTCGCTTAACTCGAGCGCAGTCGACGACGTGCCCATCGCATGTTCAGCTCGGTACTCTTCGATTGCGGCCGTGTAAGTCTCTGAGGGCAGCAAGTTCTCGACTCCCGCGACACCAAGGGAGACGACCAGTTCCGTTGGAACCACTCGCCCGAGATGTCGAGCAAGGTCCGCTCCTCCGCCATCGCCGTCAACGAGGTATGCAACCTTCGCGGCTTGGAAGTCCAACTCCGGATAGAGATCGAGCGGTAGTTCAGACAGCCCTGGAGCGATCTGGTAGGGAAGCCTCTGCAATCCGGTGGCAAGTCGGATGAGCGAAGGCAACAGGATCATGTCACTTGCGCCCTCCGCGACGACGACACATCGCGCTGGTGTGAGAGCAGCGGCCGAAGCTCCCATCGCCATCATAAGAGACGTTAGCGCCGGAGAACGCTGGGACCAGAAGCTGTTCTCGACGTGGCTAGTCTCCTCGCCATCTACGACGACGGCACGGATTCCGACGCCGAGGTCGCTCGGCAGACAGGCCGGTGAGTGAGTGGTGTAGATCACCTTCGCGGCCTGTTCCTGCCTGGACAACATCTCCACTAGGTCTGCCTGTGCGTTGATGTGCAGATGGTTCTCCGCCTCATCGATGAGGAGGATCGGCGGCACTTCAAGCTCGCGGGACGCGAGAAACGCCGTCAGTGCGACGAAGGACCTGAGTCCCTGCGAGCGTTCCTCGAGAACGGAAGCGTAAACCTCATCTTCGACAATCCCGATGCGCAACGTCTTGCCCTCAATGTTGAGGTCGACCGCGAGGGATGATTGCTTCCAGGCGCTAGAGAAGTGCGCAGCAAGTTGCCGATTCGCTTGGTGCTTCAGTGTGTTGCGTCGCGACACCTGGTTGGTTTCGACCGCCGCCACCAGGGCAGCTAGGTCGAGACCGGCTAGGCGGGTAAGGTTTGCCAGCGCCGGCGGCGTGTCCTTCAATAGCGCCTGGTCCAGCGTGTAGGCGGACTTCAGCTCGCGGTCGGCGTCTGCGAACAATGCCATCACCGGAAGACGTTTGCCTAGTCGCTCACGCACGACGGGCTCGGGCGGAGGCGTGGCTAGCCATTCTTCGATCTGTGCCCAGGCCGACCTCAAAGCAGTCGGACTCGAGTACTTCTGAAGCTCCCGGAATATCTCTCGCCCCGAACGGAGTAGTTCGTCTCCTACTCCCGTATCCCGACTGTCCGAGTCGAAGAACAGCGCGAGTGCCTCACCGAGGTCATGAAGGTCTTCAGTCACAGACCTCCGGTGCTCGAAGTCGTCTTGACTCTCATCGCTTTCCGGATCTCCGGTATCGACTCGCTCAAGCGCGTCCAGCCGAGGAAGGGCATCGCGGAGTTCCGTAACTCGGTGAAGAACGTCACCAACCGCGGTGCGCGGAAAGGGGTGAATACCTATGGAACCGTCACCATTCGCGGTGCGTGACAACGTGAGAGTGGAGGGAGAAGACTCAAGGTCGAGGCCCTCGAGTACGGCGACGTCAACATCCTCGAGCTTGTACGTGACGGTCACAACGTCGGCATCGTCGGAGATCGCCGCTGCCCGCGAGCGCTCATCCGGAGGCAGGGTGAGATCGCCGTTGACCATTTCCAGCGCCTTGAGCAGCGTGCTCTTGCCGGCCTCGTTCGGCCCGACTACCGCGATGAGCTTCTGGTCCAGTTTGATGACCGTGTCGATAAGCCTTCCAACTCCTCGGACGCGCGCACGTAGCAGCCTCATCGGCACTCCCCCCTGATAGTAGATCTGGCCGACGGCCAAGTGATCTTCGTGTTTCACTCACTGTAGAGCTCGTGAGGATGTCCGGCGGGCCGGCAGCGATAGGTTGGCGTCATGAAATCCGTTTTTCTGCGCCCGGTCGGCGAGGCCCCGACATGGGACCCCAAAGGCAACCATCATCCCTACGTCGATCCGAAGATTCGCGGTGCACGCAAAGGCGGCGACCTGTCCGTCCAGAGGAAGCTGTACGAGGACCTCGCTGTACATCTGCACCGGAACAGATTCCCTGAGAATGGCGGAAGCGAGACCGACCACACTGACGACGCGGAATGGCTTCGTCGACTCGCGATGTACTTCGGGTGGAGCGAAGAATATCACTCTCGTGTTAGCTCCGAAGCGGCACACGAGGCGTTCAAAGTTGCTCCCTCACCCGCGTCCCACGACGACGCTAAGTAGATCGTTCCACGACACGCCTGCTCCGTCGCTGGTATGCCCCCGCGAGTCGATCTCGGCGGAAGGCTAAGAGATCGCGGCACCCTTCGGCCGGATACCGCTTCGACGCAGCCCGTTCACCTGCTCATCCAAGAACTGAGCAACAACTCACCACAGGTCGGGTGAACATCGCAGCACTCTCTAGGTCGGCAGTTGAAGCGCGATTACAGGCTGTGACCCACCTCACAAAACCACTGACTCTGCGCGAGCGCCTCGTACGCCGCACCTCGGCGGCTATTGGGATCAGTGGCAAAAGCATCAGCTGATGACTCGAAAAGTATCTCAGAGATGTCTTCTGAGGAAAGTGAACCGAATTGGCGGCCACGCGCGAGGGTATTTCGAGCTTCGACAATATCCCGGGCAGAGACCGAAGCGTACATCAGACCAAGTCGGAGGAGGCGAAACTGAAACTCGACTCGAGCGGAGGTAGTTGAGTCCACCTGGGGCCCGGGCCTGGCGTCGAATATGAAGGTCGCTGGGTCTCCCTCAACCAATTCAGCAAAGAGCCATCGCCCATCGACCCCCTCGAAATACGGATGGAACATCGTCGTTTCCATCGTGTTCGCCTGATAGGCATTCAACTGATGATTGCACTGCTGGCAAGCAGGCACGAGATTCCACGGCTCGATGGCTAGCGCTGCGATTCTGGACTTCGGTAGATAATGATCCAGAGTTGTTGCATGCCCGTACTGGCAGTAGCTGCAGAGATGATGGCGGGCCCCTGCGATAAGTGAGTCATAGTGCTTTCGGGCTGCAGTGCCAGATCCTGCCAACTGGCGGTCGTACAGGGCAACTAGTTCAGCAGAACTGAGTTCATCTACCTGGAAGTTCTCCGGTGCGCAGACGTGAACATCGCCTTCTTCAACCGCTTCGCGAAAACTCAGATGGAGCTGCGAGAGGCGTGGTACCGCGCTCCGTACGCGCTCTTTCAGGTCCTTATCCCTCATCCGCGAGGAACACGCCATCGCAACCTCGGCCACGGTCGACAACGGAGGGTCAACGGTCCACATGGCTGCTTCTCATCGCCTCAATCATTCCGCGAAGGATGGCTCTGCCCTCGCTGCCAAGCTGACCGTTGAGCTCGTCCAACGCAGCGTCGTAACCGGAATCGCGATGGTTGAGGGCAATATCTAGCAGCATGCTGTGATACCCGGTCGAGGTGACTTCCAGACCGAAGACCTCGTTGGTGAGCGTGCCGACATTCTCACCGAAAGTCTCGAGTCGTGGTCGCTTGAAGGTCGTGGTTTCCCCGTCTCGGTCAAACTTCCAGACACATCGCTTCGGTACCTCCTGCAGGACGACCGGGGAATGAGTCGCAACCACAGCGAGGCCATTGCGATTGATGAGGAGGTCGCTAAGCGCCCGCAAGAATGCCGATAGCAGTGGAGGGTGTAGGTGAGCCTCGGGTTCATCGAGAAGAACAAGACTTTTCTCGGTGACCGTTTCCACGAGCCGAGTGATGGTCAGGAGAACCAACTTATGGCCCGAGCTCAGCAGTTTGAACTTGGCAGTCAGTAGATCGAGGAAGTCATCTTCAGACTCGCGCTCCGCTGCGTCTGCGATTCCGGTTGCGTGGAAGATCGGATCACTCTCCAGTAGCCGGAGCGCTCTGACCCATCGGGACCGGCGTGAGTCTTGCAGACAAGATCGCGCCGACTTCGACATCTCCGCAGAGATCGCTCTCGGCCCCTTGATCCGCTCGGAATCATCCTTGATCTTGAGGCCAACATAGTGGTAGGTAAGGCCTTTCGTCCTGTCACGAGAGGCGGTGAGCGGCTCGAATGAGTCAAAGGCGCTGAAGGAAACCGATACGAGGTTCGCCACGGTCTCGTCGGAATCCTCCGATGATGGCGGCCCTCCGCTCGCGCCCTGTTTAACGAGATGCATCGCGAGACTATTCAGGAAGGTGCTCTTGCCGACCCCATTGCGGCCGATGATCACGTGGATGTTTGTCGGCGGTCGCGAATCCGGAGAAACCTTGAATCGTACTGGTCGGTCGCCGAGGTAATCGAGGTTGACCCGGAGGTTGTAAGGCGTGAGCCTCACTCCACCACGGGCTAGACGGGCATACTGCTCTTGAACGGTCAAGAGGGGGACATATCTGAGCAACGAAACCCTTGTCACGTCTTCGTTCTGGGCCCGCGTGAGCAATTCGGGGTCGAAGGCGAGGTCGTTTAGCCCCCTCAAAACCGTTTCCCTAACGTCCGCGCTGATCTCGGAGAGTTTCTCGTAGAAAGACGCATCCTGACCGAGCGAGAAGTATGACTCAGGGAGCTCCCGGAAACTATCAGGCGGACCAGGAAGCCGAGACTTCCCTGGCTCGCCGTCCCCTCGACCAGCAGGCAATAGACCAAACTTGCCGATCTTGGTCTCACCGATCTTGTGGCGGGTGCCGTCGGTGTCGACGACCATAACGTCGAAGGATGTCGAATACTTGAACCAGTCATCCCAGTCGATGCGGCGCAAGTACACCCTGTTTGGCCTCGACTCGTTGATCCCCGGCCATCCGGTGGAATGAAACTTCAAGGTTCTCTCCATGACGCTCGCGCGCCAGCGCGCTTGATTCGATCCGCTGGGCAACCGCGGTCTGATCCCTGCCAACCGGTATATCGAGTCGATCATACAGCGAGAGACTGCTCCGGCAGCCCTAGCTACGCTGTCGCAACTGAACACGGCAGTCAGTCGGCCGTGGTCGACGAAGTAGGGCTGTTTCCTCGCCCATCTCTACATTGCCGCGAAGCCACTCAGGCAGCGTCTAAACTACAGCGATGACGACGGCGCCATGCCGTCGGAGTAGTGAAGGTCTAGAACTCGCGCCCGACCAAACCGCCAACCTCGGTGTCAAGGATCGAACGTACTATTCCGTCATTGAACCATTCTTCTTCGATCACGTCTTGCGGGATGTCGTTGCTGTTGATGGTGCAGATGTACTGTCCACCCGTGGTCTGCACCATGTCTTGCGCGAAGCGGAGCGCCTTCGCGAGCTGGCGCGGATCGACGCCGTCGAACACGACAGAGTCGTGGACGAGGAAGTCGGGGTGACGGGCCGATACCGCTCCTTCTTCCAGCAGGGTGAGGTCGAAGCAAAAGAGCTTCATGCGGTCGACACCGCTGCTGCCTGAACCGGGGACGCTGACGGTGAACTTGTATCCGGCGTTGTCGACCTCGACCGTTAGCGCGGCATCCTTCCCATACAGCCGTCGCATCTTCTGGCTGAACTGCGCGCCAACATGGTCAAGCTTCTGTCTGGAGCTCGCGAGCTGCTCAGTTGCGCCCTTACGGAGGGTGGACTGCTGCAGTTTCAATTCCTCCCGTGTTGTCACCAGCTCACGCGCTTGTTCGATCTGAAGGTCGACTGCGGCGATACGTGCTTGCACACTCGCGAGCTCATTCCTGAGTTCGTTGAGCTCCTCAAGGGCGCCGCCGGCGTCCAGCGTGCGAAGCGCACCTACTCTCTGCTCGTCAAGACGTGAGAGGTCAGCCTTTCGAACTCTGATGCGCTCATCGAGGTTCTCGATCTCGTCTCGAAGAAAGGCTCTTCGATTGGTTAGGAGGTTGGCGTGGAACGCTGCGACATCGTGCATCTGCTTCGTGAAGCCGTTCGCGAGCACCGCGCCGGCAGCGGCGAAGAGCCCCTCGATGTCGACCACGGACTGAGCATCATTCGCGTCCTCAGAGAGTGACGAGACGTACAGCGCCCGCATTCGGCCGTCAACGACGGCCTCGTCTCGGAGAACGGAGATCTCTGCCGTGAGTTCGTCCGCGCGCTGTACCAGTGAGTTGGGGTCTTCCAAGACCCGGAAGCCCTGGATTCTGCTTTCCCATTCTTCGACCTCGGTGAGCAGTGCCGCCCGCTCAAGCGCGAGATCGCTCTCCGGACGCAATGTGGACACAAGCCCGTCGCGGGCGGCGGCAGTGATGGTTTTGAGCTGCTTGAGGCTCTTGTCGACGTTGGCGAGGTCGAGGATGACGTTCCAGTCGAGATCAAGGAGGAAAGCGATGTGCTCGCGACTACTCGTCGCGCTCTGCACCGAGATGACCTTCAGCGGGTCTTTCGGCGCATCCGTCCGAATCACGTATGACAGCAGAGTGCGGACCGAGATCCCGCCGGAGACCTTCTCCGCGAGGGGTTCCAACCGGAACAGTCCGAGCCCAAGTAGGTCCTTCCAGTCTTCTACTCCGATCTGGCCCTCAACGAGGTAGGGAGCGATGATCTCCTTGGCTGCGCCCATCCCGATGACTGAGAGTTTGTTCCCGCCAGCGAGCGCGCGAGTGGCGATGACGGCACCCCCGAACAATTGCAGCTCAAGGGTGAACTCCCAGCCGTCGTCCGCAAGCGGCTGCAGCTTCTTGTCAAAGGTGCCGCCGAGGACGTAGTCGAGGATCGACAGGAGCGTAGACTTCCCGCGCGCATTGCGGCTGTCCTGATCCGTGGAGTCGGGGGCTCGCTCGGCGACGATGGCGTTGAAGCCTGGCTGGAAGGTGATGGGCTTGAACTCGGCCCGGTTGGAGCTCAAACGAACGAGCACTATTCGATCCTCAGCATTCCGTCGTGATGATTGATTGCTCCAGCGCCATAGAGCAGGGTCAAGGCCGTGGCGAACGAGTCGTAGGGCGATGTCGGCACTGTTTCTCGGTACTCGACGAAGAGCTGACCGACGCTTAGGGTTCGCTGCCCCAGGAGGAGAAGGATTGTTGCTGCTTCCCCGACCAGCGTCTTCGCTATCGGAGTGAATTTGTCCGGGAACAGCTCACTCACGCTCGAACACCTCGCAGATTTCGAACAGGTAGGAGATTACTGCGAGCGCCGCGGCATGATGTCGCGCTGTGTCCTGAACGCCCGCATTGTCGGACGCACGTTGCACGAGGTAGTCGAACACCTCATCGGGCTCAAGCCCGTCTGCCAGGGCGGAGTGGTAATCGCTCTTGGACCGCGCCGCGAGGCGCTTTCCGAACCCGGGGCTCAACTCAGTTTGGAAAGCGATGAAGGAGGCCACGCGCTCTGCTTGGGAGAGGCCTGCGGTGATCCGTTCGACCACGCTCGGGCCAAGCTTGTTGAGCTGAATCTTCTGCTGGACAGGGAGTGCGATATCAACGGGGACTGCGGCCGGAGATTCGGCCGCGCCGACGAGAACGCTGCAGACCAACGCCAGCTCCGCGTACGACACGTTACCCAGACCGGCGCGGACAGCGCGCGCTACGCGGGCCTCATGCGCGTGCTTGGCGTCCCTGAGGAACTCGACCGTGTGCAACGCGAGCTGAGCATCCACTGCATCATGATGAGGGCCGCACAGGTAGAGCAGGTTGTCCGCCGATCCGCGTTGCTGGTCTGTCATCGACGAGTCGTACCGCGGACCCCCGGGACTTGCCGCGCAGATGTGAGCTACCTTTCCTGTTGCCTTGGGACGGTCTTCATCGGCTAGCGACTCAATTGTGAGGAGCAGTCCACATCCGGGATACGCGCAGGTGTTGCCGCTGCGGGCGACAACAACCTTTTCCTGGGCTACGGGTACAGGAGCACGCGATGACGACTTGGGCACGACCTCAGAATATGGGTTGCGTTGCGGCCAGCAGCACACGACACCGCTGACTCCGCTGAGGGGGCGCGGAGCAACTCGTCTGTCCCCGGCTGCACTTCGCCGCGGCAGCGCCGGTCAACGCAGCGTCGAAGTAGAGGACTACGACGGACACAGCAGAGGATCGGCGCCGTAATCGAGCTAAATCATCCCCGTAATCATGCGGCAAAATACCTTCCGCGTACAACCCACACAACTTGCACGAAGAGCAGTTGCGTCTGGCACCTGAATCTCCGAGCACAACGAAGAACCCCGCCTGATTCAGGCGGGGTTCTTCGCTTCATGCCAGCCGCGCGTGCGGGTCGAGGTCGGAGGCCTCCCCCCGTTTCGCCGGCACGGCGATGAATCAGGAGACAGCGGCCTCGCCACGTGGGAGGACGGTCAGGACGCGCTCGATGTGGTCGTGGAACTCGGCCATGAAGCTCCGCAGGAAGTCGGCGGTCCTCGGGTTCGACACACTGCCGTCCGCCTCGAAGTCGTCCGGGTTGAACTGGATGTATGCCTCGGGTGCCGTCATCTGCCGGGCGTTGCAGAAGCTGAGGACGCCCCGCAGACTCTGCTGCGCGAGTGCGGTGCCGATCGCGCCGACGGATGCACCGATGACGGCTGCCGGGATGTGGTCGAAGGAGTTCTGTCCCCACGGCCGAGAGGCCCAGTCGATCGCGTTCTTGAGTCCGCCGGGAATCGACCGGTTGTACTCCGGAGTGACGAACAGGACGGCATCCGCCCCGGCGATCGCGGACTTCAGGGCGAGCGCTGCCGGCGGGTAGTCCGCGTCGTAGTCCTGGCTGTACAGCGGCAGGTCGCGGATGGGGGTCTCGAAGAACTCCAGGTCATCCGGCGCGACGCTGATCAGTCCCTGAGCGAGCACTCGGTTGATCGACGTCGACGACAGGCTTCCGATGAAGTATCCGACCTTGAATGTCATGATCTCTCCCTGGATCGTGGGTGTGAGGTCATCATCCCCCGCCCATCGGGATCGATCAACGGCATCGTGTCAGTCCGACGACTTCCCCACCGGCGAGGACTCGCCATCCGCGGAGTCCTCTTCCTGGCGGGCGCGCCCCGACCCGGCCCCGAGGCTGATGGTCGAGAGCAGCCCGAGCGCGAGGAAGCCCGCGGCGGTCCAGGCGGCGTAGCGCGTGCCGTCCGAGAACGCCTGCTTCGCGTCGTCCGCGATCGCCGCCGTCTCGGGATTCGCCTCGAGCCCGGCGATCGCCCCGCCGGCGCTGTCGACCACCGCCGAGACGACCTGGTCCCGCTGCTCAGCAGGAAGCCCGCGATCATCGAGCGCCGAGCCGAGCAGACCGGCGGTGCTGCTGAACAGCACGGTGCCGAGGATCGCGACGCCGAGCGCCGCCCCGAGCTGGCGTGAGGTGGACTGGGTGCCCGAGGCGGCGCCGCTCTCGGCGACAGGGACATCCGCGAGCACCACACCGGTCAGCTGCGCGGTGGCCAGCCCCACACCGAGTCCGTACACGAACAGGAACGGGAGCAGCGGCACCCACGACGCATCCGGCCCGATGACGAACCCGACCCCGGCGACGCCGATGATCTCGGCGATCAGCCCCACCCGCACGACCCAGACCGGCGGGAACCTGCCGCTGGATGCCCCGGCCACGCCGCTCGCGACGAACGACCCTCCGGCGAGCGCCAGCAGCAGGAACCCGGTGTGCAGCGCGTCGAAGCCCAGCACGAACTGCAGCCACAGCGGGAGCGCCAGGATGATGCCGAACTCGCCGAGCGACACGACGGCCGCTGCGATGTTGCCGTTGCGGAACGACGGGATCGAGAACAGTCGGAGGGCGAGCAGCGTCGATCTGCCGGCCCGTTCGCGGTGCACCCCCCACACGATGAAACCGATGAGTGCCACGACGGCGAGGAGGAAGGCGAACGGGATGGGCGACAGGTCCAGCGGCCACGTCCAGTCGCCGAGCTGCGGTCGCTCGTCCACCAGCCACCAGCCGTAGGTGCGACCCTCGATCAGCCCGAAGACCAGGCTTCCCATCGCGACCACCGAGAGCACGGCGCCGACGACGTCGATCCTGGCTGCGCGGTCGCTTCGCGATTCGGCGACCGTCAGCAGCACGCCGATCACGATGATGATGCCGAGCGGGATGTTGATCCCGAACGCCCAGCGCCACGAGAAGGCCGTCGTCAGCCATCCGCCGAGCAGCGGCCCGACCGCAGCCATGCCGCCGATGGTCGATCCCCAGACGGCGAAGGCGATCCCCCGCTCACGTCCGCGGAACGTCGCATTGATGATCGACAGCGTCGTGGGAAGGATCATCGATCCGCCCACGCCCTGCACGAGGCGCGCGAGGATCAGCATCCCGCCGTCCGACGCGAGGGCCGCGAGGACGGAGGCCGCAGCGAAGACACCGACGCCGATGAGCATGACCCGTCGGCGCCCGAACCTGTCGGCGAGACTGCCGAACACCAGGAGCAGTGCCGCGAAGACGAGCGTGTACGCCTCCTGCACCCACTGCACCTCGGTCGAGGTGATGCCGAGATCGTCGACGACCGCGGGAATGGCGACGTTGACGATCGTCGAGTCGACGATGATCAGGGAGACGGCGATGCTGATGAAGACCAGCCCGACCCACCGCAGGCGAAGTTGCTTTTCCACAATAGCTAGCTTAGTTAGCTAAATCGGATTCCGGTAGCTCTCCGTGGGAATCGGAGCTTGTACAGTGAGCGCGTGGACCCTGTGACCGAGACTCAGCGGCAGCGACGCCCAGTCGTCGTCAGCATCGTCGTGATCCTGGTCGTGCTCAGCGGCCTGTCGAACGCCTTCATCGGCATCGTCGTGCTCCTCAGCCGCTACCGCGTGCCGGATGGCGATGTGCTGGCGGTATCGCTCATCGGCTCCGGCGTCATCCTCTTCGGTCTGCTCACGCTCGCTGTGGCCTCGGCGATCGGTCGTGGCAGCCGCCTCGCCCGCCTCCTGCTCACGACCTATCTCGGCATCCAGCTCGTGCTGCACGTCGTGACCGCTGCGACGACCGACTGGGACTGGGCCGTCTTCGCGCAGACCGTGCTCGAAGTCCTGCTGCTGGTGGCGCTGTGGGCGCCGCCGGGTTCACGACACTTCGCCGACCGCTGATCGTGCGAGCACGCGCCGGTGCACCAGCCGCACGATCTCGATCGCGAGCACGGTGAGCACCGTGATGATCGCGATCAGGGAGGCTGCCTCCTCGCCCGGATCGATGAGCTGGAAGAATCCGGTGGAGAGCGGGACGGTGAACAGCGTCGCCAACGCCACGAACATCGCGCCGACCACCAGCACCTTGTACCGGTTGAGCGGACGCGCGAGCACGGCAAGCACCCAGATACCGACGATCGCGAGGATGATCGTGGAGCCGGTCCGCAGCTGCGGTTCAGTGACACCCAGCGCCATCGCCACGCGCGTGTAGACGGTCAGGGCGATCGCGATCAGCAGCCCGGCAGGGATCGCGAAGGTCAGTGATCGACGCAGGAACCCGGGGACGTACCGCTGCACGTTCGGCATCAGAGCGAGGAAGAACGCCGGGATGCCGATCGTGAGGCCGTCAGTGATCGAGAGCTGTCTCGGCAGGAACGGGAACTCCAGCACCATCACCCCGAAGAGCACTGCGAGCGTGGTCGCGTAGACCGTCTTGGTGAGGAACAGCATCGAGACGCGCTCGATGTTCGCGATCACCTGCCGCCCCTCCGCGACGACATCCGGGAGATGCGAGAACTGGCCGTCCAACAGCACGAGACGCGCGACGGCCTTCGTCGCGGGTGAGCCGGAGTTCATCGCAATGCCGATGTCCGCCGTCTTGATCGCGAGCGCATCGTTCACGCCGTCGCCGGTCATCGCGACGGTGTGCCCGCTGGCCTGGAGCGCGACGACCATGCGCTTCTTCTGCTCGGGCGTCACCCGACCGAACACCGTGTGCGATTCGAGCACCTCGCCGAGCGCCGCGTCGTCCTCCGGGAGCTGCCTCGCGTCGTATCCCTCGTCGACCTCGAGCCCGACCTGCCTCGCGATCGCCGCGACCGTGCGCGGGTTGTCTCCGGAGATGACGCGGACGCCGACGCCCTGCGCCTGGAAGTATGAGAGCGTCTGGGCTGCATCGGGGCGCACCTTCTCGCTGAAGGTGATCACGGCGACAGGTTCGAGGCCGGTCGGCAGGGACTCGGCCTCCTGGGCTTCCGGCGGGTAGGGCTCCGAGGTGCGCGCGAGCACGAGCGTGCGCAGCCCCTCGGCCGCCAGACGCGTCACCGCTTCGCCCACATCGGTTCCGGCATCCGTCGCGACATCGCCCAGCACCATCTCCGGGGCGCCGAGCACCCAGGTCTCGTCCGAGCGATCGGCGAACGCCAGAGCGCTCCATTTCCGAGCGGAGGAGAACGAGATGTAGACGGATGCCTCGCGCGGCGCCGCCGCCGGATACGGCTCGCGCAGACACCGCGCCGTGGCGTTCGCATCAGGTGCGGCTCCGAACCAGGCGAGCGCATCCTCCCAGCCGGCTGCGGTCGCGCCGAGAGGTTCGAGGTCGCGGTATGCGAGCTCACCCTCTGTGAGGGTGCCGGTCTTGTCGAGGCAGATGACGTCGACCCGAGCGAGGCCTTCGACCGCCGGCAGCTCGTTGACCAGGACCTGCCGGGACGCGAGGCGAGCCGCACCGACGGCGAATGCGATCGATGTCATCAGCACGAGCCCGAGCGGGATCATCGCGGTCAGCGCGGAGATCGTGTTGACGATCGCCTGGGTCCAGGTGCCGGTCTCCCAAGCCGACACCCAGCCTCCCGCGACCATCATCTGCGCGTTGAGCACCAGGAGGCCGATGGGCCCGATCCCCCACCCGACCCACTTCAGCACGCGATCGACCGAGGTGCGCAGCTCCGACGCGACGAGCGAGAACCGCTTCGCCTCCGCCGCGAATTTGTTGGCGTAGGAGTCCGCACCGACTCTGATGGTCCTGGCCACTCCTTCGCCCGCCACGACGATCGACCCGGAGAGCGCCTCGTCGCCATCTCGTTTGTCGACGGCATCCGACTCCCCGGTGAGCATCGACTCGTCGATCTGCAGCGACCGGTGTTCGAGCACCACAGCGTCCGCAGTCACCTGGTCGCCGGCTCGCAGCACGAGGATGTCTCCCTCGACCACCTCGGCAGGGGCGATCTCGGACTCCTGCCCATCGCGTCGAACCCGTGCGCGCGGCGCGTTGAGCAGCGCGAGTCGGTCGAGCGATGCCTTGGCCCGGAACTCCTGCCAGCAGCCGATGATCGCGTTGCCGAACGCAGCGAGACCGAAGAGCGCATCCTGCCAGCGTCCGAGCAGGAGGAGCACCAGGAAGCAGGCGCCGACGATGCCGTTGAAGAGCGTGAAGACGTTCGCACGCACGATGTTCCACGCGCTCCGACTCGAGTCGCCGGCGAAGGCGTTGGTCTTCCCGACGGCGGTCAGCTCTGCGACGCGCGCCGCAGTGAGTCCCACTCCGGCATCGGTCTGCGTATCGATGCCGGCCGTCGCTGTGGGCTCCATCCGCTCACTGTAGCGATCGGTCGGAGCGCGACGCCAGGCAGGCGTCGCGCTCGGCCGCCCGAAGCACGGCCGGCGCCCTCAGCTCCCGACTGCGGCGAGCGCGGCGAGCGGGATCGCCGTCCAGGTCGGCCGGTTCCGCTTCTCGTACACGGCCTCGTACACGGCCTTGTCGGCCACGTAGGCGTCGAGCAGCACGCGGTGCTCGGCGACCGCGTGGTCATCCCGTGGACCGAGCGCGTCGATGTACGCGTCGAGGAAGTGCTGACGTGCGCGCTGGGACCATTCCAGACCCCTGGCGTGCCGGAGGTCGCGCTCCTCGTCCTCCACCGAGCCGGCGCCGCCCTGCGACATCTCGACCACCCCGGGGGCGTACTCGAACGAGCGGAGCATGCCGGCCACATCGCGCCATGGCGAATCCGGCAGCGCGCGCTCGCGGAACGGTCGGCCGGGCTCGCCCTCGAAGTCGACGATGCGCCAGCCGTGCGCCGTGCGCAGCGTCTGACCGAGGTGCAGGTCGCCGTGCACGCGCTGCACGTCGATGCCGCTGAGAGCGGCCACCGCACGATATGCGGCCCGCAGTCGCTCCGCGTACTGCCCGAGCTCCGGCACCACTGGCAGTGCGCGGTCGAGCCGGTCGCTCATGGCACGCGCGAGCGCGGCCGTGGCATCCGATCCCCGTCGCTCATCCGGGAACCGATCCCGCAGCGACGCGTGCACCTCTGCCATCGCAGTGCCGAGCCGTGCCGCTTCTCCGGCGAAGTCGCCGCCCGACTCCTCGACGCTCTGGGTCGGATCCGCCAGCAGGGTCCGCACGCTCCCCGTGGCGAGCTCGAAGCCGTCGGCGGCGGTGCGCAGGAACTCCTGCAGCATCGCCAGCTGCAGGACCTCGCCGTCGACCTCCACCTCGATCCAGCCGTACAGATCAGCGATGTGCTCCGAGCCTCCGCGAGTGAGTTCCTCATGGATCTCGATGTCGGGATTGAGTCCAGCGCTCACCTTGCGGAACACCTTCATGATCGCGGTGTCGTCGAACCGGATCGAGGAGTTGGACTGCTCGCCCGACATCGTCGATGCGCGCAGCTCCGGATCCAACGCATCCGAGTCGGGCACACGCACGAACCGCAGCCCGTCGATCACGGTCTTCCCGTCATCCTCGGCCGCGATGAACCCGTCGAGCCACAGCGCCATCGCCTCGCGGTCGTGCACCGCGTCGTACAGATGCCGCGCCTCTCCCTCGCCCTCGATCGATCCCACGAAGGCATGGCCGATCCGGTCCTGATACTCCACGTAGCGCGCGAGCGGCACCTGGTAGAGCTCGCTGCCGCCCTCATCGTCCGAGTACGACACCGTCACGAGGTAGACGCCGACGTCCGGACGCTCGCCGTCGCCGGGCAACGCAGCCACCGCTCGCACGTCCGCCACCCGGAACGGGCGGCTCTTGCCGGCGAACCAGCGAGTCCGCACCAGGTAGTCCTCCAGCAGGCCGTGCTCGATGATGCTCACAGTGTCCCCACTTCGTCGGCATCCGCTGCAGGATCCTGCAGCTGGAACCAGAAGAACCCGTGGCCGCCGAGGGTGAGCAGGTACGGCAGCTCACCGATCCTCGGGAACGGCACCCCACCGACGAGTTCGACCGGGACGAGCCCCTCGAACCGTCGGAGGTCGAGCTCGACCGGCTGCGGGAACTGCGACAGGTTGTTGACGCACAGGATCACGTCGACCGTGCCGTCGTCGTTCGTGTGCTCCCTGGTGTACGACAGCACAGCGGGGTTGGAGCCGCCGAGGTCGTTGAAGCTGCCGAGCCCGAATGCCGGGTGCTTCTTGCGGGCGTGGATCATCAGCCGCGTCCAGTGCAGCAGCGAGGAGCGATCCTCCTGCTGCGCCTCGACGTTGACGGCGAGGTATCCGTACACCGGGTCCTGCACGACGGGCCGGGTGAGCTTGCCGGGATTCGCGGTCGAGAACCCCGCGTTGCGATCGGAGGTCCACTGCATCGGAGTGCGGACGCCGTCGCGGTCGCCGAGCCAGATGTTGTCGCCCATGCCGATCTCGTCGCCGTAGTAGAGCACGGGCGAGCCCGGCAGCGAGAGCAGCAGCGCGGTGAAGAGCTCGATGCGGTCGATGTCGTTGTCGAGCAGCGGCGCGAGACGACGGCGGATGCCGATGTTCGCCTTCATCCGCGGATCCTGCGCGTACTCGCTCCACATGTAGTCGCGGTCCTCGTCCGTGACCATCTCGAGCGTGAGCTCGTCGTGGTTGCGCAGGAAGATGCCCCACTGGCATCCGGACGGGATCGACGGCGTCTCGGCGAGGATCTCGCTGATCGGATAGCGCGACTCGCGCCGGACCGCCATGAAGATACGCGGCATCACCGGGAAGTGGAAGCACATGTGGCATTCGTCGCCGCCGACCTCCGGGTCGCCGAAGTAGTCGACGACATCGGCCGGCCACTGGTTCGCCTCCGCCAGCAGCACGCGGCCCGGGTAGTTCTTGTCGACGAAGCGACGCACCTCGCGCAGGAACTCGTGCGTCTCCGGCAGGTTCTCGCCGTTGGTGTCGGGCCGCTCGAACAGGTAGGGCACGGCGTCCAGCCGGAACCCGTCGAGGCCCATGTCGAGCCAGAAGCGCATGGCGTCGATGATCGCCTCCTGCACCTTCGGGTTGTCGAAGTTCAGGTCGGGCTGGTGCGAGAAGAAGCGGTGCCAGAAGTACTGCTGGCGGACCGGGTCCCAGGTCCAGTTGCTCGGCTCGGTGTCGACGAAGATGATGCGGGCATCCTGGTACAGCTCATCCGTGTCGCTCCAGACGTAGAAGTCGCCGTACGGTCCGTCCGGATCGCTGCGGCTGGCCTGGAACCACGGATGCTCGTCACTCGTGTGGTTCATCACGAAGTCGACGATCACCCGGATGTCGCGCGCGTGGGCGGCATCGAGGAAGCGCTGGAAGTCCTCGGTGGTGCCGAGATCGGACTGGATGCCGGTGTAGTCGGCGACGTCGTAGCCGCCGTCGCGCAGCGGTGACGGGAAGAACGGGGGCAGCCACAGGCAGTCCACCCCGAGCCACTGCAGATAGTCGAGCTTGTCGATCAGACCACTGAAGTCGCCTGATCCGTCGCCGTCGCCGTCCTTGAACGAGCGGACGAGCACCTCGTAGAAGACTGCGGTCTTGAACCACTCCGGTGCCGGACTTCCCGGGGTGTCGGGGAATGGTTCCTGGGTGAGGATCGGGATGGATGCCGTCTGCGGAGCCGGTTCTGCAGCATTCGTCATGCGCCCAACGTGTCACAGACGGTCGACCAGCGCTGGCCCCTTGCGCCCTCCGGCGAGGCAGTGTATCCGCGGCCGGATCCCAATACATTGTGCACAATTGAATTGCGTGCAATACTCGAAGCATGCCCGTGACCGATGAGATGGTGTGCTTCTCGCTGTACTCCGCCGCACGCGCGACCACCCAGGCGTACCGGGCAGTGCTCGCCCCCTGGGGACTCACCTACCCGCAGTACCTCGTGCTCGCGCTCCTGTGGAACGAAGGCGAGCAGACCATCGGTGCCCTCGGAGAAGCGATGCAGCTCGACTCGGGCACGCTCTCCCCCCTGGTGCGCCGCATGGAGCAGGCCGACCTGGTCACCAAGGCGCGCAGCGCCGCAGACGAACGCGTCGTCACGGTGCAGCTCACCGAGCGCGGGCACTCCCTTCGCGCGGAGCTGGCCACCGTTCCGGCGAAGATCGCCGAATTCTCCGGCATCCGCGACGACGAGCACCGCCGCCGCCTCATCGCAGAGCTGCACGAGCTGACAGCACTGCTGCAGCACGCCACATCGTCCGAAGCCGGGGCCACGCGCTCCGCCGTCGGCTCCTGACCACCACTCCCGGAAGGAACAGATCCATGGAAGCCATCTACACCGCAGAGGCCCTCGCCACCGGCGCCGGCCGCAACGGGCACGTCGCCACGAGCGATCGCCGCGTCGAGTTCGATCTCGCGATCCCGAAGGAGATGGGCGGCAGCGGCGACGGCGCGAACCCCGAGCAGCTGTTCGCCGCCGGCTACGCCGCTTGCTTCCACTCCGCGCTGCAGTCCGTCGCCCGCGCGCAGAAGATCTCGATCGCGGACTCCTCTGTCGGCTCCCGCGTCGGCATCGGCTCGAACGGCGACGGCGGCTTCGGGCTGACCGTCGAGCTCGAGGTCGTCATCCCCGACCTGCCGCACGACCAGGCGCAGGCCCTCGCCGATGCAGCGCACCAGGTGTGCCCGTACTCGAACGCGACGCGCGGCAACATCGACGTCACGATCACCGTGTCCGATGACTGAGACTCGGGAGACCACCATGAAGGCACTCGTCCACCCCGCATTCGGCGAAGCAGAAGACGTCCTCGCGCTCGAGGAGCAGCCGCTCCCGGAGCCGGCCGCAGGACAGGTACGGCTGCGCATCGTCCTCTCCCCCATCCACAACCACGATCTGTGGACCGTCCGCGGCACCTACGGCTTCAAGCCGGAGCTGCCCGCTCGCTCGGGTACCGAGGCGCTCGGCATCGTCGACGCACTCGGTGAGGGCGTCGAGCACCTGACGATCGGACAGCGCGTGGCCACCGGTGGTACCTTCGGCGCCTGGGCCGAGTACATCGTCGCGAACGCCGCAGGGCTGATCCCGGTGCCGGACGGCCTCCCCGACGAGAGCGCCGCCCAGCTCGTCTCGATGCCGTTCAGCACGATCACGCTGCTGGAGTTCCTCGAGGTGAACGAGGGCGACTGGATCGTGCAGAACGCCGCCAACGGCGCTGTCGGACGGATGCTGGCACAGCTCGGCGCCGCACGGGGCGTCAACGTGCTCGGCCTCGTCCGCCGCGCCCAGGGTGTGGAGGAGCTGCGCGTCCAGGGCATCGAGAACGTCATCTCGACCGACCAGGACGACTGGCGAGAGCAGGCGGCACGCATCACCGGCGGCGCCCCCGTCGTCGCCGGCGTCGACTCGGTCGGCGGCGCAGCATCCGGCGACGTGCTGTCACTGCTGAGCGAGGGCGGCACGCTCGTCGCCTTCGGCGCCATGAACTCCCCCGTCATGCAGATCGCCTCGTCCGACGTGATCTTCAAGCAGGCGACGGTCAAAGGCTTCTGGGGCAGCAAGGTCATGCCGGCGCTCGACCCCGCGACCCGCGGTGCACTGTTCGGCGAGCTCGTGCAGCGCGTCACCGACGGCACGCTCACGCTGCCCGTCGCCGGCGTGTTCGACGCTGCCGACATCGCCGACGCCGTGCGCCTGAGCAAGACGCCGGGACGCGTGGGCAAGGTGCTGCTGAAGTTCTGAGCTGTATCGATCGTGTGGAGGGGCTGCCTGTACGGGCGGCCCCTTCTCGCGTCCCGGGTGGTGCTCGCGCGTCGAGGACTCGAGGGTCAGTTGCGCAGATCGATCTCGGCGACCGTCTCGAGTCGCTCGAGCAGCACCGCGCCGGCGCTCTCCATCGCCGAGAGCGCCGAGACGACCACGACCGCGAGGAGCAGAGCGAACAAGACGATCCCCGGCAGGTTGCGCCGGTGGGTGATCGTGACGACGAGCGCCGCCACAGCGCCGAGGATCGCGAAGGTCTGCCCGGCGATCGACCCGGCGTGCATCCGCAGCGCGGACTCGACCGTCAGCGCACCCCAGCTGTTGGACGCGAGGCTGAGCGCCATCGGGATGACGAAGAGACTGAGGATCAGGATGAGTCGGCGGCGCGTCCACCACGGCGGCGCAGCGGCGCGGACGGGCGGGTCGGCCAGCGAGGTCGTGCTCATCCCGCCACCCTACTGAGCGGCCGAGTCCACGTCGAGGATTGCGCGATGTCGGTACCCCGGCGCACACTCCCTGCATGGAGATCACACTCATGCAGCCAGCGGGCCTCGTGGTCAGTCCCGCATTCAGTCATGTCGCGGTCGTGCCGGCTGGTGCGTCCACGATCTACGTCGGCGGCCAGAACGGCATCGACGAGAACGGTTCCGTCGTCTCGGCCGACGCCGCCGAGCAGTCCCTCCGGGCCGTCGAGAACGCCCGCACCGCGCTCGCGGCCGTCGGGGCCTCGCTCGACGACGTCATCAGCTGGACCGTGCTGATCCATCAGGACGCCGATCTGCGCGCGGCATACGGCGCCGTGGCATCGACGCTCGCCCGGGAGGGTGCGCCGCCGCTCGTGACGGCGGCGATCGTCGCAGGTCTCGGCGTGCCCGGCGCACTGATCGAGGTCGCGGCGGTCGCCGCCGTCATGCTGGGCTGAACGGCGCCGGGCGAGCGGTCGCGCCCCGGCTCAGATCCGTCCCCGCACCGGCGTGCGCTCGACGGTGTCACCGGCATCCGGCATCGTCATCTCGGCACGCACGCCGAGCAGGCGCACTTCGCGCTCCTGATCCAGCGTCGCCGCGAGGGCGAGGGCGGCATCGATGACCTCATCACGGTGCGTGGTCGGGGCCGGCAGCTTGCGTCCGAAGGTCTTGGTGTCGAACGGCGCGTACCGCACCTTCAGGTGCACGCGCATCACCGGTCGACCCTCCGCCGCGCAGTCGTCGAACGCATGACCCGCGAGCTCGTGGACCGCTGCTTCGACCTCGGCCGGCGTCGTGAGGTTCGACTGGTAGGTCGTCTCACGGCTGTGGCTGCGGGCCACCCACGGCGTCTCGTCCACGACATCCGGTCCGAGCCCTGAGCCGAGGCCGTGGTACCAGACACCCATGCGCGGCCCGAACTCCGCCACGACCTCCTGCTCATCCGCGTCGGCGAGTTCACGGACCGTCCGGATGCCGTGCGCGGCGAGCCGCTTCTGCACCTTGGGCCCGACACCCCACAGATCTCGAGTCGGCTTCTCCCCCATCACCTCGAACCAGTTCTGCGCAGTGAGCCGGAACATCCCATTGGGCTTGCCGAACTCGGTGGCGATCTTGGCGCGCACCTTGTTGTCGCCGATGCCGACCGAGCAGTGCAGTCCCGTCGCCTCCAGCACCGCTGCCTGCGCATCCCGCGCCAGCGCATCCGGGTCGTCGGTCGAGGCGCCGAGGAAGCACTCATCCCACCCGATCACCTCGAGCGCGACGCCCGGCAGCGCTCGCAGCGCAGCCATGACCTCCGCTGATGCAGCCTCGTACGCCGCGTGGTCGACCGGCAGGAAGACTGCATCCTCCGGTGCCTTCCGAGCGGCGATCTTCAGCGGCATCCCCGATCCGATGCCGAAGGCGCGCGCCTCATAGGAGGCCGTCGAGACGACCGCGCGTTCCGTCGGGTCCCCGCGCCCGCCGACGATCACCGGGAGTCCGGCGAGCTCCGGTCGCCGCAGCACCTCGACCGCGGCGATGAACTGATCCATGTCCACGTGCAGCACCCAGTCGGCCATGCAACGAGTGTGCCGCCTCGGAGCGCGGATGTCACCCGTGGGCGATCACCCTGTCACCGATCATGTGGTGCGGCTCAGCCTGCGGCGACGCCGATCGCGGTCGCGATCACGGCGAGCAGTGGCAGCGTGCCCTGCATCGCTGCGGCGCGCAGCTTCGTGCGGTCCGACAGCAGGAGCACGAGCGCGGCGGCGAGCATCATGCCGGTGCCGGCGAACACGAGCGTGACGCCGACGGTTCCGGCTCCCATGATCGTCAGGCCGACACCCAGCAGCGCCGTGAGCGCGAGGAACAGGTTGTAGAAGCCCTGGTTGAACGCGAGCTGCTTCATCGTGACGGCATCCGCCTCACTGGCGACGCCGAAGATCTTGCGGGTCTCGGGCTCGGTCCACTTCAGCGACTCGAGCGCGAAGATGAACACGTGGAAGGCGGCGGAGGCCGCCGCGAGGATGAGACCGACGATGAGCATGGGCTGATTCTCCCGCGTGCCGGGTGCCTGCGCCAACACGATGCGCTGGGCGGCGTGTCCGCCGGCGCCGAGTCAGACCAGGAAGGTCGGCAGCAGCCCTGGGTTGTGCGCGTGCACCAGCACCGCGAAGACCACCGCATCGAACAGCAGGTGCACCGTCACCACGTAGGCCAGCGAATGCGTCCGCAGGAAGATGTACCCCTGCAGCAGCGCGAACGGGATCGTCAGGAGCGGCCCCCACTCCCGGTAGCCGAGCTCCCACAGGAACGACACGAAGACGATCGCCTGCAGCACGTTCGCCAGGGCGTCAGGGAAGTGCCGTCGCAGCAGCGCGAACACGGTGCAGATGAAGAACAGCTCGTCCCAGATGCCGACCGCGCCGACGCCCACGAACAGGCGGGCGATGAGATCCGGCGTGTCCACGACGGGCCAGTTCTGGTAGACGCCGCTGGTGATGAAGTAGAACGGCAGGATCAGCCAGCCGAGGATCAGCACGGCGACCAGCCACCCCCACTGCAGCCGTCCCCAGCGCTTGTGCGTGCGCCACGGGAAGCTAATCGCCCGGTCGCGGAACACGAAGCGCGAGACGACGTATGGCACGGCGACCGCGCCGCCGAGTGCCAGCGTGAACCGCAGCATCGCGAGGTTGTCGAGCTCGGCGGCGAGCGGGATCACGCTCACGATCAGCAGGCCGAGCGCGATCAGGGACAGGTCGCGGGTGAGCGAGGGAGCACGGCGACCGCCGACCACCATCGCGGTCTCCAGTCGGGCGCCGGCGCGCACCGTCTGCACCTCCGCCGGGTCGGCTCGCTCGATGAGCCAGGACGAGCCGATACCGAGCGCGAGCAGCACCCAGCCGAGCCACGGGATCTGGACGACGAAGAACGCGGGAGCCGCAGCGCACACGAGCACGGCCGGAGCCACGCCCGGCCACACGGTCGCCGTGCGCTGCACCGCGGTCACGCGCGGGGCCGACGCCGATAGACGAGGTCGCGGATGTCGCGCCCCTTCGCGATGCCCTTGCGCTCGAACGCGGTCATCACGCGACCCTCGAAGCGCTCGGCCCAGTCGCCCTCGAACGCACGCTCGAACAGCGGCTCGGCGTCGAGCACCTCGCGCATCTGCAGCGCGTAGTCCTCCCAGTCGGTGGCGAGGCGGAGCAGCCCGCCGTCGACCAGTGCGCGGGCCGCGTTGTCGGCGAATCCGGAGCGGACGAGGCGGCGTTTGGTGTGCTTCTTCTTGTGCCACGGGTCGGGGAAGAAGATCCATGCCTCGGTGACGGATGCCTCCGGCAGATACGACGAGAGGACCTCGGGCGCATTCGCCTCGACCACGCGGAGATTGCGGGTGCCGAGGCGGTCGGCGTCGAGCATCGTGCGGGCGAGTCCAGCCCGGAAGACCTCGACCGCCAGGAAATCGGTCTCGGGCCGAGCGGTCGCCGCCGCGACGATCGCGTGCCCCTGGCCGGAGCCGATCTCGACGATCAGGTCGGCCGCACGTGCATACTCGGCTGCGACGTCGAGTCTCGCCTCGGGGTGCACGGAGGTCCAGGCGACGTCACGCGGGACGTCGAGCAGATAGTGCGGCGCGAGCTCGGAGAAGGCACGCTCCTGCGCTTCGGACATCCGGCCGCTCCGGCGCACGAAGGACACCGGCTCGTCACGGAAGGTGCGGGGTTCAGGCATGAATCCAGGGTAGTCGGCCAGGCGCAGATGCCAGGACGAGCACGGCACGTGCTCGTCCGCTCACTCCGCCGGCGCCGTGACGAAGTCGATCAGCTCCTCGACGCGACCGAGCAGCTCCGGCTCGAGGTCACGGAAGGTGTGCACCTTGCTGAGGATGTGCTGCCAGGCCCGCCCGGTGTCGCCCTGGGTCTCGGACGGCCAGCCGAGTGCTCGGCAGATGCCGGTCTTCCAGTCGGTGCCCCGCGGGATCTCCGGCCAGCGCTCGATCCCGATGGTGCGCGGCGTGACGCACTGCCAGACGTCGACGAAGGGATGACCGACGATGCGCACGTGTCGTCCATGCGGACCTCTGGCCACAGCATCCGCGATCCTGGACTCCTTCGATCCCGGCACCAGGTGATCGACGAGCACGCCGTAGCGACGAGTCGCGCTCGGAGGCTCTGCCGCGAGCAGCTCGTCGAGCAGGTCAACGCCCTGCAGGAACTCCACCACGACGCCCTCGACGCGCAGGTCGGCGCCCCACACCTTCTCCACGAGCTCGGCGTCGTGCTTGCCCTCGACGAGGATGCGGCTCGGCAGCGCGATGCGCGCGCGCTGATCGGCGACGACGAAGGATCCGGATGCCGTGCGCCGATTCCCCTGCGGCGCC
The DNA here is from genome assembly GCF_036823965.1 of Microbacterium sp. Taxonomy (GTDB): domain Bacteria; phylum Actinomycetota; class Actinomycetes; order Actinomycetales; family Microbacteriaceae; genus Microbacterium. The sequence continues at coordinate 277,463 of NZ_DAITBE010000001.1, read as the reverse complement.
GCGGATGGAACCGTCAGTCGCACGGCGGAGCCGTCGATCAGGAAGCCGCCACCCAGCGGGAACAGCCGCTTGCGTCCGAGCCGGTCCTCCAGCTCGACGGTGCCACCCTGCACACGGGTCACCGCACCGCAGAAGCCGTCATCCGCGACCTCCACGACGAGATCGACCTCGGCAGGGACCTGCGGCACCGGCTTCTTGGCGCGTTCGCGCCATCCGGCTGCCAGCACATCCGATCCGTACCTGTCGTCCATGCCTCCCAGCGTATGCGTCTCCGCTCAGGGCGAACGGCGATCCGGCCACGGATGCTGTCGCGTGTCGGACTCTGTGAATAGACTCGGCACATGGGGGCACGGCGGTCAGTCGGAGGTAGGACGATGAAGACTCGATGGCTGGCGCTGGCCGCGGTGATCGGGGTGACGTTCGCTGGGATGCTCGGTGCCACTGCGGCATCCGCCACCGATCCGCTCACGCTCGATTCCGGGTACGTCACCGACGAAGCGGGCGTCCTGAGTCCGAGTGAGAAGGCGTCCGTCGAAGAGCGATTGCAGGAGTTGAGTGACAACTCCTCCGCCGACCTCTTCGTCGTACTGGTCGACGACTTCACCTCACCCACCGACAACGTCGAGTGGGCCGATACGGTCGCCGAGAACAACAACCTCGGCTCTGAGCAGTATCTGCTGGCGATCGCTGTCGAGGGTCGCAGCTACTACATCTCCGCAGCGCCGGACGGCCCGCTCAGCGACAGCAAGCTCGACGACGTCGAGGGCAAGATCCAATCGCTCGCAAGCCAGAACGACTGGGACGGCGCGATCATCCTCGCCGCAGACGAGATCCAGGGCGACGGCGGAGCCGGTGCGATCAGTGCGGTCCTCGTGATCGCCGGGATCATCGTCGTCGCACTCATCATCTGGCTCATCGTGCGGGCCGTCCGGAAGTCCCGCCGCGAGGCCGAGGTCCGCAGGCGCGGGGCCATGCCCGAGACGCCCGACCCGAACGACCCGTTCTCCACCCTCACCGACGAGCAGGTGCAGACGCAGGCCGGGTCAGCCCTCGTGCAGGCAGATGACGCCATCACCTCCAGCCGTGAGGAGCTCGGCTTCGCCGTGGCGCAGTTCGGCGACGCGGCCACCGCCGAGTTCTCGAAGGCCGTCGACGTCGCGAAGGCGAAGATGTCCGAGGCCTTCGACCTCAAGCAGAAGCTCGACGATGAGATCGAGGACACGGTCCAGGATCGCCGCGCCTGGCACATCCGCATCATCCAGCTCGCCGACGAGATCGACGATGTCCTCGACGAGAACACCGAGGCGTTCGACGAGCTGCGCAAGCTCGAGCAGAACGCCCCGCAGGAGCTCGAACGCGTTCGCGCCGAACGAGCCGCGCTGCAGCCGATCCTGGCCGCTGCGGCACCGGCCCTCGCTGCACTCACCGCGACGTACGATGCCGCAGCGCTGAGCACGGTGACCGACAACCCCGCACAGGCGCAGGAGCGCGCCGCCCTGGCGGATCACTCGATCGACGCGGCCGCCCAGGCGATCGCCGCGGGTGAGACCGGGTCAGCGGCGTTCGCGATCCGCACCGCCGAGCAGTCCGTCGCCCAGGCCGGTCAGCTCGCGCAGGCGATCACGTCACTCGGCACAGACCTCTCCGCGATCGAGGCGCAGGCGCAGGCGCTGGTCGCCGAGCTCCAGGGCGACATCGAGGCCGCGCAGCAGCTGCCCGATCCCTCCGGCACCATCGCAACCGCCGTGTCTGCGACCGCAGCCGAGCTGCAGCGGGCACAGACGAACCTCAGCGGCTCCGCCCGCAGCCCGCAGGCCGCCCTTGCCGCACTGACCGCGGCGAACGCGCAGATCGACGCAGCGATCGCGCAGGGTCGCGAGAGCGTGCAGCGTGCGGCGCGCACCGCGCAGATGCTCGAGCAGACGCTGGCGCAGGCCGGCTCCGAGATCCGTGCAGCCCGCGAGTACGTCGAGACCCGCCGTGGCACGGTCGGGTCGACGGCACGCACCAGGCTCTCGCAGGCCGAGGCGAGCCTCACGCAGGCGCTGAATCTGCGCACCACGAACACCGAAGCAGCGCTCACCGAGGCGACCCGAGCACTCGACCTCGCACGGCAGGCCACGGCATCCGCGCAATCCGACGTGCAGGCCTACAACCCGAACCGCTACGACGACAGCGGGTGGGGCGGCGGGCCGTTCGGCGGCAGCTCGGGCGGTGGCGGCGGTTCTGGTCTCGGCGGTGACATCCTCGGCGGCATCATCGGCGGCCTCCTCTCCGGCGGGGGCGGGGGCGGGAGCCGCTCGTCCTCACGCAGCAGCAGCTGGCGTTCGAGCGGCGGCGGCGGATTCCGCAGCTCCGGCTTCGGCGGCGGGGGACGCTCGAGCGGCGGCCGCAGCGGCCGTTCAGGAGGTCGACGCTTCTGAACCTCACAACACTCCCGAACCTCATAGGCACATGCGACACGCTTCAACGACGGCCCTCTGAAAGGAACCACCCATGACCAAGCAGTCCATCTTCGGGCGTATCTCCACGCTCGTCCGCGCGAACATCAACTCCCTCCTGGACTCTGCGGAAGACCCGCAGAAGATGATCGACCAGCTCGTCCGCGACTACACCAACAGCATCGCCGACGCGGAGTCCGCGATCGCCGAGACGATCGGCAACCTGCGCCTCCTCGAGCGCGACCACGAGGAAGACGTCCAGTCGGCGACGGAGTGGGGCAACAAGGCACTCGCCGCCAGCCGCAAGGCAGACGAGATGCGCACCAAGGGCGACGCGACGGATGCCGACAAGTTCGACAACCTCGCCAAGATCGCGCTGCAGCGCCAGATCAGCGCCGAACGCGAGGCGAACGGCGCCGAGCCGCAGATCGCCGCGCAGACCGAGATCGTCGACAAGCTCAAGAGCGGCCTCAACGGCATGAAGGACAAGCTCGGCGAGCTGAAGAACAAGCGCAGCGAGCTGCTCGCACGCGCCAAGGTCGCCGAGGCGCAGACCAAGGTGCAGGACGCCGTCGGCTCGATCAACGTGCTCGACCCCACCAGCGAGCTGGGCCGCTTCGAGGACAAGGTCCGCCGCCAGGAGGCCATCGCGCAGGGCAAGATCGAGCTCGCAGCATCGAGCCTCGACGCGCAGTTCGAGAGCCTGGAAGACCTCGGCGAGCTGACCGAGGTCGAGGCACGCCTCGCCGAGCTCAAGGCCGGCAGCACCGCACCGCGCCAGGCCATCGAAGGCAACTGACACCACCCGTTGATGCCCCGGACGTCCGAGTCCGGGGCATCAGCACTTTCCCCGGAGGCACTCATGGTGCGATTCCTCGTCGTCCCGCAATGGCAGGGCTCCCCGGCCGCCCGCGCGATGCTGCTCGTCGATGGCGCATCGGCGATCGCGGGTGATCTGCCCCGCAGTTCCACCACCGTGCTCGACGTACCGGTCGAGGCGGGGGAATCGCTGGGCACCGGCGTCAGACGCCTGAGTGCCCTGATCCGGACGCGAGAACTCGTCAGGGATCACCTCACCGCCGACACGGTCGTGATCGGCGGCGACTGCAGCGTGACGGTCGCTGCGCTCGATGCCCTCCCCGGCGGCACCGACGATCTCGCCGTGGTCTGGTGCGACGCGCATCCGGATCTGCACACGCCGGGCTCCTCCCCCTCCGGCGCGTTCTCCGGCATGGCGCTGCGTGCAGTGCTCGGCGAAGGCGAGGAGCAGCTGACGCTCGCACCCGGCGTCCCGCGCGAGCGCATCGTGACGGTCGGCGTGCGCGAGCTCGACGAGGCCGAGGACGATCTGCTCGCCTCGCTGTCATCCCTCTCCGCCACCGACATCGACCGCGTGGACGCACTCGTCGAGGCTGTGCGCGCGACCGGCGCGTCCCGCGTGTGGGTGCACATCGACGTCGATGTGCTCGACCCCGCAGACTTCGCGGGAGTCTCGTCCTCGGTCCCATTCGGCGTCTCACCGGCGTCGCTGAGCGCGGCAATCCGCCGCCTGCGTGAAGAGATCCCGCTGGCGGGCGCCACGATCTCCGGCTTCGCGCCACGTACGCCGGTCGATGCCGTCGACGATCTCGGCGCGATTCTTCGACTGGTCGGAGCCGTCGCATGACACAGGACTGGCGGCCCACGGCCGACGCAGCGCTCGCCCGGGGACGACGCTTCGATCGCCGCATCCCCTCATTCCTGCTGCGCTCCCCCATCAGCAGGCTCGGCTACGCCTGGGGCACCGCGGTCGGCTGGATCTGGGGCTCGATCTGGAGCACCGGCCCGGTCGAACGGCACAACGGGCTCTGGGTGTTCCGGGGCATGCCGAACTGGGCATTCAACCGCGGCGGCGTGTGCGTCGGCGGCTGCTTCCTGACCGGCGACGCGAAGCTGACCGGGGCCGTGCTGCGGCATGAGGCCGTCCACAAGGAGCAGTGGCTGCGTTACGGGTTCCTGATGCCGTTCCTGTACTGGGCAGCAGGAAGGGATCCGCTGCAGAACCGCTTCGAGATCGAAGCAGGGCTCGAAGACGGCAACTACGTTCGCCGCTCGCGCTAGCCGAGGAACGTCAGCGGCGAGCTCAGTGCTCGGCGCGGAGCAGCCCGAAGCGTTCGGGCACCCGGATCTGCGTCGGCTCGATGTCGAGCGCAGTCGTCAGGTGGTCGACGATGTCGGCGGTTCCGAGGTATCCACCGAGCAGGGTGATGTGCGTCTCGAACTCGTCATCGCAGAGCATCTCGTCGGCCCAGGCGCAGGTCGCGCGCGTCAGGGCCTCGCCGGGAGCGCAGGACCGACCGGTGCCGGGTGCGCCGGAGCGCTGCTCGCGAGCGAGCCAGGTCACCGTCATGCGCCCCGGTGCGTCGATCACGCCGATATCTGCCGCCGTGGGGACCTCGACGAAGATGCGGCCGGATGCACACAACGGCAGCGTCGCGAGGAACGTCTCGAGCTCGAGGAGCGAGCGCTCGTCCGCCGTCACCAGGTGGTGCGCGCGTCGACGGGCTGCACGGCGCTCGGCGCGTGTGCTGCGGGTGTCGAAGGACGTTTCCATGATGCATCCATCGTACACCAAGTGAAGGCTTGCCTAACCTTGGTCGGCAGGTCCCGTCGCTGCGGGTTCCACGAGCACATCGTGCAGCGCACGCAGTTCATCCTCGGTGAGCCCCTGCGCGCGGAGGTAGTCGGATGCCGACCCCCAGCGCTCGTCGATGCTCTCCAGCAGTCGGCGCATGACCGGAGCCGGCGACTGCGTCGCGAGCGCCAGGGCATGCACGGCCTCCGGGTGCTGCGACCGGAGGTACGCGGCCAGCATGCGTGAGCGCTCCGGCGGCAGCTGCGATTCCGTGAGGGCGTAGTCCGCGATCACGGCCTCCCGATCCGCGCCGACCGCAGACAGGGCCAGCGCCACGGTCACACCGGTGCGGTCCTTGCCCACGGTGCAATGCACGAGCGTCGGCTCGCCCGCCGCGATGATCCGTACTGCGGCTGCGAGACGCTCGCCGCTCTCCTCGAGCAGATGCAGGTAGAGCTCGTCGAGGCTCGTGTCGGTCTCGAAGAACGAGCGGACCGAACCGAGGAACAGGGGCAGATGCGTGGTCTCCGGTCCTTCGATCTCGGAGGGCTCGTTCGCGACCTCCTCGCCGTCGCGGAGATCGATGATGTGTCGCACGCGAGCGCCGAGCGCGGCGGCACCGTCCGCGGTCGCGGTCGACAGCTGGCCTGAACGCAGCAGCATGCCGGACCGGACGCGTCCGCCACCCGCCGTCGGGATCCCACCGACATCGCGGACGTTGGTGATGCCGTCGAACTCGAGGATCGTCATGCGGACATCTGCGCCGGGCGCGGCGGCACCGGGTAGCGACCGGCGATCACGATGCGGTTGAACGCGTTGATCGAGACGCATGCCCAGCTCAGCGCGGCGTACTCCTTCTCGGTGAACACGCTGCCGACAGCGTCATAGAGCTCGTCGGAGATGCCGTCCTCGGCGATGAAGGTGAACGACTCGGCGAGCTCGAGCGCCGCGCGCTCCCGGTCGCTGAAGACGCCGCTCTCGCGCCAGGTGGAGATCTGGGTGATCGTGTCGGTGTCGACCCCGGCGGCGACGGCTCGATCGACGTGGATCCGCACACAGAACGCGCAGCCGTTGAGCTGCGAGCAGTGGATCATGACGAGTTCCTTGAGTCGCTCGTCGATCCCGTTGTCGGCACAGATCTTGCCGACAGTCCGGGAGAACGCGTCCAGCGCCTGATACGCCTCCGGCTCCGTCTTGGACAGGTGCACTCGCGTCTCGCTCATGGCTCAATGATATTCCGGTGAGCGATCCCAGGGACCGGGCACTTCCCAGTCTCCGAAATGCACTTCGATCAACATGCGAAGAATAAATTGATCGTAACGCTGAGTAATCTCTGGACTTCAGTTGTCACATCGCTCCCGCATTTCTCGGTGACCGCGTGTCGGGAGCAGAATGATGACGTGGCGACCGACATCACTGAGTTCAGCTATCTTCCCGCACAGGCCGAGGCCCTCGGCGTTCCTGTTCCGGACGTGGAGCGACTCACCCTCACCCTCGCGGACGGACGCACGATCAGTGCGCTGAAGTTCGGCACCGAGGCACCCCTCGTCACCCTGCTGCACGGCGCCGGTCTGAATGCCCACACCTGGGACACGACGGCCCTCGCGATCGCGCGTCCGCTGCTCGCGATCGATCTCGCCGGACACGGCGACTCCTCGTGGCGCGAGGACCGCGATTACACGCCGCGCACGCTGGCGGCGGACGTCGCCGCCGCGCTGGACGCCTGGACCGAAGACCCGCAGATCGTGGTCGGTCAGTCGCTCGGCGGTCTGACCGGAGCGGCACTCGCAGCATCCCGTCCAGATCTCGTGGCGGAGCTCATCGTGGTCGACATCACCCCCGGTATCGATGTCTCGGCGGGGCCCGCCGCACTGCGCGAGTTCTACGCAGGACCCACCGACTTCGCCACGCGCGACGAGCTCGTCGACAAGGCGATCTCGCTCGGCTTCGGTGGTACGCGCCCGGAGACGGAGCGCGGGGTGTTCCTCAACACCCGCGTCCGCCCGGACGGACGCGTCGAGTGGAAGCACCACTTCGCGCACATCGCTGCCGAGGCGCTCTCTGCCCACGACTCTGGCACCGAGGCCTCCCCCTCCGTGCTGCATCAGACGGGCTGGGACGACCTCGCCGGTGTCACGGCCCCGCTCACACTCGTCCGCGCCGCACGCGGATTCGTCAGCGAGGATGACGCCGCGGAGTTCCAGCGGCATCTCCCCGCAGCACGCATCGACGTCATCGATGCGACCCACAACGTCCAGGAGACGGCGCCGCTGCTGCTCGCCGCTCTCGTCACGTCATCCGACCGGCTGGCCGGATTGTGACGTTCCGTTCCACATCTCACCCGCACCCCCACTCCTGATCCCTAGGCTCACACTCACCGGCACACAGCACCTGCCGCACCGAGAGGAAATGTCCATGTCCCGACGCACTCGTCGTCTCGCGCTGATCTCAGCACTCGCGGCCACCGCCGTGATCCTGAGCGCCTGCTCCGGCACACCCGAACCCGCGGAGACCAGCACCGGCGAGCCCGACGCCGACGCCACGCTCACCGTCGGTCTCGTGCTCGAGCCGACGAACCTCGACATCCGCCACACCAGCGGTGCCGCGATCGAGCAGATCCTCATCGACAACATCTACGAGGGCCTCGTCACCCGCACGCAGGAGAACGAGATCGAGGGTCGCCTCGCCTCCGACTACGAGGTGTCCGCCGACGGCCTGACCTACACCTTCACACTGAACGACGGGATCGCGTTCCACGACGGCACGGCGCTGACCTCGGCGGACGTCGTCTCCTCCTATGAGACCGTCCGCACCGATGCGACCGTGCAGGGCAACGCGGAATTCGCCTCGGTCGCCTCGATCACCGCACCCGACGCGACCACCGTCGAGATCGTGCTGTCGAAGCCGGACCAGAACTTCCTGTTCTCGCTCACCGGCCCTGCGGGCCTCGTGTTCAAGACCGGCGACACGACCGACCTCAAGACCGCCGAGAACGGCACCGGTCCGTTCACTCTGACCCGCTGGAACAAGGGCAGCACGATCACGTTCGCCCGGAACGACGCGTACTGGGGCGAACCGACCGGCGTGGCAGCCGTGGAGTTCCAGTACATCCCGGACTTCACGGCCGGCGTGAATGCGGCACTGGCCGGCGACGTCCAGGTGCTCACCGCTGTCGACCCGAACCTCGCTCCGCAGCTCGAGGACTCCGGCGACTTCGCCCTGACGAAGGGTCGCACCACCGACAAGGCGACGCTGGCGTTCAACAACAAGAAGGCACCGCTCGACGACGTCCGCGTGCGTGAGGCCCTCCGGCTCGCGATCGATCATGACGCCCTCGTCGAGGCCGTCGGCGCCGGCACCCCGCTGTACGGTCCGATCCCCGAGCTCGACCCGGGATACGAGGATCTGTCCGACGTGGTCTCATACGATCCCGAGAAGGCCAAGGAGCTGCTCGCCGAGGCCGGTCAGGAAGACCTCGAGCTCAGCCTGACGATCCCCGCCTTCTACGGCACGACCGTCCCGAAGCTGCTGATCTCCGACTTCAACAAGGTGGGCGTGACGCTCGACGTCGATTCGGTGGAGTTCCCGACGTGGCTCGAGGATGTCTACACCAACCACGACTACGATCTGAGCTTCGTGCTGCACGTCGAGCCGCGCGACTTCAGCAACTTCGCGAACCCCGACTACTACTTCGGCTACGACAACGCCGAGGTGCAGGACCTGTACACGCAGGCCCAGGCCGAGGTCGACCCCGACAAGTCCGCCGAGCTGCTCGCCAAGGCAGCACGCATCGTCTCCGAGGACCATGCGGCCGACTGGCTGTACAACGGCGAGACCATCACCGCGGTGAGCCCGGTGGTGTCCGGCTTCCCGAAGGACTCGATCAACTCGCGCATCAACCTGGCGGGCGTCACCGTCGCGGCCGAGTAAGCGACGGCCTCGACCTCCGTGCTCCGTTATGCGCTCTCACGAGGAGCCCTGCTGATCGCAGGGCTCCTCGTGTCGAGCGTGGTGATCTTCCTGACGCTCCGGGTGTTCCCCGGTGATGTCGCGCAGTTGATCGCCGGCACGCAGGCGTCCCCGTCCGAGGTCGACGCGCTGCGGGAGTCCCTCGGGCTCAACCGTCCGCTCATCACCCAGTACACCGACTGGATCGGCGGCATCTTCCGCGGCGATCTCGGCACCTCGCTCCTGTCCGGCGCATCCGTCGGCGAGGAGCTCTTCCTCAAGGCGCAGGTCACCGTGCCGCTCGGCATCATGGCTCTGCTCATCGCGGTGCTGATCGCGGTGCCGTTCGGCATCCTGGCAGCCCTGCTGCGTGGACGCCGTGGCGGCACGGCGCTCAGTGTCGGCGCCCAGGCTCTCGCCGCGGTGCCGGTGGTGTGGGCCGGCATGATGCTGATCGTGGTGTTCTCGGTGTGGCTCGGCTGGCTCCCGCCACAGGGATTCCCGCGCACCGGCTGGTCGACACCGGGCAAGGCGATCGAGGCGCTGCTGCTGCCCGCACTCACGATCGGGATCGTCGAGGGTGCGATGCTCATGCGCTTCGTCCGCAGCGCCACGCTGCAGGCCGCAGGGCAGGACTTCGTCCGGACCGCCGCCGCGAAAGGACTCACCCGCACTCGGGCATTGATCCAGCACGGCATCCCCGCCGTCGGCCTCTCGATCATCACGGTCCTCGGGCTCCAGGTCGCCGGGATCATCGTCGGCTCGGTCGTGATCGAGCAGCTGTTCACGCTGCCGGGCATCGGACGGATGCTGGTGGCCGACGTCGGCACGCGAGATCTCATCAAGGTGCAGAGCGAACTGCTCGTGCTCACCGGCTTCGTGCTGGTGATCGGATTCCTCGTCGATCTGCTGCACCGCACGATCGACCCACGACAGCGGGAGTCCGCATGACCGCCCGTTGGCTCCCGCGTCTCTGGGCGACCGCGACCGGCCGCTTCGGCCTGATCCTGATCGCCCTGATCGCCCTGACCGCACTCGTGTCAGTGTTCTGGACACCGTTCGACCCGCAGTCGTCGGAGATCGGCGATCGTTGGCTGCCGCCGAGTTGGCCGCACCTGCTCGGCACCGACGACACCGGTCGCGACATTCTCAGCCTGATCATGGCCGGCGCGCGCACCACCGTGTTCGTGAGCGTCGGCGCCGGCATCGTCGCCACCGTCGTCGGCATCAGTCTCGCCGCGCTCGGCGCACTCACCTCGCGCTGGCTGCGCGAGACGGTCGCGGTGCTGGTCGACATCCTGATCGCGTTCCCGGTGCTGCTCATCGCGATGATGATCTCCTCGGTCTGGGGCGGATCGCTCTGGGTCGTGGTCTGGGCGGTCGGCATCGGTTTCGGCGTGAACATCGCTCGCGTGACCAGGCCGGAGCTGCGCCGCGTGCAGCAGAGCGACTTCGTCCTCGCCGCCAAGGCGTCCGGCCTCACGCCGGCGCAGAGCCTCGTGCGCCACCTGCTGCCCAACGTCGCGCCGGTGTTCATCGTGCAGCTGTCCTGGTCGATGGCGGTCGCCGTGCTGGCCGAAGCCGGCCTCTCGTACCTCGGCTTCGGCGCATCGGTGGTCGAGCCCAGCTGGGGCCTGCTGCTCGCCGATCTGCAGCGATACATCGGCGTGCATCCGCTGTCGGTCATCTGGCCCGGACTCACCATCACGATCACCGTGCTGGCACTGAATCTGCTCGGCGACGGCCTGCGCGAGGCGACCGACCCCACGCTGCGGCATCGAGCAGCAGAGATCCATACTCCGGCGGTGGTCGCATGACGCTCTCCGTGCATGACCTGGTCATCGAGATCGACGGACGCCGAGTCGTCGACGGCATCTCCTTCGAGGTCGCCGACGGCGCCCGCCTCGGGTTGATCGGCGAATCGGGCTCCGGCAAATCGCTCACGGCGCTCGCTGTGCTCGGGCTCCTCCCCGACGGCGCGACCGCGAGCGGCAGCATCCGCTGGAACGGCACCGAACTGATCGGCATGCCCGACCGCGAGCTCGCGAAGCTGCGCGGCGACGACCTCGGCATCGTGTTCCAGGAGCCGCGAACAGCGCTCAACCCGATCCGCACGGTCGGGCGCCAGATCGCCGAGTCCATCCGCATCCACGAGGGCATCGGCCGCCGCGAGGCGCGCACCAGGGCGATCGCGGAAGCAGCGCGCGTCCGCCTGCCCGATCCCGAATCCATCGTCGACCGCTACCCGCACCAGCTCTCCGGGGGGCAGCGGCAGCGCGTCGCGATCGCGATGGCGCTGGCCTGCCGACCGCGGCTGCTGATCGCCGACGAACCGACCACCGCACTCGACGTCACCATCCAGTCCGAGATCCTCGCGCTGCTCCTCTCGCTCGTCAAGACCGAGGGCATGTCGCTCGTCTTCATCACGCATGACCTCGCGGTGCTCGCGCAGGTGGCGACCGAGGGCGTCGTGCTCGAGCACGGACGCGTCGTCGAGTCGGCCACGGTGTCGACGCTGCTCACCGCGCCGTCCTCCCCCGTGACGCAGGGACTTCTGCGCGATGCGACGGCGACCCTGTGGCGGCCGGACGGAGGTACGCAATGAGCCTGATCGAGGCACGCGGACTGAGCCGCGACTTCTTCGTGCCGAAGCGGTCGACCTTCGAGCGTGCGCGAACGCAGACGGCCCTGCATCCGACCGACCTCGATGTGGTCGAGGGCTCATCCGTCGGGATCATCGGCGAGTCGGGCTCCGGGAAGTCCACACTGGTGCGGCTGCTGCTGGGCCTCGACCGGCCGACCGCCGGCACGGTCGCCATCGGGGGACGACCAGTGGATGCCGCGGCATCCGCTCGTTCACTGCATTGGCTGCGTCGCGAGACCGGTCTGGTGTTCCAGGACCCGTACGCCTCGCTCGATCCCCGGATGACCGCGGCGCAGATCATCGGCGAGCCGCTCTGGGCGCTCGGCATCGACGGAGACCACCGGGCTCGCGTCCGCGAGGTGCTCGTCCAGGTCGGGCTCGACGCCGAGATGGCGGATCGCTACCCCCACGAGTTCTCCGGCGGCCAGCGGCAGCGCATCGCGATCGCTCGCGCGATCGTGCACGGTCCGCGGATCCTCGTCGGCGACGAACCGCTGTCCGCGCTCGACGTCACCGTGCGGGCGCAGATCCTCGAGCTGCTGATCGAGCTGCGGCGGACGACCGACCTCACGCTGCTGATCGTGTCGCACGACATCGGCGTGGTGCAGAACCTCTGCGACACGGTCGTCGTGATGAAGGACGGCCACGTCGTCGAGCGAGGGGCGACGTCCGACGTGCTGCTGCACCCGCAGCACGACTACACCAAGGCGCTGCTCGCGGCGATCCCGGTGATCCCCTCCCGCGATCGGTGAGGAGACGCTGTCAGTGCGAGCGCGCTGACGGCAGCAGACGCCAGCGTCGCCCGGTGGGTCGCAGGGCGCGCTTCATGTACACCGTGCCGAGCTCTCGGCCGAACTTGACGCCGACACGGCCCATCCGGCCGGCCTCGACGAACCCGAGCTTTGCGTGCAGGCGGATCGATGCCTCGGCACCGTCGTCGCTGATCACCGCCACGATCTCGCGGATGCCGAGATGCTCACACGCATCGATGAGCTCCTGCAGGAGGGCCGCCCCCAGTCCCTTGCCGCCGGCGCCAGGACCGAGGTAGATCGAGTCCTCGACCGTGTAGCGGTACGCGTTCTTCCCCGCCCAGGGCTGGGCGATCGCGTAGCCGAGCAGCACACCGGACGGCGACACCGCAACGAGGAACGGCAGACCGAGCCTGGTCTGCAGCGCGAACTTGTCACGCCAGTACGGGATGCTGCTGCGCCGCTCGTCGAGGGTGACGGCGGAGTTGCTCACGAAGTGGTTGTAGATCTCCCGGATGTAGGGCAGATCCGCGGCGCGCGCCGGGCGGATCGAGTACGCGAACGTCTCCGGCTGCGCAGCTGGGCGCAGATGACGCGGCAGCACACGACGACGGTCCCCCGGTTCGAACTGCATGCGCTCAGCTTAGAGAGCCGAGGGCCTCGCCCTCCACCCGCCAGTCCACGGGATCGGCGCCCTGCTCCTCCAGCAGCGCGTTCGCGCGGGAGAACGGACGGGATCCGAAGAAGCCGCGGCGCGCGGACAGCGGGGAGGGATGTGCCGACGCGATGACCGGGGTCTCCCCCAGGAGCGGCTGCAGGTTCGCAGCATCCCTGCCCCACAGGATCGCGACGAGCGGCCGCTCGCGGGCGACCAGGGTGCGGATCGCGAGCTCGGTGACCTGCTCCCAGCCCCAGCCGCGGTGCGAGCCGGCGGAACCTGGCTGCACGGTGAGCACCCGGTTCAGCAGCAGCACCCCCTGGTCGCTCCACGCCGTGAGATCACCGTGCGGCGCCGGCGGGATGCCGAGGTCGCTCTCGCGCTCCTTGTAGATGTTCCCGAGGCTCCGCGGGAGCGGGCGCACGTGGCCGTCGACGGCGAAGGACAGTCCGATCGGATGCCCCGGCGTCGGGTACGGGTCCTGCCCGGTGATGAGCACCCGTACATCGGACAGCGGACGCCGGAACGCCCGCAGCACATGGTCGCCGGCCGGAAGGTAGCCACGACCGGCCTCCTGCTCGCCGCGCAGCCGATCACCGAGACCCGAGATGACGTCCTGCATCGGGGCGAGCGCCTCGGCCCACCCCGCATCGATCTCGCCCTCGGCCGCGAGCTCGGCCAGCGTTCGCGGCACCGTCACTCGTCCGAGCGCACGCGCAGCGGACCGCGCGCGAGCAGGTGCTGGGCGGACTGCGCCACCGGGCGCATCGTGATCAGGTCGAGGTTCACATGCCCGGGCGTGCCGAGCGCGTAGGCGATCACGTCTGCCACATCGTCGGCGACGAGCGGCGCCTCGACGCCCGCGTACACGGCCTCGGCCGCGACCGAATCGCCGCCGAGACGGTTCAGGGTGAACTCCTCGGTGTGCACCATGCCGGGCGCGACCTCGACCACGCGGATCGGCTCGCCGTTCAGCTCCTGACGGAGCACGCGCACCAGCATCCCCTCGGCAGCCTTCGCGGCGTTGTAGCCGCCGCCACCCGCGTAGGCGGTCTGGGCGGCCGTCGAGGTGACGAACACCGTGTCTGCGTGTCCGTCTGCGGATGCCGCCCGCCGCAGCAGCGGCAGCAGCCCTGCCACGAGGCGTTGGGCGGCCAACACGTTGGCGTCGAACATCCACTGCCAGTCGTCGGTCGAGGCGTCCTCGACGCGGTCGGTGCCACGGGCTCCACCCGCGACCTGCACGAGGGCGTGGACGGGACCGGATGCCTCGACCTCGAGGAGCATCGCCTGCACCGCGGCCGGATCCGTGAGGTCGCACGCGATCGCCGACGCACCGGTCTCGGCGACGAGGGACGCCAGCCGGTCCTCGCGTCGCGCGATGCCGACGACATCCCATCCCTGATTCCGGAGTGCGCGCACCGTCGCCGCGCCGATCCCCGAGCTCGCACCTGTCACCACTGCACGTCTGTTGGCCATGCCTCCACCGTACGATGTCGCGCGAGATTTCGACGGCTCCCACTGTTACGTCACATTTCCCGCTCATTGTTGACAGATGGGAATACTCCGTACTCTCGCTGAAACGGCATCCGCCATCAGACCTTCCGACTGTTCAAGGGGAACAACATGTCCGCACCCGAGACCTGGCGCTTCGAGACCAAGCAGATCCACTCGGGCGCAGCACCCGACCCGGTGACCAAGGCCCGCGCGACGCCGATCTACCAGACCACGTCGTACGTGTTCGACAGCGCAGACCATGCCGCGAACCTCTTCGCGCTCGCCGAGTTCGGCAACATCTACACCCGCATCCAGAACCCGACGCAGGACGTGCTCGAGCAGCGCCTCGCAGCGCTCGAAGGCGGCACCGGCGCGCTGGTGCTGGCGAGCGGCCAGGCGGCGTCGACGTTCGCGGTCCTCAACATCGCCGAGGCCGGCGACCACTTCGTCGCATCCAGCTCGATCTACGGCGGCACGTACAACCTCTTCAAGTACACGCTGGCGAAGCTCGGCATCGAGGTCACGTTCGTCGAGAACCAGGACGACCCCGAGGAATGGCGCCGCGCGGTCCGCCCGAACACCAAGCTCTTCTTCGCGGAGACCATCGGCAACCCGCAGATCAACATCCTCGACATCCGCACGGTCGCCGATGTCGCACACGAGAACGGTGTGCCGCTGATCGTCGACAACACGATCGCCACCCCGTACCTGATCCGTCCGTTCGAGTTCGGTGCCGACATCGTCGTGCACTCCGTCACCAAGTTCCTCGGCGGTCACGGCACCACCATCGGCGGCGCCATCATCGACGGCGGAACGTTCGAGTGGTCGAAGAACGTCGACAAGTTCCCCGGCCTCACAGTCCCCGATCCCTCGTACCACGGCGCCAGCTACACCGCCGCGGTCGGAGACCCGCTCGCCTACATCATCAAGGCACGCGTGCAGCTGCTCCGCGACCTCGGCTCGGCCATCGCGCCGCAGAGCGCCTGGAACCTCATCCAGGGCATCGAGACGCTGTCGCTGCGCATCGAGCGCCACGTGCAGAACGCGCAGGAGATCGCCGAGTGGCTCGACAGCCGCGACGACGTCGCGACGGTCAACTACTCCGGCCTGCCCTCCTCGCCCTGGTACGCCAAGGCGAACGAGTACGCCCCCAAGGGCGTCGGCGCCGTGCTGTCGTTCGAGCTGAAGGGCGGCGTCGAAGCCGGTCGCGAGTTCGTGAACAGCCTCTCGCTGTTCAGCCACCTCGCCAACATCGGCGACGTGCGCTCGCTCGTCATCCACCCCGCCTCGACCACGCACGCGCAGCTGACGCCGGAGCAGCAGCTCACCGCCGGTGTCACGCCCGGTCTCGTGCGCCTCTCCGTCGGCATCGAGAACGTCGAGGACCTCAAGGCAGACCTCGACCAGGCCCTCGCCGCGGCTCGCCGCGTCTCGGAGGCCGCTCGCGCCTGAGCGGCGGGTCAGATCACGGCAGTGCTCCGGGCTCCGGCTCGGAGCACTGCTGCGTCAGGCGGCATCCCACCAGCGCAGCACCCGGAGCGCCCGCAGCGTGATCCAACGGCTGGGCATGCCTTCGGCGTGGCTCACGTCGATCAGCTGCGGTCCCTCATGATGCAGATCGCGGACCCAACGACCATCGGCGGATCGCTTCGAACGAACGTGTTCGATGGCTCCGGTCAGTCGCTCATCACGACGGTCCGCCAGCCGGAAGTGCTCGAGCGCTCGGAGCACGTCGTAGTACCAGCGCACCGGAGACGACAGCATCAGGTACCGCGGATCCACGATGTCGCCGGTGCTGCGGCGGCGGAAGAGCTGCCGGGCGAGCAGATACTCCTCCCCCGCGAGGCGGGCGTCCCGCACGGCGGGTGACGTCCCGCCGGCCAGCTCCCATGCCAGGAGCCCCTCGACCACGCACATGGTCGAATGGAACGACGACACCGTCGCGCCGTACTCGCTCCAGCAGTTCCAGCCTCCGTCGGCGAGCCGGCCGCCGAGGATCGTGTCGACGATGCTGTCACCGCTCTCGCCGAAGTACGCAGCGACCGAGAGGGCGACGCCGTTGATGCACGGTTCGACCTCGCCCTCGAAGTACGGCTGGCCTGCGTGCTCCCATCGGACGCCGGTGCGCACCCGCGCCACGGCATCCTTCGCCTCCGGTGCCGCGGGATCGAGTCCGAGTTCCATCAGCTGCTGCAGCGAGAAGTGCGTCGCGGTCCAGGCGTCGAAGAACGGACGCTCGTCGTCCGCCCACCCGGGACGGTACGCCCCGCCGTCCCAGGCGCCGTCGGGGTCCTGCAGCGCCAGCAGCGCCGCGCCCCACCCTTCCCGCACGACGCGAGCCCGCTCGGTCGCCACCACGTCGGCCGGCGCCCCCAGCAGGTCGCGTTGCACCTGCCAGCGGATCGCGGGGTCGGAATCGAGAAGCCACTCGGTGACGTCCATGCCGGGAGCCTACGCCGCTCGGCGCGGGGTGTGCACGGTACTCCGTTCGGCAGTCCCCCAGCCTGCGCCGTCGAGAATGGAAGCTCACACCGAGGAGAGCACGATCGATACGCACCTGCAGCGGCAGCGCTCCCCGAGACGACCGAAGACACGGCACGCCCGGCGGCTCGCCCTCGCCGCCGTCATCCTGCTCCTCGCCGCGGTCTGCAGCTGGATCCCCGGCGTGATCGGTACCGCCGGCGCGGCCATCCTCCCCTGGCTCGGGCTCGGTCTGCTCGCGCTGCTGGTCGCCACCCTGCTCCTGGCCCGCCGCGTCCTCGTGCTGACGCTCGTCCCCGTGCTGGTCTGGCTGCTGGCGATGGCACCGACGCTGCCCGGCTTCCCCGCCGCCACGGCAGAGGGAGCGACCCCGATCACCGTGGCGAGTCAGAACGTGCGCGCGCAATCCGGCGGCGCCGCGGCATCCGCTGCCGAACTCGCCGGCGATGGTGCCGACGTGATCGCGCTCACCGAGCTCGACGGCGCGAGCCTCGCCGCTGCCCGCGATGCGCTCGCCGCCGAGTATCCGCACTCCTACGCCGTCGGCACGGTGGCGCTCTGGAGCAGATTCCCGATCAGCGATGCCGAGCCGCTGTTCCTCGGCCTCGGCTGGAAGCGCGCGCTGCGCGTCGAGGTGCAGACCCCGACCGCTCCGCTCGCCGTGTACGTCCTGCACGCCGCCTCGGTGCGTCCTGGTCACCAGCAGGACCGTGACACCATGCTGACCGGGCTTGCCGATGCGGTCGCGGCGGACACGGCTGATGCCCTGATCGCCGTCGGGGACTTCAACGCGACGTCGGCCGATCCCGCACTCGCCGCGATCCGCGCACAGGCCGACTGGGTCCGCCCGACCGACGGCACCCTCGGCTTCACGTGGCCGACGGCGTTCCCGCTGGCACGTATCGACCAGGTCTTCGTGCGCGGCCTCTCGGTGCTCACGTCGACCACGACCCGCGCCGGGAACAGCGATCATCTGGCTACGATGACGTCGATCACGCCCTGATTCACGGGTCGATCCGGCGGGAGCCACCGGCGTCCGCCGCGCGGGCGGTCGTAACGTTCACGTGGCCGGTCCCGGACCACGCGAGAATGGACAGATGGACTGGCAGACGACCTCGGAGGACACGGTGCCCTCCGCGCCCGTGACCGAGGCCGATGTGCGACTGCTCAGGGCTCGTCCACCGGCGACCGGCGCCTGGCGCGACGGCGACGCCGTCGGCGGCCGGCACTTCGCGGCGTTCGGGTCGTTCCCGACCGAGAGCGGCACCGTGCTGCCCGGCATCCGCGTCGCCTACGAGACCTGGGGCGAGTTGAACGCCACCGCCGACAACGCCGTGCTCGTGCTGCACGCGCTCACCGGCGACAGCCATGTGCGTGGCGAGGCCGGCGCCGGCCATCCCACCGCTGGATGGTGGGAGGACCTCGTCGGCCCGGGGGCGGCGATCGACACCGACCGCTGGTTCGTGATCGCGCCGAACATGCTCGGCGGCTGCCAGGGGTCGACCGGTCCCGCAAGCGTCGACCCGAACGGGTACGAGTGGGCCTCGCGCTTCCCGTATCTGACGATCCGCGACCAGGTCGAAGCGCAGGCGCGTCTCGCCGACGCCCTCGGCGTCCAGCGGTGGGCTGCCGTGATCGGCGGATCGATGGGCGGTATGCACGCGCTGGAATGGGCGACGACCCACCCGGACCGCGTCGAGCGGCTCGCGGTGCTGTCATCTCCCCCGGTGACCACAGCCGACCAGATCGCGCTGAACTCGGTGCAGCTCGAGACGATCCGGATGGACCCCCGCTTCCAGGGCGGTGAGTACTACGACCTCGCCGACGGTGACGGCCCGCATCGCGGCCTCGCACTCGCCCGCCGCATGGCGCTGCTGAACTACCGCAGCCCGATCGAGCTGAACCAGCGCTTCCAGCGCTCCTGGCAGTCGGACGTCTCACCTCTCGGCCACGGCGGGCGCTTCGCGGTGGAGTCGTACCTCGACTTCCACGGCAACAAGTTCACGCGCCGCTTCGACGCGAACAGCTACATCACGCTCGTCGAGGCCATGAACTCGCACGATGTCGGCCGTGACCGCGGTGGCGTCGAGGAGGCGCTGCAGACCGTGACGGCGACCACGCTCGTCCTGGGCATCGACAGCGACCGTCTGTTCCCGGTCGACGGGCAGCACCGCATCGCCAGGAGCATCCCGAACGCGCTGAACGGCAACGAGGCAGTGGTGCTCGCGAGCGACTTCGGCCACGACGGCTTCCTCATCGAGAGCGAAGCCGTCGGGCTGCACCTGCGCCGGCTGTTCGACAGCTGACTCAGGCAGGCAGGTAGCGCCAGGGCAGCGCGCCGGCATCGAGACGCCCCTGCGTCCAGGCGAACGAGCGACCGGTCTCACCATCCACCACGCGCGTCTGGTAGAGCTGCGCAGTGCCCCCATCTGCCAACGCCGACTCGGCATCCGCGAACGTCGCGAGCTGATGCAGCGTGATCCAGGTCGGCGGGAACAGCGTCCACTCGCCTGCACCATGTCGCTCGAGCGCCTCATCCGGCCTGATCCAGGCGAGCTCGGCCACCTCGTCCGGTGACGGCGCGGCTTCCTGGATCGGCGCCATCGCCAGGAAGAACCAGGTGCGGATGCGGGTCGGCGCCTCGACGGGCGGCTGCCACTGCGAGAGCGGCACGAGCTCATCGACGATCAGCCCGACCTCCTCGAGAGTCTCGCGGATGCCGGCGCGCCGCGCATCGTCGATCTCCGGGTCGCCGAGGCGCCGGTCAGATGCTTCGACCTTGCCGCCGGGGAAGACCCAGGCGCCTGCGAACGATCCTCGGTCGGGACGGCGGAGCAGCAGCACCTCGAAGCCGGGATCGGCGGGGCGCAGCAGCACGATCGTACCGGCGACCGGCAACGATTCCTCCGGGGTGCTCACCCCGTCACTCTACGACGCGATGAGCGCGGAGGCGGCCCGGCTGCGCGCCTCGACCCGGTAGGAGCACAGCGCGATCACGAGACCGGCGATCGCGAGCCCGACACCGATCCAGGCGGGCGACGTGAAGCCCCAGCCCGCTGCGATGACGGCGCCGCCGAGGAACGCGCCCAGGCTGTTGCCGATGTTGAGCGCCGAGTGGTTCATGGCTGCGGCGATCGACTGGTTGTCGCCGGCGACATCCATGAGGCGCGTCTGGATCGTCGGGCTGAGCACCGACGAGACGAAGCCGACCACGAGCACGAGCAGGCAGAGGCTCACGATCCAGAACGACAGCGCCGCGAGGAGGGCGTAGGCGGCGGCCGAGGCCGCGAGGCCCCAGAGCAGCGTGCGCTTCAGGTCGATGTCGGCGAGATGCCCGCCGACCAGGTTGCCGACCGTCATGCCGATGCCCATCAGCACGAGCACGATCGGCACGACCCACTCGGGAGAGCCGGCGACCTCGGTCACGAACGGAGCGATGTAGCTGTAGACGGCGAAGAAGCCGCCGAACCCGATCGAACCGACACCGAGCGTGAACCACACCTGGCGGATGCGGAAGACGCCGAGCTCCTGCTGCATGGTGCGCCCAGGGGTGCCCGCGTGATGCGGCACGAAGAGCGCGATGCACAGCGTCGCGAGCGCGAACACCAGCGCGACGACCGCGAATGCCGCCCGCCAGCCCCACTGCTGGCCGAGGAACGTGCCGAGCGGCACGCCGACGACGTTCGCGACCGTGAGGCCCGTGAGGATGAACGCCACGCCCTTGGCCCGATTGCCCGGTCCCATGACGTCGGCTGCGACGAGCGCGCCGATGCCGAAGTACGCGCCATGCGGGAGCCCTGCGAGGAAGCGCGAGACGCCGACGAGCTCGAACGTCGGCAGCACCACGGTGAGGGCATTGAACACCGTCAACGCGAGCGCCAGCACGAGCATCACGCGGTGCCGCGGATAGCGTGCGACGAAACCGGCGATCGTCGGTGCACCGATCACGACGCCGAGGGCGTACAGCGAGATCAGCCAGCCTGCCTGGCTCAGCGCGTCCTCCTGGCTGCTCGCCCAGAGGGACGGCAGCAGGTCGCCTGCGATGTTGGGCAGCAGGCCCATGACGACGAATTCGGTCATGCCGATGCCGAAGCTGCCGATGGCGAGAGAGAGGAGCGCCCTCTTCGCCGCACCCCTCGATTCAGTCGAGGGATTCACCGGATCAGCTTAGCGGTCTTCGAGGATCGGAGAACGCGCCGGGCGTCGCTCCCAGGACTCGGCGGAAATGCCGCGTCATGTGCGCCTGGTCATGGAATCCGGCGTCCACCGCTGCCGTCGCCGGACGAGCGCCGTCGACGAGGAGCCGTCTGGCGAGATCGACCCGCCGGCTCACGACGTACTGATGCGGGGCAAGGCCGTAGGTCTGCGAGAACACGCGTGCCAGGTGGCTGGGGTGCGCGCCCAGTTCTGCCGCGATCTCGGCGATCGTGAACGACTCGGTGTAGCGGTCGTCCAGGAGATCGCGCACCCGCCGAGCCATCGGCGCGTCGCGGAGCGCTTCCACCGGCCCGCCGAGGTGCGCGAGGATGCGTCGCTGGAGCGTCAGCGTCCAGTGCTCCGCCGCCATCAGATCGCCGGGTTCACGGAGCGCGGCGTGGATGCGCTTCGCCTCGACGAGCGCTTCGGCGTCCGCGAGCGTCGGGTGCGCAGCAGCCGCCCCCGACGCTCGGTCAGGGAGCCAGGTGCTGTCGAGATACAGCACCCGCTTGCGATAGGTCCTGCCGTCGACGGTGGATCTGCCGTCATGCGGGATGCCAGGCGGGAGCAGTGTGAGCGCCTGCGGCGTGGCGAAATGCCCTGACCTGTCCAGGTCGTAGGCAACAGCCCCCTCGTCGACGACCATGACGGTCCAGCCGTCGTGCGCGTGCATCGGATACGCGTGACCGAACGCCGCATGGTAGACCTCGCGGACCGCTGGCACGGCGGGATGCCAGGCGCGGATCCGTTCGGTCATGCAAGAAACGTACAAGACGTGGTGAGGTGCGGGGCGAGATCGTGGAGTCATGAGCACGACGCAGACAGCACTCGATCCGGCACCCGCACTTCGCTTCGACACGAAGGTCGTGGTCCTCCTGAACAGCGACCTGACGGCCTGGCAGGAGCTCAATGTCACCGCGTTCCTGATGTCGGGCATCGCCGTGAGCTCGCCGGGAGTGACCGGCGAGCCGTATCGCGACGGCGACGGCGCCGAGTACCTTCCGATGCTGCGGCAGCCCGTCCTCGTGATGACCGGAGATCTGGCGCTCCTGCGGACCGCGCGTGCGAAAGCCACCACGCGGGACGACATGGCGCTCGCGATCTACACGCGACAGCTCTTCGACACCGGCCACGACGATGCGAACCGGGCAGCGGTGGCCGCGGTGTCATCCGCCGACCTCGATCTGGTCGGCATCGCGCTCCGCGGGCCCCGCAACGCGGTCGACCGCATCGCGAAGGGCGCCCGTCTGCACGTGTGAACGCGCGGCGGCGGCCCGAACCGGCGGGCTACTCCCCCGACTCCTCGATCGCGGACTCGAGGCGCTCGAGCTTCGCGTCGAGCTCGCCGGAGTATCCGGGCCGGATGTCGGCCTTGAGCACGAGCGAGACGCGCGAGCCGAAGGGCATCACGGCCTCGGTGGCGCGCTTGACGACATCCATCACCGAATCCCAGTCAGGACCCTCGATCTCGGTGAACATGCTCGTGGTGCGGTGCGGCAGCCCCGATTCGCGCACGACGCGCACGGCGGCGGCGACCGCGTCATGCACGGAGGCGTCGGTGCGCTCGATCCCCTCGGCAGGGGTTCCGCTCGGTGCGACGGAGAAGGCGATCAGCATGGTTCACTCCCGGTGTTTCGTTGGACGGTCGGTCGGCACCCGCACGAGCGCGCGGATTCCGACGATGAGCAGGACGACGAGCAGCGCGTTGCGCAGCGTGAGCACGAGCACCGGCAGCAGTTCGGCTCGCAGCAGCGCGTCGTAGCTCAACGGATACACGAGGCAGGTGAGCGCGCAGAGCACGAGGACGAGCATGGCAGGCACCCTCGCCCGCGCGGCGTCGAGCACGAGCCAGAGGATGACGGGAGCGATCAGCCAGCTCTGGAACTGGGGCGAGCCGACCTTGTTGCTCACGATGAGGGCGACCACGAGCGCGAGGGCGAGCGGCGGGAACAGACGGTGGAAGGATGCTCCGCGAGCCGTCTTCGCGAGCCCGATCGCGGCGATCACGGCGACGAGCAGGATCATCAGCGGCGTCAGCAGCGCGGTGACGGCACCCACTCCCGCGGCCGTGATCTGGAAGGTGAGGATGTCGAAGCTGTACTCGATGCGCGCGGTGCCGGCGACGGCGAGCCACAGGAACGGCGTCGCGGCGACGGCCTCGATCTGCAACCCTCGTCCGGTCTGCTCGGTCAGGAAGCCGAACAGCTCGTGATCGGCTCCGAGCACGACCAGCACGACCACGACGACGGCGGTGACCGCTGCAGCGGCGAGCAGCATGCGGATGCGCGAGCGCAGCGCGATGATCGCTGCGACGACCAGCACGCCCGGCCAGATCTTGATCCAGGCGCCGATCGTGAGCAGCGCCGCCGCGAGCGCGGGGCGGGTCATCAGCCAGAGACCGCCGACGACGGCGATCGGCACCGTGATCGCATCGATGCGGTAGATCGCGATCGGGCCGAGCAGCAGCAGTGCGGCGATCCAGAACCATGCCGCCGTGGTGCGCGACCGTGCGGGAGCACGCCCCAGCAGCACGCGGAAGGCCAGCGCGTCGAGTGCGGTCACCAGCACGGCCCAGGCGATCAGGAACGCTCCGGAGGCGCCGAGCAGCGGGATCAACGGCATCGAGAGCAGCGTGGTCAGCAGCATCGGCACGAGCGCGAGCTGCGGGTACACCCAGGTCTCGGTGATGCCGACGATCGGACCGCCGCTGAGCGCCTGCGTCGCCCAGGGCTCATAGACGAGCACCACGTCGCCCATCGGCTGGCTCGGATAGATCCAGCCCACCAGGGCGGAGATCACGTGCACCCCGAGGAACGCGCACCAGAGCGCGGTGAGGCGCGTCGTCATCCGTCGCGTCATGCCAGGAGGTCCGCGATCGCCCGCGGGAGCGCGTGCGCGACATCGAGAGCGACGATCGGATGCCCCGGCGCCCCGTCGACCGCGCCGGCCGCCAGACGACCCGCGGAGCCGTGCAGCCAAGCGCCGGCGGCTGCGACCTCGGCCACTGCTGCGTGCGGGTTCGCGGCGAGCAGCGCGCCGAGGACACCGCCGAGCACATCGCCGGTGCCGGCTGTTGCGAGCCACGCCGTGCCGGCTGCGACCTCGATCACCTGCCCGCCTGCATCGGCGATCAGCGTGCGGGCGCCCTTCAGGAGCACGGTCGCGTCGAGCGCGGCCGCGACCTCGACAGCGGCCTCAGCCCGATGCTCGTCATCGGATGCCGGCAGCCGCAGCGCCGTGCGCAACGAGGCGAACTCCTTCGCGTGCGGAGTCAGGAGCACGGGAGCGTGGCTCCCGCCGGCCAGGTCCAGGGCACCGGCATCCACCACGACGCTCGCCGTTCCCGCGAGGATCTCGCGGAGCGCGGCGGTCTCGGCATCTGTTCGCGAGTCGGCGTCGGTGCCGGAGCCGATCACCCAGGCATCGACCCTTGAGCGTCCGGTGTCGGAGCCGACCACCGTCTCGGGGCGGCGCGCCAGCACGGCATCCCCGGCCCGCTCGCCGCCCACGTATCGAACGAATCCCGCACCGGCGCGCCAGGCCGCCTCGGTGCCGAGCACGGCAGCGCCGGGGTAGGTGTCCGAACCGGTACGCAGTGCGACGACGCCCCGAGAGTACTTGTCATCGCCCGACGTCGGCACCCGCAGCAGGCGAGCAGTATCGCCACGAGTCCACTCGCGCACCTCGATCATGACTCCACGTTAGCCCGACGACCCCCGGCCCACCCACCGCGGAGTAGCGTCTGAGGGTGAGCATTCTCTTCTCCCCGCTGACCATCCGATCCCTGACCCTCCGCAATCGTCTGTGGGTGTCGCCCATGTGCATGTACAGCGCCGAGGACGGCGTCGTGCAGGAGTGGCACCACACCCACCTGACGCAGTTCGCATCCGGTGGCGCCGGGCTCATCATCGCCGAGGCCACCGCGGTCGTCCCCGAGGGGCGCATCTCGCCGAGGGACGCCGGGATCTGGACCGACGAGCAGCGTGACGCCTGGGCGCCGATCGTCGAGGCGATCCACGACCGCGGGGCCGCCGCCGGCATCCAGCTCGCGCATGCCGGCCGCAAGGCGTCGACGTGGTGGCCCTGGGCGGACGCGCAGGGGTCGGTACCAGCGGATCAGGGCGGCTGGACGACGGTCGCGCCGTCTGCCAGCGCGTTCCAGGGATTCGCGGAGCCGGAGGCCCTGGAAGCCGCCGGCATCGACGCACTCGTCACGGCATTCGCGGATGCCGCGAACCGCGCGCTCGACGCCGGCTTCGACGTGCTCGAACTGCACAGCGCCCACGGCTACCTCCTGCACGAGTTCCTGTCTCCCCTGTCGAATCGACGCGACGACGAGTACGGCGGCTCGCTCGAGAACCGCGCCCGGCTGCTGCTGCGCGTGATCGATGCGGTCCGCGAGGCTGCGGGCGACACCGTGCCGCTGTTCGTGCGCATCTCGGCGACGGACCACGCAGAGGGCGGCTTCACGCCCGAGGAGGCAGCGCGGGTCGGCGAGTGGGCGACCGAGCACGGCGCCGACCTGATCGACGTGTCCAGCGGCGGACTCGTCGCACACCAGCAGATCAGCGTGTTCCCCGGCTACCAGGTGCCACTCGCCGAGAGCGTGCGGCAGGGCGGGCGCATCCCGGTCTCGGCCGTCGGGCTCATCACCGCTGCCGAGCAGGCGGAGCAGGTGCTCGCCGAGGGCGCTGCCGACGCGATCTTCGCCGGCCGGGAGTGGTTGCGCGACCCGCACTTCGCCCTGCGCGCAGCGCACGAGCTCGGCGTCGAGGTCGCCTGGCCCCCGCAGTACGAGCGGGCGCACTGGCGCTGAGCCCGACCCGGATCCGAGTCTCGCCGTGCACGACGAAGGCCGCCGACACCCTCGGGAATCGGCGGCCTTCGTGCGTGCGCTGCGAGTCGATCAGCGACCGCGGATGCGCCGAGTGGCGTCCTGCACCTCGCCGACCAGTTCCTCGAGGATGTCCTCGAGGAACAGCACGGCGGTGGTCTGCCCCTGCGCGTCGCGCACCTTCGCCAGGTGGCGCCCCGCGCGGCGCATGACCGCGAGCGCGTCCTCCAGGTCCGTGTCCTCCTGCACCGGCACCATGTGGTGGACGCGCTTGGCCGGAACCGGCTGGATCATCTTGATCTCGGCATCCGGTCCCTCGGACGCCCGGAGGATGTCCTTCAGGTGCACGTAGCCGATCGGAGTCGCATCGTCGTCGACGATCACATAGCGCGAGAACCCGTAGCGGGCCACCGCCTTCTCGATGTCGTCCGGAGTCGTGGACTGCGGCAGCGTCACGAGCTCGCTCAGCGGCACGGCCACGTCGCGCGCCTTCTTGTCGCTGAACTCGACCGCGGCCGCCACCGTACCTGCGGCATCCATCAGCACACCCTCTCGGCGAGACTGGCTGACGATCGTCGCGACCTCGTCGAGCGTGAAGGTCGAGGCAGCCTCGTTCTTCGGCTCGACGCGGAACAGCCGCAGCACGCCGTTCGCGGCGGCGTTCAGCACCCAGATCACCGGCATGAACACCTTCGAGACCCACACGAGCGCCGGGGCGAGGATGAGCACGGCGCGATCCGGCACCGAGAACGCGAGGTTCTTTGGCACCATCTCGCCGAAGACCACGTGCAGGAACGACACGATCAGCAGCGCGATCGTGAACGACACGGCATCGACGGCGGCGTCCGGCAGCCCGACGGCGTGCAGCGGCACTGCCAGCAGGTGGTGGATGGCGGGCTCCGACACGTTCAGGATCAGCAGGGAGCAGATCGTGATGCCGAGCTGCGAGGTCGCGAGCATCAGCGTCGCGTGCTCCATGGCGTACAGCGCCGTCTTGGCAGCGCGCGATCCCTGTTCTGCGCGCGGCTCGATCTGCGAGCGCCGCGCGGAGATCACCGCGAACTCGGCGCCGACGAAGAAGGCGTTGGCCACGAGCAGCACGACCAGCCAGGCGAGTCCTCCCCAGTCGCTCATCGGGTGGCCTCCTCATCGCTCATCGACGGACTGGGGACGTATCTGACGCGATCGACGCGGCGGCCGTCCATCCGGACGACCTGCAGGCTGCCGCTGTCGAGCGGCACCTCGTCGCCGACCACCGGCACGCGCTCGAGCACGCTCATCACGAATCCTCCGACCGTGTCGTACACCTCGCCCTCCGGCACATCCACGCCGGCGCGCTGGCGCAGCTCATCGGGTCGCAGCTCGCCGGGGAACGTGACGCCGTCACGGCCCCTGATCACGCCGGCCCTGGTGCGGTCGTGCTCGTCGGCGACCTCGCCGACGAGCTCCTCGACCAGGTCCTCCAGGGTCACGAGACCGGCGGTTCCGCCGTACTCGTCGACCACGATCGCGAGCTGGTACCCGCGGGCCCGGAGCTCCGAGATGAGCGCATCGACGTGCACGGTCTCCGGCACCCGCAGCGGCTCGGTCGAGAGCGCCCCGACCGGCACATCGGTGCGACGATCGCGGGGCACCGAGATCGCGGCCTTCAGGTGCACGACGCCGGTGATGTCGTCGAGGTCCTCGTCGTAGACGGGGAAGCGGCTGTGCCCGGTGCGGCGGGCGAGCTGGATGACGTCGTCGGCCGTGTCTCCGGCCGCGATCGCGTGCATGCTGGGGCGCGCCGTCATCACGTCGGCAGCACTGAGCCGCGAGAACGTGAGCGTGCGGTCGAGCAGCGTCGCTGTGTCGGCCTCGAGCACGCCGGCGCTCGCAGATCGGCGGACCAGCGACGAGAGCTCCTCGGCGCTGCGCGCGCCGGAGAGCTCTTCCTTCGGCTCGATGCCCATGCTGCGCAGCACGCCGTTCGCGCTGCCGTTCAGCACGACGATCGCGGGGCGGAACACGGTGGTGAACGCCGTCTGGAACGGGATCACGAGCTTGGCGGTCGCGCGCGGCAGGGCCAGCGCGAAGTTCTTGGGGACGAGCTCACCGAGGATCATCGAGAGCACGGTGGCGACGAACATCGCCACGATCGTCGCGATGGGAGCGACAGCGACCTCGGGGATGTGCCAGGCGACCAGGGTCGGACGCAGCAGATTCGAGAGCGCCGGCTCCATCGTGTATCCGGTGAGCAGCGTCGTCAGGGTGATGCCGAGCTGGGCCGAGGAGAGATGCGTCGACGTGTGCTTGAGGGCACTGATCGTGAGTGCGAGGCGGGTCTCGCCTCGTGCCTGTCGAGCCTCGAGTTCAGCACGATCGAGATTGACCAGCGCGAACTCGCTCGCGACGAAGAGGCCGGTGCCGACCGTGAGCAGCAGCCCCACGCCCAACATGATGTAGTCCATCAGCGGTTCCTCTCCGGTGCGAGAGGCGGACAGTGGGGCGAGGTACTACAACTGGGAGGGTCGTCCATTATGCAGACGATTCTACCGAACCCGAGCGCTCTCACGCTCGTGCGCGCCGAGTTTTCCGCGCGGGTGCCTCACCAGCTGACCGGCAGGGCCTTCCCCTCCTCGTAGCCCGCTGCGGACTGCAGGCCGACCACGGCGCGCTCGTGGAACTCCGGAACGCTCGCCGCGCCCGCGTAGGTGAAGGAGGAACGCACGCCGGAGGTGATCATGTCGAGCAGGTCCTCGAGACCAGGACGCAGCGGGTCCAGGTAGATGCGGGACGAGGAGATGCCCTCGGCGAACAGCTCCTTGCGCGCCCGCTCGTAGGCGTCGAGCCTGCCGAACCGGGCCTGCACCGCCTTGGTCGACGCCATGCCCCAGGACTCCTTGTAGATGCGCCCGTCGTCGTCGGTCTGCAGCTCCCCCGGCGCCTCGATCGTGCCGGCGAACCAGGAGCCGACCATGACGGATGCCGCACCGGCCGCGAGCGCCAGTGCCACATCGCGGGGGTAGCGAACGCCGCCGTCCGCCCAGACGTGGGCACCGAGCTCCTGCGCCGCCTGCGCGGTCTCCAGCACGGCAGAGAACTGCGGACGCCCGACCGCGGTCATCATGCGCGTCGTGCACATGGCGCCCGGCCCGACGCCGACCTTGAGGATCGATGCTCCGGCATCGACGAGGTCCTTGACGCCGTCCGCCGTGACGATGTTGCCGGCGACGATCGGCAGCCCGAGGCCGAGCTCCGATACCGTTCGCAGCGCCCGGAGCATCCCGTCCTGGTGGCCGTGCGCGGTGTCGAGCACCAGCACGTCGACCCCGGCGCCGGCGAGCGCGCGAGCCTTGGCCGCGACATCGCCGTTGATCCCGACGGCGGCGGCGACCACGAGCCGACCGTCGGCGTCGAGCGCTGGACGGTACAGCGTGGAGCGCAACGCGCTGCGGGCGCTGAGCGTGCCGACCAGGTGCCCGTGGTGCACGACGGTGACCATCTCGACCTCGGCGTCGGTGATCACGTCGAACGCGTGCCGCTCCGATCCGATGTCGTCCGCGTCGATCGAGGGCGTCCCAGCACGCACGAGGTCGCCGAGCTGCGCATCGGGCAGCGCGGTCGCGAGGCGCGTGGCGGGAAGGATGCCGAGAATTCGATCGACCTGCACCGGTGCCGGTCCCTGCGCCACCACGATCCCGTGTCCCGCCGTGGCTGGGAGCAGGCGGAGCGCATCGGCGACGGATGCCTCCGGCGGCAGCACGAGCGGGGTGTCCCACAGGACGGGCTGCGCCTTGACCTCGCGGATCGCCGAGTCGAGATCCTGCAGCGGCATGTCCTGCGGCAGGACGCCGATGCCCCCACGGCGTGCCAGCACAGCGGCGAGCCGAGGGCCGGTGACGGAGTTCATGTTCGACGCGACCAGCGGGAGTGTGGCGGGTGTGCCGTCGCGCGGCGCCAGATCGACCTGGAGGCGACTCGTCACCGCGGATCGTCGCGGCACCAGGAACACGTCCGAATAGGTCAGATCGACAGTCGGCAGCGCACCAGAGAACTCCATGTCTCCACGGTACCGAGATCGCGGCGTGTACGGCGGGTTGCTTCGACGATTGCCGGTGCGAAACACGTTAGGCTTGACGATCGAGAGTGTGCGAACCCGGGCGCATGACCGCGCCCGTGATCAGCACAGTGTGCTTCAGCGATGAAAGAGGGCGATCGAGAGTGTCGAACCAGGTGACCGGCGTCGGAGGCGACGGGGGGTTCGGAGCCAATTCCTGGCTCGTCGAAGAGCTCTACGAGCAGTTCAAGGAGAACCGCGACTCCGTGGACAAGGAGTGGTGGCCGATCCTCGAGAAGTACCACTCCGAGACCGCAGCACCTGCCGCGCCCGCCGCGGCGCCAGCAGCATCCGGGGAGTCGGCGACTGCCGCGCACCCGGTGACCGCGCCGATCCCCGTGATCGGCTCGCAGCCCGTCGCCAGGACGACCACGAAGCCGGCAGCAGCAGCTCCCATCCCCGCGCAGGCTCCGAAGCCCACCGCGAAGGAGACGCAGGACGCCGCCGAAGAGGACAAGGTCACCCCGCTCCGCGGCCTGCCCAAGACCCTCGCAGC
This sequence comes from Microbacterium sp., assembly GCF_036823965.1. Classification (GTDB taxonomy): domain Bacteria; phylum Actinomycetota; class Actinomycetes; order Actinomycetales; family Microbacteriaceae; genus Microbacterium. The sequence goes on along the minus strand of NZ_DAITBE010000001.1, from coordinate 246,808 downwards.
GAACATGGACGAGTCGCTGACCGTCCCGACCGCCACCAGCGTGCGCACGATCCCGGCGAAGCTGATGATCGACAACCGCATCGTCATCAACAACCACATGGCCCGCACGCGCGGCGGCAAGATCAGCTTCACGCACCTCATCGGCTGGGCGCTCATCCGCACGCTCGACGAGTTCCGCAGCCAGAACGTGTTCTACGCCGAGATCGACGGCAAGCCCTCCGTCGTCGCGCCGGCCCACGTGAACCTCGGCATCGCGATCGACCTGCCCAAGCCGGACGGCACGCGCGCGCTCATGGTGCCCAGCATCAAGCGCGCCGACACCCTGAGCTTCAGCGAGTACCTGGTCGCCTACGAAGACCTCGTCACCCGCGCCCGCAACAACAAGCTCACCGCAGCGGACTTCCAGGGCACCACGGTGTCGCTGACCAACCCGGGCGGCATCGGCACCGTGCACTCCGTGCCGCGTCTGATGAAGGGCCAGGGCTGCATCATCGGCGCCGGCGCCCTCGAGTACCCGGCCGAGTTCCAGGGTGCCAGCGCGCGGACGCTCAACGAGCTCGCGATCGGCAAGACGATCACGCTCACGAGCACCTACGACCACCGCGTCATCCAGGGTGCCGGCTCCGGCGAGTTCCTCAAGAAGGTGCACGAGCTCCTGATCGGGCAGCGCGGCTTCTACGACGACATCTTCGCCGCACTCCGCATCCCGTACGCGCCGATCCGCTGGAACCCCGACATCGCGGTCGACCTCGCGGAGCGCGTCGACAAGCAGTCCCGCGTGCAGGAGCTCATCAACTCCTTCCGCGTGCGCGGCCACCTCATGGCCGACATCGACCCGCTCGAGTACGTGCAGCGCTCGCACCCCGACCTCGAGATCGAGAGCCACGGCCTCACGTTCTGGGACCTCGACCGCGAGTTCGTCACCGGCGGCTTCGGCGGCCGTCGCGTCGCGAAGCTGCGTGACATCCTCGGCGTCCTGCGCGACTCCTACTGCCGCACGCTGGGCATCGAGTACATGCACATCCAGGACCCGGAGCAGCGCCGCTGGTTCCAGGAGAAGGTGGAGGTCAAGTACCAGAAGCCCGGCCATGACGAGCAGCTGCGGGTCCTCCGCAAGCTCAACGAGGCCGAGGCCTTCGAGACCTTCCTGCAGACGAAGTTCGTCGGCCAGAAGCGCTTCTCCCTCGAGGGCGGCGAGTCGCTCATCCCGCTGCTCGACGAGATCCTGCAGGGTGCGGCGACAGCCGGACTCGACGGTGCGGCGATCGGCATGGCCCACCGAGGCCGCCTGAACGTGCTCACCAACATCGCCGGCAAGACCTACGGCCAGGTGTTCCGCGAGTTCGAGGGAACCCAGACGCCGGGCAACCAGCGCGGCTCCGGTGATGTGAAGTACCACCTGGGCACGGAGGGCACCTTCGTCGCAGACGACGCGTCGGAGCTGCCGGTCTATCTCGCAGCCAACCCCTCGCACCTCGAGACGGTCGACGGCGTGCTGGAGGGCATCGTCCGCGCGAAGCAGGACCGCAAGCCGATCGGCACCTTCGCCTGGCTGCCGATCCTTGTGCACGGCGACGCCGCCTTCGCAGGCCAGGGTGTCGTGGTCGAGACGCTGCAGATGTCGCAGCTGCGCGGCTACCGCACCGGCGGCACGATCCACGTGGTCGTGAACAACCAGGTCGGCTTCACGACCACCCCGAGCGACGGACGCACGTCGATCTACGCGACCGACGTCGCCAAGACGATCCAGGCGCCGGTGTTCCACGTGAACGGCGACGACCCGGAGGCCGTCATCCACGTCGCTCAGCTCGCGTTCGAGTACCGCGAGCGGTTCCACCGCGACGTCGTGATCGACCTCGTCTGCTACCGCCGACGCGGCCACAACGAGGGAGACGACCCCTCGATGACGCAGCCGCTGATGACCGACCTGATCCAGGCGAAGCGCTCGGTCCGCCGTCTCTACACCGAGTCGCTCGTCGGACGTGGTGACATCACCGAGCAGGAGTACGACGAGGCCAAGGCGGACTTCCAGAACCGTCTCGAGATCGCGTTCGCCGAGACCCACGCCGCAGAGACCGGGGCGACGCCGATCGCTCCGGAGCTGCCGCCGGTCGAGGACCAGGTCGGTGCACCCGATGTGACCGGTGTGCCGAGCGAGGTCATCCAGTTGATCGGCGATGCCTTCGTGAACAAGCCAGAGGGCTTCACGGTGCACCCGAAGATCAACCAGCTGCTCGAGAAGCGTCTCGACATGAGCCGCAACGGCGGCATCGACTGGGGCTTCGGCGAGCTGCTCGCCTTCGGATCGCTGCTGGTCGAGGGAACGACCGTCCGTCTCGCAGGACAGGATGCTCGTCGCGGCACCTTCGTGCAGCGCCACGCGTCGCTGCACGACCGGGCCAACGGCCAGGAATGGCTGCCGCTGTCGAACCTGTCGGATGCACAGGGCCGGTTCTTCGTCTACGACTCGCTGCTCAGCGAGTACGCCGCGCTCGGCTTCGAGTACGGCTACTCGGTGGAGGCGCCTGAGGCGCTCGTGCTCTGGGAAGCGCAGTTCGGCGACTTCGTCAACGGTGCCCAGTCCGTGATCGACGAGTACATCTCGGCGGCCGAGCAGAAGTGGGGACAGCAGTCCAGCGTCACCCTCCTGCTCCCCCACGGATACGAGGGCCAGGGGCCGGACCACTCGTCCGCCCGCATCGAGCGCTTCCTGCAGCTGTGCGCGCAGGACAACATGATCGTCTCCCGCCCGTCGACCCCCGCGTCGTACTTCCACCTGCTGCGTCGCCAGGCGTACGCGCGTCCTCGCAAGCCGCTCATCGTCTTCACCCCGAAGGCGATGCTGCGTCTGCGCGGCGCCACCAGCCCGGTCGAGGACTTCACGCAGGGCCGCTTCGAGCCCGTGATCGACGACCACCGCGATCTCGACCGCTCGGCCGTCAAGCGCGTGCTCGTGCACTCGGGCAAGGTGCACTGGGATCTGCGCACCGAGGTCGAGAAGAACCCGAACCCGGAGGTCGCGCTGGTCCGTCTGGAGCAGCTCTACCCGACGCCGATCGAAGACCTGAAGAAGGTCACCGACTCGTACCCGAACGCCGAGCTGGTGTGGGTGCAGGAGGAGCCGGAGAACCAGGGCGCCTGGCCGTTCCTGGCGCTCGCCTTCGCTGATGTCCCCGGTGACCGCACGTTCCGCCCCGTCGCCCGCACGGCCTCGGCATCGCCCGCGACCGGTTCGTCGAAGGTGCACGCCGCCGAGCAGGCGACTCTGCTGCGAGAAGCGCTCACGGTCAGCTGATCGAACGCACAGAGGGGCGCCCCGACTGCTCGTCGGGGCGCCCCTCTGTGCGTGCGGAGGTGTTCAGTACCAGATGTCGAGCGAGGGCGCCGGCAGCGCGATGAACGCCCGGTCGAGCTGATCGGCGACCGCAGCGGTCGTCACGATCTTCCCCGCACCGCGCAGCGTCTCAGCGCGGACCGCGCCGGCGTAGATCGACGACAGCGCCGAGACGCCGAGCGTCGCGTCCGCATCCGCGTCGCTGCGCTCGACCGTCGCCGCACCCGCTCCGTCGACGCGCAGGCGCCACGTCCCCTCGGTGAAGTCGAGCGGATCCTCGATGCGCAGGACGAGGTCGAGCGGCGCCGAGTATCGGCGGGCCTCGAGCGTCCGCGGCAGATCGAGGATGCGCAGCCAGCCGTGGTCGTGGATCTCCTGCTTCACGCCGCGCTGGTCGGCGACCAGCCACGGCAGCGGATCGTCAGGCGTCTGCAGGTCGGCCGACACCTCGTCGACGAGGTCGTGCTGCAGCGCGAAGCGCCACAGCGCCGCGCGGGCGTCGGCCGTATCGGCGAAGAGCGCCCGGACGCGCAGGCTGAAGCGGAACGTTCCGCCGGTGTCCTCCAGGGAGTACACGATCACGCCGCGCACCTCGCCGTCCTCGTCGAGGTAACGGACGCCGCGCACCTTGTCCCGATCCGTCTCACCGGGTGAGACGCCGGCGTAGCCCTCCCAGCGCTCCGGCCAGCCGGGGATGCGTCCTGACCGGGTCACCCGATCGCGGTCGTGCACGGATGCCATGTCCTCGACCAGCTCTTCGCGCTCGCGGTACTCCAGACGGCCTGCGGGCGCATGACCGCCCCAGCCTGCTCGGCGAGTGTCGACCGTGTACCGGACGGCAGGCAGCGCTGCGCCGAAGCCGTACCGGGCGTAGATCGTCGCCTCGGACACCGTGAGGCCCGCGAGCGGCACGCCGGCGGATGCCGCTGCACGCAGTTCGCCCTCGAGCAGCGACCTGGCGATGCCGCGACGGCGATGCGTCGCCGCCACCGTCACGCCGCTGATCGCCCACATGTCGATCTCGCCGCCGGGGATCGTCATCGGCGTCACCCACGCGTCGACCGTGCCGATCGGCTTGGCGTCGTCTGCTGCATCCTGCTCGAACACGCCGACGGTTCGTCGTGTCGTGAGGGTCTTCCGGTCGTGGGTCAGCGACTCGGTCGTCGGCTCGCCGCCGAGGAACCCTCGGTGCACGGCTCGCTGGAACGGAACCGCTCTGGCCGCGTCGTGCTGGTCGACGACGCGGTAGTCGAGACCGCGGTTGCTCAACCGCTCCCGAGAGGTCTGGTCAGCCGGAACTTCACGGTGATCGATGCTCGTCATGACTCCAGCCTAGAGTCGCCGGCCGACATCGGCGGCAGCCGATCAGTGCTGGGCTGACTGCACCTCGCGCAGGCGTGCGAACACCTGGTCGCGGAGCTCCTCCGGAGCGGTCTCCTTGCAGGCCCGCGCCACGACCTCGGTCAGGGTGGTGGCGACGAGCGCCTCATCCCGGCAGGACGGGCAGTTCTCGAGATGCTCGCGGATCTCGGTGTGCTCGGTGTTGCACACCTCGTTGCGGAGGTACTCCTCCAGATCCTGACGGGCTTTGTCGCAGCCGCAGTCGCTCATTTCGCGCTCCTCGTGTTCTCAGCCGCGGCGATGCCCCGCTCCACGGCGTAATCAGCCAACAGCTCCCGCAGCATCCGCCTGCCACGATGCAGGCGACTCATCACGGTGCCGATGGGCGTCTTCATGATGTCGGCGATCTCCTGGTAGGCGAATCCCTCGACGTCCGCGAGGTACACCGCCAGCCGGAAGTCCTCCGGAACGGCCTGCAGTGCGTCCTTGACGACGGATGCCGGCATGCGGTCGATCGCCTCCGCCTCGGCCGAGCGGCTGTGCGATGCCGTCGTCGACTCCGCGCCGCCGAGCTGCCAGTCCTCGAGCTCGTCGATCGTGCCCTGGAAGGGCTCGCGCTGCTTCTTGCGGTAGATGTTGATGTACGTGTTGGTCAGGATCCGGTACAGCCAGGCCTTGAGATTCGTGCCCTGCGAGAACGTCGCCCACGACCCGTAGGCCTTCACGAACGTCTCCTGCACGAGGTCTGCGGCGTCCGCGGGATTGCGCGTCATACGCATCGCGGCGGCATAGAGCTGATCCATGAACGGGATCGCCTGCTCCTCGAACTCCTGTCGAGGGTCGCCGACGGTGTCTGCTGTTACGGTGTCATCCATCACCGGCCAGTCTAGGCCGCTGATGTCCACCGTTTCGCGTTCCAACGTGGCGAGCATGCTGTCTCCTTCTCGGCGGGTGCGCCGCTGTTCACTAAGGTGGAAACCGATGAGCGCCAACAGGTATTCCCCTCCCCCGGTCAGCGGTGCCTACATCGCGCCCGCCAGCACCGACGCCGTGCACGCCACCCTGACGATTCCCGGCTCGAAGTCGCTCACGAACCGCGAGCTCATCATCGCCGCGATCGCCGACGGACCGGGCCGTCTGCTGGCCCCGCTGCACTCCGACGACTCGCGCCGCATGGTCGATGCACTGCGTGCACTCGGCGTCGGGATCGAAGAGGTCGACGCAGGTGGCGAGTTCGGCCCCGACCTCGTCGTGACCCCTGCGAAGCTCACCGGCGGCGTGACGATCGACTGCGGCCAGGCCGGCACCGTGATGCGCTTCATCGCGCCGCTCGCCGGCCTCGCTTCCCGCGACGTGCATCTGACTGCGCACGAGACGGCGCTGCACCGCCCGATGGGGGGACTCATCAGCGCGCTGCGCGACCTCGGCGTCGACATCGACGACGAGGGCACATGGTCGCTGCCGTTCACGATCCGCGGTCATGGACGCATCCGCGGCGGCCGTGTCGAGATCGACGCATCCGCATCGAGCCAGTTCGTCTCCGGTCTCCTCCTCGCGGCTCCGCGGTTCGACGTCGGCCTGCACCTCGTGCACACCGGCGAGCACCTCCCGAGCCTCCCCCACATCGACATGACGATCGAGGCGCTGAGCCGCCGCGGCATCCGCATCGAGCGACCGGCGGTCGGCGAGTGGCTCGTCGAGGCAGGCGTTCCCCGCGCCAAGGAGATCGCGATCGAACCCGATCTCTCCAACGCAGCGCCGTTCCTCGCCGCTGCCCTGGTCACCGGCGGATCCGTCACGATCACCGGCTGGCCGGCGCACTCGACGCAGCCCGGCGCCCTGCTCCCCGAGATCCTGCAGGCGATGGGCGCGCACACGAGCCGTCACGGCGGCGCCCTCACCGTCCGGGCCGGCAGCGCGATCCACGGCATCGACATCGACCTGGCTCCGGCCAGTGAGCTCACCCCGACGATCGTGGGTCTCGCGGCGTTCGCCGAGTCGCCAACGACGATCCGCGGCATCGGCCACATCCGCCTGCACGAGACGGATCGGATCGCGGCCCTGATCGGCAACATCCGTGCGCTCGGCGGCGAGGCCGAGGAACTGCCGGACGGACTGCGCATCATCCCCCGCCCGCTGCACGGCGGCGGGTGGGCAGCACACCACGATCACCGCATGGCGACGACGGGTGCGCTGATCGGCCTCAAGGTGCCCGGCATCGAGATCGACGAGATCGGCACGACCGCGAAGACGCTTCCCGAGTTCACACTGCTGTGGGAGCGGATGCTGGGAGGCGCTGGCGCGTGAGCTGGCTCGACGACACCGACGACCTCGACGACGAGTTCGAGGACTTCGACGAGAGCAGCATCCGCGCGCGTCCGAACCCCAAGGCCAACCGACCGCGGACGAAGCGCCGCCCGGCCCACGAGGATGCGGTCATCGGACGGGTCCTCGGTGTCGACCGCGGGCGCTACACGGTCCTGATCGACGAGGACACCGATGACGAGCGCACCGTCAGCGTGACGCGCGCCCGTGAGCTGCGACGCAATCCGATCGTGACCGGCGACCTGGCCCGCGTCGTCGGCGATGTCAGCGGTGACGAGGGAACGCTCGGCCGCATCGTCGGGATCGTCGAGCGCACGTCACTGCTCCGCCGCAGCGCCGACGACACGGATCAGGTCGAGCGCGTGATCGTCGCGAATGCGGACCAGATGCTCGTCGTCGTCGCGGCGGCCGACCCGGAACCTCGCGCACGGCTCGTCGACCGCTACCTGGTGGCCGCCCTCGATGCCGGCATCCGGCCGCTGCTGGTCGTGACGAAGACCGATCTCGCCGACCCGACGCACTTCCTCTCCCACTTCGACGGCCTCGACCTCCGCGTGTTCACGAGCGCGAGAGACGAGATGCCCACGGCGGAGATCGGCGCGGCACTCGTCGGTCACACCACGGTGTTCGTTGGCCACTCGGGCGTCGGCAAGTCGACGCTCGTGAACGAGCTGGTGCCGACCGCGCTGCGAGCGACCGGACACGTCAACCAGGTCACCGGACGCGGCAGGCACACATCGTCATCCACCGTCTCGCTGCGCTACGAAGGCGCCGACGGCAACGGCTGGGTCATCGACACCCCCGGCGTCCGATCCTTCGGGCTCGGACACGTCGATCCGGCCAACATCCTCGCCGCGTTCACGGAGCTCGCGGAGATCGCCGAGGACTGCCCACGAGGGTGCACCCACCTCACCGACGCCCCGGACTGCGCGCTGATCGAAGCCGCCGAACGAGGTGACCTCAGCGAGACCGCTCTGGCGCGTCTGGACTCGCTGCAGCGACTGTTGCAGACCTTCGCTGACAAGGCGGAGCAGACTCCCGGCCGATAGGCTGGACGGGTGACTCAGCGCCTGGAATCCGGAACCCCTGCCCCCGACTTCGCCCTGCTCGACCAGGACGGTTCGACGGTCCGTCTCGCGGATCTGCGCGGACAGAAGACGATCCTGTACTTCTACCCGGCCGCCATGACGCCAGGGTGCACCACCCAGGCCTGCGACTTCCGCGACAGCATCTCGTCGCTCCAGGGCGCCGGGTACCGCGTGATCGGCATCTCGCGCGACGAACCGGCGAAGCTCGCCGAGTTCCGTGACCGTGACGGCCTGACCTTCACGCTGCTCAGCGACCCCGACCATGCCGTGCACACCGCGTATGGCGTCTGGGGCGAGAAGATGAACTACGGCAAGGTCGTCGAGGGCGTCATCCGCTCCACCTTCGTCCTGGACGAAGAGGGCGTCGTGACCCTCGCGCAGTACAACGTGAAGGCCACCGGCCACGTCGCACGACTGCGCAAGCAACTCGGCATCGACGCCTGACACCGACGTTCAGGGCCGTCGGCTGAGACGCGCCCTGTTCAGTCGGCTTCGCGTTGCACGCTCTCGGCGCGCGCGCTCGCGATCAGCAGCGCGAATCCGATGACTCCGGGGATGCCGACGCCGATCGTGAACGCCCAGGGAACCGGCTGCAGCGTGAGCGAGGCCAGGGCGATCGCCACGGCGAGCACCTGGAACACCACGCCACCCGAACGGGCCCAGGAGCGGCCGGCGCGGGCGCCGAACGCGAACGCGATCAGGCAGGCGGCGCCGATCAGGGTGAGCACGATGAGCGCGATCGCGGTCGGCAGCGACGAGGCGTCACCGGCACCGAGACCGGCGAGTTCGATGACGGCGAAGACGACCAGCGCGATGCCCTCGAGAGCGAGAACGGCCGCAGCCGTCAGGGCGAGTCGCGGTGCACGCACGGAGTCTCCTGAGAATCGAATGAGAAGGACGAAAACCCTTGATTTCGTGGGTTTCATGTAACAGAATAGACAGCGTCATGTGCTCCCACAGCGGCGTGGGGCGGACGATCCGTCCGCATCACAAAACGCGGGCATCCGTCCGCATTTGAACAGGGTAACGGATCCCGAACCGTCACCCGAATCGAGCCATCGCGTCGCGATCGTTCTTGAGAATCCACACTGAGGAGCCCCCATGGATTGGCGCGACAAAGCCGCCTGCTTGACTGTCGACCCCGAGCTGTTCTTCCCCGTCGGGAACACCGGACCCGCGGTCGATCAGATCGAGAAGGCGAAGACTGTCTGCGCCACCTGCACGGTGACCGAGATCTGCCTGCAGTACGCACTCGAGTCCAGCCAGGACTCGGGCGTCTGGGGCGGCCTCTCCGAAGACGAGCGCCGCGCCCTGAAGCGCCGCGCAGCACGCGCCCGCCGCGCGTCCTGAGACCGAGACGAGAAAGACCCGACCTGCCGCACGGCAGTCGGGTCTTTTCTGCTTCTCGGGTCGGATCGCCTCAGGGCTTGAGCCACCGCAGCGGGATGTCGATGACCACCTCGGTGCCTGTGCCTTCGCTTCCGTGCCACTCGATGCTGCCGCCGAGCTCGCCCTGGATGAGTGTGCGGATGATCTGCGTGCCGAGGCCCTGACCGATGCGACCTTCGGGCAGGCCGCTGCCGGTGTCGTGCACCGTGACCCTGAGGTTCTCCTCGGTGCGAGCGGCATCGATCGTGATGAGTCCCTCCTGACCTGCGAGGCCGTGCTCGACCGCGTTCGTCACGACCTCGGTGAGGGCGAGCGCGAGCGGTGTCGCGTATTCGCTCGGCAGCACGCCGAACCGTCCGGTCGACCGCGTCTGCGCGCGCGTGTTGGGTGCTGCCGCGACCTCGGCGACGAGCTTCAGCACGCGGTGGAAGACCTCGTCGAAGTCGACCTTCTGCGTGAGCCCCTGCGCGAGCGTGTCGTGCACGACCGCGATCGAGTCCACGCGTCGCATGGCCTGCGTCAGCGCGTCCCTCGCCTCGTCCGAGTGCGTGCGCCTGGCCTGGATGCGCAGCAGCGATGCCACGGTCTGCAGGTTGTTCTTCACACGGTGATGGATCTCGCGGATCGTGGCGTCCTTGGTGATGAGCTCCTGCTCCTGATGACGGAGCTCGGAGACGTCGCGGCACAGCACGATCGCGCCGATCCGCGTGCCGTGATCCTTCAGTGGGATCGCGCGCAGCGAGACGGTGACCCCCCGGGCTTCGACATCCGTGCGCCAGGGGGCGCGACCCGTCACGACGACCGGGAGCGACTCGTCGACCTGTCTGGACGGCGGGATCAGCCGTGTGGTGACCTCTGCGAGGGACTCCCCCTCCAGCTCGTCGTCGAAGCCCATGCGATTGAAGGCCGAGAGCGCGTTGGGGCTCGCGAAGGTGGTGATGCCGTCGACGTCGATCCTGATCAGACCGTCCGACGCACGAGGAGCGCCGCGACGGGGAGAGGTGGGGGCGGCGAGATCGGGGAAGCTCCCATCCGCGATCATGCGGAACAGGTCGTTCGCGCACTCGTCGAAGGTGATCTGCTGGCGAGAGGGGGTCCGCGCCTCGCCGAGGTTGGTGTGACGGGTCACCACGCCGATCACTCGCGGCTCGGTCGCACCCTTGCGGCGCTCGATGACGATGGGAACAGCTCGCACCCTGGTCGGCGTCTCCTCGAACCAGTCCGGCGAGGAGGAGTCGATGATCTCGGCCGTGTCGAACGCGGCCTGCACCTGCGTGCGCCACTGCGGGCGCACACGTTCGCCGACGATGTCGCGATAGAACAGGGTCGCCGCCCCGCTCGGGCGCGCGTGCGCGACCGCGATGAAGGAGTTGTCGTCCGCCTGGATCCACACCACGATATCCGCGGATGCGAGGTCGGCGAGCAGCTGCCCGTCGCCGGCGAGTCGATGAAGCCATTCGACGTCGCTCTCGGTCAGGAGTCCCTGGGCTTGGGCGAGATCACTGAGGGTTGACACCCCTCCAGCCTAGGCCGAGTTCCCTCAGAGCACCGCCAGGGACGTGGCGCGCCAACGCCGGTCCAGGCCCTCCAGACGGATCGCCACGGCGCGGGTGCGACCTGGCCCCGCCACCACGACGACCGCCTCGATGATGCCGTCGGCCGGCTCCGTCACTCTCAACGACAGGATCGCGAACGTCGGTCGCGTCGGCGCGACGCCTCTTGCACTGCGTGCCCGCGCGGACAGGTTCGCCCTGCTCACGAGCGTGCGGTACGCGTCCTCGCTGAACCAGCGCGCCAGTTGGTCGACCTCACGGACACCAGCCAGTGCCTCGAGCACTCCCTGCGTCAGTGCGCGCAGCAACGGCGCGGGGTCAGGGAGCGCCGCGGTCGCGGTCGGCTGCGGTGCGAAGTACTCGTGCAGGATCATGATGTGCTCTCCGTCGGGGATTCCGGGTGACAGTGGAGCACGTCCTGAGCCGCCGCGGAGCGGTCGGCAGAAGGAATGTGGATAACTCGTACATGCCCTCCGGCGCTGTCCTACGCTCGGTCCCGTGCATTGGGACCGCCTGTTCGAAGACCTCGAAGGTCAGCTCGCCGCCGAATGGGAGAGCGAGCGAGCCGCGCTGAGCGCGGAATCCGAACGGCTTCGCATCTCCCGCCTGGATCTGCGCAGCCGGCTGCGGCTGATGTGCGAGGTGGGAGCGTCAGTCGCGATCGAGCTGGCGAACGGCCGCAGACTCCCGGTGACCGTCCGCACGCTCGGCGCGGACTGGATCGCAGTGGAGTCGGCCCCGGGCGACGATGTGCTCCACGGTCGTTCGGTGCGCATCGTGCCGCTGCAGGCCGTGCGCGGCATCCGCACAGATCACGGCACGCTCCTTTCGAGCCTCGAGACCACCGCCGAATCCGACACCGCCCTCCGCGAGCGCATGACCTTCGGCTTCGTCCTGCGCGACCTCGCACGGCGACGCGTTCCCGTGCATCTCAGTCTGCTGATCGGCGACGACGTGCATGGCACGATCGATCGAGCCGGTGCGGATCATCTCGACCTCGCCGTCCACGATGCCGGAACCGCGCGTCTGGCCGGAGCGGTCCAGGGGTTCCGGCTCATCCCGTTCTCCGCCGTGGCAGCGGTGCGGACGCCCGGAGATCACCGGCCCTGAACGGTCGATGTCCCCCACATCTCGGGGAAGCTCGCCGTCTGGGACTGCCGCCAGAGCGCCATGCGCCTGGCGACCTCCGACTGCTCGGCCAGATACTCCTCGATGCTCGCCTCTTCGATGCGCCATCTCGCAGGAGATCCGAGCTGTGCCCCCCGCAGCTGCCCGTCCTGCACGAGCCCGATGACCTCGTCGACGCCGAGCTGCAGCAGCTCAGCCACTTGAGCGGGGGCGAGATGCTGCCGGAGCGACGCGGATGACTTTGTCATGCGCCCATTGTTCCGCACCGATATGCCAGCTATCGATACCCGATGCCACCTGTGGATAACTCCCGAGCTGCGGCCCGGGACTCTGTGACGATACCGACATGAGCTTCCTCTCCCGTCAGCGCCGTGCATTCCGCGGTGATGCCCGCTTCTTCATCGGCATCGCGTTGGTCGCGGTGTCGATCGCCGGCGTCTGGTTCCTGGTCTCAGCCGCAGATGACGTCACGCCGGTCCTCCAGGCGAGCCGAACCATCACACAGGGCGAGGCCCTGACCGCAGACGACTTCCGCGTCGCGGAGGTCGGCCTCGGCGTGCTCGCCGATCGATACATCGCGCCCGACGAACTGAGACCAGGACAGATCGCATCTCGAACGCTGCGGAAAGGAGAGCTGGTGCCGACCTCCGCGACGACCGAAGCGTCGACCGCTCGTTCCACGACGATCGTGGTGGAGAGCAGCACGCCGATCCCGCGCGACATGGATACGGGCAGCGTGGTCGAGCTCTGGAGCGCGCCGCCGCTCGACGACGGACGATCATACGACGCGCCCCGGATCCTGGTCGCCGACGTGATCGTGCGCGACGTGGTCGAGGCGGAAGGGATGCTCGCCGAGTCCGGTGCATCAGTCGAGCTCGTGATCGACCGCGCCGACGTCGCAGACGTCCTCGCCGCGGTGATGGGCGGCTCCGCGCTGTCCGTGGTCCCGATCGGCTCCGGCTCATGACATCCGTGATCGTCGCGATCCGAGAACCACGGGCGAGCGAGCTCGCGGCAGAGCTGGAGCTCGAGGGCATCACGGTCATCGCGACGGTCGATCCGTGGACACGATCGTTCCAGGATCTGCTTCCCGAGGCCGAGATGATCCTCATGCCGTCGGATCGCTCCATCCTCACATCGGAGGTGGTCTCGTCCTGCGACCGAGCCGGAGTGCGCATCATCATGCTGGGCGATGCCGACAGCCGTGCGCTCGGGCGGCTCGGCCTGAGCGGTGTCCTCCCGACCGACGCTGCTGGATGGCAGGTCGCCGCAGCGCTGGCCGCCGCCCCGACCGGAGCACCACCGATCTCGATCGACGCATCGCCGACGCGTCGACTGATCGCGGTCTGGGGGCCTCATGGAGCGCCAGGACGATCCACGATCGCGATCCAGCTCGCCGCCGAGTTCGCCCGCCGCGGGCGGCACGCGGCGCTGGTCGACGCGGACACGGTCGCCCCATCCCTCGCGCTGCTCCTCGGGCTCAGCGATGACGCACCGGGGATCGCTGCCGCCTGTCGCCGCGGCGAACTCGGCGGGCTCGACAGCCAGGAGCTCACCAGGCTGGCGACGGTCTTCGAGACGAGCGGCGGTGAGATCGACGTCTTCCCCGGCATCAACCGGCCGAGCAGATGGCCCGAGCTCTCCGCCGGGCGGCTCAGCACTGCGCTGCATGCTTGCCGCGATTGGGGCGAGGAGACGATCGTCGATGTCGCAGCGTCGTTCGACGCCGATGATGAGGCGACCTACGACCTCGCGGGTCCGCGACGACATGCCGCCACCACCTCGGCGCTGCGAGCGGCTGATGCGATCGTCGCCGTCGCATCGGCCGACCCCGTCGGCATCAGCCGATTCCTCCGCGACCATGCGGAGCTCCGTCGCCTCACGGCACCGACGCCCATCACTGTGGTGGTCAATCGCGTCCGCTCAGGACCGCTCGGTATCGACGCGCGCGGACAGGTCAGACGGACGCTCGAGCGGTTCGCAGGGATCACGGATGTCACGTTCCTGCCGTTCGATCAGCGTGCGGCGGATGCTGCTCTGCTGCACGCTCGAGCGATGGCCGACCTCACACCGCGCTCACCCTTCGTCGCCGGGATCCGCGCACTCGCCGCCGCCATGACTCCGACGACGTCGGCGGCTACTGCCGGTAGCTCGCGAGGAAGTTCCCGAGGCGTTCGACTGCTTCGCTCAGCACTCGGGTCTCGGGCAGCGTCACGAGACGCAGATGATCGGGCGTCGGCCAATTGAACCCGGTCCCCTGCACCAGCAGCATGTGCTCGGAGACCAGCAGATCGTAGACGAGCTTGCCGTCGTCGCGGATCTCATGCACGTTCGGATCGAGCTTGGGGAACGCGTACAGCGCACCCTGCGGCTTGACACAGGAGACGCCAGGGATGCTCTGCAGTCCCTCCCATGCGACATCCCGCTGCTCATGCAGACGACCGGTCGGCGCGATCAACGCATCGATGGACTGGACGCCCGAGAGCGCCGCCTGCACCGCGTGCTGCGATGGGACGTTGGGGCACAGACGCGTCGACGCCAGCAGCGTGATGCCCTCGATGAAGCCCTTGGCGTGCGCCTGCGGGCCGGTGATCACGAGCCACCCCGACCGGTAGCCCGCGACGCGGTACGTCTTGGACAACCCGTTGAAGGTGAGGCAGAGCAGGTCCGGAGCAAGGGTCGCGGTCGGGATGTGCACCGCGTCGTCGAAGAGGATGCGGTCGTAGATCTCGTCGGAGAGCAGGAGCAGCTCGTGCTCGCGGGCGATCTGGACCATGCCCTCGAGGATCTCCCTCGAGTACACGACGCCGGTGGGGTTGTTCGGGTTGATGATCACGAGCGCCTTGGTTCGCGGTGTGATCTTCGCCCGGATGTCCTCGAGGTCCGGCTGCCAGTCCTGCTCCTCGTCGCAGAGGTAGTGCACCGGCGTGCCGCCGGCCAGGCTCGTCATGGCTGTCCAGAGCGGGTAGTCGGGCGCAGGGATGAGCACCTCGTCGCCCTCGTCGAGCAGCGCCTGCATCGTCATCGTGATGAGTTCGGAGACCCCGTTGCCGAGATAGACGTCGTCAGGACCGAACCGAGGGAAGTCCTCGATCTCCTCGTAGCGGCTGACCACGGCACGCCGCGCCGAGATGATGCCCTTGCTGTCGCTGTAGCCGTGCGCGTTCGGCAGCGCCGCGAGCATGTCGTGCACGATCTGGTGCGGGGCGTCGAACCCGAAGATCGCCGGATTCCCGGTGTTGAGCTTGAGGATCTTGTGACCCTCCGCCTCGAGCCGCGCCGCCTCGACGAGTGCGTTTCCGCGGATCTCGTACAGGACGTTCTTGAGCTTCGACGACTGGTCGAAGTGGCGCGATGGTGTCATCGATCAAGCCTACAGGGACGACGAGAGGGCCAATCCACCAGGACTGGCCCTCTTGTCGGTCACGCTCGGTCGACGCGTGGCTACTTCTTCTTCTTGCCCTGCGCTCGACGCTGCTCGCGGTTGCCGGCGGGCGGCGGCGTGGCCTCGGTGCGCTGACCGAAGGCGCCGCGGGGCGCTTCCTGCTCCTCGACCGGCGCCGGCGTGGCGGCTGCGGCCGCCGCTGCCTTTCGCACACGGTCCGTCGCGGCCTGCTGCACCTGACCGCGATCGTTTCGCACCTCGACCTCGCCTGCGTCATTGGCTGCGGAGTACTCGAGTCGCTGATCGGTGCCGCCCTCGGAGAGACCCTTCGCCTCGACCTCGGTGACCTCGGAGTCCTCGGCACGACGCACCTCGACCTCGAGGTTGTAGAGGTAGCCGACCGACTCCTCCTTGATCTGCCCCATCATCGACTGGAACATCGCGTAGCCCTCGCGCTGGTACTCGATCAGCGGGTCGCGCTGCGCCATGGCGCGCAGGCCGATGCCGTCCTTCAGGTAGTCCATCTCGTAGAGGTGGTCGCGCCAGCGACGGTCGAGCACCTGCAGCACGACGCGGCGCTCGAGCTCGCGGGTCGCTGCCTCGCCGAGCGTCTCCTCGCGCTTCTCGTACGCGATCGTGGCATCCGACAGCAGTTCGCGGGTCAGGCCGTCAGCCGTGATCCCGCCCTTGCGTCCGCCGGCCTCTGCGACGACCTCGTCGATCGTCACGCTCACGGGATAGAGCGTCTTCAGCTCGGTCCACAGCGCATCGAAGTCCCAGCTCTCGTTGTGTCCTTCGCCGGTGTGGTCGTTCACGACACCGGTGATCGCGTCCTCGATGAAGTGCTGCACCCGCCCGGCGATGTCGTCGCCCTGCAGGATGTGGCGACGGTCGGCGTAGATCGCCTCGCGCTGGCGGTTCAGCACGTCGTCGTACTTCAGCACGTTCTTGCGCATCTCGGCGTTGCGCGACTCGACCTGCGACTGAGCGCTGCGGATCGCGCGCGACACCAGGCCGGACTCGATCGGCACGTCGTCGGGGAAGTTCGTGCGGGCCAGGATCGCCTCGGCTGCGCCGGACTGGAACAGTCGCATCAGGTCGTCGGTGAGGCTCAGGTAGAACCGGCTCTCACCGGGGTCGCCCTGACGACCGGAACGTCCGCGGAGCTGGTTGTCGATACGTCGGGACTCGTGACGCTCGGTGCCGAGCACGTAGAGACCGCCGGCCTCGATGACCTTCTCGGCCTCCTCGCTGACGACGCCCTTCATGGACTCGTACGTCTCATCCCAGGCGACCTCGTACTCCTCGGGCGTCTCGACGGGGTCGAGTCCCTTGCCCTTGAGCTCCTGCACCGCGAGGAACTCGGCGTTGCCGCCGAGCATGATGTCGGTGCCTCGACCGGCCATGTTCGTGGCGACGGTGACGGCACCGAGACGACCGGCGCGTGCGACGATCTCCGCCTCACGTGCGTGGTTCTTCGCGTTGAGGACCTCGTGCTTGACGCCCTTCTTCGCGAGAAGGCGGGAGAGGTACTCGCTCTTCTCGACGCTCACGGTTCCCACGAGCACCGGCTGTCCGGCCGAGTGGCGTTCGGCGATGTCCTCGACGACCTGCGCGAACTTCGCGGTCTCGTTCTTGTAGACGAGGTCCGACTGGTCCTTGCGCACCATCGGGCGGTTCGTCGGGATCGGGATGACGCCGAGCTTGTACGTCGACATGAACTCCGCTGCCTCGGTCTCGGCAGTACCGGTCATGCCGGCGAGCTTGTCGTAGAGGCGGAAGTAGTTCTGCAGCGTGACGGTGGCGAGCGTCTGGTTCTCGGCCTTGACCGGCACGCCCTCCTTGGCCTCGATGGCCTGGTGGATGCCCTCGTTGTACCGGCGCCCGACCAGGATGCGGCCGGTGTGCTCGTCGACGATCATGACCTCGTCGTTCATCACGACGTAGTCGGTGTCCTTCTTGAACAGCGCCAACGCCTTGATCGAGTTGTTCAGGAACGAGATGAGCGGCGTGTTCGCGGACTCGTACAGGTTCTCGATGCCGAGGTAGTCCTCGACCTTCTCGATGCCGGGCTCGAGCACGCCGACCGTGCGCTTCTTCTCGTCGACCTCGTAGTCCTCGCCCACTTCGAGGGTGCGCGCGATCTTCGCGAACTCGGCGAACCAGCGGTTCGCCTCGCCGGAGGACGGACCGGAGATGATCAGCGGGGTGCGAGCCTCGTCGATGAGGATCGAGTCGACCTCGTCGACGATCGCGAAGAAGTGCTCCCGCTGGACGAGATCCTCCTTGCGCCACGCCATGTTGTCGCGGAGGTAGTCGAACCCGAACTCGTTGTTCGTGCCGTAGGTGATGTCAGAGGCGTACTGCTCACGACGGACGGCCGGTGTCTGCCCGGACACGATGATGCCGGTGCTCATGCCCAGCGCGCGGAACACACGGCCCATCAGCTCGGCCTGGTAGCTCGCGAGGAAGTCGTTGACCGTGATGATGTGGACGCCCTTGCCCGCGATCGCGTTCAGGTACGCGGGGAAGGTCGCCACGAGCGTCTTTCCCTCACCGGTCTTCATCTCGGCGATGTTCCCGAGATGCAGGGCGGCGCCGCCCATGATCTGCACGTCGTACGCGCGCATGCCGAGCGTGCGCTTCGCAGCCTCGCGGACGGCGGCGAACGCCTCCGGCATCAGCTGGTCGAGGGTCTCGCCCTTCTCGAATCGCGCGCGGAGCTCCGTCGTCTCGTTGCGGAGCTCCTCGTCGGTGAGCTTGGAGATGTCGTCCTCCAGCAGCCCCACTGCCTTGACCACCTGGTTCAGACGACGGATGACCCGTCCTTCTCCAGCGCGCAGCAGCTTCTCAAGAGGATTGGCCACGGATGTCATCTCCCTGTTGGTGGATCAAGAGCCTGCGCCGGTGCGGCGTTCGCCAGGCATACTTTGTCATGTTACCGGCCCGTGACCTGCACGTCGCCTGCGAGCACTCCCAGCGATTCGCGTCGCGACACTCGCAGGACATCGGATGCGGAGCGATGTTGCCGGGTATCCATATACTCGGTATCGCTTTCCCCTGCACGAACGGAGACCATATGTCGGTGCGTCAGAGCCTGCTCGCGATCCTCGATCAGGGGCCCTGCTACGGCTATCAGCTGCGGCACGAGTTCGATCGACGCACCGGGTCGACCTGGCCGCTCAACGTGGGGCAGATCTACAACACCCTCGAACGACTCGAGCGTGACGGGCTGGTGGCCAGAGGCGGCGCCGACGAGCACGGACACGTGTACTGGCACATCACCGCCGCTGGCTCCGCCGAGGTCGCGGACTGGCTCTCCTCCCCCGTCGTCCGGAGCGTGGCCACCAGAGACGAGCTCGCCGTCAAGATCGCCGTCGCGGCCACGCTCCCCGGCGTCGACGTCGCCGAGGTCATCGCGACGCAGCGCGCCATCTCGGCGCATCGGAGTGCGGCGCTCCAGGAGGCGACCTTCGCCGGCACCGACCATGATGCGCCGGAAGCCCTCGCCTGGTCGCTGATCGTCGACTCGATGCGCTTCGCTGCCGAGGCCGAGGAGCGCTGGCTCGATCATGTCGAACGGCGGCTCGCGGCTCATCCCCGCCACGCACTGGCGCTCGAGCTCGCGACCGAGCGTCCGAAGCGAGGCCGCCCGGCCAAGGACGCAGCGGCATGAACGGAAACCCGGAGCACGGCGTTCGCCTGGAGCGGATGCGCAGCCAACCCAACACCTGCGGAAAGTAGGATCAGCACATGGCAGGTTTCTGGGGTAAGCGCAAACGCGATCAGGAAGCACTCGCTGCACAGGACGCCGACCTCGCGCGACGCGCGGAACAGGCGCTCGTCGCGGCCGATGAGCGCATCCGCACCACCGCGGACGAGCTCTCGTTCGCCGAGGCCGAGCTCGGCGAATCACTCACCGGCGACCTCCGCAAGGCACTCGCTGCTGTGCGGACGCATCTGCGCGAGGCCTTCCAGATGCACCAGCTCAACCATGATGAGATCCCGGACACCCCGGAAGAGCTGCGCACCCGCAACGCGCGCATCATCCAGTTGTGCGACTGGGCCCAGGATCTGCTCGATGAGAAGACCGACGTGCTCGCCGCGTCGATCGCCAAGGTCCGCAGAGCCCCGGAGATCATCGCCCAGGTGCGAGCCGAGACCCAGGCGCTGAGTGAACGGATCCCGCAGACCAAGGCCGCGATCGAGCGACTGTCCAGCCGGTATGCCGATTCCGCGATGGCCCAGATCACCGCCAGCGCCTCCGAGGCCGAGCAGCTCATCGCGTTCGCCACGCACGGCGCTTCGGTCTCCGAACGTCGCCGTGCCTCGAAGCAGAACGAAGAGGCGAACGTCGCGCTCGAGACGGCGACGGAGGCGACCCGACGCGCAGGAGCCCTGCTCGACGCGGTGGAGGATTTCGAGATCGAGGCGCTGCGTGCCGAGTCGACGCTGGCGGAGGTCGTCGCCGACTCGCGAGGCGATCTGATCGCTGCACGCACCGCTCCGCGCGTTCCCGCCGTCACCACGGCAGAAGCCGACCTGCAGGCCGCCCTCAGCTCACTGACACCCTCCGGCACCCCGAACGACCCCTTCGCTGAGCTCTCCCGACTGCGGGAGGCGAACGGTGCTCTCGACGATGCGATCGCGACGGCGAGGCACCGCATCGAGAACCCCCTTCCCTCGGTGGCCCAGGTGCAGCACTCGATCGACGACGCCGACCGTCAGCTCGGCGTCGCCCGTGGCCTGATCGCCGGGCATCGCGGATGGATCGGCGCGGATGCGCGCACGCGGCTGGCGGAAGCGGAGCGGCTGCGCATCGATCTCAATGAGATGCTCCCGGCCGAGGAGACGCGCGAGGCCGCTCTCATCGCGGCACGCCGCGTCGCGCACCTCGCCTCGGAGGCCCTGCAGCTCGCGCAGCGCGACATCGACTCCTCGCGCCCGCCACAGGACGACGGCTGGGGCGGCGGCGGCTGGGGCGGTGGCGGCGGACGCCGCGGCGGCGGCGACATCGCCTCCGGTCTCCTCGGCGGCCTGGTGATCGGCAGCCTCCTGGACGGCATCTTCGACTGAGAGCCACTCGTCTGACCGCTCGACCGGCGGAGACGCAGAACGGCCCGCTCCTCAGGAGCGGGCCGTTCTGTCCGTCTGCTACGAAGCGAGCGCCTGGTCGGGCGGCGCCTGCGTGCTGAGGGCGATCACGCCGTAGTCCCAGCCTTTGCGGCGGTACACGACGCTCGGATGATCCGTGCTCGCGTCGACGAACAGGAAGAAGTCGTGTCCGACGAGCTCCATGCGGTCGACGGCCTCCTCGACGGTCATCCACTCCGGGTCGAAGCTCTTGGTGCGGATGACGACAGGCGAGTACACCTCTTCCTCGTCGTTCTGGACCGGAACGGCTCCGGTCGCGACGGCGTGCAGGATGTCGGCGGATGCCGGCTGCACGTCGATCCCCTCGAGGGCGCCACTGCCCTTCTCGAAATGCGCGCCGCGGGGGTGCTGACGTCCGTCGACCCGCTTCTCCTTCGCTCGGCGCAGCTGCTCCGCCATCTTGTCGACTGCGAGGTCGAGCGCGACGAACTTGTCGCCGTCCGTGGCTTCCGCTCGCACCACCGGACCCTTGCTCACCAACGTGAGTTCGACGGTCTCATCCGGCACATGACCGTTTCGGTATGCGCGATGCGTGACCTTCACGTCCAGACGTTGCGCCTTCGCGGCAAACGTCTGCACTCGGGCGATCTTCTCCTCGACAACGGTGCGGAAGCGATCGGTGATACCCACTCCGACGCCAACGATGCTTGTTTCCATTGCTGCCTCCTTGTCCCGGTCCTCCCGGCCAAGGGCGGACCGTGGTCGCCTTGTGGTCCCCAACCGTAGTCCGCATGCCGATGGAAGTCACGGGTCATTTCCTCCGTGTCGCCGATGAGTCGACGATGAGTGTCCGGTGAGTCCGCGGTGAGACGGCGTGGCAGCCAGCGCGACAGCCGAGATCACCTCATAGCCGGCCGCGGTGAGCGCCCTCATCGCTTCGTCGAAGGTCGCACCGGTGGTGACGACGTCGTCGACGAGCACGACGCGCTCACCCGATCCTGCGCGGCGGGCGCGCATCGCGCCGTGCACGTTCTGCGCGCGCTCCGCGATGCCGAGTCCGCGCTGATCCGCCCGGCTCCGGGTGGTGCGCAGCAGCCGTGTCTCGCGCGCGCCTGCTCGGCGGATCAGCAGGTCGGGCACACGATAGCCGCGTCGCCGGAAGGCAGCGCGGGTCGTCGGCACCGGGACGACGAGGACATCACCGGATCCGCGTGCACCGTCGATCGCCGCAGTGAGCACCGCGGCGAGCGCGTCGCCCAGGGGACGCGCCAGCAGCGTCTCTCCCTCGCCCTTGAGACGTCGGATGCAGCGAGCGGCGACACCGTCGAACGACATCGCCGCGCGCACGGCCAGGCTGCTCGGCGTCACGACGTCGACGGGCAGCGGCAGAAGGGCCGAACGGCATGCGGCGCAGAGGAGGACTCCAGGGAGATCGCATCCTGCGCAGCTCGCCCCGAGCAGGAACCCGCCGAGCTCGGCGAGGAGGTCATGCGACTGCCGCGTGCGTGTCATCCGAACATCCTCGTCGCGTGCACGAGGATCGACGGAGGCGATCAGCGCGTCGCTGCCGAGGTCGCCGATCGCCGCGGTCGGTGCAGGAGGAGTGCTCGGTCACTCTCCCGAGCGGGTCGCGAGCACCTGCACGCCGGCGGCCACCTCGCGCCAGGCGGAACCGGCGTGCGCATACAGCGTCCCTGTCGCATCCAGCGCACGAATCCCGGATTCGGTGCGAGCACCGGCGAGCGAGATCGTCCCCGTCGGCGGCACCTCCATGACGCCGGGCCCGCCGACGAGCTGCGTGAGCAGGACCGGAGTCGGCGCATCGACGAGCACGCCGAGGCGTTCGGCCCCGAGCCACACCAGCTCTCGAGCGTCCCCGTCCACCAGGGTGAGCTGCTTCACCTCTCCCAGCTGCACCGGGACACCTGCTTCGTCGCGCACAACAGCCGCCACGACCACCCAGTGCTGGCCACCGAGGGTGATCACGGCCGCCACCCTCGCGCCGTCCACGGACACCCGGAGCGCCGAGATGGCGGATGCGTTCGGCCAGGCCTCCGTGATCGCGTGCTCGGTCACGTTCGTGCTCCACGCCTTGAGCGCCCCCGGCGCGTCGGCCGGCACGGTCCAGGTGTAGCCGTACGGATCGAGCGACGGCTCGATGAGCCCCGGCCGCGGATCGAGCAGGTCCACGCGACCGTCACCGACCACATACACGCCACCGTCCGCGAGCTGCACGGCCGCGTGCAGGGCGTCCCGAGCGAGATCCACCGCCCGCACGCGCTGAGGCAACGCCAGGATCTCGTCGCTGATCCCCTCGATCGGAGAGACCTCATCGCCCACGATCACTCCGAAGGCATCGTCGGTGAGGACGACGGGACCTTGATCCGCGGCATCCACCGGCAGATTCACGACGCCGGCATCCAGCGTGCGACCGTCGACCGTGAACCGCACCTGCGAGACTCGGACATCGGCGAGATCCAACGTCTGCTGCAGCTGCGTGCGCATTCTCGCGAGCGTGGTCGGGTCGAGGCGAGATGCGGCAGGCGTCAGCGCGACATCGGCGACCTGCTGCCGGTCGATCAGGACCGCGTCCTGTGCGAGCTGCACATCGGCCGGGAACGCCGTCCGCGCGGCATCCTCCAGCCAGGGGCTCGGCGAGCCGCCGACGAGCGCCCGAGTGACGGTCGTGGCGATGCTGGTCCGCCGGGGGAACCACCGGGTGTCCGGCACCAGGTGCGTCCAGCTCTGGTCGAAGTACTGCAGCGCGTAGCTGTCGAAGACCCGGGGGAATCTGGCCTCGTCGATCACGATGCCGTCCGGCGCCTGCGAGATCCGCCATTCCCCGTCATCCGTCCGTGACAGCGTGAACGGCCGCGTGGAGGGACCGCGGGACTCGGAGTACAGCCCCTCGCCGTCGACGCTGGCGACCAGATCGATCTGCACCTGCACGACCCCGGTCTCCGCCGACTCGACCTCGTCGTCGGGAATCGAAGAGCTGAAGGTCCGCGACACCACGGCGTCGTCGATCGAGACACCGGCACCCGGCTGCCAGGTCGTCTGCAGCTTCGGGGTGAGGAAGCTGCGGGCCGTGTTCCAGTTGTCGGCCGGCGAGATCGCAGCCTCCAGGAAGCCCTCGACGATCTCCTGCGGACCGGAGCCCGGCGCCGGACCGGACGCGATGAAGAGGAAGTCGCTGTCGTCCGGCACCTCCCCCAGGTCGAGGCCGACGTTCACGTCGCCGCTCATCGGCAAACCGGTGCACGCGGAGAGCGCGAGCGCCGCCGCGACGGCGGTGATGCCACGCAGCATCCGGGTCACGGACCGAGTCCTCATCACAGTCCCCATTCCTCGCGGAGCTCAGGCGGCAGGTCGACGAGCGAGATCGGCTGTGTGGCATCGCCGAGCTCGGCGAGCGGCTCCTCCGGCTCGAGCGGGATCGGGCTCGCACCCTCGGTGACCACACCATGGCGAGGCAGGGTGAGCACGAAGTTCGTTCCCTCTCCCAGCGCAGACCACACCGCCAGGGTGCCGCCGTGGATGGTGGCGTCGCCCAGCGCGATCGACAGGCCGAGACCGGTGCCGCCGATCGTCCGCTGTCGTGAGGGGTCTGCACGCCAGAACCGATCGAACACCCGCTCGACGTCGGCCGCACTCATCCCGAGCCCGAAATCGCGGACGCCTGCGGCCACTGCATGCTGATTGCTGTCGACGGTCACGACGATCGGACGGCCCTCGCCATGTTCGATCGCGTTGCCGATCAGATTGCGGAGCACGCGGCGCACTCGCCGTGGATCCATCTCGACCGGCGAGTACCCGCCGGGCGCCACGAGCCGCAGCTCGGTGCCGTGGCTCAGAGCCAGGGGACGCATCTGTTCGATGACGTCCTCGGCGACGTGCGCGAGGCTGGTCTCCTCCAGCTCCAGCTGGACGGAACCGGCATCGTATCGGCTGATCTCGAGCAGATCCGACAGCAGCACGTCGAAGCGCTGCACCTGGGCGTAGAGGAGTTCGGCGGTGCGAGCCGTCGTCGGCTCGAAATCCGCTCGCTGGTCGTTGAGCATGTCCGCCGCGAGCCGGATCGTCGTCAAGGGCGTCCGCAGCTCGTGCGAGACGTCCGACACGAAGCGCTGCTGCACCATCGACAGCTCACCGAGCTCCTTGATCTGACCTTCGATGCTGTCGGCCATCGCGTTGAACGATCTCCCGAGCGTCGCGAGCTCGTCCTCGCCGCGCACCTCGAGACGCACGCCGAGATCGCCGGCCGCGAGCCGCGCACTGGTCTCGGCGGCCTGCACGATCGGCGTCGCGACGGCTCGCAGCACGATCCACGAGATGCCGGCGACGATCGCGACCAGCGCGATGCCGGCGATCCACAACGTGCGCTGCACGAACACGAGCGTCTGGTCGGCGTCGCCGAGGTCGTAGGCCAGATAGATCGCGAACGACCCCGCCTGCGGCACCTGCAGCTGCTGGCCGACCACGATGCCCGGAACCTCCCGCCCGTCCTCGACGGGCAGGGCGACCGATTGCCAGGCCTGTCGGTCATCGAACTCCGCCACCCTGTTCTCGAGGCCGGTGCTGAGCTGGTTGCGGCTCAGACCGTTGGTGAATCCGTTCAGCGTGACCGTGCCAGCGAGCCGGAAGCCTGCGAGCTGATCCGCACTCGAGTTGCGCGCGAGCTGGCCCTGGATGCTCGTCCACAGGTCCTGCAGCGCCGCCGGGTCATCGCCGAGCTCGGCGACGTCGAGTGCGTTCTGCGCCTGATCGATCGCGCGCCTCGCGTCTTCGAGCGCGATGTTCTTCTGTGACACGAACAGATCGTTCTGGATCACCAGCGCCATGGTCACGCAGGTCACGAAGATCGCGAGCGAGGTCGCGGCGAGGGTGATGCTCAGCGTGCGGAAGCGGAGGGACCGCCGCCAGAGCGCGGCCAGCACGGTCGGCCACCCGCGCCAGTCGCGCAGGACCGCGACCGCCGTGGTGGTGGTGCCGGTCACGGTCATGGCTCGCCTAGCCGACGCTCCCGGCGCGATAGCCGACGCCCCGCACCGTCATCACGATCTTCGGGTTGTCGGGATCGAGCTCGACCTTGGCGCGCAGTCGCTGGACGTGCACGTTCACCAGCCTGGTGTCGGCCTTGTAGTGATAGCCCCAGACCTGCTCGAGCAGCATCTCGCGCGAGAACACCTGCTGCGGCTTCGAGGCGAGCGCGACGAGCAACTGGAACTCCAGTGGCGTCAGCGCGATCGGGGTCGTTCCTCGGCGGACCTCGTGCGCGTCGACGTCGACGGTGAGATCACCGACACGGAGCTGCTCGCTCGTCGCCTGCGGCGCCGGCCGCAGGCGGGTGCGGATGCGCGCGACGAGCTCCTTCGGATTGAAGGGCTTGATCATGTAGTCGTCTGCACCGACTTCGAGGCCACGGACGACATCCGCCGTGTCGCTGCGCGCGGTGAGCATGAGGATCGGAACGCCGGACTCGGCACGGATGCGCGTGCAGATCTCGATTCCGTCCATCCCCGGGAGCATGAGGTCGAGCAGGACGAGGTCCGGTCGCGTTGCGCGCCATTCGTCGACTGCTCGCGCGCCATCGGCGCAGAACACCGGCTCGAAGCCTTCGGTGCGCAGCACGATGCCGATCATTTCGGCGAGCGCCGTGTCGTCGTCGACCACAAGGATGCGTGAGGTCATAACTGTTACCTTATGGCACTCAGTCCCGGCATCCGCAGGTCTGCGCACCAGCGGTGCGGATATGACACGATGGGAGCGCGCGACGGAGGGAATGCCTGTGAGTGGCCAGACGTGGACCCCTGCCCCGAAGAAGGGCGTCATCCCTCTTCATCCGATGACGTTCGGGATGCTGCTGGGCAAGGCCTTCGCCGCGCTCCGCCACAATCCCAAGGTGCTGTTCGGCTTCGCCGTGGTGATCCAGCTCGTGGTCGTGCTCGCGACCGCCGGCGTGATGGGCGTCGTGCTGTTCACGACGTTCTCGCGGCTGGAGACGGTCCCGCCGAGCTCCCCAGACTTCGAGGCGGTGCTCGCCGGAACGATCGCGATCAACATCGTGGCAGGGCTCGTCGTCGGCATCGCCTCGATCGCCTTCACCGCGATGATGCAGGGCGTGGTCGCGGCCGAGATCGGCTACGCGGCGATCGGCGTGAAGGCGACGCTTCGGATGCTGTGGCGACGGATGGCGCCCGCGTTCTGGCGGCTGGCGGCGTTCGCATCGCTCTCGGTCGTCGCGATCTTCGGCTTCCTGGTGATCGTCGCGCTCATCATCGGCGCCTTCGTCGCCGGCGGCGTCGGCGGCACCCCCGAACTCATCGGGCTCCTGGTGCTCATCGTGTTCCTGATCGCACTCGCCAGCATCCCGCTCGTCGTCTGGCTGTCCACCAAGCTCCTGCTGGTGCCCTCGATCCTCGTGCTCGAGCACGCGCGCTTCCGCGAGGCGCTCGTGCGGTCCTGGCGGCTCACACGGGGCCGCTTCTGGGTCGCGTGGGGCGTGACATTCCTGATCGGCGCGATCATGGGTCTCGCGATGAACGTCGTGTCCATCCCGGTCTCGCTGCTCAGCACGCTGGTGGGCTCGGTCGTCGCCCCGACCGGTTCGCCGGAGCCGACGGCGATCATCACCTACGTCTTCACCCTCGTCGCGCCGCAGATCCTGCTCCTGGTGCTGCAGGCCATCACCCTCGTGGTGCAGAGCACCGGATCCGCACTCGTCTACCTCGACTGCCGCATGCGGTACGAGGGTCTCGACCAGTCGCTCATCTCCTACGTCGAGCGGCGCGATCTCGGAGCCTCCGAGGAGCAGCTCGGCGACCCCTACGCGGTCGACCCGACCCGCGCCGTCACGAGCGCCCCGCCGCCCAAGCAGGTGCCCGAGCACGTGATGATTACCGCCGGCTACGGCTCCCCCCAGCCGTATCCAGGCCAGCCCTCTCCCGGACAGCCGTACCAGGGACAGCCGTCCCAAGGAACGCCGTACCAGGGACAGCCGTACCAGGGGCAGCCGTACCAGGGGCAGCCGTCCCAAGGACAGCCGTACCAGGGAACGCCGCCGTATGCCGCGGCCCCGCAGCCGCCCGCCTTCGCCCCGGCTCCCCCTCCTGCCCCGAGCGCCGCCGTCCCGCCGATGTCACCACCCGTGCAGCCCGCGGTGCCCCCCGCCAGCCCGTCGGCACCTCCGGGATCCGACGGATGGACGGCGCCTGGCGCATCGAACGGTGATGGCTCTGCATGATCCGATGGCTCGACGATCTCGACGTCCCTGACGGGGACGAGGCTCGGCGCTGGGCGGAGGAAGAGCTGTCGAACCCTCGCTACGCCGATGCGAAGCCGACCTGGTTCGACATGGTCGCGCGCGATATCGGCCGCTTCCTCGGCGACCTGTTCACGTCTGACAACGGCGCGAACGTCGGGCCGTCGGCGTTGATCATCGTGAGCGTCATCATCGTCGCTGCCCTGATCGCCGCACTGATCATCTGGGGCCGACCGCGCGGTGCCAGTGCCGTCCGTCGCCGCGGGGGCGACCTCCTCGGAGCCAGCGACGACCGCACGGCGGCGCAGCTGCGCTCGGATGCGGAACGGAGCGCGCGCGACGGCGACTGGGACGCCGCGACGATCCTGCGCTTCCGTGCGGTCGCCCGGAGTCTGCTCGAGCGAGACCTCATCGACCCGGCCCCCGGAGCCACCGCGCAGTCCATCGCTCGCGAGGCTGCCGGAGTCTTCGGCGACGAGGCGGCGGCGATGCGGAGCGCGGCGACGGCATTCGACGACGTCCGCTACCTCCGGCATCCGGCGACTGAGCAGACCTATCGCGAGATCGCCGCCACCGATGATCGGCTGCGAGCACGTCGCCCCGAAGCGGCACTCGCATGAGCGTCCTCGAAGCAGGAACCCCGCCGTCGACCGCCGAGCGTCGACCTCGGCGCCTCCGCACCCTGATCGGCTGGCTCATCGTCGCAGCGCTCGTCGTGGGGGTGGCGTTCATCGCGATGCGCGTGAGCGCGGCAGCGCCCGGCGGGCGCGGCGGCCTCGACCCGGAAGGCCGGAACGATGCAGGGGCTCTCGCGCTGGCCGAGATCCTGCGGGATCAGGGCGTCGAGGTCGAGGTGTTCCGCTCCCGTGCGGACGCTCGCGCCGCGATCGACGCCGACTCGACGCTCGTGATGGCCAACCCGTTCTCCCTCTCCGACGAGGCGCTCGAGGAGCTGATCGAGCCAGCCGAGGATCTCGTCTTCCTCTCATCGAGCAGCAGGCTCCTCGATCTCCTCGACATCGGCGACGATGCACCTGGCAGCTCGGATTCCGCGACGGCGGAGTGCGACGTCCCGGAGTTCGCGAAGGTCGGGACGATCCGACCGGACCGCCTCTTCTCCCCCGCAGACGGGGTCACCGCGTGCTACGGCGACGCCGACGGTGCAGCGGTGCTGGTCGACGAGCGCGAGGGCGGACGCCGGGTCGTCGTCGAGGGCGCCAAGCTGTTCTCGAACGCCTACCTCGCCGAGAACGGCAACGCCGCACTCGCACTCGCAGTGCTCGGTCAGAACGACCGGGTGGTGTGGTACGTGCCGAGCTTCGCCGACTCCGACATCGAGGGCGAATCCGTCGACACCCTCGGATCGCTCACTCCCCCCTGGCTCACGCCCGCGATCCTGCTGCTGCTGTTGTCCGGCATCGCCGCCGCGATCTGGCGAGGACAGCGGTTCGGCCCACTCGTCGCCGAGACGCTGCCGGTCACCGTCCGGGCCTCCGAGACGATGCACGGTCGTGCGCGCCTCACCGCGAAGGCCGGTGACTCGGCACATGCTGCGCAGGCCCTGCGTGACGGCGCGCAGCGTCGGCTCGCCAGGGCGCTCGGGCTGGCCGTGCACGCGAACGCCGACGAGGTCGCCGATGCGGCAGCCGACCGCCTCCGTGTCCCCCGCGGCACCCTGCAGTCGCTGCTCGCCGGCCCGCTCCCGCACGACGACCCGAGCCTGATCGAACTGGCGAGGCGCCTCAGCGAGCTCGAACGCGCCGTCGACGACGGCAGGCCGCGAGCAGGGGGCACCGCATGATCCGTATCCGACCGACACTCCACCAACCCAGATGGAAGCCGAGGGCACCACGTGACCGCTGAGAACACCCCCGCCGACGACGCTGCGCTGCGTCAGGCGATGCACCGAGTGCGCACCGAGGTCGACAAGGCAGTCATCGGCCAGGCAGGCACCGTCACCGGACTGCTGGTGTCGCTGCTCGCGCGAGGACACGTGCTGTTGGAGGGCGTTCCCGGGGTCGCCAAGACCCTCGTCGTGCGCTCCTTCGCACGCGCGCTCGGACTCGACACGAAGCGCGTGCAGTTCACGCCGGACCTGATGCCAGGCGACGTCACCGGCTCGCTCGTGTACGACGCCAGGACCGGTGAGTTCGACTTCCGCGCAGGTCCGGTGTTCACCAACATCCTGCTCGCCGATGAGATCAACCGAACCCCGCCGAAGACGCAGGCGGCGCTGCTGGAGGCCATGGAAGAGCGCCAGGTCTCGGCGGACGGCGTCAGCCGGGCCCTTCCCGATACGTTCCTGGTCGCTGCGACCCAGAACCCCATCGAGCATGAGGGCACGTACTCGCTGCCGGAGGCGCAGCTCGATCGCTTCCTGATGAAGCTCGTCGTGGGGATGCCGGAGCGCGATGCCGAGGTCTCGGTGCTCCGCCGACACGCCGAGGGATTCTCGCCGCGCGAGCTGACCGGCGTCGAGGCCGTCGTCACCGCCGACGAGATCCGTGCGGCGCAGTTGGCCGCGGCTCGAGTGGAGGTCACCGACGACGTGCTCGGCTACGTGGTCGACCTCGCTCGCGCGACGCGCCAGTCGCCGTCGGTGGAACTCGGCGCCAGTCCGCGTGCGTCCACCGGCCTGCTCGCCGCCGCCAAGGCCTGGGCCTGGCTCAATGCATCCTCCGCGGTGACCCCCGATCACGTGCAGACCATGCTGGTGCCTGTCTGGCGGCACCGGCTGCAGCTGCGCCCCGACGCGCAGATGGAGGGCGTCTCGGCGGATGCCGTGCTGACCTCGGTCGTGCAGCAGACCAGGGTGCCGATCTAGGTGTTCATCACCGGCCGTCTCGCCATCGTCGTCGCCGTCGGCGTCGTCCCGCTCGTCCTCGCCGGGCTCGCGGGCTCTCCGGCGTACGCGGTGCTCGGCGCCTGGATCGCGCTCTGCGCCCTGCTGGTCGCGATCGACGTCGCCTTCGCGGCGAGTCCGCGTACCGTGACGGTGAGCCGCCGTGTGCCCGCCCGCACACGGCTCGGTGAGCCGGTGCCGGTGAGCGTCGCGGTGCACAACCACGGCGCACGCACGCTGCACGCGCTGCTCCGGGACGCGTGGCAGCCGACAGCAGGTGCGAGCGGGGAACGGCAGCGTCTCACGATCCCGACCGGTGAGCGCGCCAGGGTGTCGATCCCGCTGCTGCCGCGTCGGCGCGGCGAGCTGGTGAGCGAGTTCGTCATGATCCGCTCGCGCGGTCCGATGGGGCTCGCCGGTCGGCAGGCGCGGCACAGTGTGCGCGACGCGATCCGGGTGCTGCCCGCATTCTCGTCGAGGAAGCATCTGCCATCGCGCCTGGCACGGCTGCGCGAGCTCGACGGCAACACGAGCATCCAGGTCCGCGGACAGGGAACCGAGTTCGACTCGCTGCGCGAGTACGTGCGCGGCGATGACGTCCGGTCCATCGACTGGCGTGCCACGGCGCGGGCCGGCACCACGATGCTGCGCACCTGGCGCCCTGAGCGCGACCGGCATGTGGTGATCATCATCGACACCGGACGCACAGCGGCGGCGCGCGTCGGCGACGGCACCCGCGTCGATGCCTCACTCGAGGCGGCACTGCTGCTCGCGGCCCTCGCCAGCAGGGCGGGCGACCACGTGCATCTGCTCATGTACGACCGCGTGGTCCGCGGACGGGTGACCGGCGTCGATGGCGCCGCACTGCTGCCGGCGCTCACCGATGCCATGGCGCCGGTGCATGCGCGTCTCGTGGACACCGACTGGCACGGCGCCTTCGCGGCCGTGCGCACACTGACCACGCGCCCATCGCTGATCGTCGTGCTCACCGCGCAGGATGCGGCTGAGTCAGCGCGCGGATTCCTCGGGGCGTTCCCCGACGCATCGCGCGCGACGACGGTGCTCGTCGGCTCCGTGACCGACGACGGCATCGCCTCGCTCGCGCAGCAGCGGGGGTCTCGCGAGGAGATCTACCTCGCCGCTGCCGCCGAGCGCACGATGCGCGACGCGGAGAACGTCGCCGACGCCATCCGTCGTGCCGGCGGCGAGGCGATCGCGGCGGATCCAGAGGAGCTGCCACCCCGGATCGCGGATCGGTACCTGGAGCTCAAGGCGGCGGGCCGCCTGTAGGCGGCCACGATCGACCCCGGGCTCAGCCCGCGACCAGTCGCGGCGTGCCGGCCTCGTACTCCACCAGGTCACCGGTCTCGCCGCGACGATGCGCGCGGCCGCCGATCACGACCATGTAGATGAGGAAGACTGCCAGCGCTGCGGCGCCGATTCCGATCTTCACCGGCCACGGCAGTGCCCACCCGGTCACGAAGCCCTCGACGAGCCCGGCGAGGAGGAGTGCGAACACGAGACCGATCGCGACCGTGGCGAGGGCGCGGCCCTCGATCGCGAGCGCCTCTCCCCTGGTGCGATGGCCCGGTGCGACCCAGGCCCAGAAGACGCGGAGTCCGGCTGCTGCTGCGACGAAGATGCACGTCATCTCGAGCATCCCGTGCGGCAGGATGTAGAGCACCATGATGTCGGCTTTGTCGTATGCCGCCATCACGGCGGCCGAGGTGCCGAGCCCCATCGCATTCTGCACGAGCATGTAGATCGGCCAGATACCGGTCACGCCGAATAGCACGCACTGCATCGCGATCCAGGCGTTGTTGGTCCAGACCATGCCCATGAACTCCGCTGCCGGATTCTCGGTGTAGTACCCGGTGAAGCTCTCATCGGCGTACTGCTGCAGCGCGTCCGGCGGACCGAGGGTCGCCATCAGCGCCGGGTCGTTCGAGATCCACGCCGCGGTGCCCACCACCACTGCGATGAAGGAGAGCGCGATGACGAGCGTGAGCCAGCGCAGCCGGTAGAGCGCCGCCGGGAGCTGCAACGAGAAGAAGCGCGCGGTCTGCGTGAGGATGTTGTCCGAGGCGCCGGTGAGCCGCAGCCGAGCCCGAACGAGGATCGTGGACAGGTACGCGCCCTGCGGGGAATCCCCCACCGAGGTCTTCAGCTCCGCGAGATCAGCGGATGCCGCTCGATACCGGACGATGAGCTCATCGACGCCGTCGCCGTCGAGCCGGGCGCGGCTGAGCTCTTCCAGCCGCTGCCATTCGGCGCGACGTGCATCAGACAACGCATCGGCATCCACCTGATTTACTGTACTCATGTCCACGCCGATCGATACCGCCGACGAGGTGCTCTCCGGGGAAGCCGTCGCGATCGACGTGCAGCCGATCGGCTTCGTGCTGCGGGCGCTCGGTGCACTGATCGACATGCTGCTCGGCTTCGCCGTGTTCATCCTGTGGATCTTCCTGCGCATCTGGCTGCTCGACATCGGTGTCCTCACCGAGGCGACCGATCGGATCGCCACCGTGGCGGCGATCGTCGTGAGCTTCGTGGTGCTGCCGATCACCATGGAGGTCGCACTGAAGGGTCGCAGCCTCGGCAAGCTGGCAGTCGGCGGACGCATCGTCCGCGTCGACGGCGGTGCCGCAGGCTTCCGCCACGCCTTCATCCGTGCACTGCTCGGAGTGCTGGAGATCTATATGACCGTCGGGGGTCTCGCGGTGCTCACCGGGGCGTTCAACTCGCGGTCGCAGCGCCTCGGCGACCTGGTGGCCGGCACCTACAGCCAACGCGTCCGCACCCCGGCGCTCGTGACGCACGCACCGCAGCTCCCGTTCCAGCTGACCGGATGGGCGCAGATCGCGGACGTCGCACGGATGCCCGACCGCCTGGCGCGCCGGATCTCACAGTTCCTGCAGACCGCACCGCGCATGGTTCCCGCAGCCCGTGCGAGAGTCGCGCAGGATCTTCTGAGCGAAGCCGCACCGTTCGTGTCGCCGATGCCGACTGCGGCACCGGAGGAGGTGCTCGTCGCGATCACGGTGCTGCGACGGGAGCGGGAGCGTCGCGCGCTCGAGAACGCCGATCGTCGCGCCGAGAGGCTGACAGGGCGCCGGGTCGGAGTCTGAGCTCCCGCCCGAGTCGAGCGCGTCAGGCGCGGAGCGCCTCGTGCCGCACCACGAGCCACCCGGCCGGCACCGAGAGTCGATCCGCGTGCGGGGAGCACAGGTCGTGCGCGTTCGGATGCTGCGCAAGGCCGAGCGGTCCGAGCGCGGCCATCTGGTCACCGTAGTCGTAGGTCAGGGTCGCCACCGCTTCGCGTGCGCAGCCCACCTTCGAGCAGAGTCGTCCGTCCATCACCGTCAGCGTACGTCCGGTCGATCGCGGAGCAGCGGTGCCGCGCCGCGTTGGCGGAGAGCACCGCCTAGACTTCTGACATGCCCCGTCGACGCAGTGCACACGCATCCGCCGCTCCTCGGCGCGGCGCACGTCACGGACGCCACGGACGACTGGGGCGCAGTGAAGTGGTCCGCCCGCCGCTCGCGCCGCTCGACGGCCGTATCGATCGCTTCGATCTGACGGTCGGCACCGCCGTGGAGTTCCTGCGCGGTACCTGGCCGGAGCTGCAGGAAGTACGATTCGAGATCGGCGCGATGCCTGGTTTCGACGCCGCCGAGGACGTGCCGCGCTGGTACCTGGACCGCACGAACGCACGGATCGTGCTGTTCCGTCTGCCGATCGAGCGCCTCCTGCCGCCCGGGCACGACGATGCGGCGCACCGTCGGATGGCGATCGAGAGCGCCGTCTTCCGCGCGGCGGCGGAGTACGTCGGTCGCGAACCCTGGGATCTCGGCCACGAGCACTGAGCGCCGGCGACCGGGCGGGTGCCGGCCGACCGCCCGGCTCCTGGTCAGGGGTAGACGGTGATGCTCTGCGCAGCTCCTGGGCTCGGCTGCACCGGCCAGCCTGCGAGCGCGCCGCCCGCAGCCATCGTGACGGCTGCATGGACCGTGCCGCTCGTCTTCAGCAGGTAACTCGACCTCGGCTCGACCGGCACGTCGAGCGACCGGCCCGATGCCACCGTGACCTCGGTGGGCGAGCTGCCGTCCTCGGAGGACACCGTCACCGTGACGTCGGCATCCGTCGTGTTCATCAGATGCAGCA
Source organism: Microbacterium sp. (assembly GCF_036823965.1). Classification (GTDB taxonomy): domain Bacteria; phylum Actinomycetota; class Actinomycetes; order Actinomycetales; family Microbacteriaceae; genus Microbacterium. The sequence continues at coordinate 211,901 of NZ_DAITBE010000001.1, read as the reverse complement.
CCGAGGTCGGGCCCGCTGGAACGGCGAACAGCGCATCGGCGTCGATCTCCGGAGCCGGGGTCACCCATGCGAAGTCGGTGCCGCGTCCGAGCCCGTCCTGCTGCCGCACTGCCGAGAGCACAGGGGCGTCAGCATCGATCTCGAGCGTGTACGAGCCGGGCGTGAGCCCGCTCAGCGAGACATCGGCCGGGAGGTCAGCCGCCAGGTCGACGGTGAACTCGTTGACCGTCGCCGACGAACCCGCCGCTCGGACGACCACGCGTGCCTGTGTCGCCGTCTGCGGCGACAGCAGTCGCAGAACCGTCATGTCGGCGTCGTCCCCGTCGCCCGCGAACGCCTGGACGCCGGCGATCACCGGGTTCTGCTGCGGTCCGGCCACGGCATCCTGCAGGTCAACGCCTGCAGGATCGAGGGTTCGCACGAGCGAGGACTGCAGCACGGCGCGCACCGGTGCTCCGTCTGAGGTCACCTGCACGACCGGAGCCGTGCTCCCCGCCGCGACCGAGGTGAGGGCGAGCGAGACCTGCGTGGTCGCCGGCACGATGACGGTTCGCGTGCTGCGGCTCTCGCCGTAGACCGACAGCGTGACGGTCGCCGGCACCTCCGACGCGTTCGTGAGCACGATGATGTCCGACGTCCCGGTGGCGACGCTGCCGCCGACGAGCCAGGACTCCAGCCGCGGGGTGCCGCAGGGAATGGCGGCGAAGCCGCTGAGATCGTCAGCCGAGACGGTGATCGACTCGGTCGCGGCGATCAGCGGAGCCGTGCGCTCGGAGACCGCGCCGGTCAGCACTGCGGCCTCACCGGCATCCACCACATCGGCCACCCTGATCGGGCTTCGCGTGAGCGGTGATGTCGTCGACCCATCGATGAGGTCGGTGGCCCCGGCCGAGCGCATGGCCAGCGGGTCGGAGGAGTCCCTGCCGATCGCACGCAGGTCGCCGTTGCAGACGAGGGAGCTGTCGCCGGCGAGCGGCGTCACCTCGACCTGCGCCGGTTCATGGCTCACCTGTGGCCATGGCGCATGGATCGCTGCGACCACGCCGGCGGCGCACGCGACCGCGACGACGGCTCCGGTCACCAGACGGGCGCCGGTGGCCACGACGCGGACGGCTCGGTTGGCGCTCATCGCTGGTCCTCCGTGTCGCGGCGTTCTTCGGGGGCATCCTGTTCGGCGGAATCCGGTTCAACGACGTCAGGCTCGGCGGCATCCGGCTCAGCGGAATCCGCTGTGCGCTGATCGGACGCGTTCGCATCGGCGATCGAACCGTCGTGATCCGGCGTCTCCGTGTCCTCTGCATCGGACCGGTCCTCGACGAGCGGCTCGTCGACCGAGGGCTCCCCGATCGGCCGCTGCTCGTCCGTGTCCTCCATCGCCACCGCGTCGAGTTCCTCGTCCTGCCCGTCATCGACGTCATCGAGGCGCCGGGGCAGCACGATCAGCTCCTGCGGAACCTGACCGACGATGCGCGACTGTGCGCGAGCGGCACGTCGCGAGGCCCTGGTCGGGATCGAGAGCAGCAGCGCGGCGAACACCACGAGCAGCTGCAGGGTGATCGCGAGGCGAGCGGCTCCCTGCTGCGTGCCGGTCATCGCAGCGGGTGCAGCGATCTCCGTGTCGACGCTCCAGAGCACCCCGCGATCCGTCGTCCCCGCATGCACGAAGCCGGCGCGCTGATCGATCGACGCCGTCGCCGTCGTCCGGAGCGCCCGGGCCTTGTCGCCCTCGCCTTCGCTCTGCTGCGCGAGCAGGACGTAGCTGATGCCGTGCGCGGCCAGGTCGCCTGGGGCGTCGAACACGCGCGCCGACAGCAGGTCGACCGACAGGGCGGTGAGGTCGGCGCCCTGGAGGTCGGTCGCGGTCGTCAGCATGGTCGTCTGGGCGCCGAGCGTCTCGCTGCCGCCCCACACGACGTCCACCGCGAGTCCGCCGTCGTTCTGCGGGGTGAGCACGAGCGTGGCCAGGTCGCGATCCGCTGCGGCTTGGGCCGCCACATACGCGGGCAGCGTCGACTGCGGACCGTTGCGAAGCGCCGTCTCGCCGAGATGGAACGCCGTGAGGGAGGGCACTGCGAGGATCACGAGCGCGACGGAGGCGACCGCGGTGGCGACGACGCGGATCCTCGGCAGGGTCAACGCCGTGTCGAGTGTCACGAGCGCAGCGCCGACCACCCCGGCCCAGGCGAGGCTGAGGCCGGTGCCCGGCCAGATCGGCACCGGAGTGCCCTGCGTGAAGCTCACGGTGATGCCGACGACCACGAAGGCGGTGGCGAGTCCGGCGAGCGCGACGACGAGCAGGGTGATACCGGCACGCCAGCGGGGCGCGACGGCCGAGGCGAGCGCAAGCAGCGCGAGCGGCGCGCACAGCACCGCGGCCCACACACCCAGCGGGAGTGCGGCGAAGGTCGTCCAGCCGGCCAGATCAGTGCTCGGGAAGCCTGTCGCGATCGCGAGTCTGCCGGCGGCATCCGCGGTCGCCTGCGCTCCGGTCCAGATCAGCCCAGGATCGCCGAGCAGCGCGAGCGGGGTTCCGTGCACGAGCTGCCAGACCACCAGCGGCGCGAACATGACCACGGCGGGAATCGGCAGCCAGAGCAGCCGACCGGCGCCGCGGAACTGCGCCGTGCCGAGCGTGATCCCCAGCGCGACCACCCACAGCAGGATGAGAGCCGGGGCGAGCGACGGCGCACACGCGGCGACGGCAGCGAGGAGCAGGGATGCCGCGCCTGCGGCTCCCCATGACCGGTGCGCGACAACGGCGGCATGGAACAGCCACGGCAGCAGCAGGTGCAGCAGGACGGCGGCCGGTCGTCCCTCGACGAGTGCCGTCAGGAAGGTCGGTGCGAGCGCCCACGCCACTCCGGCGAAGATGCGGAGCCCCGCACGGTCGGTCACCCTGGTCGCCGCGAACCATCCGCCGAGCACGGCGAGCGGCAGCGCGAGCACCCAGAGGAGCACGAGCGAGAAGGATGGCCCGGCCGGCCACAGGCTGCCGAGCACCGCGATCACAGCCGCGAACGGATCCGCAGGACCGACGACGCCGACTCCGACGCCGCGCAGTCCCCAGGCCGCGTCGCTCCAGAGCGCGGCGACCGTGTCGCGAAGCGGCAGCAGGCCACCGCCGCCGAGCGTCGGCCAGGCCAGCACCATCGTGAACGAGGCGACGCTGACGACGAGCGCGCCCAGCACCGCCCATGCTCCACCGCCTGAGAAGAAGCGCAGTTCGCTGACCGCGCCGCCTTCGCTGCCGTGTCCGTCGTCGAGGCGCCGCCGGAGCGCGGATGCAGTGATCCGCAGTGGAGTGATGCTCGCCCAGGATGTGGTTCGGAAGGCGCGGATGCTCCGCCGAGACCGTGCGATCGCGCCGAAGCGCACCATGGCGGTCAGAGCGGCGCCCCACTCGGGCAGCACCGCCTCGGGGCGCTTGCCGATCAGGTGCGTGATCGAACGCCAGAGCGCGAGCGGGATGAGGGAGAGCCAGTGGAGAACGAGCGCGGCGGCCGGCGCGTAGGCGAGCCTGCGGTGCAGTTGAGCGAGTCTGGTGACGAACGCGCGTCTGGTGCGACCGGTGGGCAGCGCGGCAGGACCGTCCGGCGAGACCGAGATGCGTGCGGCGGGAGACAGGACGACTCGGCCACCGCCCAGTCGCGCGCGCACCCCGAGGTCGAGGCCCTCGTCGGCACCGGCGAGGGCAGGATCGGGGCGGAGCGCATCGCGCACCTCGCTGCGGATGAGGATGCCGCGGATATCCGATCCGAGCACATCGTCGACGCCGTCGTGCTGGCCCTGGTCGAGTTCACCCGCCGCCAATTCCACGGAACGGCCGAGCGTGGTCATGGTGACACCGAGCGAGACGATCTCGCGGTCGTTGTCGGTGGCGACGAGCTTGGGAGCACTGATGGCCGCGGACGGCGACCGCTCGAGCATCCCGTTGAGACGCTCGAGCGCACGCGGATGCGGCGCTGTGTCGTGCGCGAGCAGCCAGACGGCTGAGCCCTCGGCCACCCGCGGTCTCGCGAGCTCGACGGCTTCGGCGAACGACGTGGTCGCCCTGGCTTCGATGATCCCCTCGACCGTGCGGGCGACGGCTTCGCTCTCCCGCGCAGACGCCGCATCGCCGCACATCACGAGCGTGACGGCGGCGGGGGGTGTGGTCTGAGACCGCACCGCGTCGAGTGTGCGGAGCAGCTGCGCGCGGGCCGATGATCCGGGGCGCGCGACGATGATGGCGTGAACTCGGGCTGGCATGACCTCGTCAGCCTATGCGCGCCGAGCCGCTCGCGAGGGCAGTGCCCCCGGCGCGCCCGCGAAGCGCTGCGCGGGGTTTCCCCTCGGAACCCGCCGCGTCACGGCACGGACGGCGCAATCAGCTCGCGCGGCGCTTGAGCTTCCGACGCTCGCGCTCGGAGAGCCCGCCCCAGATGCCGAAACGCTCATCGTTGTTGAGCGCGTACTCGAGGCATTCGCCACGCACGTCGCACGTCGTGCAGATGCGCTTGGCATCGCGAGTCGAGCCGCCCTTCTCGGGGAAGAACGCCTCGGGGTCGGTCTGTGAGCACAGTGCGTCGCTCTGCCAGGCGAGAGCATTGTCGTCGTCGCCGCTCGGCTTCCGCACCCCCGGCACTCCGAGGTTGATCGGATCGACGAACCAGTTCTCCGGTACGTCGGAACGGTATCCCGTCATCTCGATCTCCAACCCTGTCAGTGCCCCCCCGTGGGCTTCTTGCTTCCCTAATTACACCCGTGTCATTCGCTCCGGTCAAGTCGCGGATCGTAAACCCTCAAGAATGTCTTGAAGGTTCATGCGCGTCATCGGCGTGTCGCGTCCTATCGCCGCAGATCGACACGCCCGGCGGGTGCGGAAGGGTGAGCGACGGGTCAGGCGCCCGGCGTCGCGACGAACGCTTCGCCGCTGCCGGAGAGGCGCACCGTGCGCTCGTCGACCGTCACGAACGCAGCCTCGCCGACCGGGATCGAGCGCGACTCGCCGTCCGCGGTGACGACGTCGACGGTGCCTGCTGTGACGAGCACCATCGCCGGGCCCTCGACGTCGAGGTCGACGGACGCACCGGTGAGCGTCACGCGGCGCAGGGCGAAATCGGGGACCGGCGCCGGATAGACGGTGACCGCCTCATCGGCGACAGCGCGCAGCACCGGCACCTCCCCCGGCGTCGCGTCGAGGATCGAGAGCAGCTCTGGCACGTCGATCCGCTTCGGCGTGAGCCCGCCGCGCAGCACGTTGTCACTCGCCGCCATGATCTCGACGCCGAGCCCCTCGAGATACGCGTGCAGGAGACCGGCGCGGAGGAAGATCGCCTCGCCGCGGCGCAACGTCACATGGTTCATCAGCAGTGCGACGACCACGCCGGGGTCGCCCGGGTACGTGCGAGCGATACCGGCGACGGCGGCGAGCGTCGGCGCCCACTCCCCCGTGTCGGCACGCGCAGCGGCGTCGGTCACCGCATCGATGATCTCGTCGACCTCGTTCTGCGCCTCGCCGCCGAGCAGCCAGCCGATCGTGTCGCGCAGCACATCGCCCTCGCCGGCGAGGCGCGCGCGGAGTTCGACGATCGCGGGCCCGTCGCCGAGCAACTCGAGCAGGTCGAGCGTGCTCGGGATCGGACGAAGCCCGCTCAGCGACTGGAAGCGCTCGCTCAGCGCGACGATGAGCTCGGGCTTGTGGTTCGCATCGCGGTAGTTGCGCGTGGGGTCATCCGCCGGCTTCGCGGCTTCGCGGGCCCATCCGTCCTGCGCCTGCGCGATCGTCGGATGCACCTGGATCGACAGCGGCTGCGCCGCAGCGAGCAGCTTCAGCAGGTACGGCAGCGTCCCGCCGGTGACCTCATCGAGCGTGCCGCCTCCCTGCACCTCCGCCGGGTCGCCCGGGTGGTCCCCGAACCAGACCTCGGCCTCCGGCGCTCCGGACGGCGCACGCCCCTCCAGCTCGGCCAGCAGCGAGGTGGAACCCCAGGCGTAGTCGCGGGGTGTGTTCGTGAGACTCAGCAGCATGCCACCAGCGTAGAGCCGGGCGGAGATGTTCAGCGACGCGCGAGGCGCGGCGCGGTAGCCTGAACGCGATGGCTCAGCACACCAAACACCCGGTCGCGGCCCCGCCCACCGCGCCAGAGCGCGAGTCGACGGGGCATCTCCTGCTGCGCGGGTACGTGATCCTCGTCCTGATCGCGATCTTCGCGCACACGGCCGTCTACAACCTCGTCGGCCAGACCGGCGCCGGAATCGCGATGATCCTGTTCACCCTGGCGACCCTCGCGATCGGCGTGCCGATGATCTCGCGCCGGCAGCCGCAGCCCTTCCGCTGGCGCCGTCTGCCGTGGACGGCACTCGGCTACACCACGCTTGCCCTGATCTCGGTCGCCTGGTCGCAGTGGCGTGGTCCCACGCTCCTCACCTGGGTGCTGCTGGCAGCGGTGACCGTGAACGCGCTGTTCATCGCCCACGTGCTCACCTGGCACGAGATCGTGCGCGCGCTCTCCTCTGCGTTCAAGTGGATCCTCGGACTGTCGCTCGCACTGGAGCTGTGGGTCTCGCTCGTGATCCACGGTCCGCTGCTCCCGAACTTCGCCACACTGCCGGACGGGAAGCTCGATCCGCAGTGGTACTGGGTCCGCGACAATCTCTTCGACGGCGGCCGCGTCCAGGGCATCGTGGGCAATGCGAACCTGCTCGCCATCATCTCCCTGTTCGCGATCATCACGTTCGGCATCCTGTTCGCCGCCCGCGCCCGCTGGCGCACGACGCTCGCATTGTGGATGCTGCTCGCTGCCTACTTCCTGTTCCGCACCGCTTCCGCCACGGCGATGGTCTGCGCAGCGGCTGTCGCCGTGGTCCTCCTGGTCGCGCTCCTGATGCGCAGGGCGCGCACCCCCGGCGCACGGACCCGGATCTACACGGTGGCGATCGGCGGCACCGTGCTCGCGGTCGCCGCGGTCTGGCTGCTCAGAGAGCCGCTGCTGGGCCTGCTCGGCAGGAGCGCCGATCTCACCGGTCGATCGGAGAAGATCTGGACCAAGGTCACCGAGCGCGCGATGGAGCATCCGGTGTTCGGCAACGGGTTCTCCAGTCCCTGGATCCCCACGGACCCGGCCTTCGACCGCTGGATCGTCGACCACGGGATCACCGTCTTCCACGCGCACAACATGTGGCTCGACGTGTTCCTGCAGCTCGGCGGGGTCGGCGTCATCCTGATGGCGGTCGTCTACCTCAGCCTGCTCTGGCGCTCCTGGTTCTTCGCCGTCGACCGTCCGCGCTGGGACCTGAACTCCTCTCGCCAGTTCTCACCGCTCACGCTGCTCCCGAGCCTGTTCACGGTGGTCCTGCTCGTGCAGGGCCTCTCGGAGTCCACGCCCATCATGCTGTGGGGCTGGCTGCTCGTGATCCTGCTCTCCTTCAAGCTGAAGTCCGTGCCGCTGGTCGGCGTCGGCGAGCGCGACCTGGTGTTCGAGCGAGGCAACCGACAGCGGCGCGTGCCGTGACGGCCGTCCGACGGATGGCCCGGCTCCTGGGCTCCGCCGAGATGGCCCGCGCGTTCACGCTCGCGTGCCTCGCCGCCGTCTTCGGCTCGTTCGCGATCCAGCAGCTGACCTCAGCGGTGACGCTCGCCGCGATCGTCGCGGTCCTCTGCCTCATCGGTGCGGCGATCCTGTGGGTGCGCCGCGAGGAGCTCTCTCCGCTCAGGATCGCGCCGTCGTCCCTGCTGGCCTTCCTGGCCTGGGCGCTCGTCAGCATGATCTGGACCACGGATCGCGGTGACACCTTCTTCGGCTGGGCGTCGCTGTTCGGCTACGCGTTCCTCGCGATCACCGTCGGGCACATCCGAGACACGCTGCAGACCGTCCGGGCGATCGGCGACACCCTGCGGGTGCTGCTCGCCGTCTCACTCGGTGTGGAGATCCTCTCCGGAATCCTGCTCGATGTGCCGTTCGCGGTGCTGCACGTGGAGGGCCTGATCGCCGACGGCGGCCCGATCCAGGGCATCTTCGGCAGTCGCAACATGCTCGGCTTCATCGCCGTGATCGCACTGATCACCTTCGTGATCGAGTGGCGCACCAGGTCGGTGGACTCGCCGCTCGCGATCCTGTCCATCGCACTCGCCGGATCCCTGGCATTCCTGTCGGCCTCGCCGACCGTGCTCGTCCTCGCCGTCGCCGTCGGCATCGTCACCGTCGCGCTGACGATCGTGCGGCATGCCTCCGCCGAACGCCGCACCGTGGTGCAGTGGGTGCTCGGCGCGCTCGTGACGCTCGCGCTCGCCGTCGCCTTCGTGCTCCGGCACCAGATCATCGCCCTGCTGGATGCCGGTTCGGACTTCTCCCTCCGCGGCGACCTCTGGAACACGATCCTGGACTTCGTCGCCCTCAAACCGATCCAGGGCTGGGGATGGTTCGGGGCATGGTCTCGCGGGGAGTATCCGTTCACGTACATCAACTTCCAGCTCGACGATCGTCATCAGAGTGCACTGAACGCGTTCTTCGACGTGCTCCTGCAGCTCGGTGCCGCAGGACTCGTGCTGTTCCTGCTGCTGGGCGGCATCGCCCTGGTGCGGTCCTGGCTGGTCGCGAGCGTGCGGCGCTCCGTCGTCTACGCCTGGACGCCGATCATGCTGGTCACGCTCGCGGTGGATTCCATGTTCGAGAGCTTCACGCTCATCGACGCCGGCTGGTTCATGCTCGTGCTGTGCGCCCTCAGAGCCGGCCAGTCCCGTTCCTGGCGCGAGAGCATCGACGCCGCGCACACGGGGGTCATCCCGATCCTGCGACCTGAGGCCTGAGCCCGGTCCAGCTCAGCCCGACCGGTCAACTCAGCTCGGCGACAGCGCCGCTCAGTCCAGCGAGCGCAGCTTCTCGGCCCAGGCGAGCGCATCCCTGACGCCGTCTTCGATCGATCGCTCTGCACGCCAGCCGAGGACCTCGGCCGCTCGGTCGACGATCGCATATGCGCCGGCCTGATCGCCTGCTCTGCGGGGCGCCTCGACGATCCGCAGCTGCGCACCGCTCACCCGCTCGAACGCGGCGGCGAGTTCGCGCACCGTGACACCGTCGCCGGTGCCGATGTTGATGACCTGATACGGCTCGGACTCCGTGGCGACCTCGTCGAACCGCTGCACCGCAGCGACGTGCGCGAGCGCGAGATCCCACACGTGGATGTAGTCCCGGAGCCCCGAGCCGTCGCGTGTCGCCCAGTCGGTGCCAGTGATCGAGAATGCCTCGCCATTCGCGCTCGCGCGCATGATCACGCCGAGCGCGTGCGTCGGGAGCGGGTTCTGGAGCCCTGTCCGAAGCCGGGGATCGGCCCCGATCGGGTTGAAGTACCGGAGCGCGATGGCCCGGAAGTCCCCCGCGTCGGCGGAGTCCTGCAGCACCCGCTCGACCATGGCCTTCGTGGTGGCATAGGGACTCGACGGCGCGAGCTCGCCGGTCTCATCGACGCCCTGACCGCCCTCGGCGGAGTACACCGCCGCAGACGAACTGAACACGATGCGACCGATCCCCGCATCGCGCAGGCGACGCAGGAGCACGATCGTCTTGCCGACGTTGGTGTCGTAGTAGCCGAGCGGATCGGTGACGGACTCGGAGACGACGATCCGGGCGGCGCAATGGATCACCGCGTCGATGTCGGGGTGGTCGGTGAGCACGCGGTCGAGCAGCGCACCGTCGGCGATGTCGCCGACGTACAGCCCGCGTCCTTCCCCGAAGTCGCGTCGACCGGTGGAGAGGTCGTCGATCAGCACGGTCTCGATCCCGGCCTCGATGCACGCCGTCGCGACGGTGGATCCGATGTAGCCGGCGCCGCCGGTGATCAATACCTTCATCGCGGTCATCCTATCGCGGCGGCCTGCGACGACCCGGTACGTCCGTCCTCCGCGGATCCGAAGGTGACGGAAGGTAGGCTACTCTCTGCTCGTCGAGTTCACCGAGCCCCGCGAATCGAGGCGGTCGGTGGCACAACATCGGAGAATCTCCCCGTGGTCCACGTCCTTCAGCACGTCGTCTTCCCGCTCGATCGCGACCCTGATCTTCTCCCGTTGTACGCCGACCCCGAGACCTGGTCCGTGATCGAGGACGAGCCCGTCAGAGTGTCGAACCGCGCCCACCTGGGCAACGTCCTCGGGCGCCACCGTGCACGCATCGTGGCCGGTCGCCGCGTCTCGTTCGGCACCTACTTCAACGCGTTCGCCGCGTCGTACTGGCAGCACTGGACCAGCGTCCGCCAGGTGCAGCTCACCGTGCGCACGACGGGACCGGCGACCATCCTCGTGTACCGCTCGAACGGTTCGGGCATCCGGCAGCGCGTCGCGACCCGCGAGGTCACCGGCGAGACGTCGTCGTCGTTCGACCTGGACCTCACGCAGTACAGCGACGGCGGCTGGATCTGGTTCGACATCGTCGCCGATCAGGAGCAGGCCGTCCTCGAGGGTGCGGAGTGGACGTCGGCCCAGGAGCCCGCGCGCACCGGCAAGGCCTCGCTCGGCATCACGACGTACAACAAGCCCGACTACTGCGTCGAGACACTGCGGGCGCTCGCCTCCTCCCCGGACGCGCTCGAGTTCGTCGACCGGATCTTCCTGATCGACCAGGGCACCCAGCTGGTCAGCGAACAGGCCGGCTACGACGAGGTCGCGGCCCAGCTCGGGGAGACGCTCCAGGTGATCCGGCAGGCGAACCTCGGTGGCTCAGGTGGATTCTCCCGCGCGATGCACGAGTCCCTGCAGCGACCGGAGAGCGACTTCGTCCAGCTGCTCGACGACGACGTGCGACTCGAGCCGGAATCGCTGCGCCGCTCCATCGTGTTCGGACAGTTCGCGACCACGCCGGTCCTGGTCGGCGGGCACATGTTCGATCTGCTCGATCGCGCCAAGCTGCACGGCTGGGCCGAGGTCGTCGACGAGACTCCGTTCGTCTGGCGCAACCTGCACATGGACGAGATGCCGCACGACTTCGCCGTCGCCAATCTCCGCCAGTCCCCACTGCTGCACGCACGGATGGACGCCGACTACAACGGCTGGTGGATGTGCCTGATCCCGCTCGAGGCGATCCGCACGGTCGGCCTGGCGCTGCCAGCCTTCATCAAATGGGACGACGCCGAGTTCTGCCTCCGCGCCGGTGAGCAGGGATTCCCGACGGTCTCGATGCCCGGCGTGGCCCTCTGGCACGTCTCCTGGGTCAACAAGGACGACACCATCGACTGGCAGGCGTACTTCCACGCCCGCAATCGCATCGTCGCCGGACTCCTGCACTCGAACGCACCACGCGGCGGGCGGCTGCTCGTGCACAGCCGTCGAGTCGACCTCAAGCATCTGATGATGATGCAGTACTACCCCGTCGCCCTCCGTGCCAAGGCGCTGCGCGATGTGCTCTCCGGCCCCGATCACATGCGCAGGAACCTCGCGACGGCGATGCCGGCGGCGCGGGCCCTGGCATCCGAGTTCCCGGAGACGGTGGTCCATCGCGATCCGGTGGCGGCCCTCCACTCCCGCAGAGGCCGACAGGTCTACGCCCCGGTGTCGAAGAAGGACCTCGATACGCCGAGCGGACTGCGGCTGCGCTGGCTCACGCTCTCGACGCTCGTGTCGCACTGGCGGCATCGCCCCGCCCCGGAGAACGTGGCGCAGGCGGAGGTCGAGTTCGGCAAGGACGATGCCCACTGGTGGCGTCTCAGTTCCTTCGACAGCGCGCTCGTGAGTGCCGCAGACGGGTCGGGGAAGAATGTCTACACGCGTGACCGAGCCAAGTACCGACGGATGCTGCGCGATACGGTGAGACTGCACGCCGAGCTGCGTCGACGCTGGCCCGAGCTGCAGCAGCAGTACCGCGACGCCCTTCCAGAGCTCGTTTCCCCCCAGTCCTGGCAGCAGATCTTCGAGGAGAAGGCATGACCGCGGCACCCGCTGCATTCGACCCGAGCACGGCGACGATCGTGATCGTCACGTTCAACCGCTCCCACCTCCTGACCGGGCTGCTCACGAGCATCGCGGCGATGGATCCGAAGCCGGGTCGCATCGTCGTGATCGACAACGCATCGGTCGACGACACCACCGACGTGGTGGAGTCGTTCCGGGAGCGCGTCGGCACGGAGATCGTCTATCGCCGCCTCGAGACGAACACCGGCGGCTCCGGCGGCTTCAGCGAGGGCATGCGCACCGCCTACGAACTCGGCTCCGAGTGGATCTGGATGATGGACGACGACGTCGAGGTGCTGCCGGACGGCCTCGCCAAGATGGGCAAGTGGACGCCTCGCTTCAAGAGCATCCAGGGACGCCGCTTCGACTACGACGGCAGCGAGTTCTACTGGCAGTACCGGATCGCCGAACGGATGGGCATCCCGATCCCCTTCGCGCCGTCCGGGTTCGATGCCTCCGGATACAAGGAGATGAACAGCGGATGCTTCGAGGGCATGTTCATCCACCGGTCGATCGTCTCGCAGATCGGCCTGCCGGACCCCCGCTTCTTCATCTACTGGGATGACCAGATGTACGGCTGGCTCGCGTCCCGACGCACCACCGCAGTGATCGTCGACGAGTTCGTGCTGCGTCGCACCCGCGAGATCAAGCAGTGGGACATGGGCATCCGCCACATGAACGCCTCGAGCAATGCCTACCGCTTCTACATCATGCGCAACCGCGCGTACATCAAGCAGTACTACCGCGTGCACGACGTGTACAACCCCGTGCTGTTCGGACTCGGCACAGCCATGACGTTCGCCAAGGAGCTCATCCGCCTGGTGTTCGTGGAGCGGACCGTGCGCGGCACCAGCAACCTCTTCCGCGGGCTGAAGGAAGGCGGTCGACTCGGCCGCGATCGTTCCTGGCAGCCGATGGCACCTCTGGAGGCATGAGACATGAGCGAGCAGCAGCCCGACGTCCGTTGGGCGCCGATTCCTCCGAAGCCGAACAATCGCGGCCGCATCTGGCTGATCGTCGGCCTCTCCGTGCTCGCCCTCGTCATCGTCGGCGCGCTGCTGTTCTTCCTGCTGCCGCGGGGCGGAACCCCTGATCCAGGGGCGAGTGAGACGGCATCACCCTCGCCGTCTCCATCGGCCTCGGCGACCCCCTCATCGCCCGCCACGGTCGAACCGGAGCCGACTGCGCCGGTCGAGACGCAGCCGCCTGCCGCTGATCCGAGTATCGATCAGTTCCGCGCTCAGGTCGAGGTCTGGGTGACGTCAGCGCCGACCGGTCTCGACATCGTCTCGGAGACCAGCGGCAGCGAAGCGCTCGGCATCATCGACACGCTCCAGCAAGATGCTCAGCGACTGGCTGAAGCAATCGCGCCGTCATCGATCGCGTCCGAATGGAACGACGGCGTCTCCGCGTACTCGAAGCGACTGACCGAGCTTCGCGCGGCCGTCTCGAACGGGTCATCGACCGTTGCTCCCATCGACGCGGCGCAGTCCGCGGTGCAAGAGCTCACGCGCATCGCAGGGCTCTGAAGTCGGTCGTCGCGATCCGGAGGACAGCGGAGCGCGAGCCGGGAGATCTCGGACGCCACAGGTCGGCGCCCGCCACGCGTCAGACCGAAGAGTCCGCGTTGTACCGATCCAGCACCTCGGCGATCGGCGCATCGAGCACGAGAGCACCCTTGTCGAGGTACAGCCCCCGCGTGCAGAAGCGACGGAGGTCGCGCTCGTTGTGACTGACGAAGAAGAGCGTGCGGCCCTCGGCGAGCAGCTCGTCGATGCGCTTGTAGCACTTCTCCCTGAACGCCTTGTCACCGACGGCGAGCACCTCGTCGACGAGCAGGATCGGCTCGTCGAGCTGCGACACCACCGCGAACGCGAGACGGACCTTCATGCCGTTGGACAGATGCTTGTACGGCGTCTCCTCGAACCCGTCGAGCTCGGCGAAGGCGATGATGCCGTCATAGCGACGCGAGACCTCGTCGCGCGACATGCCATGCAGCCCGGCGGTGAGTCGCACGTTCTCGCGCACCGTCAGGTCACCCACGAAACCGCCCGTGATCTCGATGAGCGGGGCGACGCCGCCGTTGACCTCGACCGTGCCCGCATCCGGCAGCAGCACCTTGGCGACCAGGCGGAGCAATGTGGACTTCCCCTGGCCGTTGCGACCCACGACGCCGATCGACTCGCCTGGCTGCACGGTGAACGACACGTCGCGGAGAGCCCAGAACTCGCCCGGTCGTGAACGTCTGGACGCGCCGGCGAACAGGTCTTTGAAGGTGCGGTTGCCACGTCTGTTCCGCCGGAAATGGACACCGAGCCCCTGGACTTCGATCGCAGCCGTCATCACAGCTCCTTCAGCACTGGGCGTTCGAGCCGGCGGAAGGTCCACATCCCGAGCGCGAGGATCGCCAGGCTCATCACGACACTGATCACCAGCGTGAACAGATTCCACTGGTCGGGGAAGAACGCCATCCGATAGAGCATGAAGATCCCGGCGAGCGGGTTGAAGGCGCCCAGCGTCTGCGCGATGCCTGGCAGGTCCGTCACGTTGTAGATGATGGGAGTCGCATAGAACATCGCTCGCAGGACCAGAGCGGTCGTGCGTTCGAGGTCGACGTACATGACGCACAGCGGCGCGACGAGCAGTCCGAGGCCGACGAGCAGGATCGTCTGGAGCAGCATCGCGACCGGCATCCAGAGCAGGCCCCACCCGACCTGCACCGTCTTGCTCGGATCAGTTTCCACGAGCAGGCTGATCACGATGAACAGCACGAGCACCGGCAGGGAGAAGAGGTACTCGATCCCCTTGCTCAGCACGATGCGGTTCACCCAGATCGACCGCGGGATCGCCGTCGACCGCACGAGCCTCGCGTCCTTCTTGAACGCGCGGGTGAAGTCGCTGACGGACGAGTTGAACCAGACCCACGGCAGCAGCGCGCTGATGAGGAACACGATGTACGGCTCCTCGCCCACATCGCGGTGGAACACCTGCGTGAAGACGAACCAGTAGATCAGGCTCATCACCAGCGGATCGAGCACGGACCAGACGTAGCCCAGCATGCTCGTCGCGTAGCGGACCTTCAGGTCGCGGGCCGACAGCAGCCACAGCGAATGAAGGTATCGCCGCGGCGTTCCGGGCGCCCCGACAGCAGCGTGACTCACAGTGCCGAGTCTAGGCGAGCTCGTTGTTCCACATCGACAGCGCCGAGCCGATGGCCATGTGCATGTCGAGGTACTGGTACGTGCCCAGGCGTCCACCGAAGTGCACGTCCGTCTCGCCCTTGGTCAGCTCGCGATACGCCAGCAGTCCATCGCGGTCGCTCGGCGTGTTCACCGGGTAGTACGGCTCGTCCTCGCGCTCGGCGAACCGCGAGAACTCGCGCATGATGACAGTCTTGTCCTGGGCGAAGATGTCCTTGCGCTCAGGGTGGAAGTGCTTGAACTCGTGGATGCGCGTGTACGGCACGTCCATGTCCGGATAGTTCATGACCGTCGTGCCCTGGAAGTCGCCGACGTTGAGGACCTCCTGCTCGAAGTCGAGCGTCCGCCAGCTGAGCGCACCCTCTGCGTAGTCGAAGTAGCGGTCGACAGGGCCGGTGTAGACGATCGGCACCTGGCCGACGGTCGCGCGCTTGTTGAGTGGCTGCGACTCGTCGAAGAAGTCGACGTTCAGCTTCACCTCGATGTTGGGGTGATCGGCCATCCGCTCGATCCAAGCGGTGTACCCGTCGGTGGGCAGACCCTCCCAGGTGTCGTTGAAGTAGCGGTTGTCGTAGGTGTAGCGCACGGGCAGGCGGCTGATGATGTCGCCGGAGAGCTTGTGCGGATCCGTCTGCCACTGCTTCGCGGTGTAGTCACGGAAGAACGCCTCGAACAGGGGGCGCCCGACGAGCGCGATGCCCTTCTCCTCGAAGTTGGCAGCGGTCTTCACGTCGAACTCCCCCGCCTGCTCCTTCACGAGCGCGCGGGCCTGGTCCGGCGTGTACGCCGACTGGAAGAACTGGTTGATCGTCCCGAGGTTCACCGGCATCGGGAAGACCGTGCCCTTGTGCGTCGTGTACACGCGGTGGACATAGTTCGTGAAGCTCGTGAAGCGGTTGACGTACTCCCACACCGTGGCGTTCGACGTGTGGAACAGATGCGCGCCGTAGCGGTGCACCTCGATGCCGGTCTCAGCCTCGGCCTCGCTGTACGCGTTGCCGCCGATGTGGTGCCTGCGATCGATGACCGTGACCTTGCGGCCGGCGTTGGCGGCCCGTTCTGCGATGGTGAGACCGAAGAAGCCCGATCCGACGACGAGGAGATCCATATTGCTGCTTTCTGCCCGATGAGGCTCCGGATGCGCGCGGTGAAGCGCACGGCATACGGGCTCAACTCTACCGGGGCAGCCTCCGCGAACCCTGTCAGCGGGAGCCGGAAGTCAGCGCCCCTGCGTCGTCGATCATCGCCTGGAGCATCGGCGCGAGCGTCCGACCGTACATGTCCGAGAGATGGTTGTCATCGATGTAGACGGCGATGTTCCCGATGACCCCGGTGCAGATGCCCTCCGGACACAGCCACGGACGGAAGTCGACTGCCAGCACGCCGTCCCGCTCGGCGAAGGCCGCGAGCGCCGCGTCATCGGCGAGTCCGACATCAGCGACCTCGCAGGAGGCTTCCTCGTCGAGCACGCACTCGTACATGTCGAACTCGAAACGCGGATTGTCGCGGACCGCGATGACCTCGATGCCGCGATCCGTGAAGGCGGCGGCGACATCCTCGATGCCTTCGAGGAGCACCTCCGGCGACGTCGGACTCGCGCGGGTCACGACGAGATAGACCGCATCCGGCTGCAGCCGGAGCGCATAGTCGATGGCCGCGGCTCGCCATTCATCGCATGACGATCCGGACGTCGACCAGGAAGGCGCCCCGATCGCGATCGAACAGCCGCCCTTGAGGAGCGCGATCAAGCCCCAGTCCTCATCTTCATCCTCGACGAACGCCCTGAGCGGCGACATCAGCTGCTGCGCGTGCGAATCGCCCATCACGAGCACCCGACGGATGCTGGGATCCGAGGCGAGCGCCGTCTGCGAACAGCTCCCCTCGAGCGCGCGGTCCGCAGGTGCGAGCGCGCCAGTGCATGAGCTGCCGAGATCGACCCATTCATCGTCCAGCGCCGTCGCCAGCGGCATCAGCGGCAGTTCGACACCTGCGAGGTCGATCGGGGTGTCGATCTGCGCAGCTCCGGGGTATCCCCCTGTGTCGCTGGCTTGCAGCGCGGCAGTGCGCCGATCGACGGTGACCTGCCAGGCCACGAGCGGCACGACGACCACGAGCACGGCGGCGATCAGCACCGCACCGCCACGTCGGTGCGAGGTGTCGAGGACGCGCGCTTCGCGGATCGGTCGCTCCACGAACGACGACAGCAGGCGGGCGAGGACGAAGGACACCAGTACGATGCCGAGCCCGGCCAGCAGCCCCGGCTCGGACCGACCGCTCAACACCATCCAGGTGATGAGCACCGGCCAGTGCACGAGGTAGAGCGCGTACGCGTCACGGGAGACGAACCGGAGCGGCCTGGAGGAGAGGAAGACGGTGGGACCGCCCGGTGCGCGATCGCGTCCAGCGATGATCACCAGCGCAGTGCACACCACCGGCCAGAGCGCCAGATACCCGGGGAAGCCTCCCTGCACGTCGATCACGATGCCGCAGAGGACGATGCCGACGACGCCGACCCAGCCGAGAACGGCTGCGCTCCAGGCGGGTACGCGGAGATACGGAAGGGCCAGCGCGATGAGAGAACCGGCCGCGAACTCCCACAGCCGGGTTCGAGTGTCGAAGTAGGCGAACGACTGCTCCCGCGCCGTCTCGATGACCGAGAACCCGAGCGAGATGACGAACACCGCCCCGAACACAGCGAACAGTGCCGGGACGAGCAGGTGACGTCGCCTGCGGAGCACGAGCCAGACAGCGCCGATCAGCAGCGGCCACAGGAGGAACACCTGCCCCTGGACCGACAGCGACCAGAAGTGCTGGAACGGGCTCGGTGTCGCGGATGCGCGAGCGTAGTAGTCGACTTCGGAGAACGCGAGCGTCCAGTTCTCGACGTAGAAGAGACTCGACCAGGCCTCTCTCCACACTCGTGGCCACTCCGTCTGCGGATAGGTCAGCAGCACGACCGCGAGCACCCCGACGATCGTGACGGCTGCCGCTGGAAGCAGCCGTCTGAATCTGCGGAGCCAGAACGCGCCGAGCTGCAGACCCCGCTCGCCCTGCGCACGGCGGACGAACGACGAGGTCAAGAAGAACGCCGACACCATCAGGAAGACGTCGACACCACCGGAGACTCGCCCCAACCAGACGTGGTAGACCACGACGAGGAGGATCGCGAGCGCCCGGAGTCCATCGATATCCGCACGGTATCCGGAGACATCGGCGGTTGCGGGCGCGCTGCGGCGCAGCCGTGGCAGTTGCGACAAATTCATGCGATAGGTGGCGTACCGGCGGGTGGGGGGCGCCGCAGTCTGTTCGGGTAGACCGTAGCCGACCTCAGCCTAACCCGATCCGTCGAGCAACCCGTCGATCGCAGTCTCGATCTCCGGTCCCAGCAGCCGCGCGTATTCGAGATTCAGATGGTCCACGTCGTAGTACACGGGCACTCCGCCGATGACCGCGTAGCAGGACTCCGCGTCGCAGAACCGATCCGTGAGATCGAGCACATCCACGGACGGCGTGCCGATCTCCGCCCCGGCGACGACGACCGGATCCACCGGGTGAGCCTCAGCGCGGGGCCGCGCGCACGGCAGCGGGTTCTCCGCGTTCAGGAGCACGCAATCCGGACTGCGCACCTCGCCGTTGAACGGCGGGTCCGCGAGGGCCAGCACCTTGATGCCGTCATCGCTCCAGCGCTTCCAGTAGTCCACGAGCCCTTGCGCCATCTGATCGACCTGCGGACGGTCGCTGCCGTCGTCCACCAGCTGGAGCCGCGACGCCATCGCCGTGATCACCAGATCAGGCTTGCGATCGTCGACCTCCGTCGCCAGATCGTGCGACCATTCGCGGCACCGATCCACGTCGGCTGCTCCCCACGGGCTGCGGAACCCGATGAAGTCGACATCCGCGACCGGGCAGCCACCGTAGAAGCTCGTCGTGACGATCCAGCCGTGCTCTCTCGCCATGTCGAAGACGGGCCCCTGCCACTGCTGGGCATGGGAGTCTCCGATGAGCCAGACCTGAGTCGGATCCTTCGCACCCTTGGAGAAGTCGCACTCCAGGGTCGTGCGCTTGTCTCCGTACGACAGGATCGGCAGGAAGTCGCCGCACTCCGGAGGCGTGTAGAAGTACTCGTTCTCGGAGGTCATCACCGAGTAGTCCGCCGGCCCGAACGGTGCAGGACAGTGCGCGCCGGGAGCAAGGGCCAGCGGGCCTTCACACGAGGACGCGACAACCTCGGTGGGCGGCGCATCCGCATCCACTCGCGTCTGATACCAGGCGAGCACGCCTGCGACGAGGGTTGCGATGACGAGCATGCCAGCCAGCATGAGTACCAGGGCTCGGCGCGTGGAGTGCCGCCAGTACGCCCAGGTCTGTCCCTTGTCCTCGATGAAGCGCTTCGTCAGAGCGGCCAGCACGAGCGCCAGCGCCATCACGCCGACCTTGGACAGCGTCGTGGCCTCCCCTCCGATCACGAACGGGGCGGCGACGATGAGCGGCCAATGCCAGAGGTAGAGCGAGTAGGAGATGCCGCCAAGCCATTGGACCGGACGCAGCGCCGTCACCTTCGCGTGCCAGAGCGTCGCATGCGCGGTGCCGGCGACGATGACGGCCGCCGTACCGACGACCGGCACCAGTGCCGTGTATCCCGGGAACGCCGTCGTATGGTCGTAGGCCATCGCGGAGAAGCCGATGAGCCCGAATCCGAGGAGGCTCACGACGTTGGCCCCGGTTCGCGAGATCCGGACACGGGTGCCGAGCAGTGCCACGGCACCGCCGACGGCGAATTCCCACCCGCGAGTGAACGTCGCGAAGTACGCCTGCGGCGGCGCGACGATCGTGTAGATGATGCTCGCGGCCAGCGACAGCAGTCCGACCGTCGCGACGACGGCGATGAGCGCGTTGGAGACACGCGCACGTCGATCACGCCGGGTGGTATCGCGGCCGGTCCGATGCGAGAGCGCCACGGCCGCAAGCAGCAGCAGCGGCCACACGATGTAGAACTGCTCCTCGACCGACAGCGACCAGTAGTGCTGGACGAGACTCGCCGCGTCATTGAGCGCCGAGTAGTTGACAGACATCGCTGCCAGGAACCAGTTCTCGACGTAGCCGGCGCTCGCTGCGATCTCCCAGGCGTTGCGGCCCCAGCGCGGATACGGCAGGAAGGCGATCAGCAGCGCCAGCGATGCCACCAGCACCAGGAATGCCGCCGGGAGCAGCCGGCGGATGCGGCGAGCGTAGAACGCGCCGAGGCGGACGCCCCCCGTGCGGGACATCTCGCCGACCAGATGACCCGTGATGAGGAAGCCGGAGATGACGAAGAAGACATCGACTCCGACGTACCCGCCGGTCACCCGCACGGGCCAGAGATGGTTCAGGACGACGAGGCCGATGGCGATGGCCCGCAGCGCCTGGATGTCAGTCCGGAAGACGCGCGCACGGGGGGCGGCGGCGGGCTCCGCCGTGTGCAGCGCTGTGCTCACGAACCGAGATACTCCTGGAGCAGGTCGTCACCGGACCGAGGGACGAACCCGATCTCGAGCACGCGGGTCAGGTCGAGCTCGCTGTTGCGCGGGCGCGGTGCGATCGGACCGGAGGCCGAAGCGAAGTACTGCTCCGTCGACACACCCGTGACACGAGACGAGTCGTGGCCTGACAGCTCGTAGACGCGTCGGGCGATGTCCGCCCACGTGACACTGTCACCGGACGAAGACAGGTTGTACACGCCAGGCGTCGGGCGAGTCACGAGCAGATGCCGGATCAGAGCGGCGATCTGCGAGGCGAAGGTGAGGCGTCCACGCTGGTCGTCGACGACGCTCGGATCGACGCCCTTGGCGGCGAGGGCCGCCATCGTGCGCACGAAGTTGTTCCCGGCGCCGATCACCCATGACGTGCGGACGATGTAGTGCAGCGGCGCCGTCGCGACGGCGATGTCGCCGGCTGCCTTCGACTGCCCGTAGACGCCGAGCGGGCAGATCGCGTCATCTTCGAGGTACGCGCGGTCGGCGGAACCGTCGAACACGTAGTCGCTCGAGACGTGGACGAGGGTGATCCCGTTCTCGGCCGCGATACGTGCGAGCGCAGCGGGGCCCGCCGCATTGATCGCCCAGGCGTCGCGACGCCCCTCCGGCGTCTCCGCGCGGTCGACCGCGGTGTAGGCCGCGGCATTGATGATCGTGTCGTACTCGCGCCAGCGACGGGCATCGGCCAGGTCTCCCCCGCCGAGGTCGAATTCAGCCCGCGTGGTCCACTCGATGTTCGCCGTGCCGTCGAACTCCTCGCGGAGTGCAGTGCCGAGCTGACCGCCGGCTCCGATCACGAGCGTGCGACGAGGCGCGATGGGCGAGACATCTGCGAGGCGAGGGTGAGCGAGGTCCTTCGCCGACACCTCGGCATCCGCGAGCGGGATCGGCCACTCGATCGCGGCGGTCTCGTCGGCGAGGTTGAGGAACGAGTAGGAGGCGTCAGGCGACCAGTGGTCGTTCACCAGATACGTGTACGCGGTATCCGCCTCGAGCGTCTGGTAGGAGTTGCCGACGCCGCGCGGCACGAAGATCGCCTTGGATGGATCGAGTTCAGCGGTGAAGACCGCACCGAAGGTCGGGCCCTCGCGCAGGTCGACCCAGGCGCCGAAGATCCGCCCCGTCGCGACCGAGACCCACTTGTCCCACGGCTCGGCGTGGATGCCGCGGGTGGTGCCGATGGCGTCGTTGAAGGAGACGTTGTTCTGGACCGGCCCGAAGTCGGGCAGACCGAGCGCCGTCATCTTCTCGCGCTGCCAGTTCTCCTTGAACCACCCGCGGGAGTCGCCGTGCACCGGCAGGTCGAAGATCACCAGACCTGGGATCGCCGTGTCCGCCTGCACGAGCGCCTTGCCGAACTCGATGTCGCTCACGACGCTTACTGTCCCTTCGTCGCGTAGAACGCTTCGGTGGAGTCCTTCGACGGCGCCCACCATTCCTCGTTGTCGCGGTACCACTGGATCGTCGCCGCGAGTCCGGACTCGAAGTCCGCGTACTCCGGGGTCCAGCCGAGCTCGGTGCGGAGCTTGGTCGAGTCGATCGCGTAGCGCAGGTCGTGGCCGGCTCGATCGGTGACGTGGTCGTACGCGTCGCGCGGCTGCCCCATCTCCTCGAGGATCAGCTCGACGACGTCCTTGTTGTTGCGTTCGCCGTCGGCGCCGATGAGGTACGTGTCGCCGATCCGCCCCTTCTCCAGAATCGTCAGCACGGCAGACGAGTGGTCGTTCGCATGGATCCAGTCGCGCACGTTCTCCCCCGCCCCGTACAGCTTGGGACGGATGCCGCGGATCACATTGGTGATCTGTCGGGGAATGAACTTCTCGACGTGCTGGTACGGCCCGTAGTTGTTGGAGCAGTTCGAGATCGTGGCCTGCACGCCGAAGGAGCGCACCCACGCACGCACCAGCAGGTCGCTGCCCGCCTTGGTCGACGAGTACGGCGACGAGGGGTTGTACGGCGTCTGCTCGGTGAACCGCTCGGGATCGTCGAGCTCGAGGTCTCCGTACACCTCGTCGGTGGAGATGTGGTGGAACCGCGTCTCGTGACGACGCGCCGCTTCGAGCAGCGTGTACGTGCCGATGATGTTCGTGTCGAGGAACGGGCGAGGGCTGTGCAGCGAGTTGTCGTTGTGCGACTCGGCCGCGTAATGGACGACGGCGTCAGCGTCGGCTGTGAGCCGATCCACCAGCTCCGCGTCCGTGATGTCGCCGTGCACGAACCGTACCCGGTCCTCCGGAAGGCCGGCCAGGGATGCGCGGTTGCCCGCGTAGGTGAGCGCGTCCAGCACGGTCACGGTGTGGTCCGTGTTGCCGACCACGTAGTGCACGAAGTTGGATCCGATGAATCCGGCGCCGCCGGTGACGAGGATGTTCGACATCAACGACCTCTTTCCAGGGTCTCGAGCAGGTAGGTGCCGTATCCCGACTTCACGAGCTTCTCCGCACGGGCGCGGAGCTCATCGTCGGTGAGGAATCCCTGACGCCAGGCGACTTCCTCGGGAACACCGATGCGAAGACCGGTGCGGCGCTCCATCGTCCGCACGTAGTCGCCGGCATCCGACATCTGGTCGAACGTGCCGGTGTCGAGCCAGGCGGTACCGCGTGGCAGGACCTCGACCTGGAGCGCGCCGCGCTCGAGGTAGGCGCGATTGACATCGGTGATCTCGTACTCGCCCCGCGCGCTGGGCTCGAGCGAGCGGGCGATCTCGACGACGTCGTTGTCGTAGAAATAGAGGCCAGGCACCGCGTAGTTGCTCTTGGGCTGCGTGGGCTTCTCCTCGAGGGAGACCGCACGACCGTCCGCATCGAACTCGACGACGCCGTAGGCGTTCGGCTCGGCGACCCAGTAGGCGAACACCGCGCCGCCCTCGACGTCCGTGTACCGCTTCAGCTGCGTGCCGAGTCCAGGCCCGTAGAGGAGGTTGTCTCCGAGGACGAGCGCCACCTTGTCGTCGCCGATGAAGTCGGCGCCGATCACGAAGGCCTGCGCCAGCCCATCGGGAGACGCCTGCTGCGCGAACGTCAGGTTGACGCCGAACTGCGAGCCGTCGCCGAGAAGCCGCTCGAACTGCTCTGCATCATGCGGCGTCGTGATGATGAGGATGTCGCGGATGCCTGCCAGCATCAGGGTCGACAGCGGGTAGTAGACCATCGGCTTGTCGTACACCGGGATGAGCTGCTTGGAGATGCCGATCGTGATCGGGTGCAGTCGAGTTCCGGAGCCGCCAGCGAGAATTATGCCTTTCACCCCCATATCGTGCCACATTCCGACTGGGAGTCTCGGCAAGCGATTCGCTTGCGTCACATCAATCACACTGGCATCATCTGTATCTTTCCGCCACAATGAGCAAGTGACCGGCTCAAGATTCCCCCGTGTGCGCACGATCGTCGCCAGCGTGGCGGCCGTCGTGCTCTCCGCTTCCGTCCTCGTCGCGACTCCTGCCAGCGCGGAAGTTGCCGCATCCAACACCCCCGCGCGCAGTGCCGCGGCTCCTCTCGACACCGGGATCCGCCCGATGGCGGATCTCTCCCAGTTCAGGCCGGGAAACATCATCTCCGACGCGATCTTCTTCGATAACACGACGATGAACGCCCAGCAGATCGACGCGTTCCTGCAGAGCAAGCTGAGTGTCTGCCGCTCCAGCTACGCGTGCCTGAAGAGCTACTCGCAGCACACGCCGAACAAGGCCGCTGACGCCTACTGCAACGGGTACACAGCAGGATTGAGCGAGTACGCCTCGACGATCATCTACAAGGTCGCTCAGTCCTGCGGCATCAACCCGCAGGTGCTGCTCACGATGCTCGAGAAGGAGCAGAGTCTCGTCACCTTCGCGTACCCTGACGCGGGTCGATTCAAGATCGCGATGGGCCAGGGGTGCCCCGACACCGCCGGGTGCGATCCCGCGTACGCCGGCTTCTTCTACCAGGTCTACGGTGCCGCCCGTCAGATGAAGATCTACGCCGAGGGCCGCTGGTTCACCTACTACGCGCCGGGGAAGACCTGGAACATCCTGTACCACCCGGAACCGAAACTGAACTGCGGTTCCGCTCCGGTCTACATCGAGAACATCGCGACCTCTGCGCTGTACTACTACACGCCGTATCAGCCGAACCGGGCTTCGCTCAACGCGGGCTACGGTCTCGGCGACAGGTGCTCGAGCTACGGGAACCGGAACTTCTATCAGCTGTTCACCGACTGGTTCGGGTCGACGCAGGTCCCCGCCATCAGGCTCGTCAAGGCGAACAACGCCGATGAGATCTACCTCGTCGCCGACAAGAAGAAGTTCCACATCACGAACAGCACCGACCTCGCGGCGTACATGGCGGTGCTCGGCTGGTACCAGACGACGAGCCCGACCGCCTTGGCCGCCATCCCGAATGCCGGCGTCGCCAGCCGCTTCATCCGGGACGGTCGCGATGGCGGCATGTACCTGGTCGAGCCTGACGGCTCGAAGCATCACTTCACCGCAGCAGACCACGTCACGCGATTCGGCTTCAACATGGCCGTCTACACGTCGCTGCCTGCGGCACTCGTGGATGCCTTCCGGTCCGGCGCCGCGGTCGGAGCGTATTTCAAGGCGGAGGGCGATGATCGCTACTTCCGCTGGGAGAACGCGACGAAACGACACGTGGTCAATCAGCAGGCGTGGGCCAAGCTGCCCGCCGCCGACCGCGCATATGTGGCGACGTTGCCGACGGCCAGCGCCAACGCGATCCCCGTCGGGCTTCCGATTCTCCCTGCCGGAATGACCGTCCGCGAGCAGGGCTCCCCTGACGTCTACGTCGCCGGCACCGGAGCCGAGATCATCCATCTCCCCAGCTGGGGCCTGGCTCAGGACGCCGGTATCGCCGACAGCGGCATCATTCCCAGCGGCACTCTCGCGAAGAACGCTCCAGTCGCCGGAAGCCTCTCGGCGTATGTGGCTTGCGGTGCTGCGCTGTACGTCGTCGACGGAGGCGGGCTCACCCGAGTGCAATCCATCGCGACCGGGGTCAAAGTCACTCCGGTTCCCGACTCGATCTGCTCGTCGATCCCCAAGACCGGACGGACGTTGACCGACGCTGTGCTCGCGAAGACCCCGGGCGCGGATCCCGTCTATCTCATCCAGGGAACGCAGTTGCGACACATCCGCAGCCAGCAGCGTCTCCTCGAGGCGAACGGCAACCGCACGCTGTACTTCCTCTCATGGAGTGCGGACACTCGCGGCGGTTTCGAGGTCGGCGCCCCGCTGCTCGCGGACGGCTCCTTCGTGACGCTCGGCACGGACGAGACGTTCTACGTCGAGAAGGGGCTCCTCCGGCACGTCCAGTCGACGGCCACCCTCATCCGGCTCGCCGCACCGCGCTGGCCCACGGTCGAAGCGCTGCCTGCGGCGTACCGCGCGAGCTACCAGATGGGAACACCGATCCCTTGAGCTCAGCGCCGGATGGCGGCTCCGACGATTCCGTTAGAATGGGCTCCATGGGCTCGGCTACGCAACGACTGATCGTCATCGTGCCCGCTTGGAATGAGGCCGAGAACGTCGGTAAGACGGTCATCGAGATCAAGGCGACGCTCTCCGGAGCCGATGTCGTGGTCGTGGATGACGGGTCGACGGACGACACGGGCCGTGTCGCTCGCGATGCCGGCGCCGACGTGCTGACCCTCCCCTACAACATGGGAGTGGGTGGTGCCATGCGAACCGGATATGCGTACGCGCAGCGGCACGGCTACGATCAGGCGATCCAGGTGGATGCCGACGGCCAGCACAACGCCGAGGACATCCGGCGGATCCTCGCCGGCCTCGAGACGGCCGACATCTCCATCGGGGCGCGGTTCGCAGAGGTCGGCACATATCAGGCGAGTGGTCCTCGCCGGTGGGCGATGATATTCCTCGCCTCCGTGATCTCGAGGATCGCGCGCACCAAGCTGACCGACGTCACGAGCGGATTCCGCGCGGCCAACAAGCGAGCGATCGACCAGTACGTCACCTACTACCCGGCCGAGTACCTCGGCGACACGATCGACAGCCTCGTCGCCGCTCTCCACGCAGATCTGACCGTCACGCAGGTGCCGGTCGCCATGCGTCCACGCATGTCCGGCAATCCGAGCCAGGGGTTCATCGGGTCTGCCGTGTATCTCGGGCGCTCGATCTTCGCCCTCACGCTCGCGGTGGTCCGCCGACCGATGCGGGGGCGCGCATGATCTCGATCGGTGCCCTCGCGCTGGGGATCGTCATCGTGGGAGCGGTCACGGCTTTGCTCCTTCGACGACAGCTCCGCGAGAAGTATGCGGTGATCTGGCTCGCGATCGGACTCGCGGTCCTGCTGCTCGGGATCTTCCCGGCTGCGCTGCAGTGGCTGACCATGGCGCTCGGCTTCCAGCTGCCGGCGAACCTGATCTTCACACTCGCCATCGCCCTGCTGCTCGGCGTCTCGCTGCACCTCTCCTGGGAGCTCACGAGAACCGAGGAACGTCTGCGTCGTCTCGCCGAGGAGACAGCGATCGCTCGACTCGCGCAGCACAGGCTGGAGTCGGATCTCGACGAGCTGCGCCAGCGGGTGGAGCATCGTCAGATCCACGACGATGAGTGACCTCGCACTGGTCTTCAGCACCTTCAACCCGCCGCGCAGTCTCGTGGAGACGGTGCGGCTGCTCTCTGAGCGCTACCCGATCGTCGTCGTCGATGACGGCGGCACCGACCCGCATGACGTGCTGCCCGCCCTCGCCGAGACCGGCGCGCATGTCGTGCGGCAGCCTCGGAATTCGGGCATCGCGGCAGCGCTGAACGTCGGATGCACCATCGCTCTCGACGATGGAGCCGAACTGGTCGTCACCTTCGACCAGGACTCCACTCCACTTCCCGAGACGATCGAAACGCTCCGGACCTCGTACCTGCAGGCGGCCCACGACGGGTTGCCGATCGCAGGCATCGTCCCGAAGCAGTTCGCGCAGGTGCAGCAGTCGCGATCGGATGCGCAGCACGCCGTGGCGCGTCGGGTCATCCAGTCCGGCATGCTGATGCCGAGCTCGGCGCTCGAGGCCCTCGGACTGTTCGACGAATCGCTGTTCATCGATCTGGTGGACACGGACTACGAGATGCGAGCGCTGTCTCGTGGGTTCCGCATCCTCGCCGCCCCCACCCGGATCGAGCACGAACTGGGGAGCCCGGTCAGGCTTGCGCCGTTCGCTCCGCTGCCCCCGACCATCCCCACCATGGCGAGCACGCCGTTCCGGTACTACTACCGCGTGCGCAACCGGATCGTCCTCACACGTCGGTACTTCCGCACTGCGCCGGGGCGCATGACAACAGATCTCTTCATCGACCTGGTCTACTTCGCGCTCATCGCGCTCGCCGCTCGGCCGCGTCGGTCGATGCTGAATGTCATCCTGCGCGGTGCACGCGACGGTTTCCGCAGACGCGGCGGCCGGGCACCCGACGTCGTCTATGCGACGGCGAGCCGCATCACCTGGTCTGTCGCGGAGTAGCGCCGGTCGAGCGCCGACCGCCGACGATCACTCCCGCGATCCAGCTGGCCAGATACTCGACGACGAAACGCGTCGGCACGTGTCCTCGCCTGCGTGCGTTCCGAAGCAGCCCGATGGTCCACCCCAGGCGTCGCCGCCGCCCGAAGCCGTCCACCGCAGCGGCCGAATCCCCCGACCGCTCGCGCAGTTCATCAGCGAGGAGCTGGCGCCAGCCGACATAGACGCGGAAGAGCATCCGCAGCATCGCCCACGGACTCGCCGAGCCCTCGTAGCGCCGGGTGAACGCCCGCGCGTTCTGCCACGCCGTGACGATGACTGAGGAGCGTCTCCCCGAATCCATGCGGCTCGGATCGCCGAAGACGTTGTTGTCGTGCTGCACGTAGTCCTGGACGACCACGTCGACGACATGCGTGCCTCCCCGTGAACCGGCGACGACCGCCAGCCAATGATCATGTGCGGCCGCGCGGGTCGACATCCGGGGGAACGGCAGGGAAGGCGCGATCAGCTCGCCACGAAGAACGCAGAGCGACCCCGTGAACTGATTGTTCAGCATCGTCATGACCGGCCCGAGATCACGACGTTCCGTCCGTCCGGTGACGATCTCGCCGGGGTACGTCACCAACCGTGCCTGTCCCGAGACGAGCGCGGCGCCCTCGAGGTGCGGAAGGAGCGTCTCCAGCTTCTCCGGGTACCAGGCATCATCCTGGTCGCAGAGCGCCACCCACTCGGTCTCCTCGCCGACAGCGCGCAGGCCCCGCTCGAAATTGAGATAGAAGCCGAGGCGCTGTCCGTCCGCGAGGACGCGGAATCGGGAGTCGTCATCCGCGATCTCGGCGAGGACCCGCCTGACCGTCGCATCATCGCCGTCGACGGTGACGATGCATTCCCAGTCCGTCACGGTCTGCGCACGAAGCGACATCACCTGTCGAGCGAAGAGCTCAGGGTCTGGGTCGTATGCGGCGAGCACGATGGCTCCACGTCCTCGGGTCTGCGCCATCGTTCCTCACAAGCTCGTCGGATCCGCTCCAGTCTAAGGGAACCGCGCCGGCTGGTCGCTCTCAGCAGACCCCGGATGCGACGCCGTAGGATGAACCCATGTCCCGGGCTCTCCCTCAGCCATTCGCGGTCGAGGCGATCGCCCTCGCGCCGCTGTCAGTGATCTGCGCGGCTCGATGAAGCGCATGTCCCCCTCGCAGCCGTCTCCGGCCGCAGCACTCGCGCGGCGCCTCCTCGGGTTCTCGACGCTGCCGTTCCTGGCGTCGGTGCTTCCTCTCGTCGCGCTGCCGTTCATGTCGCGTGCGGCGAGCACCGACGACTGGAGCGCGCTGAACATCGGGCTCGGCGTCGGCACGTTCGCCGGAGCGATCGGTCTCGTCGGCTGGAACATCCTCGGGACTCCGCTGGTCGCGATGGCGGATTCGGACACCGCCCGCCGAGGCCTCTACGGCCGCTCGTTCTACATCCGTTCCGCCGTCGTCCTGCTGGCATCGATCCTGAGCGCAGTCGTCGCCTCCCTCATCTCCCCCGCGTCGTCATGGCCCGTGGCCGCAGCCTTCGCTGTGGCCGGCGCATTGAACGGCATCGGCCTGAGCTGGTATGCAGTCGGAGTCTCCTCCCCCCGGATCGCCCTCTGGTACGAGGTGGTACCTCGTGCTGCCGCGACCGCCGCCGCGATCGGCGTCGTCGTCCTCACCCAGGATGTGCTCTGGTACGGAATACTCCTGAGTCTTTCGATCATCATCGGCACCGTGGCCTTCCATCGTCGCGTGCTCGGGCGCTTCTGGCCCGCCTGGCCGGGAATGCTCCGACTGCGGTCGGACATCGGCGATATGAAGGCCGCCTGGGGCGTCGAGTCGATCGGCAGTCTGTACCAGAACGCCCCCGTCCCTGTGGCCGGACTGATCGCAGCGCCTGTCGAGGTCGCCGCGTATGCCTCGAGCGATCGTATCTACAGGTACGGAACACTCGGTGTCGCGGCAGCAGGGAACGCCCTCCAGGGCTGGGTGCTCGAAACGACGGATGTCCGGAGCCGTCGCTCCCGCAACCTGGCGGCATTCGCGGTCATGGCCGTGATCGCCGCGATCGGTTGGGTCGTCCTCGCCGTCTTCGGCCCGTTCTTGAGCGGCCTGCTGTTCGGTGCCGACAAGCAAGGCGATCCTGCCGCTTTCCACTTCCTCGGCATCGCCTTCATCTCCGTCACGATGGCGACTCCGCTCATCCGGAACATCCTGATCCCCGCCCGTCGCGACGGGTTCGTGCTCGCCGTGAACATGGTCTCGGCGATCGTCGGGGTGGCGCTGATGGTCGTCCTCGGCTCCTGGCTCGGAACCACCGGCGTCGCCATCGGCTTCGCCGTGAGCGAGACGGCGACGCTCATCGGATGCGTGTTCCTCGCGACTCGCGTCGGCCTGGCACCTCAGCAGCGAGGATCATCGACTGACAGGAAGAAGGAACGATGACGCAGCTCGAGACCGTGAGCGTCTGCATCGCGGCCTATAACGGCGAACGCTTCATCGCGCAGCAGATCCGTTCGATCCTCGACGGACTCCACCCGAGCGACGAGGTGGTCGTGGTCGACGACCGCAGCACGGACCGCACGGTCGACATCGTCGCCGCGGTCGACGATCCTCGGATTCGGCTCATTCGCCAGGGCGAGAACCGAGGGTACGTGCGCACCTTCGAAGCAGCGATCGCCGCTGCCGCCTGCGATATCGTCTTCCTCTCCGATCAGGACGATGAATGGACGCCGGGGCGCCGCACCCTGCTCGTGGATGCGCTCCGGGAGTCGGCGATCGTCGCAGGGGACGTCGTGCTCATGCCGGATGACTCCCCCCTCTCCTCGCCGCTCACCGGGCGGACGTGGCGCCTGGCGCCGTTGCGAGGCGGTGGCTCGCTCCGGAACGAGATCAGGTTGCTGATGGGGGATGCGCCCTACTACGGCTGCGCCATGGCGTTCCGGCGCGACGCCACGGCATTGGTGCTGCCGTTCCCTGACTTCCTCGTCGAGTCGCACGACCTCTGGATCGCGACGGTCGGGAACTCGGCGCGCGTTCTCGGCCACGTGCAGGCGCCCGTCCTCCGACGAAGACTGCATGACACCAACGCCTCCTCGCCGCGGCCGCGCGGGGTCCGTCAGGCGCTCCGGTCGCGGTGGATGCTGCTGCGCGCGTGGCGTGAGGCCGTGCGTCGCGTCCGCGCGTTGCGCTGACACACGACCGCTGAGCCCGCCGGCCCGCGGGCGGCAGCTGCATCAGCTCAGCGAGAACGCGTGGGCAAGCGCAGATCGGACCCCGCGGGCCGTACCATGCCGCACGACGGCCGGAAGAGCGGCGAGACCGTGGAGCCGCGACATGAGCCGGACGCGAGCAGTACGCGCAGTGCGCGTCCAGCCGAGCCCAGCTGCCTTGCCCCGGGCGACCCGATAATAACGGCGCTCGTCCCGGAAACGACTGCCATCGAGCAACGTCTTCTGGGAAGCGCTCTCGGTGTGACGTCGATACGAGAAGGCCACCGTCGGCGTATACGCCAATGTGCCTCCGTCGAAAGCGATGTCCATGAGCAGCGCCAGATCCTGGATGACGGGGAGATCGTCGGTGAAATCGATGCGCTGCACGGTCTCGACCCGCAACGAGAGAGACGGCCAGTACAACCAGTTCCCCCGGATGAGCGTCGTAGCCATCGCATCGCCTGTGAAGACCGCGATGTCCTCGCCCTTGGGAGCGAGCCACCGCTGCTTGATGCGATCGACGAGCGGGAGCACCGGACGTCCTCGCTCATCGATCACCACGACGCCCGGCTGAATCACGTCGGCATGCGGGACGCGCTCGGCCGCAGCCCTGACGATCTTCACATAGTCCGGATGCAGGAGATCGTCGCAGCCGAGGATGGTGATGAACGGCGTCGAGGCGCGACGCACGGACTCCCGGAAATTCTCGGTGATCCCCACGTTGCTCGAGTTGCGCACGTAGACGATGCGCTCGTCGGACTCGGAACGGAAATGCTCGGCGACGGAAGGGTCCGGATAGCAGTCATCGATGACGGTGAGCCGCCAGTCGGAATCGGTCTGACGTCGCACGGACTCGACCGTCTCGTAGAGCTGCTCGGGATCCCCCCAATAGGGAACGAAGATCTCGTACGTCATCGGCCGAGTCCGCAGGAGATGATCTTGTACAGCTTGGCGTCACCGCGCTGCTCCACCAGCTCGACATACGGCGAGCGCTCCAGGTGGTCGAATCCGGAGTAGTCGCCGTCGTTCTCCTGGAAGTCGCCGTCGGCGCTGAAGTCGAGGACGTATCGCACACCGGTGTCGTCGAGTGCATCGCAGACGGCGGCGGAGTCCCCCTCCGTGGCGAGGCGAGTGTTGATCGTCTCGGCGTCGTCCGTGAGATCCATCAGCAGGTGAGGCATCAGCACACGGCGGCCGCTCACCCCGTACGCGAAGGATGCCCCCGTCCATGGGTCTCCCGCGATGACGGCATCCTTCGGGACGACATCGGCCAGGTCCTCCATCAGATCGAGCTCGTCCGGCGACACGATCGGCCCACCCGGACGCAGCTCGTAGGTGAACTCGATGTCTGCGGCAGCCTGTCGAATGGCTGCATTCTGCGTCACCCCGACGAGGAGGACGACGATGACCGCCAGGAGCGAGGCAGGCACCCGTAGGGAGATCCGTCGGATCACGGCGAGCGGGCGCTGCCGGAGGGCCCACGAGACGAGCACCGCTCCGCCCAATGCAGCGAGAGGCAGCACGCCGATCGCCCAGAATGCGGCAACCCGGGGAGGATTGTTGTACCACGGCGCTGTGAACCAGAATCGGAGCACCTCATAGGGAGATGCCGCGACGATGATGTAGAGGGCCGCAGAGATGACCGCCATGCTCAGAATCGACCAGCGGACGTAGCTTCCGCGCCTGATCACGCTGTAGGCGCCGATCAGCATCAGCGCAGTGATGCCGAGCGAGCTCGGGTAGCCGTACACGCTCGCCGAGACGACTTCGCCGATCGCACCGGGAACGGTGTTGATGATGGGCCAGTAGATCTGGCTCGCCGGCGGGCGGACCACCTGCAGCAGGACGACGCCGGCGCCTGCATATGCCACGAGGAGTGCGACTCCGATGAGACGAGCGCGACCGCCTCGTCTGATCTCGACGATGATGCGGGCCACCACGAACGGCACGGTCAGCGCGACCACGGCCATGAGCGCGCCCGGATGCGCCACGCCCAGTCCGGGAATGACGAGGATCAGGAGCAGCGCCCAATCCTGCCGACGCGAGACGGCGCCTGGGCGCAGGAGCCGCCATGCGACGGCGATCGCGGCCGGGGCGAGGGCCAGTCCGAGGAACAGCGGATAGAGCACGCCGTAGTGCAGGAGGAGGAAGGGGAAGGCAGGGAACGCAGCGCTGAGGACACCTGCGATCACGGTGACGATCTGGCTCCGACCGAGGAGCTCGCGCACCAGGAAGATCGCGCCGAGCGGCCAGACGACGGCAGCGACGACGATGATCATCGCATTCGCGGCGACGGCGACGCCGGATCCGCTCAGTGCCACGATGATCGCCACCACCGCGTGCCAGCCCGACGGATAGAAGGGCACTCCCGCCGGCGACGTCATGCTTCCGAGCCAGAGCGGCGATGCATTCCCCGTGTCCAACACGTACTGGATCGCGTTGAGGTGGAAGAAGTTGTCGTACCGCTGCGAGAAGTAGTCCGGCGCATGCATGCTGCGAACCAGCACGAAGGCGATGATGACTGCGGGTACGACGAGCGCGATGGCGATGGCAATGCGTTGGTGCGCCGTCGAACGCGACGCTGGCGACGCTGGACGTCCCGCGTACTTCGACCAGAAGAACGCGGCGACGGCGGCGATGACGGTGAGGATCGCCACGGGAAGAAGGCCCCACCTGATGCCGACGATCGGCGCTGCGAGAGCGGCGACGGCGATCAGCGACACGCTGAGCGCTGGAGCCAGCGCGACCAGGCGCAGTCCTCGCAGCCGCAGGAGCGCGCCGACGATGATTCCCGGCCCGAACAGCACTGCGCCCGTGACGAGGACCGCCGGCACGATCGTGACCCAGCTCACGCCTTCTCCGCCTCGGGGTACTGCACCTTCGGATTGAAGGTGATCCCGCGCACCCACTTGCCCAGGAGCTTCGCGCGGAGGTCCAGTGGCACACGTCCGCGATGCAGGCTGAGGAACAGCCGAGCGCCGAACTCCACGAAGTGGAGGAATCCTCGGTGGTGCAGCTGCCACGAGGCTTCGTTGCGCACGCCGTAGGCGAACTTCCAGAGGCTCTTCCGGTCGACCATCGCGAAGTTCACGCCGCGATTGTCGCCCATGTCGTGGACGACCTCGCTGTCCAGCACCTGCACGCCGGGGCAGCGTCCGGTGAGGCGCAGCGTGTACTCGCGGTCGTCGAACCAGATGAAGTACTCCGAGTACGGAAGCCCGTACTCGGCGATCGCCCACCGAGGGATGAGCACCGAGACGAACGAGCAGGCGGTGACCATGACGTTCTGCTGTCCCTTGACGAGGAGACGACCCCAGTCCCATGTCGGAACGGGGTTGTTCATCTCGCAGATGCTGCCGTCGGTGAACTCCACCACCGAGCAGGCGAAAGGCACTTCGGCGCCGAGTTCGGCGACAGCGCCTTCGAAACCCGAGAGCAGCGCAGCGAGCGCATCCGGCTTCGGGTAGCAGTCGTCGTCCATGATCCAGACGTGATCCGCCCCCGATGCATAACCGCGGCGCATCCCCTCAGAGAATCCGCCCGCACCGCCGGAGTTCGTCGTCATCGTGACGATCTCGACCGGTACCGAGAGCTCGACGGACGACAGATACTCCGCGGTGCCATCGGTGGAGGCGTTGTCGATGATGAACAAGGTCTCCACCGGGTGCGACTGCGCCGCCACGGATGCGAGGACCGTCTTCAACTTCTCCAACCGGTTGAACGTGACGACGACTGCTGCGACGCTCACCACGAGCTCACCTCTTCCTTGAACCACGAACTCGCGGACTGCTGCGACAGCAGCTTCTTCTCGGCCTTGCGCTCCCTGCGCCACAGCGACTCTCGGGCCGCCTCGTCATCGACGAGGGGTGCCACGATCTCGGCCAAGCGCCGCGACGCACGATGCGCGAACCGAGGCACCAGGGCGGAGTCGGGGATGATGTCGCGCTGCGCTCCGACGTCGGTCGACACCACGGGGACTCCGTGCGCAATGGCCTCGAGCGTCGTCAGCGTGAGCCCCTCGTTGTGCGAGGACACGACGAGGACATGCGCTTCATCGAGTGTCTCGGCAACGGGGATCTTGGACGTGCGCCGGACGATGTCGGCGGCCAGTCCCTCGGCCTCGATGATGTCGTTGACCCAGCTCGCGAGTTCGCCGTCACCATGAAGGATGAACCGAAGCCGGTGTCCCTGGTGCTTCAGGCGATGCGCCATGGCGAGGAAGACCTCGGGGGCCTTCTGACGGGCGAGTCTGCCGATGAACGCGACGGTGAAGACGTCTCCGTCCGCACGCGGCCGGAAGACGGCATCCTTCGGCTTCACCGTGAGACCACCGAGCGGTGCCATCACCACCCGATCAGCCGGGATCCGCTGCACATCCGTCATCCACCGCGCAAGACTCGGCGAGATGACATGGTGCTTCGTGATCGATTCCGCGGCGACCGCGCTGCTCAGGGGGTAGCCTCCGCCGGTGTACTCGACGATGTGCGTGCTGTCGACGATCGGGATTCCGGGTCGGGATGCTGCGATCCACGCCACCCGGTCGTAGATCCACTGGTTGTGATGGATCACCACCCCGCGGACGTCGAAATTCTGCAGCAGCGCGCGCAACAGCTGCTCGATCCCCGGCGTCTGCGAATCGACCGTCGGCTCCGAGAAGGGAATGAGCAGGGCCCCATCGAGCTCGGATCGGGTGATCCACTCGTGGTGCGAGTCGCGATTCGTCAGCACGATCGGAAGGAACCCCGCTTCGCGAACAAGCTTCACCGCCTCGAAGGCCCAGAGTTCGGCACCACCGAGCTGGAACCAGTGCAAGCCGATGATCACGGCTTTCTGGGCGCCGTCGACAGCGGGTGCCGCCGGAACGATGACGTCGTCTTCGTGCAGCCCGCCCCGTCGGAACTCCGACTCGTACTGACGACGTGTGACCGGCGTGTGCAGGCGTCGCTGGAACCTGAGCAACGACAGATCACGAAGGTCGTCGTAGAAGAGTGGCGCCCGCGCCTTGACCCAGCGGGCGAGTCCGCCGACGAGTCCAGGACGCGGCGATCGATACGGATCCGATTTCAGGATCTCGTCGGATGACACGTGGAGGTGGCGGACCGGCGATCGCACGAGTGCTGCGGACGCGGCCTCCGAAGCCTGCGCACGCCGCTCCTCTGCCGGGACCGCACTGATGACGTCGAACGATGTCAGGCGGTGCCGGTTGAATCGAGACATGCCGTCGAACGTGCTGTCGTCCGTGAGCCGCGGCGGTGTCTCCACCGTGCCGTCGTACAGATGGACGCGGAAGGTTCGTTCCGGCGCCATCAGTGCGTGGAAGTTCAACGCACCCACCAGCAGGCGCCGCTCTCGTGTCGAGAGTTCGATCCCGGTCTTCTCATCCGAGAACCGGAAGAGCGCGGGCTGATCGAGAGCTTGAAGAACTGTCACGAATACTGGTTGCTTTCGGATCGAGGACGCACGACAACTCGCCGATCCTACCAGCGACCGAGATGCGCACCCTGGGCCGCGCCTGTGCCCGAGGACCGCCGCGCATTTGCGCCGATCTGCCAGGGATCAGGCGCGGCGACTCGTATGATTGCTCGAGGTGCGCGCGAGATGGTCCGCGCATACGGAAGGTGGAATCGCGGTGCAACAGGCTCGCACAGTCGACGACCAGAGGATGACGACCCCTGGTGCGAATCGAGGGCTTCTCGAGGTCTTCCGACAGCGGTATCTCCTCTCCCTCATCGTGCGCAAAGAGGTGCAGATCAGATACCGGGGCTCGATCTTCGGCTGGCTCTGGTCGTATGTGAAGCCGCTCGTCCAGTTCGTCGTCTTCTTCGTCGCGATCGGCGTCTTCCTCGGCCTGAACGATCGCGTCGAGTACTTCCCGATCTATCTGCTCTCGGGAATCACCGTCGTCACCTTCTTCAACGAGGCGTTCTCCAACGGCACGCGCTCCCTCGTGGACAACGCGGCGCTCATCAAGAAGATCTCCCTTCCGCGTGAGATGTTCCCCGTCTCGAGCGTGCTCATCGCAGCGGTGAACACCGTGCCGCAGATCATCGTCGTCGTGGGCATCTCGCTGTTCTTCGGCTGGGCGCCGTCGTTCGCCTCCGTGGCCGCGATCCTGCTGTCTCTCGTCATCATCGCCGTGCTGGCGAGCGGGCTCGGCCTGTTCTTCGGCTCGATCAATGTCACGTTCCGCGACGCGCAGAGCTTCGTGGAGATCATCGTGATGATCGCGATCTGGGCATCCCCCGTGATGTACGAATGGACGCAGGTCGCCAAGGTCGTCCCGGAGTGGCTCTTCGTGCTCTACCGGCTGAACCCCATCACCGCAGCGGTGGAGCTGTTCCACTACGGGATCTGGTTCCCGCTCGGCCCCGACAACGGCTCTCCCATCCCCGACCTCTGGATGTACGGCCTGATCGGGCTCGTGACCTCACTCATCGCACTGGTCATCGGCCAGCTCGTCTTCCGCCGACTGGAGGGTCGCTTTGCCCAGGATCTCTGATGCGCAGGTACTGCCGCGGATCATCATCGACGACGTCCACAAGACCTTCAAACTCCGGCACACGCACTCCATCAAGGAGACCGCACTCGCAGCCATCCGCCGCAAGCCGCTGACGACCAACTTCCACGCCCTCGACGGCGTCTCATTCGACATCGGAGAAGGCGAGTCGGTGGCGCTGCTCGGATTCAACGGCTCCGGCAAGTCGACGATGCTCAAGCTCATCTCAGGCGTCCTCGAGCCTGACGCAGGATCCGCGCTCACCCGTGGCCGCGTCGCCGGACTCATCGAGGTCGGCGCCGGCTTCCACCCCGATCTCTCCGGTCGGGAGAACATCTTCCTGAATGCGGCCATCCTCGGGATGAGCCGGAAGGAGACCGAGGCGCGCTACGACGAGATCGTCGCGTTCAGCGAGATCGAGCAGTTCATCGACACCGAGGTGAAGCACTACTCCTCCGGCATGTTCCTCCGACTGGCGTTCTCCGTGGCAATCCACACCGAGATGGACGTTCTGCTGATCGACGAGATCCTCTCCGTCGGCGACGAGCCGTTCCAGCGGAAGTGCATCGCGCGAGTCCGCGAGCTGCACGCCGAGGGCAAGACCCTGGTGGTCGTCAGTCACGACCTGAACATGGTCTCCGACCTGTGCGAGCGCGGCATCCTCCTGCAGCAGGGGAAGGTCCGCTTCGACGGCGCGAGCAAAGAGGCAGTGGAGCTGATGCGCGCCTAGCTCACAGCTCGGCGTGCAAACCCCACACCCGCTCGGCGGAACTCGCCCAGGAGAAGGCTCGAGAGCGATCCTGTGCGAGCACCCGCAGCCGCTGCGAGTCCGTCGCCGCGCTGATCGCCTCTGCGATCTCGGCAGGCTCCACGAGCATGCCACCGTCCGCGATGACATCGCGGTGTGCCCCCGTGTCCACAGCCACGACCGGGATGCCGAGGGTCATCGCCTCGACCGCGCGCCACGGCCACCCGTGGATCGGATCGGTCGTCGCGAAGGCCGCAGCGCCGGCGAGTGCGGCGGCGCGGTCCTCCTGGTGCAACGCTCCGCGCACATGCGCGCGGCTCTCCGGCAGGCCGGCGGCGGATGCGATGTCGGCCAGCGCCGGCTCAGCTCCTTCCGGCGCATCGAGCACGACGGCGTCCAGCCCTGCTGCGGCCGCGCCGCGGAACCCCTCGGCCAGCGTCTCCTTCGACCCGGTGAGGACCACGTAGCGCTCGGGGAGCGACAGCGCGGCGCGCCGCTCGGCCACGTCGGACGGCCGCGCGAACCCTTCGGGGGCAGCCCCCGCGATCACGCGGATCCGCCCGCCGAACTTCGCGAGCTCGCCGAGACGCTCGGCCACCGCGTGCGATGGCACGACGATCGCGTCGGCATGCTTCACCGCCCGACGCAGCATGGCGCGCTGCCACGCCACGACGGTTCGCGGCAGCGAGTCTGCCGCGTCCCAGGCACGCAGATCCCAGACCGTCACGACCGTCTGATCGTTGTCGTGGACCCGGTCGTGGCGGATCAGCGGAGCCATCAGTGTCGCGGAGTGGATCAGCCCACCGCCGACGCCTGGTGCGATCCCCATCTGCCAGGAGGCGGCGAGCTCACGCCGTGCGAGTGCGAGGGTGCGGATCTCGCCAACGCCGTCGACCGGCACCTCTGCATTGGCGGGCACGATCGCATCGACCGCACAGCCCGACGGCGTCGTCGACACGAGGCCGCGCGCGAGATCCAGCGCCGCAGCGGCGTGATCTGCGTCGACGACGTGCACGAGCTGATCCAGAACAACACGCAGCCGAGCACCCATGTCCTCAGGTTAACCGCGTCCGCTCCCCCAGCCGTGCATCGGCAGGGCCGAACCGTCCGAATGTCAGCATTCGCTCAGCATTCGGCGGCCGGACGACGGCGGATCCCCCGTTCATGCTTGAATGCTCACGTGAGCGACGGTCGACTTCCTGTACGGCGCCGATGGATCGGATGGACCATCGGCATCCTCCTGACGGTCCTCGTCGTCTCGCTCGGCTGGGTCGCTGTTCGAGGCATCGGCGCCGTGAGTGATCTGCAGCAGGTGGCCAAGAGCGCATCTCAGCTCAAGTCCGCGATCGGCTCCGGCGACCTCGAGAGTGCTGCGCCGATCGCAGAACGTATCGCTCACCACGCGCGATCCGCACACGAACTGACGTCGGACCCGATCTGGCAGGCCTTCGGCATCCTGCCCTGGATCGGTCCGAACTTCCACGCGGTGAGCGAGGTCGCCGACATCGCTGACGATGTCGCGACCGACGCACTCACCCCGATGCTCGACGCAGCCGACGGCTTCGACCTGGCGAGCCTCGGCTTCAACGGCGGCGCGATCGACCTCGCCCCCTTCGCCGCGATCGAAGCTCCGTTGGGCGAGGCCGACGACGCCTTGAGCGATGCGGAGTCCCGCGCGAGGAAGATCGACGCCGATGCGACGCTGCCACCGCTCGCCGACGCGGTCCGCGAGATGCGCTCGACCGTGTCGCAGGCCGCGACAGCGGTGGGAGCGCTCCATGGCGCGTCTGTCCTGCTGCCGAGCATGCTGGGCGGAGAGGGGCCACGGAACTACGTGCTCGCGATGCAGAACAACGCCGAGCTGCGCTCCTCAGGTGGCATCGTCGGATCGGTCGCGCTGCTGCACGCCGAGAACGGACAGGTCACGCTGGTGCAGCAGGCGGGCACCCCTGACTTCCCGGCGCTGGACGTCGGGCTCCCGGTGAGCGACTCCACACTCGCCCTCTTCGAGGACCGACCAGGGCGGTATCTGCAGAACATCACGAGCATCCCCGACTTCTCCGAGGCGGCGCCGCTGCTCGCGACGCGGTGGCAGCAGCGGTTCGGCCAGCAGATCGACGGCGTCATCGCGGTCGACACGATCGTGGCGGCCAACCTGATGTCGACCACTGGCGACCTGACGTTCGGGCCGTTCACGGCGACGGCGGACACGATCGTGAGCATCCTGCTCTCCGAGATCTACGCCGCGGTGCCGGACCCGATCGTGCAGGACGCGGTCTTCGCCCAAGCCGCGAGCGGGCTCTTCGGCGCTGCACTCGGGAGCGGCGATCCTCGCGCGCTGGTGGCCGCACTGGCGAAGTCCGCCGACCAGGACCGCATCCGGATCTGGAGCGCGCACGAGGACGAGCAGTCTCTGCTGGCCGCGTCCTCGCTGGGCGGGACGATCCCGACCGACGGCGAGGACGCGACCTACGTCGGCGTGCTGCTGAACGACAGCACCGGCGGCAAGATGGACTTCTACGCGCGCGCCTCGATCGAGACGTCGGTCGGCACGTGCCAGGGCCAGCCGACGACCCAGGTTCGCGTGACGTGGACGAACACCGTCGCCGCCGACGTGGTGCCCACCTTGACCGACTACGTCACCGGCGGCGGCAACTTCGATGTGCCGATCGGCTCGACGAGCACGCTGATCGCCGTGTACGGCCCCGAGGGATCCACCCCGTCGCACACCGACCGGGACGGCGCAGAAGAGGGCGTGCAGACCGCGACACTCGGCGATCGCGCCGTCGTGCAGCACGAAGTGCTCCTGGCGCCCGGCGAGTCGAGCACGATCACCGTCGAATTCCAGGGCACCGGCTCCGGAGAGCGCCTCACGGAGGTGCAGCACACCCCGCTGATCGACACTCCGAAGACGACACGAGGGAAACTGACCTGCGCGTCGTGACATTGCAGCGCGGATAGGGTACTGTCATCCTCACTGGGGAATATCTGGGTTCTGTCATCTTGCCGTGGGGGCAGGGGAATCCACGCAGTCGGACGCAGGGGTGTGTCTGAAGGCGATTCCGCGTGAAATCTGGGGAGAATCATGCTGAAAAAACTGGCTGCAATCAGCCTGACCGTTGGCGCACTCGTGCTCTTCGCACCTGCCGTCGCCACTGCCGCGCCGTCTGTTCCGGCCGCGTCATCCGACTCCTATGCGGACAAGCCCGGTGTGAAGGTCAACGACCCGATCATCGACATCTGCGAGGTCTCGACCGTCGTCTTCGGACCCGGCTACTTCCTGCCGTCCGAGAATGTGGGCGTGTCGGTGTCCGGTCTCAACGCCGCCGACTCCTCGGTGTCGGGGAACACCGCTGGCGCCGATGGCGGCCTGACGCTGACGTTCCGTCCGCCGTCCGACGGCGAGGGTTCGTACGCGATCGCCTTCTCGGGATCGCGTTCGTACACGGCGACCATCACGGTCTCGCACGGCCATGATGCAGCCGTCAGCTGCGATCACGACCCGGGCGTCGCCGCGGCCGGCACGGAGCTTCCGCTCACCGGCACCGGCATCGAGCTGGCGCTCACCGGTGGCAGCGTTTCACCGTGGATCCTGGGTGGCGGCGCTGTGGCGCTGGTCGCCGGAGGCGCTCTCGTCGCCGCAGGAGCCGCACGCCGCAAGCGCGCCTAAGTCCGATCGCCGCCTCGTGCGGTGGTCGACTGGACGACGGTGATCCCTCCCCCTCCGATCACCGTCGTCTGGTGATTCCGGTCATGCACCGGAAAGCCCACGACCGTCCCCTCATCTCTCACGGGACGGTCGTGGGCTGTTCTACGCCTGCGCGCAGGTCCGGGGTGGGCGGATCCGCGTCGAGCACGTCGCGCGTCGGGCACGCAGCAGCGTGGGCCGAGGGCACGGGTCACCAGGGGATCACGCGTGATCGATCCCATCGGTGCATGGGCCACCACCTGGTCAGGGCGTCGGCGTCGGTGTCTCCGTCGGCGGGTGGAGCGCCTGCTGGATCATCTCGTGGATGTAGGCGTAATCGGGCTGGTGCTCATCGACGCCCTGCTCGGGGGTGAGCTCGATCGTCGTGACCGGCTGCTCCTTGGCCTTCAGCATGAGATCGAAGAACTCGGGCAGCTTGTCCTGCGGGAGATCGGTGTCGATCAGCGCTGTTCCGGCCGCAGCCACCTCGTTGAACCGTGTCAGCACCGTCTGCGGCGTGAACTGGCCGAGGATCGCCTCCTGCAGTTCGCGCTGACGCTTCATCCGGTCCCAGTCGCTCGTCGTGTATCGCGAGCGGGCGTACCACTGCGCCGTGTCGCCGTCCATGCGCTGCTGCCCTGGTTCGATCCAGCCGATCGCCCATTCGTTGACGTCGGTGCCGTGCCAGCCCTCAGGTGGTCCCCCCTTGGGCAGTCGCTCGGTGACGTTGATGTCGACGCCGCCGAGGGCATCGACGAGCTCGGCGAACCCGTGCATGTCGACGAAGACGTAATACGGGATCTTGATGCCGAGCACACCCTCGGCCGCATCCTTGGTCGCCTCGATGCCGGGGGCGGAGCCCTGGGCATCCGCATCCGGATACAGGCCCTTGCCCTCATCGTCGCGGCAGATCTCGGCGGCGTTTCGCACGTGATTCATCCAGCCGTTCCAGCCGCAGGTCGACGAGGCGTAGCCTTCGAAGCCGTTCGGGTAGAG
Organism: Microbacterium sp.; assembly: GCF_036823965.1. Classification (GTDB taxonomy): domain Bacteria; phylum Actinomycetota; class Actinomycetes; order Actinomycetales; family Microbacteriaceae; genus Microbacterium. The sequence goes on along the minus strand of NZ_DAITBE010000001.1, from coordinate 168,650 downwards.
CGCCTGCATGGGGCTGCCCTCGCTGAACGGCGCGTTGGGCAGCTCGCGAGGGATGCCGGTGATCGTGACAGCTCCGGAGGTGGCGTTGACCGAGACGACGGAGATGCTGTCGAAGCGCATGGAGTCGCGTCCGTCACCGCTGTCGGCGCCGAGGAGCAGGATGTTGTAATACCCCTCGTCCGGGGGCAGGCTCGGTCCGCTCTGCCCGAAGATCGAGCCGATCGCGTCACGCGTGGAGCCCACGGCGGTCGCGGCATACGCAGCGCCTCCGCCGACGAGTCCGAGGAGCACGAGAGCCACCACCGGGATCGCGAAGCGCTGCGCGGGCGGCACTCGCACCAGCCGGACGAGTCGCAGGGTGTCGAAGGTCAGCACGATCCACAGCACCGCGTACCCGACCAGCGCGACCTGCAGCAGGGTCAGCAGGAGCGCCGAGAACCAGCCGGCACTGATCAGCCAGAGCAGCACCGGACGGGCGAAGAGCGCGAGGCCGGCGGCGACGATCACCAGGAACCAGGCGCTCAGTGTCGCGCCGAGGCCGAAGCGCCCGAGCTTGCGACTGCCTGCGAGCACCTGTGCCGAGCCGGGAAGGAGCACGTTGAGGACGACGAGCCACCAGCCGCGCTTCGCCATGCCGCCGGCGTCTGATGTGTCCGGGTGCCGCAGCGGCCGGGTCTCGATCAGCGGCCGGGCGGTGGCGCGCGGCGGCGCCAGGGTCACAGCGACTCCTTCAACCGTTCGTTCTTCGCCTCGACCTGGGCCTCGAGCTCGCCCGCGTACGCTTCCACGCGGGCCGCGAGTTCATCGTCGGACGTTCCGAGGATCCGAGCCGCGAGCAGACCTGCGTTTCGAGCTCCGCCGATCGAGACTGTGGCGACCGGGATGCCGGCCGGCATCTGCACGATCGAGAGGAGCGAGTCCATTCCGTCGAGGTACGCCAGCGGCACCGGTACACCGACGACGGGCAACGCGGTCATCGACGCGAGCATGCCAGGCAGATGCGCTGCTCCCCCGGCTCCTGCGATGATGACGCGGATGCCGCGGCCGCGTGCTTCGCGGGCGTAGCTCATGAGCTTGTCCGGCGTGCGGTGAGCGGACACCACCTCGACCTCGTGCGGGATACCGAAGTCGGTGAGCGCCTGGGATGCATCGCTCATCACGCGCCAGTCGGAATCAGAACCCATGACGACGCCGACGAGGGGCGCGGCGGAGGAATGCAGTGGCTCGGTCACCCACTCAGGCTACGGTCTGGCGCTGGAGATTCCCCCAACGGCACGCGGCTGCGCCCCCAGAACTCGACGCCTCAGTCGAAATGCACAGCTGCCGCACGGGCGACGTAGACCGCATCGTCGAGGTCATCGCCCGACACGTTCACGTGACCGACCTTGCGACCGGGGCGCGGTTCCTTGCCGTAGGTGTGGATCTTGGCGGAAGGATGCTCGGCCATCGCCGCGCCGAAGCGCTGCCCGATCGTGCCCTCGACCGGTCCGCCGAGGATGTTCACCATGACCGACCATGCCGCTCGTGGGGCAGTGCTGCCCAGCGGCAGATCCGCGACCGCACGCAGGTGCTGCTCGAACTGGCCGGTGACGGCACCGTCCTGGCTCCAGTGCCCGCTGTTGTGGGGCCGCATCGCGAGCTCGTTCACGAGGATGCGGTCGTCGTCGGTCTCGAACAGCTCCACCGCGAGCATGCCGGTGACCTGCAGGCCCTCCGCGATGCTGCGGCCGATGCCCTCAGCGACCTGCACGAGCCGATCGGATGCCGCGGGGGCCGGCGCGATGACCTCGGCGCAGACGCCGTCGCGCTGCACGGTCTCGACGACCGGGTAGGCCACGATCTCTCCGCTCGGGCGCCGAGCCACCTGCTGCGCGAGTTCGCGTACGAACGGCACGAGCTCCTCGACCAGCAGTGCGTCGTCGTCGACGAGCGCACCGAGCCAGTCGTCGGCCTCGGCGGCAGCACGCACGACACGCACGCCCTTTCCGTCGTAGCCGCCGCGCGGCGTCTTCACGACGCCGGCGCCGTGGTGAGCGTCGAGGAAGTCCTGCAGCTCGGCCGGCGTGCGCACGGCTGCCCACTCCGGCTGCGGAACGCCCAGCTCTGCGAGCTTCGCGCGCATGACCAGCTTGTCCTGTGCGAACTGCAGTGCATCAGGGCCGGGGTGCACCGCAACGCCGTCGGCGACGAGTGCGCGCAGCACATCCTGCGGCACGTGCTCGTGGTCGAAGGTGATCACGTCGACGTCCTGAGCGAAGGCACGAACGACATCGAGATCGCGGTAGTCCCCGACAGCCGTCGCAGCGAGCGAGGCCGACATCCCCTCCGCCTCGGCGAGCACCCTCAGCTCGAGCCCGAGCTCGACCGCCGGGGCGATCATCATCCGAGCGAGCTGTCCTCCGCCGATCACGCCTACACGCAGCGCCATGTGCCGCCTCCATTCGTCGTGACCATTCTCTCGCATCCGGGCGGGAGCGGATCACCGCTTCACGTCGCGGCCGGCAGGCTCAGCGCTCTGTCGAGCCGTCCGCCCCCGTCGACTGCGCGTCGCGGTGCGCGAGGATCTGACTGACCTCGATCTGATCGGCCAGCGTCTCATGCACGAGCGTCACGTTCGGTACGTTCTGCAGCACGAGCGGAGTGTCGACACCGTTGGACAGCGTGATCGATCCGGTGCCCCACATCCGCTGCAGAGGCCCCCGTCGAACGGCGATCGTGTAGCCGCGGGCGTGAGACATCTCACGTCGATGCGTCGAGCCGATGCCGCGGTGCGCGATCACGCGCCTGGTCGTGACGGTCGTGCGTCGAGAGAGCCAGACGACGTACGGCACCACCACCAGCAGCAGCACGAGCGCCCCGGATGCCGCGAGCAGCATCCAGTTCTCGAACGGCGCCGGAAGATTGTCGTAGAAATAGGCCGTGGCGCCGAACGCGGCGACCAGGACAAGCGCTGACCAGAAGAGCCGACGTGCGTGACCCCGGAACCGCGCGATCATCAGCTCTTCCGAAGGCACACCGGGCGGCGGCATCATCGGCCGCCCTCCGAGGGTCACAGGCTGGGTCACCCCACCATTGTGCCCGTGTTCTCGGACAACGCGGTCTTGGCGGCGGCGTGTCAGTCTCAGGCGAGTCGCGCGTGCACGACGTCGCCGGCGGAGATCGCGTGGTCGACGCCACCTGCGGCGACGAGCAGGCGACCGTCGACATCGAGTCCGGTGGCGATTCCTTCGAGCAGTCGCTCGCCGGGCAGCGACACGCGCACGCGGCGCCCGATCGTCGCGCAGCGGGCTGTCACGGCGGCGTGCACGCCGCTGCCGGCAGCGTCGCCTGACTGGGCCAGGGCTGCGAGATGCGTCCGCAGCCCACCGAGGTAGTCGGCGAGCAGACGATCCTGATCGACCTCCGCCCCTTCGGCCGCGAACGAGGTCGCCGTCGGCACCGGGAGCTGATCCGCAGTCATCCGGGTGTTCACGCCGGATCCGACGATCACCGCAGTCCCTGCGGCCTCGGCGAGGATGCCGCAGATCTTCCGCTCGTCGACCAGCACGTCGTTCGGCCACTTCACCGAGACCTCGCGTCCCGGCAACTGCGCCGCGACCGCATCGCTCATCGCCGCGCCGGCGATGAGCGGGATCCATCCGCGTGCCGTCACATCGTCGGGGAGGTCGCGCAGGAGCACCGAGACCGCCAGCGAGGATCCGGGCGGGGCCACCCAGACGCGGTCGAGCCGTCCTCGTCCAGCGGTCTGATTGTCCGTGACCAGCACCGACAGGTGGGGCCAGGACGCCGCCTCCGACGCATGCGCTCGGAGGTCGGCGTTGGTCGATCCTGTCGCGGCGACCGCTTCGAAGCGGCTCGCGACGGCCGCGGCGCGGGGAAAGCCCATGCTCAGAGCTCCTCGTCGTCGGCTTCTTCGTCGTCGTCGTCCTCGTCCGCAGGCGCGGCGCCGACCTCGTGCGCACGCCAGCGCTCCCACTCGGCCATGAGCTGCTCGATCGCCTGGTGGAACTTCTCCGTCGCGACGCCGGGCGTGGTGTCCCCGAAGTAGTGCCGCACCCACATCTGCAGCCGGGCGATGGCAGCCTCGTCGTCGCGGACCCGCTGCACTTCGGCGACGATGTCCTTCGCACTCTCCGTCGTCAACCACTCGCAGTCGGAGAGGTACCCCTTGGTGTCGATCGATGCACGCTCGTCAGCGGGGCGCGTGATCATGAGCGGCTTGCCTGCCGCGAGTCGGTCGTAGACCATGGCCGAGATGTCGACGATCGCGACATCCGCCTCGGCGAGCTGCCAGCCGAGTTCTGCACCGTGGTCGTACACGTGCTGTGCGCGGGGATCGGCGGCGTTGGCCGCCTCGATCGCCGCGATGATGCGCCGGTGCGCTGCGCCGTACTCGTCGTCGATCACACCGCTGCGCGGGTGCGGGCGGTAGATGACCCGGTGCGCGTCGGAGGCGAGCAGCTGGGTCACGAGTGTCTCGCCGTGCGTCGCGATCGATCCGTAGTGCGCGCTCGGGCGGTCGCCCTCCCAGGTCGGGGCGTAGAGCACGACGGTGCGCTCATCGGGCGTGTACGGCAGCACGCCGGAGAAGTGGTCGGCCTGCGGGCGTCCGATCTCGATCGTCCTGCGGTCGATGTCGTAGTCCCAGAGCGTGCGCGACAGCCGGTCGCGAGCGGCCTGTCCTGCGACCAGGGCGTAGTCGTACGCCTTGTACTGGTTCGTGGTCATGTACATCTTGTCGGACTCGCCGTGGTTGATGAAGACGTGCCAGCGACGGCCGTAGCGGAACATCTGGAAGTTCCGGGTGTTCTGGTTCACGTAGAGGACGATCCGGATGTCCTGGGCGGCGATGAATCGCTCGAGATCGCGGATCGTCGGCACGAACGCGACCGGAGGCGCATCCTCGTCGAGCAGCTTCTCGGCACCGCTCGCGTTGCGGGCGAGCACGACGACCGGCCAGCGCGTTGCCAGCTCGGCGAGCGGCCGGTACCACTGGCGCATCTGGTACATGTTGACGGCGCCGTCGGCGAAGTACACCGCGATCTTGAAGTGCCCTTCCGGTGGCGGCGGCGTGTCCGTCAGCCGCCGCCGCACGCGCTGCACGGCCGCTCGGGATGCCAGTGCGCGTTTCAGGAGACGGTATGCCTTCTTCGCGTCAGACAATGCACCCATCCCTCCAGAGTACTGAGTCCATCGAAGTTCCAGGCAGCGTGGGCGCCACCGTGACATGATCGAGAGGTGCAGGAGAGTCAAGCCGCCGGAGCCGCGACAGGGGTCTCCTTCGTGATGCCGGTGCTGAACGAACGCGCATACCTCGAGCACGCTGTCGCCTCCGTCCTGGCACAGGAGCTGGACGGCCCGGCAGAGCTCGTGCTCGCCCTCGGCCCGTCCAGCGACGGCACCACCGAGCTCGCGCACCGACTGGCGGCAACCGACGACCGCATCCGGCTCGTCGAGAACCCGGCCGCCCACATCCCCGTCGGGCTCAACGCCGCGATCCGGGCCAGCCGCTACTCGACGATCGTCCGCGTCGACGCGCACTCCGAGCTCTCCCCCGGCTACGCCGAGCGGGCTCTGCGCACGCTCGAGCGCACCGGCGCTGCCAACGTCGGCGGCGTGATGCATGCCGAGGGACGCGCCCCCTTCCAGAAATCGGTCGCACGCCTGTACAACTCCCCCGTCGGCCTCGGCGGCGGCGCCTATCACGGCGGCGCGCACGAGGGCGAAGCCGAGTCGGCGTACCTCGGCGTGATGCGCCGAGCCGTGCTCGACGAGGTCGGACTGTTCGACGAGTCGATCCGCCGCGGTGAGGACTGGGAGCTCAACCTGCGCATCCGGCAGGCTGGCCACCTGGTGTGGTTCGATCCGAAGCTGTCGGTGACGTACTGGCCGCGCGAGAGCTGGCTGCGGCTGGCACGTCAGTTCCGGGCGACCGGTGCGTGGCGCGGCGAGCTCGTGCGTCGCTTCGGACGCCGCAACGGCCTGCGCTTCTTCGCGCCACCGGCGCTCGTGCTGCTTCTCGCCCTGGCCATCGTGGTCGGCGTCCTGCAGCTGACCGGTGTGCTGAGCGGGATCGCGTCGCTCATCGCCTCCGTCGTGTACGTGCCGCTGGCGCTCTACGTGCTGCTCGTCGTGGCCGTCGCACTGTCACCCGGCGGTGGCAGCATCCGGCAACGACTGTGGACGCTGGTGGTGCTCCCGACGATGCACCTGTCCTGGGGCGTCGGGTTCCTGGCCGGCGTGCTCCGAGGAGCGCACGACACGGTCGACGCTTCGCGCCTGGGCACCCGCAACACCCCGCTCCCCTGAGCGAGGCAGCAGCGGGTCAGCGGGTGACGAATCCCTGATCGAGGATGCGGTCCACCACCCGTTCGGCGGCTCGACCGTCGTCACGTGCGTTGAACTGGGCGCGCCACGCCGCATACCGCGATGCGTAGGCGGCCTCGGTGCCGGCGTCCGCGAGCGCCTCGGCCAGCTCATCCTGCGAGCGCACGAGCGGGCCGGGTGCTCGCTCAGCGAGATCGAAGTAGAACCCTCGCAGCTCACCGCGATAGTGGTCGAGATCCGGCACCAGGAAGTACATCGGCTTGCCGGTCACGCTGAAGTCGAACATCACCGATGAGTAGTCCGTGATGAGCGCATCCGCGGCGAGCAGCAGCTGCGCGGTCTCCGGGTAACCGGTGACGTCGATCACCCTGGCCCCGGAATGGTCTCGACCCTGCAGCAGCGTGCGCGAGTGCCCTCGGACCAGCACCACGGCATCCGTCTGCGTCGCAAGCAGCTCCGCGTCGATGAAGTCGACCATCTCGCTGCGATCGTCGCGCCAGGTCGGTGCGTACAACAGCACCCGCTCGTCCGCCTCGATGCCGAGTGCGGCACGGATGGCCGCTGGATCGCCCGTCGTGAGCGCATCGTTGCGGGGATACCCCTCGACCCAGATCGGGCGCCCGAAGAACGCATATGCCTTCTTGAGGATACGAGCCGAGTAGGGGTTCTGCGCGAGCAGCACGTCCCATCGCCTGGACTCCTTCACGACGGCGGCCATGCGCCGCGGATCGAAGCCCGGCCGGTGCAGCGCAAGCCGCTTCAACGGGGTCCCGTGCCACGTCTGCAGCACCTTCTGTCCGGCCTTGCGGGCGAAGCGGCGACGCAGCCAGTCGTTCACCACGAGGAGTCGCGCTGCGGCGCGGGCGCGCCACCATTCCGGACTGCCTTCGACGACCGCGATCGCGCCGTCCGGCACCGGCACCGACAGGTCGACGACGCTCCAGTAGCGCAGCACACCAGGAGCGCGGACAGCGAGCTCCCGGTCGATCGCCTGCGGGTTGCAGCCGACGCTGCGGCCGTAGAAGCTCTCGAAGAAGACAGCGTTCTCGGTGCCGCCGACCTGCGCGACGTAGCGCTCCTCGAGCGTCGTCTGCCCCTCGACGCTCTCATACACCGGGTCGACGGGTGCTGCGATCCGCACCTGCGTGCCGTCGACGGCGATGCGCAACCCGGAGAGCACGGTCGGCACGATGTCGAGTTCGCCGAGTTCGATGCCGTCGATCACCAGCTCGTAGTCGCCGGTCGGGAGCGGCAGGGTCGGTCCGCCCCACCGCGAGGCTTCGAGCGGGAACGTCGCCTTCCAGGTCTTGCCGCCGCCGGTGATGCGACCCTCGACGCGGGCGCGGGGCCCGACCAGGTGCGCACTCGCCGGACGCGGCCCGGTGCCTGCGATGATCAGCGTCGCTGCCGCATCATCGATCCGGGCCGTTGTCATGCTGCTCCCTTCGGCGCGGGGACGCCCCGCGCGCGGATTGCCTGATACACCCGTCGGGTGTTGCGTCCATCGCGGTACGCATGCATCTCTGCGCTGAGCGTATCGGACCGCGCGGACCGCTCGGCGAACACACTCTCGTCGGACAGCACCTCGCCGAGCTGCCGCAGCAGCGCATCCCAATCGCTTGCCGCATCGGCGCCGGCGACGTCCTCGAAGCGCCCGTAGAAGCCGCGGGTGCCGGCGTACTCGACCGCATCAGGCGCGAGGTAGAGCACCGGCATACGCAGCAGCCCGACGTCGTACGCGAGCGAGGAGTAGTCCGTCACGAGCACGTCGACGGCCGGGAGCACGGGAGTGACATCCGGCAGCAGGCCTGCACCGAGCATCCGCACCCGTCGGCTCGGCACGCTCGGCGCGTAGCCGCCCTCACCGAGCGGATGCGACCGCACCAGCAGGATCGCGTCGTTCGCCTCGAGGACGCGGATGATCTCCACCCACTCGGCAGCGGACGGCACTGCCGGGTCCTCGGCGCCGTCCCGCCAGGTCGGGGCGTACAGGATGGTGCGCGCAGACGACGGCAGCTCGCCGACTGCGTCATGAAGCGCGGATGCGGCACGATCGCGTCGCTCGGCGGCGGTTCCGTGTGAGAGCACGTCGACACGTGGCTCCCCCGTCACGATGACTCGGCCGTCCGGCAGGCTGAACGCCGATTCCAGGCGGCCCCGCGAGCGATGCGAGGCGGCAGGGAGCACGCGGATCCGCTGGGCGGCGCCACGATACAGGAATGCGATGACCTTCCGCAGGATCGCAGCACCGGGGACCGACGGCACCTGCGTGGTGGCCGGCGAGTCCAGGCCGATCCGCTTGAGGGGGATGCCGTGCCAGAGCTGCACGAGGAAAGCGCCGGAGTTCGCGTAGCGATTCACATCGCCCAGACCGTGCGTGACGACGAGCACCCCGGCGCGCGCGGTCGCCCACCACCCCCGCAGACCGTGCTTGCGGACCGTGCGGATGCCGAGTGCGGCCGCATCACGGTCCTCGCGCTCGGAGGATGTCAGCCAGAGGGTGGGATGACCCGCCTCGGCGGCGACCTTCTGCAACGCGAGCGCGCCGTCGCCGACGCCGGCGCCGCAGCCGAAGACCCAGGTCGACCCTCGGGGCACGAGCACGGTACCGATGCGCCCGACGGCATACAACGGGATCCGGAGCAGCTTGGCCGCATTGCCGGAGCCGAAAGAGAAGGACGCCACTCCGCGAGCCTATCGCGGGGTGGCGTCCTTCTCTGTGAGCGGGTCCGCCCTGGGTCAGCCGCCGAGTGCGCCGAGCGTCACGTCGGCCTCGTACTCCTTGCCACCCCGGTTGTAGGTGACGGTCGCATCGCTGCCGGCGGCCGCTGCCCGCACCTGGGCGGTGAGGTCGCTGGCGCTGGTGATCGGCACGCCGTTGAACGCGGTGACGATGTCATCTGCCTTGAGACCGCCGCCGGCGGCAGCGCCGCCGGCGCTCACCTCGGCGATGTACGCCCCGGCGACGTCCGCATTCTCGACGGACGACGCGTCGCGCACCGAAGCGCCGAGGAGTCCATGCGTCGCGGTTCCGTCGGCGATGATCTCCTCCGACACGCGCTGCGCGATGTTCGAGGGGATCGAGAAGCCGAGTCCGATCGAACCGCCCTGCTCGGAGTCGCCCGAGCTCGCGATCGCCACGTTGATGCCGATCAGCTCGCCCTTGCTGTTGACGAGCGCACCGCCGGAGTTGCCGTGGTTGATCGCCGCATCGGTCTGGATGACCGCGATGGAGATCGAGTCGGTGGTCGACTGCGCACCGGATCCGGGGAGATCGAACTGGAACGGTCCCTGCTGTCCGTCCTCAGGGGCCTGCTCCTGCGGCGCATCCTCGGACGAGGAGTCGGGCAATGCGGAGGAGGCGATCTGGATGCTGCGGTTCAGCGCACTGACGATGCCCGTCGTCACCGAGTTCGCAAGCCCGAGCGGCGCGCCGAGGGCCACAGCGGTGTCGCCGACATTGAGCTTCGACGAATCGGCGAACTCGATGGGGGTGAGTCCCTTGGCGTCGGTCAGCTTGATGACGGCGAGGTCGTACACGGGGTCGGTCCCGACGACGGTGGCGTTGTAGATGCGGCCGTCGGAGGCCGTGACGCGGATCGTCGGGTCGGCGACTGCGCCGCCCAGCGTGACGACGTGCGTGTTCGTGAGCACGTAGCCGTCTTCGCTGATGATGACACCGGAGCCGCTGCCTGCCTCGCTCGAACCCGAGACCTCGATCGTGACGACCGAGGGCAGCGCCTTGGAGGCCACTGCTGTGGTCTCGTTGACCGAGCCCGGGTTGTTCACGGTGACCGTCTGCGGCCCTTCCGCGACGCCGGTCGACGGCGTGTTGCCGACCGCGGTCCAGATCGCACCGCCGCCGAACCCGGCGACACCGCCGACGAGGGCGGCTGCGACCACGAGGGCAGCGATCTTGACGCCGCCGCGGGGCTTCGTGCCCTTGACCTTGGTCGCGCCGTCTGCAGCGGCATCCGTGCCGATCGGGGCGCCGAGCGGAATCGTGCTGCCGTACGGCAGCGTCGCCTGCGTCGGCGAAGCGGTGTGGATGCCGAACGCCGCGCCACCGGCGGAGGCCGTCGGAGCGCTGCTCGGCTGATGGGTGGGCGTCGCGGGAGCCTGCGCCGCGATGCCGGGCGCCGGCGACGCGAACGTCTGCGGAACCTCGTGACCGGCCGGGGCCGCCGGAGTGGCGGGAGCGACGGGGGTGTTGTCGGCGGCCGCGTTCGGAGCCGCATCAGCGGCCCCTGCAGCCTCGGTGGACGGCACGTCGGGTGCCGAGTGGTCGTGGGTGTTGTCTTCGTTCATGGTGTGCTCCTTCAACAACGCTCCTTCAGACTGCCGCCCATGTCTGTGCGTTTCGTATGGCGAAGGTGAGTTTCAGCTATGGCCTTAGCCTGTTCTTCATGAGTGTCATTCCCGGTGCATGGCGACGGACGGCAGCGGGTGCGGGGCTGCTCTCTCCCGAAGGAGCGGTCGCCCCCACCATCTTCGCAGAGATGTCCGCTGCGGCGGCGAGAACCGGAGCGATCAACCTCGGCCAGGGGTTCCCCGACGAGGACGGTCCCGCCGCCGTGCTCGAGGCCGCTCGCGAGGCGATCTCGAACGGCGCCAATCAGTACCCGCCAGGGCGCGGCATCCCCGATCTGCTCATGGCGATCAGCGAGCATCAGCGTCGCTTCTACGACCTCGAGGTCGATCCCGCGACCGAGGTGATCGTGACCGCCGGCGCGACCGAGGCGCTCACGGCGACGCTGCTCGCCCTCATCGACGGCCCTGACGACGAGGTCGTCGTGTTCGAGCCCTACTACGACTCCTATGCCGCAGCGGTGGCCCTCGCCGGTGCCCGGCTCCGCACCGTGCCGCTGCGGGCCCCCGACTTCCAGCCCGACCTCGATCAGCTCGCGTCAGTCGTCAGCGACCGCACGCGCATCATCCTCGTGAACGATCCCCACAACCCGACCGGCGCCGTGTTCGACCGCCGCGTGCTGGAGGAGGTCGTGCGGCTCGCCGAGCGGCACGACGCCGTGATCGTGACCGACGAGGTCTACGAGCACCTGGCCTTCACCGGACCGCACACGCCCATCGCCACGCTCCCCGGTGCCGCGGAGCGCACCCTGACGATCTCCTCCGCCGGCAAGACGTTCTCGGCGACGGGATGGAAGATCGGCTGGGTGCACGGCCCGGCTGCGTTGATCACCGCGGTCCTCACGGTGAAGCAGTACCTCACGTACGTGAACGGCTCGCCCTTCCAGCCCGCGGTGGCGGTGGGGCTTCGACTCGACGACGACTACTTCACGGGCGCCGCCGCCACCCTGGCCCACAAGCATGAGATCCTCGGCACCGGGCTGCGGTCGGCCGGGTTCACGGTGCATGCGCCGCAGGGCGGCTACTTCACGGTCGCTGATGCCACGGCGCTCGGCGGCTCTGACGCCGCCGCCTTCTGCCGACAGTTGCCCGAACGAGCGGGCGTCGTCGCCATCCCGCTGACAGCCTTCGTCTCGTCGGAGCACCGCGATGCATATGCGGGGCTCGTGCGATTCGCCGCCTGCAAGCGCGTCGAGGTGCTCGAGGAGGCAGCAGCGCGTCTGGCGGCCTCGGCGCGCTGAGCGGTCAGGCGGGGACGACGCGGTATCGCCGCACCCGCAGCGACGGGTTGGTGGCGCGCACGCGGTCGATCGCCGCGCGCTCCACGGTCGCGACGGCGATGCCCTCCGCCGTGCCGACACCCGCCAGCACGACGCCCTGCGGATCGACGATCTGCGAGTGTCCGACGCCGATCGGCGTCGGATGGTCCGAGGCGACCACGTAGGCGGTGTTCTCGATCGCCCGCGCCGCGAGGAGCGTGGTCCAGTGGTGCTCCTTGAGCGGGCCTCTGACCCATTCGGCAGGCACGACCAGCGCATCGGCGCCGGCGTCGATCAGGGTTCGCGCGACTTCGGGGAAGCGCAGGTCGTAACAGGTCATCAGACCGAAGCGCAGACCGGCGAGCTCGAAGGTCGACGCCTCGCCGAGCGCTCCCGGCTCCACCCAGTCGGACTCGGTCTGGCCGAACGCGTCGTACAGGTGCTGCTTGCGATAGGTGGCGAGCAGGCCGTCGCCGCGCACCGCCACGATCGTGTTGCGGACGCGCTCGCCATCTGATGCTCGTTCAGCGAGGCCTGCGACGAGCACGACCGCGTACTCCGCCGCCAGTGCCGTCAGCGCCTCGACGAACTCGCCGTCGATCGCCTCCGCGTTCTCGGCGAGCGTGTGGTCCATCGGATCCACGAAGTAGCTGGAGTACTCGGGGAACACGACGAGGTGCGCCCCGCGCGCGGCGGCATCCGCGGTCATCGCAGCGATGCGCTCGAGGTTTCCGGATCGGGATGCCGTCGGCGCGAACTGGCAGACGGCGACGGGAACGGCGGGTGACTCGGTCATGTCCTCATCCTCCCCCATCGACACGCGACCCCGACACTCCCGGGGTCGCGTGGGAGTGGCCTCGATTCGCCGACCCTCGGAATCCGTGATAAGTTACTTCTTGTGCCGCGGGGTGGAGCAGTTCGGTAGCTCGCCGGGCTCATAACCCGGAGGTCGCAGGTTCAAATCCTGTCCCCGCAACAAATGAAAGGCCCTCTGGCCGGGAGAAATCCCAGGCCGGAGGGCCTTTCGCCTTTTTTGGCGGCATGTCCGAAAGCCGCGACAGCAGTGTTCAGATGAGCTCGGCGACCAGGATCTGGATGCGGCTGAGTATTTCGTCGCGGATCGGACGGACGGACTCGATCCCCTGACCCGCAGGGTCGTCGAGCTTCCAGTCCTCGTAGCGCTTGCCGGGGAAGAACGGGCACGCGTCGCCGCACCCCATCGTGATGACGACGTCAGAGGCCTGCACAGCCGCTGTGGTGAGCACCTTTGGCTGCTCCCCCGTGATGTCGATGCCGAGTTCGGCCATCGCCGCCACTGCGGTCGGATTGATCTGATCTGCCGGCATGGATCCGGCTGAGCGGACCTCGATGCGGTCGCCGGCGATGTCTCGGAGGAATCCGGCGGCCATCTGGGATCGCCCGGCGTTGTGCACGCACACGAAGAGCACGGAAGGCGTGCCGGTGGTCTCGGTCATGGCGCTCCTGGTCTCGGTCTCTGTCTCGGTCTTCACCGAAGAATGGTCTTCGACGCGAATGGGCGCCCCATCGGGACGCCCATTCGACTCAGCTCATGCGAGGGTCACTCCCCCGCTGCGGCCTCGAGCGCCAGGAGCTTCTCGACCGCCGCGGTGAGGCGCTTGTCGGCCTCCGCGAACTTCGTGAGGTCCCCGGACGTCAGAGCCGTCTGACGGTCGAGCAGCGCCTGCTGCGCGGCTGCGAGCGCGTCTGCCTGCTCGTCGGTCGGTGTGGTCGGCGTCGTCGGCGTCTCGCCTGCATCCGGATCCGTGGCCGGATCCGTCGGCTCGACATCGTCATCACCGGCGGTCGCACCGGAGTCTCCGCCGAACAGTGCGTCGAGCGCCTCGGTCAGCGTGTTCTCGAAGGCGACGCGATCACCGAAGGCGACCAGCACCTTCTGCAGACGCGGCAGCTGCGTGCCTTCCGAGGACTGCACGTAGAGCGGCTGCACATAGAGCAGACCGCCACCCACGGGCAGCGTCAGCAGGTTGCCGTACAGCACCTCGGACTCGCCCTGCTGGAGCAGGTTCAGCTGCGGCACCACCGACGTGTCGGAGTTGTAGGTGTTCTGCACCTGACCAGGGCCCGGGACCGTCGTCTCGGTGTCGATCTCGAGCATCCGCAGCTGACCGTATCCGTCTGCCTTCACGCCCTTCTCGGAGCCGGCGTCGGAGTCCACCGCGAGGTAGCCCATCAGCACGTCACGGCTTCCGCCCGCTCCCTGCGAGTTCGGGATGAACGTGGAGAACATCGAGAACCGCGGTTCGTCCTGACCTGGCATCTGCATGGTCAGGTAGTACGGCGGCTGCAGCTGCGAGTCGCTGCGAGGGTCGTTCGGCGTCTGCCAGCGGTTGTCCTGCTGCGCGAAGGAACCGGCCTTGTCGACGTGGTAGATCCCGAGGATGTCGCGCTGCACCTTGAACAGGTCAGTCGGGTAGCGCACGTGGCTCATGAGCTCACCGGACATCTCGCTGATCGGCTTCACGGTCGACGGGTACACCTTCTGCCAGGTCTTGAGGATCGGGTCCTCGGCGTCCCAGGCGTAGAGCGTGACCGAACCGTCGTAGGCGTCGACCGTCGCCTTGACCGAGTTGCGGATGTAGTTGATGTCGTCGATCGCGAGCGTCGGCGACGGGATGTTCGAGTCGGCGATCGCGTCCGACAGGCTCACGCTCGTCGAGTACGGGTACGTCGAGCTCGTCGTGTAGCCGTCCACGATCCAGACGATGCGTCCGTCGACGACACTCGGGTACGGGTCGCTGTCGAGCTCCAGGTACGGAGCGACCTTCTGCACACGGGTCTTCGGGTCGCGGTCGTAGAGGATCTGCGAGTCCTCGTTCACGAGGTTCGAGAACAGGATCTGCTCGGACTGGAACTTCAGCGCGTACAGCAGCTTGGTGAAGGTGTTCCCGATCGCGGGTCCTCCCTCGCCGTCGAAGGTGGTCTTCGTCTCGGTCGAGCCGTCCTTGCCGCGCGGGTAGTCGATCTCGGCCGGGTCGGAACCCTCGGGCGCACCGACGATCGAGTACTCGGGCGAGTTCTCACCGAAGTAGACGCGGGGCTCGAAGTTCTCACGGTCCGTCAGGAAGCCGGAGGACGGGATGCCGCGCTCGAGGAAGACGGGCTCGCCGTCGGTCGTGCGCTGGTTGCCCGCTGCGGCGACGAGGCCGTAGCCGTGCGTGTAGACCGCCACGCGGTTGTTCCAGTTGTCGCCGTCGCCGAGGCCCGACATGTCGAGGTCGCGCACCGACACCACGGTGTCCTGCATGGCGCCGTCGATCTCGTAGCGGTCGACGTCCATCGTGGTCTGGAACTGGTAGTAGCCGCGGTACTGCTCGAGCTGACGGACCGTCGGCGGGATGACCTTCGGATCCATGATGCGGATCGACGCGGTGGTCTCGGCATCCTCGCGGAGCTGGCCGGCCTCGGCGTCGGTCTCGGCCTCGAAGGCGGTGGTCTCGAGATCTGCGACCCCGTACGCCTCCTTCGTGCCATCGATGTTCCGCTGGTAGAACTCGGCCTGGTACGCGTTCTGGTTCGGCTTCACCTGGAAGGTGGTGACGACCCACGGGTATCCGACGCCGACGACGAGCGAGGCGACGATCAGCAGCGCGGTCGCGGCGAGCGGGAAGCGCCAGCGGCCGATCACGGCGGTGACGAAGAACAGCACGGCGACGAGTGCGGCGATGATCGCGAGGATCGCGAGTCCAGGGATCGTCGCGTTCACACCGGTGTATGCCGCACCCGTGATGCGGTCGTCAGGGGCGACGAGCGTCTTGTAGCGGTCGAGCCAGAGGCTCGCCGCCTGCACGAGCAGGTAGAGACCGGCGATGATCGCGAGCTGGATGCGCGCGGACTTCGAGATGCGCAGCTCCCCCTGCCCGATGCGGACCGCGCCGTACAGGTACGACACCAATGCGGTGACGAGCAGGCTGAGCAGCAGCACGGCCGAGACGAAGGCGAGCAGCATCGAGTAGAAGGGCATCGCGAACATGTAGAAGCCGGTGTCGATGCCGAACTGCGGGTCGACGTCGGACGTCGCGACGCCGTTGGCCCAGAGCCAGACCGTCTTCCAGTTCCCAGCGGCGGCGAAGCCGGCGAAGAGGCCGAAGAAGATCGGCATGCCCCACATCGCAAGACGGCGCAGGGGTTCGATGACCTCCTGGTAGCGGTCGAGCTGCGAGCTGAGCCGCACGTACACCGGCCGCAGACGGTACGCGAGCTGGATCACCACGAACAGCGGAACAGCCATGGCGAGGAAGCCCACGACGAACATCACCGCCGTCGCGATCCACTGCGTCGTCAGCACACCGGTGAATCCGACCTGGTCGAACCAGAGGAATTCGGTGTACAGCGATGCGAAGACGAAGAACACCGCGATCAACGCGGCGATGATCACCAGTGAGATGCCGAGAATACGTCGGGACGTTCGAGGCGTGGCCGGGTTCTGAGCTGAGGTCGAGGTCACCCCTCCATCCTAGGCGGGCCTTACTGGATGGGGGCTGTCATCCCGGTCACGGGGAGGTCACGACGCAGTGCAGGCCGGGAGCTTCGCGACGTCGCCGCCGTCGGCGATCACCGAGAGCGCATCGAGCGACTCCTCGAGGGTCGAGGTGCGGATCACCTGGAGTCCGTCCGGCACGTGTCCGACGACCTCGTCGCAGTTCGACGCAGGAGCGAGGAAGTACTCGGCCCCGGCGTCCCTGGCGCCGTAGAGCTTCTGGCGGATGCCGCCGATGGGCCCGACCGTGCCGTCGGCCTCGATCGTGCCGGTTCCGGCCACGTTCTCGCCGCCGTTGAGCTCGCCCTCGGTGAGCCGGTCGACGATGCCGAGCGCGAACATCATCCCAGCGCTCGGTCCGCCGACGTTGTCGAGCTGGATCGCGACGTCGATCGGGAAGTCGTAGTCCGTGCGCAGCGTGATGCCGATCAGCCAGGTCGTGACGTCGCCCTCGGTGTGCTTCTCCGGCGTGATCGTCACCTGCTGCTCCTCGCCCCGCCGCTGCACCGTGAGCTCGATCGGGTCGCCCTCGGCATCCTGGATCGTCTGGCGCAGCTGCTTGGCTGACTCGACCGTGGCGCCGTCGATCCCGGTGATCACGTCGTCCGGCTCGAGCACGCCGGCCGCAGGGGTATCGTCGACGGCCTCGACGACGACGACCTCGGCGCCGGTGTCGTAGCCCAGCTCGTTCAGCGCCGCGGCGGTCGCCTCGTGCTGGGAGTCGACCATCAGCGTGGCGTTGCGCTCATCCCGCTGCTCGCTCGTCACGCCCTCGGGGAACACCGAATCCAGCGGAACGACGGCGCGCGAGGAGTCCGTCCAGGCCAGTGCCAGCTCGAACCAGCTCGGCGTGCGCTCGCGGTTGCCGACGACCTGGACGGTCGTGAGGTCGAGCGTGCCTGCGGTGTCGAACGTCTCGGCGCCCTCGATGCTGATCAGCGGCACCTGCTCGCCGTCCTCGCCCGCCGCGGTGCCGAGCGTGTCGTAGACGGGACCTGGGCGCTGGATCACGTACGGCGTCGGGAGGAACGTCAGCACCACGAGCGCGACGAGCGCCACGATCAGCGCCCAGACTCCCAGTCCGGGCTTCATGGACCGCGTTCGTTCCACAGCATTCCTCCGTCGTTCGCGAGCGGCGTACAGCGATTCGCCCGCGTCGGGGTCACTCGCAGAATCCTGTGACTAGCGTAGATGCCACGGCTATAGGCGTGCTGAGAGGGCGATCGACATGGCAGACAACGACCCCACCCCCGAGGACTTCCAGGAGTTCCTGCGACGGATGCTGTCCGGGCAGGGCGGTGACATCGATCCTGAGGCGCTGCGCGGAGCCTTCGAGGGCATGGAAGGCATGCAGTTCGACCCCGCCATGATGCAGACGATCATGTCGCAGCTGCAGGGCGCCTTCGGCGGCGACCCGTGGGAGAACGCGCTGCGTCAGGCGCTGCACATCGCCAACCGCGAGGGACAGGGCATCTCCGACGGCTCGCGCACCTCGCTGGTCGACTCGTTCGCGCTCGCGAACCTGTGGCTCGGCGAGGCGACGACGATCTCGGAGCTCTCCGAGACGCCGACCGCGATGACCCGCGGCGAGTGGGTGGAGAAGACCCTTCCGGTGTGGAAGGAGATCGCCGGCCCCGTGTCGACCAGCATCGCCGATGCGCTGACCAGCGCGCTCGACACGCAGGTCCCTGAGGACATGCGCAGCGTCGTGCAGGGTGCGGGCAAGCTCATGCGCGGACTCGGCGGCTCCGTCTTCGCTGCGCAGTTCGGTCAGGTGCTCGGCAACCTCTCGCTCGAGGTGGTCTCCGGCGGGGACGTCGGCATCCCCGTGCTGCCCGCAGGCACCGCAGCGGTGATCCCGCAGAATCTCACCGCCTTCGGTGAAGGCCTCGAGATCCCCGAGGACCAGATCGCCCTGTACCTCGCCACCCGCGAGCTCGCCTACGCCCGCCTGTACCGTCACGCCAAGTGGCTGCACCTGCATGTGATGGCGCAGATCACCGACTTCGCCCGTGGAGTCACGGTCGACGTCGACGCGCTGGAAGACGTCGCGAGCCGTCTCGACCCCTCGAACCCGGAGGAGCTGCGGGCGGCGATCGAAGGCGGAGCGCTGCTGCCGGCGCAGACGGACGCGCAGCGCGAGTCGCTCGCACGCCTGGAGAACCTGATCGCCACGATCGACGGATGGGTCGACGTCGTCACGGCCGAGGCCACCTCCCGCCTGCCGGACGGATCCCGCATCGCCGAGGCGGCTCGTCGACGTCGCGCGGTCGGCGGCCCGGCCGAGGACGCACTCGGCGCGCTCGTCGGCCTCAAGCTGCGGCCGCGCCGCATCCGGGAGGCATCCGCGATGTGGAAGACCGTGACCGACGAGGTCGGCATCGCCGGACGCGACTCGCTGTGGGATTACCCCGACCTGATGCCGTCGGCAGAGGACATCGACGACCCCACCGCACTCGTCGCCCGGCTGCAGGCCACGGCGCGCGGCGAGCAGCCCGTCGCCGACGAGTTCGACGAGGCACTCGCACGACTGCTCGACGGGGACGACTTCTCCGAAGACCGGCCGGCGGGCGAGACGCCGGGGGAAGGACCCGGCGAGGACGGCGAGCAGGGCGATCGCCCTGATGGAGAACGTCCGGTCTGACAGCGAGGCTCGCGCCACTCCTCCTCCCCAATGGCGGAGGAGGACGGAAGTTGTCCACGGATGTGTCGTTCGGCGCGGCCAGCGGTGACGGCATCCTCAGAATCGAGAGATGTCTCCGCGCTCCTCGACGACCCTCACCCGCCTGGACCCGGGGCTGCCGCTGCTGTGGCGTGATGAGCGCACGATCCAGATCGGCGCGATCGACGGCGAGCGCATCGACGCCGACGCAGGCTGGGTCGAGCTGCTGCTGAGCCGCATGCGGGTGGGTTTCCGACGCGCCGCCTTCGACGTGATCGCGCACGGCGTCGGTGCGCCTCGAGACGAGGCCAGGGCGCTGCTCGCCCGACTCGAGCCGATTCTGGTCGACGATCCACCACCGCCGCCGGCTGCCTGGGTCGAGAGCCTCAACGTCGTCGACGGGCGCGTCGACTACCGCATCCGCGAGGCTCTGGCGGACGAGGGGGTGCTCTCCGGAGAGCGGGGCAGGCCGGGGCACATCGGCATCGTGCTCGTCCAGGGAGCCGCGGCCGCGCTGCAACTGGCCGGCTACCTCCGCGAAGACCTCACGCACCTCCCCGTGTCTTTCGAGCGATCGCGGGTGACGGTCGGCCCGCTCGTGATCCCGGGCGAGACACCGTGTCTGACCTGCCGCGACGGACAGGAACGGGATCGGGATGCCGCCTGGCCACGGCTGCATGCGCAGCTGATCGCCCGGGACCCCGGACCGATCAGCGCGGCGCAGGTCGCCGAGGCGGCCACGATCGCTGCACGGATCCTGCACGCGCCGACATCGCCCGACGACGAGTCGATCGTCGGGGTCAGCGCGAACGGTTCCCTCGAGTGGCGCCGGGTGAGGTTTCACGAAGGATGCCGGTGCCGCGCGCCGTCGTCCCCATCTCTGCAAGGAACCGGGACGGCGCCCGCTCCCCCCGTCCGGCCGACCGCGACCACGTCAGGGCCAGCGTTCGCGCGGCGCGCGTGACGCCCACGTAGGCCAGCCGGCGCTCCTCGTCGATCGATTCGAAGGTCGTCGCGTAGGAGATCGGGAGGGCGCCCTCCGCCCACCCGGCGAGATGCACGTGGGGCCACTCCAGCCCCTTGGCGGCGTGCAGCGTCGAGAGCGTCACGGTGCGCATCGTCGGTTCGTGCTGGTCCTTGGCCCTGGCCATGAGTGCATCGCTGAAGCCACGGAGGGTGGCGTCGGGTCCTGCATCCTCAGCGAGCCGCAGGATGGCGCGGCGCGCCTCCCACCCGTCTCGTTGGGCGCCGCCTGCTGCCGGCGGTTCGTCCGTGAGTCCGAGCTCGCGCAGCACGCGCTGCACACCCGGGAGGAATCCCTGCTCGGTCGGAGCGACGGCCGCGGCACGGAGCGCGAGGATGGCCTGCCGCACCTCCGGCATGTTGAAGAACCGGGTGCCGCCGAGCACGGATGTCGCGATGCCTTCGGCCGCGAGCGCCTGCTGTAGCACTGCGGATTGCGCGTGAGCACGGTAGAGCACAGCGATGTCGGCCGGGGAAGCGCCGCCCGTGATGCGCGCCGAGATCGCGCTCGCGATCCCAGCGGCCTCCTCCGCCTCGGTGTCGTAGGCCGTGACCGTCGGCGGATCGGCCGAGAACTGCTCGCGTGCCGGGACGAGCTCGAGCGCACCCGGGCGGCCGTGCATGAGGGCGTTCGCCGCGGTCAGGATCGGCGCCTGCGAGCGGTAGTTGGTCTCGAGGCGCACGACCGTCGCGTCGGGGAAGCGTCGCTCGAACTCGAGCAGGTATCGCTGCTCTGCGCCCGCGAACGAGTAGATCGTCTGGCTGGCATCACCGACGACGCAGATGTCGCGCCGATCCCCCAGCCAGAGCTCGAGCAGCCTGTTCTGCAGCGGCGAGACATCCTGGAACTCGTCGACCGTGAAATGCCGATACTGCTCGTGCACCGATGCCGCGACGCGGGGCTCTGCCTCGAGCATCCCTGCGCACGCCAGCAGCACGTCCTCGAAGTCGAGCTGATGCCGCTCGTCCTTGAGCGCCTCGTACCCGCGCTGGAGCTCGACGAGCTGCGTGCTGTCGACGCCGCTCACGGTGCGTCCGAGCTCGGCGTGCGTGTCGATCGAGATCATGGAGACCTTGCGCCACTCGATCTCGGAGGCGATGTCGCGGAGCGTCGCGGTGCTGCGCCGCAGCCGCAATCCGTCGGCGACCTGTCCGAGCATCCGCACCTTGTTGTCGATGATCGACGGCGCAGGCGACCCGGCGAGCGTCGGCCAGAAGAAGTTCAGCTGCGCGAGGGCCGCCGCGTGGAAGGTGCGTGCGGCGACGCCCTCGACGCCGAGTGCGCGCAGACGACCGCGGAGCTCGCCCGCCGCCTTCGCCGTGAACGTGACGGCCATGACCCGAGCCGGCGAGTACGCGCCGGTGTCGACGCCGTGCGCGATGCGGTGGGTGATCACGCGGGTCTTGCCGGTGCCGGCACCGGCCAGCACCGCCACGGGTCCGCGCAGCACGGATGCCGCCTGCCGCTGCGTGTCATCGAGGGCGTCGAGCGCGCTCACACCCGACCCTCGTGCCAGTCGACGATCAGGGCTCGCGCGATGGACGCGGGGCCAGGCAGACCGACCGGGCCGTCTCCGGCGAGCGCGGTGCTGATCTCGTCGCGGGTGAACCACCGCACGTCGATGATCTCCTCGCCATCGGGGCGAGCCGTCGCCTCGTCCTCGACGACGGCTCGGAAGCCGACCATGAGCGAACGAGGGAACGGCCATGCCTGGGACGAGAGGTACCGCAGCGAGGACAGCGTCACGCCGGACTCCTCCTCGATCTCCCGGTGCACGGTCGATTCGAGGGACTCTCCCGCCTCGACGAAGCCGGCGAAGCACGAGTACATGCGGCCGCCCCAGTTCGCGTTGGCGCCGAGCAGCAGCCGCTCGCCGTCCGCGCTCTCGACCGCGACGATCACGGCCGGGTCGGTCCTGGGGAAGTGGTCGCGACCGCACACGAGGCAGTGCCGCGACCATCCGGCCTGTCGAAGCTCGGTGGCTCCCCCGCACCGCGGGCAGAAGGCGGCGTCGCGCAGCCAGCCGGCCACGGCGATCGCGGCGATGAGCCGCTCGGTCTCGGCCGGGTCGATGCGTCCGCCGAGATCGCGCAGACCGAGCCAGATCTCATCAGGAGTCGAGTCGACCGATGCCGGCTCAGCCGGCAGCGATGCGAGCAGCAGCACGGTGCCGTCGACGTCGCGTCCGAGCAGCGCCCAGTCGGCCTCGACGATGTCGTCGGGCGAGACCCGCAGCATGGCGGAGTCGACGACTCTGACCCGCCCGTCACGGACCGCGATCACCCTGGTCCTCTGGTCTGCGCGCAGTCGATCCAGCACCCCCGGCTCCTCACGGAGCTCGGCGGCACGGTCGAGAGATGAACGCTGATTGGTCATCGACTCCCTCTCTCACGGGCGTGGCGGAGGCGGGACCGCCCCTGAGCCGACCTACCCTGAGGGTATGGGACGCTCTCCATTCACTCTAGCCGCGGCAGTGACGGCCGCACTGCCCGGAGCGGAGGTCACCGGCGCTCGCACCCTGACCGCTGACGCCGACGGTCGTTTCGACTCCGCTGTCGCCTCGCTGGCCGACGGCCGCGAGCTCGCGATCCGCATCGCGGACGACGACGAGACCGCACGAGAGCTGGCGGCGGAGGCCATCGCACTGCGAGCACTCACCGCCGGCGCACGCGCCATGCTGCCCTTCAAAGCCCCCGAGTACATCGGCGAGACCAGGGTCGGCGACGGGCGTGCACTCGTGACCGAGCTGCTGCCCGGATTCCAGATCGAGGCGGCGAACGTGCCGGGTGGCCGGGGCGCTGCCGAGTCGATGGGCGCAGCGATCGCAGCGGTCCACGGACTGCCGACCTCGGTCGTGCGTGGAGCCGGTCTGGCCACGCGATCCGCAGACGAGAGCCGCGAAGAACTCGCCCGTCTGGTCGACACCGCTGCGGCGACCGGGCGTGTCCCCGCCCGTCTCACGGTGCGCTGGCGCGACGCCGTCGCCGATGACGATCTCTGGCGGTTCGAGTCCACCGTGATCCTCGGCGGCGTGCAGGCCACCTCGTTCCTCTTCGACGACGACCCCGACCGCGGACCCGAGGTCACCGGTCTCCTCGATTGGCACGGCCTCTCGGTCGGCGACCCCGCGCTGGATCTCGCCTGGCTGTCCACGGCTCCGGATGCTGCGGGCGACGTGCACGCGTCCTACGCGCGTTCGCTCGACCGAGTGCCGGATGCAGCGCTGGATCAGCGCGCACGACTGCTCGCCGAGCTCGAATTCGCCCGCTGGCTCGTGCACGGCGACGCGATGCGCCGCCCCGACATCGTCGACGACGCCGCAGCCCTCCTCGCCGCACTCGCCGAGGGCCTGCACTCCGACGACCTCAGCGTCATCGCGACCCGGTCCGACGGCGTCGACTCGGCGATGGACGCCCTCGACCGTGTGCCCGAGGCGGCCGCGGCGACGATCGACACCTCGATGCAGACCGACGCCTACAACCCGGACGAGCTGTGGATCGACGTTCCCGATGAGCTGGACGAGGAATCGCCAGGCGCGTCCGGGCCGGACGACAGCCCGACGCCGGACGCCGTGACGCACGATGTCACGGCGGACGTCGATGCTGCCCGCCGCGCCGGCATGCTGAACGTCGAGACCGAGGACCTGTCCGGGGTCTCCGGGCTGTTCAGCGGCACTGGAGGACCGGCAGGCGTCCGCGACTCGCAGCCGCGTGCTGCGGAGCCGCATCCCGAGGACGACGACGCGGTGGACTCGGCCGACGAGGCTCAGCGAGCTGCGCGCGCGGCGCTCCAACGCTGGAAGAGCTCCTCCTCCGAGTAGACCCGGTCGCCCCGGATCACGAGGTCGTCTGCGACGTAGTACAGCGCGACGTCGATCTCATCCAGCGGCACCTCGAACCGCCGGTGGTACGCGAGCCGGTACAGGGCGAGCTGCAGCATCCGATCCTCGCGTTCCTGCGCGGTCCTCGGTGCCTTGCCGGTCTTCCAGTCGACGATCTCGATCCGGCCGCCGCGGTCCTCGCGGCGGTAGACGGCATCGAGCTTGCAGATCACGATGTGCTCGCCGCTGCCGTCGGCGAGACCCGAGACGAGGGCGAAGTCGATCTCGATCTCGACCGCGATGGGCGTGCGCGATCCCCATTCGCTGTGCTCGAAGGTGCGCTGCAGGGCGGCGAGGTCCAGCTCGTCCGCCGAGGCCGCCGATGGATCGGTGACGAACTCGGCATCCGACGGCTCGTCCGCATCGAGCTCCCAGAGCGCCTCGTCGACGCGCATGCCGGTGCCGACGATGTCGGAGCGGCGCTCCACCCACGCGTGGAAGAGCGTGCCCAGCCGGGTCTGCCGGTACGGACGCTCGGGCATCGGGCGCACGATGGACGACAGCGTGCCGGAGAAGTCCGTGACGTAGTCCTTGAACCGAGACGCGGGGACCCTGGTCGGCGGCGCGGCATCGGCACCTCGGAGCCGTGCTGCCCGCTCCGCCAGCAGCCGGCGCAGCTCGGGCGACGGCTCGAGCGAATCCGACCGGGCTGCGGCAGCGCCGACGGACTCCGCGGCGCGCAGGACCAGCTCCCGGCGGGCGCCGAGCGGGTCGAGGGGCCAGGTCAGTGTCGTGCCCGGTCCGTCGTAGGGGTTCTCATCGGGGTCGACCGGCACGATGTCGTCGAGGGCGAGCACCTCGATCGCCTCGATCAGGAACGGGCTGGGCGAGCGCGGCGCCTTCTGTCCGGCCCAGTGCGATCCGCTCAGCAGCAGATCCGTTCGGGCGCGGGTGATCGCGACGTACGCGAGGCGGCGCTCCTCCTGCTGCTGGTACTGCCGGTACGCGTCCTTGAAGCGCCGCAGCGCGCCGCCCTGCGGATTCGCCTTGGTCACCCCACCCGACAGAGAGGACTGCGCGAGCGCGTGCCGTTTCTTCGGATCGCTCTCCTCGCCCATCGCGCCGATGGGGTCCCAGGTGAAGGTCGGCAACGCATCGCGGTCACCGCGGAGCGCGAACGGCACGACGCCGAACCCGAACCAGCCTGAGGTGTCTGACACCCGCCCTGGCAGCTCGTCGACCACCAGTCGCACCACGGCGACCGCGTCCCACTCGAGCCCCTTGGAGCCGTGAATCGTCAGCAGCTGCACCACGCCCGGCTCGGGCGGCTCGGGTCGCGGCATCAGCTCATCGGTGCTCTCGGCCTTGTCGAGCCAGGCGAGGAGGCTGCCGATCGTGCCGCGTTCGTCGGCGGAGAGGAACGCGCGCACCTCGTCGGAGAACGCCCGCAACTGCGTCGCGGCGATGCGCGCGGGGCCCCTGGTCTCATTGGATGCCAGCTCGATGTCGAGCCGCAGCTCCAGCTCGATGAGACGGATCAGTTCAGGGATGGGCTGCGAGGCGGCACGGCGAAGCCGTTCGAGCATCTCGCCCGCTGCGCGGATGCGCCGGCGGCCGTCCGGCGTGATGCCCGTGAGCAGCCGGTAGTCGTCGCGGACGGCGCGCACCACGTCGACCGCATCCACGATCGAGACCGCCTCGTCGGCGCCACGGGAGGAGCGAAGACGCACCCGCACCTCTTCGGGGAGCGGCATCATCGAGGTGTCTCGTTCGGCAAGCGTGCGTCCGAGGTCGTACAGCGCGGCCATGTCGGCGACGCCGACCCCGAAGCGCGGTCCGGTCAGCAGCCGGATCAGCGCCGACCCGGCGGTCGGATCGTGCACCACCCGCAGCACGGACACGACGTCGACCACCTCCGGCGTGGCGAGGAGGCCACCGAGTCCGAGGATGCGATGCGGGATGCCGCGGGCGGCGAGCGCCGCCGCGAAGGTCTGCATGTGCCGCTTCGACCGGAACAGGAGTGCGCCGGTGTGCGGGCGGGTCGTGTCGGGATCCGCGTCGTGGGCAGCGCGTCGTGCGAGGAACCACTCGGCGACCTCGTCTGCCTCGTCGTCGACGGTGAAGGGATACCGGATCTCGACCGCGCCCTCCCCCGCGCCAGGGCGAGGGTCGAGTGGCGGCACGTCGAGGCCCGGTCGCTGCAGCGGCTCGAGCACGCGGTTCGCGATGTCGAGGATGCGGCTGTCGTTGCGCCAGCTCGTCATCAGGCTGTAGGTCTGCGCCGCCCCTTCGCGGGCGAATGCCCCCGAGAACGCGTACAGGTTGTCGGCACTCGCGCCGCGCCAGCCGTAGATCGACTGATGCGGGTCGCCGACCGCCATCACGGCCGTGTCGTGGAACAGCTCGGCCAGGAACCGGGTCTGGATGACCGAGGTGTCCTGGTACTCGTCGAGCAGCACGACGCGATGCTGGTCCCGCAGCTCCGCCCGCACATCGGGCGCCGACTCGACGATGTCGTAGGCACCGCCGACCTGGTCGGCGAAGTCGAGCACGCCGCGGCGCTCCTTCTCGCGCATGTACTCGCGCACGAGCTGCGTGATCGTCGGCAGCCCCAGCAGATTCGTCGCCGCCTTCTCGACATCGGCGTTGCCCCGGTACGGCTCGAAGGCCTTCGCCTGCTCCAGCGCGATCCGCTCGGCGCGGTCGAGGTCGACGCGGTGATCGAGGGCGTCGCCCGCCAGCCGCTGCACGGCGTCGATCACGGTGCCGAGTGCATAGTCGATACCCTCGAGTTCCGGGAGATCGGAGCGCAGCACGACCTCGCGCGCCAGCATCCAGGAGGCCGCCTGGCTGAGCATCGCGACATCGGGATCCCGCCCGATCCGCGCTGCGTGCTCGCGGACGATGCCGTCGGCGAAGGCGTTGTAGGTCGAGACGCGGGGCCGGATCATCATCTCCTCGGCTGCCCGCGGCGTCGTCGGATCCCACCCGGTCGCGTGGACGACGGCGAGCTCGTCGAGCACGTGCGAGCGCACGAGTTCGCGCTGGCGCCCCGGCGCCGCCTCGTCGACGCGACGCAATGCGCCGGACCGCACGATCTCGGGCAGGACCGGCAGCAGCCCTCGCCTGCCGTATTCGTCGATCACGGACAGCCGCGCGCCGATGCGCTCGGCGAGCTCTCCCGCGGCCTTGCGAGTGAAGGTGAGGCCGAGGATCTCGTCGCGGCGCACATGGCCGTTCGCAACGAGCCAGACGACGCGTCCCGACATCGTCTCGGTCTTGCCGCTGCCGGCCCCCGCCACCACCAGCGCAGGCGTCGGCGGCGCCTCGATCACGCGTTGCTGCGCCGCAGTGGGCGACGGCTGGCCGAGCGCGGCGGAGACATCGGTCGCGGAGATCCCGAAGGATCCGGGCCATCCGATCATGCTCGCATCCGTCGTGTCCACCTTCGTCAGTCCCACGTCGGTCATGCGCTGACCGCCGGCACCGTGTGGATTCGGCAGGGATGCACTCGCCGCTGCGTGTCTGCGCAGTGCGATTCGACCTGCGCCGTGAAGCTCGACGCAGACATGCCGCGCGCTGCGTCGGCGACGCGTCGCAGGAACGCCGATCGCGCTTCGTCGTCGAGCGGATGCTGATGCGCGATGCGGTAGTCGCTCTTCGCGAGGGTCTTCGACACGATCACCAGGCGCGCTCCGGCCAGGGACTCGGGGACCGCGCCTTCGATCAGCCCCTGCTGCACCGCGACCTGGTACGCCGCGAGCTGCGCATGCTCGAGCACGCCGGCGTCGTTCTCAGGGTCGGTCTTCCCGGTCTTGAGGTCGACGACCACCGACCGCTCCCCTCCGGCACCGGGGCCCATCTCCACCCAGCCGCGGCCGCGGGAGTGCGCGTGCTCTCCCGCGGTCGCCGGATAGGCCTCGACCCGGTCGATGTACCCGCTCACCACGGCGCGAGGGCCGACGCCCTCCTCGTCGACCGCACGCACCTCGGGGCAGGCGGTGTCGTCGCCGAGCGCCACGGCGAAGTCGAAGCGCGCCTCGCTGCCGAGCACCCGTCCACCGTCGGCGCGCACGTCGCCGAGGTAGGTGTGCAGCCGGTCGACGAACAGGTCGGCGCGTCGACGCTCCTTGCGTCCGATCCACTCCGTCTCGAAATCGAGCTCGGGCCAGTGCTCGGCGACGATCGCGCGCATCTGCTCCAGGTCGCCGTCCGGCACCTTCTCCATCGCCTCATGCACGATCGTGCCGATGCCGGCGGTCGGCGGCATGACGGTGTCGCCGCCGAGGGCCGACACCACCCAGTTCAGCCCGCACTCCTCATAGGACTCCATCTTCGACGGCGACACCCGAGCACCGTCGATCGCGAGGTCACGCAGCGGCGCGACGGTCGAGGCCGGCGTCACGCCGTACCAGTCGGTCGGTGCCGCGCCCGGGACTCCCTCTCTGGCCAGCACCGCGAGCTCTTCGGCCGAGTGCCGCCGCACGGCATCCGAGGTCGAGGTCGTGAGCACCCGACGGTTGCGCGCGACGAGTCCGCGCAGGGTGAGCGGGTGCTCGGCAGAGGCGTGCCGCCCTGGTGGCTCCGGTGGCGGGAGGAAGCCGAAGAAGGCGCTCGGCGTCGCATCGTCGTCGTCGACCGCCGTGATCAGCAATCGCGCGCGAGCACGCGAGATCGCCCGGACGAACAGCCGCAGCTCGTCGTGCAGCGCGCCACGTCGACGGTCGAGCGGTGTCGGCGGCTCGACCACCGCCCCGGTTCGCGCAGCCGTGAGGGCGTCGGGGAGCCGCCAGGTCTGCAGCATGCCACCGCGCAGCCGCACATTGGGCCAGACGCCGTCCTGCACACCGGCGACCACGACGGCATCGAACTCGGTGCCGAGGGCAGTGGCGGGTGTGAGCAGCGTCACCTTGCCCGGGCGGTCCGGGGTCGACAGGGAGTCCTCCGGCACCTCGCTGTCGAGGATGTCGCGCACGAACACATCCGGGCGTTCGTTGGGCGTGCGCTCGACGAACCGCTTCGCCGCGTCGAACAGCGACACCAGCGCGTCCAGCGCCCGCGCCGTCTCAGCGCCGGTTGGCTGCAGCGAGATCTCTCGCCACGCCACGTGCAACCGTCGTCCGTCGACCGCCCGCGCCTGGTCCCACACCCGCCAGAGCAGGTCATGGATGGTCTCGCCCGCAGCGGCCGCGACACCCAGCTCGGCGACGGTGTCGGCGAAGCGCGCAGCCGTGCGGGACTCCTGCGCATCGATGAGCGTGAAGTGCGCCGGCCGCACCATGGCCTGCCGAAGAAGCTCGCGAGCCGGCGTCGATCCGCCCTGCTCGAGCTCGATGTGACGCAGACGCGCCCTGAGACGCCGGAGGCCGATCGCGTCCATGCCGCCGAAGGGCGTGCGCAGCGCCTCTTCCCACTCCAGCGAGGTCCGCTCATCTTCCGGCGTGAGCGCGAGTCGGATGATCCCGACGATGTCGCGCACGATCCCCTCGCTGCCGAGCGGGCGCTGCACACCGGCCGCCCTGGTCGGGATCTCTCGCGCAGCGAGCTCGGTCTCGAGCTGCGTGACCTGTCTGGTGTCGTGCGCGATGACGGCCATCCGATCCCATCGGATGCCGGCGGACAGATGCCATTCGCGCATGACGCCGGCGACCCGATCGAGCTCCTCGTACGGCGACGGTGCGATGAATGTCGACACGACAGGGTCATCGCTCTGCTCCGAGTCCGGGATCGGAGCCGGAGCGCGCCGGTGGTCGACGCGACCGGAGACGCCGATCGCCTGCGTCACGGTGCGGGTGAGCGTGGTGAGTGCGGGCTTCTGCCGATGCGGGCCGTCGAGCACGTGCACCTCGCCCAACGCGCCGGCGAGCTGGGCGAACAGTTCAGGGCTCGCTCCGCGGAACGCGCCGGACGAGATGTCGGGGTCTCCGAACGCGAGCACGGCGACGCCACGAGCCCTGAGCGCGCGCACCACGGCGATCCCGCCGCGGGTGAGTTCCTGGGCATCGTCGATCAGCACCACGCGCAACGGTGCCAGCGGACCGAGCGTCGCAGCATCCGCCGTCTCGAGGATCGCGCTCGCCTCGCTCAGCAGATCGGCCGCGTCACGATGCGCCGACCGCAGCGCGTCCAGCACCGAGCGATACTCGACGAGGAAGTCCGCCGTCGCCGTCCAGACAGGATCCCCCGCTGCGCGCAGCTCACTCGGATGCGCGCCCAGCTCCGTGCACTCGGCGAGGAATGCCCGCAGCTCCGAGCGGAATCCCTTCGACGCGCGGACCGAGGCGCTCAGCGCCTCCGGCCAGGCGATGCGACCGTCGTCGGCGTCACCGGCGAGCAGCTCCGCGATGATGCGGTCCTGGTCGGCACCGGTGAGCAGTGCGGGTGGCTCGAGGCCTGCTCGGACCATCGCTCCGCGCACGAGCTGGAACGCGAAGGACCCGAGCGAGCGCGCGAGCGGACCGGGTGTCGCCTGTCCGATGCGCACGCCGATGCGGTCGCGCAGCGCCGTCGCCGCCTGGCGGCTCGGCGTCAGCACGAGCACCTCCTCCGGCCGCAGTCCCTCATCGTCGAGGAGATGCACGACGCGGTCGACGAGCGCTCGTGTCTTGCCCGTACCTGGTGCGCCGATGATGACGCCGGAGGCCTCCACCGCTGCGGAGACGACGTCTCGCTGCGCGGCATCCTCTGTCATGGCATCCACGCTAGCCCGATGCGCGGACATCGCTCAGCGCGGCATCCGCGGGTCATGGCCCGGCCTGTGCGCTCACGGCGAAACGGGCCATCCCGACGGGCCTCGCATCGGACGCCCGCGATAGAGTTGGGCCAGTCTCGACCGACGACTCCTCCGGAGCGACCGGTCGCCCCGAATCGCAAGGAGCACGCGTGGAAATCCGCATCGGCATCATCAACACCGGCCGCGAGCTGAGCTTCGACACCGGCAGCAGCGCAGAGGATGTGCGCACCCAGGTCGCCACAGCGCTCGAGCAGAACACCCCGCACGTGAGCTTCTCCGACGTCAAGGGCAACTCCTACATCGTCCCCACCGCGAACCTCGCCTACATCGAGCTGGGCACCGAGGAGTCGCGTCGCGTCGGCTTCGTCGCCTGATCCGACCGTGTACATCCTCCTCGCGCTCATCGGCGCGTGCGTCCTCGGCATCGCCGCTCACTTCCTGATCGGCGGACGCGAGCTGCGCGGGGTGGCGTTCACCCCGGCGATCGCGACGGCTGCCGCTGCTGTGATCTACACGGCACTGCAGTGGGGCGGTATCGGCGAGGACAATCCGCTGCTCTGGCTCGCGAGTGTGCTCGGCGCCGTCGTGATCGCCGCGGCCATCACCGCGATCGTGGTGTCGGTGCGTCGGCGATCGGATGCCTCGGCGAGAGCCGCCCTGGGGATCTGACACCAGTGCGATGAGCGCGGCGCGCACCCTGCTGTGGATCAGGATCTGCATCGCGATCCTGATGTTCGGTCTCGTGGTGAGCGGTGTGACGGCGTTCCCGCTGCGCGCCGAGCTCACACTCGGCTCGGAGCTGCTGCACTCGACGCCGGTCGTGTCCTGGTTCCCTGACGCGGTCGGCTGGGTCGACCGCGTCTCGGCCGCGCTGACCGATGTCGACGGGCGATACCCGTTCATCTCCTACGGCACCGACTGGCTCGCCTACGCGCACCTCGTGCTGGCCGTGGTGTTCATCGGTCCGCTCATCGATCCGGTCCGCAACATCTGGGTCACCCAGTTCGGTGTCATCGCGTGCATCGGCATCGTCCCGCTCGCCGTGATCGCCGGCAGCATCCGCGGCATCCCGCTCGGCTGGCAGCTGATCGACATCTCGTTCGGCGTGCTCGGGGCCATCCCGCTCGTCATCGCGTGGCGGCTCACGCGCCGGCTCGAGCGGCATCCGGATTCGCCGATCCGGGCCGCCGAGCCCGATCTCTCGAGCCGAGCCCGCTAGGAGGCGAGCCCCATCGCGTCCATGCGACGAGCGTGGGCGCCCATGAGCTCGGTGTAGACCGGCTCGATGCGCTCCTCGTCGACAGCGAGCAGCTCGGGCCGCAGTGCCGAGCGGCACACCAGGATCGTGTCGCCCACCAGACGTCGCGCCCACATCGACAGCAGCGAGCGCCATTCCTCGTCGCTCTCGATCGTCTCCTGGATGATCGCGACGATCTCGTGACGCGCGTCGTCCTCGCGCAGGATCGCTGCGACCTGTCGCCCCGGCTCCCCGTAGCTGGAGGCGAGTGCGAGATAGAAGTCGTCGAGCATGCCTGCGGTGATGTACACGGCCAGGAGCGTCTCACGCGGACGCGCGCCGATGGTCTTGCGCCGGAACGCGTCGAGGTGCTCGCGGAACGGCAGCATCAGCTGTGTCGGGTCGTCGCCGCGCTCCGTGATCAGCTCGACGATCGCGCGATGCTTCGTCAGCGTCGCCCCGGCTGCGCGCGACAGGGACTCCTTCTCGGAGAGCTCCGGCGTCGCGCGGATCAGCCGGGTCAGCGTCTCGAAGTAGCCCAGCTGCAGATAGGCGGCCTGGCCGAGGAAGCGCGGCAGCTCGGGGGCCAACTCGGCGAAGTCGACGCGGGTCGCGTCTCCCTGGTCGCCGCGACTGCGCAGTGCCAGGGTTCGCCGAGGGGCGTCATCGCGCTGCCAGAACCACTTGACCACGAGGCCTCCCTACCCAGTTCGCTCCGTCGTTCACAATACTCGTGCGGCCGGCCTCTTCCGGCGCTTCGCACCCCCTCGGGTAGGCTGGGCGTGTCCCCGCCGTCGGAGCGGGGCCCCGCGCCTGTGGCACAAGAGACGGCGTGGATCGTTTACGTGGCGGTCTTAGCGAGATCGCCGGACAGGCAATCTGAATACAGTGACTACTTTCTCTGATCTGGGAGTCGATCAGGACATCGTCGACGCGCTCGCCGCCAAAGGCATCGTCGACGCATTCCCCATCCAGGAGCAGACCATCCCCCTCGGCCTTCCCGGCCAGGACATCATCGGCCAGGCGAAGACCGGAACCGGCAAGACCTTCGGCTTCGGCATCCCGGTCGTCCAGCGTCTCGGCACGGACCCGGAGCACGGTGTCAAGGCCCTCATCGTCGTCCCGACCCGCGAGCTCGCGGTGCAGGTGTACGAGGACATCGACCTGCTCACCAGCAACCGCTCCACCAGCGTCGTCGCGATCTACGGCGGCAAGGCCTACGAGGGGCAGATCGACCAGCTGAAGGCCGGTGCGCAGATCGTCGTCGGCACCCCCGGCCGCCTGATCGACCTCGCGGGTCAGCGGCTGCTCGACCTCTCGAACGCGACCGAGGTCGTGCTCGACGAGGCCGACAAGATGCTCGACCTCGGCTTCCTCGCCGACATCGAGAAGATCTTCCAGAAGGTCCCGGCGGTCCGCCACACGCAGCTCTTCTCGGCGACGATGCCCGGCCCGATCGTGGCCCTGGCGCGTCGCTTCATGACGAATCCGATCCACATCCGCGCGACCGATCCCGATGAGGGCCTGACGCAGGCCAACATCAAGCACCTCGTCTACCGCGCGCACTCGATGGACAAGGACGAGATCATCGCCCGCATCCTGCAGGCCGAGGGCCGTGGGAAGACCGTGATCTTCACGCGCACCAAGCGCGCGGCGCAGCGCCTCGTCGATGAGCTCGGAGACCGCGGTTTCAACGTCGGCGGCGTGCACGGCGATATGGGCCAGGACCAGCGTGAGCGCTCGATGGCGGCCTTCAAGGCCGGCAAGCGCGATGTGCTCGTGGCAACCGACGTCGCCGCCCGCGGTATCGACGTCGACGATGTCACCCACGTCATCAATCACACGATCCCCGACGAGGACAAGACGTACCTCCACCGCGCCGGTCGCACCGGCCGCGCCGGGAAGACGGGCATCGCGGTGACCTTCGTCGACTGGGAGGACCTGCACAAGTGGGCCCTCATCAACCGCGCGCTCGAGTTCGGTCAGCCCGAGCCCGTCGAGATCTACTCGTCGAGCCCGCAGCTGTTCGAGGACCTCGACATCCCCCAGGGCACGAAGGGTCGTCTGACGACGGCTCCGAAGGCCGAGGCCAAGCCACCGCGCACCCCTCGTCCCGAGCGGGCTGCGGTCGCCGCCGAGGAGGGCACCGATGAGGGCGGCACGCGTCGTCGCCGTCGCCGTCGCGGGGGTTCGAACCCCGTCGGATCGACGTTCGCCGAGGGCGCCCCCGCCGAGAACTCGGGCGAGGGCGGGAACCAGTCCGCCGATCGCAGCGCCGATGGCGCCGGCACGCACGACGGAGCCGGCAAGGAGCACCACGACGGAAAGCCGTCTCCGACGCGCCGCCGCCGCCGTCGTCGCGGCGGATCCGGCGCGGGAGCCGCTCCGGTGGCCGGGGCCTGATCAGGTCTGATCGACATCACGTCTGATCGAAGTCACAGTGGGGCGGATGCTGCGGCATCCGCCCCACTGTCGTCTCCACGCGTCCGGTCGCCTCGCCGCGCGGACAGCATCGACGCCGGCACCTGCGGCGGGTACACCCAGGCGACGAGGACCACCGAGATGATCATCAGCAGGAACCACGACATGAGTTTGCTCGGCGACACCAGCTGCCAGCCGTCCGCCTGGTCCGGGTACATCCAGGCGCCCGCCCAGGTACCGATGTTCTCCGCGAGGTAGATGAACCCCGCGACTCCGGCGAAGACCGCCAGCAGCGGCAGCCGCAGTGTGCGCCGCCAGACCCTGGCGTGCATGACGGTGCGCGCCCAGAGCACGAGCACCGCGGCGAGCAGCACCCACCGCACGTCCCACCAGAAGTGGTGCGTGAAGAAGTTCAGGTAGATCGCGGCGGCGACGATCGCGGTGAGCCATCGACGCGGATACCGGTCGAACCCGAGATCGAAGAGCCGGTACACGCGCACCATGTACGAGCCGACCGCGGCGTACATGAAGCCGCTGAACAGCGGGACGCCACCGATGCGGAGGATGCCGTCCGCGGCATACGC
The DNA here is from genome assembly GCF_036823965.1 of Microbacterium sp. Taxonomy (GTDB): domain Bacteria; phylum Actinomycetota; class Actinomycetes; order Actinomycetales; family Microbacteriaceae; genus Microbacterium. Next base: position 133,696 of record NZ_DAITBE010000001.1, on the reverse strand, counting down.
CCACGATCCGACATCGGTCTTGAACAGCTCCATCACCGTGCCGGTCAGGTGGAACAGCACGATGACCCAGAGCTCCCGCCCGCTCTCGAGGCGGAACACGAGCATCGCCAGCTGGATCAGCACGGCCGCGATCGTCAGGGCGTCGTTGCGCGCGATCGCAGCGTCGTCGGGATACCAGAACCGCGCCGCGACGATCACCGCGAGCAGCGCAGCGCCGAAGATGCATGCCCATGCCTGCTTGAGCAGGAACACCACGACCTCGATCAGGGCGGCGCGGATGCCGTTCGCCGGAGCGCCGCGCAGCATCCGATGGGCGATGGCATCGACACGGAGCTCGAGAGAGGTCGCCCGTTGCATGCCTCGGAACGTATCAGCGGGTCCCGGCGAGAGAGCAGGGAGACGGCCGACAGAATGCCCTGCGTCGGCCGCTCAGGGGTATCGCGGAGCCGTACCGGTGGCGCGCGCGATGATCCGCCCGACCATGTCGTCCGAGGTCGTGTTCTCGCCCGGCCGGTTGGGCTTGCCGGAGCCGTGGTAGTCGCTCGAGCCGGTCGCGATCAGGTCGTGCCGCGCCGTGATCTCGCGCAGCAGCCGCTTCCCCGCCTCCGTGTTCTCGCGGTGGTCGATCTCGAAGCCGGCGAGTCCGGCGGCGATCAGTCGCTCGATGAACGGCACCGGCATCATCCGATCCCGGCCCGAGGTCACCGGGTGGGCGATGATCGCCACTCCCCCTGCGTCAGTGATGAGCTGCACGGCCGTCAGCGGGTCGGGCGCGTAATGCGGCTCGTAGTACCCCTCACGCGGGTGCAGGATGCCGTCGAAGGCGGCGGTGCGGTCGGCGACGATCCCCCTGGCCACCAGGGCGTCGGCGATATGCGGGCGGCCGACCGTGGCATCCCCCACCGTCTGATCGACGACGTCGGACCACTGCAGGTCGTAGTCGCGGCCGATGTTGCGGACGATGCGCTCCGCTCGTCCGATCCGGTCCTCCCGGATGCGCTCGGTCTCGGCGCGCAGAGCCCCGTCGTCCGGGTCGAACAGGTAGCCGAGCACGTGCACGCTGCGCCACTCGTGCTTCGCCGAGAGCTCCATGCCGGGCAGGAACGTCATTCCGAGCGCGACGGCGGCGTCGCCGGCCTCGCGCCATCCGCTCGTGCGGTCGTGATCCGTGAGGGCGACCGTGCGCAGCCCGTGCGCGTGGGCCTGGCGGATCACCTCGGCTGGGGCCTCCGTGCCATCGGAATGGTTGGAATGCAGATGCAGGTCTGCTGGGCCCGCGAACCTGCGGGGGTGATCATCGGCCATCCTCCGAGCGTACCGAGCGCCGCGCACGCCGGACGCGAACACCCCGCCCACGCCGTCGCGAGGCAGGGACTTCACAGCCAGTTCTCCTACCCTGGAGGGGATGCTTCGACTCCTGGGGATCCTGTTCACCGTGCTGCTCGCGATCGCGACGGCGGTGCTCGTGTGGCCGCAGTTCTTCCGGCTGGAGCAGACCTATCCCTTCGCCCAGCTGGTGTCGGTGCGCGGCCTGGTGATCGGCGGTCTGCTGGTCGTCGCGGTGCTCGCGCTGCTGCTCCTGCTCATCCGTCCGCTGCGAGGGTTCGCCGCCTCGGTGCTGATCATCGCCCTGCTCGGAGCCGGCGCATCCGGGATCATCGGGGCGACACGCGGCTTCGGCACGACGGTGCTGCCGGAGAAGACCGACAGCAGTGTCCGCGTGCTCACCTGGAACACCGCGGGCGAGGCGGTCTCCGCCGAGACCATCGCACAGGAGATCCTCGACCAGGGCGCCGACATCGTCGCACTGCCGGAGACCACCGAAGCCGTCGGCGAGCGCATCGCCATCATGCTGCGCGAGCAGGGGCATCCGATGTGGGTGCATCACGTGCAGTTCCGTCCTGATGTGCAGGACGGCCCGCAGTCCTGGCAGACCACCGTGCTGGTCTCGCCCGAGCTCGGCGAGTACTCCGTCATCCAGTCCTCCGAGGACGGATCGAGCAACACCGGCTCGGTGCCGAGCGTCGTGCTGATGCCGATCGACGGCACCGGTCCGACGATCGTCGCGGTGCATGCGGTCGCTCCCCGCATGGAGGAGATGGAGCAGTGGAAGTCGGATCTCGAGTGGATCGCCGACCAGTGCCCGCAGGGCGACGTGATCCTCGCCGGTGACTTCAACGCCACGATCGACCACATGACATCGCTCGGTGTCGACGGCGGCGACATGGGCTACTGCCGTGACGTGGCGTCCCGCACCGGCAACGGACTCGCGGGCACCTGGCCCAGCTCGCTCCCTGCCCTGGCCGGCGCGCCCATCGATCATGTGATGGCATCGCCGAACTGGACACCGACCGGATCGGTCGTCCGCGAGGATGCCGCCGGCAGCGACCATCGCGCGCTCGTCGTGCAGCTCGAGCCAGCCGGCTGAGTCCCGCGTCCGCTCCTCTAGTGACAGACTGGAGGGATGAGCACCGCAGAACGCGACACGATCGCCGAGCCCACTGTCGAGAACAGCACCACGAACCGCAAGCAGCCCTTCCCCCAGGGATTCCTCGACACGATCTCGACCGGCTGGGCCGAACGTCCTGAGACGCTCCCGGCCCCGCGCGAGCAGGCTGCCTTCGCGGCTGCGCGCCGCGCGGCCCTGTCCGCCGCGTTCCCCGGCAAGCGGCTGGTGATTCCCGCCGGCTCGCTCAAGCAGCGCAGCAACGACACGGACTACGTGTTCCGCGCGCACTCGGCATTCGCGCACCTGACCGGCTGGGCATCCGATTCCGAGCCCGACTCCGTGCTCGTGTTCGACCCGACCGACGACGGCCATGACATCACGCTCTTCTTCCGCGAGCGCGCCGACCGCACGACCACCGAGTTCTACGCGGATGCCACGGTCGGCGAGTTCTGGATCGGCCCCCGCCCCTCGCTCGCCGGTGTCGCAGCCGACCTCGGCATCGCGACGGACCACCTGGCCGAGTACAGCCCGGTCGACGGTGAACTGATCCTGGATGACAGCGACGATCTCACCCGGGTGGTCTCCGAGCTGCGTCTGATCAAGGACGAGTACGAGATCGCCGAACTCCGCCGCGCCGTGGAGATCACCGCGAACGGCTTCGACGACATCATCCGCGAACTGCCGGCAGCCGTCGCCCACGCGCGCGGCGAGCGGGTCGTGGAGGGCGTCTTCCACCGCCGCGCCCGGGAGGACGGCAACGGCGAGGGCTACGACACGATCGCCGCCTCCGGCCCGCACGCGTGCTACCTGCACTGGACGCGCAACGACGGCACCGTGGTCCCGGGCGACCTGATCCTGGTCGATGCCGGCGTCGAGACCGACAGCCTCTACACCGCCGACATCACCCGCACGCTCCCCGTCTCCGGCACGTTCACCGAGGTGCAGCGCCGGGTCTACGAGACCGTGCGCGAGGCAGCGGATGCCGCATTCGCCGCCGCGCAGAACGGCGTGCGCTTCCGCGACGTGCACGCCGCCGCGATGACCGTGATCGCCGCGCGCGTGGCCGAGTGGGGTCTGCTGCCGGTCACCGCCGAGGAGGCGCTCGACGCCGACAAGGGCGGCCAGCACCGCCGCTACATGGTGCACGGCACCTCGCACCACCTCGGCATCGACGTGCACGACTGCGCGCAGGCCCGACGGGAGATGTACTACGACGGCATCCTGGCTCCCGGCATGGTCTTCACCATCGAGCCCGGCCTGTACTTCCAGATCGACGACCTCACCGTTCCTGCCGAGCTTCGCGGCATCGGCGTGCGCATCGAGGACGACATCCTGATGACGGAGGACGGCCCGGTGAACCTCTCCGCCGGCATCCCGCGCACTGCCGACGAGGTCGAGGCCTGGATCGCGCGGACGCAGAACTGATCCGACCCCATGCACGAAGGCGAGCTCGCGCTCGACGACGAGCTTGCACGCAGGCTGATCGCCGACTCCTTCCCGGACCTCGGCGATCAGGTCCTGCAGCGTGTGCGCGCTGCCGGCACCGTGAACACCATCGTCCGCGTGGGTGACGACCTCGTCGCCCGGTTCCCGCTGGCCGCCGCCATGCGCGAGGACCTCGCCGCGGAGGGTGCAGCCATGAGCGCGTTCGCCGCGGTCTGCCCGTTCCCGGCGCCACTCCCGCATGGCATCGGCAGCGGGAACGAGAGCTATCGGTCCGCCTGGGCGATGCAGACGTGGGTGCCGGGTGAGACCGCCGGGTTCGACGCGCACGCCGGCTCATCCTCGCTGGCGACGGACCTCTCCGAGCTGATCCTCTCGCTGCGGACGGTGGAGGTGGGCGGCCGCGTCTTCGACGGTCAGGGCCGCGGAGGCGATCTCCGCGATCACGACGGGTGGGTCACGGAGTGCCTCTCGAAGAGCGATCACCTGTTGGACGTGCCGCGCACGACGGCGCTCTGGCAGGCGCTCCGCGATCTCCCGCGGTCAGGACCCGATGTGATGGGTCATCGTGACCTGACCCCCTTCAATCTGCTGGTCGGGCGGCGAGCGGGCCTCGACCGACTCGTCGGCGTGCTCGACAGCGGCAGCTTCGGCCCGGTCGACCGCGCGCTCGATCTCGTCTGCGCCTGGCATCTGTTCGACCCGCAGCCGCGCAGGCTCCTGCGCGATCGTGTCGCCGCGACCGAGACCGAGTGGTTTCGCGGTGCTGCCTGGGCGCTGCAGCAGGCGATCGGGCTCGGCTGGTACTACGAGCGGTCGAACTCCGCGATGGCTGCACTCGGCGTCTCCACGATCCGGCGGCTGCTCGCCGATGAGGAGTTGTCGGCCCTGCTCAGTCGAGGATGAACGCAGCGACGATCGGCGCGATGGACGCCCCGGCCTCGGCCGCCGACCGTTTGACGCCCTTGATCTCGAAGCTGTGCCCACCGCCGTCGATCCACGCGACGCGCGCGTCCTGACACGTCGCGACGACGCTCTCGAACTGTTCGATCGGCTGGATGAACGGGTCGTTCGAGCCTTCGACGAACAGCTGCGGAACGTCGACCGCCGGCAGGTGCTCCGCGCGCGGCTTCTCGGGCTTGCCGGGTGCATGGAGCGGGTAGCCGAGGTAGGCGAGCCCGTTCACGGCGAGTCCCTCGGCGACCGCCATCGACGCCATCCGGCCGCCGTAGGACTTGCCGACTGCCCAGACGCGGGCAGCGGGGTCGCTCACGCGCGCGAACTCGACCACCGCGTTCCACGTCGCCATGGCGTGTGCGGCGGGTCCCGGCATGCGTCGCCCCTGCTCGACGTAGGGGAAGTTGAAGCGGAGCGTCGAGAATCCGAGGGCCGCGAGCGCATCTGCGAAGCCGATCAGGAACGGATGATCCTTCCCTGCCCCGGCGCCGTGCGCGATGATCACGGTCTCGCCGTTCGTGCCGGGTGTCCAGTTCCCGGTGACCGTCGCGGGTCCGGCCGGCAGCTCGACGGTGACCTCGACGGTCACGCGCGCAGGAACGGGATCGCGAAGGGCACGCGCATCGCCGAGCCGGATGACACGCGCACGGTGCCCATGATCACGAGCACAACGTGCACGATCGAGATCGCGAAGTAGATCGTGATCGGGATGCCGATCGGGAAGAAGCCGGTCACTCCCGATCCGCGCCCGAGCGAGAACAGCACCACGACGTGCAGCACGAGCAGCAGCGTCGAGACCAGCAGGTAGGTGAGGCCCCAGTTCAGCGCGGAGCGGGCATTCTCACGGGCGAGACCGCCGGCGCGTCGAGACGACCCACCGCTCACCGCCATGGCGATGCCGGATGCCAGACCGCCCACGAACGGGAACGGGATGAAGATCAGGAAACCGAGGACCCATGGGAGGAGCCCGCGCGGCGGAGTCGCCGGCGGGTATCCCGGAGCCGGGTATCCCTGGACCGGAGAGCCCGGCGCGGGGTGACCGGGTGCGTGAGTCGGGGACCCGGGAGCCTGGTATGCGGGTGCCTGGAAGGCGGGTGCCTGGAAGGCGGGTGCCTGGTATGCAGGTGCCCCGGGCGGCGTCCCCGGTGGCGTAGCCACGGGAGGCGGGGGCGGCGGAGCGGCGGGACCGGCGAACGGCCGTTCGGGCGTGGGGTCGGCGGGAGTGGTCATCGAGCCACCCCCGGCTCAGCCTCCGGTCCGGTCACGGCACCGGGCTCACCCTCCGGGATCGGCTGTGTTCCCGGCACCGGCTCGACTCCTGGAGCCGGATCGATACCTGGGGCCGGCTCAGTGGTGGGCTCGGGGACGACCGGCGGAGCGACGGGAGCGGGCGGGGCGGCAGGTGGAGCCGCAGGCGGTGCAGCAGGACGCGGCGGCACCGGCGCATCGCCAGGGGATCCGCCCGCAGGCTGCGCGGCACCGCCGACTGGGATCCGCTCGCCGTATCGCGGCGGCTCGTCGAGATTGACCGGCGGACGCACCGGCTCCGGTCGAACGGCACCGAGCACCTGACGGGCCTTGCCGAGCGACGCGGGCATCACCGTGACCTCGTAGTGGTCGGCGGCGAACTGCGTGACGCTGGCGAAGTCGCGGCGACGACGCACGATCGCGTAGGTCACGAGGCTCAGCAGCATTCCGACGGCGACACCGATGAAGACGAACCCGACGAAGAGCTGCATCGGCACCTCGGGGTTGCCGAGCACCAGGATCGCCGCGAGGAACAGACCGATCAGCACACCGTTGATCGCGCCGGAGCGAGCTGCCGCCGCATAGCCGAGCTTGCCGGTGACGCGCTCGATGGTGCGGACGCTCTGGCCGACGATCGCGATGTCGCGCGCCGGCACCTCCCCCGCGATCAGCTTGGAGACGGTCTTCTGGGCCGCCTCGTAGTCGCGCATCGACGCGACCATCTCGCCGGTGTCGTTGCTGTTCGCTGGTCGATTGAGCATGCTCATCCGGCTATTCTTCCACGCCCCACCCGCCGGGCGTCGGGAACCGACGACGGGGAGGTCACCACGACCCCCGCGCACTACGCTGGAAGCGTGAGCACACAACGGGTATTCGCCGCGCGCCTGGCAGGTTGCGCCGTCTTCGACCCCGTGGGCGACCGGCTCGGCAAGGTCCGTGACGTCGTCATCGTGTATCGAAGTACGGCAGCGCCGCGCGTGATCGGACTCGTCGTCGAGATCCCCGGCCGCCGGCAGGTGTTCCTCTCGATCGGCCGCGTCACCTCGATCCGCTCCGGGCAGGTCATCACCACCGGGCTCATCAACGTGCGCCGCTTCTCGCCGCGCGCCGGAGAGGTGCGGGTGCTCGCCGAACTGCTCGGCCGCCGCGTGACCTTCGCCGACGGCACCGGCACCGGCGTGATCGAGGACGTCGCGATCGAGCCGAACCGCCTCGGCGAATGGGCCGTGAGCCAGCTCTTCCTCCGTCGACCGAAGACCAGCGCCTCGCCGTTCGCGAAGGGACCGACCACCTTCGCCGCGTGGAGCGAGGTCACCGAGCAGCGTGCACCAGGGGAATCGCAGTCCGCCGAGCAGCTGGTCGCCTCGTACTCCGAGCTGCACGCCGCCGACCTCGCGAACACGCTCCTCGATCTGCCGCAGCAGCGAATGATCGAGGTCGCCGAAGAGCTTTCCGACGACCGTCTCGCCGATGCCATGGAGGAGATGCCCGAGGACGAGCAGGTGCACATCCTCGACCGTCTCGGTGACGAGCGCGCGGCCGACATCCTCGACCAGATGGAGCCGGATGACGCGGCGGACCTGCTCGCGCAGCTCGCGCCCGATCGCCTGGAGCACCTGCTCGAGCTGATGGAGCCGGAAGAGGCGGAAGACGTCAGGATGCTGCTGCGCTACGCACCCGACACCGCCGGTGGTCTGATGACTCCGGAGCCGATCATCCTGTCGGCTGATGCCACGGTCGCGGAAGCGCTCGCATTGATCCGTCGGCACGAACTGCACCCGGCCCTCGCCGCTGCCGTGTTCGTGACACTCCCGCCCTTCGAGACGCCGACCGGGCGCCTGCTCGGCATGGTGCACTTCCAGCGGATGCTGCGCTACCCGCCGCACGAGCGTCTCGGCGCGATCATGGACGACAGCCTGGAGCCGGTGCCGGTCACGGCATCCGCCGCCGAGGTCGCCAGGATGCTGGCGAGCTACGACCTGGTCTCGCTCCCCGTGATCGATGTGGCGCATCGACTGGTCGGCGCGATCAGCATCGACGACGTGCTCGACTACCTGCTCCCCGACGACTGGCGCTCGCACGATGAGGACGACACCGTCGCGCCCGCCAAGGAGGTGCGCTGATGGCCCGCTCCCCCGGCCTCGATGCGCCGCTCGGTCGCGGAACGACCCGCGTCCGTCCCACCTCACGCGACCGCTTCGGCCGATTCACCGAGTGGGTCGCCCGCGCGATGGGCACCCCGGCGTTCCTGCTGATCCTGACGATGTTCTGCGTGCTCTGGATCATGTGGAACACCCTGTTGCCCGACGAGCTGCGCTTCGACGATGCCGCCCTCGGCTTCACGGCACTGACCCTCATGCTCTCGCTCCAGGCCTCGTACGCTGCACCGCTCATCCTGCTCGCACAGAACCGGCAGGACGATCGCGACCGCGTGCAGATCGAGCAGGACCGTCAGCGTGCGGAGCGCAACCTCGCCGACACGGAATACCTCGCCCGCGAGATCGTCGCCCTGCGCCTGTCGCTCGAGGAGCGCAACTCGCAGGTCGTGACGCGTGACGTGCTGCGGCACGAGTTGAAGGCCCTGCTCGCGGAGCTCGAGGACTCGCACGAGAAGCCGTCCGCCGACGGCGCCTCCGCATGACGACCGCCGACAGCGTTCGGGCGGCGGTCGCCGCCGTCACCGATCCGGAGCTCCGGCGCCCGATCGGCGATCTCGACATGGTCCGCGACATCACGGTCGACGGCGGGCGGGCCAGCGTTGGCATCGTGCTGACGATCGTCGGCTGCCCAGCGGCCGACCGCATCGAGACCGACGTCCGCAACGCAGCGGCATCCGTCGCCGGAGTCGATGAGGTCGACGTCGAGGTCGGTGTCATGACGCCGGCCGAGCGCAAGGCGCTCACCGAGAAGCTGCGTGACGGACGCCCTGCGCGGCAGATGCCGTTCGGCCCTGATTCCCTCACCCGCGTGATCCTGGTCTCGAGCGGCAAGGGCGGCGTGGGCAAGTCGACCGTCACCGCGAATCTCGCCGTCGCACTGGCCGAGCAGGGGCTCGCCGTCGGGCTCGTCGACGCCGACGTGCACGGCTTCTCTATCCCCGGGCTCCTCGGCATCCCGGCCGGCACGCAGCCGACGCGCATCGACGACCTGATGCTGCCGCCGGTCGCGCACGGCGTGAAGACCATCTCGATCGGGATGTTCCTGCGCGACGGCGAGGCGGTCGTCGCCTGGCGAGGCCCGATGCTGCACCGCACGGTCTCGCAGTTCCTGACCGACGTGTTCTTCGGCGACCTCGACATCCTCCTGATCGACATGCCACCGGGCACCGGCGACATCGCGATCTCGATCGGACAGCTGCTGCCGCACGCGGAGGTGCTCGTCGTCACCACGCCGCAGACCGCTGCCGCCGACGTCGCGATCCGCAGCGGGCTGGTCGCTCGCCAGACCGGGCAGCGTGTGATCGGCGTCGTCGAGAACATGGCGGCATTCGCACTGCCGGACGGCACCGTGATCGACCTCTTCGGCTCGGGCGGCGGCACTGCGGTCGCCGAGGCGCTGTCAGAGTCGGGCGACGTCGTGCCGTTGCTCGCATCGATCCCGCTGAGTCCTGCACTCAGGACCGGCGGCGATTCGGGTGAGCCGGTCGTCCGTGCCGACGCGACGGATGCCGCCGCGTCGGAGATCATCGCCCTGGCGCGAACGCTCTCGCGTCAGGGACGAGGGCTCTCCGGCCGGTCGCTGCCGATATCGCTCAACTGAGACGCGGTTCAGGTCGCTTCCGGGTCGTACGGCGGCTTGTTGGTCGCCGTGAACTCCTGGGGAGCCCGCGACACCGCAGGCTCCGCGATCGTGGTCTGCGCTGCGGCAGCGGCGGCCGCAGGGGCAGGAGTCTCGAGCAGGGCTTCGCGGATGATGCGTCGAGGGTCGTACTGACGCGGGTCGAGCTTGCGCCAATCGACGTCGTCCATCTCCGGACCCATCTCATCGCGCATCCGGGTCTTCGTGTCGCGAAGGTACTCGCCGGCCTTGCGGACCATGCGCGCGAACCCCTCGGCGACCGCCGGAAGCCGATCCGGGCCGACGATGAGCACCACGATGAGACCGATCAGCAGCAGCTTCTCGAAGGTGAGCCCGAATTGCATCTGTCCAGGCTACCGCCGCGCCTGCGCTCCCGGTGCACACCGAGCGAATATCCTGAGAACACCACAGGTCATCGAGGAGACACGGTATGAGCGAACATGACGCGAACGCGCGGTTCATCCGCGAATCCATCGTCGAACCCGACTCCATCGCTCGTGCGCGCGCACACGCGGTCGAGCTGGGAGCCGCGCCGATCAGCGCAGCCGTCGGCTCGCAGATCGCGGTGCTCGCCGCCGCGACGAATGCCAGGTCGATCGTCGAGATCGGAACCGGCGCAGGTGTGTCCGGCCTCTGGCTGCTCCGCGGCGCGCCGCAGGCGGTACTGACCTCGATCGACAACGAGCCGGAGCACCTCGCCGCAGCACGCCAGGCGTTCTCCGACGCGAAGATCCCCTCGACCAGGGCACGCTTCATCACCGGGCGCGCAGCCGATGTGCTCCCCCGCATGAACGAGGCCTCCTACGACATCGTCCTGGTCGATGCCGACCCCGAGAACGTGATCGACTACGTGTCGCACGGACTCCGTCTCGCCCGTGCGGGCGGCATGGTCCTGGTGCCGCGCGTCCTCGCCGGCGGACGCGTCGCAGATCCTGTGCAGCGCGATGAGATCACCTCGGCCTACCGCTCGCTCGTGCAGGAGACGCAGGAGTCCTCCGCAGTGCTCGCCACGATCTCCCCGGCAGGGGAAGGACTGCTGCAGCTGATCAGCGTCGGCGAACGCGACTGACCGGAGCAGCACTTCCGGGCGCACGAGAAGGGCGATGGATCGGTTGATCCATCGCCCTTCTCGGATCCTCGTGGAGGGATCCGGGTCGATCAGGCGGGTGCCACGACGGCTGCGAGCACGTCGTGAAGCTCCTTGGCCTCGGCGTCGTTCACTGAGACGACAAGTCTGCCGCCGCCTTCGAGCGGAACGCGCACGATGATGAGTCGCCCTTCCTTTACGGCCTCCATGGGTCCGTCTCCGGTCCTCGGCTTCATCGCTGCCATCGTGGCTCCTTTTCCTCGGTGGTATGTGATGAGTTTATCGGGTACGACGAGTACCTGGACGTCACGTGTGAGAAATCCACCCGAGCTTCATGATCAGGGCACCTGCCAGAACGTGTTCCCGAGGGCGTACATGTGGAAGATCCAGAGCCATTGGCCGATGAGCGCGACGACCAGGACGCCGCCCCGCCACACCCGTGATCGCGGCACGGCAACCGCTCCCCAGAGCGGGCTGATGGGCAGCAGCAGACGGAACGTGCTCGACTGCGGGAAGAACACGGCCAGCAGATAGAGCAGGTAGCTGGCACTCCAGAGCCGCAGATCCGGGCCGAGGGCTCTGACCTGCGGCGAGCGCAGCAGCGCGAGACCCGCACCGACGACGAGGAGCACCAACGCGACCAACCCCGCCCATGTGGGGAGACCCCACTGCGCGAACCAGAACTGCGCGGCCTGGATCCAGCCCTCGAACGGGATGAACCCCTCCACACCCCCGACGACCCAGTGCCGACGCCAGGCCAGTTCGGTCGCGAGGTACGCCCCGTGATTCCCCGTGACCAGCCCCGCGATGACCTGCCATGCGAAGCCGGATGCCGTCGCCAGCGCGCCGAGCGCGACGATGTGCACGATGTCGATGCGCGACAGCGGCTCGACGCGGCGGCGCACCCAGCGCAGGATGCCGTGCAGGCCGAGGTACAGGGCGAAGGCGAGGATGCCGGGACGGGTGAACGCCATCACCGGGATCAGCAGGTAGAGCCAGCCGTACCGGTGGCGAGCCACCGCATCGAGCGCGAGGAACAGCAGCATCAGGAACAGCGTCTCGGCGTACGCGACCTGGAACATCGCGGCCAGAGGACCCGACGCGAACAGCACCACCGCCCAGGTCGCGGCGGATGCGCCGATCCGGTCACGCAGCAGCCGGTGCAGGGCGAGACAGGCGATGTAGCCGGCGATGAGTGAGATCAGGAAGGCGCCGGCGCCCCAGGAGCCGAAGAGCAGACCGACCGCTTTCGCCGCGAAGGAGAACACCGGCATGAATGCCCATGCGTTCTCGGCCACATCGCCCGAATCGGTGAGCGGCAACTCGGTCGGGTATCCGTTCTCGGCGATCAGCCAGTACCACTGCGCGTCCCAGGCGAGCACGAAGTCGCCGAGGCCAGGGTCGGCGCCGATCCTGGACAGTGAGGTGGCAAGCGACGCGGCGAGCACGAAGAAGACACTCGTGACCACGCGCGCGGCGAGATAGATGACCGCGATGCGCAGTGCGAGGGGCGTCTGCGCCCAGCGGCGCGAGAGGCTCAGCGCGCGGTGAGCCATGCGCGAAGACCCCGCTCGACGGCGTCGATCTGCGCCACGGGAACGCGCTCCTCATCGTGGTGCGCGAGATGCGGATCGCCAGGGCCGTAGTTCACCGCGGGGATGCCGAGGGCCGAGAACCGAGCGACGTCGGTCCAGCCGTACTTCGGACGCGGTTCGGCGCCGACTGCGGCGACGAACTGCTGGGCGATCGGCGCATCCAGCCCCGGACGGGCGCCTTCGGCGGCATCCGTGATTTCGATGTCGAAGCCGGCGAGCACACCGCGCAGGTGGGCCTCGGCATCCGCTGCGGACTTGCTCGGGGCGAAGCGGTAGTTGACCTCGACCTCGCATGCATCAGGGATCACGTTGCCGGCGACCCCGCCGGTGATGCGCACGGCGCTCAGGCTCTCGCGGTACAGGAGACCCTCGACCGCGACCTCCTTCGCCCGGTACTCGCTGAGCCGCGTGAGGATCGGGGCCGCACGGTGGATCGCGTTCTCGCCGATCCAGGCACGAGCGCTGTGCGCCCGCACACCGGTCGTCCGGACGATCGCACGGAGCGTGCCGTTGCACCCACCCTCGACCTCGCCGTTCGACGGCTCGCCCAGGATCGCGAAGTCTGCCTGGAAGAGATCTGGGCGCACTGCTGCCAGCAGTCCGAGGCCGTTCTTCGACGCTTCGACCTCTTCGTTGTCGTACCACATCCAGGTGATGTCGACTGCGGGGTCGGTCAGCTCAGCGGCGAGCTTCAGCTGCACCGCGGTGCCCGCCTTCATGTCGACCGTGCCGCGACCCCACAGGTACGGCTCCCCGTCGACCTCGATATCCCGGGTCGGCACGTTGTCATTGATCGGCACGGTGTCGATGTGGCCGGCGATCGCGACCCGCTGCGCGCGGCCGAGTGCCGTGCGCGCGACGATCGTGTTGCCGTGGCGGATCACCTCGAGATGAGCCAGCGGTGCGATCGCCGCCTCGATCTCGTCCGCGAGGCGCTGCTCGTCGCCCGAGACGCTGGGGATGTCGCAGATCGCACGCGTGAGGTCGAGCGAGGAGGCTGTCAGATCGAGCACCATGTCCCCAGCCTAGCTCCGGGTTCCGGTCGCTGTTCCTGCCGCCCAGCCGCTGAGCAGGCGGCAGAAGACGCGACCGGAACACATCGTCATCCGGCAGGGCGCGCGCACGCGTTCGGGATACCGTTGAGGCATGACTGAATCGCGCAGCGTCTGGGGCATCGGACTCACCACGATCGCCGGCAACGGCACCGTCCTGGATGCCTGGTACTCCGAGCTCGGCACGGGAGAGCTCCCGACGGATGCCGCCGCGGCATCCGCCCTGGACTCGCTCACCGGACCCGATGAGCGACGCGACGTCATGGTCGAGGCAGTGCAGCTCCGGATCGACCTCGATGCCGCGCCGGTGTCCACCGCCGACGCGTACCTGCGTCTGCACGCTCTCTCGCACCTCCTGGTGCGTCCGAACGATCTCAACCTCGACGGCATCTTCGGTCACCTGCCGAACGTCGCATGGACGAACGCCGGCCCCGTGCACCCCGAGGACGCCGCGCGTCTGCGTCCGCAGCTGCAGCGCGCGGGCATCCAGGTGCAGGGGCTCGACAAGTTCCCGCGTCTCACCGACTACCTGCAGCCCGCCGGTGTGCGCATCGCCGACGCGTCGCGCGTGCGTCTCGGCGCCCACCTCTCCCCCGGCACCACCGTGATGCACGAGGGCTTCGTGAACTTCAACGCCGGAACGCTCGGCGCCTCCATGGTCGAGGGCCGCATCTCGCAGGGCGTCGTGGTCGGCGACGGCAGCGACATCGGCGGCGGCTCGTCGATCATGGGCACGCTCTCCGGCGGCGGCACGCACCGCGTCTCGATCGGCGCGCGCACGCTGCTCGGCGCGAACGCAGGCATCGGCATCTCCCTCGGCGACGACTGCGTCGTCGAGGCGGGCCTGTACGTGACCGCCGGCACCAAGGTCGTGCTCGTCGACGGCCAGGTCACCGCCGATGGCACGAAGCAGACGGTCAAGGGCGCTGAGCTCTCCGGTCAGCACGGGCTGCTGTTCCGACGCAACTCGCTCAGCGGCGCCGTCGAGGCGGTCCGACGCGCCGGTGTCGGCGTGACGCTGAACGAGGCGCTGCACGCCTGAGCGCACGGCTCACCTCTTCCTCGCGACCGCCTGCAGTGTTCTCCAAGGTCCGCGTGATAGTGTCAGCGTGACGTCTTCGCCATGCGAGGCGTCTGCGTCGTCGACACGCTCCCGCGCCACTCACCCGGTTCTGGCCATTTCGAACGGCGAAACGATGCGCGATCCCGCGCCGTCGCCCACCCTCCCGCACCAGGACCACTCGTTCGTGCGTGCGTGCAATCTCGGAGATACTTCATGACTTCCTTCCTCGATCTCGGCGTGCCCGCCGACCTCGCAGCCGTCCTCTCGAAGGACGGCAAGACCGAGGCGTTCGCGATCCAGCGCGACACGCTTCCCGATTCCCTCGCCGGCCGTGACCTCCTCGGTCGTGGCCGCACCGGCAGTGGCAAGACCATCGCCTTCGCCCTGCCGCTCGTGAGCCGTATCGCGGCATCCTCGCGCAGCAGCCGTCCCGGCCACCCGCGCGGTCTGGTGCTCGCACCGACCCGCGAGCTCGCCACCCAGATCGCCGCGACCATCGCGCCGCTCGCCGAGGCCAAGGGCCTCCGCGTGACCACCGTCTTCGGCGGTGTCAGCCAGCGACCGCAGGAGCAGGCCATGCGCAGCGGCGTCGACATCGTCGTCGCGTGCCCCGGCCGTCTCGAAGACCTCATGAAGCAGAAGGTCGTGCAGCTCGACGCCGTCGAGGTCACCGTGCTCGACGAGGCCGACCACATGGCCGACCTCGGCTTCCTGCCCGGCGTCACGCGCATCCTCACGGCCACGCCGTCCGGTGGACAGCGCCTGCTGTTCAGCGCGACGCTGGACCGCGGCATCGACACCCTCGCCCGCCGCTTCCTCTCCGACGCCGTCAGCCATGAGGTCGACGAGGAGAGCGTGCCGGTCGGAGAGATGACGCACCGCGTGCTCGTCGTCAACTCCACCGAGAACAAGACGACGCTGGTCCGTGAGCTCGCCTCGGGCACCGGTCGTCGCATCCTGTTCACGCGCACCAAGCACCAGGCCAAGAAGCTCGCCAAGCAGCTGACCGCCGCCGGCATCCCCTCGGTCGATCTGCACGGCAACCTGTCGCAGAACGCCCGCGAGCGCAACCTCAGCGCCTTCTCGGCCGCTCCCGCCGACGGCGGCGTGCGTGTCCTCGTCGCGACCGACGTGGCCGCCCGTGGCGTGCACGTCGACAACGTCGACCTGGTCGTGCACGTCGACCCGCCCATGGAGCACAAGGCGTACCTGCACCGCTCGGGCCGCACAGCTCGCGCCGGCGCAGCCGGAACCGTCGTCACGGTCGTGCTCCCCGAGCAGCGCCGCGACGTCAAGGACCTGCTCCGCAAGGCTGCCATCTCGGCCGCCCTCGAAGACGTCACGGCAGCCGCAGTGAACGAGCTCGTCCCGGAGCGCGCCGAGCACGTGCGCCCCGCGCCGGTCCAGGCACAGCAGCCGCAGCGTCAGGCGAAGCAGCGCCCAGCCGGTGGCGAGCGCGCCGGTGCGGCGACTCCCCCGGCCCGTCGTCGTCGCCCCCGCTCCGGCGGACAGGGTGGCGGCCAGGGTGGCCAGGCAGGCTTCTCACGTCAGGGCGGCCAGAGCCGTCAGGGCGGTCGCAGCTCGCAGGGTCGCTGACCCCCAGCACACGCAGAAGCGGCGTGTCTCCCTCGGGAGGCACGCCGCTTTCGTGTGTGCTGGCCGATCCTCTCAGGGGAGGATCGGCGAGTCGAGATCAGCGGGTCGGGAAGTCGCGCTCCGGCGATCCCGTGTACAGCTGCTGCGGCCGACCGATCTTCGTCTGCGGATCGAGCTGCAGCTCACGCCACTGCGCCAGCCAGCCGGGCAGACGGCCGATCGCGAAGAGCACCGTGAACATGCGCGTCGGGAAGCCCATGGCCTTGTAGATCACGCCGGTGTAGAAGTCGACGTTCGGGTACAGACGGCGCTCGCGGAAGTAGTCGTCGGCCAGCGCGAGCTCTTCGAGCTCCTTGGCGAGGTCGAGCAGCGGGTCGGTCACGCCCAGCGAGGCGAGCACCTCGTCGGCCGCATCCTTGACGAGCTTGGCGCGCGGGTCGTAGTTCTTGTAGACCCGGTGCCCGAAGCCCATCAGCTTCACGCCCTCTTCCTTGTTCTTCACGCGCTCGACGAAGCGGGACACGCTCTGACCGGAGTCGCGGATCTGGCCGAGCATCGTGAGCACGGCCTCGTTCGCACCGCCGTGCAGCGGGCCGGAGAGGGCCTGGATGCCGGCGGAGACGGACGCGAACTGGTTCGCCCCGGTGGAGCCGACCAGACGCACGGTCGAGGTGGAGGCGTTCTGCTCGTGGTCCTCATGCAGGATGAGGAGCAGCTCGAGCGCCTTCGACATCACCGGGTTGACCTCGTACTCCTCGCTGTGCACGCCGAAGTTGAGCTTCAGGAAGTTGTCGACGAAGCTCAGCGAGTTGTCCGGGTAGAGGAATGCCTGGCCCACGCTCTTCTTGTGCGCGTACGCCGCGATCACCGGGAGCTTCGCGAGCATGCGGATCATGTTCAGCTCGACATGCTCGGGGTTGTGCGGGTCGGTCTGGCCCTCGTAGTAGGTCGAGAGCGCGGCGACGGCCGACGACAGCACCGACATCGGGTGCGCGGTATGCGGCAGCGCCGAGAAGAAGCGCTTGAGGTCCTCGTGCAGGAGCGTGTGGCGGCGGATCTTCTCGTCGAACTCCGAGAGCTCGGATGCCGAGGGCAGCTCGCCGTAGATCAGCAGCCAGGCGACTTCCAGGTAGCTCGTGGTGTTGGCGAGCTGCTCGATCGGATACCCGCGGTAGCGCAGGATGCCCTTGTCGCCGTCGATGAACGTGATCTCGGACTTCGTCGACGCCGTGTTCACGAAGCCGTAGTCGAGGCCGGTGTAGCCGGTCTGGCGGGTCAGCGTCGAGAAGTCGATGCTGCTGTTGCCGGCAGTGCCGTGCACCAGTGGGAACTCCGCGGTGGTCTCGCCGATCGTCAGCTTCGCCGTAGCCTGCTGGTCTGCCGCTGCACTCACGCGGACCTCCTCGTCGTGTCTGACTGCTCGCGTGTCGCGTGGATGTCAGCCATATCTCTTCTCAAGCCTGAACTGGCGATGTGGTGGCAAGATGCCGCCTGGTCGGATCACGACCGGATCGCTTTTACAGCCTAGTAGGGACTCAGGCCTACTGTGACATCCGCCAAGCAGACGACGCGGTCGATGAGGATTCCTACAGCACACTCGCGCGCAGGCGGCGCGCAGCCTCGGCCACGCGCTCGGTGGGCGCGGTCAGCGAGAGCCGGACGTGCTCGGCGGAGTCCGATCCGTAGAACGGACCGGGACCTGCCAGGATGCCGAGATCGGCGAGGCGTGCGATCGAGTCCCAGGCGTCCCTGCCCTCGGTCGCCCAGAGGTAGAGGCCGGCCTCGGACCCGTCGATGCGGAAGCCTGCCGCCTCCACGGCAGGGCGCAGCAGATCGCGGCGCTCGCGGTAGAGCTCCTTCTGCGCGGTCACATGCTCGTCGTCGCCGAGGGCAGCCGCCATCGCGTGCTGGATCGGCGCCGGCGGCATGAGACCGAGGTGCTTGCGCGCTGTGAGCAGCTCGCCGACGATGCGTGCGCAACCTGCGACGAATGCAGCGCGGTACCCGGCCAGATTCGACTGCTTGCTCAGCGAGTACACGCTGAGCAGGTTGGCTCGGCTGCCGTCGGTGACCCGCGGATCCAGGACGGAGGGCACCGGCTCGCTCGCCCACTGGCCGTCCCAGCCGAGCTCGGCGTAGCACTCGTCACTCGCGAGCACGGCTCCGAGTTCGCGCGCACGGCGGACGGCCGCTGCGAGCTCGTCGACAGTCCAGGTGCGGCCGTCCGGGTTGCCAGGAGTGTTGATCCAGATGAGCTTCGTGCCCTCTGGCCAGCTCGCGGGATCATCCTCGGCGAGCGGCGTCGCACCGGCGGTGCGGGCACCGACCTCGTAGGTGGGATAGGCCACGCGAGGGTGCACGACGATGTCGCCCTCGCCGAGGCCGAGGAGCGTCGGAAGCAGCGCGACCAGTTCCTTCGACCCGATCGTCGGCAGCACGTTGTCGACCCGCAGGTCGGTGACGCCGCGGCGACGGGCGTACCAGTCGACGATCGCCTCGCGCACTGCCGGGGTGCCGACGGTCTGCGGATACGCGTGCGCGTCCGTCGCCTCGGTCAGCGCTCGACGGATCACATCGGGGGTCGGGTCGACCGGCGAGCCGATCGAGAGATCCACGAGACCGTCCGGATGCTGCGCTGCGCGCTCACGGAACGGGACGACGGCATCCCAGGGGTAGTCGGCGAGGTCGCGGACGCTCACGTCGAGGCCTACTCGCCCTGAGGCGGGAGCGCTGCGATCACGGGGTGATCGAAGGAGTACACCCCGACCTTGGCGGCGCCACCGGGAGAGCCGATCTCCGAGAAGAACTCGACGTTCGCCTTGTAGTAGTCCTGCCACTCATCGGGCAGGTCATCCTCGTAGTAGATGGCCTCGACCGGGCAGACCGGCTCGCAGGCGCCGCAGTCCACGCATTCATCGGGGTGGATGTACAACGAACGCTCGCCCTCATAGATGCAGTCCACGGGGCATTCGTCGATGCAGGCACGGTCCTTCACATCGACACACGGCAGGGCGATCACATACGTCACCCGTCCAGTCTACGGCGCGCGCGGCTCGTTCTCCTGCGAGGAGGCGGGGTGCGCCGGAACGGCGGTGATCAACGGTTCCGGCACGACGGGGACGGCAGTCGTCGCAGCCTCGGTTCGCACCGGAAGGCGCGAGAACGACGGCCACGCCACCACGAGCAGCACGAGACCGGCCACGAGGTAGGTCCAGATCCGTCCGGCGAGCGAGTCCTCCACCACGACGGACCCGCCAGGGCCCACGCCGGAGATGAGCAGCAGCATCCCGACCATGCCGACGCCGGCAGCCAGCGCCGCGCCACGGTCGTGCGTGAGTGAACGGACCGCAATCAGGATCGCTGCGCAGGCGATGGCGCCGACGATCAGGCCGACCGGGATCGGCCCCCAGGTCAGGCTGTGGGCGATCGTGCCGGCGACGCCGTACACACCGCCGACGAGGATCGCAGAGATCCACGACAACACTCTCGACACCCAGCTGACGCGCACGCGTCGATTCTACCGGCGCAGTCGTCGTCGGTGCCGCCGGTCATCGCTGTGCGAGCTCAGAGCGCGAGTCCCCACAGTCGCAGCAGCGCAGCCACGAGGGCCGCAGCGAACACCACCACCAGGAAGGACTGCCGCAGCCACAGCAGCCCGGCGGCGACCAAGAGCGCCGGAACGCGGGCGTCGACCATGATGGCCTGCCCTGCGCCGAGCGTCTGGACGGCCACGAGGGCTGCGAGCAGCGCCACCGTGAGCAGATCCGAGATGCGTGCTGGTCGCGGAGCTTCGAGCACCTTGGGCGGCACCAGGTAGCCGACCGCCTTCAGTCCGAGGCAGACCAGCGCGGCGAGCAGGATCGCACTCCAGATGGTCATGGCGTCACCGCCGTTGCATCCGCAGCGGCAGGTGCGGGCCGGTCGCCGAGCCAGTTGAACCAGCCGACCACGATCGCGACGACCGCCGCGAGCAGCACCGGAATCCCCGGCATCAGGAACGGCGTGACCGAGGCGGCGACGACGGCGGCGGCGATGCCGACCGCGATGGCCTGCCGCTGCTGGAGCCGCGGCCAGAGCAGTGCGAGGAACGCGGCAGCGGCTGCGGCATCCAGTCCCCATGCCCGCGGGTCTCCCAGCACGTCGCCGACCAGCGCGCCGATCAGGGTGGTGATGTTCCAGCCGACGAAGATGCCGATCCCGGTGATCCAGAATCCGACGCGCCGGAGTCGCGGGTCACTCTGCGAGATCGCGACGGCGGTCGACTCGTCGATCGTGAAGTGCGCGGCGGCGGCACGCTGCAGCGCCCCCCCGCCGATCACCGGCGACATGCGCATCCCGTACGCGACGTTGCGGACTCCGAGCAGCACCGCCGAAGCGATCGCCGACGGCAGGGCCGCGACGCCGCCGGCGGTGAAGACGCCGACGAAGGCGAACTGCGAGCCGCCGGTGAACATCAGCAGGCTCAGCACGCAGGTCTGCCAGACGTCGAGACCGGATGCCACGGCGAGGGCGCCGAACGATACCCCGTACGCGCTGGTGGCCAGCACGACGCCGAGCGCCTCTCGCCACACCTCACGCTCTGGTGTCATCACCGGAACACCCCGATCGTTCGATTCGCTGAACACATGATGATCATTCTGAACATCTGTGTCGGCATAGTCAAGCGAACGATCGTTTGACATGATGAACGAATGGAGGATCTCCGAACACGAATCGCCCGCACCCTGCGTCGGGAGCGCGAAGCCGCGTCACTCTCGGTGTCAGAGCTCGCTCGCCGAGCCGGCATCTCGAAGGCGACGGTCTCGCAGCTCGAGGGCGGCGCCGGCAATCCCAGCGTCGAGACCCTCTGGGCGCTGGGCGTCGCGCTCGGCGTCCCCTTCGCCGTGCTCGTCGACCAGCAGGCGAACGCCCCCACACTCATCCGAGCGGCAGATCTGGCCGGCGTGCCGTCGTCCGCCGCCGCCTACAGCGCGAGCCTGCTGTCGGCGAGCCCGCCGGGCGCGAGACGCGACCTCTACCTTATCCAGGCGGAGCCGGGCGATCCGCGCCGATCCGACCCGCACCACGTCGGCACGACCGAGCACGTGATCCTGATCGCCGGAGAGGCGAGGATCGGACCGGTCGACGCACCCGTCACGCTGCAGCCGGGCGACTACCTCTCCTACGCGGGCGACGTTCCCCACATCTTCGAGGCGACGGTCGCCGGCACCAGCGCGGTCCTCATCTCCGAGCTGCGCTGATCCCCGCGCTCGGCAGACGTTCGAGCTCCGCTGCACCTCGACCTCCGGATACCGCGAAGGCCCACCCCCGGACGGGAGCGGGCCTTCAGCGGAGCGGTACGGATCAGTACCAGTTCATGGCCTGGGAGTGCGACCATGCGCTGCACGGCGTCCCGTATCCACGCGAGATGTAGTCGAGGCCCCAGGCGATCTGCGTGGCGGCGTTCGTCTGCCAGTCGCTCCCGGCCGATGCCATCTTGCTGCCGGGCAGCGCCTGCGGGATGCCGGTTGCTCCGCCGTCCGCGTTGTACGCCTGGTAGTTCCAGCCGGACTCCTTGGTCCACAGCGAGCTGAGGCAGGAGAACTGATCGGCACCCCAGCCGTAGCGGCTGGAGGCCATCTCGGCTGCGGTTGCCTTGGCACCGTCGACCGTGTTCGACGCTGCCAGCGCGGCTGCCGCCGCCGCGGCCTGCTCTGCGGCGGCGCGCTCGGCATCCGCAGCCGCCTTCTGCGCCTGCGCTGCAGAGAACGCCTCCTGGAGGGTCGCAGTGCTCGCCTCGACCGCATGCGTGTCGGCGATGGTGTCGTCGGTCAGATCGCTCAGCAGCAGCGCGGGGATCACTGCACGCTCGCCGAGGTCGTCGATGTGGTCCTGCAGCTCGGTCGTGGCGATCGACGTCGGCACGCCGCCGAGATCGAGCCCGGAGGCGGCGACGTCGGCCGTGAGCGTGTCGGCAGCGGTGACCGCGCCCTGCGCCTCAGTCAGCGCGGCGTTGGCGGAGTCGGTGATGTCGCGAAGCGAGAGCTCCTGCGACGCGGCGGAGGTGACGGCGAGCTCGGACGGCCCGCCGTTCGCGCGCTCGGCGCCGGCGGCAGGAGTCGAGACGACGCCGACCGTGAGCGTGATGCCGAGGAGGGCACCGGTGATGGTGGTCAGCAGCACCATCGGACGCCTGGCCCTGACAGCGGAGTGGACGCGCGCCGCCTCGACGGCGCGCCGGGAAGCACGGGTGTTGTGAAGGTGAAGCAAAGGGTTCGACTTTCGGGTTGTCGTACACCCGGACCTGCAGGCAGGGCGACTCATCGGGAGCCGACTCGCCGGGCGCAAGTGTCCGAGTCTGCATGACGAACCTGAACAAAAAATATCCCTGACCTGGGTATTTCATGAGAAGAGGGCCCCATCCGCGTCGAAATCGACGGGATGGGGCCCTCTCCTGGACAGCTGAGATCAGGCGTTGGCGTCCTGGCGCTTCAGTCGAGCGGTCTCACGCGCACGCGTGTTCGCGTCGAGCGCGACCTTGCGGATGCGGACGACCTCGGGGGTCACCTCGACACATTCGTCGTCACGAGCGAACTCGAGGCTCTCCTCGAGCGTGAGCTGACGAGGGGGCGTCATCGACTCGAAGGTGTCGGAGCTCGCCGCACGCATGTTGGTGAGCTTCTTCTCCTTCGTGATGTTGACGTCCATGTCGTCGGCGCGCGAGTTCTCGCCGATGACCATGCCCTCGTAGACCTCCTGCGTGGGCTGCACGAAGAACGACATGCGCTCCTGCAGTGCGATCATCGCGAACGGGGTGACGACACCCTGGCGGTCGGCGACGATCGAGCCGTTCTGGCGCGTCGTGATGGAACCTGCCCAGGGCTCGTAGCCGTGCGAGATCGCGTTCGCGATGCCGGTGCCGCGGGTCGTGGTGAGGAACTCGCTGCGGAAGCCGATCAGGCCGCGCGACGGGACGATGAACTCCATGCGCACCCAGCCGGTGCCGTGGTTGGTCATGTTGTCCATGCGACCCTTGCGGTTCGCGAGCAGCTGCGTGATGGCACCGAGGTGCTCTTCAGGCGTGTCGATGGTCAGGTGCTCGAACGGCTCGTAGGTCTTGCCGTCGATCTTCTTCGTGACCACCTGCGGCTTGCCGACCGTGAGCTCGAAGCCCTCGCGACGCATGTTCTCGACGAGGATGGCGAGAGCGAGCTCTCCACGACCCTGCACCTCCCACGCGTCCGGGCGTCCGATGTCGACGACCTTGAGCGACACGTTGCCGATGAGCTCCTTGTCGAGGCGGTCCTTGACCATGCGAGCGGTCAGCTTGTGACCCTTGACCTTGCCCATGAGCGGCGAGGTGTTGGTGCCGATCGTCATCGAGATGGCGGGATCGTCGACCGTGATCGCGGGCAGCGGACGAACGTCCTCCGGGTCGGCGATGGTCTCGCCGATGGTGATGTTCTCGAAGCCGGCGATGGCGACGATGTCACCGGGGCCGGCGGACTCCGCCGGGTAGCGCTCGAGAGCGCGGGTCTTCAGCAGCTCGGTGATGCGAGCGTTCTGGTGCGTGCCGTCGGCGCGGACCCAGGCCACGGTCTGGCCCTTCTTCAGCGTGCCGTTGAAGACGCGCAGCAGCGCGAGACGACCGAGGAACGGGCTGGAGTCGAGGTTGGTGACCCACGCCTGCAGCGGGTGCTCGTCGTCGTACTCCGGAGCAGGAACGTGCTCGAGGATGGCCTCGAACAGCGGCTCGAGGTCGTCGTTGTCGGGCAGCGAGCCGTCGGCCGGGCGGTTGCGCGAGGCGGCGCCGGCGCGGCCGGACGCGTAGACGACCGGCACGTCGAGCAGCGCGTCGACGTCGAGGTCGGGCACGTCGTCGACGAGGTCGGACGCCAGTCCGAGCAGCAGGTCGTGCGCCTCCTCCTCGACCTCGGCGATGCGAGCGTCGGGGCGGTCGGTCTTGTTGACCAAGAGGATGACGGGGAGCTTCGCCTCGAGCGCCTTGCGCAGCACGAAGCGGGTCTGGGGCAGCGGGCCCTCGCTCGCGTCGACGAGCAGCACGACGCCGTCGACCATGGACAGGCCGCGCTCGACCTCGCCGCCGAAGTCGGCGTGGCCGGGGGTGTCGATCACGTTGATCGTCACCTCGCCGTCCTTGGCGTGGACACCCTTGTAGGTGATCGCCGTGTTCTTCGCGAGGATCGTGATGCCCTTCTCGCGCTCCAGGTCGTTGGAGTCCATGGCGCGCTCATCGACGTGGGCGTGTTCGCCGAAAGAGCCCGTCTGACGCAGCATGGCGTCGACGAGTGTGGTCTTGCCGTGGTCGACGTGCGCGACGATTGCGACGTTGCGGAGGTCAGAGCGGAGGGCGTGCGCCATGCATGAGTCCTAAGAAGATGGTGGGATGTGTCGAGAAACCGACGTTCCAGGATAACGCACGCACAGGGTTCGTTCCTGTATGCAGGCCGTAGCATCGAGATCGTGACCCGACTCCCCGCCGACAGCGCGCTTTTCTCGGCCCCGCCTTCGCGCGCTCGACTGTGGTGGGAGATCGCGATCGTCCTCGCGCTCGGGCTCGGGCAGTCGGCCGTCTACGCGATCGTGCAGCTCGCCTACCGGCTCACAGACAGCACGCCGCTCGCCGACCAGACCACGACGCTGAACCCCTCCCGCAGCGATCGCGAGATCTTCGACCTGATCTATCAGGTGCTGTCCATCGGATTCTCGCTCGTGCCGGTGCTGCTGGTCTGCTTCCTGCTCTGGCAGACCTCGCGTCCGCACCTCGGCCGGCTCGGGCTCGACGGCACTCGGATGGGCACCGACGCTGGGCGAGGCGTGCTGCTCGTGCTCGCGATCGGCATTCCCGGTCTCGGTCTGTACATCGCCGGCCGCGCACTCGGGCTGTTCGTGGCCGTGAACCCCGCTGGACTCGACGCGCATTGGTGGACCGTGCCGATCCTCCTGCTCGCGGCGGCTCGTGCCTCGCTGCAGGAGGAGTTCGTCGTGCTGGGCTACCTGTTCGCACGACTGAAGCAGCTCGGCTGGAGCCCGTGGACGATCATCATCGCCACCTCGATCCTGCGCGCGAGCTACCACCTGTACCAAGGGCCGGGCGCGTTCATCGGGAACCTGGCGATGGGACTGCTGTTCGGCTGGCTGTTCCAGCGCTCAGGACGACTGCTGCCGTTCCTCGTCGCGCACTTCCTGATCGACGCGACCGTGTTCGTCGGCTATCCGTGGGCCGCGGCCACCTGGCCGGACGTGTTCGGGCTGCCGAGCTGACGACGAGCGGGCCGCTGCTCAGCCTGCCTGCGTGATCAGCACGGCGCCGACCGCCCACAGCACGATCACTGCGAGCGCGATGAGCGCCGGTCCGTCCCAGCTGCGCACGATCGGCGCCTGCCCGGCAGACCCGGCCTGCCAGAGCTCACGGATGTCGGAGAGATCCCGGACGCCGACCGGCGCCTTCGGCGCCTCATCATTCGATCGCATGCGGCTGCGCGTCGGGCGGGAGCGCGCAGGTCCGCCATAGCAGGCGACCGTCTTGCCGTCGTCGAGCGCGAACTCCAGCTGCCAGCGGAAATCGATGTCGCGAACCCTGCTCCAGCCGAAGGTCGTGCGCCGCAGCATGTTCTGCACGAGAGCACCGTGGGCATCGACGCGAACGCGAGACACGAAGCTCACCTGATACACGATCCACAGACCGAGCAGCAGCCACGGAGCCACGAGGAGCATCTGCATCAGGCTTCCGCGCACGGCCGTGTCCCCGAGCAGGTACAGCGCGAGCGCCGAGGTCAGCGCCATCACCACCGGCCCGGAGGACGCGCGGAAGGTCCGCGCGCCCTCGGGGCGATCCGGCTGCGTCACCGTCAGTGACCGCCGAGGGTGATCGATGCGCCGGGGATCGCCTGCAGGAGGCGATCCGTGTACTCCTGCTGCGGGTTGGCGAAGATCTCGTCGACAGTCCCCTGCTCGACGATCCTGCCCTTCTCCATGACGCAGACGAGGTCGCTCGACACCCGGACGACCGCGAGGTCGTGGGTGATGAACAGGTACGTCAGGTCGAGCTCGGACTGCAGTTCGGCGAGGAGCTGCAGGATCTGATCCTGCACCAGCACGTCGAGCGCGGACACCGCCTCATCGAGCACCACGATGTCGGGCTTGAGCGCGAGCGCGCGGGCGATCGCCACACGCTGACGCTGACCACCGGACAGCTCGTTCGGGTAGCGGGTCGCGAGCACACGCGGCAGCGAGACCTGGTCGAGGAGCTCCTCGACGCGCTCGCGCTGCGACGCGCGGTCGCCGACGCCGTGGATCTGCAGCGGCTCCGAGATCGTGTTCCCGATGTTCCGGAGCGGGTCCAGCGACCCGTACGGATCCTGGAACACCGGCTGCATGCGTCGGCGCAGACCGAACGCCTGCGCGTTCGACAGCCGTGACACGTCCTGGCCGTCGATCTCGATGGTGCCGCTGGTGGGCTCCTCGAGCTTGAGCACCATCTTGGCGACCGTGGACTTGCCGGAACCCGACTCCCCGACGAGAGCCAGCGTCTTGCCACGAGGGATCTCGAAGTTCACGTCGTCCACCGCGCGGAAGGCTTCGCTGCGGAAGCCGCCCTGACGGATCTTGTAGTCCTTCGTGAGTCCGGCGACACGCACCGTCGGCGGGATGTCCGCGAGGTCGTCGAGCGTCTCGATGCCCCGGTCCTCGACGACGGCCTGGATCCGCTTCGATGCGACGCTGGGTGCCGCGGCGACCAGTCGCTTCGTGTACGGATGCTGCGGATCCTCGAGGATCTGCCGGCTCGGGCCTGCTTCGACGATGTGGCCACCGTTCATCACGATGATCTTCTCGGCGCGTTCAGCCGCGAGGCCGAGGTCGTGCGTGATCAGGAGCATCGAGGTGCCCTTGTCTCGCGTGAGGCTCGCCATGTGGTCCAGGATCACCCGCTGCACCGTCACGTCGAGCGCCGAGGTCGGCTCGTCGGCGATCAGCAGCTTCGGGTCGGCGGCCAGCCCGATCCCGATCAGCGCCCGCTGGCGCATGCCACCGGAGAACTGGTGCGGGAACTGGTGCAGGCGACGCTCGGCGTCGGCCAATCCGGCCTGCTGGAGCACCTCGACGGCCCGCTCCTTGACGCCGCCACGACCCTCGGCGATGCCGTTCGCACGGATGGCTTCCTTGACCTGGAAGCCGATGCTCCACACCGGGTTGAGGTTCGACATCGGATCCTGCGGGACGAAGCCGATGTCCCGTCCGCGGACGTTCTCGATCTCATGCCGGCTGAGGGTCGTCAGCTCTCGGCCTTCGAGCGTGATCGATCCGTTGGTGATCACACCCGTGCCGGGCAGCAGGTTGACGATGGCCGTGGCCGTCGTGGACTTGCCGGAACCCGACTCGCCGACGATCGCCACGGTCTCACCGGGCATCACATCGAAGCTCACCCCGTGCAGGACCTCGCGCAGTCCGTCCTGTGTCCTGAACGCGACCTTGAGGTCGCGAACACTCAGCAGCGGTACCTGGTCAGCAATGCGTTCGCTCATCGTCGCGCCCTCGCCTTCGGGTCGATGGCGTCTCGGATGAGCTCGCCCAAGGTCACGAACGCGAGCACCGAGAGGGTGAGCGCGATCGACGGATAGATCAGCGCCATGGGAGCGACGCGCAGCGCGGCCTGAGCCTGGCTGATGTCGTTGCCCCACGACATGACGCTGGAGCCGAGCCCGACACCGAGGAACGACAGGGTCGCCTCGGCGACGATCGCAGCGGCGAGCCCCAGGGTCGAGACCACCAGCAGCGGTGCGATGGCGTTCGGCACGACGTGGTTCACGAGCGTGCTGAACTTCGACTGCCCGAGTGCACGGGAGGCCATCACGAAGTCAGCCTGCCGCACTCGCAGGATTTCGGCACGCACCACTCGTGCGGTCGAGGCCCAGGCGAACCCGCCGATCGCGAACGCGAGCGTCCACACCGAACGGGAGTCCGAGAACACCGTCATGACGACGACGGCGGCCAGGATGTACGGGATCGCGAAGAAGATGTCACCGATGCGCGAGAGCAGCGCATCGAGCCATCCGCCGTAGAACCCGGCGAGGGCACCCATGATGAGGCCGAGGAACGAGGCAATGATCGTCGCGATCAGACCGACGGCGAGTGATGTCTGTGCGCCGTAGATCACACGCGAGTAGATGTCGCAGCCCTGGAACGTGTATCCGAGGGGGTGCCCGTCGGCAGGACCTTCGTTGCTGTACATCAGGTCGCAGCTGCGGGGATCGACGTTCGTGAACAACGACGGCCATGCGGCGATCACGATGAACAGCGCAGCGAGGACGACCGAGAACCAGAACAGCGGACGACGGCGCAGATCGGTCCACGCGTCACGCCACAGGTTGCTGGGCTTCTCGGCGATGCGGATCGCGTCGACCGCGATCGACTCCGTCTCGACCGGAGCGACGTAGTGCTTCTGGGAAGTGGGATCAGACATAGCGAATCCTCGGATCGAGCAGACCGTAGAGCAGGTCGATGACCAGGTTGACCAGGACGTACAGGATGACGAACACCGTGACGAAGGAGACGACGGTCGGGCCCTCGCCTCGCTGCACGGCCTGGAAGAGGGTGTTGCCGACGCCGGGGACGTTGAAGATGCCCTCGGTGACGGTCGCACCGACCAGCAGCACACCGAAGTTGGTGGCCGAGTTCGTGATCACCGGGATCAGGGAGTTGCGCAGCACGTGCACGGGGATCACGCGACCGCGTGACAGTCCCTTGCTGTATGCCGTGCGGACCCAGTCCTGGTTCAGCGTGTCGATGACGGAGCTGCGCATCAGACGCATGCTGACCGCGAAGAGGCTGAACCCGAGCACGATCGCCGGAAGCCAGAGACCTCCCCAGTCGTTGTCGGCCCCCACCGTGGGCTTGAACCAGCCCCACTGGATCGCGAGGAAGTACTGCGCGAGGAAGCAGAGCACGAAGATCGGGATGGCGATCGCGACGAGCGCCACCACGAGGGCGGTGTTGTCGAACAGCTTTCCCTTGCGGAGCGCCGAGATGGTGCCGATGATGATCGCGAGCGTGAACTCGATCGCGATGGCCATCACTGCGAGGCGGCCGGTCACGGGGAGTGTGTCGGCGAGCACCGCAGACACCGGACGCCCGGAGAAGGTGTTGCCGAGGTCGCCCTGGAAGACACCGGTGATGTAGTACCAGTACTGCACGATGAACGGATCGTTCAGGTGGTACTGCTCACGCAGTGCCTCCACGAGCGCCGGGTTCGGCGTGCGGTCTCCGAAGAGCGCAAGAATCGGGTCTCCCGGCATTGCGAAGACCAGGAAGTAGATGAGCAGGGTGGCCCCGAAGAAGACCGGGATCACCTGCAGGAGTCGTCTGAGGATGTAAGAGAGCATCCGCTGTCCCTTTCTGAGGAACGCGAGAAAGTCGGGCGAGAACAGCCTACGAGGCGGTGACGATCTCCGTCACCGCCTCGCGGGGTTCGTTCTCGGTCAGACCTACTTGGCGGCCTTCGTGATCTCGTAGTACAGCGGGACGGAGTTCCAGCCGAACGTCACGTTCTCGACGTTCTCGCTGAATCCACCGGTCACGTTGGAGTACCACAGCGGGATCGCGGGGAGATCGTTGAACAGGATCTCCTGCGCCTTGGTGAAGTCCTCGATCTGCGCGTCCGTGTCGGGGTTGCTGATGCCGGCGGCGATGAGGTCGTCGAACTCGGGGTTCGAGTAGTCACCGTCGTTGGAACCTGCGTTGCTCGCGTAGAGCGGGCCCAGGAAGTTGTACAGACCCGGGTAGTCGGCCTGCCAGCCGGAGCGGGCTGCCGTCTTGATCGAGCGGTTGTTGATCTCTTCACGGACGACCGCGAACGTCGGGTACGGTGCGCCGGAGGCGTCGATCCCGAGGGTGTTCTTGATCTGGTTCGTGACTGCGTCGACCCACTCCTGGTGACCACCGTCGGAGTTGTACGCGATCTGGAACGTGCCGTCCCACGGCGAGATGGCGTCGGCCTCGGCCCACAGCTCCTTCGCCTTCTCGGGGTCGTACTTCAGGACCTCGCTGCCGGGGACCGAGTCGGACCAACCTGCGATGACCGGCGACGTGAAGTCGGCAGCCGGGGTGCGGGTACCCGAGAAGATCTTCTCGGTGATCTGCTCGCGGTCGATCGCCATCGAGAGCGCCTGGCGACGGAGGATGCCCTCTTCACCGGAGAAGTGCGGCAGGAACTGACCGATCGTGTAGGACTGGAACACAGCAGAGGGCTGGTTCACGGCACGATCGCCGAGCTCGTCCTGGAAGGTCGGCAGGGATGCCGCGGGGATCGCATCGATCACGTCGACCTCGCCGCCGAGGAGGTCGGCGTACGCCGCTTCCTGCGTGGCGTAGAACTTGATCGTCAGACCGCCGTTGGCCGCCTTGCGTCCGCCGTCGTAGTCGTCGTTGCGAACGAGGTCGATCTGCACGTCGTGCTGCCACGACCCTTCGCCGTCGAGCATGTACGGGCCGTTGCCGACCGGGTTCTCACCGAATGCGTCCATGTCCTCGAACGCGACATCGGGAAGCGGGTAGAACGCCGAGTAGCCCAGACGCAGTGCGAAGTCGGAGGCCGGCTTGTTCAGCGCGATCGTGAACGTGTAGTCGTCGACCTGCTGCAGACCCGTGAGTTCGGAGTCCTCGTCGTAGCTGAAGCCCTCGATGTCCTCGAAGAAGTAGCTGGAGAGGTGCTTGTTCGAGGCCTTCGCGCCCTCGTTCCACGCCTTGATGAAGTTGTCGGCGGTGACCTCTTCACCATCGGTGAAGGTCTGGCCCTCCTTGAGCTTCACGGTGAGGTGCTGCGGGTCCTCGGTCGTGATCTCCTCGGCGACGTCGTTGACCGGCTTGCCGTCAGCGTCGTAGTAGATGAGTCCAGCGAAGATCTCGTCGAGGATCTTTCCGCCGCCGACCTCGTTGGTGTTGGTCGGGATGAGCGGGTTCTCCGGCTCGGAGCCATTCGTGGTGATGATGGCTTCTGCATCGGTCGCACCGGCGTCGCCGGAGTCGCCTGAGTCGTTGCCGCCGCCGCTCGCGCAGCCCGCGAGCGCCAGGGCGCCGATCGCGAACAGCGCGGTGCCCGCAAGGGCGATCTTGTTGCGCTTCACTATTGTGTCCTCCTGGACTGTCGAACAAATCTGCGCGCTCATCGTCGAACGCGTAGGGATACCTGAGCGTAACCCGCCGTTTCACCGGCACCCCACTCGGCTAATCAACTGTTACTGAGTGGTGACCATCGGTAACATCCCCGAAACACGCCGAAACACGAAACGGCGCCGGATCCACCGAAGCCGGTGAGCCCGGCGCCGCATCGGCGCAGACGACCCTGGGTCAGGCGAACGCCTCCACCGGTGGGCAGGCGCAGACGAGGTTGCGGTCGCCATACGCCTGGTCGATCCGGCGCACCGGCGGCCAGTACTTGCCGGCGACGAGCGCGTGCACAGGGTATGCCGCATCCTCACGCGAGTAGGAGTGGTTCCACTCCCCCGCGATCAGCGAGACGGCGGTGTGCGGTGCGTGCACGAGCGGGTTGTCATCGGCGGGCCAGCGGCCGGCTGCCACGGCATCCGCTTCGGCCTTGATCATGATCATGGCCTCGATGAACCGCTCGATCTCGGCCAGGTCCTCCGATTCGGTCGGCTCGACCATCAGCGTGCCGGCGACCGGGAACGACATGGTCGGCGCGTGGAAGCCATAGTCGATGAGCCGCTTCGCGACGTCGTCGACCGTGATGCCCGTGGCCTCCTTGAGCGGACGCAGATCCAGGATGCACTCGTGCGCCACGCGGCCGTTCTCTCCCGCGTACAGCACCGGGTAGTGCTCCCCGAGGCGAGCGGCGATGTAGTTCGCCGAGAGCACGGCGGCAGCGGTCGCCTGACGGAGGCCGTCTGCGCCCATCATGCGCACGTACGCCCAGGAGATCGGCAGGACGCCGGCCGAGCCGTACGGCGCGGCAGAGACGACCCCGCCCTCGAACACGAAGCCACCCGCGTGCTCTGCGCGCTGCGCGAGCGGATGCGACGGCAGGAACGGCGCGAGATGCGCCTTCGCGGCCACAGGACCGACGCCGGGTCCGCCGCCGCCGTGCGGGATCGCGAACGTCTTGTGGAGGTTCAGGTGCGAGACGTCGCCGCCGAGGTCGCCGAACCTCGCATAGCCCAGGAGCGCGTTGAGGTTCGCGCCGTCGACGTAGACCTGTCCGCCGGCATCGTGCACGGCGGAGGTGATCTCGACCACGTCCTGCTCGTACACGCCGTGCGTCGACGGGTACGTGATCATCAGCGCAGAGAGTTCCTCGGCGTGGTTCGCGATCTTGGCCCGGAGGTCGTCGAGGTCGACGTTGCCGAGCTCGTCGCACGCGACCACGACCACCTTCATGCCGGCGAGCACGGCGGATGCCGCGTTCGTGCCGTGCGCCGACGACGGGATCAGGCAGACGGTGCGCTGGGCGTCGCCGTTCGCCAGGTGGTAGCCGCGGATCGCGAGGAGTCCTGCGAGCTCGCCCTGCGAGCCGGCGTTCGGCTGCAGCGAGACCGCGTCGTACCCGGTCACCTCGGCGAGCCAGCCCTCGAGCTGCTCGATGAGGTCGAGGTACCCCTGCACGTCCGACGCAG
This sequence comes from Microbacterium sp., assembly GCF_036823965.1. Taxonomy (GTDB): domain Bacteria; phylum Actinomycetota; class Actinomycetes; order Actinomycetales; family Microbacteriaceae; genus Microbacterium. The sequence continues at coordinate 100,780 of NZ_DAITBE010000001.1, read as the reverse complement.
GAGCGAACGGGTGGATGCCGGCGAACTCGGGCCACGTGATCGCCGCCATCTCGGTGGCCGCGTTGAGCTTCATGGTGCACGAGCCGAGCGGGATCATGCCGCGGTCGAGCGCGTAGTCGCGGTCGGCGAGGCTCTTGAGGTACCGCATCATGGCCGTCTCGCTGCGGTGCGCGTGGAACACCGGGTGCGTGAGGAACTCCTCGTCGCGACGCAGCTCCCCCGGGAGGGCGTCGTATCCGTCGCCGAAGCCGAACACGCGCTCCTGCGTACCGCCGAAGACCATCGCGACCTGGTGCAGCTCGGTGGTCGTCGTGGTCTCGTCGACCGAGATCCCGACCGTGTCCGCGTCGACCGCGCGGAGCAGGATGCCGTAGCCGTGATGTGCCTGCGCCACGTACTCGGCTGCCCGACCTGGAACCAGCACCTGCAGCGTGTCGAAGAAGGCCTCGTGCGAGACCTCGATGCCGGCCTCGACCAGCCAGTCGCGCAGCAGAGCCGTCTTGGTGGCGACGTCGCGAGCGATCGCCTGCAGTCCGTCCGGGCCGTGGTACACCGCGTACATCGAGGCCATGACCGCGAGCAGCACCTGCGCGGTGCAGATGTTGCTCGTGGCCTTCTCTCGGCGGATGTGCTGCTCGCGCGTCTGCAGCGAGAGGCGGTAGGCGGGCTTGCCGTCGGCATCCACCGAGACGCCGACGAGTCGGCCGGGGAGCTGCCGCTCGAGCCCCGCGCGAACGGCCATGTAGCCGGCGTGCGGACCGCCGAAGCCCATCGGCACGCCGAAGCGCTGGGTCGTGCCCACCGCGACGTCGGCGCCGAACGAGCCGGGTGACGAGATGAGCGTCAGCGCGAGCAGGTCGGCCGCGACGACAGCGAGGCCGCCGGCGAGGTGGGCTGCGTCGATGACGGCGGCAGGGTTCCACACGCGCCCTGATGCGCCCGGGTACTGCACGAACACACCGAACAGCTCTGCCGGGAGCTCCTCGCCCGTGGCGAAGTCCACCGATACGAGCTCGATGCCGACGGCATCCGCACGCGTGGCCAGCAGCGCCTTGGTCTGCGGGAGCGCATCGGCGTCGACGGCGAACACGGTGCTCTTCGACTTCGATGCGCGGCGGGCCAGCAGCATCCCCTCGGCGACGGCCGTCGACTCGTCGAGCATCGATGCGTTCGCGGTCGAGAGCCCGGTGAGGTCGGCGACCATCGTCTGGAAGTTGATGAGCGCCTCGAGGCGTCCCTGCGAGATCTCCGGCTGGTACGGCGTGTATGCCGTGTACCAGGACGGGTTCTCGAGCACGTTCCGCTGGATCACCTGCGGTGTGATGGTGCCGTAGTAGCCGAGACCGATCATCGGTCGGTTGACGGTGTTGCGCGAGGCGAGGGCGCGCAGCTCCTGCAGCGCCTCGGTCTCGCTCGCGGCGGCGGGGATGATGCTGTCGGTCGCCGAACCCGTCGAGGGCTCGGTGAAGATCGAGGCCGGGACGGCCTGGCGCATCAGGGTGTCGATGGGGCTCTGCGCCGCGTCGGCGGCTGAGGACTGTGCGACCCCGAGCGCGTCCAGCATCTGGCGCTGGGCGTCGGCCGTGGGTCCGATGTGACGATCGGCGAAGGAGACCACTGGTCGATCAGCCCTCCGTCAGTGCGACGTACGCGTCACGGTCGAGCAGACCGTCGACGGCGTCGTCTGCGACCGTCACCTTGATCAGCCAGCCGCCGGCGAAGGGCTCGGCGTTGACCAGAGAGGGGTCGTCGACGACGGCGTCGTTGATCTCGACCACGGTGCCGGCGACGGGAGCGTAGAGCTCGCCGACCGACTTCGTGGACTCGATCTCGCCGACCACGGCACCGGCCGTGATCTCGGTGCCGACTGCCGGCAGCTCGACGAACACGACGTCGCCCAGCTTCTCAGCGGCGAAGTCGGTGATCCCGATCATGATCACCTGGGTTCCTGAGCCCGTCGAAGGATCCACGGCGATCCACTCGTGCTCCTCGGTGTAGCGCAGTGCGTTGAGGTCGGTCATTTGGTCCTCCGGTAGAAAGGCAGGGCGGTCACGGTCGCGGGGATCCTCGTCCCCCGCACATCCAGGAATACTGTGCTTCCCTCGTCTGCGGAAGACGAGGAGACGTAGGCCATCGCGATCGGGTGGCCGAGGGTGGGGCTGAGGGCGCCGCTGGTGATCTCACCGAGCACGGTGCCGTCTTCGGCGACGACGGCATAGCCGGCACGGCCGGCACGCCTGCCCTCCGCCGTGAGTCCGACGAGCACCGGCGCGTCGGGGGCGGCATCCACGCCGTCCTTGCCGACGAAGCGCTCCTTGGCTGTCACGACCACGCGGCCGAGCCCGGCCTGGACCGGCTTGGTGTCGAGCGTCAGCTCGTGGCCGTAGAGCGGCATCCCGGCCTCGAGGCGGAGCGTGTCGCGTGCGGCCAGGCCTGCCGGGACCAGGCCGTGCGGTGCACCGGCGGCGAGCAGCGCGTCCCAGAGCGCCGCGGCATCCGCTGCCGAGACCAGCAGCTCGAAGCCGTCCTCTCCTGTGTACCCCGTGCGCGCGAGCAGGAGGGGTCGGCCGGCGAAGATGGCGGATGCCCAGGCGTAGTACTTCTGCTCGGACCACGGGATGCTGACGTCGCTGATCCCCTCGGTCGCGGCGACGATCGCCTCGGCCGCCGGGCCCTGTACGGCGATGAGCGCGTAGTCGTCCGAGACGTCGACGACGTCGACCGCGAAGCCGTCGGTGCGCCCGGCGAGCGCCTCGCGCACGGCATCCCGGTTCCCGGCGTTGGAGATGATCAGGAAGTCGTCGTCCTGCAGCCGGTACACGATCACGTCGTCGATGATGCCGCCGGTCTCGGCGAGCAGCAGCGAATACTTCGCCTTGCCGATCGCGAGGGCCGAGAGCCGACCGGCGAGCGCGACGTCGAGGTAGTCGGCTGCTCCGGCACCGCGCACGGTGAACTCGGCCATGTGCGAGATGTCGAAGATGCCTGCCGCCTCGCGCACTGCATGGTGCTCTGCGAGGTCGGACGTGTAGCGCACCGGCATCTGCCAGCCGCCGAAGTCGGTGAACGACGCGCCGAGTGCCTCGTGGCGCTCGCGCAGCGGGGTGAAGCGGGGGTCGGACATGGAGTTCTCCCGTGCTCGGTCGGGCGGAGCAGCGATGCGGCTGCTCCTCGGAACTCCCCCTCTGTCATGGGCCTGAGAGTTTCACCCATGCGCGGAGGCGGGGCTTTCACCGTCGGCGGACCCCGATGTGATCGAGATCGCTTTCCAGAGTGGCCGGAACCGCGCGGTACGCATACCTGAGAGATTGGCGGGGAGGCTTGCTCCTTCGGTGCCCGGCTGCGTTCGCCGGGGCTCTCCCGCGTGGGTCATTCGGCCTGTCTTCAATTGTGGGATCAGTCTAGCCGGATGGCTCGCCAGGATGAGAGCGCGCTCCGGTCGCAGTCTCGGTCGCCCACGACGTCTGCAGGCGGCAGGAACTGCGACCGGAGCGGCCGGATCGGATGCTCAGCGACCGGTAAGCTCCTTGCGCACTTCGTCGCGCAGGCGCCCGAGATTGTCCGGCTCCGGAGCTGCACCGAGCAACGTCTTCGTGTAGTCGTGCTGCGGGTTCAGGATGACCTCGTCGGCTGGCCCCCGTTCGACCACGTCGCCGTGGTAGAGGACCATGATCTCGTCCGAGAAGTGCCGCGCGGTCGCGAGGTCGTGCGTGATGTAGAGCACACCGAGGTTCTCCTCGCGCTGCAGCTCGGCGAGCAGATTCAGCACGCCGAGGCGGATCGACACGTCGAGCATCGACACCGGCTCGTCGGCGACGATGAATCGGGCGCCCGGGGCGAGTGCGCGTGCGATCGCGACGCGCTGCCGCTGCCCGCCGGACAGCTCATGCGGACGCCGTTCGGCGAAGCTCTCCGCCGGCGAGAGCTTCACGCGGTCGAGCAGCTCGAGCGCGCGCTCCCGCACCTGCGCACCCGACCACTTCGGGTGGTGCAGCCGAAGCGGGCGCTCGAGGTGATGCACGATCGTGTGGAAGGGGTTCAGCGAGGCGAACGGGTCCTGGAACACCATCTGCACGTCGGACCGGTAGCGCGCGAGCGCGTTGCCCCGCGTGCCCGACGGCTTCCCGTCGAGCAGGATCTCGCCGCTCGTCGGCGTCTCGAGCTTCATCAGCATCCGCGCGATCGTGGACTTGCCGGAGCCGGACTCCCCCACCAGGGCGACCGTCTTCCCCGGCTCGAGCGTGAAGGACACGTCCTTCACCGCGTGCAGGGTGGTCGTCTTGAACCCCGACCGCAGCTGGAAGTCCTTCACCAGGTTGCGTGCCTCGAGCGTGGTCGTGGTGACCGCGGCATCCGTCCTCGTGCTCATCGGATCTGCTCCTGACTCTGCTGTGCACCGGTGCGGACGAAGTCGCCCCGCTCGCCCTTCAGCGAGGGGAAGCTCGACAGCAGCTTCTTCGTGTACTCGTGCTGGGGCGTGCGGTAGATCTCCTCCGCCGTGCCCTCCTCGACGATCTGGCCCTGCAGCATCACCGCGATCCGGTCGCTGATCTCGATCAGCATCGGGAGGTCGTGCGTGATGAAGATGACGGCGAACCCGAGCCGCTCGCGGAGCCGCATGATCTCGCGGATGATGCCGCGCTGCACGACCACGTCGAGCGCCGTGGTCGGCTCGTCCATGATCATGACCTGCGGGTCGAGCGCGAGCGCCATGGCGATCATCATGCGCTGGCGCATGCCGCCGGAGAGCTCATGCGGGAAGCTCGTCAGCCGAGACGGATCCACGCCGACGAGCGTGAGCAGCTCCTCGGCCCTGGCCGTCTTGTCCTTCTTGCTCATCCCCGGCCGGTGCGTGTCGAAGATGTCGAAGATCTGCGCCTTCACGCTGATCACCGGGTTCAGCGAGTTCATCGCGCCCTGGAACACCATCGAGATCTTGTCCCAGCGGAAGGCACGCAGTCCCTCGCCGTCCAGTCCGACGATGTCGATGTCGTGACCGTCGCGGTCGTGGAACACGATCTCGCCGCCGGTCATCAGCGCTGGTGCCTTCAGCAGCCGGTTCATGCCGTACGCGAGCGTGGTCTTTCCGCAGCCCGATTCGCCGGCGAGCCCGAGGATCTCGCCCCGGTGCAGCGTGAGCGACACATTGCGGACGGCCTTCACAGGCGGGTCGACCTCGTACTCGATCGAGACGTTCCTGGCGGTGAGAACGGGGTCGCTCATGCCGTGACTCCCTTCGTCTTGGCAGCCTTGCGCACGCGGCGGGCGGCGTCGGGCGCGTTGCGGAGCTTCGGATTGATGACCTCGTCGATCGCGAAGTTGATGAGCGCGAGTCCCGCACCCAGCACGGCGATCATGACTCCGGGCGGGATGAACCACCACCAGGCGCCTCGTCCGAGCGCCTGACCCGACTGGGCATCGTTGAGGATCGTGCCCCATGTGATCGAGGAGTTCGGTCCGAGGCCCAGGTACGACAGGCCGGCCTCGCCGAGGATCGCGAAGATGATCGCGAACAGGAACTGCGCAGTGAGCAGCGGCAGCAGGTTCGGCATGATCTCGACCAGGATGACCCGGAACGAGCGCTCCCCCGCGACCTTCGCGGCGTACACGTAGTCGCGAGTGCGGAGCGATCTCGTCTGCAGTCGCAGCACGTAGGCGGCGCCGGCCCAGGACGTGATGCCGAGCACGAACGCGACCAGCTGCCAGCTGCGCTGCGGGACGAACGAGGCGATCACCATCACCAGCGGCAGGCCGGGGATCACGATCATGACGTTGGTGATCAGCGCGAGGCCGTCTTCACGCCAGCCGCCGAGGTAGCCGGCGAGCACACCGAAGACCAGCGAGAGGACGATCGCGATGGCGCCGGCCACGAGCCCCACCAGGAGCGATCCCTGGGCGCCGATCGCGAGCTGCGCGAACATGTCGTTGCCGAGCTTGGTCGTGCCGAGCCAGTGCTCGGCCGATGGCGCTTCCAGCGCAGGGTTGTCGGTGCTGCGCGGGTTCTGCGAGAACATCGGCGCGATGATCGCGAACAGCACGATCGCCAGCACCAGCACGGCGCCGACGATGAACTTCGGCGAACGGCTCGGGAGCAGCCCCCGCCCCTTGCGCTTCTTCTGCGTCGCGAGCGTGATCGTGCTCGCGGGCAACGTGGTGGGCTGATCCTTCACGATCAGCGTCGAGGTCGTGTCGGTGTCAGACATTCTGGCGAGCCCTCGGGTCGATGAATCCGTAGACGAGATCCATGATGAAGTTGGCGGCGAGCACGGTGATCGTGATGACGAGGAAGAGCCCCTGCATCAGCGCGTAGTCGTTGTTGGTCACGGCCTGGAACATCAGCTTGCCGATGCCGGGATAGGTGAACACCTGCTCCATGACGATGGAGCCGGCCACAACGAAGCCGAGCGTGATCGAGAAGCCGGCGATCGACGGGATCGCGGCGTTGCGTGCTGCATAGGTGGTGAGGATGCGCCGCGGGCGCAGTCCCTTCGCCTCCGCCGTGAGCACGTAGTCCTCGGCGAGCGTCGACACCATCATGTTGCGCATGCCGAACAGCCAGCCGCCGACCGAGCTGATCACGACTGTGAGCGCCGGGAGGATGGCGTGCGAGAGCGCGTTCGAGAAGAAGGCCCATGTCGGCTCCGGTCCGTCGGGGAAGTCGAAGACGTCGTAGCCGCCGAAGATCGGGAACCAGCCGAGCCCGACCGCGAAGACCGCGACGAGCAGCAGCGCCATCCAGAAGTACGGGATGGACTGCAGGACCGTGGTCGCCGGGATCAGGTGGTCGACCCAGGTGCCGCGCTTCCATCCGGTCCAGGCGCCGAGCACGACGCCGAGGATGAAGGAGATCACCGTTGCCGTGCCGACGAGGATGAGCGTCCAGGGCAGCGCCTGACCGATCAGCTCGGCGACCGGGGTCGGGAACTTCGTCACCGAGACGCCCAGGTCGCCCTGGAACATCCGTCCCCAGTAAGCGAGGTACTGCTCCCAGAGGGTGGAATCATCGCCGCCGAGCAGGAGCTTGATGTTGCGGATCGTGGTCTCGGAGACCTCGCCGCCCGCTCGCTGCATCTTGGCGATCATGATGTCCGCCGGGTTCCCCGGCATGAGCCGGGGAAGCAGGAAGTTGATGGAGATCGCGGCCCACAGCGTGAACGCGTAGAACCCGATCCTTCGTGCATAGAACTTCATGTCACTCGATCCTTGACTTCCTGCTTCCCCGACCGCGGCCGGTTACTTCGCCGGCTGCAGCTGCGTCAGGACGTAGCCTGCCGCGATCGCACCCCAGGACGGCGGGAAGGCGTAGAGGTCGTCCTCAGTCGGCCATCCGGTGAAGTCCTTCGTGTTGTAGAAGGTCTGCGTCGCGTTGATGACGAGCGGGATGTAGGGCAGGTCGCGGACGATCTCGGTCTGGATCGTGCCGTAGAGCGCCTTCTTCTCGGCCTCGTCGTTGGTGCTGATGGCGGACTGGATCGCAGCGTCCACCGTCGGGTTGCTGTACCGGCTGAAGTTCCAGCGACCTGCGGGGATCTCCTCGCCAACGGGACTCGTCGACTCGACGGCCGTGCCGCCGAACCAGTCGCGGTAGATCTGGAACGGGTCGGCCACGGAGGTGCCGATGACACCGCCGACGATCAGCTGGAAGTCACCGCTCTGACGCGAGTCGGAGAACTCCTGCCACTGCACGGTCGAGGCGTTGACCTTGATGCCGGCTGCGGCCGCCTGCTCGGCGATCAGCTTCGCGGCGTCGTTGTAGTCGGTCCACCCGTCGACCGAGGTCAGGGTGAGCTCGAGCGGCACGCCGTCCTTCGCGTAGAAGTCGCCGTCCTTGGTGTAGCCGGCCGCCTCGAGGATCTCGCCTGCCTCAGCGGCGTTCGCCTCCTGGGGGCTGACCGCGTTGGCATCGTCCGCGACCCACTTCTCGTCGCGGGGCAGCAGTGCGAACGTCGGGGAGATGTCGCCGGTCAGACCGACGAACGCCTTGTCCTTGATCGCGCCGCGGTCGATCGCGACGTTGAGCGCCTGGCGCACTGCGACGTCGGTCTGCGGGCCGGTGCAGCCGAGCTCTGCGTTGGAGCAGGTGTAGAGCACGGTCGGGTCCTGCGGCGTGTTGATCCAGTCGATCGCGCCGTTGGCGGTCACATCATCCGGGTTCGGGATGAACATGCCGGTCCAGTCGAGCTTGCCTGCGGCGAGCAGGTCCTGCGCGGTCTGGTTGTTGTCGACCGCGATGTACTGCACCTTCTTGACGCCGAGCTCGTCGGCGTCACGGTAGTTCTCGTTCGCGACCAGGGTGTAGGACTCGCTCGTGGTCTTGTCGACCACGTACGGGCCGGAGCCGACGGGCTCCTCGTTCGCGAAGTTCGCGAAGTCGGTGACATCCGCCCAGATGTGCTCGGGGAGGATGTAGGTCGAGCCCAGACGCTGGAACTCGGTGGTGTACTGCGCCGAGTCGTACGTCAGCACGACGGTCGTGTCGTCGGTCGCCTCCGCGGAGACGAGACCGTTGCCCTCGGGGTTGTTGGCGTCGTAGTTGAAGGAGAACGCGACGTCCTTCGCGGTGAGCGGCTCGCCGTCGCTCCACTTGAGGTCCGGCTTGATGGTGATGGTGATCGCCGTGCCGTCATCGTTGTACTCGTACGAGTCGCCGATCATGCCGACGGGCTCGGAGTCCGCGGTCTTGTTGAAGAAGAAGAGCGGCTCGTAGATCGGGCCGAGCGCGCCGTGGAGCACGGTCGGTGCGAAGGGGTTGTAGTTCGCGGTGATCGGGGTCTGGCTGCCGGCCCAGACGCGAAGGGCACGGTCGCCGTTCGCATCGCCGTCGCCACTGCCGCCCGAACCGCAGGCGGTCAGACCCAGGACGAGGACGGATGCCCCCGCTACCGCGGTGAGCGCGATCTTGCGCTTGCCTGTACGGATCATTCTTGTTTCCTCTCGGTGCTGCACTGCAGGAGGGGTTCTCCGGTTGGATTCGACCCTCGGGGGTGGATCGGCGCCCCCGCGAGGGCATCCTTCCCTCGGAACGGGTTTGTTAGGACAGTAACCTAACAAAACACGAACGGGTGGACAAGCATTCTCCGAACGCCCGCATAACGTTTCGGACTCGACGCAATCCATCGTCACGAAGTCGCACTAAGGGTCGCCATGACACTAAGATCGATGATGGAGGTTAAGGTGCCTATGACTCGAACCGAGGAGATCCGCGTCGCCGTGTCGACCGTGATCCTGACGCTGCGCGCATCCGCCGGCGCTGAGCCCGTGCTGTCGTTGCCTCTCGTCCGCCGCACTCGCGAGCCGTTCGCCGACCGTTGGGCGCTCCCCGGCGGGTGGCTCACCGCGACGGAATCCCCGGTCGACGCCTCAGCCCGAACGCTCGCCGAGACCACCGGACTCGCCCCCAGCTACCTCGAGCAGCTGTACGCCTTCGGAGCCGTCGACCGCTCCCCCACCCGCGTCGTGTCCGTCGTGTACTGGGCGCTGCTGCGGCAGGACGATGTGGTCGCGCAGAGCGCCGCCCACCTGGCATCCGGCCGCGCACCCGAGAACGTGCAGTGGTTCGACGTCGACCAGCTGCCGCAGCTCGCCTTCGACCACGCCAAGATCATCGAGTACGCACTCTGGCGGCTGCGCAACAAGGTCGGCTACAGCCGAGTGGCGCATGGATTCCTGCCCGCCGAGTTCACCCTCGCCGATCTCCGCGAGGCCTACGAGGCGATCCTCGGCAAGAGCCTCGACCCGGCCAACTTCCGCCGACAGGTCGAGACCGGGGGCAACCTGCTCCCGACCGATCGATTCCGCACCGGCAATCACCGCCCCGCACGTCTGTACCGCTACAACACCGATGTCGAGCTGGCCGACCGCGGCCCGCTCGGTCCCGAAGAATCGAGCACGCGATGAGCATCACCTTCGTCCCGACCCCGGCCGTCCCGCCGGTCGACGCCTCCGTCGACCACGCGATCCAGGACATCGTCGCCGGCACCTCCACCGACGCGACCTGCGCGACCGATCTCGCCGCGGGCCCCTGGGACTTCGACGTCCGTCCCGGGTACGGGCCCGGCTCCTCGATGGGCGACGTGATCCCCACCGGGTCGCCGCGCCAGGGCGAGCTTCCCGCCGCCTACCGCGAGGCATCCGAGGAAGAGCTCGACGATCGCATACGCGCCGCGAAGGCGACCCTCGGCGACCGCGTCGTGATCCTCGGTCACTTCTACCAGCGCGAGGAGGTCGTCCGTCACGCCGACTCCGTCGGCGACTCGTTCCAGCTCGCCACGGCCGCCAAGGGACGACCGGATGCCGAGGCGATCGTGTTCTGCGGCGTGCACTTCATGGCCGAGACTGCCGACCTCCTCTCCGGACCCGATCAGGCCGTCATCCTCCCCAACCTCGCCGCGGGGTGCTCGATGGCCGACATGGCCGACATCGACCAGGTGGAGGACTGCTGGGAGCAGCTCGCCGAGGTCCTCGGCGATCTCGACGAGGAGGATGCCGACGGGCGCGTCCCGGTCATCCCCGTCACGTACATGAACTCCTCCGCCGCGATCAAGGGCTTCGTCGGCCGCCACGGCGGGATCGTCTGCACCTCGTCGAACGCGCAGACGGTGCTCGAGTGGGCATTCGCCCGCGGACGCCGGGTGCTGTTCTTCCCCGACCAGCACCTCGGCCGCAACACGGCGAAGGCGATGGGCGTGCCGCTCGAGCAGATGCCGATGTGGAACCCGCGCCGTGCACTCGGCGGCTCGACCGCCGAGGAACTGCTCGACTCGCGGGTGATCCTGTGGCACGGCTTCTGCTCGGTGCACCGCCGGTTCACGGTCGGACAGATCGACCAGGCGCGCGCCGAGCACCCCGGCGTGCGGGTGATCGTGCACCCGGAGTGCCCGATGGAGGTCGTGGATGCCGCGGATGAGGCGGGCTCGACCGACTACATCCGTCGCGCGATCGACGCCGCCACCGAGCCTGCGACGTTCGCGATCGGCACCGAGATCAACCTCGTCCGTCGCCTCGCGGCGCAGTACCCGCAGCACGAGATCTTCTGTCTCGATCCGGTCGTCTGCCCGTGCTCGACGATGTACCGCATCCACCCCGGCTACCTCGCCTGGGTGCTCGAAGAGCTCGTCGCCGGTCGCACCCCGAACCGGATCACCGTCAGCCCGGACGTCGCCGACCCCGCACGCGTCGCCCTCGAGCGCATGCTCGCCGCCAAGCCGCCGGTCCCGGTCGGTGCCTGATGCATGTCATCGTCGTCGGGGCGGGAATCGCCGGCCTCACCGCCGCGCTGCACGCGCGTGAGTCGGGCCACGCCGTCACGGTCGTGACGAAGGGCCGGCTCGGCGACGGCAGCACCCGATATGCGCAGGGCGGCGTCGCCGGTGTCTACGGCGCCGCCGACTCGGCAGCGCAGCATGCGGCCGACACGCTCGTCGCCGGCGCGGACCTCTCCGATCCCGCGGCCGTCGACGTGCTGGTGACCGATGGCGCCGCTCGTATCGCCGAACTGATCGCGCGCGGCGTCGCCTTCGACCGCGACGCCGACGGCGCGCTGCTGCTCGGCCGCGAGGCAGCGCACAGCCACGCGCGCATCGTGCATGCCGGCGGCGACGCAACCGGTGCCGCCATCTCGCAGGCGCTGGCTGACGCAGTGCGCAGGACGGACACCGCGATCGTGGAGGACGCGTTCCTGCTCGACCTGCTGGTGGCGGACGGTGCCGTGCGCGGCATCCGCCTGCTGATCGATGGTGTGCAGCGACAGCTCGACGCCGATGCCGTGGTGCTCGCGACCGGAGGCGCAGGACACCTGTACGCGCACACCACGAACCCCGTCGGCATCACCGGCGACGGCATCGCCGCAGCCCTGCGTGCCGGGGCGGCGGTCAGCGACCTGGAGTTCATGCAGTTCCACCCGACCGTGCTGGCAGCGGGGCCGGCGTTCCTCGTCTCCGAGGCCGTGCGCGGCGAGGGCGCGACCCTGATCGACGGCACCGGACGTCGCTTCGTGTTCGACTCGCACCCTGACGGCGAACTCGCCCCGCGTGATGTGGTGTCGCGGGCGATCGCCCGCCAGGCCGTGGCGCAGGGCTCCCCCGTGCTGCTCGACGCGACCATGCTCGGCGCGGAGGAGCTCGCGCAGCGGTTCCCGACGATCGACCGCGTCACGCGTGAGCGCGGATTCGACTGGGCGTTCGAGCCGATACCGGTCACGCCGGCCGCGCACTACCTGATGGGCGGCATCGACACCGATCTCGACGGCCGCACCACGATCCGCGGTCTCTTCGCGGTCGGTGAGACGGCCCGCACCGGGGTGCACGGCGCGAACCGCCTCGCGTCGAACTCGCTGCTCGAGGGTGCCGTCTTCGGCGCTCGCGCCGCCGCCGCGCTGGCTGCCCCCTGGCCGACCACCCGGTCGCGCCCGTTCCGGTCGCAGTTCACGCCGCTTCCGACGTCAGCACGCAGCAGCAATCGCGACCGGAACGCCGAGCCCGCCGAGTTCTCGCGGGCTGCTCTGCAGCGGCTCATGTGGGAGCAGGTCGGACTGCTCAGGACGGATGCCGGACTGGCCGACGCCCTTGCGACCATCCGCGACTGGCGTGCCGGCGTCTCCGAACCCCGCACGCTGGCCGAGCACGAGGATCTGAATCTGCTGCTGCTCGCCGAGGCCACCGCAGCAGCCGCGCTCGCCAGGACCGCGTCCGTCGGCGCCCATTTCCGAGTCGCCGAACCCGTCGAAGCCCCCGGCGTCGAAGCCCCCATCCTGGAGACCGTCTGATGCTCACCGCTGCCACCCTCACCCGCGTCGTCAGCGCAGCGCTCGAGGAGGACGCCCCCTGGGGCGACCTGACGAGCGTCACCCTGATCCCGGCAGACGCCACCGCGACCGCAGACCTCGTCGCTCGCGAACCCGGCGTCTTCAGCGGCGGCGAGGTCTTCACGGCCGCCTTCACCCTGACCGACCCGTCGGTCGTGGTCGACCTGCACGTCGGCGACGGCGACGAGTTCACCCCGGGCGACGTGCTCGCCTCGGTCTCGGGACCTGCCCGCAGCATCCTCACCGCCGAGCGCGTCGCGCTGAACTTCACGCAGCGGATGAGCGGCATCGCGACCCTGACCTCCGCCTACGTGCGCGCGGTCGAGGGCACGAACGCGCGCATCGCCGACACGCGCAAGACCACACCGGGGCTCCGCGCCTTCGAGCGTCATGCCGTGCTGTCCGGCGGCGGCAGCAATCACCGCTTCTCGCTGTCGGATGCCGTGATGGCGAAGGACAACCACCTCGCCGTGCTCACCCGCTCCGGCATCGACGTCGCCTCGGCGCTGCGGGAGGCGCTGACCAGACTGCCGCATACGACGCATGTCGTCGTCGAGGTCGATCGTCTCGACCAGATCCAGGCGGTGCTCGACGGCGGGGCGCACACCGTGCTGCTCGACAACTTCTCGCTCGACGATCTGCGAGCGGGCGTCGCGCTGATCGGCGACCGTGCGAACGCCGAGGCATCCGGCGGTGTGTCGCTGGAGACCGTGGGCGACATCGCGGCGACCGGCGTCGACGTGATCTCGGTCGGTGCGCTCACCCACTCGGCACGCGCCCTCGACCTCGGGCTGGACGTGCGGATCGCCTGATGCTCTACCTCGATCACGCCGCGACATCTCCGGTGCGTCCGGAGGTGCTCGAGGCGATGCGCCCGTACCTCACCGGCGTCTTCGGCAACCCGTCGAGCCATCACACCGCCGGCGAGGCTGCGGCGAGCGCGCTGGACGAGGCGCGGACGCGGATCGCTCGCGTGCTGGGGATGCGGGCGGGTGATGTCATCTTCACCGCCGGCGGCACCGAGGCGAACAACCTGGCGGTCAAGGGCATCGCGCTCGCGGCGCTGGCGCGCGGCCGGAGACACCTCGTGGTCTCCCCCATCGAGCACGAGTCGATCCTCGAGTCGGCCGAGTACCTGCGTCGCTTCCACGGGTTCGAGGTGACCGAGGTCACCGTCGACGCCCACGGGCGCATCACGCCGGAGAAGCTGCGCGATGCCCTCAGGTATGACACGGCAGTGATCTCGCTCGGCCACGCGAACAACGAGATCGGCACGGTGCAGGATGCCGCGGCTCTCGGTGCCGTCGCCCGCGCCGCCGGCGTCACGCTGCATCTCGACGCCGTGCAGTCCGCCGGCTGGCTCGCCCTTCGCGACCTCGGCGCTGATGCGGTGTCGATCGCCGGCCACAAGCTCGGCGCCCCCAAGGGGATCGGCGCACTGGCCGTCCGTGGCCGCGTGCCGCTCGAACCACTGCTGCACGGCGGCGGCCAGGAGCGCGGGCGCCGGTCCGGCACCGAGAACGTGGCAGGGGCCGTGGCGCTCGCGACGGCGCTGGACCTCGCCGAGGCAGCGCGCGAGGCCGTGTCCGCGCATGTCGGTGCGGCGACCACCCGATTCATCGCCGCAGTGCTGGCCGGCGTGCCGCAGGCCGCGCTCACCGGCGACGCCGACCACCGGCTGCCGGCGACGGCCAGCTTCACGTTCGCGGGGACGAGTGGCGAGGCCGTGCTGCTCGAGCTGGAACGACGCGGCGTGATCTCCTCGAGCGGCTCAGCGTGCGCCGCCGGCAGCGACGAGCCATCGCACGTGCTGCTCGCCTGCGGCATCCCGGCGGAGGTGGCCCAGACCTCGGTGCGATTCACCTTCGGGCGCGACCCGCTGCCGGAGGATGCGCCAGAGCGGCTCGCCGCGCTCGTCGCCGATGCCGTGCGGGCGGTCTCTGCCTGACGCCGCGGCCATAGAATCGGCGGGTGACCGCATCCCCCGCCCCGATCGTGACGGTGATCGTCCCAGGGCGCGACATCGCCGCCTTCGCTCCGGCCGCGCTGGCCTCGCTCGTGGCGCAGACCGAGCCGCGCTGGCGGGCGATCCTCGTCGACGACGGTTCGACTGACGACACCGGACGGATCTTCACGGATGCCGCGGCGGCCGATCCGCGCTTCACCGTCATCCGGCACGAGGCCTCCCGTGGACTCGGAGCCGCGCGCAACGTCGCCCTCGATCTGGTCGAGACCCCCTACGTCGGCTTCCTCGACGGGGACGACGAGCTCACCCCGACCGCGCTCGCCCGCCTCACCGGCACGCTCGAGCGGACCGGCAGCGACTTCGTGGCCGGCGCCTATGTGCGCCTCCGTCCGCAGGGCGATGGCTACTCCGAGGGGCGTGTGCAGCCGTGGGTCGCCGCTGCCACCGAGCCGGAGCGGCTCGCCACGTCGATCGACGAGCACCCGAGAGCATCCGCCAACATCGTCGCGTGGTCGAAGGTGAGCCGCATCGAGCTCTGGGACGACCTGCGCTTCCCTGAAGGCGTCGCCTACGAGGACCAGGTCGTGGCGCAGCTGATGTACACGAGGGCTCGCGCCTTCGACGTGATCCCCGACGTGGTCGTGCGGTGGCGCGTCCGCGCCGATGGCACGTCGATCACGCAGGGCAAAGCACAGCTGTCGGTCCTTCGCGACTACATCGGCGCGCTGCGCGGCGGCATCAGGGTGCTACACGAAGCCGGCGCGGTGCAGGCCGTCACCGCTCGCCTCGACCTGATCCTGGTGATGGACATCCCGCCGCTGCTCGAGATCGCGACGTCGCACGCCGATCCCTCGTACGCGCTCGAGGTCGACGCCTTCCTCGACGAGCTGCGTGCGCTGCCCGAGTACGCGGATGCCGCGCCCGACCCGACACTGGCCGCCGGCTTGGCGTGGTGACAGGAGCTCCCATGAACGCGTACCTCGCAGAACTCTTCTCGCTCGATGGCCGCACCGCGGTCGTGACGGGCGGCAGCTCGGGGATCGGACGCGGCATCGCGACCGCGCTCGCCCGTGCCGGGGCTGCGACCGTGATCGTCGCGCGCGGTGAGGAGCGGATCGCGCAGACGGTCGAAGAGCTGCAGGCACGCGGATGCCGCGCGGCCGGCGTCGTGGGCGATCTGAGCACCCGTACCGGGATCCACGCCGTCGCTGATGCCGTCGTCGAGCCGTTCGGCGAGCCCGACATCCTGGTGAACTCCGCCGGCATCAACATCCGTCCGCGCTACGCCGAGATCACGGAGGACGACTGGGACGCGACGATGACCGTGAACGCGCTGGCGCCGTTCCTGCTCGGGCAGCGGTTCGCGACGGGGATGTCCGAGCGCGGGTTCGGGCGTCTGATCCACATCAGCTCGCAGCAGGCGCATCGCGCGTTCGTCGGCAGCGGCATCTACGGCGCTTCGAAGGGCGCGGTCGAGTCGCTCATGCGCTCTGAGGCCGAAGCGTGGGGCGGCACCGGTGTCACGAGCAACACCCTCGTGCCCGGGTTCGTGCTCACCCCGCTGAACGCCCGCCTGCAGCAGGACCCGGAGAAGGTCGCCGCCCTCGCGGCGCGCACCATGATCGGGCGGAACGGCATGCCCGAGGACTTCGCCGCAGCGGCGGTGTTCCTCGCGGGCGCCGGTGCTGGATACATCACCGGGCACTCGCTGTTCGTCGACGGCGGTCTGTCGGTCCACTGACCCGCAGGCCCCGCGGTCGCCTCAGGCGTGGTCGGGGTACACGCGCTCGTCGACCTGCGGTCCATCCAGCAGCGGGACGGATGCCGTGAGCGTCGCCACCGCATCCTCGCCCACCGAGTCGGCCGGCGCGCGATCGGCTCGACGATCGGTGAAGGCAGCGCCGACACCACCGGTGACCGCTTCCTCGACGACAGCTTCGGTCGTGAGCACGCGGGACGCCGCCACCTGCTGCGCGGCGAGCTCGGCGTACAGCCCGCCCTGCGCGAGGAGCTCGGCGTGCGTGCCGGACTCGACGATGCGTCCTGCCTCCAGCACATGGATCACATCGGCGCCCATCACCGTCGACAGCCGGTGCGCGATCGACAGCGTGGTGCGTCCGCGTGCCGCCTCGTCGAGGGCTTCCTGCACCACGCGCTCCGACACCGTGTCGAGCGCGGACGTCGCCTCGTCGAGCAGCAGCACCGGCGGATCCTTGAGCAGCACGCGGGCGATCGCGATGCGCTGCTTCTCCCCGCCGGAGAGGCGATAGCCGCGTTCGCCGACGACCGTGTCGTAGCCGTCCTCGAAACCGGCGATGATGTGGTGGATGTTCGCAGCGGTGCACGCCGCGATCAGTTCGTCCTCGGTCGCCTCGGGCTTGGCGTAGAGCAGGTTCTCCCTGATCGTGGCGTGGAACAGGTACGTCTCCTGCGACACGATGCCGACGTCGTCGATGATCGACTCCTGCGTGAGGGTTCGCACATCCGCCCCGGCGAACAGCACCGAGCCGCCGTGCGCCTCGTACAGGCGCGGCGCGAGATACAGCACGGTCGTCTTGCCGGCGCCGGACGGCCCGACGAAGGCGACGTGCTGCCCCGGCTCCGCGGTGAAGGAGACCCCCTGCAGCGTCGGTCGGGCGTCGGCCGTCGCATCCGGATAGCGGAACACGACGTCGGCGAACTCGATCCGTCCACGAGGCCCGGGGGCCTCGGCCACGGTGATCGCATCCGGAGCATCCTGGATCTCGGGCACGAGGTCGAGGTACTCGAAGATGCGCGCGAACAGGGCCGACGAGGTCTGCAGGTCGAGCGAGACCCGCATGAGGCCCATCAGCGGCTGCAGCAGCCGTGCCTGGACCGTGGTGAACGCGACGACCGTACCGGCCGTGATCGCACCGGCGCCGCCCGCGATCAGATAGCCGGAGACGAGGTAGATCACTGCCGGCACGCTGGCCATCAGCACCTGGACGACCGCGAAGAACCCCTGGCCGCTCATCGCCCGGCGCACCTGCAGCGTCACCTGGTTGCGGTTCTCGGCCTGGTAGCGCGCCGACTCGGTGCGCTGCCGGTTGAACGCCTTCGACAGCAGCATCCCCGAGACGCTCAACGTCTCCTGCGTGATCGTCGTCAGCTCGGACAGCGACTCCTGCGTCTCACCGGCGATCCGTGCGCGCACCTGTCCGACCTTGCGCTGCACCACGATCAGGAACGGCATCAGCACGACCGCGATCAGCGTGAGCCGCCAGTCGATCAGGATCATGGCCACGAGCGAGGCGATCACGGTGACGACGTTGCCGAGGATGCTCGTCACGGTGTTCGTCAGCACGCCGGACACCCCGCCGACGTCGTTCTGCAGCCGTGACTGGATGACGCCGGTCTTGGTGCGGGTGAAGAAGCCGAGCTCCATGGCCTGCAGGTGCTCGAACAGCCGCACCCGCAGATCGCCGGTCACGCTGTTGCCCACGGTCGAGGTGAGCCAGGTCTGTCCGACCCCGAGCACGGCGGAGAACAGGAACAGCCCCACCATCGCGACGACGAGCCAGATCAGCAGCTGGATCCGGGGACCGCTTCCGTCGACCGGGAAGAGTGCATCGTCGAAGATCCGCTGCACCAGCAGCGGCGGGATCACGGCGATCGCCGCACCGACGATCACGAGGATGCCGGTGAAGAAGATCCGCACCTTGTACGCGCGGAACAGGGTGATGACGCGGGCGCCGAGCCCGCTGATGCTCGGCGCTTCGGCGTTCTGCCTGCGCTGAGCTGCTTCATCCACGCCCCGGAACCCGCCTCGACCGCCGCCACCCATGCTCATGTCGCCAGCGTAGTCATGGCGTCCCCCATCGGGGTCGCCCCGGCAGAGCCTGAACGGATCCGATGGATCGGGAATGAAATGTCTGAAGCCCCGGTTACGCTGAATGGTCCCAGCGCACTCGCGCACTCCCCCCTTTCTCGCGCCCAGGAGGCCCTATGTCTGCCGTCGACACCGGTTCGATCAAGACCCCCGCTCCCGCAGCAGGCGCGATCTCGCGCTCCGACATGCGGGTGATCTGGCTGCTGCTCGTCGCAGCCTTCGTCGCCATTCTCAACGAGACCACGATGGGGATCGCGATCCCGCACCTCAACACCGACCTCGGCATCCCGCCCGAGCTCGGGCAGTGGCTCACCAGTGCGTTCATGCTCACGATGGCGGTCGTGATCCCCACGACCGGCTTCATCCTGCAGCGGTTCACGACGCGTCAGGTCTTCATCGCCGCGATGATCGCCTTCTCGCTCGGCACCCTGGTCTGCCTCGTCGCCCCCGGCTTCGCGATGCTGCTGGTCGGCCGCGTGATCCAGGCCGCCGGTACCGGCATCATGATGCCGCTGCTGATGACCACCATCATGAACGTCGTCCCGCCGCAGTCCCGCGGCCGCATGATGGGCCGCGTCGGCCTCGTGATCTCACTCGCTCCCGCGATCGGCCCGACGCTCGCCGGTGCGGTCCTCGAGCTGGCCAGCTGGCGTGCGCTGTTCGCGATCATCCTGCCGATCGCGCTGATCGCCCTGGCGATGGGCGCGAAGTGGATGACGAACCTCGGCGAGACCCGCAAGGTCCCGCTCGACGTGCTCTCGATCCCGCTCGCAGCGCTCGGCTTCGGCGGCATCGTCTTCGGTCTCAGCCAGTTCGGCGGCGAGGGCGGATCCGGCGAGACCGCCGGCATCATCTCCCTGGTCGTCGGCGCCGTGTCCCTCGGACTCTTCGTCTGGCGTCAACTCGTGCTGCAGCGCATCGACGATGCGCTGCTCGACCTGCGTGTCTTCCGCTCCGGCAACTTCACGCTGTCCGTGATCATCATGTCCATCCTCGCGCTGTCGATGTTCGGTACCCTGACGCTGCTGCCGCAGTACCTGCAGAACGTCGCCGGCCTCAACCCGCTCGAGTCCGGTCTGATCCTGCTCCCCGGCTCGCTGCTGATGGGCCTGCTCGGGCCGATCATGGGTCGTGTGTACGACGCACGGGGCACCCGCCCGCTGCTCATCCCGGGCACGATCCTGGTGTCGGCCGCGCTGTTCTACTACTCGACCGTCGGCGAGCACACCGTATGGTGGGTCCTGATCATCGTGCAGGCGGCCATGTCGGTCGGACTCGCGATGTCCTTCACCCCGCTGTTCTCGGCATCGCTCGGCTCGCTGCCGCGGCCGCTGTACTCGCACGGTTCCGCAGTGCTGAACACGCTGCAGCAGGTCGGCGGCGCCGCCGGCGTCGCGCTGCTGCTCGTGACCTACTCGTCGATCCTGCACGCCGGCGAGCAGGAGGGCCTGTCGACCGCGGTCGCCGGAGCCCCGGGGGCACGCATGGCGTTCCTGATCGCGGCGATCATCTCGCTGGCGACGGTGGCGCTGAGTCCGTTCGTGCGCAAACCGGCAGACGACGCGAACGGCGACTTCCACGGCGGACACTGATCGCTCTGCCGTCGGGGCGGTCTCTGACCGTTCCGACGGCGGCGTGACGCCGGAGCGCTACCGCTGCTTGGGTGCCGAGAAGTGGCAGACGCCGCCGCTGCAGTAGCCCGCGGCATCCTCATCGAGCAGGTTCAGGGCGTCGGGAAGCGGCGACAGCACCAGGGGTGCATCCTGCTCCGTGACGGCCTGCTCCGTTTTCTTCATCCCTCGATGCTACGCCTCCTGCGAGCCGGGGGCGCCGCTTCGCCGCATCCGAGCTCGCGAGGGCCCAACGGACGGGATCACCGATCGCCTACGGTTGAGACATGCTTCGACGATTCCTCGCTCGCATCTACTGGGCGATCAGCCGCTGGACGCTGGTGGGGCATGACGCCGTCCCGACCAGGCCGACCATCCTGATCGGCGCGCCGCACACGTCGAACTGGGACTTCGTGCTCATGCTCGCCATCGCCTGGCGCCTCGGCATCGACGTGCACTGGCTCGGCAAGAAGAGCCTGTTCCGCGGCTGGCGCGGCCCGATCATGCGCAGGATCGGTGGGGTACCGGTCGACCGGTCCGATCCAGGACGCGTCGTCAAGGACGTCGTCGGCCAGGTGCACGCCGGTGAGGTGTTCGGTCTCGTGATCACGCCGGACGGCACACGCGGCGGCAACGACTACTGGAAGTCCGGCTTCTACCGCATCGCCCGCGAGACCGGGATGCCGGTGACGCTCGGCTTCGTCGACCGCACGACCATGACGACCGGGCTCGGGCCGACGCTGGAGCTCACGGGCGACGTGGCATCGGACATGGATCGGATCCGCGCCTTCTACGCCGACAAGGCGGGCGTGCGCCCCGAGCGCCGAACCGAGCCCAGGCTGCGCGAGGAGCACACCGAGACTGCGCCGACGGCCGACTGAATCAGGACGCACCGGCTGTCCGCACGCATCTGGACACCGGCGAACCCGGCGCACGACACTGGTGTCATGACCTCCGATCCCTCAGCCCCCGACTCGGTCGAACACGACGATCGAGTCGACGGCCGCGACGAGACCCCGAACGAGCGAGCGGATCGCAACTGGGACGAGCTCATGCAGGAGCTGCGGGTGATGCAGACGGGCACGCAGATCCTGACCGGTTTCCTGCTCGCCGTCGCCTTCCAGCCGCGGTTCACCGACATGGACGCGCTGCAGGTCGACGTCTACGTCGTGCTCGTGGTGCTGGCCGCGCTCGCGACGATCCTCGCGCTCGCCCCGGTGGTCATGCACCGGGCGCTGTTCGGTCGTCGACGCAAGCCGGAACTGGTCCGCGTCGCCGCGCGCATCGTCAAGGTCGACCTCTACGTGATCGCGGCCCTCACGATCGGCGTCACGACGCTGATCATCGACTTCACCGTGAACCGCACCGCCGGCATCGTCGCGCTCGTCACCTCGATCATCGGGGTGACGTTGCTGTGGTTGGCACTCCCCCGCTTCGTGCGCCGAACGTTCAGCGACGACGCACGAGCGGTGAGCTGACCGCGATCAGCGTCCTGCGAGACTGCGGTTCTCGGCGCTGACCATCCACGCGAACTGCTCGAGCTTCTCGATCACGGCGTGCAGGATGTCGGCGGACGTCGGGTCCTCCTCGTCGACGTCGTCGTGCACGCCGCGCATCGTCGCGACCGTGGCGTCGAGGCGCTCAGTGACGAGGTCGATCGTCTCCGACGTCGACACCTCACCGGCAGGGAATTCCGGCAGCGAGGTCTTCGCGGCGATCGTGGCGCTGCGTCCGTCCGGCACCGCGTGCAGGGCGCGCATGCGCTCCGCGACCGTGTCGCTGAACTCGCGCGCTGCGTCGATGATCTCGTCGAGCTGGCGGTGGGTGTCGCGGAAGTTCTGCCCGACGACGTTCCAGTGCGCCTGCTTGCCCTGCAGCGCGAGTTCGAGGAGATCGACCAGCACCACCTGGAGATTGGCGGCGAGCTCCTTCGATGCCGTGAAGCCGCGCTCCGCCCCCTGTCGCCGCGTCGTCTTGGACCCGCGTGTCGTCGTGGACTTCGTCTTCGTGTTCTCAGCCATGCAGGCGACGGTAGTCCTCGGTCCCGCACTGTCCGAGGGGGTTGACACGGCAGCGTCGCCGCCCGGATCGTGGCAGGCGGAAGGAGCACGATGCACACAGAGCTCGAAGTCACGATCACCCCTCTCACCGATGCGGATGCCGGGGAGGTGCTGACCCTGGAGCGGGCCGCGTTCGTCTCGGAGGCGCAGATCTACGGTAGCGCCGACATGCCACCGCTCACCCAGACGCTGGAGCAGGTCGTCGCAGAGCTGCGCGAGGGAGCCGCGCTCGGCGCGCGCCGAGGGTCACGCCTCGTCGGCTCGATCCGCTCCCGGATCGACGGCGAGTTGCTGCTGATCGGCCGCATCGCGGTGGCGCCCGACCAGCAGGGCGAGGGCATCGGACGGCTCCTGCTCGACGCGACGGAGGAGCGCTCGGGTGCTGCGGAGGCCGAGCTGTTCACGGGCAGCCTGAGCACGGCGAACATCGAGCTGTACGAGCGGTGCGGCTACTCCGTGAGCGAACGTGTGCCCGACGGCGACGGCACCGAGCAGGTCTTCATGCGCAAGCGGCTCGCAACATAGGAGGTTCCTCCGAACCGTCGCAAGGGGGTTGAAGCTCGCCTCCACCTGGGGCATCGTTGCCCGGACGTGTCGCGACCGCGGCATGCCCCGAACGGAAGGAGAGCGCATGCTCACCCTCACCGACAACGCCACCGCCATCGTCACGACGCTCGTGAGCCGTCAGAGCGATACGCCAGAAGCAGGGCTTCGCATCCACTCCACGCCCGCACCGGAAGCGGGAGGCGGCGCACGACTCGCCGTCCTGGTCACCGCTGACCCCGAACCGCAGGATCAGATCGTCGAGGTGTCGGGCACCCGTCTGTTCCTCGACGAGACTGCGGCCACCGCGCTCGAGGACAAGATCCTCGATGCGGGTGTCGACGACGAGGGGTCCGTGTCGTTCGCGGTGCTCCCGCAGGTCGCCTGACGCAGATTTCCGGATGCCGCGGCCCACTGGGTCGCGGCATCCGTCGTCTCTGCGTGCGACCGCGGCGAATTCTTCATAACGATTGATCAGCGGGGGTCATGCCACGGCGGGCTGCACACGATACCTGCTTCTAGGATCGATTCATGTCACACCGCGTCCTTCTCCCGCTTGCTGCGGGCGCCATCGCCGTCGGCCTCCTGACCGGATGCACGAACCCCGCTCCAGCACAGTCGCCCTCGGCTTCGGCAACGCCGTCGGCGTCCGCTTCCGAGGCCCCCACGCCGCCGGCCGAGGTCGCTCAGCTCACTGTCACGATCGACGGAATCTCGTTCGCAGACGCTTCGGGCAGTCGCAGCGCCAGCTTCGCCGAAGGTGCGGCGCTGATCGCCCTGCTCCACGAGGTCATCGGAGAACTCCCGGTCGGCGAACCGCTCGAGGGACCGTATGGCGGTGACTCCGGACTCGTCCGATATGCCTGGGACGGCATCTCGGCCATCGTCTACGCCGACGACGAGGGGCCGGCGTCCGTCGCCGTGACCCGCAGCGAGGTCGGAGCGGTACCGATCGTGACGGATCTCGGTCTCACAGTCGGTTCTTCCCGCAGCGACCTGCTCGCGGCCGGAGCCTCCACGCTGACCGAGGACAGCGATCCGGCGACAGCCACCGAACTCCGTCTCGGCGGCCGTGATGTACCCGATACGTCCTCGCTGTCCCGACCCGGCTCGGTCGGCCAGGAGTTCACGCTGTTCCTCCTCGACGGGGATACCGTGACCCAGATCCAGATGCCGTCGAACGACTTCGGCGACATCTGAGCGCTCCCCCACCGCGTACCCTGGAAGACGTCGCGCATCCCGCGCGCCGTCGAAGGGTTCCTGTGAAGATCGCTCTGCTCCGTCGTTTCGTGGTCCTCGCCGAGGAGCTGCACTTTCCACGTGCCGCCGAGAAGCTCGGGATCCCGCTGGCGTCGCTGCACACCTCGATCGACAAACTCGAGGAGGAGGTCGGGCATCCGGTCATCCATCGCGAGAGCCCGACTCGTCTGACGAAGGTCGGCGAGCTGCTGCTGGTCGAGGCGCAGCAGACGGTCGATGCCGCACCAGCACCCGCGCCGAAGCAGCAGGCACCGGGCGGCGGCAAGGCGAAGGCGTCGAAGGGCAAGGGGCGCGCGCCCATCGTGAAGGGCCAGCCCAAGCCCTACAAGAAACGGCAGGGCCGCTAGGCCCTATCGCTCGGCGACCTGGCCGCGCTCGACCTGCCAGCGACGCTCGATGCGCACGGTGTCCAGCATCCGCCGATCGTGTGTGACGAGCAGCAGCGTGCCCTCGTACGATTCGAGCGCCTGCTCGAGCTGCTCGATCGCCGCGAGGTCGAGGTGGTTCGTCGGCTCGTCGAGCACCAGCAGGTTCACGCCTCGAGCCTGCAGCAGCGCCAGCGCGGCCCGCGTGCGCTCCCCCGGTGAGAGTCCGTCGACAGCGCGCGTGACGTGGTCGGCACGGAGACCGAACTTCGCCAGCAGGGTGCGGACCTCGCCGGATGCCATCTCCGGCACCAGCGCCTCGAACGCGTCGGCGAGCGGTGTCGAGCCGACCAGCAGCGATCGCGCCTGATCGATCTCGCCGATCTCGACGCTGGCACCGAGGCTCGCCGAGCCGTCAGTCGGAGCCTGCCGCCCCAGCAGCCCTCGCAGCAGTGTGGACTTGCCGGCTCCGTTCGGACCGGTGATGCCGATCCGATCCCCCGCGTTCACCTGCAACGACACCGGCCCGAGCGTGAAGTCACCCTGCCGGAACACCGCAGCACTCAGCGTCGAGACCACCGAGCTCGATCGAGGCGCCGCACCGATCGTGAACTCGAGCTGCCACTCCTTGCGCGGCTCCTCGACCTCGTCGAGCCGCGCGATCCGGCCCTCCATCTGCCGTACCTTCTGCGCCTGCTTCTCGCTGGACTCGGTCGACGCCTTCCGGCGGATCTTGTCGTTGTCCGGCGCCTTCTTCATCGCGTTGCGCACGCCCTGGCTCGACCACTCCCGCTGCGTCCGCGCTCTGGAGACCAGATCCGCCTTCTTGTCGGCGAATTCGTCGTACTTCTCGCGCAGGTGGCGCCGCACCGTCGCCCGCTCCTCGAGGTACGCGTCGTAGCCGCCGCCGTAGATGCGGTGGGAGTTCTGCGCGAGATCCAGTTCCAGTACCCGCGTCACCGCCCTGGCGAGGAACTCACGGTCGTGGCTGACCAGCACGACGCCACCGCGAAGACCGCGGACGAACGCCTCGAGGCGCTCCAGCCCGTCGAGGTCGAGGTCGTTGGTCGGCTCATCCAGCAGCACGATGTCGAAGCGCGACAGCAGCAGTGCGGCGAGACCGACACGTGCCGCCTGGCCACCGGAGAGCGAGGTCATCAGCGCCTGCTCCGCCGCGCCACCCTCGAGCTCGAGGCCGAGCTCGGCCAGCACCGCAGGGATCCGCTCGTCCAGATCGGCCGCGCCGCTGGCGAGCCACCGGTCCAATGCCGTGGAGTACGCGTCAGCCGGGTCGACCCCATCCGGCGCGAGCGAGGGATCAGCGAGCGCGGACGCTGAGGCATCCATGTCGGCCGTGGCCTGCGCGCACCCGGTGCGCCGCGCGATGTACTGCGCGACCGACTCGCCCTCGATCCGCTCGTGCTCCTGCGGCAGCCACCCGACGAAGGCATCGGACGGCGCGAGCGAGATCGTGCCGTCGGCCGGCGCATCCGCGCCCGCGAGCAGCCGCAGCAGCGTCGACTTGCCTGCGCCGTTGACACCGACGACGCCGACCACATCGCCGGGCGCGACGGTCAGGTCGAGACCTTCGAAGAGGATGCGATGGCCGTAGCCACCGGCCAGGTGCTGCGCGACGAGCGTTGCGGTCATCAGACCATCCTCTCAGTCCGGCACGCTGTTCTCAGCCGGTCGAAGGGTGCTCCGGCACTGACCGGGTCAGTCCCAGTCCAGGTACTCCTCGATGATCACGCCCGTCTCGATCGGGTGATGGATCGGGAAGAGGTGATCGCCGGCGATCGTCTTGATGCTCGAGCGGTCAGGCATCGTGGCCTGCAGGCGCTCAGCGTTCGCCGCGGGGTTCTCGTCGTCCTCGGTTCCCTGGACGATCAGCACCGGGATGGCCGGCGCGACCGGGATGTCCACGTCTTCGACACCGAGCAGCAGGAGCCCGTTCGCGCGTGCGACGTGGGCGGCGACGAGCGAGCGGGCGATCGTGCCGCCGAATCCGTGTCCGCCGATCCAGGCATCGTCCATGCCGACGTGATCGATCACCGCGAGGACATCGGCGACGCGCTCGTCGAGCGTCGCCTCGGCATCGGCGCGGTGGCCGACCCGGAGCACGTGGAAACCTGCTTCCTCGGCCAGGTAGTGCGAAGCGACGCCCAGCACATCGGCGGAGAGACCGCGTTCCTGGATGAGCACCAGCCGAACCGGTCCGTCGCCCTCGTTCACGAAGGGGATCGCACGTCCATCGGGTTCGAAGATCTGGGTGTCGACCATGCTCAGCAGTCTCCTCGCGGGGTTGGGTGTCGAGTGCAAAGGGCGCGTCTGGTGCCGTCCGAGAAGAAGGTGAGGACGACCTAACCGGCCGACTCCAGCGTATCCGGCTCTCTCTGTGCGTCGCATCTTTGGGACGAGTCCCGCGGGCGAGCGCTCCCATGCGCGGCGCGCATCGATCGCTCTCGGCGGGTGCGCGGCCATAGACTCGTGCCGCTGCCGCAGGCGCGGATCGAAGACGGGGAGGAGTCGAGGACGATGACCGATGAGACTCTGGAGTCGATCGCCGCCGAGCTCTACAGCGGTCCGCCGGAAGAGTTCATCGCCGCGCGGAACGCCAAGGCGAAGCACGCGGATGCTGCGCTGTCCTCGCAGGTGAAGGCGCTGCGCAAGCCGTCGATCGCCGCCTGGGTCGTCAACGTGTTCGCGCGGGAGCGCGCCGACCAGCTCGGCGAGGCACTGCAGCTCGCCGAGGAGCTGCGCGAGGCACAGGAAGACCTCGACGCCGCGACGCTCGCGAAGCTCGGCAGGGAGCGACGGGCACTCACCCGCCGTCTCGCGCAGGGCGCCGCCGAGTTGGCGACGGCCCGCGGCGAGCGCATCACACCCTCGACACTCGATGCGGTGCAGCAGACCCTCTCCGCAGCATTCTTCGATCCGGATGCCGCAGCCGCGGTCGCCTCCGGCCGCCTCATCCGAGAACTCGAGCCTTCGTCCACGATCGACCTGGCCGCTGTGGTCGCCGGCGGCGTCCCCGATGCGCTGACACCGTCACCCGCTCCTGCCGACGAGGTCGGTGCGCGGCGGAAGCGTCGTGAGGCCGAGCGCGCGCTGCGGGACGCCCAGAAGGTCCGCGATCAGGCCGACCGCGCCCACACCAAGGCCGAGAAGACGCGTACGGACGCCGCGCGTCGCGCGAAGGAACTGACAGATCGTATCGAGGAGCTCGAGGCGGAGCTCACGAAGACGAAGGCTGATGCCGAGCACGCCGGATCCGATGCGCAGACCGCTGAGGAACGGGAAGCGGCGACTGCCGAGGAGCTCGCCGCCGCCGCGAACGCGGTCAGCGAGGCGCAGGACGCGCTCGATCAGCTGGACTGAGTTCGGCTGCCCCACGGCACATGATCGCTGCGCCGCTCCCACTCCCCGTGCTCCGACAGCGGCCGGAACCGCAGCGTCGTGAACTCGTGGTGGAAGTCGCGGCGCTCGCGCTCAGCCATCGCACCGGAGTGACGCTGCGCAGCTGAGCCGCTGTCGCGGCCGAACACCATGCCGGTCATCGCCCTGGTGCTCGTCCAGATCGAGAACGTCGAGATCGTCCGCGGCAGTCGGATCGCAGCACCGGCGAGCGTCGTCTCGGGATGATCCCGCACCTGTCGCTCCACCGGGCGCCCCCAGCGGAGGAACCGCGGCAGCTCCGGCAGCCGCATCCGCGCCAGCGTGACCGCGACCACCGGCTCGTCAGGCTCCATGCGCCCGGCCACCTCGGGGAGTGCAGACAGCTCGCGCACCCCACCCCAGCGGCGCACGAACTCGAGCCGGACGTGCCATCCTCTTCCCAGCTCGCGCCCGAATCGATGCTGGGCCAGGAAGTCCTCGAGGGCGGCCTCGTCCTCCCACTCGGCGAACACCGCGACCCTGCGCACCTGCATCCGGCGCGTCGAGATCACCGGGGCGCCGAGCTGCATCCCGGCGAGCACCTCGATGTGGCGGAGCCCAGGCGCCTTCGGCGCACGCAGGATCCCGCCGATCGCGGTGAGCACCGGCATCCGGGCGAGATGGAAGGAGTGGAGAGTCATCGGGATACTCCGTCAGCGCCGCGACCAGCAGTGCACCGCAGCGACGTCATCGTCATAACGCAGCCGGTCGTCGAACGAGGTCGTCGAGGCTGCGGACGAAACGCGAGAGCTGTTCACCGGGCTCGACGCTGACGACTGCGCTGCAGGCCCAGCCAACGAACGTGGAGACGTCGCGGTCTGCCTCCGCTGTGAGCGACACGGAGAGTTCGATACGACGGGCATGGCGCGCACTCAGGACGACGTCGCCCTCCACGGATTCGAATCGTCGCTCCCCCGACCACCCGCGCCAATCGTCATCGAGGGATCGGAAGTACCGCACCAGCTCGGCGGCGTCATGCGCGTAGAAGCCGTGGCGCGCATCGAGTCGCGCTCCCTGCAGCCATACGTCCAGGAACGCGAAACCCGATTCGTCGAACCTCGGATTCGTGAACTCGAGCGACATCGTCGCGTCTCCGAGACGCACCGGCTCCGTTGACATCATTGCGTGACGATCGCCGCGGCCTCAGTTGTTGAAGCGGCGAGATATGCGGTCCCGTAGACATCACACCCCAGCTTGGAAAGATAGTGGATCAGGTCCGCCTCCAGCACGAATCCACCTTGCGTGCTGTCGGAGTCTCCTGACCACCAGATCCTGGTCTCTCCGCCTTGACGTAGCACCATGAGCGCCTGAGCGTTTGGTTCCAGCGTCACCACCAACGCGCGAAGCGCGGAGAAGCCGGTCTGATCGTTGGCACTCGGTTCGTCAACACTCTTCGTGAGCGACCAAAAGGTCCGCTGGTGCGTCAGAAGCTCCGGCGCATAGTTCCGACCGGCCCGCCCCGCAGGGGTGGGTTCGCCTTCGTCACCCCAGTCGGTGGGCTCCAGCCCGAGCATCGCAGAGATCTCGGCTACCGTCTTAGTATCGCTGTGAATGCTGAGCGACGCCCTGTTGCCCTGGATCATGAACGAAGCTTACTTGGACCCGCCCGATGTGATTCCAAGCGCGAGTCCACCGGGATCCCGTCGGGCACCGCGGCTCGTGCCGCCGCGAGCTGCGAATCGTATCCGCCGACAGTGGCCCAAGGAGGACGCTTTCCAGCATGGCCTCAACATCCCACAGGACGCGCCGCTCGGCCTGATCGATGAAGGATGCGGGACTTTGTCCCCGCGACGACCGGTAGAGCCACTCGAAGAGGATCAGTGCCTCCGCGATGGTCAGCCTCACGTTCACTATGTCGTCGCTGCTCATGTGGCTATCCAACCCCGTGTTGACTCAGTTCTCGCTGGTAGAGGTTGATCCGAAGCGGAACGCCACCAAGTTCCGGCACGAAGCAACCGTTCTCCATTTCTCCGCCACCGAGCAGAGCGTCCCGGTCGCCGACGACACGGCTCGCTCAGCAGGTAGGGAAGTGAACGCGCGGTCAACCTAGCGCGATCAGGAGCCAGCCCGCACGCTCAGATCATCCACCAGCCAGACTCAGTTGTTGAAGCGGAACTCCACCACGTCGCCGTCCTGCATGACGTAGTCCTTGCCCTCGAGGCGAGCCTTGCCCTTGGCGCGGGCCTCCACCACGGAGCCGTTCTCGACGAGGTCGTCGAACGAGACGATCTCCGCCTTGATGAACCCCTTCTCGAAGTCCGTGTGGATGACACCGGCGGCCTGCGGCGCCTTCGACCCCTTGGGGATCGTCCACGCGCGGGCTTCCTTCGGCCCAGCGGTGAGGTACGTCTGCAGTCCGAGCGTGTCGAAGCCGATGCGCGCGAGCTGGTCGAGACCCGACTCGTCCTGACCGGTGGAGGCCAGCAGTTCTGCGGCATCCTCCGGGTCGAGGTCGATCAGCTCCGACTCGATCTTGGCGTCGAGGAAGATCGCCTTCGCCGGGGCGACGAGCGCAGCGAGCTCCGCCTTGCGCGCGTCGTCCGTCAGCACGGCCTCGTCCACGTTGAACACGAAGATGACGGGCTTGGCGGTGAGGAGGCCGAGTTCGCGGATCGGCGTCAGGTCGATGCCGGCGACGGAGAGCAGCACCCCGCGCTCCAGCGCATCCTTCACTGCAACGGCGGTCTCGAGCACGACGGGCTCGATCTTCTTGCCGCGCACTTCCTTCTCGTACCGCGCGATCGCCTTGTCGACGGTCTCGAGGTCGGCGAGCATGAGCTCGGCGTTGATGGTCTCCATGTCGGATGCCGGGTTCACGGCGCCGTCCACGTGCACGACGTCGTCATCGGCGAAGCCACGGACGACCTGGGCGATCGCGTCCGCCTCACGGATGTTCGCGAGGAACTTGTTGCCGAGGCCCTCGCCCTCACTCGCTCCGCGCACGATGCCGGCGATGTCGACGAACGACACCGCGGCGGGCAGGATCCGCTCGCTGCCGAAGATCCCGGCGAGCGTGTCGAGGCGGGGGTCAGGCAGGTTCACCACGCCGACATTGGGCTCGATCGTCGCGAACGGGTAGTTCGCCGCGAGCACGTCGTTCTTGGTGAGTGCGTTGAAGAGGGTGGACTTGCCGACATTGGGCAGGCCGACGATACCGATTGTAAGAGCCACGGGGTAGGAGTCTACCGGTCGCGGATGCCGCGGATGCGGGCTCGGCGCTCAGTCGCGGACGGCGCGGAACGCGCGCGTGACGTACGGCAGGTCGATCGCGCCGTCGGCGTCGAGGCCGAGCTCGTCGAACAGGGCGTCCATCTCGCGGCGGATCCGGGCCTTCTCCTCATCGGATGCCGTGATCACGTAGCTCCGCGACGACGCCATGCTGTGCAGCTGCGACCGGGTGATCGGCCGCGACCACTCCCACGAGTCCTGCTCCAGCGCGCCGAACGGCGCCGACACGACGGGATCCCCAGCGGCCAGCATCTCCTCCGCCGCGCTGCCGTGCATGATCGCGGTCAGCCGGCGCACCCATTCCTGGCGCTCGTCGCGGATGTTCCAGATCAGTCCGAGCACTCCCCCGGAGCGCACCACCCGGCCGATCTCGGTCGAGGCTGCGACCGGCTCCACCCAGTGCCACGCCTGGCCGAGCACGACCGCATCGACACTCGAATCCGGCAGCGGCAGACGCTCCGCCGAGCCGACGAACGTCGGGACGCCGGGGATGGAGACGCTGAGGGTCGCGAGCATGGCGGGGTCGGGATCGAGCGCGATGACCTCGGCATCCGGCGCCGCGAGCAGCGCGCGGGTGAGCTTGCCCGTGCCAGCACCGACGTCCGCGATCCGGCGCGACCCATCGGGCATCGGTTCGAGCATCCAGGCCACCGCCGCGAAGGGGTACTCGGGCCGTCCG
Organism: Microbacterium sp.; assembly: GCF_036823965.1. GTDB lineage: Bacteria > Actinomycetota > Actinomycetes > Actinomycetales > Microbacteriaceae > Microbacterium. The sequence continues at coordinate 68,982 of NZ_DAITBE010000001.1, read as the reverse complement.
GCCTCGTAGTCGCCCGCCCGTGCACCGAAAGACGTCGCCCGCTCATCTGCCATGTCGCCAGCCTACGGCGAGTCCTCCGGGCCGTGTCGGATCTGCGGGAGAGAGTGAATGACGTGCCCCTGGATTTCACCGCCATCGACTTCGAGACCGCGAACTCCAGCCCTGCCTCCGCCTGTTCCGTCGGACTCGTGCGCGTGCGCGACGGCGAGGTCGTCGCCATGACCGGATGGCTGATCCAGCCTCCGGCCGGCCACGATGTGTTCCAGGAGTGGAACGTGCGGATCCACGGGATCCAGGCATCGGACGTGCGCTCCGCGGCGACCTGGACCGAGCAGTTCTCCCGCCTCTGCGAGTTCGCAGGAGAAGACGTGCTGGTCGCCCACAACGCCGGCTTCGATCTGAACGTGCTGCGCCGGGCGTCCGAGGCCACCGGCGGCGACTGCCCACCCTATCGCTCGCTCTGCAGTCTCCAGGTGGCGCGGAAGGTCTACGACCTCGACTCCTACCGGCTGCCGGTCGCTGCCGCAGCAGCCGGATTCGCGGAGTTCTCGCACCACGATGCACTGGCTGACGCCCGTGCGTGCGCCCAGATCGTGATCGATTCCGCTCGTCGTGTCGGCGCTGCGGATGTGCACGAGCTCGCCGACGCACTGAGCCTGCGCGTGACGCAGCCGCCGGTGCGCGTGCCGGAGCGCGCTGTCGCCTGAGCGGGCTCGCCTGAGCGCGTCCTGCTGACGGCGGACGCCGCGCCGCTCCCGCGGATGTCCGACCCCTGGGGCACCATGAGGACATGGATGCTGCACTGATCGTTCTCCTCGTGCTCGCGGCCCTCGCGGCCGGAGGCGCACTGGGCTGGTTCCTGCACGCCGGACGAGGCGCCGCCGCGCTCGCCCGCACCGAGGCCGAGCTCGCAGCTGCCCGCGACGACCGCGACCGGCAGTACGACCTGTACCGCGATGCGGTGGAGCACTCGCGCGCCGAGCAGCGCGCTGAGGCCGTGCGCGTGCAGCAGCAGAACGCCGTGCTCACGGCGCTCGCCCCGGTGCGGGAGAGCCTGCAGCAGATGCAGAGCAAGGTCGCCACGATCGAGCAGGAGCGTCACGAGCAGTTCGGCACGCTCGCCGAGCAGCTGCGTCGTGCGCAGGAATCGGATGAGGCGCTCCGCGCCACCACGGAGTCGCTTGCCGGCGCGCTGCGTTCGACGGCCACCAGGGGGGTGTGGGGCGAGACGCAGCTTCGGCGCGTCGTCGAGGCCGCCGGACTCACCAGGCACGTGGACTTCGACCTGCAGGCGACGATCGCCTCCGACCGCGGTCAGGGGCGCCCTGACATGGTGATCCGCCTCGCGGGAGGCGCCTCCATTCCGGTCGACGCCAAGGTCCCGCTCGACGCCTACCTCGAAGCCTCGGCGCTGCCGGCGGGCGACGCGCACGAGGCGCAGCGGCGCGCGCTGATGCAGCGGCATGTCAAGGCGGTCAGGGCACACGTCGACGCACTCTCGAAGAAGGCGTACTGGTCGGGTCTCGACGCGAGTCCCGAGTTCGTGATCTGCTTCCTGCCGAGCGAGTCGCTGCTCGCTGCGGCGATCGACGAGGATCCGACCCTGCTCGACTACTCGTTCAGCCGTCGCGTCGCCCTGGCCTCACCGGTCAATCTCTGGGCGGTGCTGAAGACGGTCGCGTACACCTGGACGCAGCAGGAGGTCTCGACCGAGGCGCGCGCGCTGCTCGCGCTCGGCACGCAGCTGTACGACCGGCTCGGCGTTCTCGCCGGACACGCGGACGACCTCAGGCGTGCACTCGAGCGCACGGTCGACAGCTACAACAAGTTCGCCGGCTCGCTCGAGAATCGGGTGCTCGTGACCGCGCGCCAGTTCCCGGGGATCGATTCATCGGCACTCGATGCGAAGCCGCAGCCCGTCACGGCGCCGGCACGAAGGTTCACGGCGCCCGAACTCGTCGATACGACCGGTTCCGAGCCGCATTCCAAGACCGAGCTCGAAGACACGATCGAGAACGCGCAGGGAGCGTTGCTCGCCGACGTCGGAGACATCCGTGGTCGCCTGCTCGACGGTGACGACACGACCGCTCGACGCGCCGCGAACGACTAGCGGGGCAAGCCTCAGGCGATGCCGGGGACGCCGCTCAGCAGCAGGATGACGAGGCCGCTGGTCGCGAGGAACGCGCCGATCATCCACCAGGAACTGACCTCGTGCCCCTCATCCCGGCGGACGCGGAACAACACGTCGGCGCGGCGAGCGGGGTCGACCGCAGTCGGCGCGGGAGCGACTGCGACGGGAGGGACGGCGACACCCTGCTCCACGTCTGCGCTCACCCGGAGAATGCGTCCGGTATTCGTCGTCACGATCTTGGTCGGTGCGGCTTTGGAGCCACGCGTCTGCTGCGTTGTCATCTGTTCGTCCTCCTCTGCCCGCGGTGCCTGGGGGCTCCGCGACGGCGACAAACCCAGTCACAATTGTCACACGGGGTCGCTGGAAAGAGGGGATCAGCGCTGTCAGAGGCGATACCGGGTCGGTAACGATGCCTCTGCGATGCGTCAGGATGCGACGCGCACGAAGCCCGTCAGAGCCACTTGGAGACGAGGTGCTCCGAGGCGATGCGGCGCAGCGTGCCCGATGCGCCACGCAGGACGACGCTCTCGGTGTACACGTAGCCGCGCTCGCGCCGCACTCCGGCGACCAGCTGGCCGTCGGTGACGCCGGTGGCGACGAAGATCGTGTTGTTGCCCTGCACCAGATCGTCCGCCTCGTAGACGCGATCCATGTCGAGACCGGCGTCGATGCCACGCTGCCGCTCGTCGTCGTCGCGCGGCCACAGACGGCCCTGGATGTGCCCGCCGAGCGCCTTGATCGCACAGGCGGTCACGATGCCCTCCGGGCTGCCGCCGACGCCGACGCACATGTCGGTGCGGGCATCGTGGCGAGCGGCGTTGATGCCGCCGGCGACGTCGCCGTCGCTCATCAGGCGCGTGCCGGCGCCGGCATCCCGGATCTCCTGGATCAGCTGCTCGTGGCGCGGGCGGTTCAGCACCGACACCACGATCTCGTCGACCGGCTTGTCGAGCGCACCAGCGAGCTTGCGGATGTTCTCGCCGATGGGCAGCCGGATGTCGACGACTCCGACACCGGCGGGCCCGGTGACCAGTTTGTCCATGTAGAACACGGTCGATGCGTCGAGCATGGTGCCGCGATCGGAGACGGCGATCACCGAGAGCGCGTTCTGGCGACCGGCGGCCGTCAGCGAGGTGCCGTCGATCGGGTCGACGGCGATGTCGCACAGGGGGCCACGACCGGTTCCGACGACCTCGCCGTTGAACAGCATCGGGGCGTTGTCCTTCTCACCCTCGCCGATCACGACGCGTCCCTGGAAGTCGACCGTGCCGAGGAATGCTCGCATCGCGTCGACGGCGGCGCCGTCAGCAGCCTCCTTCGCGCCTCGGCCGATGAAGGGGACGGCCCGGATCGCGGCAGCCTCGGTGGCGCGCACGAGCTCCATCGCGAGGTTGCGGTCGGGACGAAGCGGACTCAGATCTGCTGTCAGGCTCACCATGACGTCAGCCTAGCCATCGAGCCGCGCAGAATCGGCCCCTTTCGCTTCTCAGAGATCGAAGGATTCGAGCTTCTTAACATTCCGGTAGGACACTGCGTCCGCAGCGACGCTCTCGACTGCGGCATCCCATCGCACTCCCCGATAGAGTGACAGCTGTCCCGGCTCACCTATACGCAGGAGTTCTCATGCCCGTCGCCACCCCGGATCAGTACGCCGAAATGCTCGACCGCGCGAAGGCCGGCGGCTTCGCGTACCCCGCATTCAACGTCTCGAGCTCGCAGACCATCAACTCCGTCCTCCAGGGACTGACCGAGGCCGGCTCCGACGGCATCATCCAGGTCACCACGGGTGGAGCGGACTACTTCGCCGGTCACACCGTCAAGGCACGCGCCACCGGCGCCCTGGCCTTCGCCCGTTTCGCGACCGAGGTCGCCAAGAACTACCCGATCACCGTCGCCCTGCACACGGACCACTGCCCGAAGGACGCCCTCGCCGGCTTCGTCGAGCCGCTGATCTCCGCCTCCGAGGAAGAGGTCAAGGCCGGACGCAACCCGATCTTCCAGTCGCACATGTGGGACGGCTCGGCCGTGCCGCTCGCTGAGAACATCGAGATCGCCAAGGACCTCCTCCCCCGCATGAAGGCGATCAACGCGATCCTCGAGGTCGAGATCGGCGTCGTGGGCGGCGAAGAGGACGGCGTCGCACACGAGGGCTCGAACGACGCGCTCTACACGACGTTCGCCGACGTCGACCAGGCCGTCCAGGCACTGGGCCTCGGCGAGCAGGGCCGGTACATCGCCGCGCTCACGTTCGGCAACGTGCACGGCGTGTACAAGCCGGGCGGCGTGAAGCTGCGGCCCGAGCTCCTCGGCGACATCCAGGCGCAGGTCGCTGCGAAGTACAACACGGGCGCGAAGCCGCTCGACCTGGTCTTCCACGGCGGATCCGGCTCGACCGACGACGAGATCGCACTCGCCGTCGCGAACGGTGTCATCAAGATGAACATCGACACCGACACCCAGTACGCCTACACGCGTGCGATCGCCGACTACATGTTCAAGAACTACGACGGCGTGCTGAAGGTCGACGGCGAGGTCGGCAACAAGAAGCAGTACGACCCGCGCGCCTGGGGCAAGGTCGCCGAGTCGGCGATGGCCGCTCGCGTCATCGAGTCCACGCGCCAGCTCGGCTCGTACGGTCAGTCCAAGAGCTGATCTGAGCCTGTCGATGGGTCACTGAGCCTGTCGAAGTGAAGAGGCGCCCGGCAATCCGCCGGGCGCCTCTTCTCGTCTCCTCCAGGGCTCAGCCGCCGGACATCTGCTCCAGGTAGGCCATGAAGGCCGGGTCGTTGAACATCGGCACCGCGATGCACGCCGAGACGACCGCCATCGTGACGACGGCGCCGACGAGCGGCACCCACCAGGCGACCTTGCCCCGCCGGAGTCGCTTGATCGCGAGCGCCGCAGTGAGCGCCCAGCCGATCACGAGCAGGGCCGCAGCGATCGTGCCCCACAGCTTTCCCTGCGCGAAGTTGGAGAACTCGCCGTCGATTCCGAGAATCTTCATGCTCTCGTTCATGACGGTCGGCAGATCGAGGTACGACAGGCCCGTGATCACGACGTTGACGAGGCCGTACGCGAGAAGACCGATCGTCACGAACCGGTCGACCGGGCGGGAGCGACCCGGGTTCGGGGCCTGCGCCACTGGCTCGGGTGCCGAAAGCTGCATCATTGGGGGCACCGGAGGGATCTCGCCGAGCGGCGGGAGCCCTGCGGCTCGGCGTTGCTCCTCGGGTGTCGCGAGTTCGCCGTACTGGGGCCGTTGATCGGTCATCTCGCCATGCTAACCGCACCTGCTCTGTGCGGTTCTCAGCCGACGGTGCCGGAAAAGAATGGCGGCCCCGGAGAATTGGGGACTCCTCGGGGCCGCGGACTCAGTGCGCTGGGGACGCTCATCATCCAAGTAGGTCACGGAAAGCTGGGGACAATCCGTCGACCAGTAGGGCCGTTTGCACAGACCGCTACATTCCTGATCATAGGGAAGGCGACCAGCACTCCACCAGCCCGGTTTCTTCAGATGGTGAACTCGCCGGCCAGCGCCGAGTTGTCGAAGGAGTGCGCGCCGAGCTGCAGCGACAGTCGTCGAGCGGAGCGCTGCAGCTTCGTGACGAGCACCCGATTCACCACGGCCTGGTCGGATGGGAGGGAGATCGCGAGGGATGCCGTGAGGTTCGGTGCGATCACCGGCACCGCGACGCAGGTGGCGCCGATCGCGTACTCCTCCTCGTCGACGACCCACCCCGGCGCATGCTCCAGCTGGGTGAGCAGCGTGCGGCGATTGCTGATGGTCCGCGGCGTCAGCTCCTCGAGACGGTGCCTGGAGAGGTAGTCGAGGCGATCCTCGTCCGGGAGCTCCGCGAGGATCTGCTTGCCGAGCGCGGTCGCATGCGCGCTCGACTGCAGCCCCACCCACAGCTCCACGCGGGGGTTGTGCACCGCGTCGACGATGTCGACGAGATGCATCTCGCCGTCGTCGTACCGAGACAGATAGGCGGTCGCACCGACCTCATCGGTGACCTCACGGAGCGCCGAACGCACCCGCGCGAGGAAGACGCCGCGGGAGTCGGTCTCCTGCTGGAACGCCGGGAACCGGGAACCCAGCACGAGGCCGTCCGGCTCCGAGGTCAGATACCCCTCGTGGATCAGGGTGCGCACCAGGTTGTACGTCGTGCCAGGCGTGAGCCCCGTGATGGCGGCGAGCATCTTGACGGGAAGCGGTCGCGGCGAGTTCGCGACGATGTCGACGAGCCTCAGCGCCCGTTGCACCGATCCGATCAGCGTCGGTTCCGCTTCCGCGGCGTTCAACGTTACGCGCCTCCTCCGGAGGGACGTCCGCCCAGCGCCCGTGCGTCGCGCTGCCCTGCAGCATCCTGACGCAGTTCCTTGGGCAGCGAGAACATGAGGTCCTCTTCAGCCGTCTTGATCTCTTCGACGTCGCGGTAGCCCGCATCGTCCAGCGCTGCGAGCACTTCGCGCACGAGCACCTCCGGCACCGAGGCGCCGCTGGTGACGCCGACGGTCTCGACGCCGTCGAGCCACTCCTGCTGCACCTCTTCGGCGTAGTCGACGCGGTACGCCGCCTTGGCGCCGTACTCGAGGGCGACCTCGACCAGGCGAACGCTGTTGGATGAGTTCGACGAGCCGACGACGATGACGAGGTCAGCGGCGGCAGCCACCTTCTTGATCGCGACCTGACGGTTCTGCGTGGCGTAGCAGATGTCGTCGGACGGCGGGTTGTGCAGGTCGGGGAACCGAGTGCGCAGACGGTTCACCGTCTCCATCGTCTCGTCCACCGAGAGCGTGGTCTGCGAGAGCCACACGACCTTCGACGGGTCCTTGACCTGCACGCGGTCGGCGTCGTCAGGAGAGTTCACGATCGTCACGTGATCGGGCGCCTCACCAGCGGTGCCCTCGACCTCCTCATGACCCTCGTGGCCGATGAGCAGGATCTCGAAGTCGTCCCGAGCGAAGCGCACGGCTTCGCGGTGCACCTTGGTGACCAGCGGGCACGTCGCATCGATCGCGTGCAGTCCGCGGTCGGATGCCGCGGTCACGACTGCCGGCGAGACGCCGTGCGCACTGAAGACGACGTGCGCTCCCTCGGGGACCTCGTCGACCTCCTCGACGAAGATCGCACCCTTGTCCTCGAGCTCGGTCACCACGTGGATGTTGTGCACGATCTGTTTGCGGACGTAGACAGGGGCACCGTAGCGTTCGAGCGCCTTCTCGACGGCGACGACCGCACGGTCGACACCGGCGCAGTATCCGCGCGGGGCGGCGAGCAGAACCCGCTTCTGTCCGACGACGGGGTTATCCTGAAGCCGCCCGGACGCCGCGCGCACTCGTGGGATGCGGGGGGCAGGGAGATGAACGACAGTCGAGGTCACCCCTCGATTCTACCGGCGCTTCCCCTGGAAGGGCCTGGGTGCCCGCCGCCCCGTTCCGAGGGCAGGGAAGCACGAGCATGAGCAGGACGACACGCGACAGATGACAGCCTTCGAAGCCAGCACCGCCCCGGGCGAGACTCCCCCGGCGGATGCCGTCGCGCCGCGCGACTCCACGGCAGACGCGCCGACCTCGGTCGCACGCCTGAACGGCACGATCCGCGACTTCATCGCCCGCTGGAACACGGTCTGGGTCGAGGGCGAGATCACCTCGTGGAACGTGCGCGGCGGCAACGTCTTCGCTCGACTCAAGGACACGCAGTCCGACGCGCAGATCTCGATCCGCATCTGGTCGAGCGTGCGCGGCCGCATCCCGTCCGACCTCGCGGTCGGCGATCATGTCGTGGCAGCGGTCAAGGCCGACTACTTCGTGAAGTCCGGCGACTTCAGCTTCGCTGTGTCCGCCATGAAGCACGTGGGCCTCGGCGATCAGCTCGAGCGACTCGAGAAGCTCCGAGCCCAGCTGCGCCGAGAGGGGCTGTTCGACCCCGCCCGCAAGCAGCGCCTGCCGTTCCTCCCGCACGTCATCGGACTCATCACTGGTGAGCGATCGGATGCCGAGAAGGATGTGCACCGCAACGCCGAGCTGCGCTGGCCGCAGGTGCGCTTCCGCACCGAGTACGCCGCGGTGCAGGGCGACCGATGCGTCCCTGACACGCTCGCCGCCCTGGCGCGACTGGACGCTGATCCCGAGGTCGATGTCATCATCATCGCCCGCGGTGGCGGCGACCCGCAGACCCTCCTCGGCTTCAGCGACGAGCGCCTCGTTCGTGCCGTCGCCGCGGCGTCCACTCCTGTCGTCAGCGCGATCGGCCACGAGAACGACCACCCGCTGCTCGACGACGTGGCGGACCTGCGAGCCTCCACACCCACGGATGCTGCCAAGCGTGTCGTCCCCGACGTCGGCGAGCAGCGCGCGCTGATCGCCCAGCTGCGATCGCGCGCGACGACACGGCTCACGCAGCGCCTCTCCCATGACATCGCTCAGCTGGAGCAGCTGCGCTCGCGCCCGGTGCTGCGCTCTCCTGCACCGATCATCGACACCCGCGCCCACGAGCTGTGGCTGCTGCTGTCGCGCGGCCGCGACACCGTGACGCGCCAGCTCGATCTCGCCGGGCGGCGCGCCAGCGAGCTGCGCGCCTCCCTGCGCGCACTCTCCCCCGCTGCAACACTCGCCCGCGGCTACGCGATCGCCCACCTCGAGGGGGGCGTGATCCTGCGGGATGCGGCGGATGCTCCGGCCGGCAGCGCCCTGACAATCACGGTCGATCGCGGCTCGCTCGCAGCCCGCTCGGAGGGCGAGATCGCCGAACAGTCGTGACCGCGTCCGATGCGTGCATGCGGCCGCCATCTCTGTCAGCCGCACGACGTAGGATGGAGGAGTGAGCGCGCTGAACGACACCCCCGTGGAGACCCTGTCGTTCGAGGCCGCTCGCGACGAACTCGTCAAGGTCGTCGCCGAGCTCGAACAGGGCTCCCCCACGCTCGAGCACTCGCTCGCCCTCTGGGAACGCGGCGAGGCCCTCGCGGCCCGCTGCGAAGAGTGGCTCCTCGGCGCGAAGCGCCGGCTCGACGCGGCGCGCTCCGCAGCATCCGATGAGGCTGAGGCATGAGCAAGCCAGCCCCGATCGTCGCCGAGCTCGGCCGTCCGGAGACCCCGGAGGAGACCGCAGCACGCAAGGCCGCATCGAGCAAGGCGTACCGTTCGAGCCAGACGATGCGCAGTCTCGTGGCCGCGTTGCTGGCCACGCTCGCCGTCGTGCTGGTGATCGTGTTCGCGGTGCCCCGAGGTGAGCCGACCACCGCGAAGGTGATCGACGTCGCCGGCATCGCGGCCGACGTCGAGTCCACCATGGACAGTCCGGTCATCGTGCCGGAGGTCGGCACGTTCTGGCGCGTGAACGCCGCAGCACTCGAAAGCGGCGCGACCGTGGTCTGGAACGTCACGCTGGCCCCGGCGGACGAGGACGAGCGCGGATTCGTCCGGCTTGCGCAGGCCTTCGACGCGGATTCATCCTGGGCGCCGCAGAAGCTCAACGGCATCGCCCCGACCGACACCGTGAACATCGGCGGCATCGAGTGGGACGTCTTCAAGCCCGGCAGCGCCAACTCCAACCAGAACGTCAGCTACGCCATCGGCACGCAGGCCGGCGACGACTACGTGCTCCTCTACGGCTCCCGGTCCGCCGCGTCCACCGCAGAACTGGCCGAGACGCTCATCCCGCAGATCCGCGCACTCTCGGAGGCATCATGACGCACGCCCTCACCCCCGCAGCCGCCTGGGCCCAGATGCAGGACGGCAACCGCCGTTTCGTCGCCGACCAGCCCCGGCATCCGAACCAGGATGTGGCTCGTCGCAAGGATCTCGCTGCTGCGCAGAATCCGGTCGCGACCCTGTTCGGATGCTCCGACTCCCGACTCGCCGCCGAGATCATCTTCGACCTCGGCCTCGGCGACCTGTTCGTCGTGCGCAACGCCGGTCAGGTCATCGGCGAGTCGATCGTCGCAAGCCTGGAGTACGCGGTCGCCGTGCTCGAAGTGCCGCTGATCGTGGTGCTCGCGCATGACTCCTGCGGCGCGGTGCGTGCCGCGATCGACGGCACCGCGATCGACGCCGCTCCCCTCCCGCCGCACATCTGGAAGCTCATCGCACCGATCGTGCCGGCCGCGCGCAAGGTCCTGTCCGAGAGCGGCGGCTCGACCGTCGACGAGATCGATGCCGAACTCGTCGGCATCGAGCACCTGCGCAACACCGTCGCCGATCTGCTCCACTCCTCTGAGCTCATCAGCAACGCCGTCGCCGAGGGCCGCCTCGGCATCGTCGGCGCCAACTATCGTCTCGCCGAGGGCACGGCCGTGCCCGTCATCACCGTGGGCATCGACCCCGAATCTCAGGAGGCATCGGAATGACCGACACCCACCAGCGCAGCGGCGAAAGCTCGCAGGGCTACCGCATCGAGCACGACACCATGGGTGAAGTGCGCGTGCCCGTCAACGCGCTCTACGGCGCGCAGACGCAGCGCGCGGTGGAGAACTTCCCGATCTCGGGCAAGGGGCTGGAGTCGACGCAGATCGCAGCCCTCGCCCGCATCAAGAAGGCCGCAGCGCTCGCGAACAAGGAGCTCGGCACCCTCGACGGTGCGATCGCCGACGCGATCGCCCAGGCGGCGGACCAGGTCGCCACGGGTGCGCACGACGGGGAGTTCCCGGTCGACACGTACCAGACGGGTTCGGGCACCTCGTCGAACATGAACATGAACGAGGTCCTCGCGACGCTCGCGACCCGCATCCTCGGTGCGACCGTGCACCCGAACGACCACGTCAACGCCTCGCAGTCGTCGAACGACGTCTTCCCGACCTCGGTGCACATCGCAGTGACCCAGGCGCTGATCGACACGCTCATCCCCTCGCTCGACCACCTCGCCGTCGCCCTCGAGGCCAAGGCCGAGCTGTGGAAGACCGCTGTCAAGTCCGGTCGCACCCACCTCATGGACGCGACGCCCGTCACCCTCGGCCAGGAGTTCGGCGGCTACGCCCGCCAGATCCGCCTCGGCATCGAGCGCGTGCAGTCGGCGCTCCCCCGCGTCGCAGAGGTCCCGCTCGGCGGCACCGCCGTCGGCACCGGCATCAACACCCCGCTCGGCTTCCCGCAGAAGGTGATCGCGCTGCTCGCGGCCGAGACCGAGCTGCCGATCACCGAGGCCAAGGACCACTTCGAGGCGCAGGCGAACCGCGACGGTCTCGTCGAGGCCTCCGGCGCCCTGCGAACGATCGCGGTCTCGCTGACCAAGATCAACAACGACCTCCGCTGGATGGGCTCGGGCCCCAACACGGGTCTCGGCGAGCTGCACATCCCCGACCTGCAGCCCGGCTCCTCGATCATGCCCGGCAAGGTCAACCCCGTCGTCCCCGAGGCCGTGCTGATGGTCTGCGCCCGCGTGATCGGCAACGACGCGACGGTCGCCTGGGCCGGAGCATCCGGTTCCTTCGAGCTGAACGTCGCGATCCCGGTCATGGGCACCGCCCTGCTCGAGTCGATCCGTCTGCTCTCGAACGCCTCTCGCGTGCTCGCCGACAAGACGATCGACGGCCTGCAGGCCAACCTCGACCGCGCGGCATCCTTCGCCGGCATGAGCCCGTCGATCGTGACGCCGCTGAACAAGCTGATCGGCTACGAGGCCGCAGCGAAGATCGCGAAGCACTCGGTCGCCCAGGGCATCACGGTGCGCGACGCCGTGATCGACCTCGGCTACGTCGAGCGCGGCGACCTCACGCTGGAGCAGCTCGACGAGAAGCTCGACCTGCTGTCGATGACCCACCCGGGTTGATCCTCTCCTGACGCACGGCGGATGCCGCGGGGCCATGCGCCTCGCGGCATCCGTCGTTTCCGGCGAACCCCGCGGCCGCCGGACACATGCACGACGATCCGACGTCTGCAGGAGGAATCCGCCAAAATGCTCGTGCGGGCGTGGGAACCTCGTGCGTGTGTCGCGTCGCGACTCCTCCTCCCCATACGGCGGAATCGTCGGCACTCACCCATCTCCGGATTCAGCGCCGAGGCCGTTTGGCGAGGCCGCGCATGATGGCGGGATGCCGGATGCCGCGTACCTCCTCGAACACCTCCGCGTCGCCAGAGGGCGTCTTCTCCAGAGGTACGGGGTCACCAGACACAGCCTCGCGGCAGACGTGAAGGCAGGACGCGTCCGGAGGCTGCGCAACGGCGTCTTCGCCGCGAACAGTCTGAGCCCGGACATCGCGATCGCCGCGACGCACGGTGGCGCACTCACCTGTCAGGCGGCGTTGCGCCAGCATGGCATCTGGACGCTCGAGGCCACGCCGCGGGTGCACGTCTGGATGGGCACGAACGGCCGGATCCATCCGCATGCCAGCTGCGCCTGCACCGCGCATTTCTTCCACGGCCCCACGCAGCTCGGCACCGCGGATGTCGCTACGGCGCTGCTGCACACCTACCTCTGCGCAGGGGAGGAAGCGTTCTTCGTGTCGTTCGAGTCCGCGTGGAATGCACGCCTGCTGTCGCGTGCCGTGCGGGCTCAGATCCGGACCGCGCTGCCGGCGCATTCGCGATGGCTCGTCGACATCGCGCGCGGCGATGCCGAGAGCGGTTTGGAATCGCTGATCCGGATTCGACTGCATCTCATCGGCATCCTGGCGGACTGCCAGGTGGAGATTCGTGGCGTCGGCCGTGTCGACTTCGTCATCGACGGCCGCCTCATCATCGAGGCCGACGGGCGAGACAACCACGCGTCGGCCGAGCATCGGCACAGAGACCTGATGCGCGACGCAGCAGCATCCCGCCTCGGATACGAGACGCTGCGTTTCGACTATGCCCAGATCGTCCATGATTGGCCCACGGTGCAGCGGGCGATCGTTGCGGCGTTGGGTCGCGCGAAGAGCCGTGCCTGAAGTCAACGCGACAGATACACGAGGTCTCGACGTCTGCAGGGCCGAATCGGCGGATCGCTCGTGCAGATGTCGCCGGGTCGTGCATCTGTCGGCACGCAGACCCGGGAGACAGCAAAGAGCGGATGCCGCGACCGCGACATCCGCTCTCCACCCCCGTCAGCTGAGCTCTCCGCCCTCCAGGAGCTCGGTGACGAGGGCGGCGATCGCGGAGCGCTCGGAGCGCATCAGCGTCACATGCCCGAACAGGTCGTGCCCCTTCAGCGTCTCGATCACGCTCGCGATGCCGTCGTGGCGGCCGACCCGGAGGTTGTCGCGCTGGCCGACGTCGTGCGTGAGGATGACGCGGGAGTTCTGCCCCATCCGGCTGAGCACCGTCAGCAGCACGTTGCGCTCGAGGGACTGCGCCTCGTCGACGATCACGAAGGCGTCGTGCAGCGAGCGTCCGCGGATGTGCGTGAGCGGCAGCACCTCGAGGAGGCCGCGTTCGATGACCTCTTCGACGACGTTGCCGGAGACGACCGAGCCGAGTGTGTCGAAGACCGCCTGACCCCACGGCCCCATCTTCTCGCCCTGGTCCCCCGGGAGGTAGCCGAGCTCCTGACCGCCGACGGCGAACAGCGGGCGGAAGACGATGATCTTCTTCTGCTGCTGGCGCTCCAGCACGGCCTCGAGGCCCGCGCACAGTGCGAGCGCCGACTTGCCGGTTCCTGCACGGCCGCCGAGCGAGACGATGCCCACCTCAGGGTCGAGCAGCAGGTCGATCGCGATGCGCTGCTCGGCGGACCGACCATGCATGCCGAAGATGTCGCGATCGCCGCGCACCAGCCGGTACTCGCCGTCGCCCGTGACGCGGCCGAGTGCCGAGCCGCGCTCGGAGTGGATGATCAGCCCCGTGTTGATCGGGAGTCCACGGGCGTCCTCGCTGATCCCGACCTCGCTCTCGTACAGGTCGCTGATGTCGTCGCCGGAGAGGTTGAGCGTGGTGAGCCCGGTCCACCCGGAGTCGACCGCCTGCTCGGCCAGGTATTCCTCGGCGCGCAGACCGAGGGACGCAGCCTTGACGCGCATCGGGAGGTCCTTGGAGACGATCGTGACGTCCTGCCCATCCTGGGACAGGTGCATCGCGACCGAGAGGATGCGGGTGTCGTTGTCGCTCAGACGGATGCCGGCCGGAAGCACCGAGGAGTCGGTGTTCGCGAGCTCGACGCGGAGCGTGCCGCCTTCGCCGACCTCGACCGGGAAGTCGAGACGACCGTGCTCGATGCGCAGATCGTCGAGGTGCCGGAGCGCCTGCCGCGCGAAGTAGCCGATCTCGGGGTCGTGCCGCTTGCCCTCGAGTTCGGAGATCACGACGACCGGAAGCACCACGGAGTGCTCCGCGAACCGGAAGAACGCCTGCGGATCGCTCAGCAGGACCGAGGTGTCGAGGACATAGGTCCGCAGGTCCTGATCAGGATCCGCGGACGACGTCCGCCTCGTCGTCTTACGGGTGGACTGCTGCGCGGTGCTGGTGGACTGCTGCGCTGTACGTGTGGTCACGACCCACTCCCGACCCGGGGATGATCCCCGCCTGAGAACGAGTCGACCTGGGGCCACGAGTCGCGATCCTGATGGCCGACTCGACCGGGCTCCTTGCCCGATGCCTCGAAGCTACGACCAGTCGCCGACATATCCGCGCCTCGACACGCCAGCGAATTCTTACGCGAACGTGAACGTCTCGTTTCCGAATGCTGTGAGAGCGTCATCGAGCAGCTGCAGTGTGCTCGCGTCGGTGCCGGCGTGGGCTGCCACACGCACCGAGGCACCTCGCGCTGTGACCACGAGTCCCGCGTTGGCGATCGCTGCTGCGAGGCGTGCGGGCTCGTCGGGCGAGAGTGCCACGATGCCCGCCCGCTGCGCCCGCTCCCGGGGTGAGCTCACCGCGATGCCGTGCCGATCCGCGATCTCGAGGATTCCATCGACATGCTCCTGGATGCTGCTCTCGATCGCTGCGACGCCGGCGTCGCGAACATCGCGCGCGCCGATGGCCAGCCGACCAGCCGCGAGGGTGTCCGGGCCGCTGACGGTGTACGCTCTGGCGGATGCCGCGGCCGGCGGCAGATCATCCACAGGGAGCCCGTCCGGGGCTGCCCCGGTGATGCCGCTGAGCAGCGGCGTGATGCGTTCCCGCGCCCGCGTGCTGAAACGCGCGAAGGCGGTGCCTCGGCCGGCGCGGAGCCACTTGTACCCGTGGCCCACCACCACATCGGCGCCGGAGTAGTCCGCGTCCACCACGCCGAAGGACTGCACGGCATCGAGGATCAGCAGACGATCCGGACCCAGCAGCTCGCGCAGGGCGGTGAGGTCGGCACGGAATCCGGTTCGGAAGTCGACGTGGCTGACGATGAGCGCGGTCACGTCGTCGTCGAGCACCTCCGCCACGGCGTCCGGGGTGATGCGGCTGTCGGCCGGCGTGATCCATCGAGGCGTGAGTGCGCCGTGCGACGCCGCAGCAGCGCGTTCGAGGGTGAGGCTGATGCTCGGGAACTCCGCGGTCGAGGCGATCACTGCGCCGGAGAGGCCGTAGAGCGCGTGCTGGAGCCCCTGCGTCGACGACGGCTGCAGGGTAACCTCGGCGGCATCCGCCCCGAGCAGTTCGGCAACCAGCTCCTGCGCCTGCCCGATCCGCTCGGCGACGAGTGCGAGCGACGACGGTCGACCGCTGCCCAGCAGGTCGGCATCCGCGAAGATCTCCTCCCGTACCGAGGGAGACAGCGGCCCGAACGCGGCCCAGTTCAGATATCCGGGTTCGCTGTCGAACGTGCCGAGATAGTCGTCGAATGTACCCACTTCGTCATTCTGACAGGTCGGCGGCTCCGCCACCGGGGCTCCACCTCAGCGGCCGAAGCGGCGATCTCGGTCGGCGTAGTCGCGGATCGCACGCAGGAAGTCGACCTGGCGCAGGTCGGGGCCGAGCGCCTCGACGAAGTAGAACTCGCTGTGCGCGCTCTGCCACAGCAGGAAGTCGCTGAGCCGCTGCTCGCCGCTCGTGCGGATCACGAGATCCGGGTCGGGCTGCCCACCCGTGTACAGGTGCTCGCCGATCATCTCGGGCGTGAGGTGCGCCGCGAGATCCTCCATCGTGCCCCCGGACGCCTCGTGCTTGACGAGGATGCTCCGCACGGCGTCGACGATCTCATGGCGTCCGCCATAGCCGACCGCGAGGTTGACGTGCAGGCCGGTGTGGTCCTTCGTGCGCTCCTCGGCGTCGGCGAGCACGCGCGCGAGCTCCGGCGGCAGGATGTCGGAGCGGCCGACATGTTTGACGCGCCAGTCCCCTTCCTTCGACAGGGCCTCGGCGAGTTCGGCGATGATCTCGATCAGGTCTTCGAGCTCGGCGGAATCGCGCTTGCGCAGGTTGTCGCTCGAGAGCAGATACAGCGAGACGACCCGCACGCCGAGCTCATCGCACCAGCCGAGGAACTCGCGCATCTTCAGCGCACCCGCCCGGTGTCCGTGCGCAGCCGTGCTGTAGCCGAGCTGGCGAGCCCACCGGCGGTTGCCGTCGATCATCATCGCCACGTGATGAGGGACGGATGCTCCGTCCAGCTGCCGACGCAGCCGGTTGCTGTAGAGCCGATACAGCGGCCCTCGCCCCTGGCTCTCGCGTGAAATCACCTCCCTACGCTACCGTGCCGCGACGATTTCCGACGGTGTGGAAGCTGTGGGTCATGTGCCGCTCACGGCATGAGGTGCGGCATAGAGTGGGCCTCGTGACCACTCCCGCACCTTCGGAACCCGACCTCCCCCAGCTGCCGCTCCTCGAGGCTGCGGCGGTCGATGCGGCCGTCGAGATCCGTCCGACCTGGCGTGGCTGGATCCATGCCGGCACGTTCCCGGTCGCGCTCGTCACCGGGATCGTGCTGATCGTCGTGGCACAGGGCGGTGCGGCGAAGTGGGCGGCAGCCGTGTTCATGACGAGTTCGTTGCTGCTGTTCGGCAATTCCGCCCTCTATCACCGCTTCGACTGGAGCCCCCGCGTCAAGCTGCTGTTGAAGCGGATCGACCACGCGAACATCTTCCTGCTCATCGCCGGCACCTACACGCCGCTCGCGACCCTGGCGCTCCCACCGGAGAAGGGCACGCTGCTGTTGAGCCTGGTGTGGGGCGGCACCGTCGTCGGCATCCTGTTCCGCGTCTTCTGGATCCATGCACCGCGCTGGCTCTACGTCGCCCTCTACCTGCTGATGGGGTGGGCTGCCGTGATGTTCATGGCTGACCTGCTCGCGGCCAACGTCGCCATGATGGTGCTCGTGATCATCGGCGGCCTGCTCTACACCGGCGGCGCGATCGTCTACGCGATCAAGAAGCCGAACCCGTGGCCCGGCCACTTCGGCTTCCATGAGATCTTCCACGTCTGCACCGTGCTGGCGTTCCTGTGCCACTGGACCGCGTGCCTGCTGATCACACTCGCCCCGCTGTCGCCATCGCTCGGGGCGTGATCCAGGGCTGCACGACGCTGGCCGGGTGATGCTCGATCAGGTCGTGCGCGGATCCGGATCGTCGTCGCCCTCACGGACGATCGGGAGGTCCGCATCGGTCTCGGTGGCCTCATCGGCTGCACGCGCTGCTTCTTCGGCGTCGAGCTCGTCACGCACCTCTTCGCGGTACCGCACCCGACGGATACGACGGTTCATGTCCCAGATCAGGAGGATGACCGCGATCACGAGGAGCACCACCGCCGCGAAGCCCACGAACCCCGGCGTGACGGCCTCCGGTGCCACCGTCATGGTGGGCGTCGGCATCGGGGTCTCGGTCAGAGCGAGCATGTGTCGGCCTTTCGTGCGCAGGTCGCATAACCTGGAAGTACCAGCCTAACGACCGGAAGACCCCTCCCGTGACGACAGCAGCACAGCTCGATGACCGATACGGCCGCACCCGACGTCGTCGGACGCCGTGGATCATCGGCATCGCGATCGCCGTGCTCCTGGTCGGAGCCTTCGGATGGATGACGGTTGCGCAGTCCATGAGCTCGGTCGATGCGGACGACCTCGGGTACGACCTCGTCGATGAGCACACCGTCGACGTGCGTTTCCAGGTCACGGGCGTGCAGGGCAAGGACGTCATCTGCATCGTCGAAGCGCTCGACGAGGAGTTCGGCGTCGTCGGGTGGAAGCTCGTCGAGATCGCCGCGGGAGAGAGCCATTCGAAGGCCGTCGCCGCCACCATCCCGACCGTCAGCGAGGCGACGACAGGTTTGGTGAACACCTGCTGGGTCGCCTAGACTGACCGCAGACAGATGACGCCCTGGCAGAGAGCCGGGGCGTCTTGGCATATCCCCCGCGGTTCGCGGCCGGGATCCGGATAGAAGGAGCTTCGTCATGTCGACTGATGCTCAGGTTCCCTTCCTCACGCAGGAGGCGTACGACCGGCTCGTCGCCGAGCTGGAACACCTCTCGACCACGGGACGCGACGAGATCGCCAAGCGCATCGAGGCCGCCCGCGAAGAAGGCGACCTCAAGGAGAACGGCGGCTACCACGCCGCGAAGGACGAGCAGGGCAAGCAGGAGGCGCGCATCCGCACGCTGGAGAGCCTCCTGAAGACCGCCAAGGTCGGCGAAGCGCCCGCCAGCCGCGGCGTCGTCGAGCCGGGCACGGTCGTCACCGCGATCGTCGCCGGCGGCGAAGAGGTCTTCCTGCTCGGCAGCCGCGAGATCGCCGCCGGCAGTGACCACGACGTGTACAGCGAGGCCAGCCCGCTCGGACAGGCCATCCTCGGGCTCAAGGTCGGCGAGAAGTCGTCCTACGAGGCTCCCAACGGTCGCTCCATCGCCGTGGAGATCGTGAACGTCGAGACCTACACCGGCTGATCGCAGCCACAGCGTGAGAACGCCCCTCCGACCGATGTCGGAGGGGCGTTCTCACGTTCTGGGACCCTGAGCCCGTCGGGTTCCCCCGGGCCCGTCGAAGGGTCAGTCCGGGACGACGAGCGGCTCGAAGCCTGCCAGACGGAGCGTGTCGAGGGTGTGCTGCGAATGCTCCGGTCCACGCGTCTCGACGCTGAGCTCGAGGATGACGTCGCTGATCTGCAGCCCGTGGCCGTGCCGCGTGTGCATGGCCTCGATGACGTTCGCGCCGGCCGCGGCGATGAGCTCGGAGACCCTGGCGAGCTGGCCGGGACGGTCTGGCAGCGGGATGCGGATCGTGAGGTAGCGACCGGATGCCGCGAGCCCGTGCGAGACCACGCGCTGCAGCAGCAGCGGGTCGATGTTGCCGCCGGACAGCACGGCCATGGTCGTGCCGGTCGCGGAGATCTTGCCTGCGAGGATCGCGGCGACGCCGGCGGCACCGGCCGGCTCGACGACGACCTTCGACTGCTCGAGCAGCACCAGGATCGCGCGCGCCAGATCGTCATCCGAGACCGTGACGACCTCGTCGACGTATTCCTTGATGATGTCGAAGGGGATCGCGCCGGGGCGTGCGACCAGGATGCCGTCGGCGATGGTCGGGCGCGTCACGATGTCGACCGGATGCCCTGCCGCGAGCGACGGCGGCATGGCAGCGGCGTTCTCGGCCTGCACGCCGATGATCCGGACCGTGCGTCCGAGCTCGGCGGCACGGGCCTTCACGGCGGCGGCGACGCCGGCGATCAGGCCGCCTCCGCCGATGCCGAGGACGATGGTGTCGACGTCCGGTGCATCTTCCAGGAGCTCGAGCCCGAGCGTTCCCTGCCCGATCACGACGTCACGGTGGTCGAACGGCGGGATCAGCACGGCACCGGTGCGCTCGGCGTACTCGGCGGCGAGACGCAGCGATGTCGCGACCGTCTCGCCCTCGAGCACGACCTCGGCGCCGTAGCCGCGGGTCGCGAGCAGCTTCGGCACCGGCACGCCGAGGGGCATGAAGATGGTCGCCGAGATGCCGAGCGCCTGCGCCGCGAGTGCGACGCCCTGAGCGTGGTTGCCGGCGGATGCTGCGACCACGCCACGCGCCCGTTCCTCAGCGCTCAGGCGCGAGAGGCGGTACGCGGCACCACGGATCTTGAACGAGCCGGTGCGCTGCAGGTTCTCCATCTTGAGCACCACCGGCACCCCGAGGGCATCGGAGAGCGCTCGGGACGGCAGCGTCGGCGTGTGCGAGATCACCTCAGCCAGACTCTGAGCTGCGTGCTCGAACTCGGTCAGGCTGGGGACTGCGCTCATCGATTCCTCCGTCGCCGCTCGCGCGGCACTGTACTCCAGATCAGATCTCCACTGGGTCCGACGCCGGTGCGCCATGACCCCGAACTCACCGTCACCGCGAAGACGTTCACGAATGCCGCCAGCGGCACGGCGAACAGCGCTCCGGGGATGCCTGCGATCATCGCGCCGCCTGCGACCACGAGGACCACCGCGAGCGGATGCACCTTCACGGCGGAGCCCATCATGATCGGCTGCAGGATGTGCCCCTCGATCTGCTGCACGGCCAGCACGACCAGCAGCATGAACAGCGCGGTCCAGGGCCCGTTGTACACGAGCGCGAGGAACACGGCGATCGCACCGGTGGCGACCGCACCCACGATCGGGATGAACGAGCCGAGGAAGACGAGCACGGCGACCGGGAGTGCCAGCGGCACCTGCAGCAGGAACGCGCCGAGACCGATGCCGATCGCGTCGATCGTCGCCACGAACAGCTGCGTCCTGGCGTAGTTCACGATGGTCGCCCAGCCGTTGCGGGCGGCGCCGTCGACGGCCGGACGCGCCTTGCGGGGGAACAGCTTCACGGTCCAGCGCCAGATGCCCGCACCGTCTGCGAGCAGGCAGATCAGGATGAAGAGCGACAGCACCGCGCCGGTGGCGACATGACCCACGGTCGTGCCGATCGCGAGCGCCCCCGTCCACAGCGCCTGCGCCTGCTCGTTGAGGAAGTCGAGACCCTGCTGCAGGTAGTCCGAGATCTGCGTGTCGGAGAGATTGAGCGGCCCGTCGTGCAGCCACACCTGGAACTGGTCGAAGGCCTGGGCCGAACTCGTCTGCACCTTGGGCAGCTCGAGCCGGACCTGCCAGACGACGAGCCAGACCAGCCCGGAGACGATCGCAGCCGTGCCGAGCAGGGAGATGGCGATCGCCAGCCAACGCGGGAAGCGGTGCCGCAGCATCAGGTCGAACGCGGGCCACAGGAGCGCAGTGATCAGGATGCCGACCATCAACGGGATGACCAGGAGCTTCAGCAGCATCACGAGCCAGATGAACACGCCGATGGCTGCGGCGATCAGCAGCAGCCGCCAGGCGTACCCGGCGGTGATGCGGAGCGGCAGCGGAACGGCCTCGTCAGCCTCGGTCGTCACGGTCTGATCGGTCGGCTCGAGGCGCGGACGGAACAGCTGTGTCAGCCAGGATCGCCGCTCATCGCTCATCGCCCAAGTCTACGTCGCCGCCGTATGCCGTTCGACGCATCGATGTCGGCGCGTACCGGTACGCGCCCAGGTCGACCTTCGGATGTCGGCGGGCGGCGATACGCTGGCCGACGTGACGGAAACCCTCAGCGCCGCGCAGGCGCGACGCATCGCGCTCGCAGCCCAGGGGTTCACTCGCGCTCGCCCGACGTCGGCGTCAGCTCGTCACGTGCATCGGGTCATGGATCGCCTCGGCGTCCTGCAGATCGATTCCGTCAACGTGTTCGCACGGTCGCACTATCTCCCGCTGTTCTCCCGCCTCGGCTCCTATGATCCCGCGCTGCTCGACCGGGTCTTCCTGGCGCGCACGACGCATTACGTGGAGTACCTGGCGCACGAGGCGACCTTCATCCCGCTCGAGGACTGGCCGCTGTGGCGGTTCCGCATGGACGACTTCCGCCGCCGTTGGGCCGGCGAGGACTCCTGGATGAGCAGCAACGCCAGGACACTCCGGTGGGTGCAGGACGAGCTGCGTTCGCGCGGCCCGCTCCGACCCGCCGATCTCCGCGCCGATGCGCCGCGTGAGCGCGGCACCTGGTGGGACTGGGACGACGTGAAGCTCGCGCTGGAGCACCTCTGGCGCACCGGGGACGTCGCGATCAGCGGTCGCAAGGGGTTCGAGCGAACCTACGCCCTCGCGGAGAACGTGATCCCCGACGCCATCCGCGCTCGCGAGGTTCCCCGTGCAGAGGCCATCCGCACGCTGATCTCACGCGCCGCGCGCTCGTCCGGTGTGGCGACGCAGTCCGACCTCGCCGACTACTACCGGATCCGCGACAGGGCCGCCATCGCGCAGTCGCTCCAGGAACTGACGGATGCCGGTGAGCTGATCCCGGTGCAGGTGCGCAGCTGGGAGCGCGGTGGCCGCCCGCTGCCCGCCTGGCGGCACCGCGATGCCGTGCTCCCCCGTCGCGTCGACGCCGCCGCCGTGCTGACCCCCTTCGATCCGGTCGTGTGGTTCCGCGACCGCGCGCTGCGTGCATTCGAGTTCGACTACCGCATCGAGATCTACGTGCCGGCCGAGAAGCGGCGCTACGGCTACTACTCGTTGCCGGTACTCGTCGGCGACCGTATCGTCGCCCGTGTCGACCTCAAGGCGGATCGCGCGCGCTCGACCCTGCAGGTGCAGTCGGCGTGGTGGGAGCCGCAGGCGCGTCCGGAAGACGCCGAGCCGATCGCGCGCGAGCTTGCCCTGGCCGCGTCATGGCAGGGTCTCGAGCACGTCTCGGTGTCGGGCTGGGGCGATGCCTCGGATGCCGTGCACCGCGCCCTCGTCGGCCTGGGCGGAGGTTCGGTGCTGCGCCACGTCCACGTGAGCGAGCGCACACCGTGAGTCGCCGCGGTGCGTGGCTGCTCGGCGTCGGCATCGTCGCCGTGCTGCTGCTGGCCGTCGGGATCGGGATCGGGCTCTGGCGGTCGTCGAGCAGTCCCGCGACCGCGGAGGACACGGCCACCGCATACCTGCGCGCGCTCGAGTCGCGTGACGCGAACGGGCTCGACTCGACCGGTCCCGACATCTCGGATGAGGCCCGCGCGGCCTTCTCGGGGGCGACGGGGTACATCACCGACGGCGCGGTCGGCGACGTCGACCAGCGCGGCGACACCGCGACCGTCGACGTCTCGTTCCAGCTCGACGGCGAGACTCGAAGCGCGACGCTGACGCTCACCCTGACGGATGGCGGATGGCGGATCGATTCGTCCGGTCTCGGCACGCTGACGGTCGTTCCCGACACGGGCGCCTTCGTCTCGGTCGGCGACGCCGTGGTCGCGGCTGATGACGGCATCCCGCTTCTGCCTGCGCGCTATCCCCTCCTGGCCGCGCCGGACGATCTGGTCGACGGCACTGCCTCGGTTGCCGTGCTCCCCGGCGAGTACGTGGACGCCGACCTCGACGTCGAGCTGCGCGACGCGGCCACCGGCGCAGCCCAGGCGGCGCTCGACGAGCACCTCGAGACGTGCACGGCGAAGGGTGGCGAGCAGCCGGACGGCTGCGGCATCCGAATCCCCTGGGGGACCGAGTTCCGCGAGGTCTCCGACGTGAGCTACCGCATCGAGACCCTGCCATCTCTCGTGCTCTCCGGCACCGGCTTCACCGCGGGCGGAGGCGTGCTCGTCGCGACGATCACCGGGACCGGGCAGGACGGCGCCGCGCGCACCACGACCTACCGGACGGAGTCCTGGATGGTCCGCGGCGACGTGCGGTTCTCAGAGACAGCGATCGCGCTGACCGTCTGGTGACGGTCAGCGCGATCGAGTGGTCCGGGTCAGAACTGCACGCGGGGCGGCTCTGAGATCGCGCCGCTGTCGGCGACCTCGAAGAACTCGCGCTCGGTGAACCCGAGGCCCTTGGCGAACAGGTTGTTCGGGAAGACCTTGATCTTCGTGTTCAGCTCGCGCACACCGCCGTTGTAGAAGCGGCGCGCAGCCTGGACCTTGTCCTCGGTGTCGACCAGCGACTGCTGCACCTGCAGGAAGTTCTGGCTGGCCTGCAGCTGCGGGTACGCTTCGGCGACAGCGAAGAGCGAACGCAGCGCCTGCTGCAGGTGGCCCTCTGCGATACCTGCGTCAGCGGGGCCGCTCGCGTTCATGGTCTCAGCACGAGCGCGGGTGACGTTCTCGAACACCGCCTTCTCGTGCGATGCGTAGCCCTTCACCGTCTCGATGAGATTCGGGATGAGATCGGCCCGCCGCTTCAGCTGCACCGTGATCCCGCTCCACGCCTCATCGACGCGAATCTTGAGCTGCACGAGGGAGTTGTACGTCGCCCACAGGTAGATCCCGACCAGCAGGATCACACCCACAACGATCAATACCGGCACAAGCCATTCCATCAGAGGCCCACCCTTCCTCGTTTTGTCTCATCCTATCGGCGCTGTCTGCACGTGTACTGGGCGTGACGACCGATATCGGCTCTGTCGAGCGCTCAGGCGCCGAGAACCCGCTCGAGATAGCGGTTCGCGAACCGACGCTCGGGATCGAGGCGGTCGCGCAGAGCCAGGAAGTCATCGAATCGCGGGTAGCGCTCGCGCAGCCGCTCGGCATCGAGCGTGTGCAGCTTGCCCCAGTGGGGTCGACCGCCGTACGCGAGCATGATCTGCTCGACGGCCTCGAAGTACACGGTCGGATCCGCTCGCCAGTACCGGTGCACCGCGATGTACCCGCTGGCGCGGCCGTGCGCGGTCGAGAGCCAGCGATCGTCCTCCGCGGCGAAGCGCACCTCGATCGGGAACTCGATCCGCCAGCCGCGCTGTGCGATCAGCTCCTGCACGGCGCGGAACGCCGGCTCGACGTTCTCGGCCGGCAGCGCATACTCCATCTCGCGGAATCGCACGTTTCGATGCTGTGTCAGCACGCGGTGCGAGTGGTCCGTGTACTCGCGGTCGCCGGTGAGCTTCACGGCGAGCCTGCTGAACGGCGGTGTGATGGCCGGCGCCAGTCGGCCACTCGCGCACACGGCTCGATAGACGCCGTTCGAGAGCAGCGTCTCGTCGATCCACCTGCCCGCTACAGGGAGCGGCCGGCGCTTGGTCGATTCGGGCAACCTGGACTGGCACTTCGTGAGCGCGACGTCGGTGTGCGGGAACCAATAGAACTCGAAGTGGTCGTGCTCGGCGACTCGCTCGGGAAGCGTCGTGAGCACCTCTTCGAGCGGCACCGGCTCGTCGATCGCGTGCATCACGAAGGCCGGCACGCACTGCAGCGTCACCTCGACCAGGATGCCGAGGGCACCGAGCCCGAGGGCGACGGCCGGGAGCATCTCGCTGTTGCGGGTCTCGTCGATGCGGAGGAACTCCCCCGCCGCGGTGACCAGAGTGACGCCGACGACCTGCGCCGCGAGGCCGCCGAACCCGGCGCCGGTGCCATGCGTCCCCGTCGAGATCGCGCCGGAGATGGACTGCCGATCGATGTCGCCGAGGTTCTCCATCGCGAGTCCGTACGGCGCGAGGAGCGCAGGGATGCGATGCAGTCGAGTGCCAGCGAGCAGCGTGACGCGTCCGCTGGCGCTGTCGGCGGATACCAGCCCCTGCATGTCGTCGAGCTCGAGCAGCACCCCCGGTGCGATCGCGATGCCGGTGAAGCTGTGCCCTGCGCCGACGGCCTTGATGGGCAGCCCGTGCGCTGCGGCCGCGATCACGGCACGCTGCACGCCTTCGGGGGTGCGTGGGCGCTCGACTCGCAACGGCCGGACGGATGCCGAGCGCGCCCAGTTCTGCCAGGTGCCGCCGATCCGCGTCACAGGAAGGCCTTCCCCTCGCCGCGATACGTGGGCAGCTCGTCGATGACCTCGTCTGCGGAGACCAGGTGATAGCGCTCGATGCGCTCGGCAGGCTCCCCGCTCTTCGCGTGCCGGAACCAGACTCGATCGCCGACGCCGAGACCGACCGCCGCCCGACCCTGCAGCGGCGTCTGCACTTCGCCTGCCGCCTCGCGGGGCATCGTGTGCAGTCCCTCGGGCCAGACCGGTCGCGGCTGCCGTGAGGCGAGGGCTGGACCCGAGGCGATCCAACCGCCGCCGAGCACCGTGGCGATATCGGGCGCGGGCCTGCGCACCACGTCGAAGGCGAACGCGGATGCCGGAGCCGGCTGGAACGAGCGATACCCGTCGAAGAGGTGCCCGCCCAGCAGGCCGCTCCCCGCGCTGGCCTCCGTGAGCGACTCGTCACTGCCCGTGAACTCGAGCGAACCGGTGCCGCCACCGTTGATGAACTCGAGCGGCGTGACTGCGGACACCGCATCGACGATGGCCGCACGACGCTCGCGCAGCTCGGCGCGCGAGCGGGCCTGCACCATCCGGATCAGCGGAGCATCGTGACCGGCGTCGTCGCCCTGGCCGGCGATCTGCGCGTCGTACATCTGCAGGCCGACGAGCCGGAAGCCGGGCCGTGCGGTGACTCGGCGTGCGAACGCGGCGACCTCCCCCGCGCTGAACAGCGCGGAGCGACGCACGCCGATGTGGCCGAGGAGCGCCGAGCGCCACGAGGCATCGACGTCGATCGCCACGCGCAGCTCGGGGCGCGAGCCGGGACCGGCGACACTGTCGATCAGGTCGAGGTGCACCGGGTCGTCGACCATCAGGGTGATGCGCTGTGCAGCCTGCTCGTCGCCGAACAGCTGCTCGAGTCCCGCCCGGTCGACGGTGGGGTACCCGAGCACGATGTCGTCGTGGTCCTGCGCGAGCCACAGCGCCTCGGCGAGCGTGAACGCGAGGATGCCGTGGTAGCCGGGCAGCGCCAGCACGGCGTCGAGCACGGCGCGCACGCGGACCGACTTCGATGCGACGCGGATCGGCAGACCTCCGGAGCGCACCAGCAGATCCATCGCGTTGTAGCGCAGGGCCTCACGGTCGATGACCGCGACGGGCGCCGGCAGATGACCGGTCGCGGCGGAGAGCCGGTTCCAGTATCGGGATGGGTCGTCCCACTCGGGAGCGACGACGGGGCGAGCCGCAGCGGGGCTCAGATCGGCGGTGAGGTCGAGCACTCCCCCACCCTACGGCGTGGGGCACCGAGATTCACCCCTCGCGGCACCGGGTTTCACGCCGGACCCGATCGAGACGACCCCGCTAGGCTGACCAGGACCACGCCCCCGTAGCCCAATGGCAGAGGCAGGCGACTTAAAATCGCTTCAGTCTGGGTTCGAGTCCCAGCGGGGGCACTCTCGCATGCGAGGCGTCAGTCGCTCATCCGATCGATCGCCGCGGCATCCGCCCGCGCCGCGCTCGACCGTGGCGTCCTGGCCTCGCGCACTCGGCGGATCACGAGCACCACGAGCGCGACCGCGATGGCCGTGTAGACCACGTAGTCGACATACCCGAGATACTGCTCGAGCTTCTCGTGCTGCGTGCCCAGGGCGGCCCCGACGCCGATGAGCATCGCGTTCCAGAGGCCGCTGCCGATGATGGTGTACACGCTGAAGCGCACGAGCCCCATCCGTGATGCCCCCGCCGGGATCGAGATGAGACTCCGCACGCCCGGCACCATCCGTCCGACCAGCACGGTCCAGGCGCCGCTGCGCGCGAACCAGTGGGCGCCTCGGTCGAGGTCGGAACGGCTCACCAATCGCGTCGAAGCGAGGAAGCGGATCGCCCGTTCCATCCCGATCGCAGCGCCGAGCCAGTACAGTAGCATCGCGCCGACCCAGGACGCGAGGGTGCTCCAGAAGATCAGCCAGCCGAGGTCGAGCTCGCCGCTCTGGCTGAGGTAGCCGGCGAACGGCAGGATCACCTCGCTCGGGATCGGTGGGATCAGGACTTCGATGAACACCAGGACGCCGACTCCGATGTCACCGAGGGCGGTGAGGATGTCGGCGGCGAAACCGGTCAGTCCGGTGAAGCCGTGGTCGGCGCTGGTGGCGATGGCAGTGGCGGGGCTCATGACGGGCTCGTCTCTGTCTGGGGCTGTCCGGCCATGCTAGATGAGCCGGATGAACCGATCCTGTGCTTCGCCGATGGCGGGTCGGTCACTTGCCGAACAGGTCGCGGATGCCGGGGATGCCCAGGTCGCCGAGCTTCTCGCCCCAGCCGCTCGCGGTCTCGCCGAACCCGGAGACCGCCTCACCAGCGGAGCCGAGCACTCCCTCGGCTGCACCCGTGATCCCTTCGGCGTCGAATCCACCAGCGAGCGCTTCGACGTCGACGCCCTGCATCAGCGACTCGACGTCGAGCCCCTGAGCGAGCGCATCGAAGTCGACGCCGAGACCCGCCGCCTGCTCGAGCAGCGGACCTGCGACCGAACTCAGCACCGCACCGCCGGCGACCGCACCGAGCACGCCGACTGCGGCGCCACCGACAGCGGCGCCGCCGATGCGTCCGCCCGCCCCGCTCCCCCGCACGCGCGACAGCAGCGAACGCATCCGCCCAGGACGAGCCGCTTCCGTGCGACCGGCTGCACGCGCGAGGTCGTGCGGCGAGGCGGACGCCGGACGCTCACCCGGGGCGAGCTCCACCTGCATCCTCTCCTGCACCTGCGCGCGCTGCGCGGGCGTGAGCCGCTCGAACGCCTCACGGTGCATCTGCTCCACGCGGTGCGGGTCGGCGGTCTGCAGCAGGTAGTCGTACCGGGCGATCGCCGCTCGGTCGGCATCCGAGACCGTGGAGGTGCCTGCAGTCCCGGCGGCGGGCGGCGGCGCGTAGCCGTCGCGCGAGGACGAGTGCGCAGCCGGCGGGCTGTACGGCCGATGCTGCGACGGTCGCGGCCCAGGAGCGCCGCCCTGCCGCGCGGAGTCTCCGGACTCGGATGCGAGATGCTTCTCGACGGCCTTCGCAGCCATGCCGAGCAGACGGGAGAGCTTTGCCATGGTGGTGATTCCTTCTGAGGCGAATGGACAGCCACGGAATCCCCGCATGTTCGAGACGAGGAGGGGACGCCGTGGCGGTCCGTGAACACGGACGCCAGGTCTCCTCCGCCCCGAGGGGCCGGTGGGCCGGGACACGACTTCATGTCCGTAATGACGACACCACCGCAGACGGGAGTACTCCCCTTGCTGGTGACGACGGTAGCCGGGTCGCCTATGAATCGTGTGCGAATGAGTCGTGGGCGAACGACGAACGGCCCCGCGCAGGTGCGCGGGGCCGTTCGATCGTGCGTGAGCGTGCGACTACTTGGCGGCAGCCTCGGTCACAGCTGCGTGCTCTGCCGGGTCGGTCGTCGCCTCGCCGGGAGCATCCGCGACAGCCGCCTTCTTGGCGGGCGCCTTCTTGGCCGGAGCCTTCTTGGCCGGAGCCTTCGCAGCCGGCTCTGCCTTCACGGCAGCCGGAGTCTTCGCAGCAGCGGGGGCCTTGTCCGCGGCCGGAGCCTTCGCGGCGGGTGCGGCCGGAGCGTCAGCTGCCGGACGCGGACGAGCGGCGAACTCCTCGAACACGTAGCGCGGGTTCTGCACGGTCTCGAGGTTCACGAGATCGCGGCCGAGCCACAGGTTGTTCCACCAGCCCCAGATGACGCGGAACTTGCGCTCCCACGTCGGCATCGCAAGGCCGTGGTAGCCACGGTGCGCGACCCAGGCGACGAAGCCCTTGAGCGCGATCTTGCCGGACTGGAAGACACCGTTGTACAGGCCGAGACCCGCGACGGCGCCCATGTTCTTGTGGAAGTACTCCTTGGGGTCCTCCCCGCGGAGCACCGCGACGAGGTTCTTCGCGAGCAGCTTCGCCTGACGCACGGCGTGCTGGGCGTTCGGCACGCAGAAGCCGCCGACACCGCCACCGGACAGATCGGGAACAGCCGACACGTCACCGGCAGCCCAGGCGCCCTCGACGAATGCCTCAGGGGTGCCGACGCGCAGGTCGGCGCGGGTCTGGATGCGACCGCGCTCCTCGACGGGCAGGTCGCCGCCGCGGACGACGGTCGGGTTGGCCATGACACCGGCGGTCCAGACGATGACGTCGGTCGGGATGACCTCGCCGGTGGAGAGCTCGACGTTGCCGTCGACCGCGCTGGTGAGCTGCGTGTCGAGGTGCACGTTGGCGCCGCGCTTGGCGAGGTCCTTGAGCACCCACTCGCTCGTCTGCAGCGAGACCTCGGGCATGATGCGGCCCATCGCCTCGATGAGGTGGAAGTGCGTGTCCTCGAAGCGCAGCTGCGGGTACTTGCCCACGAGCGAGGAGGCGAGCGAGCGCAGCTCGGCGAAGACCTCGATGCCGGCGAAGCCACCACCGACGACGACGACGGTCAGCAGGCGGTCGCGCTCGGGGCCGGCGGGCAGCGATGCCGCCTTGTCGAAGTTCGACATGACGCGGTCGCGGATCGCGACGGCCTCTTCGATCGTCTTCAGGCCGATCGCGTTGTCGGCGATGCCCGGGATCGGGAAGGTGCGCGACACGGCACCGGCCGTGACGACGATCTGGTCGTACGCGAACTCGTACGGCTCGCCGGAGGGCGGCGTGATCGTCGCGACCTTCTCGGCGTGGTTGATGTTCGTGACCTTCGCGGTGACCACATTGGTGTGCTTGAGGTGACGACGATGCGCGACCACGGAGTGGCGGGCCTCGATCGAACCGGCGGCCACCTCGGGGAGGAAGGGCTGGTACGTCATGTACGGCAGCGGGTCCACCATGGTGACCTCGGCCTCACCCTTGCGGAGGTGCTTCTCGAGCTTCCACGCGGTGTAGAAACCGGCGTAGCCGCCACCGACAATCAGAATCTTGGGCACAGGGGGACAACTCCTTGGAGTCAGGGTTGTGGCGTGCGAGATGCGCGCGCCGATCGGATGCGCCGGGCAGCAGCGGTGACGCCAAGCGCTATCAGGATACCAGGGACTGTGACCGCGATGAGCGGCAGGGTACCGTAGCGCAGTGAATCAGCGCTGGGAAGGAGCGGGGAACCGGCTTCCGTCGGGGCATCCGCGTCCGGCAGCGGGGGCACCTGCACCGGGGTCACCGGAGCCTCCGGCTGCGGCTCGGTCGCCGCTCGGCGGTACAGGCGGATCCACTCGGCGAGGTCACCCATCGGGTTCTTGTCGACCGACGGCAGGACTGCGTTGATCGCGGCAGCCGCATCGACGAGTCCGTACCCGTAGAGCGGATCCTGCGGCTTGATCGCGCCGTCCACGGGGATGGCCGTCTTGATGATCCGATTGATGACGTCGTCGGCCTTCAGGTCAGGATGCGCGGAGCGGATGAGGGCCGCGATCCCTGCCACGATCGGGGCGGCGCCGCTGGTGCCCCGCCAGGAGGCGAGCTTGCCGTCTGCCGACATGCCGAGCAGACCCTCGCTGGGTGCCGAGATGCCGATCGTGATCCCCTGGGTCGATGCCTCGACACTGGCGGTGCCCGTCTGGTCGACGCCACCGACCGTGAGCACGCCGGGGATCGTGGCCGGTGCCCCGATGATGCTGGTGCCGCTCCCCCGGTTGCCCGCCGCGACGACGACCACGACGTCATGCTCGAAGGCGTAGAGGAAGGCGTCGTCCCAGCTCGCGTCCCAATCGAGGGTGTTCGTCGTGAACGAGAGATTGATGATGTCGGCGCCGTTGTCGACGGCCCAGCGCATGCCCTTCGCGACCTGCTCCGTGAACGGGACGGCCGCAGCGGCGCCGAATCCGACCGAGATCGACAGCAGGTTCGCCTCCGGCGCCACGCCGATCATGCCGGCGCCGTCTGCGGCTCCTCGTCCGGCCGCGAGTGAGGCGACCCAGGACCCGTGATTGCCGTCCAGCGCGCCGAGCGGGGTGCGGCCGTCCGGGGTGCCGGTGCCTGAGACATCGGTGCCGCCGACGACGGCCTCGCCGAAGGTCTCCGGCACCTTGCCGATGCCGGTGTCGATCACGGCGATCGTCACGCCCTTGCCGCGGGTCGTCTGCCAGGCCTCGCGGATGCGGGCGCCGTCGAGCCAGTACTCGGAGGCACGGGTCGGGTCGCTCGGGTCATCCGGCACCGGCCCGGTGCTGGGCGGCGCGGTCGCGCCCATGAGCAGGACGGATGCCGCCACCACCGCGATGGCGGCGGCGCTGCGCAGCATCCGTCGTGCGGTCATTCCGCCGTCGCAGACTCGTCGCGGAGCGCTGCTCCGGGGTCGTCGCAGCGGCATTCCCCCGGGGTCCAGGACGAACGGGCGAGCGCTTCGTCGCCGATCGGGTTGACGCCGGGGCCAGCAGCCAGTGCGTGACCGGCGAGGGCGTGCAGGCACTTCACGCGCGTCGGCATGCCACCGGCGGAGATGCCGTCGATCTCGGCGACCTCGCCGAACTGCGCGCGGTCGGCGAGATACGCCCGGTGCGCGGCGAGGGTCGCGGCGGCGACCGTCTCGTCCTCGGCGAGGAGGGCCGCGAACTCCGGCATGACCTGCGTCGCCTCGAGCGTCGACATCGCCGCGGTGGCTGCGGGATGCGTCAGGTAGTAGAAGGTGGGGAACGGTGTGCCGTCAGGCAGCCGGGGGGCGGTCGCCACGACGGTCGGGTTGCCGCAGGCGCATCGGGCTGCGATGCCGACGACGCCGCGGACCGGACGGCCGAGCTGGGCCGAGACGACGGCGAGTTCGGCGGACGTCGGGGCGGGGAAAGGCGGCGTGGTCACCCCACCAGCGTACGGGAGCAGACCGGGAATCCGCTCCGCGCAGCCCCTCAGCGGACGACGGCGGCAGTGTCGCTCAGTCCGGCCGAGGTCAGCGTGCGCAGCAGCTGCTGCATCCAGTCGGAGGGCTTCTCCTCGAGGGTGTCGCTCACCGGGTCCTGCTCCCGCGGCAGCGCCGCGGCATCCAGATCGTTGTCGATCAGGTACACCACCTCGCCGGGCTTGACGTAGTAGAGGCGCTCGCGCGCCTGCGTCGTGATGTACGCCGGGTCCTGCCAGCGTTCGCGCTCCTTCTCGAGCGCAGCGATCTCGGTCTCGCTGACCTGCACCGACGCTTCGAGCGCGGCGATCTTCTGGCGCTGGTCGATGAACGTGCCGAGCGTGGGCACGAGCACCCAGGCGCCGAGCACCACCAGCGACAGCATGATCACCGAGAAGGCGGACAGGCGGATACCGGAGGCCCACTCGCGAACGTCGACGCGTGGCGTGCCATCGCGCTGCGCGCCTCGCGGGCGCGGCGTTCGCGTCGTCTTCGCGCGCTTCCCTGGCTTGGCGGCCTCAGAGAACGATGCGCCAGGAGACGCCGAAGGAGGAGCCGGTCGTCGTGCCACGGCTCCTCCTCCGTCATGCCGCACTGGTGCGGCGCCTACTGTCTCAGCTGCGCTCAGGCCTGGGAGCGCGGGAACGCCGAACGACCGGCGAAGACCGCTGCATCGCCCAGTTCTTCCTCGATGCGCAGAAGCTGATTGTACTTCGCGACGCGCTCGCTGCGAGCAGGCGCACCCGCCTTGATCTGACCCGCGTTGGTCGCGACGGCCAGATCGGCGATCGTGGTGTCCTCGGTCTCGCCGGAGCGGTGCGAGAGCATCGCCGTGTACCCCGAACGCTGCGCCAGGCTGACCGCGTCGAACGTCTCGGTGAGCGTGCCGATCTGGTTGACCTTCACGAGCAGCGAGTTGGCGACGCCGCGCTTGATGCCCTCGGCAAGGCGCTCCGGGTTCGTGACGAAGAGGTCGTCGCCGACCAGCTGCACCTTGGAGCCCAGCACGTCGGTGAGGTGCTTCCAGTTGTCCCAGTCGTCCTCGGCGAGTGCGTCCTCGATCGTGACGATCGGGAAGTCGTTGACCAGACCCACGTAGTACTCGGTGAGTGCTTCCGCGTCCCAGTCCTTGTTGTCGAGGCGGTAGACGCCGTCCTTGAAGAACTCGGTCGCTGCGACGTCGAGGCCGAGCGCGATGTCGGTGCCGGGCGTGAAGCCGGCCTTCTCGATCGCCTTGACGAGGAAGTCGAGTCCCTCGCGGTTGCTGGGCAGGTCGGGGGCGAAGCCGCCCTCGTCGCCGAGGCCGGTCGCGTAGCCGGCGGCCTTCAGCTCGGCGCGCAGCACGTGGTACGTCTCGACGCCCCAGCGCAGCGCCTCGGAGTAGGTCTCCGCGCCGATGGGCGCGAGGAAGAACTCCTGCATGTCGATGCCGTTGTCGGCGTGCTCGCCGCCGTTGATGACGTTGAACAGCGGAACGGGCAGCACGTGCGCGTTCGGGCCGCCCAGGTAGCGGAACAGCGGCAGGTCTGCCGAGTCGGCGGCGGCCTTGGCGACCGCGAGGCTCACGCCGAGGATCGCGTTGGCGCCGAGGCGCTTCTTGTTCTCGGTGCCGTCGACCTCGTTGAGGATCTCGTCGACGATGCGCTGCTCGCTGGCTTCGACACCCTCGAGTGCCGGGCCGAGCTCGTCGATGACGGCCTCGACGGCCTTCAGCACACCCTTGCCGCCGTAGCGGCTCTTGTCGCCGTCACGCAGCTCGTACGCCTCGAATGCGCCGGTGGATGCCCCGGAGGGAACGGCGGCGCGCTGGACGATTCCATCGTCGAGGAGCACCTCCACCTCAACGGTCGGGTTTCCGCGCGAGTCGAGAATCTCGCGTGCGCCTACAGCCTCGATCAGTGCCACTGATGTGCTCCTTGTTCAGGGGAAAGGTGTGTGTGGAGCGTCGTCGATCCGCGCCCAGTCTAGCTCGCCGCCCGCTCGCGTCCTGTGCCTCGACCGATGCCGTCACACCACGAGTGCGAGCGCCACGCCGTCCCAGCCCTTGACCCCGACGGTCTGCAGCGCGGTGGCATCGAAGCGGGGGTCCTCCCCCAGCATCCGCAGTCCGTCACGCGTGCCGTTCACCTTCGAGTCCGTCGAGTCGTCGCGCACGATCTCGCCCTCGCGGCCGATGTTGTCGAGCACGATCACCGTGCCCGGGTGGCCGAGCTTCGCCGCCCAGTCGAGGTAGATCGTGTTCGACTCCTTGTCGGCGTCGATGAAGACCAGATCGAATCCGCCGACCAGCGTCGGCAGCACGTCTGCTCCCCTGCCGATGCGGATCTCGACGCGGTCGCCCACGCCGGCGGCGTCGATGCTCGCGCGCGCCACCGCGGCGTTCTCGGCCTCCGCCTCGACCGTGACGACACGACCATCGGGGCCGACGGCCCTGGCGAGCCAGATCGTCGAGTAGCCACCGAGCGTGCCGATCTCGAGGACCCTGCGCGCACCGCTGATCCGCACCAACAGGTTCAGCAGCTTGCCGCCGACCGGCGCGACCTCGATCTCGGGGAGACCAGCCGCACGCTGCGCCTCGAGGGCATGCTCGAGGGCAGGGTCGTGCCCGACGAGCGTGTCGGCGAGATAGGCATCGGCATTCGACCATGCTGCTGGCGTGGATTCCATGGCCTCAGCCAACCGCGGGCGCCGGTGAGCGTCAAGTGCTTCGCGTGGTCAGGGACGGGGCGCCGAGAGCAGCCGTCCCTGGGTGCCGGCGAGCTCGGGCTGCTGCCGGAACTGGCCGGTCAGCGTGAGCACGACGACGACCACGGCGATCACGATCCACGCCGCCACCCCGAGCGGACCCGCGAGGGCGAGGTCGGGCTGGGTCGCGGCGAAGATCACGATCATGCCACCCGCTGCGTTCAGCGAGCCGTGCGCGATCACCGCCGGCCACACGGATGCCGAGCGCAGCCGCAGCCAGCCCAGCAACACGCCCCAGGCGACGCAGCCGCCGATCATGAACAGCACGCCGGTGACGTCGGTGCGGCCGAAGTTGTAGCCGAGCAGGATGACCGGACTGTGCCAGAAGCCCCAGATCGCACCGCTGAGCAACAGCGCGGGCCAGGTGCCGAGCGGTCGCAGCGCCGGCAGCAGCCAGCCGCGCCAGCCGAGCTCCTCGCCGAACGCCGGGATCGCATTGATCAGCGCGCCGACCGGGATCATCGCGAGCTGCGCCGCCACGAGCACGCCGATCGGGGGCAGCGGCACGCCCTCGGGGAGCAGCGTCTCGAGCTGCGCCGCGAAGCCGGAGAACGCGAGGTCGAGCTGCACGAACCCGAGTGCGGCCGCCACCAGCACGCTGAGGGCGACGAGCACGGGCGGTGCCAGCCAGGCGAGCACCAGCAGCCAGACCACGCGCTTCGCCGGACGCAGCGGCCACAGGCCGAGGAACCGGACGCGCTCGCCCTTCGCCGGGACGCCGAGCACGAACATGATCACGATCGCCGCGACCGCCGGCGTGAACATCATGATCGGCAGGAGCACGCCGGTGACGGGTTCGGCGAGGCCGTCGCCGAGCCACAGCGGCAGGCTCACGAGCCAGGCGAGTCCGCAGGCGAGCACCGTGTACGCGATGACCGCGGTCCACGGGACGCGGCGGGGGGCAGGGGCGAACGTGTCGGTCATGGAGTGTCCTCTCGGGATTCTTCGGTTCCGGTCCGTGGTTCGACAGCGGATCGGTCGACATACGCCTGCAGGAGTGCGGATGCCTCCTCGGCACCGTCGATCGTGACGATGAATGGTCGACGCCCCAGGCGCGACACCTCGATGGCCGCGCCTCCACGCATGATGATGCCGGTGCGGCCGTCGATCGCGATGCGCCAGCCCCAGCCGCCGAACTCGCCGAACGGGGAGATGTCGACGGCTCGCGCCGAGACGACCTCGGCCATCGGGATGACGACGCGAGGCCAGCCCAGCAACGAGTGCGCCTGGAAGCCCTCGGGGGTGATGCGAACGCGGAAAGCCGAGGCGGACACGAGTGCCGTTCCGACGACGAGCACGGTGATGGCGACGATCCACCCGCCCGGCACTCCGTTCCAGAGCATGAAGGCGGCGAGCGCGACGAGCGCGATCAGGAGCGCCGCGATGGCGGCCAGCGCCGCACGAGGGATCGACGCGGTCCCCAGCCAGACGACGCGTTCTCCCTCGGCGACATGCACGGCATGGCGTGGTTCGAGCGCCCGTCCCTGCTCGGCGCGCACCCGCGGCTGCACGAGCCATGCCAGCGCTGCGATGACGAGGAGGCTGGAGAACGAGAGCGCCATGACCCCGCCGATGCCCGGCACGTCGTCCCCGGCGAGGAGGTCGCGCTGGATCGCGAGCGATCCGAGACACATCGCGAGCGCGAACGCGGCGAGGCCTGCGGCGAGCGCGCCCATCAGTCGAGCTGCGCCTCCCCAGTGCACTCCGACGGCGCGGAGGGTCGCGAGCGCCATGAGCAGTGGCAGCACCAGCCCCACGCCCAGCAGGAGCCAGACGTAAATCAGCGGCGGACCGAAGCCGTCGGCGCCGCTCACACCCCAACGCGTCGCCACGGAGTCCGGCAGGGTCGGCAGCCAGGCGAGGATCACCGCGACACCGATGGCCGAGAGGATCACCGGGACGACGATGGCGACGACTGCGAAGAGCCGACGAGCGCGACGCAGCAGCTCGGGCGGTGTGCGGGTGATGTCGTGCGTGGTCATGATGCGACCTCCTTGTTGTTCTCGGCGCCGGGCGAGACCGGGCGTTCTTCCCGATGCGACTGCACGATCGCGGCGAGCGTGTCGGCGGAGACTCCGAGGCCGGCGGCGCGACGCACCAGACCGGCGATCTCGTCGGCGAGCTCGGAGAGGGGCGCGGCGGATGCCGCGACGACCGCTCCCCTCCCGCGACGGAGATCCACCAGACCCTCGTCGCGCAGCCGCTGGTAGGCATGCAGCACCGTGTGCTGATTGATGTCCAAGGCCGCGGCGACTTCACGGGCCGGAGGGAGCCGGTCGCCCGGCCTCAGGGTTCCGGAGAGGAGATCTGCACGGATGGATGCGGCGACCTGGTCGTACAGCGGTCGCTGACTGTCGGCGTCGACTCGGATGAGCATCGCACCTCCCAATTTGTATTCACTAGTAATTCTATTACTACTAGAACAACTGTGGCAACCTCCAGTCATGTGTGCGGTCGCGCCCGGATCCGCGACACTGGCGACATGCGCATCACTCCCCGCCGACTCGCGGTCGGCATGAACCTGTGGGCCCCGAACCTCTTCAGCGGCATCCGCATCCGACGCTTCAGCGAGGACTGGACGCACGCGACGGTCGAGTTGCACGTGAACGCCATCACGCGCAACTACGTCAAGACGGCGTTCGGCGGCTCGATGTCGGCGATGACCGACCCCTACTTCTTCATGCTGGTGATGCATCAGCTCGGTCGCGACTACGTCGTGTGGGACACCCGCGGCGAGATCGAGTTCGTGAAGCCGGGGCGAGGCGTGCTCACCGCCGAATTCCATGTGTCGGCCGAGCAGGCGGCAGCGCTCCGGGATCGAGCCGACGGGGGCGCCAAGGTGCACGAGTGGTTCGAGACCGTGATCACCGACCGTGCGGGCGATGTCGTCGCGAAGGTGCGCCGCGAGGTCTACATCCGCGAGAAGCGGCGCGTCACCGAGGCTCGCGCCTGATCGCAGCTCGCGCCACCCGTCGTTCACCTTCACGTGCCACGATGACGGAATGCCGCTGGCCCGCCGACTGACCCTGCGCGACGCGATCGCGATCGGCCTGGGCGCGATGATCGGTGCCGGCGTGTTCTCGGTCTGGGCGCCGGCGATCGGTGCCGCCGGCGGCGGTGTGCTCGTCGCCCTCGGTATCGCCGCAGTCGTCGCGTACTGCAACGCCACGGCCTCGGCGCAGCTCGCGGCAGCGCATCCGGTGGCCGGCGGCACCTACGCCTACGCTCGTGCCGAGATCGGTCCGTGGTGGGGGTTCGTCGCCGGGTGGTGCTTCGTGATCGGCAAGATCGCGAGCTGCGCTGCCATGGCCATGACGTTCGCCGCCTACGCGGCACCGGCCGGGTGGGAACCCGTCGTCGCGGTCGTCGCGGTCGCCGCGCTGGCCGTCGTGAACTGCTTCGGTGTCACGCGTACGGCGCTGCTGACCCGCATCCTCGTCGTGTGCTCGCTCCTCGGTCTCGCGCTGGTCGTCACGGTCGGCCTGCCTGCCGCCGGGGCCGTGGCATCGGCTCCCCTGCCCGACGCGACCGCCTACGGAGTACTGCAGGGCGCAGGGCTGCTGTTCTTCGCGTTCGCCGGCTACGCGCGCATCGCCACGATGGGCGAAGAGGTCGTCGACCCCGCCCGCACGATCCCGCGGGCGATCGTGCTCTCGCTGAGTGGCGCGGTCGTGGTCTACACGTTCGTCGGCATCACCGTCGTGCTCGTGCTCGGAGCGGATGCCGCGACCAGCACGGCTCCGCTCGCCGACGTCGTCACCGCAGCCGGGTGGGACGCGCTGACACCCGTGGTCCGCGTGGCGGCCGCGGCCGCCTCGCTCGGCGCGCTCCTGGCGCTGCTCACCGGGATCGGCCGCACGACCCTCGCGATGGCGCGTGAACGCGACGTGCCGTCGTTCCTCGCCAGGATCGACGAGCGATGGCAGGTGCCGCGGCGCGCGGAGATCGCGATCGCGCTGATCGTGATCGCGATCGTGCTCGTGGCCGACCTGCGCGAAGCGATCGGGTTCTCCTCGTTCGGGGTGCTGCTCTACTACCTGATCGCGAACGCCGCGGCCTTCCGACAGCAGGGCGCCGCGCGTCGGTACCCTCGCGCCCTGCAGGTGGTCGGCGCGCTCGGCTGCCTGCTGCTCGTGAACACCCTGCCGATCCTCGCGTCCGTCGTCGGGACGGTCGTGGTGCTGCTCGGAGTCGGGTATCGCATGGTGCGTCTGCGCGTGCAGAACGGCTGACTCACTCCTCGACGTCCGCGCGATACGTGCGCGGCGCGATACCGAGCACCGCCCGGAAGTCCCGCGTGAGATGCGCGTGGTCCGCGTACCCGAGCTCCGCTGCGATCGTGGACAGGTCGGCGCCGGGATCGTCGCGAACCAGCTGCGCAGCATCCTGCAGACGCCGTCGGCGGATCATCGCCGCCGGCGAGATGCCGACGGAGCGGTGCGCCATGCGCTCCAGCGTGCGGACCGACACCGCCAGCCTCGTCGCCGCCTCTGCTGGAGTCAGCGCCCCGCCGTCGCCGGCGAGCGCCTCGGCCATCGCATTCGCCAGGCGGGCGGCATCGGTCGGCGCGCCGACCCGGTCGACGAGCCAGTGGGAGAACACCGAGACGGCGCGGTCGCGGTGTCCCTCGCCGGTGGCCATCGCCCTCGTGACCTCGGCATGCAGCGCCGGCTCGTCGAGCGTGCGCATGTGGTCGACCAGCGACGCCGGGTCGTCGATCAGCGCGCCGACAGCCGCTGGTCGGAGCAGCGCGCCGACGGCCCATCCGTGCCCGCGCAGGTCACGATGCGAGGCGCGCGTGGTCGCCCCCGACAGAGTCACTCCGTCCTGCTCGACCACGAGATTGAGCGCCGGGTATCCGACGATCTCCTGCCGTGAGGTGTGGCCGGGTTCGACGTCCCACTCGGGGATCCAGAACCAGGCGACGAGCTCGGCGACCTGACCGACGGCCGGCAGCCGATGGAACTGCGGCAGCCGTGCCGGATACAGCACGCCGCCCGTCGAGTTCGCCATGCGCTCAGCGTACGATCCGCAGCGGACATCGGCACGCAGTCATCATCGGGGTCCGCTGTCGCGGATCTTCAAGCCCTCGGCATCCGTCCCGATCTAGCGTGAGGACATGAGCGAAGACATCCCCACGACCGGCGTGACCGGCACCCACACGACCGACGGACGACCGAACAGCGCGACCTCCCTGACGCCGTTCCTCGCGATCCCCGATGCAGCGCGAGCGATCGAGTTCTACCGTGATGTCTTCGGCGCCCGCGTCGTCGACGTGACCGAGTTCGGCGGCGTCGTGGCGCACGCCGACCTCGAC
This sequence comes from Microbacterium sp., assembly GCF_036823965.1. Classification (GTDB taxonomy): domain Bacteria; phylum Actinomycetota; class Actinomycetes; order Actinomycetales; family Microbacteriaceae; genus Microbacterium. The sequence continues at coordinate 28,466 of NZ_DAITBE010000001.1, read as the reverse complement.
TTCGGCCAGGGCCTCCTGCAGCTCGGTGATCCGAACCCCGACTATCACCTCGTGCCCTCCCCCGCAGGCGACGACGACTGCTACTCGATGGGGCTGTACGTCGCAGACGTCGATGCAGTCGTGGCACGAGCGGTCGAGGCGGGATCGACCGTGCGCGAAGCGCCGTCGCACTTCGTCTCCGGCGACCGGTACGCCAGCATCCGGGATCCGTTCGGCGTGCGCTGGTCGATCATGACGCGCGTCGAGGACCTCTCGGACGAGGAGAGCGCCCGGAGGGTCGCCGAATGGGCGGCGTCGTTCACGCCGGCTGCGACGGACGACGCGAGCTGAGCGCCGTGTCGGCGGCACGGCACACCGCCGGGAGCAGGGCCTCCGCCGTCCGCCGGTAGCCCAGCGCGCTCGGGTGGAACCGGTCGAGGCTGAACATCTCATCCGGTTCGTCGAAGAACAGCGGACCGATCGCACGACGGAGATCCACCGGTTCCGCGCCGGCATGCCGTGCGGTCTCGGCCTGCACGTCGGCCAGGCGTCGGGACAGACTCGATGCGAGTCGACGCAGCGGCTGCGGGACGGCGCGGAGCGCGCCGAGGTCAGGACACGTGCCGACGACGACCTCGGCCCCGCGCTCCCGCAGACGCGCGATCGCGGTGTTCAGGTGACTCGCGGACACCGCGACCGGCAGGCGGTGCGTCACATCGTTGCCGCCCACGACGATCACGGCGACGTGCACACGGGCGTCGTCAGGGAGCGCGTCGAGCTGGCCGTCGAGGTCGGGCGACTCGGAGCCGACGACCGCCGCCGTTCGGAGACGCACCGGTCGATGCATCCGGAGTCCGAGGCCCTTGGCGAGGCGCCCGCCGAGCGTCTCCTTGCGCTTCGCCGCACCGAGGCCGGCGGCGAGCGAGTCGCCGAGCAGCAGCAGCTCGATCGGCTCGCCGTCGAACGAGCGGCGCCAGACCCGGTCGGCGTCGAGGGAGTCCTCACCGAGCGGCTTCCCGATCCTGCGGCGCGCGATCGCGGCCTGGCGCGTCAGCAGCATCCGCCCGCCGACCAGGACCCCGGACACTGCGACGACCGCTCCGGTGACGACGAGACGCGTTCGACCCATGCCCCGATTCGATCGCGTCCGCGTGAACGCGCCGTGAACGGCATCCGTCATCCGGTCTCCGGCATCCGCGCGATCTGCAGGGAGATGTGCGGCATGCAGGGAGACACGCCGACGGATGCTCCTGCAACCCGCAGGATCTCCTGCACGTCGCGCGCCCCGGAGGTGTCGGACCCGGCAGCGCACTCAGCTCAGGGGCTTGATCTCCAGGTCGGATGCTCCGACCGGCACCGTCGCGAAGGCGGTGTAGCCGTCGGCGGCAGCCCGCTCGAGCAGCGCCTTCAGGTTCTTGGTGCGCCGTTCGAGCCGCACACGGGCGCCGGTCGCGATCAGCGCGGTCTTGTGCGCGACGAGCTCGACCACCGGCACGTCCGCGTCGTGGACCAGCACGACCGCCTGGGCCCCGGCATCCGAGTTCGCGGTGACGAGGTCGACCAGACGCTCGAAGCCGAGCGAGAAGCCGACCGCGGGCACCTGCTGGCCGAGGAAGCGTCCGATCATGCCGTCGTAGCGTCCGCCGCCGCCGAGCGAGTAGTCGACCGAAGGGTGGGCGAGCTCGAAGATCGTGCCGGTGTAGTAGCCCATGCCGCGCACCAGGAACGGGTCGAACACGAGCGGGATGTCGTCGATCGCCGAGCCCGTCGACGGGCGTCCGGCCGCGACGGCCTGACCGATGCCGACCAGGTGGTCGACGATCTCGTCCGGTGCGCCATCGGGCAGCGCCTTGCGGATCTGCCGCTCGCCGTACGCGTTGATCTCCATGGTCTGCGGGCGGCGGAGGAAGGCCTCGAAGGCGTCGACCGCGTGGGCAGTGACGGCGCGGTCGCGCAGTTCGGCCGCGACCCCGTCGGGCCCGATCTTGTCGAGCTTGTCGATCGTGATGAGCACGCCTGGACGCTCCTCGGCCGTGAAGCCGAAGCTGTCGAGCATCCAGTCGAGCGCACGTCGGTCGTTGATCCGCACGGTCGCGCCCTCGAGTCCGAGCGCGTCGACCGTGTCGAGCGAGGCGACCATCAACTCGGCCTCAGCCCGCGCAGAGTCGTCGCCCATGATGTCGATGTCGCACTGCACGAACTGGCGGTAGCGGCCCTTCTGCGGGCGCTCCGCGCGCCACACGGCTCCGATCTGGATCGACCGGAACACGGTCGGCAGCTGGCCGCGGTTGCTGGCGTAGAACCGGGCGAGCGGCACGGTGAGGTCGTAGCGGAGCCCCAGGTCGGAGAGCGCTGCGGGGTCGGCGGCGGCCGCTCGGATCGCGTCGGCGTCGAGCCCGCGGCGCAGCACGTTGTACGCGAGCTTCTCGTTGTCGCCGCCGATGCCGGCATGCAGACGCGAGTACTCCTCGAGCACGGGGGTCTCGATCTCATCGAAGCCGTGTGCGAGGTAGCGCTCACGGATGACGGCGAGCACACGCTCGCGGCGAGCCTTGTCGGCGGGGAGGATGTCGCGCATGCCGCGCGGCGGGTTCACAGTAGCCACGGGTCCATTGTTCCAGGTCCGGCCGGTCGACCGTGCCGGTGGTTCAGGGCGCGGCCTCGGCGTCGCGCACCTGCGCCTCGAGCGTCCGCAGACGCTCCCGCAGGGCGCGCTCGGCGTCCCAGCCCTCGACGCGGGCCAGGGCGACGAGCGAGAGCAGCGCATCGCCGAGCTCCGCCTCCGACGTCGGAACGTCGACACGGGTGTCCTCCGCGACCGGAACGACGCCTGCCGCCCTGCCGACCAGCTTCTGCGCCAGCGCGAGCGCCGGCATCCCGCGCGGCACGCCGTCGAGCACGCTGCTGCGGGTGCGCTTCTCCGCCGCCTTCGCCGCATTCCAGTGCACGAGCACCGCTTCGGGCGTCTCGGCGACCTCGCCGGCGAAGACGTGCGGATGCCGTCGCACCATCTTCTCGGTCAGCGTCTGCGCCACGTCGTCGATGTCGAAGGGGTCGTCCGGATCCTGCGCCGCGATCGCCGAATGGAACAGCACCTGCCACAGCAGGTCGCCGAGCTCCTCGCGCAGATCCGCACGGGTGCCGTGCTCGACGGCATCGATCACCTCGTGCGACTCCTCGATCAGATACGGCACGAGGTCGCGATGCGTGATGCGCTGCGACCACACGCAGCGCTCCCGCACGGCCCGCATCGTCTCGGCCGCATCGCGCAGCGGATCGGTCCCGGGGCTGACCTGCTGGCCGGCGTTCTCAGACTGCGACGACACGATTCCTCCTCGATCGGATGCTCAGGATGCGGCTGCGGCGAGGCGACGGTACCACCGGGCGCGCAGCGAGACGATGATGCCGGAGAGCACGAGGGCGATGAGCGATCCGACCAGCACGCCGAGGATCGCCTGGTCGCGGATCCCGGCATCCGACGTGAAGGCGAGGTTCGCGAGCAGCAGCGAGACGGTGAAGCCGATGCCGCCGAGCGCCCCCGCCGCGAGGATGTCGAGGAACGGCAGCGCCGGCGCAGCACCCCTCGGCCGGATGCGCATGGCGATGAACCCGAACAGCGAGATGCCGACGATCTTGCCGACGGGGAGCGCCACGACGATGGCCCAGAACGCCGGCGACAGCTCACTCAGCGCAAGAGCCGGGATCACCACGAATGCGGCGACGAACGCGAACAGCGGCAGGATCCCGCCGTTCACGGTCGGTTCGAGCGCGTGGCGCGCTCGCCCCGCCGGGACCGGTGACATCACGAGGCCGAGGAGCACGCCGGCGATCGTGGCATGGATGCCGGATGCCGCGACGAGTCCCCAGGTGATGATGCCGACGAGGACCATCGCCGCCGCGATCAGCACGTGACCGTTCGCGTGCAGCGCCCTGCTGAGGAGCCAGAAGCACACGACACCGACGACGGCGAGTGCGAGCAGCACCCACTGCACGTCATGGGCGAACAGGACGGCGATGAAGATGATGCCGATGATGTCATCGAGGATCGCGAGCGCCAGGAGGAAGACGCGAACGGTCGAGGGCAGGCCCCGGCCGAACATCGCCAGGACGCCGAGCGCGAAGGCGATGTCGGTGGCGGTCGGGATCGGCCAGCCCGTCGCCGTCGCGCCGTCGCCGGCGATCAGCAGGTAGACCGCGATGGGCGCGAGCACGCCACCGGCCGCTGCGATCGCCGGCTGCACGGCCTTGCGCGGGGAATCGAGCTCGCCGTGGGTCAGCTCGTGACGCAGTTCGATCGCCACCACCAGGAAGAAGACGGCCAGCAGTCCGTCTGACACCCAGTGCGCGATCGAGAGATCGAGCGACGTTCCAGGAACCGCGATGTGGAAGTCGAGGACCGCGGCGAGCGCGTCATGCGTCGGGAGATTGGCGAGCAGCAGGCCGAGCCCCGCCGCGACGAGGAGCAGCACGGCCGGGAACTGCTGGCCGCGAAGAGGGTTCGCTGAGATGCGCATCGTCCCCATGCTAGATCGCGGGGGTCGGCGTCATGACCTGTCATGCGTGCAGGAGCCGCCTCCGACCCGGGATACTCTCGAACGGTGACCCCCGCACAGACATTCCCCGAGCCCACGAACACCGAGGCGATCCGTGTGATCGGCCGTTTCGAGGCCGGTCGTGGCATACCGGATGCGATGCGCTCCGACGTCAGGATGCTCGGCAACCTGCTCGGTCAGGTGCTGCGCGAGTCCGGCGGCGACGCGCTGTTCGACGATGTCGAGCGTCTGCGTCTCGCGACGATCCAGGCCTACGACGAGGAGACTCCCGACGCGTTCGAGCGCGCCGCGGCCATCGCCGAGTCGTTCACGGTCGCCCGTGCAGACGAGGTCGCCCGCGCCTTCACCTGCTACTTCCACCTCGTGAACCTCGCCGAGGAGCACCAGCGTGTGCGGGTGCTGCGCGAGCGCGCAGGACAGCCCGGCCCTTCGACAAGCTCAGGGGCCCAGGGCGCCGCCGCAGGGGCCCAGGGCGCCGCCGCAGGGACCCAGGGCGCCGCCGCAGGGACCCAGGATCGACCGGCCGACACGGTCGCGACCGCCTACGCGCAGCTCAAGCACGAGGTCGGCGAGGACGAGGCGCGCCGCCGCCTGGCCGGTCTGCGCTTCCACCCCGTCTTCACCGCACACCCCACCGAGGCGCGACGTCGCGCGGTGTCGTCGAGCATCCGCCGTCTCTCCGAACTGCTCACACAGCACGATGCGGCGAGCGAAGGCGGCGCGGAGGCCCACCGTGCCCAGCGTCGGATGCTGGAGGAGATCGACACCCTGTGGCGCACCGCGCCGCTTCGTTCGCAGAAGCCCTCGCCCACCGATGAGGTGCGCACGGTCATGAGCGTGTTCGACGAGACGCTCTTCACGACCGTCCCGCACGTGTACCGCCGGATCGACGACGCACTGCGCGGCGAGGAGTCCGGCTCCAGCGCCCCGGTCGTGCCCGCGTTCGTGCGTGTCGGCTCCTGGGTCGGCGGCGACCGCGACGGCAACCCCTTCGTGACGGCATCCGTCACCCGCGAGGCCTCGAGGATCGCGGCCGACCACGTGCTCCGCGGACTCGAGCGTGCGCTCGAGCGCATCGGCCGCACCCTCACGCTCGACGCCGATGGCACGCCCCCGAGCGTCGAGGTCGTCGCCCTGTGGGATCGCTTCGCCTCCGCCGAGCCCGAGCTCGCCACCGAACTCGCCGCACGCTCCCCCGAAGAGCCGCACCGTCGCGTGCTCCTGGCACTCGCGCACCGCGTCAGCGCCACCCGTCAGGGTGACAGCGCGCACCGCTACTCGCGTCCGGAGGAACTGCTCGACGACCTGCGCGCCGTGCAGACCTCGCTCGCCGACAGCGGCGCGAAGCGTCATGCCTTCGGCGGCGTGCAGCACCTGATCTGGCAGGTCGAGACCTACGGCTTCCATCTCACCGAGCTCGAGGTGCGCCAGCACTCGCAGGTGCACGCCACGGCCCTCGCCGAGCTCGAGAGCGGCGAGCCCATCAGCGCGCAGACGGAAGAGGTGCTCGAGCTCTTCCGCGTGATCGCCGAGATCCAGCGCGACCGCGGTCTGCAGGCGGCCGGCCGCTATGTGGTGTCGTTCACGCAGGCGGCATCCGATCTCGCGAACGTGCATCGTCTCGCGAAGCACGCGCTCGGTGACGACGCGCCGGTGCTCGACGTCGTGCCGCTCTTCGAGACCTTCGCCGATCTGCAGGCAGCGCCGGAGATCCTGGCGGAAGCCGTCACCTTCCCCGAGTTCCGGGCGCGCATGGCCGCGACCGGCAATCGCCTCGAGGTCATGCTCGGCTACTCCGACTCCTCGAAGGACGTCGGGCCCGTCGCCGCGAACCTCGCCCTCTACGAGGCGCAGGAGAAGATCGCCCTCTGGGCGAAGGACGCCGACATCGAGCTGACCCTGTTCCACGGCCGCGGCGGTGCGCTCGGCCGCGGCGGCGGACCCGCCAACTCCGCGATCCTGGCGCAGCCGCCGCACTCGGTCGACGGCCGCTTCAAGCTCACCGAGCAGGGCGAGGTCATCTTCGCGCGCTACGGCGAGCCCGCGATCGCCATGCGGCACATCGACCAGGTCGCCGCCGCCACCCTGCTCGCATCCTCGCCCTCGGTCGAGGAGCGCACGAGCGGTGCGGCCGCCCGCTACGCCGAGGTCGCCGCAGTCATGGACGTCTCCTCGCGTGAACGCTTCTTCTCGCTCGTGAAGGCAGAGGGCTTCGCGCCGTGGTTCGCCACCGTCACCCCGATGGAGGAGATCGGACTGCTCGCCCTCGGCTCGCGTCCGGCCCGCCGCGGACTCTCGGTCGAATCCCTCGAAGACCTGCGGGCGATCCCGTGGGTGTTCGCGTGGACGCAGGCTCGCATCAACCTCGCCGGCTGGTTCGGCCTCGGCACGGCACTGGAAGCCGTCGGCGATGAGGCGATGCTGGTCGAGGCGTACCGCGAATGGCCACTGCTGCGCACCATGATCGACAACGTCGCGATGAGCCTCGCGAAGACCGACGAGCGCATCGCCCGCCAGTACCTCGCACTCGGCGACCGCGACGACCTCGCAGCCCTCGTGCTCGACGAGCTCGCCCTGACCCGCGAGTGGGTGATCCGCCTGACGGGCGGTGACGGCCTGCTCGTGAACAAGCCGGTGCTCCAGCGCGCGGTGCAGCTGCGCAGTCCGTACGTCGACGCCCTCTCGCTGCTGCAGCTGCGCGCGCTTCGTGCGCTGCGCTCCGCCGCGGCCGAGGACGCCACCGGTTCCGGTGCGGATGCCGAGCAGCAGCGCCTGCTCCTGCTGTCGGTCAGCGGCGTCGCCGCCGGCCTGCAGAACACCGGGTGACCCCCGACCTGCGCCCGTGGATGCGGGCGATAGAGTGAAAACTCGCGCCCGATCCGGCGCAGCCTCACGCGACACGATCGCCTGCACGACAATCCCCCATTGAGAGAGCCTTCCGCGTGACCGCCAAGACCCCTGCCGATTTCCATCCCCTCGACGCAGCAGTGCAGCCCGTCTTCGACACGGTGCTGTCGCGCAGCCCGCACGAACCCGAGTTCCACCAGGCCGTGCATGAGGTGCTGCATTCGATCGCACCGGTCCTGGCCGCGCACCCGGAGTACGTCGACGGCGGCATCCTCGAACGACTCGTCGAGCCGGAGCGCCAGATCCTGTTCCGCGTGCCGTGGGTCGACGACTCGGGCACGCTGCAGGTCAACCGCGGCTACCGCATCCAGTTCTCCTCGGTGCTCGGACCGTACAAGGGCGGACTCCGCTTCCACCCCTCGGTGAACCTCTCGATCATCAAGTTCCTCGGCTTCGAGCAGATCTTCAAGAACGCCCTGACCGGCCAGGGCATCGGCGGCGGCAAGGGCGGTTCGGACTTCAACCCGCACGGCCGCTCCGACGCCGAGGTCATGCGCTTCTGCCAGTCGTTCATGAACGAGCTCTACCGTCACCTTGGCGAGCACACCGACGTCCCAGCCGGCGACATCGGGGTCGGCGGTCGCGAGATCGGCTACCTCTTCGGGCAGTACCGCAAGGTCACCAACCGCCACGAGTCGGGCATGTTCACCGGCAAGGGCACCGGCTGGGGCGGCGCGCAGGTGCGCACGGAGGCCACCGGCTACGGCGCGGTGTTCTTCGCACAGGAGATGCTCGCGGTGCACGGCGACTCGCTCGAAGGCAAGCGCGTGGGCATCTCCGGCTCCGGCAACGTGGCGATCTACGCGATCCAGAAGGCGACCCAGCTGGGGGCTGTGGCCGTCACGGCATCCGATTCCTCCGGCTACGTCGTCGACGACGCAGGGATCGATCTCGACCTGCTGCGTCAGCTGAAGGAGGTCGAGCGCGCGCGCATCGTCGAGTACGCGAACCGTCGTCCGAGTGCACGCTTCGTCGAGAGCGGCAGTGTCTGGGAGGTGCCGGTCGACATCGCAGTGCCCTCCGCGACGCAGAACGAGGTCAGCCTCGCCGACGCCGAGGCACTGATCGCGAACGGCGTGCGCGCGGTGTCCGAGGGCGCGAACATGCCCTGCGTCCCGGCAGCGGTCGACGCGTTCCAGCAGGCCGGTGTGCTCTTCGCACCTGGCAAGGCCGCGAACGCGGGCGGCGTCGCCACCTCGGCGCTCGAGATGAGCCAGAACGCCTCGCGTCAGCGCTGGAGCTTCGGCGACAGCGAGAACAAGCTGCGCGAGATCATGTCAGACATCCACAGCGCCGCCTTCGATGCTGCAGAGCGCCATGGCGTCGCGGGCGACTACGTCGCCGGTGCGAACATCGCCGGCTTCGAGCGGGTCGCCGCGGCGATGCTCGCACAGGGCGTCATCTGATCCGTCACCGATTCGACGAGAAGAGCCGCCTCCCCTCCCGGAAGGCGGCTCTTCCCGTGTCAGGGTGCTCGGTCAGCTCTCGTCGACCGGCACCGTGACGACCTTGTTGTACCCGGTCACCGCCTGGTTCTCGTCGAAGGCGACGACCTTCTTGCGGAATCCCTTCGTGATGATCGCGAGGTAGATGAGCCCGATCACGGTCCACACCAGCCCGCCGCGCAGGGCATCCTCGTGGAGGTTCGCCCACAGGAGTCCGGTGAGGACCATGCCGATGCCCGGCATCACGATGAAGTGGAAGACGTCGCTCGGGGTCTTGCGACGCCCCTTCCGGATCGCGAACCAGGCGATCACCGAGATGTTGACGAACGTGAAGGCGATCAGCGCGCCGAAGTTGATCCACGCGGCGATCAGCTCGAGCGTGAACGGGATCGCCAGCAGCGAGATCGCACCGACCAGCACGATGTTGAACGTCGGCGTGTGCGTCTTCGGGTTGATGTAGCCGAACACCTTCTGCGGCAGCACGTTGTTGCGACCCATCACCAGCAGCATGCGAGACACCGAGGCGTGCGAGGCGAGGCCGGAGGCGAGTGTGGCGCAGAAGCCGGCCGCGGTGAGCACGGCCATCAGCACCGGGCCGCCGACCAGATTGCCGATGATCGGCAGCGTGGAGTCCTCGACGAACTGCATGTCTCCACCTGGGGCGAACTCGTTCCAGTCCGGGAAGCGCAGCTGCGAGAGGTAGCCGGCGATCAGGAAGATGGCGCCGCCGAGGAGCACCGTGAGCAGAATCGCCTTCGGCATGATCTTCGGGTCCTTCGCCTCCTCCGCGTACATCGTGACGGCGTCGAAGCCGATGAACGAGAAGCAGACGATCGTGGCGCCCATCAGCACCGCGCTCATCGTGGCGCCGTCGTGCAGGAACGGCGCGACCGAGGCGATCGTGCCGGCTCCCTCGCCGCGCATGAGCTGTGCGACGACGAGCACGACGAAGACCGCCATCACGATGATCGAGAACACCAGCAGGATCATGTTCAGGTTCGAGGTGCCGCGCATCGTCAGGTAGATGATGCTGGTGACGAGGATGCAGTAGAGCACGACCCAGATCCAGCCGGGGATGTCGGGGAACAGCGCCTCGAGGTAGCTCCGGATGATGAGGCAGTTGACCATCGGCAGGAGGACGTAGTCGATCAGTGAGGTCCAGCCGACCATGAAGCCCAGGTTCGGGTGGATCGACTCGCGCACGTACGTGTACGCGGAGCCGGCACTCGGGATCGCCCCGGAGATCTTGCCGTAGCTGATCGCGGTGAAGACCATCACGACGAGTGCGACGAGGTACGCGGCCGGCACCACGTTGTCGGTGTCGCGGGCGACCATGCCGAAGGTGTCGAAGACGACCGTCGGCGTCATGTATCCGAGCCCGAGTCCGACGATCGCCCAGAGTCCGAGGTTCCGCCTGAGCGTCCCTCCGCCTTGCGCGAGCGGCTTTGTCTTCGTGGCCATGTGTACTCCTCGGGGAACAGCGCATGGGTCGGACCGCGGGTCGTCCGACGCTGTGCATCAGTATGGACCCACGGGATTCCTCAGCGCGACCCCCAATTCAGGTACGAAATGCGCATGTAACAAACGAAAACTGCACGGGATTCGAAGGCGGCGCTGTTCACCATCCGTCGGTGAGCGCCCGGTCCAGCATCGCGACCACGTGGTCGGCGCTCTGCGCCGTGAGACACAGCGGCGGTTTGATCTTCAACACGTTGGATCGCTCGGAGGTCGTGAGCACGATGACGCCGAGTTCGCGCATCCGCTCGCAGATCGCCGCCGCCTCTGCTGCCGCGGGTTCCATGGTGTCGCGGTCCCGCACGAGTTCGACACCGAGATAGAGCCCCTCGCCGTGCACGACCCCGACGAGCGGATGCCGGTCGGCGAGCTCGCGAAGTCCGGCGGCGAGGTGCTCGCCGACCACCGCGGCATTGCGCTGCAGGTCGTCCTCGACCATCGCATCGAGCACCGCGATGCCGACCCGGCAGCTGAGCGTGCTGCCCCCGCCAGAGGAGAAGAACTGCCCCTGCGTCGACAGGGCGTCCGCGATGCGCTTCGAGGTGATGACCCCGCCGATCGGATAGCCGTTGCCCATCGGCTTCGCGATCGTGACGATGTCGGGCACGACACCGGCGAGCTCGAAACCCCAGAAGGCAGAACCCATGCGGCCGAATCCGACCTGCACCTCGTCGGCGATGCACAGCCCGCCCGCCGCCCTGACCTGCGCATAGGCACCGGCGAGGTAGCCGTCCGGGAGCACCACGCCGCCGGCGTTGCCGAGGATCGACTCGCACAGGAACGCGGCCACCTCGCGGCCTTCGTCATCGAGCAGCGCCAGGTCGGTCGCGAGATCGGCGAGGTAGTCGCCGGCCACATCGTCACCGCGGTACGTCCCGCGGAATCGGTTCGGGACATCGGCGACGTGCACCCAGTCCGGGCGCGTTGCCAGGGCGAAGGGGTTGTCGTAGGCGCTGGTGGTGACCGCATCGCTGGCCATCGTCCATCCGTGGTACGCCTCGCGCAGCGCGACGACCGTTCGGCGGCCGGTGGCCGCCTGCGCCAGCCGGATCGCGAGATCGACCGCCTCGGAGCCGCTGTTCACCAGCAGCACCGTGTCGAGGTCGCCGCCCGCCGGCATCAGGGCGAGCAGCCGTTCGCTGTACTCGGCGAGATCGCGGAACAGGAAGCGGGAGTTCGTGGCGAGCGTTCGCAGCTGGCGCGCGGCGGCATCCGCGACCTTCGGATGCGCGTGGCCGAGGCCGGCGACGTTGTTCACCATGTCGACGTACGTGCGGGCGGTGGTGTCGATCAGGTGGTGCCGCCAGCCGCGTTCGATCTGCGGCGGATGCTCGTAGTAGCGCTCCTGGGCGGCGGCGAAGATCCGTTCGCGGCGATGCAGCTCTGCATCTGCCTCGTCGTCCTGCACGAAGGACGGCAGCCCGAGCAGCGGCGCAGGGTCCACGGTGAGGCGACGCCACGCAGGCACGCGCTCCGGGGCGACCAGTGCCGCTCCGTCCGCCTGGCGTTCGGGGGCATCCGCCCGGTGGATGCCGACCGTCATCCGCCGCGGCTCGAACGGCGCCGCGAGCCAACCCAGCGTCTCGCCGGCGCTCAGCGGACGCTCGCGCCGCTCCTCGGCGTCGAGGCCCGAGATCTCGAGCACCCATTCCGGGTGATCATCCGACCCTTCGTGGTCGAGGACCATGCGCGCGACGCCGCCCCGCTGCGTCACCCGTCCGGTCGCCGGCGCCGTCACCCTCGCCCGCGTGCCGGCGGGGAAGTGCAGCTCGCACGCGGTCGCCCAGGTCTCTCCCGACTGAGCGCTGTCGACGGTCGCACGCGTCAGTCGGAACGCGCCGTAGGGCAGCACGGCCACGGCGACGCCGAGTTCGATCGCGTCGTCGATCAGCCCCTGCTCCGCCGTCTCGTCGAGCCAGCGCCCGGCGTCGAGCGCGGCGGACTCGACACCGGGGTCGATCACGGCCACCCGACCGGTGAGGTCAGGCAGCAGCGCGGCGAGCGGAGCGGCATCCGACTCCCCTGCGAGATCAGCCGCATCGAATCCGCCGTCGGCTGTCCCGACCGTGGCGAGCACGTGCTCGGTCATCTCGACGAGCGGCAGCAGCGTGGCGGCGTCGAAGATCGCCTGCTCGCCGGCGATCCGCTCCCTCGCGTAGTCGTTCGCACCGTCGATCTCGAGCTGACGCCACCCGCTCGCCACCAGCAGCGCGGCGCGGAGCACCACGAGCGGCCAGACCGCCCGAGCCTCTGCCTCGTGCAGCGGCGCATCCAGGTGGAAGGCGGCGACGGTCTCGAGCACCCGCAGCGGTCGCTCCGGCTCGTGATGCAGCATCGACGAGACGCACACCGCGAGCTCCGCGACGCGCCACCCGAGCGCGAGATCGCCGAGGTCGAGGACCGTGTGCGGGTGCAGCCGGGAATCCGCACCGCGCTCCCCCATCACGTTGTCGTCGGTGAGGTCGCCGTGGATCGCCTGCACCGGCAATGCCTCGACGAGCGGCGCGAGCGCGGCACCCGCCTTCGCCGCTGCGCGCAGCACCCGCCCGCGGAGCACGGAGTCGGCGATCGACGGGGCGAGCGCCTCGACCTGCTCATGCGCCACCCGCATGTCCCACATCTGCTCGCGATCGAGACCGTGGTGGTCGAGGGAGGCCAGTGCGTTCACGGATGCCGCGGCGAGCGCCCCGAACTCGGCGAGGACCACCGGGGCGAGGTACCCGGCGTCGACCAGCGGCTCCCCCGGCGCGAACTCGCTGCGACGTGCGGCGAAACCGCTCCAGCGCTGCGTGAGGGCACCGTCGAGTCCAGGGAGCACGGCAGGGACGCTGACGCCGGCGTCGCGGTAGGCGTCGAGCGCGGCATGCTGGGCATCGCGAGCATCATCGCCGAAGACGGGATTGTCGATCCGCAGCACGCTCGTCGTGCCGTCGTCGGCCGTGAGCAGGAAGTTCCGATCCTGGTTGCTGCCGAGCTCCTCGGCAGTCGCCGTGACGCCGTAGCACTCGAGCGCGATGCGCGCGGCATCCGCTGTGCTGACATCGGGACGGACCAGGCCTGTGCCGTCCGTCATGCGCGGTGCTGCCCGCGGTGCGTGCCGTCGATGCTCACGTCGTCCGCATGCCGCGCGAGCGAGCTGCCGTAGCGCTCGGTCAGCTGCACCATGAGGTCGGGCGTGTCACGATCGACGCCGAACACGTGACCGGGGAAGTCGAGGTCGGGCTGTGCTGCGGCGATCTCCTCCTCGCGATCCGGCGAGAACAGCTGCGCCGGATCGCCGACGGCCACCCAGCCGATCGGCACGACGGTGCCTTCGGGCAGCACGGCTCGACGCAGCACGATCGCGTTGACGCGAACTTCGCAGCGAGGTCCGATCAGCGCGCCGTTGAAGAGGCGTGAGCCGGAGGCGAGGAAGACCTCCTCGCCGACCGTCGCGCCGGCGATGCTCGAGAGCGTGCCGATCAGTGTGTGCGATCCGATGTGCACGGCGTGCGCCGCGGTCGCGCGGATCAGCGCGTTCTCCATCACGATGACATGCTCTCCGAGCGTGATCGGCCCGCCCTCTGCCGTGATCACGGCGCCGTGCAGGACCTGGCAGCCGGCGCCGATCTCGACATCGCCGGAGATCACGGCGGTGGGAGCGACGACGGCGGTGTCATGGATCCGGGGCCGAGCCCCGAGGTGCTCGTACAACATGAGGTCAGCGTAGTGCGCCCCGCGTCGGTCAGCGCGCTACTTCTTCGTCGCCGCTCTGCCGCGCAGCATCCCGATCACGACCGTCGCGAGGAACAGGACGATGCCGAGCACGGCGAGCCAGACGAGGCCCTTGACGACGAAACCGAGCACGGCCAGTGCGGCCCAGGCCAGCAGGAGGATGATCAGCAGGATCCACATGGCTTCAGCATCCGCCCGCTCGACAGGCGTCGCACATGCCATTGACCCTGTCGCGCTCGTCGGCTAGGAGTCGAGGTCACTCGGCCTTGACCGGCTCAGGGAAGATCGCCGTGAACAGCTGGTCCACCCATTCGAGCAGCGCTTCGTCCGGCAGCGGCTCGAGGCCGACACCGACCGCGGCCGGCACGGTCGGCATCGGAACGACCATCGCCTCGCCGCTCGCCACGAGCTTCGCCTTCGGGTAGAGCCGCTGCAGGCGCACCTTGATCGAGTCCTCGAGGCGAGCAGGGGCGATCCGCAGGTTCGACCCCATCACGACCACATCCGTGAGTCCGGCGCGCGCGGCGCGACGACGCAGGCGGGCGACGGAGAGCAACCCCTGCACCTCGTCGGGTGGCGTGCCGTAGCGGTCGGTGAGTTCGTCGATCACGAGGTCGAGCGCGTCGTCCTTCGCGGTCGCTGCGGAGGCCGCGGAGAGCTTCTGGTACGCCTCGAGGCGCAGCCGCTCGCTGTCGATGTAGTCCTCGGGGATGCGCGCGTCGAGCGGCAGCTCCAGCCGCAGCTCCTGTCCGCTCTCGACGTCTTCACCGCGGAACGTCGCGACGGCCTCGCCGATCATGCGCAGGTACAGGTCGAACCCGACACCGGCGATGTGTCCGGCCTGCTCGGCGCCCAGCATGTTGCCTGCGCCGCGGAGCTCGAGGTCCTTCAGCGCGACCTGCATGCCGGAGCCGAGGTCGTTGTTCACCGCGATGGTCTGCAGGCGGTCGGCAGCGGTCTCGCTGAGCGGCTTCATCTCGTCGTACAGGAAGTACGCGTAGGCGCGCTCGCGTCCTCGACCCACCCGGCCGCGCAGCTGATGCAACTGGCTGAGCCCGTACTTGTCGGCACGGTCGATGATGATGGTGTTCGCGTTCGCGATGTCGAGACCGGTCTCGATGATCGTCGTCGAGACGAGCACGTCGAACTTGCGCTCCCAGAAGTCGTCGACGACCTGTTCGAGCTGATGCTCGCCCATCTGTCCGTGCGCCACCGCGATCCTGGCCTCCGGCACGAGTTCGGCGAGCTCGCTCGCGACGCGCTGGATCGACTGCACCCGGTTGTGCACGAAGAAGATCTGCCCTTCGCGGAGGATCTCGCGGCGGATCGCCGCGGCCATCTGCTTGTCGCTGCGAGGGCCGACGAAGGAGAGGATCGGATGCCGGTCCTCCGGCGGCGTCGCGAGCGTCGACATCTCGCGGATGCCGGTCACCGCCATCTCGAGGGTTCGCGGGATCGGGGTGGCGCTCATCGCGAGGATGTCGACGTTCGTCTTCATCTTCTTGAGCGTGTCCTTGTGCTCGACGCCGAAGCGCTGCTCCTCGTCGATGATCATCAGACCGAGGTCCTTGAACATCACCTGATCGGTGAGGATGCGGTGGGTGCCGATCACCATGTCGACCGAACCCTCGAGCAGTCCCTGCAGCGTGAGCCGCGCTTCCTTGTCGGTCTGGAATCGCGAGAGCGGACGCACCTTGACCGGGAAGCCGGCGAATCGCTCGGTGAAGGTCTCGAGGTGCTGCTTCACGAGCAGCGTGGTCGGGACGAGCATCGCGACCTGCTTGCCGTCCTGGATCGCCTTGAACGCCGCACGCACAGCGACCTCGGTCTTGCCGAAGCCGACGTCGCCGGAGAGCAGGCGGTCCATCGGGATCGGCCGCTCCATGTCGGCCTTGATCTCGTCGATCGTCTGCAGCTGGTCGGGGGTCTCCGCGAACGGGAACGCCTCCTCCAGCTCGCGCTGCCACGGGGTGTCCGGGCCGAAGGCGTGGCCCTTCGCGCTCATGCGCGCCGAATACAGCTTCACCAGCTCGACGGCGATGTCGCGAACGGCCTTGCGTGCCTTGCCCTTCGCCTGCGACCAGTCGCTGCCGCCCATCTTCGACAGGGTCGGTGCTTCGCCGCCCACGTACTTCGAGAGCAGGTCGAGCTGATCAGTCGGCACGTAGAGCTTGTCGCCGGGGTAGCCCCGCTTGGACGGCGCGTACTCGAGCACGAGGTAGTCGCGGATCGACTTGGTGGCGTTGCGCCCGCCGGTGGAGACCTCGCGCTTGGTCATCTCCACGAAGCGGCCGATGCCGTGCGTGCCGTGCACGACGAAGTCGCCGGGCTTGAGCTGCAGCGGGTCGACCACGTTCTTGCGGCGCGAGGCCAGCTTCTTGACGACGCGCTGGTCGCCGCCGATCGTGCGGCCGTAGAACTCGTTGTCCGTGAGGACCGCGAGCTTCGCCTCCGGCACCTGGTAGCCGGCCTCGACCGAGCCGCAGACGAGCGTCGCGATGCCGCCCTCAGGGGCATCGGTGAGCGCCTCGACGACCCTGGCGGCGATGCCGCGATCGGCGAGCACGTCGCGCGCACGGTCGACGAGTCCCTGCCCGGTCGCGATGACGACGACGCGCCAGCCGTCCGCGACCCTGGCCTCGACGAACGAGATCGCGCCGTCGACGTTGCCGTGGAAGGAGGGGATCACCGTGGCGTCGAGGTTCGTCGCATCGGCGTCGCCCTCGCCGAGTCCTGCACCGAAGGGGCTGAGCCGCCACCACACACCGCCGCGGTCGCGGACGACCTCGCGCAGCTGGGCGATCGTCAGGAAGTCGCCCGAGCCGAGGTCGATCGGGGCGGATGCGCCGGAGGTCGCCGCGCTCCACGCGGCGTCGAGGAACTCGCGGTTCGTGTCGCCGAGCGTGATCGCTCGTGCGGTCGAGCGCTCGGGGTCGACCACGGCGGTCGCGCTGCCCGCCGGCATGTACTCGGCCAGCGACTTGAGCGGACCGGACACCGCCGGCAGCAGGGACTCCATGCCCTCGACCGGGATGCCCTCTGCCATCTTCTCGAGCATCCCCGAGATCGCGGGGAAGCCGCCGATGAGGGCTCTCGCACGGTCGCGCACATCGGCGGTCAGCAGCAGCTCGCGGCTCGGCGGCAGGTCGACGCCGTCGACGTCGCCGGGCAGCGACCGCTGGTCGGCGACCGAGAAGGCGCGGATCTGGTCGATCTCGTCGCCGAAGAACTCGACGCGGTACGGATGCTCCGACGTCGGCGGGAACACATCGAGGATGCCGCCGCGCACCGCGAACTCGCCTCGGCGGGACACCATGTCGACTCGCGAGTACGCGCGCTCGACGAGCTGCTCTGCGACCGTGTCGAGTTCGTTGCCCCTGCTGTTCGTGCGGAGCTCGAGCGGGGTGATCTCGCCGAGGTTGCCGGCGATCGGCTGCAGGGCGGCGCGGACGGAGGCCACCACGATGAGCGGGTGATCGCCCGACCACTCGGCGACGCGGCGCAGCGTCTGCAGTCGATGGCCGACCGTGTCGGGGCTCGGGCTGAGCCGCTCGTGCGGCAGCGTCTCCCACGCGGGGAACGTGAGGATCTGCGCCTCCGGCAGCAGGTAGGCGCCGAGCGCCTGCGCCACGCTCTCGGCTCGACGGCCGGTCGGCGCGACCGCCAGGAGGGCGGCAGGATGCCCCGCAGCGGCCCGCTTGGTCAGGAGCCCTGCGAGCGTCGGGGCGTCGAGCCCGTCGACGAGGCCGAGGTCGGCGTCGGTCTGCGCCCAGCCGAGCGCATCTCGGTACAGGGTCGCCTCTTCCAAGGCGCGCAGAATCCCGGGAACAGTCACCGGATAAGCCTAGTCGCGGCGTCCGACATCGCGGCGCGGCAGGGCGTCCCTCCCCGCAGCATCCACTTCTCCCCTGCCGCCTCTCCGCATCCTCCTCTCCCCTGCCGAGCGGCCCCTTTCGAGACGACCCGGCCCTTTACGACCGTCCGAAAGGGGGCCGCTCGCACAGAAAGGGGCCGCTCGGCAGCGCGACCGAGCCGCTCGCGCTTGTCACCCAGCATCCGTCTCGTCCCGTGCGAGAGTCCCGCCCACCTGTGCGAGCGGCCCCTTTCCGGACGACCCGGCCCCTTAGGACCGTCTGAAAGGGGGCCGCTCGCACAGAAAGGGGCCGCTCGGCGCAGAGATGGGCAGCGCGGCACAGAAAGGGGGCGCTCGGCACAGAGAGGGGCAGCTCGGCACAGCGAGGGGCAGCGCGGCACAGGGGTGCGCCGGACGGTACCGTGTGCGGATGGAGAAGGTGACACTCGAGACCGGACGACTCGTCCTGTCGGCGCCGACGGATGACGACATCGACGCGATCACGGCGGCGTGCCAGGATCCGGAGATCCCTCGGTGGACGACCGTGCCGAGCCCGTACTCACGCCAGGACGCCGCGGACTTCGTACGACTCGTCGACGAGTGGTGGGCCGACGGCTCCCAGACCATCTGGGCACTGCGCGTCGACGGCACGCTGATCGGCACGATCGGACTCCATCACATCGCCGACCATCCGACGGGTGGTCACGCCGAACTGGGCTTCTGGGTCACGGCCGAGGCACGTGGCACCGGCTATGCCGTCGAGGCGTCCCGTGCCGTCATCGACTGGGGCTTCGCCGAACTCGGGCTGGCCCGCATCAGCTGGCGGGCCGTGGCGGGCAACGTCCCCTCCGCCCGCGCGGCCCGCGCACTCGGCTTCCGGTACGAGGGACTGCAGCGTCGAGCGCTCACGAGCTCGCGCGGCCGCGATGACGGCTGGGTCGCCGGCCTCCTCGCGATCGACGACCGCACCCCGGCGGAGTGGCCGGTGCTCTGAACGCTCTCCCCAGACCGGAGGGGTGCCGATGTCGGATGCCGGTGGCAGGATGTCACCATGCCGGAGATGCCGGAAGTCCAAGGTCTGACGCTGTTCCTCGGCGAGCGCGCTGTCGGACGCACGATCACCCGCACGAGCGTGGCCGCGATCGCCGCGTTGAAGACGTACGACCCGCAGATCACCGCGCTGCACGGCGCGGAGATCACGGCGGCGACACGGCTCGGCAAATTCATCGTACTGTCGTGCGGCGACGACCTGCACCTCGTCTTCCACCTCGCGAAGGCGGGATGGCTGCGCTGGTACGAGACCCTGCCGGCGACGCTGATCAAGCCGGGAAAGACCCCGATCGCGCTGCGCGTGGCGCTCGACGACGGCAGCGGCTTCGATCTCACTGAGGCAGGAACGAAGAAGTCGCTCGCCGTGTACGTCGTCCGCGATCCGCAGGATGTCCCCGGCATCGCCAGGCTCGGCCCCGATCCGCTCGACGACGCGTTCACGCGCGACGTCTTCGCGTCGCTCCTCGATGGACGCCGGACCCAGATCAAGGGGCTGCTGCGCGATCAGGCCGTGATCGCCGGGATCGGCAACGCCTACTCCGACGAGATCCTGCACGCCGCGCGCATGTCTCCCTACGCGATCGCCGCGACGTTGACCGACGACGACGTCGACCGGCTGTTCGCGTCGATGCAGCACACGCTCACCGAGGCGGTGGCCGAAGCATCCGGCAAGCCGCCGGCCGACCTGAAGGATGCCAAACGGCGCGGCATGCAGGTGCACGCCCGCCGGGGCGAAGCCTGCCCGGTGTGCGGCGACACCGTCCGGAGCGTGTTCTTCGCCGACCGCTCGCTCGAGTACTGCCCGACCTGCCAGACCGGCGGCAAGCCGCTCGCCGACCGACGCCTGTCCCGGCTGCTCAAATGACCGGCACCGACCGCGCACGTGACAGGTATATGACGCGGAATGAATTCCCATCAGGCGCGTTGAGTACACTCAGAGCATCAACGTGCTCCGGGGTCGGTGAGAATCCGAACCGGCGGTGACAGTCCGCGAGCGCCGAGGGAGACCTCGGTGCCGATCCGGTGGAATTCCGGGACCGACGGTGGTGCGAGGGAGACCTCGCTAGTCCGGAAGGGAGGCAGCACGGTGCGCCGCAGCGCGCGCGTTCTGCAACCCCCGGAGCCTCAGAGAAGGACGACGGATGGCAGTGAACGCGAACGAGCGCCAGGCGATGACCCGCGCGCTGGAGCTCGCAACGCACGGTCCGCGCGGGGTGAACCCCCAGGTGGGCGCCGTCATCCTCTCCCCGAACGGCGACATCCTCGCTGAGGGCTGGCACCACGGCGCCGGCACCCCGCACGCCGAGGTCGACGCGCTCTCGAAGCTCTCCCCCGGCCAGGCCGAGGGCGCGACCGCAGTGGTGACGCTCGAACCCTGCAACCACACCGGCCGCACCGGTCCGTGCGCCGTCGCGCTGATCGAGGCGGGTGTCGCCAGGGTGATCTACGCGCTCGACGATCCTGGTGTGCTCTCCGGCGGCGGAGCCGAGCGGCTGCGCGCCGCCGGCGTCGACGTCGAGGGCGGCGAGCAGGCCGATGCCGCGCACCGCGTGATCGACGGCTGGCTCACCGCGCAGCGACTCGGCCGCCCGCACGTCACCGTGAAATGGGCGCAGAGCCTCGACGGACGCGCTGCTGCCGACGACGGCACCAGTCAGTGGATCACCGGGCCCGATGCGAGGGCCGATGTGCACCGACGGCGCGCGCAGGCCGATGCGATCGTCGTCGGCACCGGCACGGTCCTCGCCGACGACCCCGCACTCACCGCTCGTGACGGTGACGCTCTCCTCCCCTCGCAGCCGGTGCCCGTCGTGATCGGCTCGCGCGAGACGCCGACGGATGCCGCAGTGCGCCGCCACCCGCACGAGCCCCTCTTCTTCGACACCCGCGACCTGCACCAGGTGCTGGCCGACCTGCACGCCCGCGGCATCCAGAGCGTCTTCGTCGAGGGCGGGCCGACCCTGGCCAGCGCGTTCGTCGCAGCAGGACTCGCCGACCGCGTGCTGGCGTACATCGCTCCGGTCCTGCTCGGCGGCAGCCGCTGGGCGCTGACCGATATCGGGGTGTCGACCATCGGCGAGGCGCGACGCCTCACCGTCGATGAATGGGTGCCCCTCGGGGCAGACCTGCTGGCGATCGCCCACCCGGCGGTCGAGAACGAAGGAGTCGTCTGATGTTCACCGGAATCATCGAGGAGATCGGCGAGATCACCGCCATCGCCCCGGCAGGAGACGGCTGGCGGCTGACCGTGCGCGCACCCCGCGCTGCAGCGGACGCCGTGCACGGCGAGTCCATCGCGGTCTCCGGCGTCTGCCTGACCGTCGTCGGATCGACGGCCGACACCTTCAACGCCGACGTGATGAAGCAGACGCTCGACGTGGCAGCCCTCGGCGGCGCCACGGTCGGCACCAGGGTCAACATCGAGAAGGCCATGCCGGTGGGCGCCCGCCTCGGCGGACATATCGTGCAGGGGCACGTCGACGGGGTCGGCGAGGTCATCGACGTGCGCCCCGGCGAGCAGTGGAGCGTGCTGCGGATCAGCCTTCCCGCCGACCTCGCACCGCTCGTGGTCGACAAGGGCTCGATCTCGATCGACGGCACCTCGCTCACAGTGAGCGCCGTGAGCGCCCCTTCGACAGGCTCAGGGACCCAGGGAACAGGCCCAGGGACCCAGGGAACAGACTCAGGGACCCAGGGAACAGGCTCAGGGACCCAGGGAACAGGCTCAGGGACCCAGGGAACAGGCTCAGGGACCCAGGCAGCGCACTGGCTCGAGGTCTCGCTGATCCCGGAGACCCTCGCCGCGACCACGCTCGGCGCCCGCGCGATCGGTGACCGCGTGAACCTGGAGACCGATATCCTCGCCCGTCACGTCGAGCGTCTGCTCGCCTTCAGATCGGACGATCGCACTGCACCGGAAGGAGGCTCGCGATGAGCCTTTCCACCATCCCCGAAGCGCTCGACGCACTGCGCGCCGGCCGGCCAGTGCTGGTCGCCGACGACGAGAACCGCGAGAACGAGGGCGACGTCATCCTCTCCGCCGAGCTCGCGACGCCCGAGTGGGTCGCCTGGACGGTCCGCTGGTCCTCCGGCTTCATCTGCGCGCCGATGCCGACCGACCTCGCCGACAGCCTCAACCTGCAGCCGATGGTCGCGGCGAGCGAAGACCTGCGCTCCACCGCGTACACGGTCAGCGTCGACGCCGCCGAGGGCGTGACGACCGGCATCAGCGCGCACGACCGCGCGCACACCCTGAATGTGCTGGCGAACCCGGAGTCCACGGCGCGAAGCCTGATCCGACCAGGACACGTGCTGCCCCTGCGTGCAGTCGACGGCGGCGTGCGCGAACGCAGCGGCCACACCGAGGCAGCGGTCGAGCTCATGCAGCTCGCCGGTCTCCGTCCGGTCGGCGCGATCGCCGAGGTCGTCGCCGAGGACGGCAGCATGATGCGACTCCCTGGCCTGATCGAGCTCGGAGCCCGCGACGGGGTGCCGGTCATCACGATCGAGCAGCTGATCGCGCACCTTGAAGAGGTCGATCCGCGCAACGGCACCGCCGGGCCGCACAGCAGTCGCCGGGTGAGCCTGCGAGCGGATGCCACGGTGCCGACCACGCACGGCACGTTCCGGTTCCTCGCGTACAAGGATCGCGTCACCGGCACCGACCACATCGCTGTCGTCTCGGGAGAGCCGACCGAGACCTCGCTCGTGCGGGTGCACTCGGAATGCCTGACCGGCGAGGCCTTCGGCTCGCTCAAGTGCGAGTGCGGCCCGCAGCTCGATGCCGCTCTCGACGCGATCGAGCAGGACGGCGGCATCGTCATCTACATGCGCGGTCACGAGGGCCGCGGCATCGGGCTGATCAACAAGCTGCGCGCCTACAGCCTGCAGGAGGAGGGGCTCGACACGGTCGACGCCAACCTCGCGCTCGGTCTGCCGGCGGATGCCCGCGAGTACGCCGCGGCGGCCGGGATCCTGAACGATCTCGGCGTCTCGAAGGTGCGTCTGCTGACGAACAACACCGACAAGGTGAACCAGCTGCGCGCCCTCGGCCTCGACGTCGTCGAGCAGGTGCCGCTGATCGTCGGCGTCGGCCCGAACAACCACCAGTACTTGGAGACCAAGCGTGACCGTATGGGTCACATCATCGGCGCCGAAGAGCTCGCAGAGGCTCTCGCGGAAGGAAAGGACGACGCATGAGCGGCTCGGGAGCACCCACGACCGGCGACATCGATGGACGGGGACTCGACGTCGTCATCATCGCCGGCACCTGGCATGACGTGATCACGAACGGCCTGATCGCCGGCGCGGAGCGCGTGCTGAACGATGCGAAGGCCACGCACCGGCTCGTCCGGGTGCCCGGTTCGTTCGAGCTGGCACTCGCAGCGCAGGCAGCGTTCGCCGGCGGCGCTGACGCCGTTGTCGCCCTCGGCGTGATCATCCGCGGCGGAACGCCGCACTTCGAGTACGTCTCGGCTGCGACGACCGACGGACTCACCAGGGTCGCGCTCGATGCCGGCAAGCCGGTCGGTTTCGGCGTGCTCACCCTCGATGACGAGCAGCAGGGCATCGACCGTGCAGGTCTCGAGGGCTCGAAGGAGGACAAGGGCGCAGAGGCAGCGGATGCCGCGCTGCGCACCGCGCTCCTCGTTCGCGAGCTGCGCGGCTGAGCGGTCGAACCAGCGCGTCACGGCGCTGAGGTCAGCCTGCCCTTGCTGGCGGAATATCGGCGGTCTTCGTAGCGTGAGGGCATGGAGACCCTGCGCCACATCGTGCTCTTCGTCCACCTCATCGGCTTCGCCGTGCTCTTCGGGGCCTGGGCCGTCCAGGCCTTCGGCGGCAAGCGGGAGTTCACCCGGCTGATGAGCATCGGGATGACGATCGCGGCGATCGCCGGCCTCGCGCTCGCGGCTCCGTGGGGCATCTCCTACGAGTTGAACTACGTGAAGATCGGCGTGAAGCTCGTGCTCCTGCTGATCATCGGCGCACTCCTCGGCATCGGCACCGCGCGGCAGAAGCGCGGAGCATCCGTCCCGCCGGTCATGTTCTGGCTCGTCGGCATCCTGACCGCGGCGAACGCCGCGATCGCCGCCATCTGGCGCTGACCCTCACTTTTCAGCGCGGTACCTGTCCCACACCGCGAGCGTCGGCGCGCTGACGCTCGCGGCGCGGATCCGCTGCCAGTTGCGTCCGCCTCGGCCGAATGTCGCCTGCACGTCGGGCGGCACCGAGCCCTCGTCGACGGGGTCCGCGAGCCAGTCGCAGCGCCGAACGTGCACGAGATCAGCGGCGGCTGCCGCCGCGCCGGCGTCGTAGGTCCACGGGCCGACGATGCGCCCGAGATACGTCAGCCCGTCGACGTCCCTCGTCCAGACGAAGGCGCCGATCGGCGCCTTCGCGAACCGCTCGATGCGCCACGCCAGCCGGATGCCGGCCTGCGCATCCGCCGTGACCAGCGCCTCGGCCAATGATCCAGGGGCCGGCTCCAGCCTGCCGCCGATCCCGCAGATCCCCAGCTCGAGCGCCCGTTCCGGCCCGACCCAGGGCGGCACGGCATCGTCGCGCGAGCGCATCGGAGCGCGGTAGACCGGGGTCTCGACAGTCGCAGCCATGCCTTCGACTCTACGCAGCGGGCGCTCGTGGCCGGTCGACGCGGATCACCGGACGCGCGGGGCGGCGCTGCTCCCCCGCACCACGAGCTCCGTGCTCACGAGCGGCGTCCTCGGGGGCTCACCGCCGTCGAGTTCCACGAGCAGCGCATCGACGGCCAGTGCACCGACCCGCTCCGGGTGCTGCTGCACGGTCGTGAGCGGCGGCCACAGCTGCGCGGCATCCGGCAGGCCGTCGAAACCCACCACGCTGACGTCGTCCGGGATGTCGAGCCCTGCCTCTCGGAACGCGCGCACGAGCCCGATCGCCATCTGGTCGTTCGCCGCGAACACGGCCGTCACATCGTCGCGCCCTCGCAACTGCAGACCGGCGCGATAGCCGGATTCGGCGCTCCAGTCGCCGAAGATCACCTCGGGTGTCGGACGCCCGGCTGCCTCGAGGGTCGCCTGCCACGCTTCACGCCGTCGCTCGGCCGAGTACGACTCGGCTGGACCGGTCACGTGCCACACCGTCTCGTGTCCGAGCCCCAGCAGATGCTCCGTGGCGAGTCGCGCACCCTGCGCCTGATCGGTGTCGACGAAGGGATGCGTGGTTCCGCGATTCGAGTCGACCAGCACGATCGGCATGCCCTCCGGGATCTCCACATCCGCCTCGTCGAGTTGATGCGCCTCGAGCACGATGATGATGCCGTCGACCGCATGCTCCTCGATGCGGCGGAAGGCGCCGGCCACGGTCTCGACGGCGCTGGATTCGACCGGGATGAGCGTCAGGGCGTACCCCCGCTGCGAGGCGCGCACCGCGATCGCGTCGAGCGTGCGCTGATTGCCGTAGGAGCTGAACGAGAACATCACGACGCCGATGGTGCGGAACCGTCCTGATCGCAGCGCCCTGGCTGCGCTGTTGGGGCGGTAGCCGAGGTGCTGCATCGCCAGCTCGACGCGCTCCCTGGTGGCGGCACCGACGTAGCCGCGGGCGTTCACGACGCGCGACACGGTCTGACCGGAGACACCGGCTTCGCGCGCCACATCCTCCATCGAGGGCTCTCTGCGGCGCTGCGACTGCTCTGTCGAAGGTTCCAGGCTCACGAGAAATCATCCATTCATGTGTTGACGTTGACACACTACCAACACATCGCATATGTTGACGTTGACACACGGCGCAGTGGGCGCCATGACTTGGAGAAGGTCTCGTCGATGACGACTGAAATCATTGCGGCGCCGCCGGCTGCCGGCATCCGCCGCCGCGAGAAGCGCGACTGGAAGGGATGGGCCTTCGTCGGCCCGTTCATGGTCGTCTTCGCCCTGGTGTTCCTCACACCGCTCGCCTATGCGCTGTACCTCAGTTTCTTCCAGGAGAAGCTGATCGGGGGCACCGCCTTCGTCGGGTTCGACAACTATGTGCGAGCGCTCGGCGACTCCCAGTTCTGGGAGGCGTTCGGCCGCGTCGTCCTGTTCCTCGTGGTGCAGGTGCCGATCATGCTCGCCCTGGCGCTGGCCGCGGCGCTCGCACTCGACAGCGCCCGGCTGCGCGGAGCATCCTTCTTCCGCATCCTGATCTTCCTGCCGTACGCCGTTCCAGCGGTCGTCGCGGTGCTGATGTGGGGATACATCTACGGCGACCAGTTCGGTCTCGCGTCGAACTTCAACGACCTGATCGGCAGCTCCTTCTTCACGCCGTTCGCCAAGGAGTGGATCCTCGTCTCGATCGGCAACATCGTGACCTGGCAGTTCGTCGGCTACAACATGCTGATCTTCTACTCCTCGCTCAAGACGATCCCCACCGACATGTACGAGGCCGCGTCGCTCGACGGCGCAGGCGTCTGGCGCACGATCTTCTCGATCAAGATCCCGTCGGTGCGTGGCGCTCTCGTGATCGCCACGATCTTCTCGATCATCGGCAGCTTCCAGCTCTTCAACGAGCCCAACATCCTCCGCCCGCTCGCACCGAACGTGATCACGACGTACTTCACCCCGAACATGTACGCGTACAACCTGTCGTTCGCAGGGCAGCAGTTCAACTACGCCGCGACGATCGCCATCATCATGGGTGTCATCACGGCCGTGATCGCCTACGTCGTGCAACTGCGCGGCTCCAAGTCGGAGGTGCGCTGAGATGGCACTCCCCCTCGTCCGTCCTGCACGCAAGAGCAACGGCCACCTGAACCCGCGCTCGTCGAAGACGCTGCTGATCGTCATGATCGTGTACGCGCTGTACACCCTGGTGCCACTGGTATGGCTGCTGTTCAGCTCGACCAAGACGCAGTCAGGACTGTTCAGCTCGTTCGGGCTCTGGTTCGCCGACGACTTCGCGTTCTTCGACAACCTGGTCGCGACCTTCTCGTACCGCGACGGCATCTTCCTCCGCTGGCTCGGCAACACGCTGCTGTACGTGGTCGTTGGTGCGGGCGGCGCGACGCTGCTCGCGACCATGGCCGGCTACGGCCTCGCGAAGTACCGCTTCCCCGGTCGCCCTGCGGTGTTCGCGATCGTGCTCGGCGCCGTTGCGGTCCCGGGCACGGCGCTGGCGGTCCCGACGTTCCTGCTCTTCAGCGAGCTCGGACTCACCAACACCCCGTGGGCGGTGATCATCCCCTCCCTGATCAGTCCGTTCGGCCTGTACCTGATCTGGGTGTTCGCGACGGAATCGGTCCCGACCGAACTGCTCGAGGCCGCGCGCATCGACGGCGCAGGCGAGTTCCGCACCTTCTTCACGATCTCGATGCGCCTGCTCGCACCGGGCATCGTGACGGTCGCCCTGTTCACGGTGGTCGCCACCTGGAACAACTACTTCCTGCCGCTGATCATGCTGTCCGACCCCGCCTGGTACCCGCTCACGGTCGGCCTGAACCAGTGGAGCTCGCAGGCCATCGGCGCCGGATCCCAGCCGATCTACAACCTCGTGATCATGGGCTCGCTCCTCACCATCATCCCGATCGTCATCGCCTTCCTGCTGCTGCAGCGGTTCTGGCAGTCAGGTCTCACCGCGGGAAGCGTCAAGCAGTAGGCGCCACCGCTCCACCACCCCGCGGTCCGATGCTGGACCGCACCCCCGAAAGGACACAGCAATGAAGCACCTTCCCAACCCCGCTGCGCGCCGCACCCTGACGGTGCTCGCAGTCGGCACCGTCGCCGCGCTCGCGCTGGCCGGTTGCAGCACCGGAGGCTCCGACACCGGCAGCGGCGCAGCCGCCGGCGACGGCTCCTTCGACTCGGTCGAGGCCGCGCTCGAGAAGGGCGGCGAGATCACGTACTGGTCCTGGACCCCCTCCGCCGAGGACCAGGCTGCGGCGTTCATGAAGGAGTACCCGAACGTCAAGGTCAACGTCGTCAACGCCGGCACCAACAACGACGAGTACACGAAGCTGCAGAACGCGATCAAGGCCGGCTCCGGTGCACCGGACGTCGTGCAGATCGAGTACTACGCCTTCCCGCAGTTCTCACTCACTGACGCGTTCACCGACCTCTCGCAGTACGGCTTCGCGGACTTCGAGGACGACTACACCGCGTCGACCTGGAACTCCGTCACCGAGGGTGACGCGATCTACGGTCTCCCCCAGGACTCGGGCCCCATGGCGCTGTTCTACAACAAGGCCGTCTTCGACGCCGCCGGCATCGCCGTGCCGACGACGTGGGACGAGTACTACGAGGCGGCCAAGGCGATCCACGCCGCCAACCCTGACGCGTACATCACGAACGACACCGGCGACGCCGGCTTCGCGACCTCGATGA
This sequence comes from Microbacterium sp., assembly GCF_036823965.1. Classification (GTDB taxonomy): domain Bacteria; phylum Actinomycetota; class Actinomycetes; order Actinomycetales; family Microbacteriaceae; genus Microbacterium. The sequence continues at coordinate 112 of NZ_DAITBE010000001.1, read as the reverse complement.
TCTGGCAGGCCGGTGGCGAGCCGTTCGCGACGGACGGCACCGACGTCACGATCGACCTCCAGGACGAGGGCTCGAAGAAGTGGACCGAGAACTGGAACCGCCTCGTCGAGGA
>NZ_DAITBE010000009.1:0-167880 GCF_036823965.1 Microbacterium sp. | reverse complement strand
ACAGGCGCATCGGCATCCCGACCGGGGCCGAGAACGGCACGTACGACATGATCGTCAGCACCAGCGGGTTGTCGTTGAAGATGATCACGAGCACGTACGGCGCCATCACGAGCATCGTGATCGGGGTCGTGGTCGAGCCGATGTCCTCCTGGCGGGACACCATGGACGCCGCTGCCGCGAACAGCGCCGCGAGCAGGATGAATCCGAACAGGAAGAACACCGCGAACCAGATGATGGGCGCGCCGAGGGTCGAGAGCACGGCGTTCTGACCGGTGACGATGAGACCCACGGTCGCGATCGCGGCGAGGGCGAGGATCTGCCCCATCGCCAGCACCGTGTTGCCGATCACCTTGCCGGCGAGGAGCGTGCGAGCCGGGATCGCCGACAGCAGCACCTCGACCACGCGGGTCTGCTTCTCCTCGACCACGCTCTGCGCGATCGTGCCGCCGAAGGTCGCCGCGGCCATCATGAACACCAGACCGAAGCCGATCGCGATGAAGTAGCGCAGCAGCGGGTTGGTGGTCGCCGGCTCCAGGATCTGCACGTCCGGCGCCTGCGAGAGCGCGGAGACGAGCGAGCCGGGGGCGTCCTGCAGGGCGATCACGGTATACCCGGAGGGGTTGTCCCCCGGCAGCACGGCGGCGTCGACCTTCTCGGATCGGACGAGCTCCTCGGCTGCGGCTTCGTCGGACACCTCGGTGACCTTCACGTTCGGCAGCGCCGAGACGGCCGATGCGGTCTGCGAGGTCACGGCGACCGGCATGGCATCCGATGCGGTGTTCTTGCTCGCGAACCCGCCGATCACGATGCCGGCGAGCGCGATCAGCAGCAGGATGCCGGTGGAGATCAGGAACGCCTTGCTGCGCAGCTTGGAGCTGATCTCGCGCTCGGCGACGAGCCAGACCATGGACGCCTGGGGGCCTGAGCGTGTCGAAGGGCGGACGGACTGGGCCCCTGAGCGTGTCGAAGCACTCACTGGATGACCTCCTTGAAGATCTGGGCGAGGGACGGATGCTTGGGGGCGAAGCTCGCGACGTCGCCGCGCTCGACGGCGGCGCGCAGCACGCGCTGAGCGGTCTCGGGGCCGTCGGCGTCGAACAGGGCGTAGCCGCCCTCGAAGTCGACGACGGTGACGCCCGCTTCGGCTCGCAGCCAGCCTGCATCGCCCGCTGAGACGAGCTCGTAGCGGCTGCCGGCGTGCTCGGCGCGGAGCGCGTCGCGCGAACCGGAGGCGCGGATCGTGCCGCCGGCGAGGATGACGAGGTCGTCGCACAGGCGCTCGACCACATCGAGCTGGTGGGAGGAGAACAGGATCGCCGCGCCCTTGGCGGCGCTGGACTGCAGCACGCTCGCGACGACGTCGACCGCGAGCGGGTCGAGTCCGGAGAACGGCTCGTCGAGGATCAGCACCTCGGGGTCGTGCACGAGGGACGCGGCGATCTGCGCGCGCTGCTGGTTGCCGAGCGAGAGCGACTCGATCGTGTCGTTCAGCCGCTCGCCGAGACCGAGCTCGGTGAGCAGCTCGGTCGCCCTGGCGGTGGCCTCGGCCTTGCCGAAGCCGTGCAGCCGGGCGAGGTACACGATCTGCTCGAGCACCTTCATCTTCGGGTACAGCCCGCGCTCCTCCGGCATGTAGCCGAAGCGACGTCGGTCCGCGGCCGTCAGCGGCGCGCCGTCGAGATCGACCCGTCCGCCGTCTGAGGAGAGCAGCCCGAGCACGATGCGCATGGTGGTGGTCTTGCCCGCGCCGTTCCCGCCGACGAATCCCGTCAGCTTCCCGGGCTCGACCCGGAAGGAGACGTCGTCGAGCACGAGCCGCGAGCCGTAGCTCTTGGTGATGCCGGTCAGTTCGAGAGGTCCTGTCATACCCCTAACGCTAGGGACCGGCGGATGCCACGGCATCCCCCGTGCGGGGGAGAGCGCGATGTCATCCCGGCGGGGGAGAGGCGCTGGGCCTGGGTCCCTGAGCCTGGGTCTCTGAGCCTGGGTCCCTGAGCCTTGGCCCCTGAGCCTGGGGCCCTGAGTCTGGGTCCCTGAGCCTGGGTCCCTGAGCCTGGGTCCCTGAGCCTGGGGCCCTGAGCCTGGGGCCCTGAGCCTGTCGAAGGGGGAGGGGCGAAAGGGCAGGTCAGCGCCGGGCGTGCAGCACCGTGCGCACCAGGAGTCCGGCGACCAGCGCCCAGAACGCGGCGCTCACGCCGAGCACGGCGATGCCGGATGCCGCGACCAGGAACGTCACGACGGCAGGGAGCCGTTCGCCCGGATCGTCGATGGCCTGCTGCACGGCCGAGCCGAAGGCCGCGAACAGGGCGAGTCCGGCGACGGCGGGGATCACGGCATCCGGCGCAAGCAGCACGAGGGTGGCGAATGCGGCGGAGCAACCTCCGAGGACGAGATACGACGCCCCGGTCGAGACGCCGGCCACCCAGCGGCGCTTCGGATCGGGATCGGCGTCGGGCGAGGCGGCGAGTGCCGCGCTGATCGCCGCGAGGTTGATCGTGTGCCCGCCGGCGGGAGCACCGAGCGCAGACCCGAGCCCGGTCACGAGCATCGCAGGACGCCACGGCACCTCGTAGCCGAAGCTGCGCATGATCGCGGTGCCTGGCACGTTCTGCGACGCCATCGTGACGATGAACAGCGGCAGCGCCAGCCCGACGAGCGCGCCGACCGTGAACGTCGGGGCTGTGAGCTCGAACCGCGGCAGCAGGAGCGCCGGATCGACCGGTGCGCCGGCCTGGATCAGCGAGACTGCGACGACGACGGCGGCGGCGACGAACGCGGTCGGCACCGCCCAGCGCGGGGCCAGCCGCGCGACGACGAGCCAGGTCGCGACCACGGGGATCACTCCCCAGGGGTTCGCGACGATGCCCGTGATCGGTGCGAGGCACAGCGGCAGCAGGACGCCGGCGAGCATGGCCTGCGCGATCGACGGCGGGATGCGGGCGATCAATGCCCCGAGCGCCGGCCAGAGCGCCGTGAGCAGGATGAGGGCAGCCGAGACCAGGAAGGCGCCGACCGCGGCCGGCCAGCCGCCCTCCACCGTGCCGGTCGCGACGAGCAGCGCCGCCCCTGGCGTCGACCATGCTGACGTGATCGGCATCCGATACCGCCAGGCGAGCACGATGCAGGCGAGCCCCATCGTGAGACTGGCTGCGAGCAGCCCGCTCGCGGCCTGCGCCGCCGTCGCACCGACCGCGCCGAGCCCCGTGAGCACCACGGCGAAGGAGCTCGTGAAGCCGACCAGCGCGGTCACGACGCCCGCCAGGATCGGTCGGGAGAGAGGGGTGCTGCCTGGCATCCTCCGAGGCTAGCGCTCAGCGGGCGTGAGCACCCATGCCGTGGCTGGGTCAGTACACCTACGCGAGTCCCAGCCGATGCGCGAGCACGACGGCCTGCACCCGGTCGCGGGCGCCCAGCTTCTGGAGGATGCGCGAGACGTGGGTCTTCACCGTCGCCTCGCCGATGAAGAGGGCGGTCGCGATCTCGGCGTTGCTGCGGGCGTCGGCGAGCAGCGTCAGCACCTCCGCTTCGCGCTCGGTCAGCGGTTCGGCCAGCGCCGTCGCCGGCACCGACGGGGTCGTCGGGACGGGGGCGGTGACGGGCGCTGCCGCGAAGCGCGCGAGCACGCGACGGGTCACCTCCGGCGCCAGGATGCCGTCGCCGGCAGCGAGCGCGCGCACGGCGGCGATCAGGTCCTCAGCGCCGGCGTTCTTCAGCAGGAAGCCGCTCGCTCCGGCCTCGAGCGCGTGGTGCAGGTACTCATCGCGGTCGAAGGTCGTGACGATGGCGATGGCTGCGGTGATCCCAGGGTCGGCGACGATCCGTCTGGTCGCCTCGATGCCGTCCATGTCGGGCATCTGCACGTCCATCGTGATCACGTCCGGCAGGAGCACCGATGCCTGCGCCACGGCATCCGCACCCGTCGCCGCCTCGCCGACCACCGTGATGTCGGGCTGGGTCTCGAGGATCGTGCGGAACCCCGCCCGCAGCATCGAGTGGTCGTCGACGAGGAGCACTCGGATGGGTGCGGCGGTCATGCTGGGTCCTTCGCTGTCGTCTCCTGCTGTCGCGCCGGGAGCGGCACGCGTGCCCGCACCCGCAGCCCGCCGAGCGGGCGCGGCGTGACCTCGATGGTCCCGCCGGAGGCGATCGCGCGCTCGCGCATGCCCAGCTGGCCGAGTCCGGGCCGGAGGTGGCTGACGGAGCGACCGCTGTTCACGACCTCGACCTCCACACCCTCTCCGTCGTAGCGCACCCGGACATCGGCGGTGGCCCCGACGCCCGCATGGCGACGCGCGTTCGTCAGCGATTCCTGGGCGATCCGATAGAGGTTCACGGCGACGAGCGACGGCACCGGCGTCGGAATGCCGATCACGGCGTAGTCGGTGGGGAGCCCGGCATCCGTCGAAGCGGCGGCGAGCTCGGCGATGTCGTCGAGGGTCAGCGTCGATGCCGGCTCGAGCGTCTCGCCACCCGGCGTGCGCAGCGTCTCGAGCAGCTGCCGCAGCTCGCTGATCGCGTCCCGCGCCGACGACTCGATGCTGGTGAGGATGCGAGTCGACTGGGCCGGGTCCTGATCGATCACGAGCCTGGCTGCGCCAGCCTGCACTCCCATGACCGAGACGTGGTGGGCGACGACGTCGTGCAGCTCCCTGGCGATGCGCACCCGGTCCAGGGCGACGGCCTGCGCGGCGGTCACCTCGCGCTCCCGCTCCAGCTCCACGGTGCGCTGCTCGAGCACCTCGCGCTCGGCGGCGGAATTCCAGGCGCGATCGCCGATGTAGTACGCACCGCCGAAGTAGAGCGCGTTCAACAGGATCTGGATCATCATGAACGCGATGTAGGGAGAGAAGGCTCCGGCCATGACGTCGGCTTCGTCGGCCTGCTTGATCGCCTCGTAGTACATGGTGATCAGCAGCCACGCGAACATGCCGACGATGATCGCGATGCGGACGATCATGGCGCGACAGCGGTCGTTCATCCAGGCGCCGACCGAGTACAGGCCGATGAACATCGCGATGTTGCCGACGTACAGCTCCGGGATCCTCACCGTGACGGCCACGAAATAGGCCGTCGCGGTGATCGCGGCGACGATGCCCGGCCAGCGACGACGGAATGCGAGCGGGGCGGTCACGACGACGGCGTAGACGAGTGCGGTCCACAGCTCCGCCTGCTCGTCGCCGTAGATCTGCGAGAGCGACGAGAGCCCGGCGCTGAGGACGGCGCCGGCGAACAGCACGGCGGCGAGCAGCAGATCGCTGCGCCGCTCGCGGTCGGTCGGCGTGCGGGTGAACGGCATCCTCCCACCGTAGGGCGATGGCGGATGCCGCGGCATCCGTCGCGTGGGGGAGATTCCCCTGGAACTGACTGTTGACGCCGTACTTGTTTTTTGCAAGTATGCTGTGACAGGCTCAGCACCACAGCGGGGCCCCGGCTCGGATGCCTCCGGGCGCACATCGACAAGGGAGTCATCGTGACCAAGGTCTTCGTCAACCTGCCCACCACCGATCTCGAGCGCAGCAAGGCGTTCTACACCGCACTCGGCTGCGAGATCAACCCGCTCTTCACGGACGAGAACGCCGCATGCATCGTGTGGAGCGATGACGTGTTCTTCATGGTGCTCAAGCGCGAGTTCTTCGCCACGTTCACCGACAAGCCGATCGCCGATCCGAACGAGGTCGCGCAGGTCTCGGTGTCCTTCAGTCGTGACTCGCGCGATGAGGTCGACGACATCCTCGCCAAGGGGCTGGCCGCCGGGGGCGCCGAGCCGAAGCCGGCTCAGGACTACGGCTTCATGTACTCCCGCGACCTCGACGATCCTGACGGCAACTCGCTCGGCTTCCTGTTCATGACCGAGGAGGCTGTCGAGAACGGGCCGGAGCACGTCGCGGAGCAGAGCACCGGATCCTGACGTGGCAGCGCGCAGCTACGGCCAGTACTGCGGGGTCACCGCGGCCGTCGACCTGATCGGCGAGCGGTGGGCGCTGCTCATCGTGCGTGATCTGTTCGTCGGTCCGCGGCGCTACACCGACCTCAAGCAGGGTCTGCCGCGCATCCCGACCAACATCCTCTCCACGCGCCTGAAGGAACTGCAGGAGGGCGGCGTCATCCGGCGGGTCCCGCTGCACAACTGCGGGCTCGTGTACGAGCTGACCCCCTACGGCCGCTCGTTCGAGCCCATCATGCTCGCGCTCGGGCGCTGGGGGTTCCAGGCGATGGGCGACCCGCAGGAGGGCGATGTCGTCACCCCTGATTCGCTCACGATGGCGCTGCGAACGGCCTTCCAGTCGGATGCCGCGGCGGACGCCGAGTACGAACTGCACGTCGGCGATGTCGCCCTCCGGGCGTCCGTGCGGGACGGCGAGCTCCGGATCGCGCAACTCGCGCCGCCGGCGCCGCCCTCCGGCGGCGCCGGGCCGGAGGGTGACCCGGATGCGGTGATCGTCGCCGGTCCCGGCATCCGTCTGCTCATCGGCGGACAGCTCTCGCCGGCCGAGGCTCTCGAGCAGGACGTCGTCGCGGTCGTCCGCGGCGAGGAGGCGTGGCTCGACTCGTTCGCCGCGACCTTCCACATCGCCGCGCTGGTCGCGGCGCAGCACTGAACACGAAGAAGTTCTTCAGGCAAGGAGCACGACATGAGCACTGCAGAATCCAGGACAGGATCCGGTCGCATTCTGATCGATCTCTTCACCTCGCTCGACGGGGTGGCGCAGGGGCCGGGTGGCACCGACGAGGACACCTCAGGCGGCTTCCGCTTCAGCGGATGGCAGGCCGGCTATCCGTCATCCGGGGTCGGCGAGGAGATCGAGAAGGGCATGCGCGGACTCGACGCGCTGCTGCTCGGCCGGCGCACCTACGACATCTTCGCGTCGTACTGGCCGCACCACACCGACGGCCCTGAGGGTGACATCGGGCAGCTGTTCAACCGGGTGCCCAAGTACGTGGCGACGCGGGATTCCGCCGTCGAACTCGACTGGGAGGGCAGTACCCGTGTGGGTGACGATCTCGCAGCCGAGGTCGCGGAGATGCGCGCGACCCACCGTGAAGTGCACGTGATCGGCAGTATCGACTTCGTGCACACGCTGCTCGCGGAAGGGCTCTTCGACGAGCTCAACCTCTGGGTGTACCCCCTGCTGCTGGGTGCCGGCAAGAAGGTCTTCGATGACAACGCGCTGCCCTCGGTGCTCCGTCTGCTGCATCCGCCGATCACCGACGACGGCGGCGTGACCCTGCTGCGCTACGGACGCACCGATCGAGTGCCCCAGGTCGGTACTTTCGGGTGATCACGCCCGGGTAACTCCCATGAATTGACTATTCCCTTCCTGTGCGCCGAGGCTCTAGATTCAAAATCGCGTTGCCGCACGAGCGGCACGCTGGATTCGGGGCCGCCGTGGCAACGTCGCCGTTGAGCGCGCATCCCCGTCGCGAGGGGATGAACCATGGCGTCACGACGAATGGGCCGACGGGTGTCGCTGCGGGCATTGCTCGCGGGAACGGCAGTCTCGGTACTCGCTTTGACGGGAGCGGTGTCGGCTGCGGCCGACGACGCCGACCCCACAGTGACGATCTCCGGCACCGTGACCAGGGAGGACGGCGGGGCGCCGGTGGCCTCGATCAGCGTCTTCGTGAACAGCACGGACTTCACGAAGAACGGCGCGGCATCGACCGACGCGAACGGCGACTACACCGTCACCGGTCTCGAGCCCGGTGAGTACACGGTGCGCTTCGCGACTGCGGGGACTGAAACCGGGCTCATCTCCGAATACTGGGACGGTGCTCGCACCGCCGAGTCCGCGACGCGCATCACGGCGGTCGGCGGCGAGACGGTCACCGACATCGACGCGACGCTGCAGCAGGGCGCATCCATCACCGGACGCGTCACGCGGGAGAGCGACGGCACGCCCATCTCGGGTGCGAGCGTCTCCGTCTCCCCGGACTCGATCGGTGCATCGCCCGCGGTCGTGATGACGGACGAGAACGGCGTCTATCTGACGGATGGGCTGGTTCCGGCCGCATACACGGTCAAGTTCGAGGCCACGGACGACGCGCTCGCTGACGAGTACTGGGAGAGCGCATACGATCAGCAGTCCGCCACGCTCGTGCCGGTGGTCGCCGGCCAGGTCGCCACGGGGATCGACGCATCGCTCACCGGCGCGATCGGGTTCGAGGGGACCGTCACCAGGGCTGTCGACGGCTCTCCCGTCCCCGGCTCCGTCTCGGCCACGGCTGCATCGGGCGCTGGGCCGACGTTCTCGACCCCGATCGCACCGGACGGCTCCTATCGTCTGACGGTCGGCCCCGGCGTCTACATCGTCCAGTTCATCAGTGCTGATCCGCTGGTGCTCTCGGAGTACCTCGAGAACGCGTACTCGCAGGCCGATGCATCTCCGGTGGTCGTCGCCTCCGGCGGCGGAATGTTCGAGTTCAATCCGCAGCTCGAGACCGGGCACGTGATCAGCGGGGTCGTTCGCTCGGATGGGCAGCCGCTGGAGGACGCCATCGTCGAACCGTTCATGGACGGACAGCCCGTGGCCGCAATGGCCTACACGAAACAGAACGGCGAATACACGCTCGTCCTGCCGGCCGGCGACTACACGGTCCGCGCCTACGGAACCGCGTATGACCAGACCTACGCCTGGCAGTACTTCGACGGTGCTGACACGGCCGCTTCGGCGACCGTCGTCTCGCTCGGATCTTCGGCGGACCCCACCGGCATCGACTTCGATCTCTCCCGTGGTGGCGCGATCCACGGTGCGGTCTCCGGAGGGGGCGCCGAGTTGCAGGGTGACGGTGCGACCGTCACGGCCTACCTCTGGGGCGACGGCGAGTGGAACGCGGTGACGACCTCGAACACCGGGGGCGATTTCGTTCTCGGGGGCGATCGCGAGTTCCCTGCGGAGAACGGCGGGCTGCTGCCGGCCGGCACCTACACGATCGGCGTCCAGGCCGAAGGCTTCTGCACGCAGTTCCTCGGTGGCGGAGCGACGCTTGATGACGCGGAGACGATCGACGTCGTCGGCGGACAGGTCGTGACCGACATCGACATCACGCTGGCGACCGAATGCCACACGCCGGAGCCCGAACCGAAGCCGGCCCTTGCGCTCGGCGCCGGCAGTGTGCGCGCGGGTGGGGACATCGCGATCTCAGGTACCGGCTTCGCGCCGGGCGAGAAGATCTCGTTCGAGCTGCACTCCGATCCGATCGCGCTCGGTTCGCTCACCGCCGATGCGCAGGGCGTGCTGAAGGGCAGCCTCCGCATCCCGGTCAGTGCGCCGGTCGGGGCGCACACGCTCGTCGCCCTGAACGCGCAGTCGGTGGCCGTGGCGAGTGCCGCACTGCAGGTGACCGCGGCATCGAGTCAGAGCACCTCGGGATCCGCCACCGGTGATCGTCTCGCGAACACCGGGTCCGAGGCTCCGACCTTCGCAGCGATGATGGCGCTCGGACTCCTGGCAGCCGGCCTCGTCCTCGCACGCCGTCGCCGAGTCGGCGGCTGACACAGGGCACGACGAGGTGGCGGGGCGTGGATACTATGACTGATTGGTCGCGTCTCATGGTCCGAGTGCCGGAGGTCGGTACTTTCGGATGATCACATGCCCGTAACTGCTGCGAATTGACTATTCCGTCTCTGTGTACCGCTCGCATAGATTCGACCGGATATGTGCCGCACGATCGGCAGAGGTTCGGGGTCGAGCGGGACAGCATCATCGTTGCGCGCACGGCCTCCTTGGAGGGGTGGGACGATGACGCGACGACACGGGATGCTCCGAGCGGTGCTCGGCGGAATGGCGGCGTTCGCGCTCGCCCTCGGCGGTGTGACCGCAGCGGCGGCCGAAGAGCTGCCGGCGGACGCCACCGGCTCGATCTCGGGGACCGTGACCCGCGAGGATGACGGGTCGACGCTCGAGGGGGTCACCGTATCGGCTCTCGATGCGAATCGGGAGGTCGTCGGCGAGACGCAGACCGACGCCGCAGGCGCCTATGACCTGGGTGGTCTTCCTGACGGGTCGTATCGCCTCCACTTCGGCTCGCCGGATCCGGAACTGCTCTCCGAGTACTGGAAGAACCAGTACAGCTGGGACTACGCGACGCAGATCGCCATCACCGGGCAGCAGGCCGCAACCGGGGTCGACGCAGCACTCGCCACCGCGGCGTTCATCAGTGGCACGGTGACGCGAGGTGCCGACGGGGCGCCGCTGTCGTCGTGGGTGTCGGTCTACGACGTGAACGACACGTTCGACATCGAGACCGGCAACACCATGAGTGACGGCACCTATCGCATCGGGGTGCCGGCGGGAACCTACAAGGTCGTCTTCCGGTCCTTCGGTCTGGCTGAGGAGTACTGGAAGGACGCGGGGTACTGGGACACCGCGACCGAGATCACCGTCGCGGCGGGTGACGAGGTCGTCGGCATCGACGCCGCGCTCGAGAGGCCCGGCGCGATCTCCGGCACGGTGACGGTGGACGCTGTTGGGGCGGCGAAGGTGCAGGTGACAGCCTGGATCGACGGGATCGAAGTCAGGACCATCTCCGCGAAACCTGACACCGGTGCGTACTCGCTGGCGCTCCAGAAGGGCACATACGTCCTGCGTGCGACCGCGATGTCCGCGGACGGGACGACGATCGCCTCCCAGTACTACAACGGGGTTGCGACAGCGGACGCGGCGACACCCATCTCGCTTTCGCCCGACCAGACCGTGACGGGAATCGACTTCACGCTGGTCGACGCCCCGGAGCCGCAGCCTGAACCGACGATCACGCTCTCGGCCGGCACGATCCGTGCCGGCGATGCGGTCACCGTCTCAGGCAGCGGGTTCGAGCCGAACGCCACCGTCGCGTTCGAGCTCCGCTCGGATCCGATCGCTCTCGGCTCGCTGACTGCCGATGCTGACGGAGTGCTCGCCGGGAGCCTGCGCATCCCCGTCGGCGCGCCCGTCGGGGCACATACCCTGGTCGCGCTCTCCGGCGCCGCGGTGGTCGCGAGCGCGGCCGTGGACGTCACCGCAGCTCCGGTTCCTGGTGGACCAGGAACCGGCGGTCAGGCCCCCGAAGGGGAGGGAGCTGGCGGACAGTCGACCGGTGGGGCGACAGCCCCGCGAGGCGCCCTCGCAGCCACCGGAGCCGAGGTTCCGGTCGCACTCGTCGCGATGGGCATCCTCCTGACGACGCTGGGCGCGGCGATGGTGCGTCGCCGACGCGTCGAGAGCTGATCGCGTGCGCTGATCGCGAGAGCTGATCGCGAGAGCTGATCGCGAGAGCTGATTGCGTGATCGAGCGGTTGCCGGGTCAGCCCAGCAACCGCTCGATCACGCGTGCGACGCCGTCCTCGTCGTTCGACACCGTCGTCTCGTCGGCGGCATCCTGCACCACTGGAGCAGCATCCGCCATCGCGACCCCGCGACCTGCCCAGCGGAGCATCTCGACGTCGTTGAGCGCGTCGCCGAAGGCCACGACGTCGGCTCGGTCGATCCCGAGGTGCGCGCAGAGGCGGGCGAGGCCGGTGGCCTTCGTGACGCCCTCCGCCATGACCTCCACGAAGGGCGCGCCTGAGAGCGTCGCCTCGAACCCCGTGAGGCCGAGCGAGCGAAGGGTGTCGAACAGTGCAGCGGGTGCGAGCTCCGGATGCCGGATCACGAACTTCAGGCTCGGGGCCGACAGCACCTGATCGAGCGGCACGCCACCCATCGTCTTCGGGTCGCGCTTGTGGTCGGACAGGTCGGCGATCTCGGCGTAGCCCTGCTGCGCCACGAAGGTCTCGCCGCCTTCGCGCACGCTGGCGAACAGCAGGCCGGGGATGCTCGCGCGCAGCGCCTCGGCGAGCGTGCGGATCGTCGCTGCCGGCAGTTCCTCGGCGAACAGCATCCGTCCCTCGGCGAGATGCACCGCGTAGGCGCCGTTGCTGCACAGCGCCCAGTCGTCGAAGGCCGCATCGGCGGCGATCGCGCGCAGACCGATCGGCTGACGGGCGGTGACCGGCACGACGTGGATGCCGCGGTCCCTGGCCGCATCGAGCGCTGCCCTGGTGCGCGGGGAGACCGCGGATGCCGAATCGAGCAGGGTGCCGTCGAGGTCGGTCGCGATCAGCCGCATCAGGTGGGTCCCTGACCCTGTCGGGTGGGTCCCTGACCCTGTCGAATGGGTCCCTGAGCCTGTCGAAGGGTCACGAGAAGATCATCGGCAGATCGTCGTCTTCCGCCGCGCCGCCCAGGTCGAACTCGACGACCACCGGCACGTGGTCGCTCGGCTGCTCGCCCTTGCGCTCCTCGCGATGGATCGAGGCTCCGATGACGGCATCCGCCAGGGTGCGCGAACCGAGCACGAAGTCGATGCGCACGCCTTCGTTGCGCGGGAACTTCAGTCGCTGGTAGTCCCAGTAGGTGAAGCCCTCGGGGATGAGCGGGCGCACGACGTCGGTGACCCCGGCGTCCTGGAAGGCGAAGAACGCCTGGCGCTCCTGCGGGGAGACGTGCGTCGAGACGCCCTCGACGATGTCGGGATCGCCGTTGTCGCCGTCGAACGGGATGATGTTGAAGTCGCCGACCAGTGCGAGCGGAAGCGCAGGGTTCGCCGCGAGCTCAGCGGCGGTCGACTTCTTCAGCTCCTCGAGCCAGTGCAGCTTGTACGTGTAGTGCGGATCGTCGAGCGAGCGGCCGTTCGGCACGTACAGGCTCCAGACGCGAACGCCGTCGACCATGACGCCGAGGGCACGGGCCTCGAGCGGAGCATCCGGCCCTTCATGCCCCTTCGCGAAGCCGGGCATGCCGTCGAACGCGGTGCGCACATCGGTGATCGGCAGGCGGCTCGCGATCGCGACGCCGTTCCACTGATTCAGACCGTGCACCTCGACGTGGTACCCGGCTTCCTCGAACGGGCCGTAGGGGAACTGCTCCGGCTTGCACTTGATCTCCTGCATTGCCAGCACGTCGATGTCTTCGCGCACGGCGAATTCGACGGTGCGGGTGACGCGGGTGCGGATGGAGTTGACGTTCCAGGTGGCCAAGCGCATGCGTCAAGCCTAGTTGCGGCATCGGACAACGGAGTTGCGGCATCGGACACGCAGACTTCCCGCAGAACACGAAGCCCGCGCCTCCTACACTGGATGCCGTGACCGCACTCGACGCAGACCGCCAGACACTCCTCGACCTCATCAAGGACGAGGCGGTGTTCCACGGCGACTTCACTCTCTCCAGTGGCAAGAAGGCGACGTACTACGTCGACATGCGAAAGCTGACCCTCGACCACCGCGCCGCGCCCGCGATCGGGCGCATCATGCTCGACCTGATCGGCGACCTCGACGTGGTCGCGGTCGGCGGTCTCACGCTCGGCGCCGACCCGATCGCGAACTCCGTGCTGCATGCGTCGGTCGCAGCCGACCGCCCGCTCGACGCGTTCGTCGTGCGCAAGGAGCCGAAGGACCACGGCCGCGGCCGCCAGATCGAGGGCGCCGACGTCGCGGGCAAGCGCGTCGTCGTGCTGGAGGACACCTCGACGACCGGCCAGTCCGCGCTCAAGGCCGTCGAGGCGCTGCGCCGCGAGGGCGCCGAGATCGTTGCCGTCGCCGTGATCGTCGACCGCAAGACCGGGGCCCAGGCCGCGATCGAAGCCGAGGGCCTCGAATGGCGCGCGGCCTTCGACCTCGACGACCTCGGACTCGACCCCCAGTGACCCGCTACGCGCTCGCCGTCGATGTCGGCGGCACGAAGATGGAAGCCGTCCTCGTCGACGAAGACGGCGTGCTCGTCGAGGGCAGCCGCAGCCGGCAGGCCACGGGGCGAGAGGCCACGCTCGACTCGCTCACTGCCGCCGTGCAGGCGATCGTCGCGCACGCGCTGGCCGCGGCTCCGGCCGATGCGGAGATCGTCGGAGCCGGCGTCGGCAGCGCAGGACCCATCGACCGGGCTGCCGGCGCGATCATGCCGGTGAACATGCCCCTCGCCCGCGGGTTCGGGCTCGCTGAAGCGGTGCGCTCTGCGGCATCCGCCGTGCTCGGCCGCGAGGTGACGACCGTGCTCGGACACGACGGCGGTGCGCTCGCGCTCGCCGAGGCCTGGCTGGGCGCGACGCAGGACGCAGGAGCTTCGCTCTCGATCGTCGTCTCGACGGGCGTCGGCGGCGGATTCGTCGCGAACGGTGCCTACATCCCCGGGGCGACCGGCAACGCCGGGCACCTCGGTCAGGTCCGCCGCGAGGGCGGGCTCACGCTCGAGGAGATCGCCTCCGGTCCTGCGAGCGCCGCGTGGGCGCAGCGGCAGGGATGGTCGGGAGCCACCGGCGAGGACCTGGCGCGGGATGCGGCTGCCGGCGATGCGGTCGCGCGAGCCGCGATCGAGCGCTCGGCGAAGGCCGTCGGTGAGGCGCTGGCGGATGCCGCGACCCTCGTCGACCTCGACATGGTCGCGATCGGGGGCGGGTTCTCCCGGGTCTCCGAGGACTACATCGACCTGGTGCAGCAGGCGCTCACGGCGAGCGCCGCGCACGAGTACTCGCGTCGCGCACGGGTCGTGCGTTCGGGACTGGGCGACGAGGGTCCACTGATCGGGGCGGCCGCGCTCGTCATCCGCTGAGCAGCGCGCACCGACCGGGATCCTCGATTCCGTCCACTGCCCTAACAAATACGTCGTAGGCTCGGAGCAGACGACGGAAGGACTGCGCATGCGCGTACTCGGCCTGCTCTCGGGCACCTCACACGACGGCATCGACGTGACGGTCGTCGACTTCCAGGAGACGGACGGCGCCCTTCGCGGCACCGTGCTGCACGAGGACAGCGTGCCCTACGCGCCCGAGCTGCGCGCGCGGCTGGTCGCTGCGCTGCCCCCGGCCCGGACCACGTTCGCCGAGATGTGCGAGCTCGACACCCTGATCGGACAGGCGTTCGCCGCAGTCGCCGCGGATGCCGCAGCAGCCGTCGGCGGCGTCCACGCGGTCTGCACGCACGGCCAGACCGTCTTCCACTGGGTCGACGAGGGGCACGCGCTCGGCACGCTCCAGATCGGCCAGCCGGCCTGGATCGCCGAGCGCGTCGGCGCCCCGGTGGTCTCGGACGTGCGCATCCGCGACATCACCGTCGGCGGGCACGGCGCCCCGCTGGTGTCGTTCCTCGACGAACTGCTGCTCCGCGGCCGCGACGGCACGTCCGCCGCGCTGAACCTCGGCGGCATCGCGAACATCACGATCGTGGGCGACGGCATCTCCGCGTACGACGTCGGACCCGCCAACGCGCTCGTCGATGCGGTCGTGGTGGCAGAGGAGCTCAACGACCTCGGATACGACGAGGATGCCGCGATCGCCGGCACCGGCGCCGTGGACAAGGCCCTGCTGGACGCGCTGCTCGCCGACCCGTACTACGCCCTGCCGGCGCCGAAGAGCACCGGCAAGGAGCACTTCCACCTCGACTACGTGCGGGCCCTGGTCGACGCGCACGGCGAGATCGGCGTGGCTGACCTGATCCGCACGCTGACCGAGCTGACGGTGCAGACCGTCGCGAACGACGTGCGCGCCGCCGGCATCGACTACCTCGCAGTGTCGGGTGGAGGCTGCCGCAACCCGCTCATCATGCAGGGGCTCCGCGATGCGCTGCCCGAGGTCGAGGTCGTGCTCGCCGACGAACTCGGCGCCTCAGCCGACAACAAGGAAGCGGTCCTCTTCGCGCTGATCGGCTGGTGCACGATGCACGGGGTGCCGGCCGTCATCCCCGGCGGCACGGGTGCTCGTGAGTCGCGCATCCTCGGCACGATCACGCCGGGGACCGGTCCGCTGCGGCTGCCTGAGCCGGTGGCCGCGGTGACGAGCCTGGTCCTGCACACGCCCTGAGCCGCTGAGCGGCGTCAGCGCTTGCGGTCGTCGTCGTCCCAGGGGCCCTCCCACCACCCGGCGCGGCCCTCGTCCTCGCCCTCGCCGCGTCGTCGTCGGGAGCGCACGAGCTGCACGACGAAGATGACGAGGGTGCTCGAGGTGATCAGGATGAGCACCAGGAACAGCAGGTCGCTCTGATTCATGGTCGCTTCCCCTCCGCGGCATCCGCCACGATCTTCGCGATGCGCGCGGAGCGCGTCTCCGGCCGTTTCGCCATCGCGATGTGCGTCAGCCCGAACTTCTTGACCGACTTCGGGAACCCATCCCAGTTCGCGCGCGCGTCGGGCGACGCATCGAGCGCTGCCGTGAGCTCGAGCGGCTCGATCCCCGCCTCCGGCCCGTCGAGCATCTCCCAGGCGCCGTTCGCCTTCGCGACGTCGAGCGCGCGGATGCCGGCGGCGGCGAGCAGGCCTGCGGCTTCGAGCTCCGCGATGCGGGCCTTGTTCGTCGCCGCCCAGCCGCTGCCAGGGCGTCGCGGCGAGAACCACTGGCCGACGGTCTGATCGTCGAACGTGCGCACGGGGCCGTCGATCCATCCGAAGCACAGCGCCTGGCGCACGGCATCGTCGTAGCCGACTCCGCCGGCGGCCTTGCCGCGAACGCTCAGCAGCCAGACGCCGGCGGTGCGAGCATGGTGCTCCTCGAGCCAGGCGCGCCAGGCCTCGGCATCCGCGGCGCTGACCCGCTCGCCCTCGTCAAGCGCGCCCATCGATCACTTCTTCGTCTTGACCGTCGTGATCGTCTCGGTGATCCGCGGCAGCAGGTCGGCGACCGACTGCACGATCTCGTCAGGACGGAACGGGTACTTCTCGATCTCGGCCTGATCGCTGATGCCGGTCAGTACCAGGATCGTGTGCAGACCCGCCTCGATGCCGGCGACGACATCGGTGTCCATGCGGTCGCCGATCATGCCGGTGCGCTTTGAGTGCGCGCCGATCTTGTTCAGTGCGGAGCGGAACATCATCGGGTTCGGCTTGCCGACGACGTACGGCTCCTTGCCGGTGGCCTTCGTGATGAGGGCGGCGATCGCGCCGGTGGCCGGCAGCGGTCCGTCGACGCTCGGGCCGGTCGCATCAGGGTTCGTGACGATGAAGCGGGCGCCCCCGATGATGAGGCGGATCGCCTTCGTGATGGCCTCGAAGGAGTAGTTGCGCGTCTCGCCGACGACCACGAAATCGGGGTTCGTCTCGGTCATGATGAAGCCGGCGTCGTGCAGGGCGGTGAGGATGCCGGCTTCGCCGATCACGAAGGCGGAGCCGCCGGGGAGCTGCTGCTTCA
Organism: Microbacterium sp.; assembly: GCF_036823965.1. Taxonomy (GTDB): domain Bacteria; phylum Actinomycetota; class Actinomycetes; order Actinomycetales; family Microbacteriaceae; genus Microbacterium. Next base: position 150,753 of record NZ_DAITBE010000009.1, on the reverse strand, counting down.
GGAAGTCGGCGGTCGCGAGCGCCGAGGTCCAGATCCGGTGCTCCGGCACGTTCAGGCCGCTCGTGCGGAGGCGCGCTGACAGATCGCGCGCGGTGAAGATCGAGTTGTTCGTGAGCACCAGGTACGGGATGTCGTTGCGCTCCCATTCCGCGAGCAGCTCCGACGCGCCGGGGATGGCGTCGTTCTCATGGACGAGCACGCCGTCCATGTCGGTCAGCCAGCATTCGATGTCGTCTCGTTGTGCCATGTGCTCAGCCTAGAGGGGGCGGGCTCCCGGGACAGCAGTGCGTGATCAGGTGCTCAGCCACACGGCGGACAGCGCGCCGTCCGGCAGCGGCACCGCAGCGCCGTCGATCCGCGCCCCGCTCGCGGTCACCTCGACCTGCGTGCCGACGTCGACGCCGTGCGATTCCAGGGCCCGCAGGATCTCCGGGTCGTCGTCGCTCACCCGCAGCACGCGGCCGACGTGTCCCACCGGAGCGTCGGCCAGCAGCACGAAGGGCTCGCGGTCGACGCGGCCATCGGCATCCGGGATCGCGTCGCCGTGCGGATCGAACCGCGGACGCCCGAGGCGCACATCGATGCCCTCGAGCAGCCGGTCGCTGATCGTGTGCTCGAGCACTTCTGCCTCGTCGTGCACCTCGTCCCAGCGGTAGTCGAACTCACGCACGAGCCAGGTCTCGACCAGTCGGTGTCGTCGCACCATCGCCAGCGCGCGCTGCGTGCCGGCATCCGTCAGGCGGACCGCGCCGTAGGGGACGTGTGAGACGAGACCGGCTGCGGCGAGCTTCTTCACCATCTCGGTGACCGAGGACGGTGCGATACCGAGCTTCGCGGCGAGGACCGACGGGGTGATCGCGGCATCCTGCCATTCGGTGTGCGCGTAGACGGTCTTCAGATAGTCGTCAGCTGCAGGGGATGCCACCTGACCAGTCTAGATCAGGCCGGTTTCAGCGATCGGGGCTGGTCAGGGATTCGCGACCGCGACGAGGATGCCGAAGGCGGCTTGGCCGGCGAAGAAGCAGACCAGGAAGCCGAGCAGGGCAGCGGCGAGCGAGAGCCGACCGTCGAAGCCCTCGATCGCGGCGATGCCGATCTTGCGGGCCCGGAACGCCAGCACGAGGGTCGCGATGCCGAGGGCGAGCTGCACCCACGGGCTGGCATCGCCGATGACGTTCGGGAAGGCGACGAGCAGGCCGCCGATCACGCCGGTCGCGATGCCGATCCAGGTGAGGATGCGGATGGTGCGGCGGGCGTTCTCGGCGGGCATGCTCAGAGCCTATCCGGGCTCATGCCCCGGTGATCACCAGCCACAGCAGCGCACCGTTGAGCGCGATCAGCAGCACCGAGGCGATCACGCCGGCCGCGGTCGTCCATGCGCGATTCGCCCAGATGCCGAGCGTGCGCCGCTGTGCCGTCAGGATGACCAGCGGGATCAGCGCGAACGGGATGCCGAACGACAGCACCACCTGGCTGAGCACGAGCGCGAGTGTCGGGTCGACTCCGACGCCGAGGATCACGAGCGCGGGGATCAGCGTCACCAGGCGGCGGGCGAGCAGCGGGATGCGCACGTGCAGGAGGCCGTGCATGATCTCGGCCCCCGCGTAGGCGCCGACAGAGGTCGAGGCCAGACCCGAGGCCAGCAGCCCGACCGCGAAGAACGTCGCGACGACCGGACCCAGGCCCGCGGCGAGGGCAGCGTGCGCGCCCTCGAGCGAGTCGGTGCCCTCGACGCCGGCGAGGTTCGCGGCGGCGAGCAGCAGGATGGCGAGGTTCACCGATCCGGCGATGATCATGGCGATCGACACGTCCCAGCGGGTGGCCCTGAGGAGACGGCGGATGCGCGAGGTCTCGGTGCGCACGGCTTCGTCGCCGGCGTGGGCGGTCGTGGCGCCGAAGCGGTCGCGGGTGAGCGAGGAGTGCGCGTAGATCGCGTGCGGCATGATCGTCGCACCGAGGATGGATGCCGCGAGCAGCACCGATCCAGTGTCCTCGAAGCGCGGCACGAGGCCGCCGACGACGCCGGCCGGGTCCGGCGGGGCGACGAAGACCCCGGCGACGAAGCCGATCGTGATGATCGCCATGAGCCCGATGATCACGAACTCGAACGGCCGAGGTCCGCGGCGGCTCTGCACCGCGAGCAGGACCATCGACACCGCTCCGGTGATGATCCCGCCGAGGAGCAGCGGCACGTTGAACAGGAGGTGCAGGGCGACCGCGCCGCCGATCACCTCGGCGAGGTCGGTCGCCATGGCGACGAGCTCGGCCTGCAGCCAGTAGGAGCGGCGGGCCCACCGATTGCGGATGCGCGAGCCCAGCACCTGGGGAAGGCTCTGGCCGGTGACGACACCGAGCTTCGCCGAGAGGTACTGGATCAACCAGGCCATGACGTTGCCTGCGACGACGACCCACACCAGCAGGTAGCCGTACGTGGCGCCCGCGGTCATGTTGCTGGCGACATTGCCTGGATCGAGGTAGGCGACACCGGCGACGAGGGCCGGGCCCAGCAGCCACAGGCTGCGTGGCGGGGTCGTGCGCGTGGCAGGAGCCTCGATGGTCCCGGAATTTTTAGGCATGCCGAAATCGTAGCGGATTTTTCGGCGTACCTAAATATCTCGGCGACTGCGCGGCGGATAGCCTGGCTGGATGGATGAGCAGACGCCGGAGCACGCGCCCGAGCACGCACCGGAGAGCTCGACACCGGAGCGCAGCACGCACGGCGTCGGGCCGTGGCCGGGCGGGCGCGCGGAGTGGCCGACGGCGGAGCAGTACGACCCTGAGCTGCTCGAGCACGGTGACACCCGCAACGTGATCGACCGCTACCGGTACTGGCGCATGGAGGCGATCGTCGCCGAACTCGACACGCACCGGCATCCGTTCCATGTCGCGATCGAGAACTGGCAGCATGACATGAACATCGGTTCGATCGTGCGCAGCGCGAATGCGTTCCTCGCCGACACCGTGCACATCATCGGACGACGCCGCTGGAACAAGCGTGGAGCCATGGTCACCGACCGGTACCAGCACGTGGTGCATCACGAGGACATCGAGACCTTCGCGGCCTGGGCTGCAGGGGAGCGGATGCCGATCGTCGCCGTCGACAACGTCGACGGATCGGTCCCCGTCGACCGCGCCGAACTGCCGGAGCGCTGCGTGCTGCTGTTCGGCCAGGAGGGACCCGGGCTCTCCGCCGAGGCGCTCGCCGCGGCATCCGCCCATATCGAGATCACCCAGTACGGGTCGACGCGGTCGATCAATGCCAGCGCAGCGGCCGCCGTGATCATGTACGAGTGGTGTCGGCGGTACGCCGACTGATCGCGGGGCTGATCGTGCCGGACACCCTCTCGACACGGGATGCCGGCGGGCGTAGCGTGAGTGCCGATCGAGGAGGCCGACATGGCAGGTCCTGTGCCCATCCGTCCGTATCTCTGGTTCCACGACTCCGCGCAGGAGGCGATGGAGTACTACGTCTCCGTGTTCCCGAACTCGTCGATCGACCGGATCGCCCACTATCCCGATGAGAGCCTCAGCGAGCATTTCGAGGGCATGAGCGGCAAGGTCATCAACGGCGAGTTCACCCTGAACGGCACCAGGTTCGGGTGCATCGACGGTGGACCGGCGTTCACCTTCACCGAGGCGGTGTCGTTCGTGGTCGAGTGCGCCGACCAGGCGGAGATCGATCACTACTGGCAGGCACTCTCGGCGGTGCCGGATGCCGAGGCGTGCGGGTGGTGCAAGGACCGGTTCGGTGTGAGCTGGCAGATCGTCCCCGCCGGCCTCGATCTGCTCCAGCAGCGCCCTGAGCAGATCCAGGCGCTCATGCACATGAAGAAGATCGTGATCGAGGAGCTCGAGACCGCTTGAGCGCGTTTCGGGCGATGCGCCCGTTCAGCCCCGGTCGATGCCGAACAGGTGGCGGTAGATCGCGTTGACGTCGCGATCCAGGTGATCGATGCGCCCGTGCACGGCGCGGATCTCGGTCCGCACGCTCGCGAACTCGCTGGTGATCTCGGCGCGACCGCTCGCGAATTCCCTTCGCATACTGTCGAATTCCCTTCGTACGCTGCCGAACTCGTTTCGTACGCTGTCGAATTCGGTCCGCACGCTGTGGAACCCGTCGCGCATCATCCGCACGAACATGGTCGAGATCAGTGTGACCGTGCCGAACATCCCGGCGGCGAAGACGCCGATCAGCGTCCAGGCCTGTGGTTCGTTCATCCCCAGCATCCCTTCAGTGTGCCTCGATGATGTCGAGCGCACCAGGGGTGCGGCGTGCAGTATTCCGCCGCTTTCGGGCCGTGGGGAGAACTCGTTTTCCCCGACGCCTGTGCAGGACTAGCTGCTGGCGGTGAGCCAGCGCCCTGAGTGCACCCGCCAGCCGAGGGTCGCGAGGCGAGCGAGCAGGTAGATGCCGAAGAAGGCGAGCGACAGCCAGATCAGACCGGCGGTGCCATCGACGCCGAGCGCCGCGATGATCCACAGCGCCGGGAGGAACGGAACGAGGTTCAGCCCGCCCGCGATCGCGAGGTAGCGCACGTCGTTCGCCCCCATCAGCACGCCGTCGAGCACGAACACGACTCCCGCGATCGGTTGCGCGGCCGCCAGCACCAGCAGCGCCGGCTGCACGAGCGTCGCGACTTCGGCCGATCCGGTGAACACGATGCCGAGCAGGCCGGAGAGCGCCGCGATGAGCGCACCGACGATCACGCCGAACCACGCTCCCCACGCGACCGTGCGGCCGAGCACGCGTCGCACCTGCGGTTGGTCACCGGCGCCGAGCTCCTTGCCGATCAGGGCCTGTGCCGCGATCGCGAGCGCGTCGAGCGCGAAGGCGGCAGCCGAGAAGATCGTGAAGACGATCTGCCACCCGGCGAGCTCGTCGGTGCCGATGCCGGTCGCGACGCCGACGGTCGCGAGCAGGGCGACCCGCAGGCTCACCGTGCGCAGGAACAGCCAGCCGCCGGAGCGCGCCGTGCTGCCCATGCCCTCGCGCTGCGCGCGCAGCGAGGCGTTGTGCGTGGTGGCGAGGCGTCGGATGACCAGCACGTAGGCGCCGACCATGCCCCACTGGGCCGTGATCGTTCCGGCGGCGGAGCCCGCGATGCCCCACCCGAAGCCGTAGATGAACAGCACGTTCAGCAGGGCGTTCGCACCGAAGCCGAGCCCGGCGATCCAGAGCGGGGTGACCGTGTCCTGCATCCCACGCAGCAGCCCGGTCGCCGCGAACACGATCAGCATCGCGGGGAGGCCCCACATCGAGATCACGAGGTAGTCGTTCGCCTGCTCCGACACGGCGTCGCCAGCGCCGAACAGCGAGACGAGCCAGGGCGACGACACGGCGCCGACGACCGCGAGCACGGCGCCGAGTCCGAGCGCGAGCCACATGCCGTTGATGCCGACCGAGACGGCTTCGCCCGGCTGCCCTGCGCCGAAGCGCCGGGCGACCGCCGGCGTGGTGGAGTACGCCAGGAACACCATGAGCCCGACGATGGTCTGCAGCACGGCGCCGGCGATGCCCAGCCCGGCGAGCGGCGTGGTGCCGAGGTGGCCGATGAGTGCGGCATCCACGATCAGGAACGCGGGCTCCGCGATCAGCGCGCCGAGGGCGGGGACCGCGAGGCGCAGGATCTCTCGGTTGAGGGAGGGGCGCGCGGTCATCCTCCGAGCCTATGGGCTGGCGCCGACGTGCCAGCCCTCACCCGACGGCGTCGTCGTACGCTGGAGGGAACCGGATGCCACGGAGGTGCATCATGTCGGATCCTCGAGAAGCCGCGGCTCAGTACCGTGCGCGGCAGCAGGCCGCGAGCCCGGACGGCGACGACGAGGGCGGTACCCCGCCGGGCGTCGGCGCAGCGGTCGACAGGGCGGCGTTCATCGAGACGGCGATCCAGGTCGCCATCCGCCGCGGCGACTTCGATGACCTGCCGGGTGCGGGAAAGCCGATCGAGGGCCTCGGCACGCATCACGATCCGGACTGGTGGATCCGCCGCAAGATCGAGACCGAGAACCTCACTGGTCTCGGTCCGCCCGCGATCCTGCTGCGCGCCGAGGACAAGGGACTGGACGCCGAACTCGACCTGCTCGGCCACGAATCCGATGTGCGCAGCGTGCTCGAGGACTTCAACCGTCGGGTGATCGAGGCCCGGCGCCAGCTGCAGGGCGGGCCGCCGGTGGTGACCTCGCCGCGCGACATCGATGCGACGGTCGCGGCCTGGGCTGAGCGCCGTCTGGCGCGGCCGGCGGCATCCGCTCCTGCACCTGCACCGACCCGTCGTCGCAGGTGGGGGATTCGCCGAAGCGAGTGACCTGGCCCGTCTGCGCGTCATAGGGTGGGACGCATGACTGACGTGCTTCCCGTGGGCCTCGCCCTTGACGAGTTCAGCTCCGACATCCGCCCGCAGGACGACCTCTACCGTCACGTGAACGGTGCCTGGATCGCCCGCACCGAGATCCCCGGCGACAAGGCGCGGTGGGGATCGTTCCACCTCCTCGCCGAGCAGGCCGAGAAGGACGTCCGCGCGATCATCGAGGAGTCGCAGGATGCCGAAGAGGGCACCCTCGCACGCAAGATCGGCGACCTGTTCGCGAGCTTCATGGACACCGAGCGCATCGCGGACGCCGGCACCACACCGCTGACCGAGACCCTCGCCGAGATCGACGCGATCGACGGCATCCCCTCGTTCCTGCGCACCGTCGGCGCCTACGACCGCGACGGTCGCGCGCACCTGATCGGCTTCTACGTCGACGGCGACCCCGGCAACCCGGAGCGCTACGTCCCCGTCGTCGTGCAGTCGGGGCTGTCGCTGCCCGACGAGAGCTACTTCCGCCTGGACACGTTCGAGGGCACCCGCGCCGCCTACCGCGCGCACCTCGAGCGGCTGCTGACGCTGGGCGGTATCCCGGATGCCGCGGCGAACGCCGACCGCGCGATCGCCCTCGAGACCGAGCTCGCCGGGCATCACTGGGACAACGTGAAGAGCCGCGACGCGGTCGCGACCTACAACCTGAAGACCTGGGACGAGATCCAGGAGCTCGCCGGCGTCGACCTCGCGCCGTGGCGCGACGCGGTCGCCCCGTCGAACCCGGCCGCGTTCGCGGAGGTCGTGGTTTCGCAGCCGAGCTTCCTCGAGGGACTCGGCACGCTGCTCACCGCAGAGCGCCTCGACGACTGGAAGGCATGGCTGCGCGCACAGGTCGTGCACGCCGCAGCACCGTACCTGACGGATGACCTCGTGCAGGAGAACTTCTCGTTCTACGGCACCGAGCTCACCGGCGTCCCCACGATCCGCGAGCGCTGGAAGCGCGGCGTCTCGGTGACCGAGGGCGCGCTGGGCGAGGCGATCGGCAAGGTCTACGTCGAGCGGCACTACCCGCCGACGGCGAAGGCCGCGATGGACGAGCTGGTCGCGAACCTCATCGAGGCGTACCGGCAGAGCATCACGAAGCTCGAGTGGATGACCGCCGAGACGCGCGAGCGCGCGCTCGCCAAGCTCGACTCCTTCACGCCGAAGATCGGGCACCCCGATGTGTGGCGCGACTACTCGAGCCTCACGATCGACCGCGCAGACCTGTTCGGCAACGTGCGCCGAGCTGCGATCTTCGAGCATGACCGTCACGTCGACAAGGTCGGCACGCCGATCGACCGCGACGAGTGGCACATGCCGCCGCAGATGGTGAACGCCTACTACAACCCCTCGATGAACGAGATCGTGTTCCCCGCTGCGATCCTGCAGTACCCGTTCTTCGACGCAGGGCGCGACGCCGCCGCGAACTACGGCGGCATCGGCGCGGTCATCGGTCACGAGATCGGCCATGGCTTCGACGATCAGGGCAGCCGCTACGACGGCGACGGACGCCTCGAGGACTGGTGGACGGATGCCGACCGCACGGCGTTCGAGGAGCGCACCAAGGCGCTCATCGCCCAGTACGACGCGCTGGTGCCGGAGGGCCTCGCGCCCGAGCACCACGTGAACGGCGCGCTCACGATCGGCGAGAACATCGGCGACCTCGGCGGTCTCGGCATCGCCCTCAAGGCGTACGAGCTGTCGCTGGGCTCTTCGACCGGCTCAGGGACCCAGGTCGAGGCGCCGGTGATCGACGGCCTCACCGGGGTGCAGCGGCTGCTGCTGTCGTGGGCGCAGGTCTGGCAGCAGAAAGGTCGTGAGGCCGAGACGCTGCGACTGCTGACGATCGACCCGCATTCGCCGAACGAGTTCCGCTGCAACCAGATCGTCCGCAACATCGACGCCTTCTACGAGGCGTTCGAGGTCGGCGAGAAGGATGCCCTGTGGCTTCCCGAAGACGAGCGTGTGACGATCTGGTGACCAACACCCGGAGTCTGTGAGGGATCCCTACCGAGCGGGGTTACGATATCGGTGCCGCTGGGGATAGCGCCTCAGTGGCGCCCCCATCCGCCCTCTCCGTAAGGATCATGCGTGGGATCCCGCACACCCTCGTTCCCTGAGCCATTCGGCTCGGCTCAGGGTGCGCCCGTCGACGGGGCCATGCTGCGCCGCTCGCAGAGCACCAGCAGGAGACTGCCTCGGCGTGCCGCTGTCGGCCGCCGTTCGTTCACCTCGACGCTGCGTGCGCTCGAGTCGCTGGCGGATGCCGGCGCCCAGGTGTCGGTGCACGTGGTCGACCTCGATTCGCACGAGCATGTGCTCGCGGGCGACGACCACGTCACGATGCCGGTCGCCGGTCTCGGCGTGGTGCCGTTGCTGATCGAGGTGGCCGCGGGCTTCCAGAGCGGCGAGCTCGATCCCCTCGAGATCATCGAGCGCGACAGCGTCGACGCGGTGACGACGTCCGGCCTCTGGCGGAACCTGCACGCCCCGGCGTTGCCGTTGGAAGACCTGGCGGTGCTGGCAGCGACCGCCGGCGACCCGATCGCCGTGAACGCGCTGCTGCAGAAGGTCGGCCACGAGCGCGTCCGTGAGCGCATCGAGCGCATCGGCCTGCGACGCACCGCGCTGCTGGACCAGTTCCGCGATCGGCGGGGCCCCGATGACGCGCCCCACGTCGCCGTCGGCTCGACGCGGGAGCTCGCCGGGCTCTTCTCCGCGCTCGTCAACTCGGCCGTGGTCGACGCCGCCGTGAGCGCCCAGGTGTCGGAGTGGCTCAGCCTCAATCAGGACCTCAGCCTCGTCGCTGCTTCCACCGGACTCGACCCCTTCTCGCACGACCACGATGCGCACGGCCTGCTGTTCGTGAACAAGACCGGTCGCGACCGCGGCGTGCGCGCCGAGGCCGGCGTGCTCGCCGGTCCGCGCGCCGGCGTCGCCTACTCGCTCATCGTCTGCTTCGACGACCTCTCGATCACGCACCGGCTGCGTGCGCACGACGCGTTCCGCGTGCTCGGCGTCGAGCTCATGGAGTACACGCACTGATGGTGTCGAGCGACTGGACGCCGCATCGACGCGATGACGGCGAGCTGCTCGGCTGGATCCACCCCGATGGCGATCTCTGGGTGGCCGTCGATGTGCTCGGGCGTGCGGCATCCGATGCGACCGAGTGGCTCGACGCCGAGGCTGCGCTCGAGGAGCACGGCATCGCCTGGCTGGCCGACGCGTGGATGCTGGAGGGCGAGGGCGAGCGTCCGCTGCGGGTGCGCCTGCTCGAGGTGACGCCGGACGACGACGGCGTGCCAGGCCGCATCGTGGTGAAGATCGACGACTTCGGCGACATGACCCGGCCCGCGACTGCGCAGTTCGTGCTGGCGTGGCCGATCCCGGATCGACTGCGGCCGCCGCGCCCCGGCGATCCCGATCCGCGCGAGATCTCTCGTTGACGCCCGACGCTCGACCGCGTAGACCAGAGGGGCGCGACCGCGGCGGTCACGTCGGTGAGGAGTCAACATGGGCATCGTCTTCAGTGATCTCGCGGTCTCGGCCGACGGGTACGCGACCGGTCTGAACCAGACCGAGGAGTCGCCGTTCGGCGACATCGACACGAGCTGGCTGCACAGCTGGATGTTCGACGCCTACGAGGAGAACAAGGCCGAGGTCGACGCGATCGTCGAGTCCGGCGCGACCATCATGGGCCGCAACATGTTCGGCCCGGTCCGCGGCGAGTGGGATCGCGACTGGCGGGGCTGGTGGGGTGACGAGCCGCCGTACCACAACCCGGTCTTCGTGCTCACGAACCACCCGCACGAGCCGATCGAGATGCAGGGCGGCACGACCTTCCATTTCGTCACGGACGGCGTCGGATCGGCGCTCGCGCAGGCTCGGGAGGTCGCGGGAGAGCAGGGCATCTCGATCGCGGGCGGGCCGACCACGGTGAATCAGTTCCTCGCTGCCGGGCTCCTGGACGAGCTGCGGCTGCACATCACGCCGAGCATCCTCGGCGCGGGGGTGCGGGTCTTCGAGGGCGTCCCTCCGCAGCGACTCGAGCGCGTGTCGGTGCGTGCGACCTCGCTCGTCACGCACATCACCTATCGACGGCTCTGAGCGGTCGGGGTCTGCGGCGAGGGGCTAGTTCGGCAGTGAAGGATGCTGCTCGGCTCCGCGCTGCTTCGGAATGAACAGCGACAGCACGACGGCGATGATGCCGGCGGCGATCGCGAGCCAGAAGCACACCTCGAACGCGGCGCGCGTCGGCACGAACACGCCGCCCACCTCGACGCTCATGGCGGCGAGGACCCCGCCCATCACGGCGGAGGCGCTGGAGGTGCCGACCGAGCGGAACAGTGCGTTCAGGCCGTTCGAGGCCCCGGTCTCGTTCGTTGGGACCGAGCGCATGATGATCATCGGCATCGCCGCGAACGTGAAGCCGATGCCGACGCCGATCAGCAGGTTCCCGACGAGGATGTGCCACACCTCGCTCGACCACAGCAGCACGAAGACGTAGGCGAGCACGATCGCGATCGCGCCGACCGTGAAGAGCGGTCGGGGGCCGACCGTGCGCTCGAGCCAACCGGACAGCGGCGAGATGACCATCATCACGAGCCCGGCGGGCATGATGATGAGCGAGGCGGCGACCATGTCGAGTCCGAAGCCGAATCCGCCGGCCGCCGGACCCTCCAGGAGCTGCGGGAAGGTCACGTTGGAGGCGAACAGGGCGAAGCCCATGCCGATCGCGGCGATGTTCGTGAACAGCACGGCCGGGCGCGCAGCGACGCGCAGATCGAGCAGCGGATCCTTCGTGCGCAGCTGATACCAGCCCCACACCAGCAGCACGACGACGCCGCCGAGGATGCAGACGAGCGCGAGCGGTGAGGTCCAGCCCCACTCGGCACCGCGGGAGACGAACAGCAGCAGTCCGGTGAGGCCGATCGCGAGGCCGACGGCGCCGAGCACGTCGAGGCGGCCGGGGAATCGGAGCACGTCCTCGGGGATGACGGCGAGCACGAGGGCGAGCCCGACCACACCGAGCGCTGCGGCGAGCCAGAACAGCCAGTGCCAGTCGGCGTTCTTCGCGAGGAGGGCGGCCACCGGCATCCCGATCGCACCGCCGACGCCCATCGTGGCGCTCATGAGCGCGACCGCGGTGCCGAGCCGGTTCGTCGGCAGGACGTCTCGCATGATCGCGATGCCGAGCGGCACCACGCCGGTGACGGCGCCCTGCAGCGCGCGGCCGATGATGACGCCGACGATCGACCCGGACACGGCTGCGATCACGGAGCCGACGATGAGCAGGACCAGCAGCACGATCACGACGCGGCGCTTGCCGTACATGTCACCGAGTCGGCCGGAGATGGGCGTGGCGACGGCGGCGACCAGCAGCGTGATCGTCACGACCCACGTGGTGTCCTCGCGGGAGGCGTTCATCAGCTGCGGCAGCTCGGCCTGCAGCGGCACGACCAGCGTGAACATGAACGAGGAGCAGAGCCCTGCGAACGCGAGCACCGCGACGATCGCCCACTTGGGAGGGGTTCGAGAGAGACGTTTCCTGGCATTGTCATCGTTCGCACCCACTGCCCAAGGCTATCGGCGCCAGCGGGCACCGGGGTCACCGAAGGTGTTCAGGACTGGCAGACTGGGCGGGTGCGAACCATCCGTGATCTCGACACCGTTGAACTCATCCTCGATGCGCAGGCGCTGCTCGACTCCATCAGAGGCCCATTGCGCGTCGTGGATGCCGGCACCCTGCGGGCGTTGCAGCAGTCCGGCAACTACGTCGTCGGCTTCTTCGACGGCGAGGGTGACGAGGAGCGCATGGTGGGCGCGTCGATCGCCTTCTTCGGAGAGCCGGCCCGACGTGCGATGCACTCGCACATCACCGCGCTGCTTCCGGAGTTCCGCGGCCGCGGCTGGGGCCGGGAGCTCAAGGAGCACCAGCGTCAGTGGGCGTTCTCGCGCGACGTCGGCCGCATCACGTGGACCTTCGATCCCCTCGTGGCGCGCAATGCCCACTTCTTCCTGTCGGTGCTGGGTGCCAGGGCCACCGGCTACTCGGTGAACCGCTACGGCATCTTCGGCGGCGGCGACGCCGGCGACGAGAGCGACCGCCTCGACGTGGAATGGGCGCTCGCCGACATCGCGAAGCCGCCGGCATCCGCCGACATCGTCGAGACGCTCGAGATCCCCGCCGACATCGAGGCCCTGCGGGAATCGGACCCGGCTGCCGCACACGAATGGCGTACGCGGCTGCGCGCGGAGATGGCCGAGATCCTCGGACGCGGCCTCCGCATCGCCGGCTTCGACGTCGAGCGCGGCTACCTCTTCACGGCCTGAGCCTCGCTGCCGCGCGCCGACGAGCTCAGCGCGGCGGCAGCACGAACTCCCCGGTCTCGCCGGGGTTGACCGCGATCTCCCAGCGGAACCCGTCAGGGTCGACGAAGTACCCGGAGTACCCGCCCCACTCCCGCTGCTGCCCGGGGCTCACGGTCGCGCCGAGGAGTGCCGCCTCGGCGAGCACGTCGTCGACCTCTGCGGGGGTGGCGAGGTTGTGCGAGAGCGTGAGCGGTGCGACACCGGATGCCGGGGCCTCGCCGACCTCGGCGGTGAACCCCTCGACCGACCACAGCGACAGGATGACCTTGTCGGCGACCGGGAACATCAGGACGTCGTCGCCCGAGAAGATCGGCTCCCAGCCGAGTCCGTCGACGTAGAAGGCCCGGCTGCCGGCGAGGTCCGAGACGGCGAGTGTGATGAAGCTGACGCGCTGTTCCATGCAGACGAGTCTTGCACCGGCATCCGACGTCCGGAACGGGTGCTGCTCAGCGCACGCCCTGCATGAGGCGGAGCACTGGCTTGATCGAGAGCAGCAGTCCGATGCCGACGACGATCGCGATCGTGCCGAGGATCGAGAAGTACGGCACTTCGTTCTTCGGATCGTAGAACTGCACCAGCCAGCCGGAGATCGCCGTGCCCAGCGCGATCGACAGGAAGAACAGCGCCACCATCTGCGTGTGGAACACCGACGGCGCGAGCTTCGTGGTGACCGAGAGTCCGACCGGCGAGAGCAGCAGCTCGGCGACCGTGAAGACGAACAGGATGCCGACGATCGCGAGCAGCGGCGTGGAGTTCTCCCCACCGCCGGCGAACGGGAGGAACAGCAGGAACGCCGAGCCCATGATGATCGCGCTCAGGCCGAACTTGACCGGCGTCGACGGTTGGCGCTTGCCGAGACGGGTCCAGATCGCGGCGAAGACGCCGGACAGGATGATGATGAAGACCGGGTTGATCGACTGCACCCACGGGATCGGCATCTCGAAGCCGAAGATGTTCCGGTCGAGGCGCTCCGAGGCGTACAGCGTCAGCACCGTGAACTGCTGCTGGTACAGCGACCAGAACGCGACGCTGGTGATGAAGAGCGGCAGGAAGCCCCACACGCGTGACCGCTCGGTGCTGTCGATGCGCCGACTCGTGAGGATCACTGCGAAGTAGGCGATGGCTGCGACGAGCGTGCCGCCGATCACGATGGTGGAGAGGTTGTCGGCGCGGATCACGCCGAGCAGCGCGAGGACCGCGATGAGCACGACGGCTCCGGCGGCGATGAGCCCGACGAGCGGATAGCGCTTCGCCGGCAGCGGGTTCGGCACCTCGCGCGCTGCGGCCGGCAGTGACCGACGGCCGAACGAGTACTGCACGAGTCCGAGCGTCATTCCGACTGCGGCCAGCCCGAAGCCCCAGTGGAAGCCGAGCGTCGACTGCAGGATGCCGGTGAGGATCGGTCCGATGAAGGCGCCGAGGTTGATGCCGAGGTAGAACAGCGAGAAGCCGGCGTCGCGGCGGTCGTCGTCCGGCGCATAGAGCGTGCCGACGACCGCGGTGGCGTTCGCCTTGAGACCGCCGGAGCCGAGAGCGACGAGCACGAGGCCGACGCCGACGCCGACGAGACCGGGGAGCAGCGCGAGTGCGAGGTGTCCTGCCACGATCACGATCGCGCTGACGAAGAGCACGCGCTCAGACCCGAAGAGCCGGTCGGCGACCCAGGCGCCGAGGATCGTGGAGAGGTAGACCGAGCCGCCGTAGGCGCCGACGATGCCGCCGGCGACAGCCTCGGGGATGCCGAGTCCGCCTTGGGAGACCGAGAAGTACAGGTAGATGAGCAGGATGCCCTGCATGCCGTAGAAGCTGAACCGCTCCCACATCTCCACGCCGAAGACGTGGACCAAGGACCACGGCTGGCCGAAGAAACGGGTGTTCTCGTCGCGGGTCCGCGGGGTGGGCTGCGCTGCGCTCATCCCTCGACGGTACTCTTCGACGGGCTCAGAGTCCCAGTCGGTGGGCTCAGAGTCCCAGCTCGACCGCGGATAGAATGGGAACGCCCGTGTTCACGGGTTCCTCCCGCATCCGACCATTGGAGCCACCATGGCCGAACAGTCCCGTCTCGACAAGGTCATCGCCCTCGCCCGCCACCGCGGGTTCGTCTTCCAGGCCGGTGAGATCTACGGCGGTTCCCGTTCTGCATGGGACTACGGCCCCCTCGGCACCGAGCTCAAGGAGAACATCCGCCGGCAGTGGTGGCAGACGTTCGTGCGCGGCCGTGGCGACATGGTCGGCCTGGACTCGAGCATCATCCTGCCCAAGCGCGTGTGGGAGGCATCCGGTCACGTCGCGACCTTCACCGACCCGCTGGTGGAGTGCCTGCAGTGCCACAAGCGCTTCCGCGCCGACAACCTCATCGAGGACTTCGAGGCGCGCAAGGGCCGCACGGCCGAGAACGGCCTCGCCGACATCCCGTGCCCGAACTGCGGCACCAAGGGCCAGTACACCGAGCCCAAGGCCTTCTCGGGCCTCGTGAAGACCTACCTCGGCGTCGTCGACGACGAGTCCGGCCTGTACTACCTCCGCCCCGAGACGGCGCAGGGCATCTTCGTGAACTTCTCGAACGTGCTCACCGCGAGCCGCAAGAAGCCGCCGTTCGGCATCGGCCAGGTCGGCAAGGCGTTCCGCAACGAGATCACCCCCGGCAACTTCATCTTCCGCACGCGCGAGTTCGAGCAGATGGAGATCGAGTTCTTCACCCCGCCGGCCGAGGCGCAGGAGTGGTTCGAGCACTGGGTCGAGGCCTGCTGGAACTGGTTCATCGATCTCGGCATCGACCCCGAGAACATGCGTCAGTTCGACGTGCCAGAAGACGATCGCGCGCACTACTCCGCCGGCACGATCGACGTCGAGTACAAGTTCGGCTTCACCGGCAAGGAGTGGGGCGAGCTCATGGGCGTCGCGAACCGCACCGACTACGACCTGTCGAGCCACAGCGAGGCGTCGGGCCAGAGCCTGACGTACTTCGACCAGGCCACTGGCGAGCGCTACACGCCGTACGTGATCGAGCCGTCGTTCGGCCTCACGCGCGCCATGATGGCGTTCCTCGTCGACGCGTACCGCGAGGAGGAGGTGCCGAACGCCAAGGGCGGCACCGACGTGCGCACCGTACTGAAGCTCGACCCGCGTCTCGCACCGGTGAAGGCGGCCGTGCTGCCGCTGTCGCGCAACGAGCGCCTGTCGCCGCTGGCCCGCGAGGTCGCCGACACGCTGCGCGGCTCGTGGTCGGTGGACTTCGACGATGCCGGTGCGATCGGCCGCCGCTATCGCCGCCAGGACGAGATCGGCACCCCGTTCTGCGTCACGGTCGACTTCGACTCGCTCGACGACCGTGCCGTCACGGTGCGCGACCGCGACACCATGGCGCAGGAGCGCGTCTCGATCGACACGCTGCACGAGTACCTCGCGGAGCGTCTGAAGGGCGCCTGACTCCGGCATCCGGCTCCGGCATCCTGCCCATCCTGCCGAGCCACCCCTTTGTGTGCGAACCGGCCCCTTGCGAACGTCTGCAAGGGGCCGGTTCGCTGCGAGGGGGCCGGGTCGGCGAGGGAGGGCGCGGGTCTATGCTGACCGCATGATCGAGGAGTGGAGCGAGTTCAACGTCGCCATGGCCGGGGCCACTGCGGCGCTCGCCGGCCTCGTGATCGTCGCCTCGAGCGTGAACATCGGCGAGATCGTGAAGTCGCGCACGCTCACGGCGAGACTGCTGGCCGGGATCGCAGCGCTCGTGCTGGCGCTCGCCGTGTCGGCACTCGGTCTGGTTCCCGGCATCGACCCGGCGTGGTTCGGCGCGGTGACGATCGTCGCAACCCTCCTCGCCGCCGTCTTCCAGGTGCACGCGACACGACTGATCGCGATCGACCCCGATCCGGCTGACACGGCGCGCCCGCTCAAGTACCTGGTCGGCTTCCTGCCGATCGTCGCGTACCTCGTCGCCGGCACGCTGGTGTGGTCGGGGCATCCCGCCGGGCTGTTCGTGGCCGCCGCCGGATGCCTGCTCGCGATCGTCTCCGCGATCGTGGTGTCGTGGGTCGCGCTCGTCGAAGTCCTGCGCTGAGCCAGCACCATGCGGGCCCCTGACCGCGCCGAACCACCCCTTTGTGTGCGAGCCGGCCCGTTGCGAACGTCCGCAAGGGGCCGGCTCGCTGCGAAGGGGGCCGCTCGGCGGGAGGGGGCCGCTCGGCGGAAGGGGGCCGCTCGGCGAGAGGGGGCCGCTCGGCGGGAGGGGGCCGCTCGGCGGGAGGGGGCCGCTCGGCGGGAGGTCAGCCGGTGACGGTGAGCTGCACCTCGGGGGTGCCGCCGGCCTCGACCCAGGCGAGGGAGCGCTCGAGGATGCCGCGGAGCACGTCGAGATCGATCTGCTCCAGGTCCTTGATGTACAGGCATCCGGCGCCCCGCGTGTGCGGGCCGAGCCGCTCGAGCGCCTCGGCGTGCGCGTCCACGCCGTCGAACAGGTAGATCGTGCTCGCGGCCTTGCGTGGCGCGAAGCCGAGCAGGCCGGAGTCGCCCTCCGTGCCGGTCGGATAGCGGTAGTGGCACGAGCCGAAGCCGATGATCGTGCCCCAGGTCGCCGGCTCTCGCCCGGTGATCTCCTGCATCAGAGCGGTCAGCGTCTCGGCATCCCGCCGACGGACGGCGGGGGAGGAGCGCGCGATCAGTCCCGCGACGTCGTCACCGGTCGGCTGCATCCTGATCCCCTACTTCTCGGCCTTCGCGGCCGCCTTCATGGCCTTCTTGTGCTCGCGCACCTTCGTGAGCGACTCCGGCGACACGATGTCGGCCACGCTGCGGAACGAGCCGTCCTCGCCGTAGGCGCCGGCGGCCGCACGCCAGCCCTCGCCCGTGAAGCCGTACTGCTTGCCGAGCAGCGCGAGGAAGATCTTCGCCTTCTGCTCGCCGAACCCCGGCAGCGCCTTGAGCCGCTGCAGCACCTCGGCGCCGGAGGGCACCGTCCCGGAGTCCGACGAAGGGCGGGTCCAGAGCGCCGCAGCATCCCCGTCCCAGTCGTCCACGAGCGTCTGGCACAGCGTCTGCACGCGCGTCGCCATGGATCCGGGGAAGCGGTGCACCGCCGGCGTCTGCTTGAACGCCTCGAGGAACTCGTCCGGTGCCATGCCCGCGATCGACGTGGCGTCGGCCGCACCCGTGCGCTGCTCGATCTTGAGCGGGCCGGCGAACGCAGTCTCCATCGGCACCTGCTGGTCGAGCAGCATGCCCACCAGCAGCGCCAGCGGGTTGTCGGTCAGCAGGGCGTCGGCGTCGGTGTCTCCGGTGATGTGCAGGGCCATGCGTCCAGTCTCGCACCCGGCCGGAGATTCTGTGCTCGGGTCGAGCAGCCGGGTGGATCGTCGGGCGAGCAGATGCTCAGGCGATGGAGGATGCCGCGTCGTCACCGGCGTCGGATGCTGCTGCCGGGGCGATGCCGTACAGCGCGCTGATCGCGGCGGCGAACTCGTCGGCGCGCCCGGCGGCGGCGAGCTCATGGGCGCGTGCGGTCGGCGTGTGCAGGAGGACGCCGGAGAGGTGCCGCAGCGCCTGCTCGACCTTGCCGTCCTCGTCGCCGCGAGCGCGGGCACGGTCGATCTCGCTCTCGAGCAGCGTGAAGATGTGCGAGCGCAGCGCGACGACCGAGGGGATGACGCTCTGGCGTGCGCCCACGACGTGGAAGGTGTCGGCGGCTTCACGGACGACGGTGCGCGCGGCATCCGTCGCCTGCAGCTCCTCGACCGGGGCATGCAGTCGGATCGTCTCGAGGTCGAGCAGTGCGACGCCTTCGAGCGATGCGACAGCAGGGTCGACGTTGCGCGGCATGCCGAGGTCGACCACGAGCTGGTTGTGCGATGCGGTGGCACCGGTCGACACGTCGACTGGGCAGCCGACCGCTGCGAGGCCCGTCGGTCGCTGCAACTGCTCGATGCCGAGAACGGGTTCGGTGGCGGTGGTGCAGGTGATCAACAGGCTCGAGTGCGCGGCGGTGCGGGCGTAGTCCTCGGCGGAGATCGCGCGGAGGCCGTGCTTGGCGGCGAAGATGTGCGCACGTCCGGAGGGCGAGTAGACGGAGATGTCGACCGCTCCGCGCTCTCGCAGCGTGGCGAGGGTGACGGCGGCGTAGGCGCCGGTGCCGACGAGCAGGACGCGCTCTGCGGACCAGTCGATGATGCGGCTGTCTGCGAGCTCGAGGGCGAGTCGCACGAGCGAGCGGCCGGCGCGGCCCAGGGCGGTGACGTTCTTGACCTTGCGCTGCGCCTGGCTGGCGCGCTGGAACAGGCGCTCGAGCTCGGGGGAGGTGGTGCCCTCCTTGCGGGCGGACTTCAGCGCGCGACGCACCTGTCCGGCGATCTCGCCCTCACCGGACACGACCGATTCGAGGCCGGAGGCGACCGAGAAGAGGTGCTCGGCGACGCGGCGGCCGGCATGCACGGTGTACGCGCCGTCCAGCTCGGTGGCCGGAACGCCGGTGACGGACTCGACGGCTTCCAGCACTGCCTCGACGCCGATGGCGCCTGCCGCGGTGACCGGTTCGTCCATTTCCACGTACGCCTCGAACCGGTTGCACGTCGCGAGAACAACGGCACCCTGCACGCACGGAGTCATCTCCACAAGGGTGGGGGCGACGCCGTCGGGGGTGCGGCTCAGGCGTTCGAGCAGGTCGAAGGAGGCGGTCTTGTGACTCGCCGTGACACACAGCAGCACCCTTCGATTGTACCCCTCGTGCGCGGGCTCGGTCGCCGCCGCCCCTCAGCGGGAGCACACGCGTCGGGTGGGAGGATGGATGCATGGCACTCTCCGATGCTCCTCTGCTGCGCGCTCTCACGGGCGACCGCCCCGACCAGACCCCGGTCTGGTTCATGCGTCAGGCAGGCCGGTCGCTCCCCGAATACCGTGAGCTGCGGGTCGGCACCAGGATGCTCGACGCCTGCCTCACGCCCGAGCTCGCCGCAGAGATCACGCTGCAGCCGGTGCGCCGCCACGGCGTCGACGCTGCCGTGTTCTTCAGCGACATCGTGATCCCCCTCCGCCTCGCCGGCGTCGAGGTCGAGATCGAGCCGGGCCGTGGTCCGGTCTTCGCGAACCCGGTGCGCACGGCATCCGACGTCGACCGCATCACCGCGATCGACCCCGACTCGCTCGACTCCACCGCGATCACCGAGGCCGTGCGTCTCGTGACGGCCGAGCTCGGCGACACCCCGCTGATCGGCTTCGCCGGGGCGCCGTTCACGCTCGCGGCCTACCTGGTCGAGGGCGGCCCGTCGAAGGAGCACATGCGGGCACGAGGCATGATGCACGCCGACCCGGACTCGTGGAACCGCCTGGCTGGCTGGCTCGCCCAGATCTCGCGACGCTTCCTGATCGCGCAGCGCGACGCCGGAGCCTCGGTCGTGCAGCTGTTCGACTCGTGGGCAGGCTCTCTCAGCACCGCCGACTTCCGCGAGTTCGTGGCACCGCACTCGACGACCGCGCTCGAAGGCATCGGCATCCCCAGCATCCACTTCGGCGTCGGCACCGGACCGTTCCTCGATGACATGCGACTCGGCGGCGTGGCCGACGGGGTCGGTGTCGACTGGCGGATGCCGCTGGACGAGGCCGCTGCGATCCTCGGCCCCGACGTCACGGTGCAGGGCAACATCGACCCTGCCTTCCTCTCCGCCCCGTGGCCGGTGCTCGAGGCGCACGTGCTCGACGTGCTGGCACGTGGCCGCGCGGCCAGGGCGCACATCGTCAACCTCGGCCACGGTGTCCCGCCCGAGACCGACCCTGATCAGCTCACGCGCATCGTCGAGCTGGTGCACGAACGTGGCTGAGACCCCGACGACGCCGAGCGCCGATGACCTGGCGTCCCGCGCCGCCGGCACGCGCGTCGTCGTGATCGGCGGCGGTGTCGGCGGCCTCATCGCCGCACGCGAGTGCGCGAAGGTCGGCATGCGCGTGACCCTGCTGGAGGCGGCGGATGCCGTGGGCGGAGCGATCCGGCGCACCGAGCTCGACGGGGTCGAGTTGGACGCCGGCGCCGAGAGCTACGCGACCAGGGGCGGCCATGTCCGGGCCCTGCTCCAGGAGCTCGGCCTCGATGATCGGATCGTCGCGCCGGCTGCCGGTGGCGCCTGGCTCGCCGGCATTCCAGGGATCGGCGCCGCACCGCTGCCGGTCGGCGGCCTGCTCGGCATCCCCTCGAACCCCTTCCAGGAGGACGTGCGCCGCGTGATCGGATGGTCGGGCGCGTGGCGTGCCTACCTCGACCGTGTGCGTCCGCCGCTCACGATCGGGCACCAGCTCTCGCTCGGTCGACTGGTCGCCTCGCGCATGGGTGCGAAGGTGCGCGACCGCTTGGTCGCCCCGGTGACGACCGGCGTCTACTCCGCGTCGCCGGACGACGTCGACGTCGATGTCGCCGCCCCCGGTCTGAACGCGGCGCTGACCCGTGTCGGCTCGCTCTCCGGTGCGGTGATGGCGCTGCGACAGGACGGCGCAGCGCGCAAGACCCCCGGTGCCGCGGTCGAAGGACTCATCGGCGGGATGGGTGCGCTGCTCGACGCGCTGCTCGAGGATCTCGCTCGCTTCGACGCCGAGGTGCGAACGGCGACGCGTGCGGAGCAGGTCTCGCGCGACGGCGATGGCTGGCGTGTGACCACGCGATCGAAGCCGGAGGTCACGTTGCAGGATGCCGCCGACGAGCCCGAGATCGAGGACCTCGTCGAGGAGCTCGATGCGGATGCCGTGATCATCGCGACCGACGAGGGCACCGCCCGCGTGCTGCTCGCCGACGCCGTGCCCGCACTCGCCGCGAGCGCGGCCGATGCCGCGACCGTCGCGCCGGAGATCGAGGTCGTGACGCTGCTGCTCGACGCGCCGGCCCTCGACGCGGCACCGCGAGGCACCGGTGTGCTGACGGTGCCGGGCAGCCACATCGCGAAGGCGCTCACGCACTCGACCGCCAAGTGGGAGTGGGTGCGCGATGCCGCCGGAGGGCGGCACGTGGTCCGGGTCTCGTTCGGGGCGCAGGGCGAACCGGCCGCGACCGCCGACCTCGATGACGATGCCGCAGCGCAGCTCGCCCTGAGCGAGGCATCCGCTCTGCTGGGAGTGCCGCTCGCCCCGTCCTCGCTGATCGCGGCGCATCGCGCGCGGTACGTGCAGGCGCAGCCCGCATCGATCATCGGAGCGGGAGAGCGCCGCGATGCCGCCCGCGCAGCGGTGCAGGCCGTGCCGGGACTCGCCACCGTCGGCGCGTGGCTCGCAGGCACCGGATTGGCGCAGGTGCTGCCGGATGCGAAGGCCGAGTCCGACCGGTTGCGACACGCCCTGCTCTTTGCGTGAGTGAACTCTTGGTGTCAACCCCCCTGCCGAGTAGATGCCGAAATCGGCATACGGGGTTACGCTGGGTACCTGGCCGACGGGGATCGAAGCCTGCGGCTCGACCGGAACAACGTGAGGAGACCCCATGAAGGGGAAGATCGGACTCGTCGTCGGACTCGGCGTGGGGTACGTCCTCGGCACGCGTGCCGGGCGCGAGCGGTATGAGCAGATCAAGACGCAGTGGCTCAAGGTCTGGCACCTCGATCCCGTCCAGGAGCGCGTCGAGGTCGTGAAGGCCTTCGTCGGCGACAAGGCCGCCGCGGTTCCCGGCGCGATCTGGAACGGCGCTGTGAAGGTCGTCTCCTCGATCGGCGGCTCCGGCACGCCCGGCGAGAAGCTCGACTCCGCCATCGCCAAGGGCAAGCAGGCCGCTGAGGACGTGGCGGATGCCGCGGAATCCGTGATCGACGACGCCAAGGCCGCTGTGTCGAAGTCGACGCCGAAGACCTCGGCCGCAAACAGCTCGGCGACCAAGAGCTCGAACACGAAGCCGGCTGCGCGCAAGCCGGCCGCCAAGTCCGCACCGAAGAAGACCGGCGCCTGAGATGCCCCGCGGATTCCGTGACCGTGCCGACGACAGTCTGCTGACGCTCCTCGGGGATCTCCCCGAGCTCGTCACGAACCTCGTCAAGGCCGAGATCGACAACGCCAAGGCGTGGATCTCGCGCACGGCGAAAGACGCAGGCATCGGCTCTGTCTGGTTCCTCGTCGCCCTGTTCTTCCTGTTCTGGGCCGTGCCGGTGATCCTCGTGTTCGCGATCGCCGGACTCTCCTCGTGGTGGCCGGTCTGGCTGTCGGCGATCGTCGTCTTCGGCATCCTGCTGCTGGCCGTCCTGCTGTTCGCGCTCCTCGGCATCCTGAAGTTCCGCAAGGTCCTGCGGCGACAGAACCCGGCGCAGGCCGTGGCCGAAGACATCCGACTCGTGAAGGACGCCGGCGATGACCGTCTCTGACAACCTGCCCCGTACCGTCGTGCCTGTCGGGATCGTCGATCCCGTGCAGTCCGCTCGTGCCGAGCTGAAGGCCGCGCTCGCTGCGATCGAGATCAAGGGCAACGTCCCTCGTCGCGTCGAGAAGGCATCCAAGCGCGCGATCGCGAAGGGCCGAGTGTTCGCGGATCGCAATCCCGTCGCCGCCGTCGCCGGTGTCGTCGTGCTGGCCGCCGCCGTCGGCGGACTGGTCTGGGGAATCGCTCGCTTCATCTCGCGCTGACCTCCTTGGGCCCGCCCGCAGGGCCGTCGGTCACCGCGTTCGCGACCGCCTCGTAAAGGGGGCAGACTGGGGGCATGTCCGAAGTGCGCGAAGAGAACCCGTCCGGCTTCACCCTCTGGGCCGTGTGGCGACGCAATCCCGATGTGCCGGTCACCGAGACCGATTCGACGGAGCTCGAGACGATCGTCTCCTACGTCGAGGATTCCGGTGTGACCGTCCGAGGCTTCTACGACGTGTCCGGCCTCAAGGCGGACGCCGACCTGCTGGTGTGGCTGCATGGCGAGACCGCCGAAGAGCTGCAGAAGGCGCTGCGCCGTCTGCGCCGCACCGAGCTGCTCCGCTCGCTCCTCCCGGTCTGGAACGTGATGGGCGTGCACCGCGACGCCGAGTTCAACCGTTCGCACGTTCCCGGCTTCCTCCGCGGCGTCGAGCCGAAGGACTGGCTCTGCCTCTACCCGTTCGTCCGCACGCCGGAGTGGTACCTCGCCCCCGAGGAGGAGCGTCGCAAGATGCTCGCCGACCACGGCCGCAAGGGCGCCGCGTTCAAGGGCGTCATCGCGAACACGGTCGCCGCGTTCGCGCTCGGCGACTACGAGTGGATCCTGCCGCTCGAGGCCGATGACGTGACCGAGCTCGTCGACCTGATGCGCGACCTCCGCTATACCGATGCGCGTCTCTACGTGAAGGAGGAGCTGCCGTTCTACACGGGACGCAGGCTCCGGTTCGACGAGATCGCGGACGTGCTGCAGTAGGCCGCCCGATGAGCACTCCGATCCGTCTGGGAACCCGACGCAGCGCGCTCGCGCAGGCGCAGTCGGGTCACGTCGCCGCTGCGCTGGAGAAGGTCATCGGCCGTCCGGTCGAACTGGTCACCATCACCTCAGAGGGCGACACGAACCGCGCATCGCTGTCTGAGATCGGCGGCCAGGGCATCTTCGCCACCCGGCTGCGGGAGGCGCTGCTCGCCGGGGAGTGCGACTTCCTCGTGCACTCGCTCAAGGATCTGCCGACCGCGATCCCCGAAGGTTTCGTGATCGCCGCCACGCCGGCGCGGGAGGATGCTCGCGACATCGCGCTGACGCGGGACGGCATCCCGCTGCACGAGTTGCCGGCAGGCAGCACGATCGGCACCGGTTCGCCGCGCCGCATCGCCCAGGTTCGCAGGCGTGCACCGCATGCAGAGGTCGTCGACATCCGCGGCAACGTGGATTCCCGGCAGGCCAGGGTCGTGTCCGGCGAACTGGACGCCGTGATCCTGGCGGCCGCCGGTCTGAGCCGCCTCGACTCGGCGTCCCCGCTGCGTCGCGAAGGCCTCGGTCTCGCCGAGTGGCCGACGGCTCCGGGGCAGGGTGCGCTTGGCGTGGAGACGACGACGGATGCTCCGGCCGAGCTCCGTGCCGCCCTTGCGGCTCTGGACGACGAGGACACCCGTCTGGCCGTCACCGTCGAGCGCGCGATCCTCGAGGGACTCGACGCGGGATGCCAGGCTCCGATGGCCGCGCACGCCGTGGTCGACGGGGACTCCGTGCGCATCAGAACCGTCGTCTACGCGACCGATGGAGGGCGCCGGATCGGCCTCGACGTCACCGAAGCCCTGAACGGGGAGTATATTCGTCGGAACGGCAGTGGCAATGGAGCGGATGCTGCCGATGGTGCAGGCCCGATCAGCGCAGCGCGCGAACTCGGGTTGACTGTTGCCCGTCGGCTGCTCGATCAAGGGGCGGCCGACCTCGTCTCCCGAGAGCAATCCTCATGACATCCGAAACGAAACACGAACGACCACTGGACGGCTGGCGAATCCTCGTGCCGCGCGGAGGGCCGTGGGGCGACGGTGTCGCCGCATCCCTGCGGGCACAGGGCGCAGTCCCCGTCGTCGCACCCCTGATCAACTTCGCGCCGACGACGGACCAGCCGACGCTCGACGTCGCACTGGAGCAGCTGGCCGCCGGTGCCTTCGACTGGCTGACCGTCACGAGCGCCACCACGGTCGACGTGATGTTCGCGCACCGCGCTGTCGTCCCGCGCACCACGCGGATCGCTGCCGTCGGTGAGACCACCGCCGCAGCACTGCAGGCCGTCGGCTACGAGGTCGCGCTGGTGCCGGAGCAGGACAATTCGGCCGAGGGCATGGCGACGCAGCTGCTCGCGCTCGAGACCGAGCCCCGCCGCATCCTCGCCCTCCGGAGCGAGATCGCGAAGCCCGTGCTCAGCAGCATGCTCTCGGACGCCGGGCACGACGTGCACAGCGTCGTCGCGTATCGCACGGTCGGTGTGCCGGTGACCGAGCGCATCAAGCGCGATGTCGAGAACGGCCGCATCAACGCGATCCTCATCACGAGCGGTTCGGTCGCCGAGCAGGTGCGAGAGCAGTTCCCGGAGATCCCCGATGAGACCCTGCTCGCCGCGATCGGACCGCGCACCGCGCGCGACGCCGAGAAGGCCGGGCTCCCGGTGTCGGTCGTCGCCGATCGCCAGACGGTCGATGCGCTGATCGACGCGGTCTCGCACTTCACGCTTCCGCACGCTGCCGACGAGTTCGCGCCGTGAGCTTCCCCGAAGTCCGCCTGAGGCGGCTGCGTCAGTCCCGTGCCGTGCGCGACCTCGTCCGCGAGACCACGCTGCGGCCGAGCCAGCTCGTGCTCCCGCTGTTCGTGCGGGAGGGGATCGACGAACCCGTCGCGATCGGGTCGATGCCGGGCGTCGCCCAGCACTCGATCGATTCGCTGCGGGCCGCGGCGGTCGACGCAGCGGAGGCCGGTGTCGGCGGTGTGATGCTCTTCGGCGTGCCTGCGGTTCGCGATGCGCGCGGCTCCGGTGCTGACGACCCTCAGGGCATCCTGAACGTCGCGACCGAGGCGTTGGCCGCCGAGGTGGGCGACGCCCTGGTCGTGCAGACCGATCTCTGCCTCGACGAGTTCACCGATCACGGCCACTGCGGCGTGCTCGCCGCCGACGGCTCCGTCGACAACGACGCCACGCTCGAGCGCTACGCCTCGATGGCGCTCGCGCAGGCGCGTGCGGGCTCCCAGCTGCTCGGCCTCTCCGGCATGATGGACGGCCAGGTCGCGGTCATCCGTGAAGCGCTCGACGCCGAGGGCTTCACGCAGACGCTGATCCTCGCGTACGCCGCGAAGTACGCGAGCGCGTTCTATGGTCCGTTCCGTGAGGCCGTCGATTCGCAGCTGGTCGGCGACCGCCGCACGTATCAGCTCGACCCGGGCAACCGCCGCGAGGGCGTCCGAGAGGCCGTCGTCGACGAGGCGGAGGGCGCCGACATCGTCATGGTGAAGCCGGCGATGGCGTTCCTCGACCTGCTGCGCGAAGTCCGCGACACCGTGCATATTCCGGTGTGGGCATACCAGGTCTCCGGCGAGTACGCGATGATCGAGGCTGCAGCCGCGAACGGATGGATCGACCGCCGTGCGGCCATCCTCGAATCGCTGCTGTCGATCCGCCGCGCCGGCGCAGACGCGGTCCTGACGTACTGGGCGACGGAAGTCGCCCGCTGGCTCGACGCCTGAGTCGACGCCTGATCTCGACGCTTGAGGAGCATTTCACCATCATGAGCGACCGCAACGACGACCTGTTCTCCGCTGCCAGAGCGGTGATCCCCGGTGGGGTGAACTCGCCGGTGCGCGCGTATGGATCGGTCGGCGGGACCCCTCGCTTCCTCGCCTCGGCGAAGGGTGCGACGGTGACGGATGCCGCCGGCACCACCTACGTCGACCTCGTCGCCTCGTGGGGGCCCGCGCTGCTCGGACACGCCCATCCCGAGATCGTCGCAGCAGTGCAGGAGGCCGCGACCCGAGGGCTCTCCTTCGGCGCGCCGACCGAGGGCGAGGTCGAACTCGCCTCCGTGATCGCTGATCGTGTGCGCTTCGGCGAGGTGCGTCCTGTCGAGCGCGTGCGCCTGGTGTCCACGGGCACCGAGGCGACCATGACGGCGATCCGCCTGGCGCGCGGTGCGACCGGTCGTGATCTGCTCGTGAAGTTCGCCGGGCACTATCACGGTCACTCCGACGGGCTGCTGGCCGAGGCGGGCTCGGGCGTCGCGACGCTCGCGCTGCCCGGTTCGGCCGGTGTGCCTGCGCCGATCGCCGCCCAGACGCTGGTGATCGGCTACAACGACCCTGAGGCCCTGGCCGCAGTGTTCGCCGAGCACGGCCAGCGCATCGCCGCCGTGATCGTCGAAGCCGCAGCCGCGAACATGGGCGTCGTGGCGCCGATCCCCGGTTTCAACCGCTTGATCGCCGACACCGCGCACGCGCACGGCGCGCTGATGATCCTCGACGAGGTGCTCACCGGGTTCCGCGTGCACCCCGCTGGCTTCTGGGGCCTGCAGGCCGCGGCCGGTGAGGAGTATCTTCCCGACATCATCACGTTCGGCAAGGTCGTCGGCGGTGGGATGCCGCTGGCCGCTCTCGGCGGACGCGCGGAGATCATGGACCTGCTCGCCCCGCTGGGCCCGGTCTACCAGGCAGGAACCCTCTCTGGGAACCCGCTCTCTGTCGCCGCAGGTCTCGCGACGCTGCGCCTCGCCACACCCGAGGTCTACGCCACGGTCGATGCTGCCGCCGACCGCGTGGCCACCGCTCTGGATGCCGCGCTCACCGGTGCTGGCGTCACGCACGCCGTCGCGCGGGCCGGGAACCTGTTCAACGCGTCGTTCCGAGCATCTGCCCCTCGCGACTATGCCGAGGCGCAGGCGCAGGAGTCGTTCCGGTACGCGCCGTTCTTCCACTCGCTGCGCGAACAGGGCATCGCCCTCCCGCCGAGCGTCTTCGAGGCCTGGTTCCTGACCGCCGCACACGGCGAGCAGGAGCTGCAGCAGATCGAGGCAGCGCTCCCCGTCGCTGCTGCGGCCGCCGCCGGCGCACAGGCCTGACGGGCAGCAGCCACATCGTCCGGTCGCCGCGCCCGGCCACACCGTCCGGTCGCCGCGCCCGGCCGCAGCGTCTGGTCAGACGAACATGACGCGACGCGGCGCCTGATCGGTGTAGCTGTGTCCGAGCGGGCTGATCCACTCGATGTCGCCGCCCGCTCGTTGGCGTGCGCTCCATCGGTGGCGGTCGTCGATGCCGGGGTGCTTGAGCACGTGGTGGCCGGTGCAGAAGTGGCTCAGGTTGTCGAGGGTCGTTCGCCCGCCCAGAGCATGGTCGTGATTGTGGTCGATCTGGCATCGATGCACCGGCATCCGGCATCCGGGGAATCGGCAATGCTGATCTCGCGCCCGCAGGAATCTTCGCATCGCCTCGGTCGGCGTGTAGGTGTCGGACTCGGTGATCATGCCCGTCGGATCGAGGAACAACCGCGACCATCCGCCGGTGCCTGCTGCGAGCTCTCGAGCGATGTCGGGGTCGATCGGACCGAACCCGTCGAGCTCGGCCGGGCGGTCGTCCGTACCGGCGAGGGTGGTCGCGGCGACCGTGACCTGGATGCGCGCCTGCACGTGCTCGACCGCCGTGCCGCGAGGCGTCGTGGGGTCGGACGTGAGCAGCAGATCGGTCATCAGGTCGGCACGCAGCTGGTCCATCGTGCGGGTGTCAGCGGGGATCACTTCGACGCAGGGCTCTGGGAGCGGGTCGGTCGTGAACGTGTCGTCACCGAAGATCGCGGATTCGTCGAGCATCGGGTCTGACCAGTCGAGATCTTCGGGGAACACCGGATCCTCGCCGTCGTCGAGGAGGTCCATGTCGAGGAGCGGTTCGACGTCGTCGCGAGCGGCGATGACCTGACGCGCGAGCCTGGTCAGTCGATCCATCACCGCGGCGGCGAGATGCTCGGGCAGCACGATCGAGATGAGCGCGAGACCGTCGTCGACGGAGCGCATCGTGACCGTGCGCTCTGCGGCTGCGATCCGATGCCGTTCGACCACCGTCGCCCCCGCGAGAGCTGCGGCGAGCTGACGGACCAGTGCGCGCGTTCGCATCGGCGTGTCCTGTTCGCCCACCACGACGGCGGCCTCGTCGTACATGCCCAGCGTTCCGGCATCCACCCGCCCGTCGCGCACCGCCTGACGCACGACTGCACCCGCGCTGATGATCTCTCGCACGTGCGCTGCCGTGATCGCGCCCTGCTGGAACGATGCTCGGACCGCGGGGTGCCCTTCGAGCACTGCGGCATCCGCGAACGCGCGGTCGACGCTGCCGTTGGAGGCGTGACCGGCAGCGGAGTACTCGGCGATCATCGACCGATGGATCGTGTCGCGGTGGTGCGGGTTCTCGCGCGCATCGGCGTCGCCGAGACGCATCCGATCGGCGAGCAGCTCCATCGCCTCGGACTCGAGTCTGGCGATCTCCCGGCGCTTCGCCACCCAGGCGTCGAGCATCGTCTGACGCTGCTCGAGGTCGTGCTGGGTGGGTGATTCCATGCCCCTAGAATAGAACATATGTACGACACTCGGAAGAAGGGCTGTGGACAACTCGTGGACGCGAATCGCTCGATGAAGGAGGAATCCGACAATGGATCGTTGCCTTCCTGTGAGCAACTTCCAGACAACTGGGAGGGCCGCGCTGGCAGACTGGTGTCATGGTGACGTTGCTCTTGGATCAGACGCAACTCGAGGTCGTGCTCTCGCCGATCGAGCGAGCCGCCACCTTCCACCGCGAGAACGTGCGCATCGCTCGCGACACCATCACCAAGGTGCAGCTGACCGATGACGCCTGGACCTGGCTGCGCGGTGTGCCGAATCCGGGGACGCACATCCCCGGCGTCCTCGCCGCCGGCAGCTGGAAGGCCGCAGGCAGCCTCGACTTCGTGCTCATCCGTCGTCGTCGCCCGAGCGTCGTGATCGACCTCGACGGCGATCCGCAGTACCGCAGACTCATCCTCACGACCCGCCACGGCGTCTCCCTCACGCAGGCCCTGCGCCTCGATGTGTCGGATGAGCCGGCTGACGTCGAGGAGATCGTGGCCACGTCGCCGACGCCTGTGACGAAGGGCAGCCGACGCCCGGTGATCCGGCCGCGCCCTGCTTCCTGAGCAGTCCGAACGAAGAAGCCCTCCACGATCTCGCGGAGGGCTTCTCTCGTCAGTCGGGACGACCCGATTCAGCCGTTGTGGTGGTGGTCGTCACCCTCGTGGTGCTCATGGTGCTCGCCCTCATGGTGCTCGCCCTCATGGTGCTCGTCGCTCTCGTGGTGCTCGCCGGAGGAGTCCTCGGACCCGTGCTCCCGGGATTCCTGCTCCTCGGATGCCTCCTCGTTCGCAGCGTCGTCCGATGCGGTCTGCGGGACCGTGTCGATGACACCTGTCGAGGCAACGCTCCAGGCGGCGGACTCGTCTTCGGTCTGCTCTCCGAGCGGGTAGTCGCGGGGCTCGTCCTCGTAGTACGCACGCGCGGCCGCTGCGAGCATCGTGCTCACGGCGGCGGAACGAGGATCCTCATCGGAGGCCTCATCGTCGGCCTCGGGCACGGAGCCGCCGAGGTCGTCGAAGATCTCGATGCCGGATGCTTCGGCGCCATCATCCTCGGTGCGCTCGGGGTCGGCATCCGCGTCGCCAGCACTCTCGTGCTCGTCGCCGGGCTGCTCGCCATCGGGCTGCCCGTCGCCGGGCTGCTCGCCATCGTTCCGCTCGCTGTCGCTCTGGTCGGCGAAGATCTGACCCACGTCGTGGACCGGTTCGTCGCCCTCGCCCTGCGTCGCGCCGGCGGCGACCGGCGCCGCGGTGCCGAAGAGGATCTCATCGAACGAAGGCGAAGCAGGCGCCTCCGCGGCTTCGGGGGAGCCATCGGTGTCGGAGCCCTCGGTGTCGGAGATCGCCTCGGTGTCGGAGCCCTCTGCGTCGGAACCCTCTGCGGCAGGACGCCCAGCGTCAGAGCCCTCGGCATCGGCATCCGCGACCGCCTCGGCGACCGCGTCGTCCGCCGGGGCCGACTCCTCGGCGGCTGCCTCGGCTGCGGCATCCTCGTCGGTGGTGTCCGCGTCGGCGGTGACATCCACGTCGCCGGCGAGGATGCTGTCTGCAGCCTCGGCCTCGTCGACGGCAGCGATGGCCTCTGCGTCCTCTTCGGCGGTGGGCGATGCGTCCTCTTCGGCGGTGGGCGATGCGTCATCGTCGGGCGCGGCGTCGGTCTCGCCCTCGGCACTCGCGGCGATTCCGGCGGCGGCGACGGGATCGGCCGTGGCCGCACCCGAGACAGCGGCAGACACGGCCGAGGTCTCCGCGACCAGGGCCTCGCCTGCAGTGTCGGCATCCGCGTCCGCAGCGTCAGCGGCCACAGTGACCGGCGCCGCGGTGATCGGCGCCGCGGCGATCGGCAGCCCCGAGCGCGCCGGAGTGAGCTGCGAGGCCGCTGCGGAGGCGCGCGCCTCGAGCTTGCCGCCGCGCACGAGATCGATGAAGACGTCTTCGAGCGTCGGACCACGCTGCACGAGCGTGCTGAGCGCGATGCCGGCCTGCGCCGCGACGGCGCCGACCGTGCTGGCATCGCCGCCGCGCACCGTGAGTCCGGAGCGCAGCACCTCGACGTCGAAGCCTGCGGTGGAGAGTGCGGCCGTGAGAGCGGCGCGATCTGCGGCATCCACCACGACGGAACCGGCAGCCGGGTCCGCCAGGGTCTCGATGCCGCTCGACAGCACCAGCTGGCCCTTCGAGAGCACCAGCACGTTGTCGGCGACCTGCTCGACCTCGCTGAGCACGTGCGAGGAGACGAGCACGGTGCGGCCCTCGTCGGCCAGGCGGCGCATCAGCAGGCGCATCCACCGGATGCCTTCGGGGTCGAGGCCGTTCGCCGGCTCGTCGAACACGAGCGCTCCCGGATCGCCGAGCAGCGCGTGCGCGACGCTCAGGCGCTGACGCATGCCGAGCGAGAAGCCGCCGATGCGCGAGTCGCCCTCGCCCTCGAGGCCGACCTCGGCGAGGACCTCGTCGACGCGGGAGAGCGCGATGCCGTTGGCCTTCGCGGCGATCGTGAGCTGACGGCTCGCCGTGCGGCGGGGACGGTAGACCGTCTCCTCGAGCACGGAGCCGATCGTGCGCAGCGGCTGACGGAGCTCGGCGAACGTGGTGCCGCCGATCGTCGCCGTGCCGCTCGTGGCGCGGATCTGGCCGAGCAGGATGCGCAGCGTGGTGGTCTTGCCGGCCCCGTTCGGGCCGAGGAAAGCAGTGACTGCGCCGGGCTCGACGCGTGCGGACAGGTCCGAAACAGCGGTCACCTCATTGAAGCGCTTCGTCACATTCGTGAATTCGAGCACCTGTCCGTCGGGCATCCGCGACCTCTCCTTGCATTGGGCACTTCCCTCTATCCTGCCGGAAAAGCGGTCGGATCGCGTATTTCATGCTGATTCGCGCCCCTGTGATCGGGGTAGCCTGGCACCCGTGACCGATTCCCAGACCGCTCCCCGTGTCCTCATCCGCACGGAAGGAGCCCTCGGAAGGCTCACGCTCAATCGCCCTGAGGCGATCAACGCGCTCGATCTGGGGATGATCCAGCAGCTCGCCGACGCGTTGGAGGCGTGGCGCAGCGACACCGATGTGCAGATCGTCCTGATCGACGGCGAGGGCGAGCGCGGCATGTGCGCCGGCGGCGACGTCCGTGCCCTGCACGCGCAGATCGTGTCGGGTCGGGCCGATGAGACGGCCGAGTTCTTCCGCGCCGAGTACGCGCTCAACGTCCTGATCGCGGAGTACCCGAAGCCCGTGGTCACGATCGCCGACGGCATCACGATGGGCGGCGGCATCGGCCTCGCCGGGCATGCGGCGATCCGCATCGTCACCGAGCGCTCGAAGCTGGCGATGCCCGAGACCCGGATCGGCTTCACGCCGGACGTCGGCGGGACGTGGCTGCTCGGCCGAGCGCCTGGACGGTTCGGGGAGTACTTCGCGCTCACCGGCTCGTCGATGAACGCAGCGGATGCCGTCTATCTCGGGTTCGCGGACCACATGGTGCCCTCCGACCGTCTCGAGGCTCTCCGTGAGGCGCTGGCGTATCGCGCCGACCCGACAGGGCCGAGCGAGATCGTGCTGCTGTTCGACGAGACCCCCGACCCCTCCGAGCTCCCGTCCGCACGCGGATGGGTGGACGACGTCTTCTCGGCGCCCACCCTGCCGGCGATCGTCGAGCGCCTGCATGCGCAGGGGACGACGGATGCCGCCGAGGTCGCCGGTCTGCTCGGCGGACTCGGCCCGACCGGCCTCGCCGTCACGCTCGACGCGGTGCGCGAGGCGCGCGAGCTTCCGGGCCTCAGGGCTGCGCTGGAGGGGGAGTATCGGCGCGTGATGTGGTTCGTGACGCAGCATCCGGACCTGGTCGAGGGAATCCGGGCGCAGCTGGTCGACAAGGACCGGAACCCGCACTGGCAGCCCCCCACGATCGCCGAACTCGACGCGGATGCCGGTGCGCCGGCACGGGACTACGTGCCTGCGCTGCCGCTCTTCTGAGTCGGGTTCGCAGGGCTGCTGCGGTTCGCTGTCAGCGAAGGTCCCCCTGGAGGGGGATACGAATGTCCGCGCTTCGTGGCACTCTTTCTTGTGGCCGATTGTCGGTCGGCATCCGTCTGCCGAGAAATCCGCCGTTGCACTCTTCCTAGAAAGTCCGCCTGTGCTGGGAAAAATCCTCTTCCGCTATCTCTCTCGCTATCGGTGGCTGCTCCTCGGCGTGCTGGTGTTCCAGCTCGCAAGCGCTGCCGCGACCCTCTACCTCCCGCGCCTGAACGCAGACATCATCGACAAGGGCGTGGCCCAGGGTGACACCGGCTACATCTGGCGCACCGGTCTGTTCATGCTCGCGGTGTCCCTCGGGCAGATCGTCGCCTCGGTCACCGCGACCTTCTTCGCCGCGCGCGCCGCGATGGGCGCTGGCCGCGACATCCGTGCCGACGTGTTCGGCAAGGTCAGCGGCTTCTCCGAGCGCGAGGTCTCGCAGTTCGGCGCCGGCTCGCTGATCACCCGCAACACGAACGACGTGCAGCAGGTGCAGATGCTGGCGATGATGGGCGCGACGATGCTCGTCACCGCGCCGCTGCTCGCGATCGGCGGCATCATCTTCGCCGTGCAGACCAACGTCGGCCTCAGCTGGCTCATCGCCGTCTCGGTGCCGCTGCTGCTGCTCCTCGCCGCGCTCGTGATCGGGCGCATGGTGCCGCTGTTCCGCAGCTACCAGGGCAAGCTCGACAACGTGAACCGCATCATGCGCGAGCAGCTCACGGGTGTGCGCGTCGTGCGCGCGTTCGTGCGCGAGCGCATCGAGGAGGAGCGCTTCCGCGGGGCGAACACCGACATCATGGTCGTCGGCCGCAAGGTCGGTTCGCTGTTCGTGCTGCTGTTCCCGCTCTTCATGCTGATCCTCAACGTGACCGTCGTCTCGGTCATCTGGTTCGGCGGTATCGAGGTCAACAACGGCACCGTGCAGGTCGGCACGCTCTTCGCGTTCATGCAGTACATCGGTCAGATCATGGGCGGCGTCATCATGGCGAGCTTCATGGCGATGATGATCCCGCGCGCTGCGGTCTCGGCCGAGCGCATCGGCGAGGTGCTCGATTCGGAGTCCACCCTGGTGCGTCCGGAGAACGGCGTCACCGAGTTCCCTGCTCCCGGCGCGGTCGCGCTCGACGACGTCGAGTTCACCTATCCCGGTGCCGACGCTCCCGTGCTGCGCGGCATCAGCTTCGGTGCGCAGCCGGGTGAGACCGTCGCGATCGTCGGCTCGACCGGATCCGGCAAGACGACCCTCATCTCGCTGATCCCGCGTCTCTTCGACGTCTCAGGTGGTTCCGTCCACGTCGGCGGCACCGATGTGCGCGAGGCCGACGTCGAGGCATTGTGGGACAGCATCGGCCTGGTGCCGCAGCGTCCGTTCCTCTTCACCGGCACCGTCGCATCCAACCTGCGCTACGGCCGCGAGGAGGCGACGGACGAAGAGCTCTGGGCCGCGCTCGAGATCGCTCAGGGTCGCGACTTCGTCGAGGAGATGCCCGACGGCCTCGAGTCGCGGATCGCCCAGGGCGGCACGAACGTCTCCGGTGGTCAGCGTCAGCGTCTGGCGATCGCCCGCGCGATCGTGCACCAGCCGAAGATCCTCGTCTTCGACGATTCGTTCTCGGCGCTCGACCTGACGACCGACGCCCGGTTGAGACAGGCCCTGTGGCGGGAGCTCCCGCACGTCACGAAGATCGTGGTCGCGCAACGCGTCTCGTCGATCACGGATGCCGATCGCATCGTCGTGCTCGACGGCGGCACCATGGTCGGCGTCGGCACCCACGAGGAGCTGCTCGAGACGAGTGACACGTATCGAGAGATCGTCGAATCGCAGCTGGGGGTGGACGCATGAGCGACCAGCACACGAGCCCGTCGACGGACTCCGGCGCCAAGGGCCGGCGCGGACGCGGCAAGGCGGCCACCGTCGAGCCCGAACTGACCGCAGAAGAGCAGTACGAAGCAGAGCTCGCCGAACAGGCTCGCCAGAACTCCGGCGACTGGGACAGCGTCGCACCGGGCAAGGCCGACAACTTCGGGCCGAGCTTCGCGCGGATGATCGGGCTGCTGAAGCCCTCGGCCATCTGGTTCGTCTTCGTCTCGCTGCTCGGCGCCCTCGGCGTCGTGCTCACCGTCGCGGCGCCCAAGGTGCTCGCCGAGGCGACCAACCTCGTCTACAAGGGCTTCATCTCGATCCAGCTCGGACAGTCGAACGGCGACGCTCCCGGCTTCCCGGCCGGTACGCCGCAGGACGTCGTGATCGACGCGCTGCGAGGCGCCGGGCAGGACGACTTCGCGAATCAGGTCGGCGCGCTCGGCGACTTCACGGTCGGCCAGGGCGTCGACTTCGACGCACTGCGACTGGTCATCGCCGCCGTGCTGGGGATCTACGTCGCCGCAGCGTTCCTCACCTGGATCCAGGGCTACGTCATCAACGTCATCATGGTGCGCACCATGTGGCGCCTGCGCGAGCGCGTCGAGGCGAAGATCAACCGGCTTCCGCTGTCGTACTTCGACAAGGTGCAGCGCGGCGAACTGATCTCTCGGGTCACGAACGACATCGACAACATCACGCAGACCATGCAGCAGTCGCTCTCCGGGGCGCTGACCTCCGTGCTCACCGTGATCGGTGTGCTCGTGATGATGTTCTCGATCTCGTGGCAGCTCGCACTCGTCGCACTCATCACCCTGCCGCTCATGGGCGTGATCTTCGGTGTGATCGGACCGCGTTCGCAGAAGGCCTTCGGCACCCAGTGGCGCAAGGTCGGCCGACTGAACGCCCGTGTCGAGGAGGCCTTCTCCGGCCACGCGCTGGTGAAGGTGTTCGGACGCGAGAAGGATGCGCTGGAGAAGTTCCAGGTCGAGAACGAAGAGCTGTTCCAGGCCAGCTTCAAGGCGCAGTTCTTCTCCGGCATCATCATGCCGGCCATGATGTTCGTCGGAAACCTCAGCTACGTGGGCATCGCGGTGCTCGGTGGACTGATGGTCGCGAACGGCCAGCTGCGTCTCGGTGACGTGCAGGCATTCATCCAGTACTCGCAGCAGTTCACCCAGCCGCTGTCCGAGCTGGGCGGCATGGCCGCGGTCGTGCAGTCCGGTACGGCGTCGGCCGAGCGCGTGTTCGAGCTGCTGGATGCCGACGAGCAGGAGGCCGACGATGCCGACGCGCCTGCGCTCGTCGAGGGCAAGGGCGTCATCGAGTTCGAGAACGTCGCGTTCTCGTACACGCCGGATCGTCCGCTGATCAAGGACCTGTCGTTCCGGGTGGAGCCAGGGCAGACGGTCGCGATCGTCGGGCCGACCGGTGCGGGAAAGACGACGCTGGTCAACCTGATCATGCGGTTCTACGAGCTCAGCGGCGGCCGGATCGTGCTCGACGGGCAGGACATCGCCGAGATCACCCGCGACGACCTGCGCTCGCGCACCGGCATGGTGCTGCAGGACCCGTGGCTCTTCGCCGGCAGCATCCGCGAGAACATCCGCTACGGTCGCTCCACCGCGACCGACGACGAGGTGCTCGAGGCGGCGAAGGCGACGTACGTCGACCGGTTCGTGCACGCGCTCCCCGAGGGGTACGACACCGTGCTCGACGAGGACGCGGCGAACGTGTCGGCGGGCGAGCGACAGCTCATCACGATCGCTCGCGCGTTCGTCGCCCAGCCGTCGATCCTCATCCTCGATGAGGCCACGTCGGCGGTCGACACCCGCACCGAGCTGCTGCTGCAGCACGCGATGGCGGCGCTCCGGCACGGACGCACGTCGTTCGTGATCGCGCACCGCCTGTCGACCATCCGCGACGCCGACCTCATCCTCGTGATGGAGCACGGCGACATCGTGGAGAAGGGCTCGCACGACGAGCTCATCGCCGCGCAGGGTGCGTACTGGCGGCTGTACCAGTCGCAGTTCGAGCAGGCCGCGACCGACATCGACGCCGAAGGCGCCCTCACGGGTTCGACGCCGACGGTCGTCAGCGGCTCGGCCGAGGAAGCAGCGGCGGATGCCGTGATCGGCGCATCGGTCGGAGCGCAGTCGCCGGTGTCGGAGGCCGCTGCAGCGAAGGCCGTGGTCGAGACGCCGAACGAGGCACCCGAGCAGCAGCGCTAGTCCGCACGCAGATGAACGATGCCCCGCCCCGGTGATCCGGGCGGGGCATCGTCGTGTGGTCTGCGTGCGAGCGGTGTGCGCTCAGAGCTTCTCGGAGTCGAGGCCGAGCAATTCGAGCGGATGCGTCAGGCGCCACCACGGGCTCGGGCCGACGATGTCATCGGCGAGAGCGATCGTGGTCGTCGTCGTGTTGAGCGGGCCAGCGGTCGTGAGCGTGCCGACCGCGTCGTCCTGGTCACGCGCATCGCCGAGATCGAACCCCGGCGTCGCTGTCGCGGATGCTCCCGCCCACAGCACCACACGCGTATCCGCATCGGTGACGATGTCGACCGTCTCGCCCCACTCGGTCTCCACCTGGCCGACAACAGTGCCCTGCGGCACCGTCGGCGCCTGGGCGTTCAGCGCGGCTTCCATCTCGGCGAACAGCGAGCGCGTCGCCGCGAGGCGCTGCGCATCGTCCTGCTGATTCAGGACCGCCGCGAAGAGGTGCACGGTCGTGTCGTCGACCGTGACGTCCTTGGCGGTGAGCAGGTTCCACCCCACGAGCGTGCCGGTCTTGATGCCGACCACGCCGGGGTCGGCGAGCATGCCGTTCGTGTTCGTGACCTCGCCCGCACCGGGGAGGTTCACGGAGCGGGTGCCGACGATCTCGGCGAACACGGGGTTCTGCATCGCGTACTCGCCGATCGCGACGAGGGCTTCGGGAGTGGCGACGTTGCGCTCATCGAACCCTGAGGGCGTCACCACGGTGACGCCGGTGAACCCGCGCGAGCTCAGCCAGACCTGTGCAGCCTGCGCGAACTCCTGATCGGATCCCCAGATCTCATCCGAGAGCCGATCGATGTAGTTGTTGGCGGAGCCGAGCAGCGTGCCCTGCAGCATCTGGTACTCGGTGAGCACGCCGCCGACCGGGACGTCGAGCGCGGACTGATCCGAGCGCCGGTACGACCAGTAGTCGAGATTGTCCTGACGCGTGAACGAGAACTCCGGTCCCTGCTCGCCGAGGGCAAGCGGCATCCGGTCGAGCACCATCAGGGCGCTGACGACCTTGGTGACGCTGGCGATGCTCACGGGGTCGAGCGCGGATGCGGCGGAGCCCATGCCGGCGATGCCGACACCGGCGCTGCCCTGGGCCGGCCAGGTGAGCGTGGCGGCATCCGCCGGAGTCGGAGCGAACTCGACGGCCGCGATGGTCGGCGGGATCTCGTGCAGCGGCCAGAGGAGCGTGGTACCCGCGTAGGCCCCGACGAGTCCGACGAGCACGCCGAGCGGCACCAGCACTCGGGGTCGGGCGAACGCCGGTCGCAGCTTCGCCCCGCGCATGAGAGCGGCGCCAGCCGCAGCCTCGTCGGCGCGATCCAGTGTGGCGGTGGGGGGATTCGCGGCCACCTGTGCCGGGTCGACCCAGGTGAGGGCAGGGACCTTCTCGGTGTCATCCGCCCACTGGGCTTCGGGAACGAGGATCGCCGTCGGGTCGGCCCACCGCAGCTCGGGGGTCGGCTCCGGCGCGACGATCTCCGTCTCAGCGGTCGTCGGCGAGGTGACCTCAGCGTCTGCCGGCGAGTCAGCGCCAGCAGCGTCGTCGACGGCATCCGCGGCGTCGGGCGCGGCGGTGGCCTCGGCAGGGTCAAGAGCGGTCACTTGCCTACGGTACCGAATCCTCTCGCCTGTCGCCGTGAAGGCGGCGCACCGACACAGTGGTGTCGGGAGTCGCTAGGATCGTCACTACAACCACGGGAGTCCGGCGAGCCGGGCTGAGAGGGAGCGAATCGCGCTTCGACCGTCGAACCTGATCTGGGTCATGCCAGCGCAGGGAGGAGTTCAGATGAGTACGTCCACGTCCACATCCACGCAGCAGGCATCCGCCGGCGCGAACGGCCTTCGTCGCACGCCGGTCTGGCGCTGGCGCGTGGTCGACATCGTCGTCGCCGCGGTGCTCGGCGTCGCGATCGGTCTCGTCTTCTGGGGTTGGAACACGATCGGCTACGCCTGGTTCGGCGCGGCCGATGCCCTCACCCCGGGTCTCGGCGGCATCGCGGTCGGCATCTGGCTGCTCGGCGGGGTCGTCGGCGGTCTCGTGATCCGCAAGCCCGGTGCCGCACTGGTGGTCGAGCTCGTCGCCGCGATCGTGTCGATGCTGATCGGCAACGTGTGGGGCATCTCGACGGTGCTGTCGGGTCTCGTGCAGGGCCTCGGCGCCGAGATCATCTTCGCCCTGTTCTTCTACCGCCGCTTCGGCATCGCGGTCGCCGCCCTCGCCGGCATCGGAGCAGCGGCAGCCGCCTGGGTGTTCGAGCTCTTCTACGGCAGCTCGCCCAACATCCTGAAGTCGTTCGAGTTCAACGCGATCTACCTGGTCAGCGTCGTCATCTCCGGCGCGATCCTGGCCGGTGTGGTCGGCTGGCTGCTCGTGCGCGCCCTTGCGGTCACCGGAGCCCTCAACCGCTTCGCCGTCGGGCGAGAGCACGTGCGCGAGGTCTGAGCGTGACCGTCGCCGCCCCGGCCCGCGTGCAGGCTGCGGGCTGGGGCTGGCGGTACGCCGGGCGGAAGCGTCCTGCCGTGACCGACGTCTCGTTCACGATCGAGCCGGGGGAGCGGGTGCTGCTGCTCGGCGCATCCGGCGCCGGCAAGTCGACGCTGCTCGCCGGCCTCGCCGGTGTGCTCGGCGACGATGATGAGGGGGAGCGGACGGGCTCGCTCCGCATCGACGGTGCGGCTCCCGAGTCGCGGCACGGGCACGTGGGACTCGTCCTGCAGGATCCGGATGCCGGCATCGTGCTGTCGAAGGTGGGCGACGATGTGGCCTTCGGCTGCGAGAACCTCGGCGTCGCGGCATCCGAGATCCCCGGCCGCGTGGCGGAGGCGTTGGATGCCGTCGGCCTCGACGTTCCGCTGCAGCGCACGACCAAGGCGCTCTCCGGAGGACAGAAGCAGCGGCTGGTGCTGGCTGGCGTCCTGGCGATGCGCCCAGGGCTGCTGCTGCTCGACGAGCCGACCGCGAACCTCGACCCCGAGGGCGTCCGCGAGGTACGCGCGAGTGTCGAGCGTGCCGTCGATTCCACAGGCGCGACGCTGATCGTGGTCGAGCACCGCACCCCGATCTGGGTCGACCTGATGACCCGCGTGATCGTGCTCGCGGCCGATGGCGGGCTGCTCGCCGACGGCGCACCGACGCAGGTGTTCGCCGAGCACGGCGATGTGCTCGCGGATGCCGGGGTGTGGGTGCCCGATCGCGGCGTCGACCTTCCGGTGCTGGAGCAGGTGGCGGCATCCGATGCGCTGTCGGCATCCGGCCTCTCGATCGCCAGGGAGTCGGGTGTCGTCGTGCAGTCGGCACTCGACCTGCGCGTGCCGCGCGCGAACGCGACCGTGATCACCGGGCCGAACGGTGCAGGCAAGTCGACGCTCGCCCTGACCCTCGCAGGCCTCATCCCGGAGCAGGCAGGCGAGGTGCGATCAGCGCCGGAGCTCGCCGGTCGCAGGGGAACACGGCCGATCCGCTGGACATCGCGCGAGCTGCTCACCCGCATCGGCATGGTCTTCCAGGAGCCGGAGCACCAGTTCCTCACCCAGACGCTGCGCGACGAGCTCGCGGTCGGTCCCCGCGCGCTCGGCTGGGAGCAGGCGAGGACGGAGGCCGTGGTCGACGATCTGCTGGAGCGGCTCGGGCTCGCCCCGCTCGCTCTCGCCAATCCCTTCACGCTCTCGGGAGGGCAGAAGCGGCGGCTGTCGGTCGCGACCGTGCTCGCCGGGTCGCCGGAGGTGATCGTGCTCGACGAGCCGACCTTCGGGCAGGACCGTCGGGGATGGATCTCGCTCGTCGCGCTGCTGCAGGAGGAGATCGCGCGCGGCCGCTCGATCATCGCCGTCACGCACGACGACGCCGTGATCCGACATCTCGGCGGCCATCGCATCGAGCTGGGGGTGGCATCGTGACGACGACCGAGACCACTCGCCCGGTCTGGCTCGACGGCGTGAACCCGGTCACGAAGCTCGTGCTCGCGGTGCTGCTCTCGGTGCCGCTGTTCGCGTCGATCGACGTCACGAGCGCGCTGGCCGCGATCGCGTTGCAGCTGCTCTGCCTGCCGCTGACCGGGCTGCGCTTGGCGACCGTGCTCAAGCGGCTGCTGCCGATCGCGATCTTCGCGCCGATCGCCGGTGTCAGCATGCTGCTGTACGCCGAACCCGCTGGGCACATCTACTGGACGTTCGGATTCGCGACCATCAGCGACGACTCCATCTCGCTCGCGATCGCGGTGAGCCTGCGCGTGATCGCGCTCGGACTGCCGACCATCCTGCTCTTCGGCGGCACCGACCCGACCGAGCTCGCGGATGCGCTCGCGCAGGTCGCCAAGCTGCCGAGCCGCTTCGTGCTGGGCATCCTCGCCGGCACCAGGATGCTCGGTCTGTTCCTCGACGACTGGCGCACGATGAGCCTCGCGCGTCGAGCCCGCGGCGTCGGCGATCGGGGCCTGCTCCGACGATTCTTCTCGATGGCCTTCGTGCTGCTCGTGTTCGCTGTTCGACGCGGATCGAAGCTGGCGCTCGCGATGGAGGCGCGCGGCTTCGGCTCGGGCATCCCTCGCACCTGGTCTCGACCGTCGCGCCTGCACTCGCGCGACGCCGTCGCACTGCTCGGCGGCATCGCGATCATGGCGCTCGCGCTCGCCGCCGCTGTGGCGGTCGGGACGTTCCGCTTCGTCTGGAGCTGAGCCAGGCCAGGGTCGCCGGACTCAGCCTGCCGGGACGTCGCCGAAGGTGCCGCTGACGGAGGTGGTGCCCTGCTCGTCGAGCGAGCTGAGGACGAACTCCAGCGGGAACCCGTCGACATCGGCCGAGGCGAGTCGCGGCGCGCGCAGCCGCGCTTCCACCGCCTCCACCTGGTCGGAGCCGAGGCGGGAGACGTAGAGCTTCGGGTACTGCGGGCCGGAGGTGGTGGCT
The DNA here is from genome assembly GCF_036823965.1 of Microbacterium sp. GTDB lineage: Bacteria > Actinomycetota > Actinomycetes > Actinomycetales > Microbacteriaceae > Microbacterium. Next base: position 108,010 of record NZ_DAITBE010000009.1, on the reverse strand, counting down.
TCGAGCAGCACCTCTGCATCTGGATAGGACCGTGCGATGTCGATGATCTCGTGGATGGCCTCGTCGGTGGTGCGGGTCGGGACATGCACGATGCGCAGCTGCTCGTCGAGGGACTGCAGCGTGTACGTTCCCCCGTCGCGGAACAGCTCGGTCGACGATACCCGAGAGAAGACGTCGTCGAACTCGTCCAGCGTCTCCACCGTCACGGACGGCCATCCGTCGATCGTGACGATGCCCGTGGTGCCGGGGACGGCGGCGACCACCAGCGTCTCGGAGAGCGCAGCCTCGAATGCTGCGTCCGTCTCGGCCTCCACCGAGACCTCCCACCTGGGTGGTGCGGAGACCTCCGGGTCGAGCGTGGTCGCGTCATCGGCCGGGCGGCGCAGGGTCACCGTGTCCGGAGAAGCGGAAGCCGCTGTGAAGAGCGCCGGTGCGAACTCGAGCACGGACTCGTCCTCCGCGTCGTCGGCGATGACGACGACGGTGAAGCCGCCGCCGCGCTCGCACGTGACGACGAACGGGTCTGCGCAGATCTCCGTCATCGGGTCCGGCGTGGCGCTCGGCGTCGGGGAGGAGGATCCAGCGGATGTCGCGCAACCGGTGCCCAGCAGGGCGACGATCGCGACGGATGCGGCGGCGGCGGCGCTGCGGAGGGCGAGGTTCATCCCGTGACCCGATCCTGGAAGTAGTACTCGCGGTGCAGCGCGCAGCGCTCGTTGAACAGCGCCGCGCATCGAGGGCACGCCGTCGCCGTGAAGTACTCGGCGATCGTGAGCTCGTGCCAGCACGCACCGCAGAGGATCGCCGTGCGATCGTGCTGATCCGTCGCCCACTGCTGCGCGGGATGCCCGGCCGACTCCTCGTGACACCGGTGGCAGGGGTAGTACTCGCCGCAGCAGGCGAAGCGGATCGCGATGATGTCGGTCGCACCCCGGTAGTGCACGCAGCGGGTCATGTCGTCGACGACCGCGCCGAGGACCCGAGGCCGTTCTGCAGGTGCCACGCTCACGTCTCGTTCCAGAGTCGGCGGTAGTACGCGATGCGATCACGGTCGGGTTCGATGCCGTAGGCGTCGATCAGGGTGTCCTCCCAGCCCTCGCCGAAGTTCCACAGCGTGCTCATCGACGCGACAGCGATATCGGCCCAGCGATCAGCGGTACCGAGGGCGGCGAGATCGACGAACCCGGCAGGACGCCCCGCGTCGTCGAGCAGCGTGTTCGGCATGCAGGCGTCGCCGTGGCAGACGACGAGCCGATCGATCGGTGGCGCATCGAGCAGGCCAGCCGGCACGATGACCTCGCGCTCAGCGGCGTTCGCGATCCGTGCCTCGACGCTCCACTCCCAGGGGCACTCGTCGACGGGCAGCGCGTCGTGCAGGGTTCGCAGCCCCTCGCCGACCGCACGCACCGCGAGCTCGGGTGCACCTTTCCAGCGGGGATCCACCGCGCTGTGCGCATCGAGTGCGACCGTCACGAGCCACTCCTCGACGTCGTTCTCGCCCTGCTCGATCACCTCCGGCGTCGCGATCCAGCGACATGCCCAGCGCATGCGCTCGGCCTCGTCGCGCATCGACGCCTCGAGGTCGAGCGGCCCCCACTTGATGTAGCGGGCGTCATCGGTGCGGAAGGTCAGGCCGCCGATCCCGTTCAGCCAGACCGGCGTGAGCGCGGCGCCTCTGGCGAGTTCACGCACGCGATCCGGCACCTCGATCGAGGCGCCGGGGACGGATGCCGAGGGGATGACCATCCCACCATCCTGCTGCATGAGGCCGACGAGGACGTGAGACGGAGGGCCGCGTTGGCTGAGACTGCGTCGCACGACTAGTCTCGTAGACACCGGTCACGACGTCGTTCGAAGGAGAACAGCATGCAGATCAGCGGTCAGGGCGCGCTCATCACGGGCGGCGCCTCCGGACTCGGACTGGCCACCGCCCGGCGACTCGCCGCAGCCGGCGGACACGTCACGATCATCGACCTCCCCTCCTCGAAGGGTGCGGAGCTCGCGGATGAGCTCGGCGGCCTCTTCGTGCCGGCCGACGTCACCAGCGTCGACGAGGTGCAGGCGGCCGTCGCCGCCGCACAGGCGGCCGCCCCACTGCGGATCGTCGTGAACTGCGCCGGCATCGCCCCTCCTGCCAAGGTGCTCGATCGCGAGGGCAACCCTGCCGTGCTCGCCGACTTCGAGCGGGTGATCCGCATCAACCTCGTCGGCACGTTCAACGTGCTCTCGCAGGCATCCGCCGTCATCTCGAAGAACGACCTCCGGCAGGCTCAGGGATCGGGGTCGGAGGACCGCGGCGTGATCGTGAACACCGCCAGCGTCGCCGCGTTCGACGGCCAGATCGGCCAGCCCGCGTACTCCGCCTCGAAGGGCGGGGTGCACGCCATGACCATCCCGGTCGCGCGCGAGCTCGCCCGCTACGGCATCCGCGTCTGCACGATCGCTCCAGGCATCATGGAGACCCCGATGCTGATGGGGCTGCCGCAGGCCGCGCAGGACTCGCTCGGCCAGCAGGTGCCGTATCCGTCCCGCCTCGGCCGTCCCGACGAGTACGCCGCGCTCGTGCAGCACATCGTCGAGAACGGCTACCTCAACGGCGAGACGATCCGCCTCGACGGCGCGATCCGCATGGCGCCGAAGTAACCCCAGACCCCGACGGCGCTCCGGTCGCACTTCGTGTCGCCCAGGTGGAGCACAGGCGGCAGGAACTGCGACCGGAACCACCAGCATCCAAGGAGAATCCATGTCACTCGCAGGAAAGACCATCCTGATGTCCGGCGGAAGCCGCGGAATCGGCCTCGCGATCGCACTGCGCGCTGCACGAGACGGCGCGAACATCGCGATGCTCGCGAAGACCGACAGCCCGCATCCGAAGCTCGAGGGCACGATCCACACCGCTGCCGAGCAGATCAGGGCGGCGGGCGGCCAGGCCCTGCCGATCGTCGGCGACGTGCGCGAGGACGACGACATCACCGAGGCGGTGCTGCGCACGCAGGGCGAGTTCGGCGGCATCGACATCGTCATCAACAACGCCAGCGTGATCGACCTCTCGCGGTCGCTCGAGCTCAACGCCAAGAAGTACGACCTGATGCAGGACGTCAACGTGCGAGGCACGTTCATGCTGTCGCGCGCGGCCGTGCCGATCCTGAAGGATGCCGAGAACCCGCACATCCTCTCGCTCTCGCCGCCGCTCAACCCGTCGCCGAAATGGCTCGGCGCGCACACCGGGTACACGCTCGCGAAGTTCGGGATGACGATGGTCACGCTCGGCCTCGCGGCGGAATTCGCCCGCGACGGCATCGCCGCCAACACGTTGTGGCCGCGCACGACGATCGCGACCGCCGCGGTGCAGAACCTGCTCGGCGGCGACAAGGTCATGGCCGCGAGCCGCACCGCCGACATCTACGCGGATGCCGCCTACGCCGTGCTCGTGAAGCCCGCCGCCGAGTACACGGGCCGGTCGCTGATCGTCGAGGACGTGCTCGAGGCAGACGGCATCACGGACTTCTCCGGCTACGCCGCGATCCCCGGGACCCCCGACGACCGGCTCTTCCCGGACATCTTCCTCGACTGACGCTCCGGAGTCGGCCGGGGACGCTTCGACAGGCTCAGCGACCCAGGTTGCGCGGACTCGGCGAGGGCCGCGGTGTCACGAATGGCCGCATCCGCGCCGCCGAAGCGACCATTCGCGACCCTTGCCCGCGACGAGGGGTCGCGCATGGACGCCTCCGCGCGCGCGAAGCGACCATTCGCGACCCCTCCTGCGCCGGGGCTCAGAACAGCAGGTACAGGGCGCCGGCGATCGTGAGCACGATCACGATGCGGTCGAACAGGCGCTGATCCATGCGGCGCGCGAGACGGATGCCGGCGAGTGCGCCGATCACGACGAGCGGCGCGAGCACGGCATCCATCAGCAGGACGTGCCCCTCGAAGAGTCCGAGGCCGGCGAGGAACGGCACCTTGATGAGGTTGATGATCGCGAAGAACCAGGCCGACGTGCCGAGGAAGACCTGCACCGGAGTGCGGGTCGCGAGGAAGTACATCGACATGACGGGGCCGCCGGCGTTCGCGACCATCGTGGTGAATCCGCCAAGCGTGCCGTAGACGCCGGAGAGCACGATGCCGCCGGGTGCGGGTGCCGCGGCATCCGCCCTGTTCTGCCGCCAGCGCCGCCACAGCGTCACGGCGATCATCGCCAGCAGGATCACGCCGATCGCTCGCCGCACGATCCCATCGCCCGCGAGCGCGAGGAACGCGAACCCGGCGAGCAGCCCGGCCACCACAGCCGGTGCGAGGCGGAGCAGCGTCGGCCAGTGCGCGTGGCGGCGGTAGGTGATCAGCGCGAACACGTCGCCGACGATCAGGAGCAGCAGCATCGCCGCGGTCGACGTCCGGGCCGGCAGCACGGTCGCGAACAGCGCGATGGCCAGGATGCTGCCGCCGGGCAGGGCGGTCTTGGAGATGCCGATCGTGACCGCGGCGAGGGCGAGCGCCGTCCAGGCCCAGGGATCGAGGGCGATCACCGGTCGAGCTCGGCGACGATGTCGTCGTAGCCGCGGCTGACGGCGAGTTCGCGAGGGAGCACGCCGTCGCCGTCGCGGATGCCGATGTCGGCACCACCGTCGATGAGCGCCCGCACGACGTCGACGTAGGCAGACGAGCCGTCGCCGAGCACGATCGCCTCGTGCAGTGCAGTCCAGTGGAGGTTGTTCACGTGGTTCGGGTCGACGCCAGCCTCGAGCAGGATCCGCACGGTCGCGAGCAGCCCGCGCTCGGATGCCGGGATCAGCGCCGTGCCGCCGAAACGGTTCGTGCTGCGCAGATCGGCGCCGTGCTCGAGCGTCAGGCGAAGGATCTCGTCGTGACCCCTGGCACCCGCGTAGAGGTACGCCGAATCCTGGATGTCGTCCTTCGCGTTCACATCGGCGCCGGCGTCGATCAGCACCCGTGCCGCGTCGATGTGATCTGCCTTGGTCGCGCTCACGAGCGCCGTCATGCCGCCCTCGCCCCGAGCATCGATGTCGGCGCCGGCGTCGAGGGCGGCGCGCACCGCAGCGGCATCGCCGGCGGTCGCGGCGGAGAGCAGGTCACGGGTGGCGGCGGACACAGGGGACTCCTCGGATGCTGCGGGGGACGGATCGACGGATGCCGTGCACGCGCTCGCTGCGAGGAGCGTGGCCGTCGCGATGGCGGCAGCGCACAGCATCCGTCTCATTCTCATCGCTCCGGTATACCAACGGAAGCTGACGGGTGAATGAGTCGGCCGGTGACGACTCAGGCCGTGGCGGCGGCGAGCGAGGCCGCGAACCGCGCAGCGCGCTGCTCGATGTCTGCCCAGTCGGATGCCGCGATCGATGCGCCGTTCGCGAGGTCTCCGCCGGCGCCGACCGCGACAGCGCCCGCCGCGAACCAGGCAGCCAGGTTGTCGGGGCTCACGCCGCCCGTCGGCATGAGCGGAGCCGTCGGGAACGGGCCGCGCAGCGCGCCGAGGTACGAGGGGCCGCCGAGCGATGCCGGGAAGATCTTCACCACGTCGACACCGAGCTCGAGCGCGCCCATGACCTCGGTCGGAGTCATCGCGCCGGTCATCACGACGCGGCCGGTGTCGAGCATCGTTCGCGTGAGGTGGGGGAGCGTGCCGGGGCTGACCAGGAACTCGGCGCCCGCGTCTGCGGCATCCGCTGCCTGCTCCGCCGTCGTGACGGTGCCTGCGCCGATGTAGGCGGCGTCGCCGTGGCGTGCGATGAGCTCGCGGATGACGGCAGGGGCATCCGGCGTGGAGAAGGTGACCTCGATGCCGGTGACGCCGCCGCGGATGATCGCCTCGGAGGCCTCGAGAGCCAGCTCGGGCGACGGTGCGCGCAGCACGGCGAGGATTCCGGTCGTGCGGGCGCGGTCGAGACGGTCAGACATGGGGCTCCTTGTTCGGGTGGTCGCGTCCATTCTCGCCGACGTCAACCTGTAATGACAAGTTCAGCGACCGGCCCGAGCGAGAATCAGCGCGCGGAGTGCGGGACCCAGCCCTCGATCACGTGCTTCGACTCCTTGAGGCCGAGCCCGGTCTGCTCGCGGACGATCTTGATCGCGTGGATCTGCTGGTTGCCGGCGACGAGTCGATCGATGTCGGCTGCCACGTTCGTCGGCAGCGCGGCCCGCACGGATGCGGGGGTCGCGGCCGACGGCGTGATCGACGAGTAGGCGGCCGTCGCGTTCGAGACCGCGGCGAGGTGGGGCGCGGTGGTGCTGACCGACCAGTGCTCGATGCGGTCCTTCGCCTCCTTCAGCCCCAGGCCGGTGCTGTCGCGGAGCAGCTTGATCGCGTGGATCTTCTGCCCGGCGGCGACGAGCCGGTCGATCTCGGCGGTCGCTGCCGGGGTGAGGCCGGAGAGCGTCGTCGGAGCGGCGGATGCGGGGGCGGATCGAGGCGTCGCGGGGGTGGGCGTGTACGTCTGCGCCTCTGGCGCCTGTGGACGCATCCCGCGGAACGCGGCCCGGAGGATCAGCACCGCCACGATCAGCACGACGACGGCGACGACGATCCAGACGATGGTGTCCATCCGCTCAGTCTACGGACGCGATGCCGCTCGCCCCAGGGGTTCCCGACCGCCGCTCCAGGGCCTTCCCACCCGCCACCCCGTACCCTGGTATCTATGACCGATACTCCCCGCACGCGCGAGACGCGCCCCGCAGCATCCGCGTCCGCCCCGCAGGGTCGACCGGCCCAGGGCAAGATCCGTTCCACGAAGCCCGCACAGGTGCGCCCGGCGACCGAGGGATGGACCCAGCAGAAGGATGCCGAAGGGCGTCCGCTTCTGCAGTTCGCCAGCCCCAAGCGCGGCAAGCCGCCCGTGCACCTCGCCGACCTCACGCCGGCCGAGCGCACCGAGAAGGTCAAGGAGCTCGGTCTGCCCGGCTTCCGCGCGAAGCAGCTGTCGACGCACTACTTCCGGCACTACACGTCCGACCCCGCCCAGATGACCGACCTCCCTGCCGAGACTCGTGAGCAGCTCGTCGCCGGACTCCTGCCGCCGCTGCTCACCGAGGTGCGCCGGCTCGAGACCGACCGCGGCGACACGATCAAGTTCCTGTGGCGTCTGCACGACGGTGCGCTCGTCGAGTCCGTGCTCATGCGCTACCCCGGCCGCATCACGCTGTGCGTGTCGAGCCAGGCCGGCTGCGGCATGAACTGCCCGTTCTGCGCGACCGGACAGGCAGGGCTGACCCGCAACATGTCGACCGCAGAGATCGTCGAGCAGATCGTTCGCGCGAACCGACTGATCGCGGAGGGCGGCCTCGGCGGCAAGAAGGCCGACGACCACAGCATGGAGCGCGTCTCGAACATCGTGTTCATGGGCATGGGTGAGCCGCTCGCAAACTACAAGCGCGTGATGGACGCCGTGCGCAGCATGGTCGCCCCGCAGCCCGACGGCCTCGGCATGAGCGCGCGCGGCATCACGGTCTCGACCGTCGGCCTGGTCCCGGCGATCAAGAAGCTCGCCGACGAGGGCATCCCCGTCACCTTCGCCCTGTCGCTGCACGCGCCCGACGACCACCTGCGCGATGAGCTCATCCCGGTGAACTCCCGGTGGAAGGTCGACGAGGCCCTCGACGCCGCCTACGACTACTACGCCAAGACCGGTCGCCGAGTCTCGATCGAGTACGCGCTGATCAAGGACATGAACGACCACGGCTGGCGCGCCGATCTGCTCGCGGAGAAGCTCAACCAGCGGGGCCGCGGCTGGGTGCACGTGAACCCGATCCCGCTGAACCCGACTCCGGGCTCCATCTGGACCTCGTCGGAGAAGGACGTCACCGACGAGTTCGTGCGCCGCTTGAACGACGCCGGCATCCCGACGACCCTCCGCGACACCCGCGGCAAGGAGATCGACGGCGCCTGCGGTCAGCTGGTCGCCACGACCGAGGACGAGGCTGCCTCCGCTGCCATGGCCTGAGCGCGGTCGAGGGCTCGCGCGAGGGCGAGAACGCACCCGGATCCTGCGATTCCGGTGCGTCTCCGACCCCGCACCGTGAAGGCCGTCGTCACGCGGTGACCACGGCCGGTCGACGTACGGAGACGCGTGCGTCGGCGGCACCGAGACGCTCGGCGCGATCGAGCCAGCGCGAGATGGTCGCCTCGTCGGCATCCTTCACGCCCAGCATCCGATGCGTGCGGACGGACCGGATGCCGCAGAGCCGCATCGTGTTGCGTGCGACGTGCGTCTGCGCCGGGAGCCCGGTGAACGGCGCGGCGTACCAGGGGGTGTCGGCGAGCAGCAGCAGGCGGCCGTGGCGGGCGGGCAGCAGTCCGACCGGCAGCCCGAGCTTCGTGTAGCGGTACTCCTGCTGGGGGAGCAGTGCCCGGTCGAAGAAGCCCTTCAGCACCGCGGGCACCGAGCCCCACCAGAGCGGCGTCGTCACGACCACGGTGTCGGCCTCGCCGAGCGCCCGCTTGGCATCGACCAGATCGGGCTCGAGGGTCATGCGCTCCCGATAGCCGAAGCGCAGGTGCGGGTCGAAATCGAGGTCGCGCAGCGCGAGCACACGGGCGTCGCCGTGGCCTGCGGCATAGCGCTGCGCGAGTGCGGCGGTGAGGGAGCGGGCGTCGGGGTGGCCGTCGATCACGAGAGCGGTCATGTGCGGTTCCAATCTGGACAGTGTCAAGTAGGTGGACACTGTCAAGATAGGAGAGGATGTTGCGCATGTCAAGTTCGAAGGACGGGTACCACCACGGCGATCTCGCCAGGGCGCTCGAGGATGCCGCGATGCAGCTGCTGGAGCGGATGCCGGCGGCCGACATCAGCCTGCGCGAGGTCGCCCGCGCAGCGAACGTCAGCCACAACGCCCCGTACCACCACTTCGCCGATCGGCTGGGGCTGCTCAAGGTGCTGGCCGAGCGGAGCATGGCCGATCTGCTCGCCCAGGTGCGGGCGGCAGTGGCGGATGCCGGAACACCGCGCGAGCGGGTTCTCGAGGGCGGCTTCGCCTACATCCGCTTCGCCGTCGAGCACCCGCACGCCTTCGACGCCGTCTACGACCCGACCGTCTGCGTCCCCGGCTCGCCCACTGCCACCATGGCGCCGCTGATCGACGCGCTCGAGCAGGTGCTCGCCGACGGCGCTGTCGCTGCCGGCCTCGACCGCCCGGCCGACGTCGTCGCGCTGTGGGGGCTGATCCATGGACTCGGCACGCTCGCAGCCGCCGGCCACTTCACGATCGACGACGCCTTCGCCGCCCACACCGCGACGGTTGGCCGGCTGCTCGCGAGCTGATTCCCGTGGAAAGCTGAGAGCCGCTCAAAGGAGTCTTCCAACGGACGCACAGGGACCCTTCCCTACATTGGTCTGATGCCCTACTCCGCCCACCGACCGGGTCGCTTCGACTCGCAGGGTCGGATCATCATCGACGGCGACCCGAACGCCGACACGGATGACCTCGACTTCCTGCGCGAGTTCGAGCCGACCGGCGCCGCAGACTCGACCGGCGAGACCCCCGTCTCCGAGCCGTCCGACGCGACCCCGATCGACGCCCGTCGACAGGCTCAGGGACCCACCGGGCAGGCTCAGGGACCCACCGAGCGCGCGCCGCGGAAGCCGCGCGTGCGCAAGCCGCGCCGTCCGCGCACGCCGGGCTCCCGCGCCAGGACCCTCGCGATCCTCGGTGGCGCAGAGGGCGAGATCCTCGACCGCGTGCCCAACGAGACCCCGCGCTTCGTGCAGATGTTCTTCGTGCTCGCCGGCACCGCGCTGGTCTCGGCGATCTCGATGCTCTTCGCACTGACCACCGGTGTGCAGGCCGCTGTCTGGCTGGCCGTGCCGCTCGCGCTCGTGTGGGCGCTCATCATCTTCAACCTCGACCGGTTCCTCACGTCGACCATGGCGTCGACCAAGAACGTCTGGCGACTCATCGGACTCGCGATCCCGCGAGTCATCATGGCCGCGATCATCGGCTTCGTGGTCGCTGAGCCGCTCGTGCTGCAGATCTTCAACAACGACATCGCCCGCGAGGTGGCGTCGACGAACATCACCCAGTCGCAGTCCGATCAGGAGGCGCTCGAGTCCGGCCCCGAGAAGATCGCGCTGGATGCGGCATCCGACCGTGTCGCCGCGCTCGAGAACCAGGCCGCGACCGGCATCGTGGCGGGCACCGACTCGTCATCGGCATCCGAATCGGCCGCGCAGGCGACCGTCGACGACGTGACGGCGAAGATGACGGCACAGCAGGGCGTGATCGATCAGGCTCGCGTGCTCTACCAGTGCGAGCTCACCGGGGAGGGCGCCGGCACCGTGCCCGGCTGCACCGGCGTGAACGGCGAGGGAGCGAGCTCGGATGCCGCCAAGGCTCAGCTCGCCGAAGCGCAGCAGACCTACGACGCCCTGGCCGTGCAGCTGCGCACCGCGAACGAGGAGCTCGCCGCAGCAGGCACCGCCGCCAAGGAGAACACCTCGACGTCGGAGGCGCAGAACCGCGAGCAGGCGCAGTCGCAGCTCGCCGGTGCACGCGATACCTACGACCAGGCGCTCGCCGCGTACAACGCGAGGGCGGATGCAGTCGCGCAGGGCAACGCCGGAGCCATCGGACTGCTCAGCCAGATCAGCGGACTGAACCGCCTGAGCGAGAAGGAGCCGACGATCCTGTGGGCGCACATCCTGATCGCGGCGCTGTTCTTCATGATCGAGCTGCTGCCGGTGCTCGTGAAGGTGCTCACCAGCTACGGCGAGCCGAGCCTGTACGAGAAGGCTGCGGCGATCCGCAAGCAGGTCGATCTCGACCGGGTGACGGCCGAGGGATTCCGTGATCGGGCCGCCATCGTCACCTCGCAATCCCAGGGGATGCAGTCGGATGCCGGTTCAGGTGAGCCGCAGACCCGTGCGGAGCGTCGTGAGGCGGCAGAGGCGCAGGAGCGCGAGCTGGCCGAGAAGCGTGCCCAGGCACAGACGCTCGAGGAGCAGGAAGACCTGGTCAGCTCGGCGGCAGGCTGAGCCTCCCGCCGAGCTGGCTCGAGTATCGGGAGTCTCTCGGACTCGGTGCCTAGGGTGGCCGCATGAAACGGATGCCGCGTCACACGCTCTGGGTCTCGATCGCCGGTGTCATCGCGGTCACCGCGTATGCCGCGCTCGCCGCGGTGCAGATCCTGGTGCTGAACCCGCTCGCCGCGGCACCGGGACTCACCCTGGACGAGATCCGGGCGGAGATGTCGGACGCCGGGGAGGGGCTGGGGCCGGAAGGCGTCTTCCTCGTCCTGGGCATCGGCGTGGTGACGGCCGTCGGGGTGGCCCTCGCCGCGATCGTCACGAAGGCGCCGCCGATCGTCCCCGGGATGTCCATGCTCGCGCTCCTGATGCTCGGAACCCTCGGATACTTCGTCGCCTCATTCGGAGCGGGCATGGGGCTCGCCGACACGTTCGGCATCGGTGGTGCCGACCACTCGCCGTGGGCTCGTCCGCTGTATGCGGTGAGCGCACTCGCCGCGATCGGCGTGGTGATCGGCGGCATCCTCAGCATTCGTCGTGCGCGGCTCGGCCCCAGCATCGCCGATTGACGCTCGGGTCGCAGTTGCTGCCGCTCCGCGGGGTCGGGGCGACGCGAACTGCGACCGGAACCGGAGGACATACGCCTGAGACCGGTCACGGATTTTCACCCGTGCAGCATCCGAGAGCCAGTAGCGTTGGACCATGGTCAACTATCGCTATCTCGGTAACAGCGGTCTCAAGGTCTCTGAGATCACCTACGGCAACTGGGTCACGCACGCCTCGCAGGTCGGCGACGACGCCGCTGTGAAGACGGTCCACGCGGCGCTCGACGCCGGCATCACCACGTTCGACACCGCGGACACCTACGCGAACACGGCGGCCGAGGTCATCCTCGGAAAGGCCCTCGAGGGGCAGCGCCGCGAAGGGCTGGAGATCTTCACGAAGGTCTACTTCCCGACCGGCCCGAAGGGCCCGAACGACACCGGCCTGAGCCGCAAGCACATCCTCGAATCCATCAACGGCTCGCTGCAGCGCCTCGGCACAGACTACGTCGACCTCTACCAGGCGCACCGCTTCGACTACGAGACCCCGCTCGAGGAGACGTTCCAGGCGTTCGCCGACGTCGTCCGTCAGGGCAAGGCGCTCTATATCGGCGTCTCGGAGTGGACCGCGGAGCAGCTCCGCGAGGGCCACGCGCTCGCGAAGCAGGTCGGCGTGCAGCTCATCTCGAACCAGCCCCAGTACTCGATGCTGTGGCGTGTGATCGAGGGCAAGGTCGTGCCGGCATCCGAGGAGCTCGGCATCTCGCAGATCGTCTGGTCGCCGATGGCGCAGGGCGTGCTCAGCGGCAAGTACCTCCCCGGCCAGCCGGTGCCCGAGGGCTCGCGCGCGACCGACCCGCACAGCGGCTCAGACTTCATCAAGAGCTTCCTGAAGGACGACATCCTCACCGCCGTGCAGAAGCTCAAGCCGATCGCGGAGGAGGCCGGCCTCTCGATGCCGCAGCTCGCGATCGCGTGGGTGCTGCAGAACCCGAACATCGCCGCTGCCCTGGTCGGAGCATCCCGCCCTGAGCAGCTCGCCGAGACCGTCAAGGCCTCCGGTGTGAAGCTCGACGCAGACACCCTCGCCGCGATCGACACGGCGCTGGGCGACACGGTCAACCGCGACGCCGAGCACACGTACACGACCTCGCCGAAGACTCGCCTGGTCTGACCTCGCGGCGCTGCTCGCGCGTTCTGCTCGAGCGCGTTCGCCGAGCGGCCCCTTTACAACCGAACCGGCCCCTTTCGCACGTACGAAAGGGGCCGGTTCGTCGTGAAAGGGGCCGCTCGGCAGGGGGAGAGGGGGACTACTCCTTCACGGCGCCGGCCGTCAGGCCCTGCACGATCCACTTGCTCGCGAGCGCGAACATCGCCATGGTCGGCAGGATGGTCAGGACCGCTGCTGCGCTCATGGAGCCCCAGTCGATGTTGAACGTCGAGATGAAGCCGTTCAGCGCCGACGGCACCGTGCGGTTGGCGTCGGTGTTCATCAGAACGACCGACAGGAACAGCTCGTTCCAGCAGTTCACGAAGTTGAAGATGAATGCCGCGATGATGCCGGGGGTCATGACCGGCACCAGCACCCGGAACAGGGCGCCGAGTCTGGAGCATCCGTCGATCATGGCCGCTTCTTCCAGCGCGTCCGGGACGTTCTCGAAGAACCCGCGCAGCATGACGGTCGAGAACGGGATGCAGACCGCGATGTAGACGAGGATCAGCCCGGGCTTGGTGTCGACGAGACCGAGGTCGGTCATCATCGAGTACAGCGGGCCGAGTGCGATGAACGCCGGGATCATCTGCGTCAGCAGGAACGCGATCAGCACCGCGCCCTTGCCGCGGAACTCGAAGCGCGCGATCACGTAGGCGCTCAGCAGGGCGATCAGCGTCGCCACGGCTCCCGCGACGATCGCCACGAGCGCCGAGTTGCCGAGGAACACCGCGAACGAGCTCTGCTGGAACAGGCTGATGTAGTTCTCGAACGATGGCTCGCTCGGCCAGTACTCGATCGGGAATCTGTTGATCGTGCCGGGCGACTTGAACGAGGTCAGCGCGATCCAGTACAGCGGGAAGAGCGTGATCACGAGCCAGAGCCCGAGGCCGACGACGCGGATGACACCACCCGGCGTCACCTTTCGCTTCGGTCGAGGGGCCTTCGCCAGATCGGGGACGGTGAGACGCCGGGTCTCGGTGACTGTCGTGCCGGTGATGGTCATCGCTGGGCCTTCCGCATCGCCATCAGGTAGAACGCGCAGAACACGAACAGGAAGGCCACGACGATCAGGCCGATCGCGCTCGCGATCCCGTAGTTGCCCTGCTGCGTGTAGTTGATCATCCAGGTCGTGATGATGTGGGTCTGGTTCGCGGGCCCACCGTTGGTCATGGCGTAGATGATGTCGGGGAAGTTGAAGATCCAGATCACCCGGAGCAGCACCGTGAGCAGGAGCGTCACCGAGATGTACGGGATGATGATCGAGAACAGCTGCCGGACCTTGCCGGCGCCGTCGAGGCTCGCAGCCTCGAGCATCTCGTCCGGAACGGACTGGAGCGCCGCCAGGATCATGATCGCGAAGAACGTCACGCCGTACCAGATGTTCGCCACGATCACCGCGAACATCGCCAGCTTCGGGTCGGCCAGCCACGGCAGCGGAGCGTCGATGAGCCCCGCCTTCATAAGGAGGTCGTTCACGACGCCGAACTCGGCGTTGAACATCCAGCGGAACAGCATCCCGATCAGGAAGCCGGACACCGCCCAGGGGAAGAACACGAGCGCCTGGTAGAGCCCGCGGAAGCGGAATCGCGTGCGCAGCGCGAGTGCGATCAGGAAGCCGATCACGAGCTGCGGCACGAGCGAGCCGACGACCCAGAGCACCGAGTTCCAGGCGACGACAGGGAAGGCGGGGTCCTGGAACACCGCGACGAAGTTGTCGAATCCGACGAACGGGGTCGAGGTGAGGTCCCAGAGGTTCCAGTCGTGGAACGCCATCCGAGCGCCCTGCAGCATCGGCCAGTACGTGAACCAGCACACGAACACGATCGCCGGGGCCATGAAGGCCAGCAGCGTCAGCGCGTGGCGGCTGCGGAACTGCCGGCGGCGAGGGCCCGGGGAGGCCCCGCCGGCGGTGCCGACGGAGCCTCTCTCACGAAGAGCGGATGACACGGATCAACCCTGTTCCGCTGCGTACTTCTCGGTCCAGAACGTGTCCCACGAGGCCAGCAGGTCGCTGGTCGACATGTTGCCCAGCAGCACGTTCTGCACGTCCTGGTCGGACTTCTGGATCCACTCGGTCCACCAGCTGACGCCGCGCGGCTGGCGGACGTTGACGTAGGTCTCGGGATCTTCCGTCATGGTGACGTAGCTCGTCCAGGGGCCGGTCGAGTAGAAGTCGTCATCCGCAGCGGAGGCGATGATCGGCACGAGGCTGTTGGCCTGCGCGAACTCGGTCGCTGGCTCGGCCGACGAGAGGAACTCGACCAGCTTCACGGCCGCTTCCTTGTTCTCGCTCTTCTCGGCGACGCCCCAGCCGGCGACGGCCAGCGGCTGCGCGGCCTTGCCGCTGGGACCTGTGAGCAGCGGAGCGGTGTCCCACTGGTCCTCGGTCAGCGAGGAGTCCTGCACGGTGGCGATGACCTCGGGGTCCTGCAGCAGGAACGCGGTGGTGCCGTTCGTGAAGCCGGCGACCATCTCGGGGTAGCCCCAGGAGACCGCGGAGGGCGGAGACGCCTCCTTGAACAGGTCGAAGTAGTCGTCGACGGCATCCTGCGCCTCGGGTGCGGCGAAGATCGTCGAACCGTCCTCCATCAGGAACGCGTCGTCGACGTCGAGACCGTCGATCGTGTACGCCTCGATCGCGGCGACGACGTTGCTGTTCGCGTTGGCGCCACCGCGGAAGGCATAACCGTAGATGTTGTTCGACGGGTCCTGGATCGTGCTGGCCTGCTCGAGCAGGTCCTTCCAGCTGTGCGGTGGGCCGTCGAAGCCGGCGTCGGCGACGAGGTCGGTGCGGTAGAACAGCGACAGGCCGTAGAAGCCGTAGGGCACGAAGTAGCTCTTGCCGTCCTCGGCGACCGAGGCGGACTTCGCGTTGTCGGTGAGGGCGTCCCAGCCGTCCCACTTCTCGAGGTCGGCGCCCAGGTCGTACAGCCAGCCGTTGTTCGCGAACGGACCGACGGTGATGTCGCGGACCTCGAGGAGGTCGACGCCCTTGCCGGACTGCAGCATCTGCTGGATCTTCGCGTCGGCCTGCTCGGTCGGCGGCGAGACCAGGTTGACCTTGATCTTCGGGTTCTCCTTCTCGAACTCGTCGAGGAGTCCGCGGATGAGCTCGGTGCGGGCGGGGTTGGTCAGGCTCTCGACCATCTGCAGGGTGACGGTGCCATCGGCGGACGGACCGCTGCCGGTGGAGCAGCCGGTCAGCGCGAGTGCGGCGACGGTGCCGAATGCTGCAGCTGCCGTCAAGATCTTGTGCTTCACGATGTGCCTCTCAGTGTGGTGGGTGTTCGGGGTGGGGATCGGGTCAGGGGATGACGACGGATTCGGCGGACCGGATGCCGGCTCGGCGGAGGATCGAGGGGATGCAGCGCTCGACGAACGCCTCGAAATCGGATGCCTCGGTGTACAGGTGCGCCGAGAGTCGGAAGTAGCCGATGCCGCGGAAGCTCGTGAACGCGGTCTCGACCGCGGTCTCGTCGAGCAGCTGCATCCGCAGCTCGTCTGCCTCTTCGCGCGTGGCGCCGAGTCCGAGTGGGAGGCGCACGAGTCGCATCGACGGCACCGGCGAGAGCAGCGGCGTGAGCGGATCGGCGTCGTCGTAGGGGCGGAAGCCCTCGGCGATGATCTCGGCACCGGCATCCGCCATCAGCGCCATGGCCTCACGCGTCTGCTGCCAGCCGATCTCGTTCTCGACGAAGTCGATCGCCGCCGGCGTGCTGAGATAGGTGGTCGCGTCGATCGTGCCCTGGGTGTCGAAGCGCTCGGGGTACGGCTCGTTCGCCGCCCAGGAGTCGATGAGCGGCCACAGCTCGTCGCGGTCGGCTGTGGTGGTGACCAGCAGGGCTGATCCGCGAGGAGCGCAGGGCCACTTGTGCAGGTTGCCGAACCACCAGTCGCCGCCGGCCACGGCTGCGGCTTCCGGAATCAGGCCGGGAGCGTGCGCGCCGTCGACGAGCGTGCGGACGCCGCGCTCGGCGGCGAGCTGCGCGATGCGGGCGGTCGGCAGCAGGCGGGCCGTGGGGGAGGTGATCTGGTCGACCACGATGAGCCGCGTCCGCGGGGTGATCGCGTCGCTGAAGCGCTGCACGACCTCGTCGTCGGAGGAGAGGAGGGGAAGCTCGACCGCGCGCACCTGGGCGCCGAAGCGGCGGGCGAGGCGCTGCGCGCCCATCGTGATCGCGCCGTAGCCCTGGTCGGTGACGAGGATCTCGTCGTCGCGGTCCAGGCGCAGCGCGTTGTAGACGACGGTCGCCGCGGCTGAGGCGTTCGGCACGAAGGCGCTGTCCTCTGGGCGTGCCCCCACGAACGGGGCGGTGCGCTCGCGCGCCTCGCGCACCCGTTCGGCGATCCGCGGGAACCACTCGACCGGGCTGAGGTCGGCGCGGCGACGCAGGGCCTCCTGGTGGGCGACGACAGGTGTGGGGACCGCGCCGAAGGAGCCGTGGTTGAGGTGGATGACCTCGGGGTCCAGCGGCCAGGCGTCCCGCGCCCTGGCGAAGGAGTGCAGCCCGAGCGGTGCGGGGAAGGGGAGTGCCGACATGCGTCCTCGTCTAGGGTGTCCGGTGAGTTGTTGCACAACTTTGCCACAGGGGTACACATATCGCCACAATTATTCGAGAATCGGACTTAGTTGTTATACGAATTGGTCGGAGTCCCCCCATCCGACAGACTCACAAGGGAGTTGGCGTGACCGGGAGGATGACGATGAGCGCACTGGACACCGCGCTGCACGGACTGCGTGCGCTGATCGCCGACGGAGCGCTGCGCCCCGGAGACCGGCTGCCGAGCGAGGGAGAGCTGTGCGAGCGGCTCGGCGTCTCACGTGGATCGCTGCGCGAGGCGATCAGGATGCTGGCCGCGCTCGGCGTGCTCGAGACCCGGCACGGCTCAGGCAGCTACGTCGGCGAGCTGCGGGCGGCCGACCTGATCGGCAGCCTCTCGCTCACGGTGGGGCTGCTGCCGATGGCCGGTGTGCTCGAACTCACCGAGCTGCGCCGCGTGCTCGAACCGCACGCCGCAGCGCTCGCCGCAGCGCGCATCGACCTCGAGACGATCGAACAGCTCGACCGCGTGCTCGGCGAGATCGAGGCGAGCGATGACTTCGAACTGCACTCGCGGCTCGACCACGAGTTCCACATGACGATCTCGAGAGTCGCCGGCAACGACGCGCTCACGAGCCTGATCGACGTGCTGCGATCGCGGTCGCGGGCCTACCGGATCCCGGATGCCGGTGATGCGGCCGAGCTCAAGCTGCACTCCGACGCCGGGCACCGCGCCATCCTGCGCGGCCTCGCCGCCGCCGACCCGGTCGCCGCGAGTGCCGCCGCGTCATCGCACGTGGCGTACACCGAATACTGGGTGCGTCGCTACACCGACGACGAGGCGTGATCCCGGCATCCCGCGTCCCGCGTCCCGCTGACCCGCTGATGCTGACCGGCCCCTTTGTGTGCGAACCGGCCCCTTGCGTGCGTGCGTAAGGGGCCGGTTCGCACACAGAGGGGTGGCTCGGCGGCTTGAGGAGTCCGGTCAGCCGAGCGTGATGCCTCAGCTCGGCGCGACCCAGGACGCCGTGTAGCGCCAGAACAGACGACGGCGCATGCGGATGCCGGGAAGCGTGTCGTTCGCGATCGCACGGATCTCGTCGAACGTCTGGGTCGCCTCGGCAGTCGGGGCCTGCATGTGTGCTGGCGGTCCACTCGCGCGCGCCGGATGGCGGATCAGGCCGATGATCGGATTCAGCAGAACGGATGTCCAGGAGCGCAGCGCGTCCTTCGACGTCTCTCTTGCCACGCCGATGATCACGACGCGCCCGCCCGGTCGCAGCGCCGCGCGAGCATCCCGCAATGCGCTGCGCAGGGGCATGTGATGCAGCGAGGCCACGAACACGACCAGGTCGTACGCAGCAGGTGGCTCGGCTCCGAAGCGCCGCGCCTCGACCCGGATTGCTGATCCGTCGAAGCGTCGAGCAGCAGCCGCGGCTGTTTCGGCATCGGGCTCGATGCCGATCACGATCGAGAACACCTCAGACAAGCGGCCGAGCATGTTTCCGGTACCGCAGCCCACGTCGACAGCCGTGTCGCCGCCGCGGCGACGCACTGCTCTTCCCTGTCGCATCACGAAGCTCGCGAAGGCATCGTTGTGCGACCACGGGTGAGCGGCGTTCACCCGCCCGAGGGCCGTCAGGAAACCCATCTGCGCTGCGCGGGAACGTGGGTCAGCCGAGCGTGATGTCGACCTGGATCTCGGCGGCGAGGCGCTCGAGGTCGGTGCGCAGCGTCTCCAGATCGACGGATGCCGGCACGCGCGCCACGACGGATGCCTCGAACAGGCGGCCTCCGGCCATCGCGGCATCCCGCGTCTCGGTCGCGAGCTCCTCGATGCTCAGCGCGTGCGCGTTGAGCACGTTCGAGACCTCGCGGACGATGCCAGGACGGTCGTTGCCGAGCACCTGGATCTCGAGCAGCTGGTCCTCGTCGGCCTCGGCATCGGGCGTGCCGGTCAGCACGGCGAGCGTCAGGAGCCCCTGACCCTGCAGCCCGCGCAGTGCGCTCTCGAGCGCTGGCGCCTGGTCGGTCGGCACCGAGACCTCGATCACGCCCGCGAAGGTTCCGGCGAGCTCGGCGAGTGAGCTGTTCTCCCAGTTGCCGCCGTGTGCATCGACGACATCGGCGACCGCGGCGACGAGTCCTGGTCGGTCTGCTCCGGCAACGGTGAGGATCAGAGTAGTCATGCGGCCAGCGTAGCCGGATGGCTTCCCCGGGTGCTGCGCAGTGTGCTGGGTCGCTGAGCTTGTCGAAGCGTCGGGCCCTTCGACAGGCTCAGGGACCCAGGGGTGTTGGCTCAGGGACCCAAGGTGCAGGCTCAGGGACCCAAGGTGCAGGCTCAGGGACCCAAGGTGTGGGCTCAGGGACCAAGGGTGGTCAGTCGGCCCAGACCCCGGACTCGAGGAAACCGTCGAGACGCGCGCGATGCGGGGCGAGGTCCCAGCCCTGCGCTGCGACCCACTCGTCGGAGTAGTACGTGCCGGCGTAGCGGATGCCGCTGTCGCAGATCAGGGTCACCACGCTGCCGGTCTCGCCGATCGCCCGCATGCGGGCGATCAGCTGGAAGGCGCCGTACAGGTTCGTGCCGGTCGAGCCGCCGGCCAGGTGCAGGGTGCGCTCGCGCAGCATCCGGATCGCTGCGATCGACCCGGCATCCGGCACTCGGATCATCTCGTCGATCACGGTCGGCACGAACGAGGCCTCGACGCGGGGGCGACCGATGCCCTCGATGCGGCTGGGGCGCCCTGCCGGCGGGTCGACCGTGCCGGCCCAGCCGTCGTAGAACGCCGAGCCCTCTGGGTCGACGACCGCGATCCGCGTCTCGTGTCGGCGGTACTTCACGTAGCGGCCGAAGGTCGCGCTGGTGCCGCCGGTGCCTGCGCCGACGACGATCCAGCGCGGGATCGGATGCCGCTCCTGCGACAGCTGGCTGAACACGCTCTCGGCGATGTTGTTGTTGCCGCGCCAGTCCGTCGCGCGCTCGGCGAACGTGAACTGGTCGAGATAGTGCCCGTGGCAGTCGGATGCCAGGCGCTGCGCCTCCGGCGACATATCCTCCGCGCGGTCGACGAAGTGGCAGCGACCACCGTAGAACTCGATGAGGTCGATCTTCTCCTGGCTCGTCGAGCGCGGCACGACCGTCACGAACGGCAGTCCCAGCATCCGCGCGAAATACGCCTCGGACACGGCGGTCGACCCGCTCGAGGACTCGACCAGCGTCGAGTCCTCGTGGATGCGGCCGTTGACCAGCCCGTAGAGCAGCAGCGACCGCGCGAGCCGGTGCTTGAGGGAGCCGGTCGGATGCACCGACTCGTCCTTCAGATACAGGTCGATGCCCCATTCGGGCGGCAGCGGGAACAGGTGCAGGTGCGTGTCGGCGCTGCGGTTGGCGTCGGCTTCCAGCAGGGCGATCGCGGTGCTGGTCCAAGAGGTCACCGATCGAGCGTAACGCGTCGCCTCACTTCGCGGTGTAGCCGCCCTCGCCGGTCTCACCGTCGTAGGTGAAGACCTTGTCCTCGAGCGTGATGGAGATGTCGTCGCCGAGCGGCTCCTGGGCGAGCAGCTTCTCCTCGAGCATCGCCATCCGTTCGTCGTACTCCTGCGCCTGCTGCTCGTCGACGCCCCAGATGGTCGCGACCTTCATGTCGGTCAGGAAGTACAGGAACGCCGAGACCGCGGTGCGGTTGAAGTCGGTATCGGGGATGCTCTGCCAGAGCGCGCCCGAATCGCGGAGCCGCTTGTACTCGTCGATCTTCGCCTCGAGCCGCGCCGCGATCCCAGAAGTGTCGGCCTCCGGGGCGGGGTCGGCCGGCGCATCGGTCGGGGCATCGGGATCCTCGGCGACCGCGGTCGGCGGGAGCGGGATGGAGGGGCTGCGGTCGACTCCGAGGAGGCTGCCGATCGCGACGGCGACGCCGACGACGGCGAGCACGACGACGCCACCGACCACCGCGAGGACGATCCCGAGACGGTTCGACGAGGACCGGGACGCTGGATACGGCGGTGCGGGGTACTGCGGTGCGGGGGACACGGCGGGGTGGGTGGGCGCGGGGGACGACGGCGGAGCTGAATGGGCGCCGACGGCATACGGCGGCAGCGGAGCAGTCGGCTGGAACGGGGGCGGCGGGACCGGATGCTGCGGCGGCGCCGATCCGCTCAGCGGAGGTGCCAGCGGCGCGAGCGGAGGCGCGGCAGGAACCGCCGGCTGCCCCGCGTCGAACGGCGCCGGAGGGCCGACCCGGTCCGGGTCGGAGTCGGTGCCGCGCTCATCGCCCATCGTTCGCCCCCGGTTCGCTTCGGCGGTCCTCGCCCTCAGCTCACCGTACCGGCGCGGGATGCTCCGCCGTCGCCGTCGATGTGCAGCAGCGAGGCCTGCGACTGCTCCTGCTGCAGCTGGAACTCGAAGCGGGAGCGATCGCCGCGGTGATACGCGACGAAGTACTCGATCGGCGCGCCGCCCTCGCCGCGACTCACGCTGCGCAGCCGCAGCAGCGCGGAACCGGCGCTGACGCCGAGGTGCAGTGCCTGCTCGTGCGTGGCGACGGTGGCCTCGGCCGAGCGGACGCCGCTCGTCGCGATGACGCCGTTCTCGGCCAGCAGCCGGTAGAGCGAGCGTTCGGCGAGGTCGACGTCGAGCGTGATCGCGCCGACGTGTTCCGGCATCCAGGTCGTGGAGAGCGACCAGGGCTCGCCGTCGACGTGACGGAGGCGTTCGAGCACGACTACGGGAGCGCCGACCGGCACGTCGAGCGCGAGTGCGATCTCCTCATCGGCAGCGGTGCGCTCGTGCCGCAGCACGTCGCTGTGCACGTGGCCGCCGCGTCGCTCGACGTCGTCGTACAGGCCGACCAGGGTGTGCACGAGGCTCTCACTGGTCCTCGGACGCGACACGAATGTGCCCTTGCCCTTGACCCGTTCGACGAGTCCCTCGTGCTCGAGCTGCGCGAGTGCCTGCCGCACGACCGTGCGGGAGATGCCGTAGCGCTCGCAGAGGCGATGCTCGCCGGGCAGCGGGTCGCCCGGCTGCAGCCCGTCGCGGGCGATGCCGTCGATGATCAGCTGGCGCAGCTGGTCGTACATGGGCGCCGCGGAATGGCGGTCGATCGCGTCGTCGGTGATGGTCATGTCAGTATGCGACCCCCGCGTGCAGGATGACGTTCGCATAGGGCGTGAACTCGCCGGAGCGGACGAACGCACGAGCGCCGTGCGTGAGCGACTTGAACTCGACGTGCGGGATCAACGTGATCTCGAAGTCCATGTCGGCGAAGCGCTCGCGCAGCGCGGCGAGCACCTCGGGGCTCTTCTCGGCGACCTCTTCCGACACCGTCGCTCCCTCGATCACGAGCTCGGCGAGCACGGTGTCGAGCACGTCGAGGAAGGCGGGGGCACCGGGGCGGTATGCCAGGTCGATCCGCTCCGACCCAGGCGGAATCGGCAGCCCGGCATCCGTCACGACCAGCATGTCGGTGTGCCCGGTCTCGCTGATGACGCGGGACAGTGCGGGGTTGATCGTGGTGGCGGTCTTGCGCATCAGATGCTCCGGTTCTCAGTTCGCGGCGTGCGCGGATTCGCGGTCCGCGAGGAAGGCGTCGACCGCTGCCCGCAGCGGCAGGCTGGGCGAGGCGCCCTGCTTGGTGACGGTGAGCGCGCCGGCCGCCGTCGCCAGGCGCACGGCCTCGGTGAGGGTGCCGCCGTTCGCGAGCGCTGCGCCGAGGTAGCCGGCATAGGCGTCGCCGGCGGCGGTGGTGTCGACGGGGTCGACCGGGAACGGCGGAACCACGGTCGCCCCCTCAGCGGTCACGACGCACGAGCCTTGACCGGCCAGCGTGATCACGGCTGCGCCGACGCCCTGATCGAGGAACCAGCGTCCTGCGAGTTCGGCCGAGTCGGCATCCGTCACCTCGATGCCGCTGATGAGCGAGGCCTCGGTCTCGTTCGGGGTCACGATGTCGATGCTCCGCCAGACCTCGGCGGGCAGCGTCGCAGCAGGGGCGGGATCGAGGATCACGGTCATGCCGTGCTCGCGGCCCCTGGCCGTGATGTGCGCGGTGAGGGCGGACGGCGTCTCGAGCTGCGTGAGCAGGACCGACGTGGTCGGCGCGAGAGCGGCGAGTGCGGCGTCGATCTGCTCGGTGCTGAGGGCCGCGTTCGCGAGCGGCACCATGACGATGTCGTTCTGCGCCGAGGCGTCGACACGGATGTGCGCGATGCCGGTCGGGCCGGGCACGGTGCGCAGATGCGTCAGGTCGACGCCCGCCTCACTGAGCCCGGCGACCACGAGGTCGTGGAACAGGTCGTCGCCGACGCAGCCGACGAAGCTCGTGCGGGCCCCGGAGCGACCGGCGGCGACCGCCTGGTTGGCGCCCTTGCCGCCGAGCATCAGGGTGAACTGATCGCCGAGGATGGTCTCGCCGCGGGCTGGCAGGCGCTGCGAGAAGGTGGTCACATCAGCGGTCACGCTGCCGACGATGACGACGCCCGAACGGTCGCCTGGATGTGCGGGGGCCATGTCGCTCCTGATCTTCTTCGACAGCATGCTGGGCAGCCTCGACGTCTTTGACATCGCGGGTCGCCTGTCATTACATTAGCCGAAGCCGAACCTGTAACGACAGGTTCCCTTGAGGAGATCCGATGACTGCGATCGCACCCCGTCTCTACGTCGACAGCGCCGACACCGACCGGGTCTCCCGACTCCTCACCGCAGGCGTCGTGCACGGGGTGACGACCAACCCGACGATCCTCGAACGGGGCGGCCGCACCGCAGCGGAGATCCCCGACCTCTACGCCCGCTGGACGTCGGAGGGCGCTCGCGAGATCTTCTTCCAGACCTGGGGCGGCGACGCCGCGTCGTTCCTGCGCAACGCCGAGGGAATCCGTGCGCTCGGCGACCGCGTCGCGGTGAAGGTGCCGGCGACGGCCGACGGGTTCGCCGCTGCATCCGCCCTCGTCCGCGACGGCGCGACCGTGCTCGTGACGGCCGTGTACTCGGTGGCCCAGGCGCTCGCGTGCGCCAGCATCGGTGCGCACTACATCGCGCCGTACCTCGGACGGATGCGGGATGCGGGGATCGACGGCGACGCCGTGATCGCTCGGATGCAGGAGGTGTGCGCGGGCAGCGGCTCGAACGTGCTCGCGGCATCGCTGCGTTCAGCGGATGACATCACCGGCCTGCGACTGGCGGGCGTGCCGTACTTCACGGCGGCACCCGACGTCATCGAGCAGGTGCTGTTCCACGCGGTCAGCGACAGTTCGGCGGCGGAGTTCGACGCGGCGATGGTGCGGCTCGGGGCCTGAGGGTCGGGCTGTTCGACAGGCTCAGGGTCCAGGCTCGCCCAGGCTCAGGGCCCAGGATTCAGGCGGATGCCGCCTGGCGCAGCCAACGCTCGACGCCGGCGATGTGCGCCGTCGCGAGGGACGTGGCGAGCGAGGGGTCGTGCTGCGCGATCGCGTCGGCGATGGCGCGATGCTCCGAGAGCGTGCGCTCGACTGCACCGCCCTCAGTGAGGCCGCGCCACACACGAGCGCGCACGGTCTGGCTGCTGAGGTGTTCGATCAGGCTCGCGAGGTAGGCGTTGCCCGCCATCCGGACGATCTCCCGGTGGAAGCGGATGTCGTGCTCGACGAGCTCCTCGATGCTCACCGTGGCATCGATCGCCTCGACCTCGGCGATCAGCTCGGCGATCTCCTCGTCGGTGCCGAGGGTCGCGGCGAGCCCGGTGGCCTGCGACTCCAGCATCCGTCGCACCGCGAAGATCTCGAGCATCGAACCGTCGTCGTGCATGTCGACGACGAACGAGATCGCCTCGAGCAGCAGGTGCGGCTCCAGGCTCGTCACGTAGGTGCCGTCACCGCGGCGCACGTCGAGCACCCGGATCACCTCGAGCGCCTTCACGGCTTCACGCATCGAGTTGCGGGAGAGGCCGAGGCGGTCCGACAGCTCCTTCTCCGGAGGAAGTCGATCGCCGGGGGCGAGTTCACCCGACACGATCATGGCCTTGATCTTCTCGATCGCCTCGTCCGTGACTGCCATATCGACATACTACCTATTGGTCGGATGTCTGAGGCAGGATGGTCGCATGCGCGTCATCGATTCACATCTGCACCTCTGGGACGAGGACGTCCTCACGTACACGTGGCTGGAAGGGCCCTACGCCCACCGATTCGCTCAGGCCGAGCTCGACCACGATCGATTGACCGGCGTGAACGAGGAGACGGCGATCTTCGTGCAGGCCGAGACCGTCGCCGAGCAGTTCCTCGACGAGGTGCGCTGGGTCGAGCACCACGCCGAGGCTCTCGGTGTGGTCGGTATCGTCGCCGGAGCTCGGCTCGACCGCGGCATCGACACCGTCACGCATCTCGGGGAGCTCTCGGCGCACCCGCTCGTCCGCGGCGTGCGGCACATGCTGCAGAACGACGACGACGGACTCGCGATGTCGATGGCGTTCGTGACCGGCGCCCGCGAGCTCGCCGGGCGCGGCTGGACCTTCGATGCCTGCATCCGTGCATCGCAGGTGCCGGACATCGCTCGGCTCGCCGGCGCGATCCCCGAGCTGCAGATCGTGGTCGATCACCTCGGCAAGCCGTCGGTGGGCACGGCGGATGCTCCGACGCTGCCGTCTCCTGAATGGGTGCGCGACCTCGACGAGTTGGCGCGGCATCCGAACACCTTCTGCAAGCTGTCCGGGCTCCCCGCCGAGGCCGGCGGCACCTGGAGCGCAGCGCAGCTCGAGCCCTTCCTGGACGCCGCGGCCGACGCGTTCGGCGATCAGCGGCTGATGTGGGGGAGCGACTGGCCGGTCTCGGCGATCGGTCCGGCCGAAGCGGGCGACCACGATGCGCCCGAAGACGGATCGGCGACCTACCAGCCGACGGCCCGCACGCGCTGGCTCGAGGTCGTGGTCGCCTGGGCGAACGCGCGCGGCCATGACGTCGATGCGATCCTGTGGGGCACTGCGGAGCGGTTCTACGGCACGGGTGCTGCGCCCGAAGCGCCGGAGCGGGAGCGCCGCGGCATCCGGGGCTGGCTCCGCGGGGATCGCTGACGCGGGAGCCCCCCGTTGCGTCCGTTCCGGTCGCAGTTCGTGCCGTCCCGGCGTGCGGGAGGCGGCAGCAACTGCGACCGGAAGCCGGCCGAGAAGGCTCAGGCGTCGCGGAGGCGCAGCTGCGCCATGCCCCCGTCGACCTCGATGAATGTGCCGGTCGTCGAGCCGGCGGCTGGGCTGACGAGGTAGGCGACCGCGGCCGCGACCTCTTCAGGACGCACCAGGCGGCCGTGCGGCTGTCGGGCTTCCAGCGCAGCACGCTCGGCGGCTGGATCGGATGCTGCGCCGAGCAGCCGTCCGACCCAGGGGGTGTCGGCGGTGCCGGGGTTGACGGCATTCACGCGGATGGCCTCGCGCAGGTGATCCGCTGCCATCGCCCGGGTGAGACCGGTGACAGCTCCCTTCGACGCGCTGTACAGCGCGCGCTGCGGCAGGCCGGTCGTCGATGCGATGGACGCCGTGTTGCAGACCGCGGCTGCCGGCGACTTCCGCAGCCAGGGCAGCGCGGCGCCGGTGACGCGGGCGATGCCGGTGACGTTGACCGAGAGCACGCGTGCCCACTCGTCGTCGTCGTTCGCGGTGATGTCGCCGGTCGCGCCGATACCGGCGTTGTTGACGACGATGTCGATGCGTCCGAACTGCTCCGCGACCGCCGCGACGGCCGCATCGACGCTCGCACGGTCGGAGATATCGGCCGTGAACGCGGCGAAGCCCTCGCCGGCGTTGGTGATGTCGCGGTCGAGCACCGCCACCTGTGCGCCGTCGTCGAGCAGGCGCTGCGCGATCGCGGCGCCGATGCCGGATGCGCCGCCGGTGACGATCGCGACGAGTCCGTCGAGCTGGCCGGTCACTGCTTCGCCTCCCATGCGACGAACTCCTGGCGCTGGCGGCCGAGTCCGTCGATCTCGACCTCGACCACGTCGCCGGCGGCGAGGTAGGGGAAGTTGCCCGAGAGGGCGACGCCCTGCGGGGTGCCGGTGAGGATCAGATCGCCGGGCTCGAGGGTCACGTACTGCGAGAGGTGGTGCACGATGTGCTCGACCGTGAAGATCATGTCGCTCGTGTTCGAGTCCTGGCGCGGTTCGCCGTTCACGAAGCTGCGGAGACCGAGTGCCTGGTGGTCGACCTCATCGGGGGTGACCAGCCACGGACCGGTCGGGTTGAAGCCGGGGGCGATCTTGCCCTTCGACCACTGACCGCCCGAGACCTCGATCTGGAAGGCGCGCTCGGAGACGTCGTTCGCGGCGACGAAGCCTGCGACGTGCGCGAGCGACTCCTCGGGGGAGTCCAGGTACGAGGTGCGAGCGCCGATGACGATGCCGAGCTCGACCTCCCAGTCGGTCTTCTCGCTGCCGCGCGGGATTGTCACGGTGTCGTACGGGCCGACGACCGTGTTCGGCGTCTTCAGGAAGATGATCGGGATGGTCGGCGGCTGGGAGCCGGACTCGGCGGCGTGTGCCGCGTAGTTCATGCCGATGCAGATCACGGCGCTGGGTCGGGCGATCGGTGCGCCGACCCGGAGCGATGCGGCATCCGCGAGCTCCGGAAGGTCGCCGGCCTCGTGCGCCGCAGCGACGGCGGCACGGAAGTCGCCCGCGAGGAAGTCGCCGTTCACATCGGATGTCACGGGCCGAAGGTCGAAGAAACGGTCACCCTCAACGAGGACGGGGATCTCGGCCCCAGGGTCGCCTAGCCGCGCGAACTTCATGATTCTCCTGTTTCGTCGGTCGGCCGCCCCATAGCGACCTGCGTCGTTGACAGTATAGACATCGGATGTTTACACTCCAAGAGGTCTGCGTGAGTTGTTCGCGCATGAGAGGAACCCCGTGAGCCGTATCGTCGCACTCGACACCACCGACATCCGCTTCCCCACGTCGCTCAGTCTCGACGGCTCGGATGCGATGAACCCCGACCCCGACTACTCGGCCGCCTACGTCATCGTGCGCACCGACGCCGGTGATGACATCTCGGGGCACGCCTTCGTCTTCACGATCGGCCGCGGCAACGACGTGCAGGTCGCAGCGATCGACGCCCTTGCCGGACACCTGGTCGGGCGGGAGATCGAGCCGCTGCTCGATGACATGGGCGGCACGTTCCGCGACATCATCGGCGACTCGCAGCTGCGCTGGCTCGGCCCGGAGAAGGGCGTCATGCACATGGCGATCGGCGCGGTCATCAACGCGCTGTGGGACATCAAGGCGAAGCGCGCAGGGCTGCCGCTGTGGCAGCTGCTCGCCCGGATGACGCCTGCGGAGATCGTCGACCTCGTCGACTTCCGCTACCTGACGAACGCCCTCACGCCGGAGGACGCGCTCGAGATCCTGCGCGCGGCGGAGCCCGGTCGCATCGAGCGCGAGCGCGAGCTGCTCGCCACCGGCTACCCGGGGTACACGACGAGCCCCGGCTGGCTCGGCTACTCCGATGAGAAGCTCGAGCGTCTCGCCCGCGAGGCCATGGCCGACGGCTTCACGCAGATCAAGCTCAAGGTCGGCGCCGATCTCGACGATGACATCCGCCGCTTCCGCAAGGCCCGCGAGGTGTGCGGCCCCGACTTCCCGATCGCGATCGACGCGAACCAGCGCTGGGAGGTGTCGGAGGCGATCGAGTGGGTCAACGCGCTCGCCGAGTTCAACCCGGCGTGGGTCGAGGAGCCGACGAGCCCCGACGACGTGCTCGGCCACGCCGAGATCGCCCGCGGCATCGCGCCGATCCGGGTCGCCACCGGCGAGCACGCGCAGAACCGCGTCATCTTCAAGCAGCTGCTGCAGGCCGAGGCCATCTCGGTCATGCAGATCGACGCCGTGCGCGTCGCCGGCGTCAACGAGAACATCGCCAACCTGCTGCTCGCCGCGAAGTTCGGCGTGCCGGTCTGCCCGCACGCCGGCGGCGTCGGCCTGTGCGAGGCCGTGCAGCACCTGTCGATGTTCGACTTCGTCGCCGTCACCGGCACTCGCGAGGGTCGCCTGATCGAGTTCGTCGATCACCTGCACGAACACTTCATCGTGCCGACCGACATCCAGGGCGGGTCGTACATGGCGCCGACGGAACCCGGCACGAGCATGGAGATGAAAGCCGACAGCATCGCGAAGTACACCTGGACGGGCGCACATGTCGTCTCCTGAGGCGTTCCCCCTCGGCATCCCCTCGCTCGGCTACGGTGCAGCGAACGTCGGGAACCTGTTCCGGGCGCTGAGCGACGACGAGGCGTGGGCCGTGCTGGATGCCGCCTGGGACAGCGGCATCCGATACTTCGACACGGCACCCCACTACGGACTCGGCCTGTCGGAGCGACGCCTCGGCGCCTTCCTGCAGACCAAGCCGCGCGACGAGTTCGTGCTGTCGACCAAGGCCGGGCGCCTGCTGCGCCCGAACCCCGGGTTCGCCGGCGGCCTGGACACCGCCAACGAGTTCCATGTGCCCGACGACCTGCAGCGCGTGTGGGACTTCTCGTCCGACGGCATCCGCGCCAGTCTCGAGGAGTCGCGCGAGCGCCTCGGCATCGAGCGCATCGACCTGCTCTACCTGCACGACCCGGAGCGGCACGACCTCGATCTCGCACTCGCCGAGGCGTTCCCCGCGATGGAGCAGCTGCGGGCCGACGGCGAGGTCGCCGCGATCGGGATCGGGTCGATGGTGGCGGATGCACTCGCCACCGCCGTGCGATCGGCCGACCTCGACCTCATCATGGTCGCCGGTCGCTACACGCTGCTCGAGCAGCCTGCCGCTGTCGACGTGCTGCCGGCCTGTCGTGAGACCGGGACCGGGATCGTGGCGGCATCCGTCTTCAACTCCGGGCTCCTCGCCTCGAATGAGCCGCGCCGCGACGGCCGCTACGAATACGGGCAGCTGCCGGACGAGCTGTGGGACCGGCTGGTGCGGATCGCCGCGGTCTGCGCCGACCACGGCGTGCCCCTGCCTGCGGCCGCGATCCAGTTCCCGCTGCAGGCCGCCGCGGTGCAGTCGGTCGTCGTGGGCGGCAGCCGCCCTGCGCAGCTGCAGCAGAACGCCGAGTACGCCGCGCTCGAGATCCCCGCCGCCCTGTGGGAGCACCTCGCGGCCGAGCGGCTGATCCCGGCCGCTTGACCCCGCCGGCTGTCTGACCGAGAGGAGCACTCGTGCTCGAAGGAATCCACCCGCTGCTCACCGGCGAGCTGCTGCTGCATCTCGACCGGATGGGGCACTCCGATGCGGTCGTGATCGCCGACGCCCATTTCCCGGCCTGGGGGCTGGGCGAGCGGGTCGTCGATCTGCCGGGGACGACGACGCCCGAGGTCGTGGCGGCGATCCGCACCGTGCTGCCGCTCGACGATGCTCCGGGTCTCGACCTGATGCGCTCGGCCGACGGCGAACTGCTCGACGTGCAGCACGAGCTCATGGCCGCAGCAGGCACCGTGATCGACACGACCCGCTTCGTGGAGCGCTTCGCCTACTACGACCTGGCGAAGACCGCGTACCTGCTGGTGCGTACCGGCGAGACGCGGAAGTACGGCAACGCACTGCTGCGAAAGGGCGTCGTGGGGCACGCGTCTGCGTGAAGGCAGTGCTCTGCGTGAAGGCAGTGCTCAGCGCCCGACGGTCGATTCCCGCACGATGAGCTCGGCGGCGAACGGCGTCGTCGCCGGCGGGGGAGCGTCCGGCGCGGAGAGCTGCTGCAGCAGCACGGCGCCCGCCGCACGGCCGATCTCGTAGCCGGGCTGGCGGATGCTCGTCAGCGGCACGACGCTCTGATGCGCCTGGTCGACATCGTCGAAGCCGACCAGGGCGATGTCCTCCGGGATCCGGACGCCCTGCCGGAGGAGTCCGGTGAGCACCCCGAGGGCCACCATGTCGTTGGCGGCGAAGACGGCATCCGGTCGCGCTGACGCGGGCATCGCGAGGATCGCCTCGGCGGCACGGAGGCCCTCTTCGGTGACGAGCGCCGGGACGTCGTGCACGGTGACCTCGGCGTCGGTGCCGACGGCGGCATCCTGCAGGCCGGCCAGCCGGTCGTTGGACTGGCTGACGGTCGGACTGCCGAGGAACAGGATGCGGCGGCGTCCGATCGAGAGCAGGTGCTCGCCGGCGAGGCGTCCGCCACCGTGATCGTCGAACAGCACCGAGGCGACCTTGGCCGACGCCGGGATCGGACCGACGACCACCGATCGGATGCCGCGGTCGGCCAGCCGTTCGAGCTGCGGCACGACGTCGTCATGCGGGTAGATCACGATGCCCTGCACGCGGTGCGCCTCGAACATCTCGATGTTGCGGCGCTCCTGCTCGCTGTCGCGATTGCTGTTGCTGAAGAACAGCGACCAGCCGCCCTCGCGCGTGACATCCTCCACCCCTCGGGAGAGTTCGTTGAAGTACGGCAGCCAGGCGTCGAGGAGGATGAGTGCGAGGGCCTTGCTCGAGCCGGCGCGGAGCTGTCGAGCAGATTCGTTCGGCACGAAGCCGAGTTCCTCGATCGCGGCCCGAACGCGCTCTCGGCTGGCGGCGCCGAGCACGTGCGGGTGGTTCAGGTAGTTCGAGACCGTCGACGACGAGACGCGGGCGAGCGCTGCCACGTCCTTCACGCTGGCCGGCATCGGAACTCCTTCGTCTCGGTGGCCGCGCATGCGCGGATGAGCGGTCGGCACAACAGTATCCCGTGAACTTGGCACGTGCCAAGAAAGTTCTTGACAGCCTGTGACGCGCCGACGTAGCTTGTGACCTAGCGCAACTTGGCACGTGCCAAGTCGCCGAGGCGATGGTGCCCCACACCCGTCTCCGAGAGGTCTCATGAACATCGGATGCCACGGGCTCGTCTGGACCGGGAACTTCGATGCCGACGGCATCCGGCTCTCGGTGGAGAAGACGAAGGAGGCCGGCTTCGACCTCATCGAGTTCCCACTGATGGACCCGTTCTCCTTCGATGTCGCCGCCGCCAAGGCTGCCCTCGAGGAGCACGACCTCGCCGTGAGCGCATCGCTCGGCCTGTCGGAGGCGACGGATGTCACGAGCAGCGACCCGGAGATCGTCGCGGCAGGCGAAGCGCTGCTGCTCCGCGCGGTCGACGTGCTCGCCGAGCTGGGTGGCACGCACTTCTGCGGCGTGATCTACAGCGCCATGAAGAAGTACATGGAGCCGGTCACCCCCGAGGGGCTCGAGAGCAGCCGTCGGGCGATCGCGAAGGTCGCGGACCACGCGGCCGAGCGCGGCATCTCGGTCTCGCTCGAGGTCGTCAACCGCTACGAGACCAACGTGCTGAACACCGCACGCCAGGCCGTCGCCTACCTCGCCGAGATCGATCGCCCGAACCTCGGCATCCACCTCGACACGTACCACATGAACATCGAGGAGTCGGATATGTTCGCGCCGGTCCTCGATGCGGAGCCGAGCCTGCGGTACGTGCACATCGGCGAGAGCCAC
This sequence comes from Microbacterium sp., assembly GCF_036823965.1. Classification (GTDB taxonomy): domain Bacteria; phylum Actinomycetota; class Actinomycetes; order Actinomycetales; family Microbacteriaceae; genus Microbacterium. Next base: position 75,313 of record NZ_DAITBE010000009.1, on the reverse strand, counting down.
CGCGGCTACCTCGGCACCGGCACCGTCGACTTCGACACGTTCTTCAAGGCGCTCGGACGCATCGGCTACGACGGGCCGATCGTCTTCGAGTCGTTCTCGTCGGCGGTGGTGGCGCCGGACCTGAGCCGGATGCTGGGCATCTGGCGGAACCTCTGGACCGACAACGAGGAGCTCGGCGCGCATGCGAACGCCTTCATCCGCGACAAGCTCATCGCCGTCGAATCGATCCGGCTGCACTGAGCACTCTCGACAGCCCCGGACGAGCTGTGGCCAAGATGTTATTACAGGTCTTCCCATCCGGCTCGGCAGTAGATACATTTAGATACAACTTGCGCAGCATGGTGCGGAAGTGCAGAATTGATCCGATGTTTGCGGCGCGAACCGCAGGCGGAGGAAGTTCAGAACCTTCAAGGAAGCAGGTGAGCACATGAGTGATCCCATTCTCAAAGTCGATGGCATCAGCAAGGGATTCCCCGGTGTGCAGGCGCTCAAGGACGTGCACCTCGAGGTGCGCTCCGGCGAGGTGCTCGTGCTCGTCGGCGAGAACGGCGCAGGCAAGTCCACGCTCATGAAGATCCTCTCCGGGATCTACACCAAGGACGAGGGCACGATCACGTTCGAGGGCCAGGAGGTGGAGCTCACCAGCCCGCTGCAGGCGCAGGAGCTCGGCGTCACGATCATCCATCAGGAGCTCAACCTGATGCCCGATCTCACCGTGGCGCAGAACATCTACGTCGGCCGCGAGCCCACGACCGGGCCGTTCCTCTCGGAGCGCAAGCTGAACGTGCAGACCGCCGAGCTCCTCGGTCGCCTCGACATCCGCCTGAACCCGAAGCAGCTCGTCGGCGAGCTCACGGTGGCCGAGCAGCAGATGGTCGAGATCGCGAAGGCGCTGTCGTTCAACGCCAAGGTCCTGATCATGGATGAGCCGACCTCCGCGCTCACCGACTCCGAGGTCGAGACGCTGTTCGTGCTGATCGAGCAGCTCAAGGCTCGGGGCACCGGCATCGTCTACATCTCGCACCGCATGGACGAGCTCCGCCGCCTCGCTGATCGGGTCACCGTGCTCCGCGACGGCTCATACATCGGATCACTCGAGAAGTCCGAGGTCAGCATCCCGAAGATCATCGAGATGATGGTCGGCCGCGTGATCGACGAGGGGACCCGCCCGCAGGCGCGCGACCACGCCAACGATCCGGTCGTCCTCGACGTGCAGGGCCTGTCGACCAGAGAGCTCCTGAAGGACGTCTCGTTCCAGCTGCACCGCGGCGAGATCCTCGGCTTCGCCGGGCTCATGGGAGCCGGCCGCACCGAGACCGCCCGCGCGGTCATCGGCGCCGACCACCGCGACGGCGGCTCGATCTCGATCAGCGGCCAGCAGGTGCGGATCTCCCAGCCGGCGGATGCCGTGAAGCACGGCGTCGGCTACCTCTCCGAGGACCGCAAGCTGCTCGGTCTCATGCTCGAGCAGGACGTCACGTTCAACACCGTGCTCGCCTCGCTCGGGTCGTACGCCAGCGGCATCGGCTGGATGAGCGACAGCAAGGCGAAGAACCGCACCAAGGAGTACGTGCAGCAGCTGCGCGTGAAGACGCCGTCGGTGAACCAGGTCGTCAAGCTCCTCTCCGGAGGAAACCAGCAGAAGGTCGTCATCGCCCGGTGGCTGATGCGCGACTGCGACATCCTCATCTTCGACGAGCCGACCCGAGGGATCGACGTCGGCGCGAAGGAAGAGATCTACCGCCTGATGCAGCAGCTCGCTGACCAGGGCAAGTCCATCATCGTCATCTCATCGGAGCTCCCGGAGATCCTCCGCGTCGCGAACCGCATCGCGGTCTTCGCGAACGGTCGCATCACCGGAACGCTCCGCAACGAGGAAGCAAGCCAGGAGAAGATCATGCAACTCGCAGCACACGGGGAGGAAGACTGATGAGCAGCCCGCAGCAGCCCGGATCGTCGACGACGACGATCATCCAGACGGCAGTCGACGAGAACACCGACAAGCGTGACATCGGCGGCTTCCTGAAGCGTCAGCTCCAGCAGTCGCTCGCGTTCGGCACGCTGATCGTCCTGGTGATCTTCTTCTCGATCGCCAGCCCGAACTTCTTCACCTTCAGCAACATCGCCACCGTGCTCCTGTCGACCGCGGTCATCGGCATCCTCGCGCTCGGCACGACCTTCGTCATCATCACCGGCGGCATCGACCTCTCGATCGGCACCGGCATGGCGCTCTGCGCCGTGATGACGGGTGTGTTCGTGACGAACATGGGGCTCCCGGTCTGGGTCGGCGTCATCGGCGGCGTCCTCACGGGTGTCCTGATGGGACTCGTGAACGGCGTGAACATCACGTTCCTCCGGCTCCCGCCGTTCATCGCGACGCTCGCGATGATGATGATCGCCGGCGGCCTCGCCCTCGTCATCTCGAACGTCTCGCCGATCTACTTCTCCACCTCGGCGCCGGACTTCAAGAAGATCGCGCTCGGCGTGATCATCCCCGGCATCCCGAACGCCGTGCTGATCACCGCAGTGGCCGCGATCATCGCGTGGCTCGTGCTGTCGAAGACCCTCCTCGGCCGCTACACGTTCGCGATCGGCTCGAACGAAGAGGCCACCCGCCTCTCGGGCGTGAACACGCGCCGCTGGACGATCCTGATCTACATGTTCGCCGGTGCCTTCACCGGCATCGCCGGCATCGTGATCGCCGCTCGCCTCGACTCGGCCCAGCCGCAGATCGGCACCGGATACGAGCTGCAGGCGATCGCCGCAGTCATCATCGGCGGCACCTCGCTGCTCGGCGGACGAGGCTCCATCCTCGGCACCGTGATCGGCGCGCTGATCATGAGCGTGCTCGTCAACGGCCTGCGCATCATGTCGATCCAGTCCGAATGGCAGAACATCGTCGTCGGTGTCGTCGTGCTGCTGGCCGTGTTCCTCGACTCGCTGCGCAACCGCCAGCGGACCTGACGCTTTCCACCCGACCCAACTCAATACGCACCATCACCCCGTCGGCCCCGGCCGGCAATCACAGCACCACTCATTCACAGAGAACAATGGAGTTTCCATGAAATTCGGCAAGAAGACCGCATTCGCGGCACTCGTCGCAGCATCCGCGTTGGTGTTCGCCGGCTGTGCCGGCGGCGGAGACGTGATCGAAGAAGGCAGCGGCGGAGGCAGCGGCAGCGGCGATGGAGAGATGTACATCGCGCTCGTCTCGAAGGGCTTCCAGCACCAGTTCTGGCAGGCAGTCAAGAAGGGTGCCGAGGAGAAGGCGGAAGAGCTCGGCGTCCGGATCACGTTCGAAGGCCCCGCGGCCGAGACCGAGATCGCGCAGCAGCTCGAGATGCTGACCGCCGCGATCGACAAGAACCCGAACGCCATCGCCTACGCCGCCCTCGACCCCGAGGCGTGCGTCGCCCCGCTCGAGCAGGCCAAGGCGAAGGACATCCCGGTCGTCTACTTCGACGCTCCGTGCGACGGCGACGTCGGACTCAGCCTCTCGGCAACCGACAGCAAGGTCGCCGGTGCGCTCGCAGCCGAGCACATGGCCGACCTGATCGGCGGCGAGGGCGAGGTCGCGATCGTCGGCCACTCGCAGATCAACTCGACCGGTGTCGAGCGTCGTGACGGCTTCGTCGAGAAGATCGAGGCGGACTACCCCGACATCAAGATCGTCGACATCCAGTACGGCGACGGCGACCACCTGAAGTCGGCTGACATCGCCAAGACGCTGATCGCGGCTCACCCCGACCTCAAGGGCATCTACGGCACCAACGAGGGCTCCGCCATCGGCGTCGTCAACGCGGTGAACGAGCTCGGCCTGGAGAAGGGCAAGATCACGATCGTCGGCTTCGACTCCGGCGCAGCGCAGATCAACGCGATCAAGGACGGCACCATGGCCGGCGCCATCACGCAGGACCCGATCGGCATCGGCAAGCAGGTCGTCCAGGCGGCCTACGACGCAGCCAACGGCGACTCGGTCGAGGAGTTCTACGACACCGGTTCGTACTGGTATGACAAGACGAACCTCGAGGACCCGAAGATCGCCGCGGTGCTCTACGAGTGATCCGGATCCACTGAGATCGAAGAAGCCCCTCACCATCCGGTGGGGGGCTTCTTCGTGCGCATCGCGCGATCTGCTCGGCGCGGAGGTCGATACACGGATGCCGGGGAGAGGGGGGATCTTCCCGGCATCCGTGCCTTTCGCCCGGATTCCTACACGGAGGGGTGTGGGGACTCCGGGGGCATGGGTCGACGGCGGTGCCGCCGGACGGTCATATGCGCTGCAGGAACGTGAGCTGGGACGCCGGTTCGACGATCAGCTCCTGCAGCTCGGCGTTGAACGGTGCTCCCGCAGGGGAGGAGAGGTGGGCCTGGAAGGCCTCGTCATCGCGGTAGACCTCGTACACGAAGAATCGGTCGGGGTCGTCGGCGAGACGTGAGGCGTCGAACACGATGTTGCCGTCTTCGGACTGCACCTCCGTGGCGAAGTCCCGCAGGAGAGCGGCCACACGGTCACTCGTTCCCGGACGTGCCGTGAACGTGGCGTGCAGGATGGTCGGCTCAGACATGGGGCTCCTTCGGGGGCTCCTCTTCAGTATGGCGGGAGATCGGTCTGCATGGAGATTTGTGAACCGAGATTCGCTCGCGGCATCACTGCGAAAGCGTGAGGAGTCGCGAGGGATTCGCGACCAGCATCCGATCGACGGGTTCGTCGCCGACCAGCGCCCGCAGGCGCGGGACATATCTCGTGCCGAGGTACGCGAGGCCGGGCATCCCGCCGTAGGCGATGTAGCGCGTGCGTCTGGCGACGTCACCGCCGAGGACGACGCGTTCGCCGGCGCCGCGCGAGACGACCGCGGCGGCGAGGGAGAGCAGCTCGGCGTCGGAGCGGGTGCGAGGCCTGGCGAACCCGTCGTAGCCGAGGAAGGCGCCGCGCTCGGCGAGCGAGACGTGCAGGCCGGGGTCGGGGTCTCTGTCTGCGTGTGCCAGGAGGACGCGGTTCGACGGCACCCCTTCCGCCGCGAGCAGGTCGAGCACCTCGTGGGCGCCGGTGCAGAACTCCAGGTGCACCATGATCGCGGCGCCGGTGCGACGATGCGCTGCGGCGAGGGCGAGCAGGGTGGCTCGCTCGAAGTCGCTGATGCGCCAGTAGTCGATGCCGCCCTTGAGGATGCCGGCGCGCACCGGGGACCCATCGTGCGCCGCGACGGTCTGCTGCTCGGATGCCGGGTCGACCTCCGTGTCGTCGACGGGCATCCCGCGGGTGATGTCGTGCACGAAGCGCTCCGTGAGCTGCTCGACGCTCCACTCCCGGGTCGGATGCTCGGCGGCATAGTGCGCCTCACGGTGCCGACCGGTCGTGGCGACGATGCGCAGCCCGGTGGCGGCGCTGATGCGGGCGAGCGCCTCCGGATCGCGACCCAGTCCGATCGGCGTGGCGTCGATCATGGCTGCGAAGCCGCTCTCACGCAGCATCCGCGCCTCGCCGCCGGAGCGGGTCTCGTCGTCCAGCTCGTCGCCCGGCAGCAGCGGGCTGACCTGGAACAGGTGCTCGTGCGTGTTCGTGGTGCCGAGCTGCGCCGGTTCGATGTCGCCGAGGACGGTGCGGATCATCGTCGTGCGAAGTCCGCTGCCTCGGCGAGCTGCTCGACGATCTCGGGTGTGAGGTCGAGCTCGAAGACATCGGCGACCACCTGCGACCAGCCGTGGATGAAGTAGCGCCAGCCGTCGACCACGTGCAGCGATCGAGCGGCCTCCTGTGCTCTGGCCTGGTGCAGGAACTCGAGCGAGCCGCGGTAGTTGAACTCCCAGACGTACGCGTGCTCGGGGAGGATCACCTCGTCGGGCAGGGGGGAGCCCGGGCGGTCCTTGCCGAGTCCGGTGGCGTTGACGATCACGGAGCCTGGCGTGGCCGCCTCGACCAGGGCTGCGGCCTCGGCTGCGGTGTCGGTGCGCACGTATCGGATGAGATCGGATGCCGTGCCATGCTGCTCGTGCACGGCGCGCAGGTGCTCGAGAGCCTCGTCGCTGCGGGCCGTCACGGTCACGCGGGCCGGTGCATCGGCACGCTCTGCGAGCGCCCAGCTGAGTGCGGTGCCGGAGCCGCCGGCGCCGAGGATCACGACCTCTGCCCCTGTGCGGGCGAAGTGGTCGACCGGCAGGAAGTCGTTCAGGGCGAGGTCGACCGTGATCGGATCCTTCGCGCGTCCGATCAGGCGGTCACCGCGCTTCGAGATGCTCGAGATCTCGCTGCACGACACCGCGAACGGATCGAGCTCGTCGAACAGCTCGGATGCCGCGGCGTACACGTTCATCTTGTGCGTCGTGACGAGTGCGCCGCGGTGGTTCGGGTCGTCGCGGATCTGTTCGACCATCGCGACGTACTGCTCCGGGGTGGCGTCCATCGGCAGGTCGTGGCCGATCAGGTTGCGGGTCGGCAGGCCGAGCACGTCGGCCCACCGGGGGAACACCTGCATGATCGACGACGAGCCGGTGCTGACACCCACGAAGCCCATGTAGTCGACGGTCGCGGCGTCGACGGTGGCGTCTTCCGTGGTGATGGGGGACGAGGTCATCGGTGAGCTCCTAGCGGGCGGTGACGGGGTGGACGGGCTCTGCGCCCTTGAGGACGGCGATCACGTCGTCGAGCGACAGCGACCCCATGTTGTCGACGGCCTGGGTCGTCTGCGCGCCCAGGTGCGGGGTCACGGTGACGCGGTCGGCGAACTCGGCGGTGAGCAGCGGACTGTGCCTCGCCGCAGTGTCGCCGTGCAGGGTGTCGGCCGCGTAGCCGGCGAGCACGCCGTCGCGGAGCGCCTCGGCCACGGCGGTCTCGTCGATCAGGTCGCCGCGTGCGGTGTTCACGACGATGCTGCCCCGTCGCATCGAGGCGAGCCGCGCCGCGTCGACGAGCAGCTGACCGCCCGGCGCGTGCAGCGAGATCAGGTCGGCCCGGCGGAACAGGTCGTCGATCTCGACCGGCTCCGCGCCGTTCGCGCGCACGGCATCGGCGGACAGGAACGGGTCGGCGGCGAGCACGCCGCATCCGAAGCCGGTCAGCCGCTTCGCGACGCCCTGACCGATGCGACCGAAGCCGACGATGCCGACCGTCGCGGCTCCGAGCTCGCGGCCGCGGCGAACGCCCCAGTCGCCGGAGCGCACGCGGCGGTCGCCGTCCGGCACGAAGCGGAGGGCGGCGAGCATCAGGCCGATCGCATGGTCGGCGACGGCATCGGCATTCGCGCCGGGTGTGTTGGTGACCGGGATGCCGCGGCGGCGGGCCGCGTCGAGATCGACGGATTCGGTGCCGACGCCGTAGCGGGCGATCACGCGCAGGCGCGGTGCTGCGGCGAGATGCTCGTCGGTGATGGGGCCGGTGCCGGCGATCCAGGCATCCGCCCCGTGCAGCAGCGAGCGGAGCTCCTCGAGCTCGTGATGCGCCGGTCCGCGGAGGATGCGGTGCCCGGCCCGGCTCGCGCGCTGCACGAGATCGAGGTCGCCGTCCGAGAACGAGCGGCTCGTGACCAGGATGACGCCCATCAGCGCGGTGCTCCGGCGAACCACGGCGCGAGCGCGGTGTACGCGTCGTCGAAGCGTGCGTGCCGCTGCGCGTAGACGGCGTGCCGAGCGGCATCCGGCGTGAACTCCGCAGTGACCTCGCTCAGTGCGCGCGCCGCCGAGAACTCGGCGAGCCCGAGGCCCACTGCGCCGGTGACCGCAGCGCCGAGGCTGTTCGCCTCTTCGACGATCGTGCGGCGACGCACCGGCACGCCCCAGACGTCGGCGAGCACCGCGAGGTACGCGTCGCTCTGGGCGCCGCCGCCGACCGCGTCGATCCGGTCGATCGTCGCCCCGGAGGCGCGGAACGCCTGGATGCAGGTGAGCAGGTTGAACGCGGTGCCCTCGAGCACGGCGCGCACCAGGTGGGCCCTGGTGTGGTGGCGGCCGATGCCGACGAAGGCGCCGCGGGCGTCCGGGTCCCAGTGCGGGGAGCGCTCCCCGAGCAGATACGGCAGGAAGTAGAGGTCCTCGGTGTCGAGGTCGCCGGCCGCCTCGGCCGTGAGCCGGCCGGTCTCGGGATGCGCCGGATCGGGCGAGAGCGCCTCGGCGATCCACTGCACCGACGCGCCGCCGGCCTGCATCGTCGCGGTCGGCACGAACGAGCCGGGCACGACGTTGTCGAAGGTGAAGGTGCGCATCGCCGGGTCGTGCAGCGGAGCATCCGCCGCGAACGAGATCCACGACGAGGTGCCGAGGCAGACATACGCGCCGTCCTCCGGGGCCACCACGCCGGAGCCGACAGCTGCGAGCGGACCGTCGCCGCCGCCCATCACCACGCGCACACCCGTGTGCAGGCCGAGCGCGGCCGCCGCGGCATCCGTCAGGTGTCCTGCGATCGACGTGGACTCCAGGATCTCGGGGAACAGCGCGAGGTCGAGGCGAGCAGCCTGCAGCACCTCGTCCGACCAGGTGCCGGCGGCCTGGTCGTAGGCGTTCGTGCCCGAGGCGTCGGAGCGGTCGGTCGCGAGGCGGCCGGTGAGCCGCAGCACGATGAAGTCCTTCGCGACGCACACGCGGCGGACGCGCGCCCAGACGTCGGGCTCGTTGTCGCGCACCCACATGATCTTCTCGACCGAGTACGTGGGATTCAGGCGGTGGCCCAGGATGGCGTAGGCGTGCTCAGCGCCGAGTGCGGCCTCGAGCTCGCGCTGCTGCGCCCCGGAACGGGTGTCGGCCCAGATGATCGCCGGCCGTGCGGGGGCGCCGTCGGCGTCGAGCAGCACAGCGCCCATCATCTGGCCGCCGACCACGACCCCGGCGACGTCGGCCCGAGCGGTCTCGGTCTTCGCGAGCAGGGCCCGCGTCGCCTCGACCACGGCATCCCACCAGTCGTCCGGATTCTGCTCGGCGATGCCGCCGGCCGCGAAGTGCGCCGGGTACGGCACGGTCACGGACGAGACCAGGCGCCCGTCCGGGTGATGCAGTGAGGCCTTGTTGCCGGTGGTGCCGAGGTCGTGCGCGATGATCATGAGCGGTCAGGCCGAGTAGGGGCGGAGGTCGACTGCGCCGTCGGTGCCGCGGTAGGCGCGGGAGCCCATGCCGTGCTCGAGCACCCAGCCGTAGTCGTGACCGGCGCCGCCGGGGTAGACAGCGAGGAAGGAGTAGGGCTCGTCGCCGGTGTTCACGGAGCGGTGCGCCCAGCCCGGCGGGATGTAGCCGATCGTGCCAGGCAGCATGTCGAGCCACTCGGTGCGCTCGCCGTCGAACATGAGGAGTCCGCCGCGGCCCGTGAGTGCGAGGTAGATCTCACCCTGGTGGTTCGGGTGCTGGTGCCCCTTCGTCATCCACAGCTCGCCGGAGGTGTCGCCGGGCATGATCGTGGTGATCGACTGGGGGAGCTCGCGGTCGGCCTCGGGCACGGGGGAGCTCACGACGGTGTACACGACCGGGTTGTCGCCGGCGGATGCCGCGGCCCACGCCTCGGCGTCGACGAAGAGCCCCTCGAGGTCCGACATCCGGCGGGTGAGCGTCGGGCCCTCTGGCGAGAGGGTCAGCTTCTCGGCGTCGAATGCGATCGCCATCGGCGCGATCGGCGGGGTGTGGAACTCGGGCATCGGTGCTCCTCGGAACGGCGGGCGACATTGCTCGGCTGCTCGCGCTGACGCGCATCCAACCTGTAATAACAAGTGAGCATACCTGTTATGACAGGTTGGCGTCCAGTGTTCGTGCGCAGCCGCGCACGGGCGAGTGCGCAGGTGCGCGAGAGGCGCGGGGCGTCGGCCGTTCTCCGGTTCCGGTCGCAATCGGCGCCGCCGTGCACCCGCCGTCCCGGTTCCGGTCGCAGTTGACGCTGCCCGCGAGCCGGGCGGGCGGCACGAAGCGCGACCGGAAGGGTGGAGTGGAGGGTCGGGGTCAGGCCTCGGCGCGGCGGGCGCGGTAGGCGGCGACCGCGTTGCGGTTCGCGCAGGCGGTCGAGCAGTAGCGCTTGGAGCGGTTGCGGGAGAGGTCGAGGGCCAGCGCTTCGCAGGAGTCGTCGTCGCAGATCGAGATGCGCGAGCCCTCGTCGGCGCGGATCACGTCGATCAGCGCCATCGCGGTCTCGATCAGCATCCGCTCCACGAGGGGGCGCTCGTCGGCGACCGCGTGCAGGTGCCAGTCCATCGCTCCGTGGCGCACGAGTCGAGGCGTGAGGGTGGATGCCGCGAGGGTGTCGTTCACGTGCGCGACCATCTCGTCGCGCGGAGCCAGCAGCATCGCGCGCAGGCCGGGGCGGGATGCACGGAGGGAGGCGAGCTCTTCGGCGTCGCGGTCGAGGCGACCGGTGTAGGGGAACTCCTCGAGGAACGCGCGGTAGTCGTCGAGATCGGCCAGGGTGTCCGGGTCCTCCGCGGAGTTCACGAGCCAGACGGCCGACCGGAGCGCATCCTCGGTGTCATCGGTGAAGATCATGTTGACATCTTACATCGGCGCGGAGTAGCGTCACATCCCATGAGCACTGTGAGCAATGACAGCGTCGGCGTGCGGGGAGTGCGCCTCGGGCTGCCGCTCGCGATCGGCGCCGCTTTCGCCTTCGGGATGTCCGGCGGGTGGGCGCGTGGACTGATCGACGCGGGATGGACGCCAGGTGCCGCGGTCACCGCTCGCATCTGGGTCGCCGCGCTCGTGCTGCTCGTCCCCGCGGTCATCTCGCTGCGCGGACGCTGGGGCGTGCTTCGTCGCAACCTCGGCATGATGGCCGCGTACGGCCTGCTCGCGGTCGCCGCGACGCAGCTCTGCTACTTCCAGGCCGTCGCGGTGATGGACGTCGGCCTCGCGCTGCTCATCGAGTACACGGCCCCGGTCGCGGTCGTGCTGTGGCTGTGGCTCCGCCGCGGCGAACGCCCGACGCGGCGCAGCATCGTCGGCGCGATCATCGCCTTCGTCGGACTCGTGCTGATGCTCGACATCCTCACCGGCGCGACCGTGAACGGCGTCGGCATCCTCTGGGCGCTCGGGGCGATGGTCGGCGCTGCCGCCTACTTCATCCTGTCCGCCAAGGCCGACACCGGACTCCCGCCCATCGCGCTCGCCGGCGGTGGACTGCTGCTCGGCGCGATCGGCCTGACCGTCGCCGGACTGGTCGGCGTGCTGCCGATCGCCTGGACGACGCAGGACATCACGTACCGCTTCGGCACCGTGCCGTGGTTCATCCCCGTGCTCGCGATCGGCCTGATCGCGACGGCTCTCGCGTACGTGCTCGGCATCGCCTCGACGCGGATGCTGGGCTCGCGCCTGGCCTCGTTCATCGCGCTCGCCGAGGTCATCGCCGCGCTGCTGTTCGGCTGGCTGCTGCTCGGCCAGCTGCCCGATCTGCTGCAGATGCTCGGCGGCGCCCTCGTGCTCGTCGGGGTCGTGGTGGTGAAGCTGGGTGAGCCGACGCCGGCGGAGTTCGTCGAGCCGGTGCCCGACGCGGCATCCGCACCTCGCTGACTCGACCACCCTTCTGCCGACCCGGCCCTCTCTGTGCGAGCGGCCCCCATATGCGCATGCATTTCGGGGGCCGCTCGCGCGAAAAGGGGTGGCTCGGCGGGGTGGTGAATGTATACGTGGCGTGCGCGGGGCGAAGGGATGCGACCGCGCGCGACGCTTTGTGTATACACTCAGGGGATGAGCCTGGCAGTGGAGCGCACCACCGCGGGAGACCGCGCCTACGCCGCGCTGCTCGACGACATCCAGTCCGGCACCCTCGCAGCGGGCGCCGTGCTCGGCGAGGTCGAGCAGGCCGAACGCCTCGGCGTCAGCCGCACCCCGATGCGCGAGGCGCTGCGCCGCCTCATCGCCGACGGGCTCGTCGTGCAGCAGTCGCCGCGCGTCACGGTCGTGGCGGATCTGGATGCCGACGACATCCGTGCCCTGTTCGAGATCCGCCGAGCGCTCGAGGAGACCTCGGCCCGCCTCGCCGCCACCAGGGGAGACGCCGCACTGTTCGCCGCGCTCGCCGAGGAGTTCGCGCACGTCGACCTCGCCGCTGCAGAAGGCCGCGATGCCTACTACGCCCTGATCGCGCGGTTCGATGCCGCACTCGACACCGCCGTCGACAACGACTACATCGCCGCAGCGCTGCGCACCGTCCGCACCCACCTCGTGCGGGTGCGGCGCATGGCGCGCGACCGTCCGGCCAGGCTCGCGGCGTCCATCGCCGAGCACCGCACGATCGCCCAGGCGCTCGCCGCCCGCGACGGCGACCTCGCCGCCCACGCCACGCACGTGCACCTGCATAACGCACTCACCGGCATCCTCGACACCCTCGACTCCAGCACCAGCGAAGGACTCTCATGACCATCAGCCACCACATCCGCGTGCACCGCAGCGACGAGAACCTCGAACGTTCCGACCAGCTCGCCTGGAAGATCGCCGAGGTCGCAGCCGACCAGGTCGAGGTCGAGCAGGACGTCGTCGACATGATCATCAACCGCATCATCGACAACGCATCGGTCGCTGCGGCATCCCTCACCCGTGGCCCGATCAACGCGGCCCGCGCGCAGGCGTTCAGCCACCCCGTCTCGACCGGCGGCGTCGGCGCGAACCTGTTCGGCGCGGCGCTCGACCGCCGCACGAGCCCCGAGTGGGCCGCCTGGGCGAACGGCGTCGCCGTGCGCGAGCTCGACTACCACGACACCTTCCTCGCCGCGGAGTACTCGCACCCGGGCGACAACATCCCGCCGATCCTCGCCGTCGCGCAGCACACCGGCAAGGACGGCCGGGCGCTCGTGCGCGGCATCGCGACCGGCTACGAGATCCAGATGGACCTCGTGCGCGCGATCTGCCTGCACAGGCACAAGATCGACCACGTCGCCCACCTCGGGCCCTCGGCCGCCGCCGGAATCGGCACACTGCTCGACCTCGACGTCGAGACGATCTACCAGGCCGTCGGCCAGGGCCTGCACACCACGACCGCCACCCGCCAGAGCCGCAAGGGCGAGATCTCGACCTGGAAGGCGCACGCCCCGGCGTTCGCGGGCAAGATGGCCGTCGAGGCGGTCGACCGTGCGATGCGCGGCCAGACGAGCCCGGCCCCGATCTACGAGGGCGAGGACGGCGTGATCGCCTGGATGCTCGACGGCAAGGATGCTGCGTACGAGGTGCCGCTGCCCGCCGCCGGCGAGCCGAAGCGCGCGATCCTCGACTCGTACACGAAGGAGCACTCGGCCGAGTACCAGGCGCAGGCCTGGATCGATCTCGCCCGCAAGCTCGGCACCGAGAACCCGGCGCTCCGCGACCCCGCGAACATCGCGTCGATCGTGCTGCACACCAGCCACCACACGCACAACGTGATCGGCTCGGGAGCGAACGACCCGCAGAAGTACGACCCGACGGCGTCGCGCGAGACGCTCGACCACTCGATCCCCTACATCTTCGCGGTCGCGCTGCAGGACGGCGGCTGGCACCATGTCGACTCCTACGCCCCGTCTCGCGCGGCACGACCCGACACGGTCGAGCTGTGGCACAGGATCACGACGGCGGAGGATGCAGAGTGGACGCGCCGATACCACTCCGAGGACCCGGACGTGAAGGCGTTCGGCGGTCGCGTCGAGTTCCGGCTCACCGACGGCACGACGGTCGTCGACGAGATCGCGGTGGCCGATGCGCACCCGCTCGGTGCTCGCCCGTTCGCCCGTGACGACTACATCGCGAAGTTCCGCCTGCTCGCCGAGCCCGTGCTCGAGCCCGCCGAGATCGAGCGGTTCCTCGCACTCGTGCAGCGCCTTCCCGAGCTGACCGCAGCGGAGGTCGGTGAGCTGTCGATCGTCGCCAAGGCCGGACTGCTCGAGGGTGCGGATGCGCCGAAGGGGCTGTTCTGATGCTGTACTCCACCGTCACACCGGCCGAGAAGCGCCGGCTGTTCCGCGAGCGGCTCGCGAGCGGCGAGCTGCTGCGGTTCCCCGGGGCGTTCAACCCGCTGAGCGCCCGGCTCATCGAGCAGAAGGGGTTCGACGGGGTCTACATCTCCGGCGCGGTGCTCGCTGCCGACCTCGGGCTCCCCGACATCGGGCTCACCACGCTCACCGAGGTCGCCGGTCGTGCGAAGCAGATCGCGCGCATGACCGATCTGCCGGCGATCGTCGACGCCGACACGGGCTTCGGCGAGCCGATGAACGTCGCTCGCACGATCCAGGAGCTCGAGGACGCCGGACTCGCCGGCGCCCACATCGAGGACCAGATCAACCCGAAGCGGTGCGGTCACCTCGACGGCAAGAGCGTGGTCGACGAGAGCACGGCGATCAAGCGCATCCGTGCCGCCGCCGATGCCAGGCGCGACCCGAACTTCCTGATCATGGCTCGCACCGACATCCGAGCCATCGAGGGACTGGATGCAGCCATCGACCGCGCCACGGCGCTGGTGGATGCCGGTGCCGATGCGATCTTCCCCGAGGCGATGCGAACGCTCGACGAGTTCGAGGCGATGGCGAGTGCGATCGACGTGCCGGTCCTCGCCAACATGACCGAGTTCGGCAAGAGCGAGCTGTTCTCGACCTCGCAGCTGCAGAGCGCAGGGGTCAACATCGTGATCTGGCCGGTGTCGCTGCTTCGCACCGCGATGGGCGCGGCGGGCCGTGCGCTCGATACGCTGAACGACGAGGGGCATCTGACCTCGAAACTCGGCGAGATGCAGCACCGCGCCGACCTGTACGAGCTGATCGACTACGAGTCGTACAACCACTTCGACTCCGGCGTCTTCAACTTCACAATCGAGCGGGAACCCACGAAGGAGTGACCATGACCGAGCCGGACATCAAGAAGGGCCTCGCCGGGGTCGTCGTCGACACGACCGCGATCTCGAAGGTCAACCCGGAGACGAACAGCCTGCTCTACCGCGGCTACCCCGTGCAGGAGCTGGCCGCCACGCAGCCGTTCGAGGCCGTCGCGTACCTGCTGTGGAACGGCGAGCTCCCCACTGCGGACGAACTCGCGGCCTTCCGACTGACCGAGCGCACGCACCGCGCACTGTCGCCCGTCGTCAAGGACGCGATCGACCGACTGCCGCTGGATTCCCACCCGATGGACGAAGTGCGTACCGCGGTGAGTGTGATCGGCGCGATCGAGACCGCGGGCATCGCCAACGTCCTGGATGCCGTCGGCACGCCCGAGGAGAACCTGGAGCGCAGCCTCACGCTGTTCGCCGCGCTCCCAGCGATCGTGTCGTACGGGCAGCGCCGCCGTCGAGGACTCGAGCCCATCGAGCCGCGCGACGACCTCGATTACGCCGCGAACTTCCTGTGGCTCACGTTCGGCGAGGAGCCCGATCCCGTGGTCGTCGACGCGTTCAACCGCTCGATGATCCTGTACGCGGAGCACTCCTTCAACGCCTCCACGTTCACGGCCCGCGTGATCACCTCGACGCTCAGCGACCTGTACTCGGCCGTGGTCGGCGCGATCGGCGCGCTCAAGGGGCCGCTGCACGGCGGCGCGAACGAGGCCGTCATGCACATCTTCGACGAGATCGGCACTGCCGACCAGGTCGAGGCCTGGCTCGACGCCGCGCTCGCCGAGAAGCGCAAGATCATGGGCTTCGGGCATCGCGTGTACAAGCGCGGGGATTCGCGGGTGCCGACTATGAAGGCCGCGCTCGACTCGCTCGTCGAGCACTACGACAAGCCCGCCGTGGGCGAGCTGTACGAGAAGCTCGAGAGCGAGTTCGTCGCCCGCAAGGGCATCTATCCGAACCTGGACTACCCGTCAGGTCCGGCATACAACCTGATCGGCTTCGACACGCTCACGTTCACGCCGCTCTTCGTCGCAGCGCGCATCACCGGCTGGACCGCGCACATCATCGAGCAGCAGTCGTCGAATGCGCTGATCCGCCCGCTGTCGGCGTACGACGGTCCGGACGAGCGGCACATCGACGAGTACGAGCCGGACACCTCGGCGATCGACGTGCTCGAGCGTCCGGAGGAGGCCGCCGGCTGATCCCACCCTCGACCTGATCGTGAGCAGGCCCCGATGCTCTGCGGCATCGGGGCCTGCTGCGTGCCCGGGCCCTTCGACAGGCTCAGGGACCCATCCCTTCGACAGGCTCAGGGACCCATCTCTTCGACGGGCGCAGGGACCCGTGCGAGGCGGGAGCCATGCGAGGCGGGACCCATGCGGCGTGTTCCTAGCGCGGCCGCGGCCCTCGGTCAACCCTGTGCGTCGGCCGTGTCGGCAGGAGTAAGACGGATGCCGGGGCGATGGCGTCCCCCGCGAGAAGGAGGCCCGATGTCCGCATCCGACGTGTCCGTCAAGGAGGTCAGGTCGCTCGTACCCGCACGATTGGACCGCCTGCCCTGGTCCCGATTCCACTGGATGATCGTCGTCGGACTCGGGTTCTCCTGGATCCTCGACGGGCTCGAAGTGCAGATCGTCGCAGCGAACGGCTACGCAGCCACGCTCGGCATGGGGCCGGCCGAGGTCGGACTCGCCGGCACCTGCTATCTGCTCGGACAGGTCTTCGGTGCACTCGTCTTCGGCCGCCTCACCGACCGCCTCGGCCGCAAGAACCTCTTCCTCGTGTCGCTCGCCGTGTACCTGGTCGGCTCCGCGGTCGCCGGTCTCGCCTTCGCACCCTGGTTCTTCTACATCTGGCGGTTCGTCGCCGGCGCAGGCATCGGCGGAGAGTACGCGGCGATCAACTCGGCGATCGACGAGATCATCCCGGCGAAATACCGCGGACGCGTGGACATCGCGATCAACGGCACCTATTGGGGCGGCGCCGCACTCGGCGCCGTCGCGAACATGTTCTTCCTGAACACCGACATCCTCCCCGCCGACATCGGCTGGCGTCTCAGCTTCTTCCTCGGCCCGGTGCTCGGAGTGCTCATCATCTGGTTGCGTCGGCACATCCCGGAGAGTCCGCGCTGGCAGATGACGCACGGACGCGAGGACGCGGCAGAGCGCAACCTCGACGAGATCGAGGAGCGCATCCGCAAGGAGGGCAAGACCATTCCTCCGGTCGATGAGAGCAAGGCCATCACCGTCAAGGAGTACGGTCGTGTTCCGTTCCTCGTGATCGTGAAGGTGCTGTTCCGGAAGTACCCCCGCCGCACCCTGGTCGGCATCACCATGATGGTGACGCAGTCGTTCCTCTACAACGCGATCTTCTTCACCTACGCGCTGGTGCTGGAGAACTTCTACGACACCCCGCCCGCCTCGGCGTCGCAGTACTTCATCATCTTCGCGGTCGGCAATCTCACCGGGGCGCTCGTGCTCGGTCACTTCTTCGACACCTGGGGTCGGCGACGGATGCTGTTCGCGACCTACATGCTCGCCGGCAGCATCCTGCTCGTGAGTGCCTTCCTGTTCAATGCGGGCGTGCTGAACGCCGGCACGCACACAGCGTTCTGGTGCGCGTCGTTCTTCTTCGCCTCGGCCGGAGCATCCGCGGCCTACCTCACGGTGAGCGAGATCTTCCCACTCGAGCTGCGCAGCCAGGTGATCTCGTACGTCTTCTCGATCGGCCAGCTCGTCGGCGCCGTCGCACCCGTGCTGTACGGGTCGCTCATCGGCCAGAGCGCCGAGACCGGCGACCGCGGCCCGCTGTTCTGGGGATACGTGCTCGGGGCGGCGATCATGATGTTCGGCGGGATCATCTGCGGCATCTTCGGGGTCAGCGCCGCGGGGAAGTCGCTGGAGGACATCGCCGATCCGCTCTCGCTGGTGGATCCGGCGGAGAAGCACACGTAGTTCCGGACCCTTCGACAGGCTCAGGCACCCAGCTGGCTCAGGGACCCAGCTGGCTCAGGGAACCAGCTGGCTCAGGGATCCGGACGTCGACAGGCTCAGCACCCCAGTGGGGCGCTGAGCCTGTCGAAGCGTCGGATGCGGCTCAGGCGCGCGCCACCTCGAGCTCGATGACCGACCAGGACAGCGCCGGCAGCGTGGCGCGAACGGCCCCGCCCACGACCTCGGCTGCCGCGAGCGGCACCATGTGCACGCTGTCCGGCGCCGTCTCGAGGTTCGACGTGTGGCGGTCGCCGCCCTCCGGCACGGTCAGCGTCTCGGCCTGACGCAGGCGCACATCGCCGAGCCCGTGCAGGTCGATCGTGAGGTCGTTCGCCTCGTCGAGCGAGCGGTTCGCGACGAACACGACCAGCCGGCCGGTCGCCTCGTCCCAGGTGGCCGCAGCGTCGATCGAGTCGACCCCGCCGTAGCGCTTCGTCTCGATCTGCGGTGCGGTGACCGCGAGACGCAGGATGCGGCCGGTCGCCAGGCGCGCCATCCGCTCGAAGGGCCAGAAGCTCGTCTGACGCCAGGCGGCCCCGCCCTCCTCAGAGCGGATCGGCGCGATCACGTTCACGAGCTGCGCCTGGTTCGCGATCTTCACCCGGTCGCCGTGTCGCAGCAGGCTGTTCAGCAGGGTGCCGACGACGACGGCATCCGTCACGTTGTACGTGTCCTCGATGAGTCGCGGATGCTGCTTCCACCCGGCCTGCTCGATCTCCTTCGCCTCGACGTCGTTGTACCGCACCTGGTCCCACACGTTCCATTCGTCGAACGAGATGTCGACCTGCTTGGTGTGCTTGCCGGCGGCCTTGACCGCGTCGACCGTCGCGATGACGCCCTCGATGAACGCATCCATGTCGGTGGACTCGGCGAGGAACGACTCGGCGTCGCCGTCGTGCTCCTGGTAGTAGGCGTGCATCGAGACGAAGTCGACCTCGTCGTAGGCGTGCGAGAGCACCGTGTGCTCCCAGGTGCCGAAGGTCGGCATCGACCGACCGGACGACCCGACCGCCACGAGCTCGATCGAAGGGTCGACCAGGCGCATCGCCTTGGCGGACTCCTGCGCGAGCCGGCCGTACTCGGTGGCGGTCTTGCCGCCGATCTGCCACGGGCCGTCGAGCTCGTTGCCGAGGCACCACAGCTTGATGTCGAAGGGCTGCTCCGCACCGTTCTTGCGTCGCAGGTCCGACCAGTAGGTGCCGCCGGGGTGGTTCGCGTACTCGACGAGCGCGCGCGCCTCCTCGACGCCACGGGTGCCCAGGTTCACGGCCTCCATGACCTCGACGTCGGCTTCCTTCGCCCAGTCCATGAACTCGTGCAGGCCGAACGCATTGGTCTCGATCGTGTGCCAGGCGCCGTCGATGCGCACCGGCCGATCCGCTGCGGGGCCGACGCCGTCCTCCCAGCGGTAGCCGGAGACGAAGTTGCCGCCGGGGTAGCGGACCACGGTCGGTCCCATCTCCTTCACCAGGGCCAGCACGTCCTGCCGGAACCCGCGCTCGTCTGCCTGCGGGTGGCCGGGCTCGTAGATGCCGGTGTAGACGCAGCGCCCCATGTGCTCGACGAACGAGCCGAAGAGTCTCCGGGGGACGTCGGCGATCGTGAAGTCGCGGTCGATGGTGATGCGGGCCTGAGACATTGCTCTCCTTGTATCTGGCTCTGTGGCCGGGTGGGGGACTACTGACCGCCGAAGCCGCTGGTCGCGACGCCCTTGACGATCTGCTTCTGGAAGATGATGAACACGATGATGAGCGGCAGCGCCGCGAGCACGGCCTGGGCCATGACCTGCGCGTACTGCACGCCGTAGGCGCTGATCACGGTCTGGAGTCCGACCGGCAGCGTCATCAGCGTGGTGTCGTTGATGACGAGGAACGGCCAGAGGAAGTTGTTCCAGGCGCCGATGAATACGAAGATCGCGACGGATGCCAGGATCGGCCGCGACAGCGGCAGCACGATGGACCAGAAGATGCGCAGCCGGCTCGCGCCGTCGACGCGTGCGGCATCCTCCAGCTCGATCGGGATCGCGTCGAAGAACCGCTTCAGGATGAAGACCATGGCGGGTGCCACGACCTGCGGCAGGATCAGACCCCAGTACGTGTCGATCAGGTTGAACGCGAGCATCTCGTAGAACAGCGGGATGATCAGCACCTGCGGCGGCACCACGATCGAGGCGATGATCACGACGAACAGCCACTTGCGTCCGGTGAAGTCGAGGCGCGAGAAGGCGTAGGCCGCAAGGGCCGAGATGGTCAGCGTGATCAGGGTGATCGCCACCGAGGTGAACAGGCTGTTGAGTGCCCAGGTGTACACGTTGCCCTGCGAGAGGATCGCGGTGAACGCCTCGACGGTCGGACCGGTCGCGCCGATCCAGCCGGGGTCGCCGGATGCGGCATCCGTCTCGGTCTTGAAGGCGGTCGCGACCGCCCAGAGGAAGGGCAGCAGCCAGCCGATCGCGAGCACGGCCAGCACGATGAACGCGGTGACGCGCAACGGGCCGAACGGCTTCTGGCCGGGCAGGTGCGGACGTCGGGAGCGGGTGGGCTTCGGGACCGTGAGGGTCTCGGTCGGCGTGAGGGTGGTGGAGGACATCAGAACTGCTCCTTCCGGCGGCGCGAGATCAGGGCCTGAACGACGCCGAGGATGACGATGAGAGCGAAGAAGACGTACGAGATGGCGGCCGAGTATCCGAATCGGTAGCTCACGAAGCCGGCCTCGTAGATGTACTGCACGATCGAGCGGGTGGTGTCGCTCGCGACGCCGCCGAGCATCTGATACGCCTGGTCGAACAGCTTGAGCGATGCGAGGATCTGCAGGATCAGGATCAGGACGGTGGCCGGTCCGAGCTGCGGAAGCGTGATCGACCAGAACTGGCGCCACGCGCTGGCTCCGTCGAGGGAGGCCGCCTCGTACTGCTGGGCCGGGATGTTCTGCATGGCCGCGAGGTACAGCAGGAAGTTGAAGCCGACGGTCCACCACACGGTGGCGATCACGATCGAGATCATGTTCGTCTCAGGGTTCTGCAGCCACGCGAGCGGCTCGAGCCCGAAGAACTTCAGGATGTTGTTCGCCGCACCGATCTGCGGGTTGAAGATCCAGACCCAGATCTGCGAGATCACGGTCGAGGCGAGCAGATACGGCATGAAGAACGACAGCCGCCACAGCCACTGGCCGGGCAGGCCGCGATCGACGAGCGCCGCCATCAGCAGCGCGATCGCCACGAGGGGGACGGTCGAGAGGAGCGTGAACCAGACCGTGTTCCACATGGACTGCCACATGATCGGGTCGGTGAGCGCCTCGGCGTAGTTCGAGAAGCCGACGAACCCGCCCCCGGCGCCGGTGAGCGACTGGTCGGTGAAGCTGAGGTAGATGCCGTGGATGATCGGCCAGGCGAGGAACAGCACGAACGCGATCAGGAACGGTGCGAGGAACACCCAGCTGACCAGCTGCTCGCGGTTGCGGGAGCCGGCGCGGCGAGGGTGGAAGTCGGATGCCTTCCCCGTGACGATCGTGCGGGTGGCGTTGGCGTTGGCGTTGGCGTTGGAGGTCGCGGTGCTCATGAGTTCCACTTCCCCTCGGGGTCGGCCGGATTCGGTTGGGCGAGCAGGGTGTTGACGCGTCGTTCGAAGCGGTCGATCGCGGCGGCTGGATCGTCGCCGTTCAGGAGCACGCCCTGCACCGCTGCGCCGAACTCGCCCTGGAAGCTCGATCCGGAGCCGGTGAACCAGGCGGTCGGGTCGTAGACCACGTGCTCGGCGGCCTCGGCATAGTGCGCCTGGGGGATCAGATCGTCGTACTCGGGGGACTGCGTGACCGGCAGGAACGCGGGGATGTGGCCGGCCTCGGCCCATCCGAACGAGTTCTTCAGCATGTCGGCGACGAACTGATACGTCAGGTCGCGCTTCGCAGGATCGGCGTTCGCCTGGTGCGGCAGCACGAACGAGTGCGAGTCGGCGTAGACCGCCGGGGTGCCGTAGAGCGTCGGGATCATGGTCGCGTCGAACGGGAGGTCGGCGGCCTGCATGGTGCGCAGCTCCCACACGCCGGTCATCAGCATGCCGCTCTTACCCGTCGCGAACTCGGCGATCGCGCTGCCGTAGTCGTTCTGCGCTGCGGCGATCTCGCCGTCGAGCAGTGTCTGCATGAAGCTGAGCGATTCGACCGCGGCATCCTTGTCGATCACGGCCTTGCCGCCGATCGGCAGCTCCATCGCGAGTCCGTGCTGCGCATACAGCCCGTAGAAGAGGCGCCACATCTGGGCGCCGTCTCCGAGGTAGCCGTAGGAGAGTGCGTGGCCCGACGCGGTGCCGCTCACGGTGCGCAGCTGGTCGAGGAACTCCTCGGGCGAGTTCGTCTCCTGCAGCTTTCCGTCGGAGTCGAGGACTCCAGCCGCATCGCAGACGTGCGTGTTGAACATCAGCACGAAGGGGTGCGCGTCGAGCGCGACGCTGTACATGTTCTCGCCGACGAAGCCCTTCTCCCAGATGGGCTTCGGGAAGGTCGACTCGTCGACGCCGAGCGCGGCGAGACGGTCGAGGTCCCAGGTGTCGAGCAGGCCGCCTGGCGCCCAGCCGACCGTGCGGGTCGCGTGCATGACGGCGACGTCCGGTGCGCGGCCGCCGGCACCCGCCATCGCGAGCTTCGTGTAGTACGGCGTGCCCCAGGCGAGCACGGTGGGGCGGATGCGGAACGCGGACTGCGCGCCGTTCACCTGATCGAGCAGCGACGACATCGTGACGCCGTCACCGCCGGAGAGCAGATGCCAGAACTGCAGGGTCTCGGTGCTGGAGCCGGTGCCGGTTCCAGGGACGCAGCCGGCGAGGAGCGCCGTGCCGGCGGCGAGTGAGGCGGCAGTGAGGAACTGCCTGCGGGACAGATCGAGCGGGGGCGTCATCGTCACTCCTTCGTGACCGTGAGGTGGACGCCTCATCATTACATCGATGTAATCGGTGGCGCAAGCGGCACGTCGAGACTCCGGTCGCAGTTGCTGCCGTTTCGGCATCCGTGTGGTGGTTCCGGTCGCAGTTGCTGCCGCGCGATGGCCGCGGAGGCGACGTGAAGTGCGACCGGAACGGGGTGGCTCGCCGTGGATGCTGCGTCAGGGGCGATAGCCGGAGGGGCGACCCTGGGTGCTCGCGCGCTCCAGCAGCTGGTGCGAGAGCGTGAGCGAGCGGGGCGGGGCGCTGCGGTCGTCCATGCGCGACTCGAGCAGGCCGAGCGCCGCGACCGCGAACGCCTTGCGATCGAACGCGACCGAGGTCAGCGCCGGTGAGGTGAACCGAGAGAACTCCACGTCGTCGAAGCCGGTCACGATCACGTCGTCGGGGACGCGGATGCCGTTGTCGTGCAGCGTGTGCAGGGCGCCGAGCGCCAGGGAGTCCGTGAACGCGACGATCGCGTCGAACGGCACTCGGCGGGCGAGCAGGGTGCGCACAGCATCCGCTCCACCGTCCATCGACCAGGGCAGGCGGTTGATCTCGAGCGCCGGATCACGCGGGATGCCGGCCTCGCGCAGCGCATCGTGCACGCCCTCGAGGCGGAGCCGGCTGGTCGCCGTCGCGACCGATGGATCGTCGTCGGCGCCGACCACCGCGATCCGCGTCGCACCCCGGGACAGCACATGGCGGGTGGCGTCGGCGGCGGCCTGCCGACTGTCGATGCGCACATGGTCGGCGCGGTTCTGCTCGACCTCGCCGATCACGACGAGCGGCGGCAGCCGGTCGGCGTACTTCAGCACGCTGTCCTCGAGGCGGATCGGGTTCAGGATCAGGCCGTCGACCAGGTGCGCCCTGGCGCGCGAGACGAGTTCCTTCTCGCGCTCGGGCTCCGACGCGGTCTCCTCGATCTGCACGGCGAGACCCCGCGCGTGCGCGGCCTCGACGATGCGGTGCACGAGCTCGGCCGAGAACGCGGTGGCGAGATCGGGGAGGGCGACGGCGATGATCCCGGAGCGTCCCTTGCGCAGTCCGCGAGCGCTGAGGTTGGGCACGAAGTCGAGCTGCGCCATCGCGGATTCGACCTTGGCGCGCGTGCTCTCGTTCACCGGAACGGTACCGGTGACCACGTTCGAGACGGTCTTCGCCGAGACCCCGGCGAGCGCGGCGACGTCTTTCATCGTGGCGCGGGGCGGCGGCGTCGCTGTCATCCGGTCAGCCTACCGGCGGGGCTGTCGTGCAGCGCGATACATCGATGTAGTCCGTGTGTGCGTGGTTATCATGGCGCCATGACCATCGAACGCAACTGGGCAGGCAACCTCACGTACCGGGCCTCGACGATCGCGCATCCCGAGTCGGTCGACGAGCTTCGCGGCGTGCTCGCGCAGGGTGGACCGGTGCGCATCCTCGGATCCCGGCACTGCTTCAACGACATCGCCGACACCGACGGCGTGCTCATCGCACTCGACCGGCTGCCCCGGGTCTTCGAGATCAACCCGACCAGGACCGCCGTTCGGGTCTCCGGTGCCGCGCGCTATGGCGACATCGCGCCGCTGCTCGACGCCGAGGGGCTCGCGCTCGCCAATCTCGCCTCGCTGCCGCACATCTCGGTCGCCGGCGCCATCGCCACCGGCACCCACGGCTCCGGCGACGCGATCGGCTCGCTCGCGAGCGCGGTGCGCGGCCTCACGATCCTCACGCCCGCCGGGGAGACGCGCACGCTCGAGCGCGGCGACGCCGACTTCGACGGCGCCGTCGTGAGTCTCGGTGCGCTCGGCGCCGTGCTCGACGTGACGCTCGACGTCGAGCCGACGTACGAGGTCGCGCAGCACGTGTTCGAGCACCCGAGCTGGGATGCCGTGCTCGCGGACTTCGACGAGGTGACCTCGATCGGCACCAGCGTGAGTCTCTTCTCGACGTGGGAGCGCACCGACTTCGTGGATCAGATCTGGGTCAAGCAGCGTCAGCCCGAGGCGCGAGAGGCCGCGCGGGAGTCGCTGTTCGAGCGGCTCGGCGCCGAGCCTGCGACGAGCAGACGGCATCCGATCCTCGGCGTCGATCCGATCGCCTGCACCGAGCAGCTCGGGATCGCCGGCCCGTGGTTCGAGCGGCTCGCGCACTTCAAGCTCGAATTCACCCCGTCGGCGGGCGCCGAGATCCAGACCGAGTACCTCGTGCCGCGCGCCGACGCGGTCGCGGCGATCCAGGCCGTGCGCACGCTCGCCGGGCAGATCGCGCCGCTGCTGCTCGTGAACGAGATCCGGACCGTGCGAGCGGACGACCTGTGGCTGAGCTCGTCGAACGGGACGGAGGCGGTCGGCATCCACTTCACCTGGAAGCCCGAGGAGGAGGCCGTCCGCGCGCTGCTGCCCACGATCGAGGCCGCGCTGCCCGAGACCGCCCGCCCGCACTGGGGCAAGGTGTTCACGCTCGACGGTGCCGAGACGCGCTCGCGCTATCAGCGGTGGGACGACTTCGCCGCGCTCGCGGCTCGCTTCGACCCGGAGCGACGCCTGGTGAACCCGTACCTGGAGCGCCTCGGGCTGTAGCGGCATCCCCTCCGGGGCCCTTCGACAGGCTCAGGAACCCAGTTGTGCGCTCATGGTGCCGCCCGGCATCCTTCCGCACTTCGTGCCGCCCGGCATCCTTCCGGTCGCGCTTCGTGCCGCCGTGACGGGCGCGGGGCGGCACCAACTGCGACCGGAACGGCGCCCGTCGGGTCAGACGTGGTCGCGCCAGGAGTGCTGCGGGTCGTAGCCGAGCACGCGGCGGGCCTTGTCGATCGACAGCAGCGTCTCGTTCGGACCGAACTCGCGCGTCACCGACACGTCGGGGAAGACCTCGGCGAGCAGTTCCTCGTTCGGGCGCGACATCACGGTGTCGGCCGCCGCGATGATGAACCGGTCGAACCCGGGTGCAGCGACCTCGAGCGCTCGCTGCACCGCCTGGGCGCCGTCGCGCGCGTCGATGTAGCCCCAGAGGTTCCACTTGCGGCGGAGGGCATCGTCGTCGAACGAGGGGAACTCGGCGTAGTCCTCCGGGTCCATCACGTTCGAGAACCGCAGCGCCGTGATCGACACCTCGGGGTGCCAGCGCACGAGCTCGGTGGCCAGCTGCTCCTCGAGCGTCTTGACGAGCGAGTAGACCGATTCGGGCCGCGCCGGGTAGTCCTCATCGACCGGCACGTAGGGCGGCGGCACGTCGAACGGCAGGCCGAGCACCGTCTCGCTCGATGCGTACACGATGCGCCGGATGCCCAGGCGCACCGCCGCCCAGAACACGTTGAACGTGGCCGGCATGTTGTTGTGGAAGGTCGCGACATCGCTGCGGATGCCGGGGGCCGGGATCGCCCCGAGGTGCACCACGGCGTCGATGCCGTCGTGCCGATCGCCGACGGCCGTGAAGGCGTCGACGACCTGGCCGTAGTCGGTCAGATCGACCTGCACGAAGTCGGGTCCACGGGTGCCGCTGATGTCCATGCCGATGACCTCGTCGCCGTTCGCGCGGAGTTCCCGTGCGACGACGCGGCCGAGCTTGCCGGATGATCCAGTGAGAGCGATGCGCATGTGACCAGCGTGGCACGGCGACGGGCCGCTGGCTCCGGTCGTCGTACACTCGTCGGCGTGAGTGACACGAGCAGCGACCAGCGCCGAGCGATCGGTGTGCGTGACGTCGCCGCCCGCGCAGGGGTGTCTCGGCAGACCGTGTCGCGCGTGCTGAACGACCACCCCGACGTCGCCGCCGAGACGAAGGAGCGCGTGCGCGCCGCGATGTCCGAGCTCGGCTATCGCATGAACAACGCCGCCCGCGCGCTCGGCACCCGCCGCTCGCGGACGCTCGGCGTGCTGGCCTCGGATGCGCTGCAATACGGCCCGTCTCGCAGTCTCGCCGCGCTCGAGGCCTCGGCCCGCGAGGCCGGGTACTGGGTCAGCGCCGCGTTCGCGGATGCCGCGGATGCCGCAGCCGTCGTCGCCGCGGTCGATCACCTCGTCGTGCAGGGCGTCGAGGGCATCGTCGTCGTCGCACCGCACACCCAGACCCTGGAGGCGCTCGCCGCCCTCCGCATCGACGTGCCGGTGGTGACCCTGCACTCCGCAGGACTCGGCGCCACCGGGCTCTCGGTCGACCAGGCCGCCGGCGCCCGGCTGGCCGTCGCCGCGCTCGCCGACGCAGGGCACACCCGCATCGCGCACCTCGCGGGCCCCGCCGACTGGCTCGAGGCCGAGTCTCGCGCCGACGGCTTCGCGGCAGAGCTCGCCGCCCGCGGGCTCGCCCCTGGCCCGGTGATCGCGGGGGACTGGTCCGCCGGATCCGGCTATGCCGCGGTCGATGCCGTGCGACGCTCCGGCGTCACCGCCGTGTTCGCCGCGAATGACCAGATGGCGCTCGGGCTGCTGAGTGCACTGCACGAGGCGGGCCTCGCCGTGCCGGGCGACGTGAGCGTGGTCGGCTTCGACGACACCCCGGATGCCGCGTACTACTGGCCGGCGCTCACGACCGTCCGCCAGGACTTCGAGGAGCTCGCCCGGCGTGCGGTCGCCGTCGTGATCGGCGGTGCGGATGCCGCGGCATCCGCGCTCGCCCCTGTCGCCCCGGTGCTGGTCTCCCGCGCCTCGGTCGCCCGGCCCCGCTGACCGGCGAACCCCGGGTGTCTTGACGCACCGAACCCGCCCGTGACAGACTTCCGTGACCGGTCACAGTGGCCGGACGCGACCGACCTGAGGCAGCTGTGAGCAACGACGCCCCCACCTTTGATCCCGCCGTCGAGCGTGCGATCGCCACCGTCCGGGCTGATGTCGCCCGCCTGCACGGCGAGCTGGTCCGCTCCGGCCTGGTCGTCTGGACCGGCGGCAACGTCTCGGGCCGAGTGCCCGGCGCTGACCTGTTCGTGATCAAGCCCAGCGGTGTGAGCTACGACGACCTCGCGCCGGAGAACATGATCCTGTGCGACCTCGACGGCGCCGTGATCCCGGGCACGCCGGGCAGCGACCGCTCCCCGTCGAGCGACACGGCGGCCCACGCGTACGTCTATCGGCACATGCCTGCCGTCGGCGGAGTCGTGCACACGCACTCGACCTATGCCGTGGCGTGGGCCGCGCGCGGCGAGGAGATCCCGTGCGTGATCACCGCGATGGCCGACGAGTTCGGCGGCCCGATCCCGGTCGGCCCCTTCGCGATCATCGGCGACGACTCGATCGGGCGCGGCATCGTCGAGACGCTCAGCGGCCACCGCTCCCGCGCGGTGCTCATGCAGAACCACGGCCCGTTCACGATCGGCTCCGACCCGAAGGATGCCGTGAAGGCCGCGGTCATGGTGGAGGACGTCGCCCGCACCGTGCACCTCGCCCGCGAAGCCGGTCCGCTGATCCCGATCCCGCAGACCGCGATCGACAGCCTGTTCGACCGCTACCAGAACGTGTACGGCCAGAGCGAGGATACCCGGCGATGAGCATCCAGGACGACATCCGCGAAGCCCGCACGAGCCTCGGCATCGAACTCGGCTCGACCCGCATCAAGGCGTGCCTGATCGGACCCGATGCGACCGAGGTGCTCGCCACCGGCTCGTACTCCTGGGAGAACCGGCTCGAGGACGGCCGCTGGACCTACGCGATCGATGCGGTGTGGTCCGGGCTGCAGGCGGCGTACGCGGCGCTGATCGATGATGCGCAGGAGCGCCACGGCATCCGACCGGAGACCTTCGGCGCGATCGGCGTCTCGGCGATGATGCACGGCTATCTCGCGTTCGACGAGTCCGGCGGGCTGCTCGTGCCGTTCCGCACCTGGCGCAACACGAGCACTGGTGCCGCATCCGCCGAGCTGGGGGAGCTGTTCGGCGTGAACATCCCGCTCCGTTGGTCGATCGCGCACCTGCATCAGGCAGTGCTCGACGCCGAACCGCACGTCTCGCAGATCGCGAGCGTCACCACGCTCGCGGGCTACGTGCACCAGCAGCTCACGGGCGAGCGGGTGCTCGGCGTCGGCGATGCCTCGGGCATGTTCCCGATCGACTCCGCGACCGGCGACTACGACGAGCGGATGCTGCACGCCTACGACACCCTCATCGGCGACCGGCTGCCCACACGCGCCGCACAGCTCCTGCCAGCGGTGCTCCCCGCCGGTGCGGCAGCCGGCACCCTCACGGCGGATGGCGCCGCGCTCCTCGACCCGAGCGGCGTGCTGCGCCCCGGCATCCCGCTGTGCCCGCCGGAGGGCGACGCCGGCACCGGCATGGTGGCGACGAACTCCGTCGCCCCGCGCACCGGCAACGTCAGCGCCGGCACCAGCATCTTCGCGATGGTCGTGCTCGAGCATCCGCTGGCCGAGGTGCACCACGAACTCGACCTCGTCACCACGCCGGCGGGCGATGCGGTCGCCATGGTGCACTGCAACAACGGCGCCAGCGAGCTCGCCGCCTGGGCGGGACTGTTCACGCGCTTCGCGGCGGTCGCCGGTCAGCCGGTCAGCGACGACGCGGCCTTCGATGCCCTGTTCCGTGAGGCGCTCGACGGCGAGGCGGATGCCGGTGGTCTGATCGCCTACAACCACCTCGCCGGCGAGCCGATCGCCGGGTCGATCGAAGGGCGTCCGCTGTTCGTGCGGACGCCGGACAGCGCCTTCACGCTCGCGAACTTCATGCGCGCCCAGGTCTACGGCGTCTTCGGCACGCTCGCGCTCGGCATGCAGGTGCTGGCGGGTGAAGGGGTGCGGCTCGACCGGATGTTCGCGCACGGTGGCATGTTCCGTACCGCGGGTGTCGCACAGCGGTTCCTCGCCGGCGCGCTCGACGCTCCCGTCGCTGTCGGCGAGCTTGCCGCGGAGGGCGGCGCCTGGGGCATCGCGGTGCTCGCGTCGTACCTCGCCGAGGCAGACGACCGCTCGCTCGCCGAGTATCTCGATCAGCGCGTGTTCGCCACGGCATCACTCTCCACCGCAGACCCCGACCCGGCGGATGTCGCCGGCTTCGCCTCCTACCTCGACCGCTACCGCGCCGGACTGGCCGTCGAGGCCGCCGCCGTCGACTCCCTGTAAGGACCGTTCATGACCCGCACTCCGCTCACCACCTCCCTCGACGGCTACGAGGTCTGGTTCCTCACCGGCAGCCAGCACCTGTACGGACCAGAGACGCTCGCGCAGGTCGCGACGCAGTCGCAGGAGATCGCGCGACTGCTCGACGAGTCGTCCGAGGTGCCGGTGAAGATCGTCTGGAAGCCGGTGCTGACGGACTCGGCCGCCATCAAGCGCACCGCGCTCGAGGCCAACGCCGACGACCGCGTGATCGGCCTCGTGGCCTGGATGCACACGTTCAGCCCCGCCAAGATGTGGATCGCCGGACTCGACGCGCTGCAGAAGCCGCTCGCGCACCTGCACACGCAGGCCAACGTCGAGCTGCCGTGGGCCGACATCGACTTCGACTTCATGAACCTCAACCAGGCTGCGCACGGCGATCGCGAGTTCGGGTACATCCAGACGCGCCTCGGCGTGCCGCGCAAGACGATCGTCGGCCACGCCTCCGACCCGCGACTTCGCCGCGAGCTCGGCACCTGGCAGCGCGCGGCGGCAGGACTTGCGGCATCCCGCGACCTGAAGCTGGCGCGCTTCGGCGACAACATGCGCTTCGTCGCGGTGACAGAGGGGGACAAGACCGAGGCCGAGCTGCGGTTCGGCGTGCAGGTCAACACGTGGGGCGTGAACGAGCTGGCGGATGCCGTGGCCGCGGCATCCGCTGCCGACATCGATGCGCTCGTCGCCGAATACGAGGAGCTGTACGAGGTCGCGCCGGAGCTGCGCCGCGGCGGCGAGCGGCACGAGTCGCTGCGCGACGGTGCGGCGATCGAGATCGGGCTGCGTTCCTTCCTGGAGGAGGGCGGCTTCGGCGCCTTCACCACCTCGTTCGAGGACCTCGGGGCGCTGAAGCAGCTGCCCGGCCTCGCGGTGCAGCGCCTGATGGCGGAGGGCTACGGCTTCGGCGCCGAGGGCGACTGGAAGACGGCGATCCTGGTGCGCATCGCGAACGTCATGGGCTCGGGGCTGCCAGGCGGTGCGAGCCTCATGGAGGACTACACCTATGACATGACGCCGGGCGACGAGCTGATCCTCGGCGCGCACATGCTCGAGGTGTCGCCGTCGCTCACGACCGCGAAGCCCACGCTCGAGATCCACCCGCTCGGCATCGGCGGCAAGGACGACCCGGTGCGCCTGGTGTTCACGGCCGACCCCGGTCCCGCGATCGTCGTCGCGCTCAGCGACATGCGCGACCGGTTCCGACTGACCGCGAACGTGGTCGAGAACGTGCCGCCTCGGGCCTCGTTGCCGAAGCTGCCGGTCGGCCGCGCGGTCTGGAAGCCGCAGCCCGACTTCACCACGAGTGCCGCCGCCTGGCTCACCGCCGGCGCCGCGCACCACACGGTCATGTCGACCGCGGTCGGCCTCGACGCGTTCCGCGACTTCGCCGACATGGCGGAGGTCGAGCTGCTCGTGATCGATGACAGCACCACGCTGCCGGAGTTCCAGAAGCAGGTCCGCTGGAATCAGGCGTACTACCGTCTGGCGCAGGGCCTGTGATCGCGGTCGCACGCTCCGGCCGCCAGCTGCGCATCGCCGCTGCCGGCTATCGCGCCGAGATCGCGAGCATCGGCGCGACGCTGCGGACCCTCACGATCGACGGCCGCGATCTCGTCGTGCCGTTCGGCGCGGATGCGGTGCGGCCGGGGTATCGCGGCGCGACGCTCGCCCCATGGCCGAACCGTATCGTCGACGGCCGGTACCGCTTCGAGGGCGCGGAGCATCAGCTGCCGCTGACCGAGCCCGAACGCAGCCATGCCCTGCACGGACTGCTCGCCTGGGTCGAGTTCGAAGACCGGCTGGTGCTCGATGACCGGGTCGTGCTGGCCGCCGTGATCCTGCCGCAGACCGGCTATCCGTTCCGCGTCGAGGTCGAGGTCGAGTACCGGCTCGACGCCGATGGCCTGCACCAGACGGTGACCGCGCACAACGTCGGGGCGGATGCCGCGCCCTGGGGCACCGGACCGCATCCGTATCTCGTGGCCGGCCCTCCGGCAGGCTCCGGGACCCAGCGGGTGGACGACTGGACGCTCACCCTCCCGGCATCCGAGGTCCTCACGGTCACCCCGGATCGGCTGAGCCCCGTCGCGGTCGAGCCGGTGACGCAGCACCCGGAGTGGGACTTCCGTACGCCCCGCCCGATCGCCGACGTCTTCATCGACCACGCCTTCACCGAACTCGACCGCACCGACGGTGCTGCGGAGGTGCGCCTGACGGCCGTCGACGGCCATGGCGTCGGCATGGCGTGGGACGAGCGCTGCCCGTGGGTGCAGGTGCATACCGCCGACACCCCGGCGACGCCGGAGACGCATCGCATCGGCCTCGCGGTCGAGCCCATGACCTGCCCGCCGGACGCCTTCAACTCCGGCGTCGACCTCGTGACGCTCGCTCCCGGAGCGACGCACGCGGCATCCTGGCGGATCTTCGGCATCTAGCGGCCACGGCCGCTGTTCCGGTCGCAGTTGCCGCCGCCGTTCGGACGCCGAGGCGGCAGGAACTGCGACCGGAACACGGCGTCGGATGCCGAGGCGGCAGGAACTGCGACCGGAACACGGCGTCGGGCGCGCCGTGCCCGGCTAGACCAACCCGGCGGCCTGGCGCGCAGCGCCGAGCGCGACGTACTCCCCAGCGGCCGGCACCTCGACCGGGATGCCGAGCACCAGCGGCGCGATCTCCCGCACGGCCGCCGACTGCGCGCCGCCGCCGATCAGCAGCGCACGCCGCAGCGGCACCCCAGCCTCGCGCAGGGCATCGAGCCCGGCCCCGAGCCCTGACAGCATGCCCTCGACCGCAGCGCGTGCCAGGTTCTCGCGCGTGGTCGAGGCGAGCGTCATGCCGCTGAGCGTCGCGGTCGCATCCGGAAGGTTCGGGGTGCGCTCTCCCTCGAAGTACGGCACCAGCGTCAGACCGTGCGACCCGGCCGGTGCCGCCAGTGCGAGTCGACCGAGCTCCTCATGATCCACGCCGAGCAGCGTCGCGGTGACGTCGAGCACCCGTGCCGCGTTCAGCGTGCAGACGAGTGGCAGGAAGTGCCCGTCGGCCGACGCGAAGCCGGCGATGATCCCCGAGGCGTCCGCCGAGGGCTCCGCGCTCACCGCGAAGACCGTGCCGCTGGTGCCGATCGAGACCACGACGTCTCCTCGGCCTGCGCCGAGGCCGAGCGCGGCAGCGGCGTTGTCACCGGCGCCGGGAGCGACCAGGCGCCCGGCCGCGTCCTGCACGGACTCGTCGGCGCCGAGCACACGCGGCAGGATGACGTCGTGCCCGAGCGCCGCGATCACGAGCTCGCGGTCGTACTCGCCGGTCGCCGCGCTCCAGTACCCCGTCCCGGACGCATCGGAGCGATCCGTCACGAGCTCCTCGAGCACTGGGCCGAGCGGTGCGGCATCCGCCCCTGCCGGCCCGTACCCGCGCAGTCGCCAGGTGAGCCAGTCATGGGGGAGTGCGACCGCGGCGACCCGCTGCGCGTGCTCCGGCTCGTGGTCGCGCAGCCAGCGCAGCTTCGAGATGGTGAAGGAGGCCACCGGCACCAGGCCGGTGCGATCCGCCAGCTCCTGCGCGCCGAACTGCGTGACCAGGTCGGCCGCGGCATCCGCCGACCTGGTGTCGTTCCAGAGCAGCGCGTCGCGGATGACTGCGCCGGACGCGTCGAGCGCCACCATCCCGTGCTGCTGTCCGCCGATGGCCCAGGCCTCGACGCCGTCGAGCCCGCCGGCACCTGTGCTGAGCCCCGTCGAAGCATCGTCGATCGCTGCGGTCAGCGCGATCCACCACGCGTTCGGATCGACCGAGGTGCCGTCGGGGTGCGCGGCGCGACCGCTGCGCACCACCGCGCCCGTCTCGGCGTCGACCACGACGACCTTGCACGACTGCGTCGAGGAGTCGACGCCGAGGACGAGGGCCATCAGCGGATCACCGGGCGCCGAGCAGGTGCTCGGTCGCGAGCTGCTGCAGACGCACGAAGCCGAAGCCCTTGCCGCCGAGGTACGCGTCGGTGTCGAAGTCCTCGTAGGCCGCGCGGTCGGCGAGCAGGTCGTCGTAGGACTCGCCCTCGTTCAGCGTCGGGGTCGCGAGCTCGGCGACCTTCGCGGCAGCCAGTGCCTCCTGCACCTCGGGGTCGGCGCGGAAGGCCGCGGCGCGCTCCTTCAGCAGCAGGTAGGTGCGCATGTTGGCGGCGGCGGAGTCCCAGACGCCCGTCTCGTCCTCGGTGCGGGAGGGCTTGTAGTCGAAGTGGCGGGGGCCCTCGTAGGCGGGGACGCCGTTCGGGCCGCCGTTCTCGAGCAGGTCGACGAGCGAGAAGGCGTTGTGCAGGTCGCCGTGCCCGAACACGAGGTCCTGGTCGTACTTGATGCCGCGCTGTCCGTTGAGGTCGATGTGGAACAGCTTGCCGTGGAACAGGGCCTGCGCGATACCCGCGGTGAAGTTGAGTCCGGCCATCTGCTCGTGACCCACCTCCGGGTTCACACCCACCAGCTCCGGCCGCTCGAGCGAGTCGATGAACGCGATCGCGTGGCCGAGCGTGGGCAGCAGGATGTCGCCGCGGGGCTCGTTCGGCTTCGGCTCGATCGCGAAGCGGATGTCGTAGCCCTTGTCGGTCACGTAGTCGCCGAGCAGGTTCACGGCCTCACGGTAGCGCTCGAGTGCAGCGCGCACGTCCTTCGCCGAGTCGTACTCGGCGCCCTCGCGGCCGCCCCACATCACGAAGGTCCTGGCGCCGAGCTCAGCGGCGAGGTCGAGGTTGCGCAGCACCTTGCGCAGCGCGAAACGACGAACCTGGCGGTCGTTCGAGGTGAAGCCGCCGTCCTTGAAGACCGGCGCGCTGAAGAGGTTGGTGGTGACCATCGGCACGACGAGACCGGTGTCGGCGAGCGCGCCCTTCAGGCGGTCGATCTGGGTCTGCCGCTCGGCATCCGTCGAGCCGAAGGCGAACAGATCGTCGTCGTGGAAGGTGAGACCGTAGGCGCCGAGCTCGGAGAGCTTCTCGACCGCGTGCACGACATCGAGGGCGGGACGCGTCGGTCCGCCGAAGGGGTCGGTCCCGTTGTAGCCGATCGTCCAGAGTCCGAACGAGAACTTGTCGGCGCGGGTCGGGGTGAGGCTCATGATGCTCCTTCGCATGACGGGCGCGGCGGCGGCGCCTCGTAATTGTTGTGAGCAACAACATATAGGCTGAGGGTCGGGATGTCCAGCCTCCTAGACTGGGACGCCGGACGAGAAGGAGGGCACGTGGCGACGGATGCTTCGACGGAGCTCAGCGGAACCGCTGCCCTGAAGGACGCCGGCGACGGCGTCCGCGCACGCAACCTCGCCCGCCTCCTGCGGCGCGTGCACCTCGAAGGCCCGCAGTCGCGTGCGCAGCTGACCGCGGCGACCGGCTTGAACCGTTCGACGGTTGCCGACCTCGTCGCCGAGCTGGTCGGGGACGGGTGGGTCGTCGAGCGCGACCCCGACCCGGCCGGACGCGTCGGTCGTCCGTCTCCGGTGGTGGAAGCAGCGCCGCGCACGGTCGTGATCGCGGTGAACCCCGAGGTGGATGCCGTCGAGATCGCCGCGATCGACCTCGCCCGCAGGGTCGCTGTGCGCGAGCGGATCGAGGTGGAACTGCCGTCGGCGGACGCGGTGACCGAGCTGGTCGCCGAGGTTCTCTCCCGCTGGACGAACGGTGAGCTGGACGGGTCGCGCGTGGTCGGGATCGGCGTCGCGGTTCCGGGTCTGGTGCGGCAGGCCGACGGTCTCGTCCGCAACGCCCCGCATCTCGGCTGGGTGGATGCTCCGGTTCGGGCCTCGATCGCCAGAGCGACGGGACTCCCGGTCGCCGTGGGCAACGACGCGAGCCTCGGCGCGCTGGCGGAGCATCTGTTCGGCGCCGCGCGAGGAGCCGATGACGTGGTGTACCTCAACGGCGGGCCGTCAGGCATCGGCGGCGGGATCATCGTGCACGGGATCGCAGTCGGCGGGGTCGGCGGCTACGCGGGCGAGTTCGGGCAGAACCGCGTGCGGACCGACGACGCGGCGACGCTCGAGGACGAGGTCAGCAGGGCGCGCCTCCTCCACGCGCTCGGGCTGACCGGCGCGGATGACGCGGCGCTCGCCGACGCCATCGCCGCCTCCGCGGACGAGGCGGTCGGTGCGGAGTGCGGTCGCCAGCGCGGCATCCTCGCGCAGGCCCTCGCCGACGCCGTGAACATCCTCGATCCGGCGGTCGTCGTGCTCGGCGGATTCCTGGCGCTGCTCGTCGAGCTCGATCCCGAGGGATTCGCCGAGCAGGTCGCGACATCCGCGATGGCGGAGAACGCCGAGGACCTGCGCATCCTGCCGGCATCGCTCGCAGCAGACCGGCTGCTGCTCGGCGCGGCCGAGCTGGCCTTCACCGCGGTCGGCGTGATCTGAGCGGAGGGCTCAGCGCGCGAGCCAGGTGCGCAGGGAGCGCGTGACCCAGGGGAGCACCCAGTAGGTCATGATCGGCGTCAGCACGAGGGTCGTCGCCAGCACGCGCAGCCAGATCGGCAGGGAGTCCCACCCGGGGACCGGGCTCATCGCGTACGTGAACGCGAGGTTCACCGGGAAGAAGCCGAGCCAGATCGTGACGGCCTGCTTCCACCGGGGCGGCGCGCTGCCGACCGAGACGGAGTCGGTGCCCTCGCCGGTCGGCACCGTGATCGTGCCGGTGGCCGGATCGTCGAACCATCCCTCGATGCCGCTGCGTCGCCGTGAGCGTTCGCTCAGCACGAGCCCCTGACCCGTCTCCAGCCAGGATGCGCGTTCGGCTGAGTCCTCCCAGGCGACCAGCGTCTCCTCGTCGGCGAAGCGGTACAGCATGTGCCAGACGTGCGAATCGGCACCGGCGCGCACCCATCCGGAGCCGAGGAACCCCGGGTACTGGTTGGCCTTGTTCACGCCGCGCTGCACCCAGGCCGTCGCCTCGTTGATGCGGTCGGGATCGACCTCGCGGCGGATGGAGACAGTGATGGAATCGCTGGACATGGCGGGTCCTCGGGTGACGGGGCGGCCGGATCACGGACACGCCGAAAGGGGCTGCGCCAGGGTCGCGGCGCCACATCGATTCTATTCGGCGTTCGCGAGGAGATCGGGCGGCGAAGGAACCGAGTGGAACGACATGTGCGCGGAAACGGCGTCATGAATCCGCAGCGTCGGGGTCCTGCTCCGGGATGCCTCTTCGTGCATCCCGTGGACCGGGGCTGGCCCACCCATCCCAGCTCGCCCCGGTCCGTCGTCTGGGGAACGGGGAACGGGGAACGAATGGTCGTGCGTGTCGGACTCATCGATGATCATCGAGCGATGCTGGTGGGGGTGACGGCGATCATCCAGAGTCATCCGGGGTTCCAGGTGGTGGCCGTCGGGCGCTCCGTCACCGAACTGGTCGCTGCCAGGGAACGGATGGACGTGATCCTCCTCGACCTGACGCTCTCCGACGGCTCGACACCGGTCGACAACGTCGCGGCGCTCGTCGGCGCCGGTGCGCCGGTGCTCGTGCACGCGTCGCTGGAGCCACTCGCCGTGATCCGAGCGGCAGCCGGAGCGGGCGCGGTCGGCCTGGTCGACAAAGCCGACGAGGCGCCCGGCCTGATGGCCGCACTGCGGGCGGCTGTCCGTGGTGAATTCCCCGGTGGGGACTGGGCCGCATCGATCGCGCGGGTCCCCTCGGCGCCCGCCCGCATCCCCCTGTCGGCGCGCGAGGCGGAGGTGTTCGCCCGATACGCGGTCGGCGCGACGGCCGACAGCGTGGCGCAGTCGCTGTTCATCACGCGTGAGACCGTACTCGATCACGTCCGCCGCATCCGCGGCAAGTATGCCGCCGCCGGTCGACCAGCCGCGACCAAGGTCGACCTGTACCGTCGTGCGGTGGAAGACGGCTACATCCATCCCCATCTGTGACCCGTCCCGCCGGGGCAGGCGCAGAATGGGGGCATGAGCACACGCAGTGAGGCGGTCCTGGTCGATGTCGTCCGCACACCCGTCGGACGCGGCAAGCCGGGAGGAGCGCTGTCGGAGGTGCATCCGGTCGACCTCGCTGCCGGCGCGCTCGCGGCACTGCTCGCACGCACAGGGCTCGAGTCCAGGCAGATCGACGACGTGCTGCTCGGCTGCGTGAGCCAGGTCGGCGAGCAGTCGACGAACATCGCCCGGCAGGCGGTGCTCGCCGCCGGCTTCGACGAGACCGTGCCGGCCGCATCCATCGATCGGCAGTGCGGTTCCAGCCAGCAGGCCGTGCACATCGCGGCCCAGGGGATCATCGCCGGTGCCTACGACGCGGTGATCGCCGGCGGTGTCGAGTCGATGAGCAGGGTGCCGCTCGGGTCGTCCGGCACGGGCGGTTCCCCGATGTCGCCGCGCCTGCGGGCGAGGTACCCAGAGGGACTGGTGAACCAGGGCGTCTCCGCCGAACTCATCGCACAGCGGTGGGGACTGACTCGCGATCAGCTCGACGACTACGCCGCCGAGTCGCACCGTCGCGCGAGCGACGCCTGGGAGTCGGGATTCTTCGACCGAACCGTGATCGCCGTGGACGAGGCGCCGGAGGCCGTCGCCGACGAGACCGTGCGCGCCGGCACGACAGCGGATCGGCTGGCCGGGCTGCCGTCGGCATTCCGCACCGAGGAGCTCGCCGCGCGCTTCCCCGAGCTCGACTGGCGGATCACGGCCGGCAACTCCTCGCCGCTCACCGACGGTGCGTCCGCCGCACTGCTGATGAGCGCGGAGCGCGCCGAGCAGCTCGGCCTGACGCCTCGCGCTCGCTTCCACTCCTTCGCCGTGGTCGGCGACGATCCGCTCATGATGCTGACGGGTCCGATCCCGGCGACGAGGCGGATCCTGGAGCGTGCCGCCCTCTCGATCGATGACCTCGACGCCTACGAGGTGAATGAGGCGTTCGCCTCGGTGCCCCTGGCCTGGGCCGCAGAGCTCGGCGCGGATATCGCGAAGCTCAACCCCCGAGGGGGCGCGATCGCGCTCGGTCACGCGCTCGGCTCGTCAGGCACGCGCCTGCTCGGCACGCTCGTCGACCACCTCGAGGCGACCGGGGGGCGCCTCGGCCTGCAGGTGATGTGCGAGGGCGGCGGCATGGCGAACGCCACGATCATCGAACGGCTCTGAGGTCAGCCGAGCCTCCTGCAGACGGAGAAGACCCCCGCCGACCCGATTCGGCGGGGGTCCTGCGGTGTGGGCACCGCGGCGGGAGCGGGATCCGCTCTCCGCGGCGCGGAAATCTGTGACTACCCGTTCCGGTCTGAGTCTTCCGCGCACCTGCAGTTGTAATCGACGCAGGTGACTGCGCGGTGAACGCCGATGGAACACCGGGACCGCGCCGAACGGATATACATGGATGTCCTAGTAAATCTGCGGATGCCGAAGTAAACTCTCCAATGTGCCAACGACGGCACGGAGGGAAGTCGCAAAATGACTCGCACCATCCCGCACTTCGTGGGCGGAACGCATCGCACTCCTGATGCCGGACGCTTCGCCGACGTGTTCGACCCCAGCTCTGGCGGCGTGCAGGCCCGCGTGCCGCTGGCATCTGCCGACGACGTCCGCGAGGTGATCGCGAACGCGGCGGCCGCGCAGGTGGAGTGGGCGGCCACCAACCCGCAGAAGCGTGCCCGCGTGCTGCTGCGCTTCCTCGATCTCGCCCAGCGCGAGATGCAGTCGCTGGCCGAGCTCCTCGCGAGCGAGCACGGCAAGACCGTCGACGACGCGAAAGGCGACATCCAGCGCGGACTCGAGGTCATCGAGTTCTCCGCCGGCGCCCCGCACCTGCTGAAGGGCGAGTACTCCACCGGAGCCGGAGCGGGCATCGACGTCTACTCGATGCGCCAGCCCCTCGGCGTCGTCGCGGCGATCACCCCGTTCAACTTCCCGGCGATGATCCCGCTGTGGAAGGCAGGGCCGGCGCTCGCCGCGGGTAACGCCGTCGTGCTCAAGCCGAGTGAGCGCGACCCCTCGGTGCCGGTGCGTCTCGCCGAGCTGTTCCTCGAGGCGGGGCTTCCCGCCGGTGTCCTCAATGTCGTCCACGGCGACAAGGAGGCCGTCGACACGCTGCTGACGGATGACCGCATCCGCGCCGTCGGCTTCGTCGGCTCCACGCCCATCGCCGAGTACATCTACGCGACGGCCGCGGCGAACGGCAAGCGCGCGCAGTGCTTCGGCGGCGCCAAGAACCACATGATCGTGATGCCGGATGCCGACCTCGACCAGGCCGTCGACGCGTTGATCGGCGCCGGATACGGTTCGGCCGGCGAGCGCTGCATGGCGATCTCGGTCGCCGTACCCGTCGGACAGGAGACGGCGGATGCGCTCGCGGCGAAGCTCTCGGAGCGCGTCGCCCGACTGCGGATCGGCCCGGCGCTCGCCGCTGACGTCGACTACGGCCCCCTCGTCAGCCGCGCCGCCGTCGAACGCGTCGAGGGCTACATCCAGCAGGGCGTCGACGAGGGCGCGACGCTGCTCGCCGACGGTCGCGGATTCTCGGTCGAAGGGTATGAGGATGGCTTCTACCTCGGGCCGACGCTGTTCGACCACGTCACGACCGAGATGGCGATCTACCGCGAGGAGATCTTCGGGCCGGTGCTCGTGATCGCCCGCGCTGCCGACTACGAGGAGGCGCTGCGGATGGCCTCCGAGCACGAGTACGGCAACGGTGTCGCGATCTTCACGCGAGACGGCGATGCAGCGCGCGACTTCGCCGCCCGCGTCGAGGTCGGCATGGTCGGTGTGAACGTGCCGATCCCCGTCCCGATCGCGTACTACACCTTCGGCGGTTGGAAGAAGAGCGGTTTCGGCGACCTCAACCAGCACGGCGCCGACGCCTTCCGCTTCTACACGAAGACGAAGACCGTGACGAGCCGCTGGCCGTCCGGCATCAAGGATGGCGCCAGTTTCGTCATCCCCACCATGCATTGACCCGTTCGACCTGATCAGGAACCCGACATGACCATGACGACAACCGCCACCACCGCCGAGGAGCGCGAGGCGATCCTCGAAGCCGTTCGCGAATACGCCGAGGCCGAGCTCGCCCCGTTCTCGGCCGAACGCGACGAGCAGCACATCTTCCCCCGAGAGTCGCTCGGGAAGGCCGGCGAACTCGGCCTCGGCGGCATCTACGTGCGGGAGGAGTCCGGTGGTACCGGTCTCGCCCGCGTCGACACCGTCGCGATCTTCGAAGAGCTCGCCAAGGGCGACCCGGCGGTCGCCGCCTACATCTCCATCCACAACATGGTGGTCTGGATGATCGACAGCTACGGCAACGACGAGCAGATCGCCCGCTGGCTGCCCGGCCTCACCGCCATGTCGGAGTTCGGTGGCTACTGCCTCACTGAACCCGGTGTGGGATCGGATGCCGCGAACATCGCGACCAGTGCGGTCCGCGACGGCGACGACTACGTGCTCACCGGCGTCAAGCAGTTCATCTCGGGCGCCGGCGAAGCGGCTGTGTACGTGGTGATGGCGCGGACCGGAGCCCGACAGGCTCAGGGACCCAGACACCAGGAGATCAGCGCGTTCCTCGTCGCCGGCGACGCCGAGGGCCTGAGCTTCGGCGCACTGGAGAAGAAGATGGGCTGGCACGCGCAGCCCACCCGCCAGGTCGTGCTCGACGGGGTGCGGGTTCCGGCATCCGCCATGCTCGGCGAAGAGGGCAAGGGCTTCGCGATCGCGATGTCAGCGCTCAACGGCGGACGCCTCAACATCGCCGCCTGCTCGATCGGCGGCGCGCAGTGGGCGCTCGACCGCGCCGTGCAGTACGTGCATGAGCGGGTGGCCTTCGGAGAGCCGCTCGCCGAGAAGCAGTCGATCATGTTCGCGATCGCCGACATGCGCACCGACCTGCAGGCCGCGCGGCTCATGGTCCGCGACGGCGCGCTGGCGGTCGACGAGCACGCGCCGGACGCGACCATGCGCTGCGCGATGGCCAAGCGCTTCGCGACGGATGCCGGGTTCGACGTCGCCAACCGCGCGCTGCAGCTGCACGGCGGATACGGCTACCTGCAGGACTACGGCATCGAGAAGGTGGTCCGCGATCTGCGGGTGCACCAGATCCTCGAGGGCACGAACGAGATCATGCGGTTGATCGTCGGACGCGAGATGCTGCGGCCGGCTGGCTCTGCGTCGATGCGGAGCAGCTCATGACCGCGACACCTGGAACACCGGTCATCGCGTTCCTCGGCCTCGGGCACATGGGCCTGCCGATGGCGGTCAACCTGGTGCAGGCCGGTCACGAGGTGCGCGGGTTCGATCTCGTGCCGGCGGCGATCCTGGCTGCTGAGGCAGCCGGCATCCCGGTCGCGGCGAGCGGTGCGGATGCCGTCACGGACGCGGATGTCGTGATCACGATGTTCCCTGCGGGCAAGCACGTCATCGAGGCGTATCGCGCCGAGCTGCTCGCGGCGGCGCGTCCGGGCACGCTGTTCATCGAGTCCTCGACGATCGCGGTCGACGAGGCGCGCACGGCGCACGAGCTGGCGATCGCCGCGGGGCATCGCAACATCGATGCTCCGGTGTCCGGCGGCGTCGTCGGGGCCGAGAACGGCACGCTCGCGTTCATGGTCGGCGCATCAGATGAGGACTTCGCCACCGCGCTGCCGCTGCTGAAGGCGATGGGCAAGCGGATCGTGCACTGCGGCGGACCCGGCCTCGGCCAGGCGGCGAAGGTCTGCAACAACATGATCCTCGCGGTCTCGCAGATCGCGGTCGCTGAAGCATTCGTGCTCGGCGAGCGGCTGGGACTGGAGCACCAGGCGCTGTACGACGTGGTCTCGCAGGCATCCGGCCAGTGCTGGTCGATCACGACGAACTGCCCGGTCCCAGGTCCCGTGCCGACCAGCCCGGCGAACCGCGACTACCTGCCAGGCTTCGCCGGCGCCCTGATGGCGAAGGACCTCGGCCTCGCACTGCAGGCCATCGAGCAGACGTCGACGGATGCGCAGATGGGCCGCCTCGCGCAGCGGATCTACGCGGCATTCGCAGCGGGGGAGGGTGCCGGTCGCGACTTCTCCGGCATCATCACCGACATCCGCGACGACCGCGTGTGAGGTCCTCGTCCCGCTTCGCTCGCTCGGGAACCGGAGCGAAGCGACGAGCCGAAGGGCGAGGGCTCGGGGATACTGAAGGCAACGACGACGTGACAGCCGAGGGAGACGCACCATGACCGAATTCGAGACGATCCTCGTCGAGCAGCGTGGACGAGTGGGCTGGATCACCCTGAACCGCCCGCAGGCGCTGAATGCCCTGAACACCAGGGTGGCCGAAGAGGTCACCGCGGCAGCACTCGCCTTCGATGCCGACGACGGCGTCGGGGCGATCGTGGTGACAGGCTCCGAGAAGGCGTTCGCGGCCGGCGCCGACATCAAGGAGATGGAGGGGATGTCGGGCGCCGAGATGATCGCGACCGACCACTTCGGCATCTGGCGGGAGTTCGCCGCCGTGCGCACGCCGGTGATCGCCGCCGTCTCCGGCTTCGCGCTCGGCGGAGGATGCGAGCTCGCCATGATGTGCGACATCATCCTGGCCGCCGACACGGCGAAGTTCGGCCAGCCGGAGATCAACCTCGGGGTGATCCCC
This sequence comes from Microbacterium sp., assembly GCF_036823965.1. Lineage (GTDB taxonomy): Bacteria > Actinomycetota > Actinomycetes > Actinomycetales > Microbacteriaceae > Microbacterium. Next base: position 32,009 of record NZ_DAITBE010000009.1, on the reverse strand, counting down.
GGCATGGGCGGGACGCAGCGTCTGATCCGCGCGGTCGGCTACTACAAGGCAGCCGAGCTCGTGCTCTCCGGGCGCTTCATGGGTGCCGAGGAGGCCGAGCGCTCAGGTCTCGTGTCGCGTGTGGTTCCGGCATCCGATCTGCTGGCCGAGGCGACGACCCTCGCCGAGACGATCGCGGCGCGTTCGCTTCCCTCCGTGTACGCGGCGAAGGCCGCCCTCGACGCGGCGATGGAGACGACGCTGGCCGAGGGGCTCGCCCACGAGAAGCAGGCGTTCGCGGCGCTGTTCGACACTGCGGATCAGAAGGAGGGCATGGCGGCCTTCCGGGAGAAGCGCGCTCCGGACTTCCAGAACCGCTAGTCATGCATCGGGACTCAGCTCTGCAGGGACTCGACGATCTTCGCGATGCGGCGCTCGCGCGTCGCGTCCTGCTTCGCCTCGGCGACCGTGCGGGCGTGCTCCTTGCGGGTCGAGTACGAGAGTGCGTCGAAGGCGGTGCGCAGGGCAGGGTCGGCGTCGAGCGCTGCGGCGAGCTCGGCAGGCACATCGACCGTGCGCTCGGCGGCATCGACGCGGATCACGGCGTCGACCTCCTGGTCGATCTCGACCCCGAGCTCGGCTCGCACTGCCTTGCTGAAGCCGATCATGTTCGCGCCGCCCATGCGGGCGACCCGCAGGCGGGCGGTGCGGCCGCCGATCGTGACCGCGACGGGGAAGGCCTTGCCGCCGCCGAGCTCAGCGACCTGCTCGTCGCTGAGCAGGATCGCCGCAGCGGGGCCGCGGCCGGTGAGGACGGTGTGCAGGCGCAGTTCGCTCATGCCGACAGGGTACGCCCGTCGCCCTCGATCTCGGCGACCAGCGTCGCATTGCGCTGCATGATGAGACGCCGCATGTACTCGCGCATGAATAGCGCGTCGACCGCGCGGCCGATCGGACCGAACGGCGAGCGGAACGTGATCGTGTCGAGCATCAGCGTGCCGACCGGATGCTCCTCGAACACGTGCTCGTGCAGGAATGCGCCGAACGGGCCGGCGAGCTGGCGGTCGCTGAAGGCGCGAGGCGGATCGATGTCGAACACGATCGAACGCAGTCGGAACGGGATGCCGAAGTGGCGCGCCCGCCACGTGACGGTCGAGCCCTCGGCGAACCGGCCGTCGGCCGGCGCCTCGACCATGGTCTCGCCGTGCCGCGCCATCGAGCGCACGTGCAGCGCCGGGTCGAGGGATGCCGCGAACACCGTGGCCGGCGGCGCAGCGATCACGGTCTCGACGACGAAGCGAGCCATGTCAGAGCGGCTCGGGATGGGGCCGCGGATCCGTGAAGTCGCCGGCGTCCCTGCGCAGACGGGCGACGATCGCGACGAGCTCGGCGGCGTCGTCGCGAGCGATACCCGGGTTCGCGAACACGTCGGCGTTCAGCGCCTGGGTCGCGCGCTCGACGAGCTCCCGACCGGCATCCGTGAGGACGAGCATCGAGGCGCGGCCGTCGTGCGGGTGCGGTTCACGGACGATGAGTCCGTCGCGGACGAGCCTGTCGGCGGTGCTGGTGACCGTGGTCGCGTGCACCTGCAGACGGGCGACGGCGCTGGACAGGGGCAGCCGTCCCGCGCGGCTGAATGCGAGGAGCTGCAGCACCTCGTAACGGGCGAAGCTCAGCGAGAACGGCTTGAGCGCAGCATCCACCCTCGCCAGCAGCAGCTGCTGAGCGCGCATCACCGAGGTGACGACGGCCATGCCGTCCGCGGCATCCGTCCAGCCGTGCGCGACCCATTGCCGCTTCGCTTCGGCGAGCGGATCAACGGGGAGCGGGCGGGGTCTGACCACAGGTCTACGGTAGCGGTGGCGGCGGGGCGCACGAGGGTGGCGCGCACGCGGCGGGCGCAGAGGTCGGTGGTTCCCGGTCGCGCGTCAGATGGAACTCAGTACCGCAGGACTAGAATCAAGGCAGTCGTGAGGAGCAATCGATGAAGATCTTCGTCCTGGTCAAAGAGGTGCCGGACACCTACGGTGATCGCACCCTGAATCTCGAGACGGGGCTCGCCGAGCGGGCCGCCGGCGATGTGGTGCTCGACGAGATCACCGAGCGTGCGCTCGAGGTGGCGCTGAGCCACGCCGACAAGAACGAGGGCACCGAGGTCGTGGCCCTCTCGATGGCCCCGGAGACGTCGACAGCGACCGTACGACGCGCGCTCGCGATCGGTGCGGCATCCGCCGTGCACATCGCCGATGAGCAGCTCACCGGCGCCGATCTCGGCCTCACCGCCGAGACGCTCGCCGCAGCCATCCGCCGCGGGGCACCCGACCTCGTGATCACCGGGAACCTGTCGACCGACGGCTCGGGCGGCGTGATCCCGGCGATGCTGGCCGAGCACCTCGGCTTCGCGCAGGCGACCGCGCTGTCGTCGGTCGAGATCACCGCCGATGCCGTCACCGGCACGCGAGCGGCGGATGCCGGATCGCAGACCGTGTCTGCACCGCTGCCGGCCGTGATCTCGATCACGGAAGCGTTGCCGGACGCCCGGTTCCCGAACTTCAAGGGCATCATGGCGGCCAAGAAGAAGCCGCTCGAAGTGCTCTCGCTCGCCGATCTCGACGTCTCGGCCGACCCGGGCGTCGCGCCGCGGACGATCATGACCTCGGTGGCCGCGAAGCCCCCGCGCGCGGCGGGCGTGAAGATCACCGACGAGGGCGATGCCGCCGAGCAGCTCGTCGAGTACCTCGTGCAGAACAGGCTGGTGTGACATGGCGAATCCCGAGAACCCGATCCTCGTCCTGGTCGACGTCGACCCGTCGGGGAACGTCGCGAGCAGCACCGCTGCGCTGATCGGTGCGGCCTCCGTAGTGGGTACCCCGGTCGCGCTGATCGTCGGCGGGAGTGCGGATGCCGCAGGCCAGTCGGCCGCGGCCGGAGCATCCGTCGTACTCACTGCTGATTCGGATGCCGCATCGCTCACCGTGCCGATCGTCGATGCGCTGCAGGCCGCGTTCGAGCGAGTGCAGCCCGACGCGGTTCTCATCTCGAATTCGATCGCCGGTCGCGACGCCGCCGGACGCTTCGCCGTGCGACAGAAGCTCGCGCTGTCGGTCGACGCTGTCGGCGTCTCGCGTGACGACGAGGGCATCGTCGCGCACCACTCGGTCTACGGCGGGGCGTACCTCGTCGATTCGGCGCCGACCTTCGGTGCGCCGGTCATCACAGTGCGGCAGGGTGCGGTCGAGGCGCGCGCCGAGGCTGTCGCATCGCCCGAGGTGTCGGCGATCGAGGTCACGTCCTCGGGTGCGGTCGCAGCGACTGCCGGTGCGATCGAGGCGGTCGAGGTCGCTTCGTCCCGCCCGGAGCTGCGCGGCGCGACCCGCGTCGTCTCCGGTGGACGCGGCCTTGCGTCGAAGGAGAAGTTCGTGCTCGTGGAGGAGCTCGCGGATGCCCTCGGCGCTGCCGTCGGCGCCTCTCGCGCCGCAGTCGACGCCGGGTACATCCCACAGTCGCACCAGGTCGGTCAGACCGGTGTCTCGGTGTCGCCGCAGCTGTATGTCGCTCTCGGCATATCCGGGGCGATCCAGCACCGCGCCGGCATGCAGACCTCGAAGACGATCGTCGCGATCAACAAGGACGGTGAGGCGCCGATCTTCGACGTCGCCGACTTCGGCATCGTCGGCGACCTCTTCACGGTCGTGCCGCAGCTCATCGCTGCGCTCGAGGCGCGGAAGAAGTAGCCATGGGTGCCGTTCGACAGGCTCAGGGACCCGGGATGCTGCGGCGCGGCCTGCCGCGCGTGCCGGGCGGCGAGCCCTGGCCGCCGGCGACCGAGGTCGCGGGCCCTTCGACAGGCTCAGGGACCCAGGGCGTGGAGACGGGGGAGGGCCCTTCGACAGGCTCAGGGACCCAGGTTCCTGTCGCTGAGCCGAACCGGGGCGCTGAGCCGAACCGGGGCGCTGAGTCGAACTCGGTCGCTGAGCCGAACTCGGTCGCTGAGCCTGTCGAAGCGTCCCCGACGGCGACCGAACACATCCGGCGCGGACTCCCGCGCGTCCCCGGCGGCGAGCCCTGGCCGCCCGCCGAGGCGACCGCTGCTCCCGCGAGTATCGCTCCGGCCTCGGCTCCGGTCGACCCATCCGTTCGCCCGGAGGCTCCCGCAGCAGCGGTGCCGATCGAAGCGGCGACACCCGTGGCAGCGGCAACCGACGCTGCGCCGACACCCGTGGCAGCGGCAACCGACGCTGCGCCGACACCAGTTGCAGCCGCTGCAGAGACGCTGGTGCGCCGTGGCCTCCCTCGCGTCGCCGGTGGAGAGCCGTGGCCTCCGGCTGACACCGCACTGATGGCGGCTGGCCCTTCGACAGGCTCAGGGACCCAAGGTGTGGACTCGAGGACCGATGGTGCGGACTCGGGGACCCAAGGTGCGGACTCAGGGGCCCAGGACGCTGCGGACTCGGCGACCTGGGGCGCGGACTCGGCGACCCGGGGCGCGGACTCGGGGACCCAGGACGCGCCTGTGCCGACGCCTGCACCGGTCGCGATCCTCACGTCGAGCATCGACACCCCGCTGCCGTGGACGCGCACCGTCTGGGACGGCCGGGCGCCGCGTCACGTCGCCGCGCCGGCGGCATCCGCTCGTCGTCGTCCGACCTGGCCGCAGGCCATCGCCGGTCTGCTGGGTGCGGCCGCCCTCGGCGTGCTCGCGGGCGCGGCCATCGCGCTCGTGCGCACACTGCTGAGCTTCCCGTTCATGCAGGACTTCCTCGCGGCGTTCCCGGGCGAGTACGAGTCGCCGATCGCGGTCGAGCCTGGCTTCGCGCCGTGGATCGGGTGGCAGCACTTCTTCAACGTGTTCCTGATGGTGCTCATCATCCGGTCGGGGCTGAGGGTTCGCACCGAGAAGCGGCCGACCGCGTTCTGGACCCCGCGGAACAACCCGAAGGGCAAGATCAGCCTGACGCTGTGGTTCCACCAGGCACTCGACATCCTGTGGCTCGTGAACGGCGTGATCTTCGTCGTGCTGCTGATCGTGACCGGGCACTGGGTGCGGATCGTGCCGACGAGCTGGGAGGTCTTCCCGAACGCGCTGTCGGCGGCGCTGCAATACGTCTCGTTCGACTGGCCGCACGAGAACGGCTGGAACAACTACAACAGCCTGCAGCAGCTCGCGTACTTCGCGACCGTGTTCATCGCTGCGCCGCTCGCTGCGATCACCGGGTTCCGCATGTCGGGGCTGTGGCCGAAGAAGGCCGAGCGCCTGTCGAAGGCGTACCCGGTCGAGTGGGCCCGTGCGCTGCACTTCCCGATCATGCTGTACTTCGTGGCGTTCATCATCGCGCATGTCGCGCTCGTGATGCTCACCGGATTCCTGCGCAACCTCAACCACATGTACGCCTCGCAGGATGCGGTGACGTGGACAGGCTTCTGGGTGTTCGTGGCATCCCTCGTCGTGATCGCCGCCGGCTGGTTCGCCGCTCGCCCGCTCGTCATCGCTCCGATCGCGAAGGCCTTCGGCAGCGTCTCCAGCCGCTGACCCGCCTCCTCACCCTGCCGAGCGGCCCCTTTGCATGCGAGCGGCCCCGCTGAGTGCATCACTCAAAGGGGCCGCTCGCACAGAAGGGGGTGGTTCGGCAGCGGGGGCCGAGCCGGGAGGATCAGCGCGTGAAGCGGACCTCGGTCAGCGTCTCGCCGAGGAACGGCTCGGTGTGCTGGGCGCCGTCCAGCGTGAAGCCGTTGCGCGTGTAGAAGCGGTGCGCGCGGGGGTTGTCCTCGGCGACCCAGAGGTACAGCGGCTCGTCCTTCTCGACGGCGGCGTCGAACAGCTTCTGGCCGATGCCGGTGGAGTGCCACGCGTCGAGCAGGTAGATGAAGTAGAGCTCGCGGAATGCCGGGGCATCCTTGTCGCGGGCGGGGCCGGAGCCGGCGAAGCCGACGATCTCGCCGTCGACGAGCGCGGCGTTCATCTTGAAGTCCGGACCCTGCGAGGCCCAGTGCGTCCACAGCTCGGCCATGCGGCGAGGGGACACCTTCTCGAGCGCAGCCTTGCTGATCAGGTGGTCGTAGGTCTCGTGCCAGCACTGGGCGTGCACGCGACCGAGGGCCTCCGCATCCACATCACGGACCGGACGGACGATGACTTCGGGCTGGGCTTCGGCGCTCATGCGGCGACTCTACGCGCGGCATCCGCGATCCGGAAATCGAGCGGATGCCGTCCGAGCTCCCCGTTGGACTGATGGAGGATTCGCACAACGGAATTCGCAGTCCATGCACCACTGGCTACGATCGATCCTCGTGAACGTGATCTGGCGCACCCTCCTCGTGATCCTCCGTGCCCGGCGCCGCGTGCGTCGAGGAAAGACGCTCGACGCCTCGTCCGTCAGCAGCATCCGGCTGACCACGCTGCCGACCGACATCGACATCCTGCGCCACATGAACAACGGCCGCTACCTGTCGCTGTTCGACCTCGGCCGATGGGATCTGCTGATCCGCACCGGACTGTTCGACGCCATGAACGAGCGGGGCTGGTACGCGGTCGTGTCGAGCGAGACCGTCACGTTCCGCAAGTCGCTGCAGCTCTGGCAGCGCTTCGACGTGCAGTCGCGCTTCATCGGTCACGACGACAAGGCGGTGTTCCTCGAGCACAGGGCGGTCGTCGATGGAGAGATCTACGCGCGCGTGATCGTGCGATCGCGGATGCTGCGCCGCACCGGCGGCACGGTCAGCAACGAGGAGCTGTTCGCCGCGGTCGGCAAGCCGGAGGGCGTGCCCGAGATCGCCCCCTGGGTGCACGACTGGGCCGCGGCATCCGCCCTGCCTCCCGTGCGGCAGCCGGCGCCGAGCGTCTGGAACTAGCACGTCGACAGCTGACGCGGCCGAACACCCCGTGATCACGGGCGAGGCTCCGAGCAGGAGGGGTGGCGGCGACTTAGGCTGAGGCCATGTCCGAGTCGTCGTCCTTCCCGACGGATGCCGCGGCATCCGCACCCCTGGCCGAACGAGCCGTCGAGCTCGCCCGTCGGTGGGTGACCGAAGCCGCTGCGGTCGAGGTCGACCCGGCGGCGCGACGCCTCGCCGACGTGCTGCAGGACGCGAACGGCCTGCCGTTCACCCTCGGCTTCGTGGACGGCGTGATGCGTCCGGAGAGCCTCGGCGCCGCGGCATCCCAGCTGCACCGGATCGCCCCGATCGTCCCCGATTTCCTGCCCTGGTATCTGCGCGGCGCCGTGAAGCTCGGTGGCGGCATGGCGCCGATGCTGCCCTCACCGGTGGTGCCGATCGCGCGGCGGGTGCTGCGCGACATGGTCGGCCACCTCGTGGTCGACGCGCGTCCAGCGAAGCTCGGTCCGGCGATCACCCGGATCCGCGAGTCCGGGTCGCGTCTGAACCTCAACCTGCTGGGTGAGGCCGTGCTCGGCGAGGCAGAGGCGAAGCGGCGGCTCGACGGCATCCATGAGCTGATCCGTCGCGACGACGTCGACTATGTCTCGGTGAAGGTCTCGGCGATCATCAGCCACATCTCGATGTGGGCGTTCGACGAGGTCGTCGAGCAGGTCGTCGAGCGATTGCTGCCGCTGTACGTGACCGCGGCCAAGACCCGCACGTTCATCAACCTCGACATGGAGGAGTACCGCGATCTCGACCTGACGATCGCGGTGTTCACCCGACTGCTCGAGGACCCGCGGCTGACCGGGCTGACCGCCGGCATCGTGCTGCAGGCGTACCTGCCGGATGCGCTGCCTGCACTGCAGGAGCTCACCGCCTGGGCGCGCGAGCGCGTCGAGTACGGGGGAGCCCCGATCAAGGTGCGTCTCGTGAAGGGCGCGAACCTGGCGATGGAGCATGTCGAGGCGCGCATGCACGGCTGGACGCCCGCGACCTACGACACGAAGCTCGAGACCGATGCGAACTATCTGCGCTGCCTCGACTGGGCGCTGCACCCCGAGCACACGGATGCCGTGCGGATCGGCGTCGCCGGACACAACCTCTTCGGCATCGCCTACGCCTGGCTGCTCGCGGGGGAGCGCGGGGTGCGCGACGCCGTCGAGTTCGAGATGCTGCTCGGCATGGCCCAGGGGCAGGTGCAGGCCGTCGCGCGCGAGGTCGGCCCAGTGCTGCTCTACGTGCCCGTCGTGGCGCCGGCCGAATTCGACGTCGCGATCAGCTACCTGGTTCGCCGGCTGGAGGAGAACGCCTCGTCGGAGAACTTCCTCTCCGCGGCCTTCCATCTCGACAGCGACGAGTCGCTCTTCGTGCGGGAGCAGGATCGCTTCCTCGACGCCCTCGACCTGTCGAGCGATCCGACGTTCTGGCGCGGACCGCGCCGCACGCAGGACCGTCTCGCGCCCATGCACGAGTCCGTTCGTCCGGCGCTCGCGGTGCCGGAGCCCGAGATCGACCTGACGAGGGCCGTGCTCGGCATCTCGCGTGGATCAGACGGTTCGGACGTGTTCGACGACTCCGCCGGCGAGGGGTTCCTCGAGACGGCCATCTACTCCGCGCGCGAGGTGGACACCGGCACGGGTGGCGCCCCCGGCTTCGAGAACGCGGTCGACAGCGACCCCGCACTGCCGGCGAACCGCGAGTGGGCGGCCGACATCCGCGCCCGCGTCGCCGGGTCGACGGCCGGTGACGAGACACTGGCGAGTGCCGGCATCGCGGATGCTGCTGCGCTCGAGCGCACGGTGCGACAGGTGGAGGCGGCTGCTGCCACCTGGGGTTCGCGTCCTGCGGCCGACAGAGCCGAGGTGCTGCTGCGCGCCGCCGCCGCACTGGAGTCCCGCCGCGGGGAGCTGATCGAGGTCGCGGCATCGGAGACCGGGAAGGTCTTCGCCGAAGCCGATGTCGAGGTCAGCGAGGCGGTCGACTTCGCCGGCTACTACGCCTCGAAGGCACGCGAGCTCGACGCGATCTCGGGAGCCGCATTCGTGCCCGCACGCGTGACGGTCGTCACACCGCCCTGGAACTTCCCCCTCGCGATCCCGGCCGGTGGTGTGCTGGCGGCGCTCGCCGCAGGATCAGGCGTCGTGTTCAAGCCGGCGCCGCAGGCCCGCCGCTGCGCTGCCGTGATCGCCGAGGCGCTGTGGCAGGCCGGCGTCCCGCGCGATGTGCTCGCGCTCGTCGACATCGAGGAGGGCGAGCTCGGTCAGGCGCTCATCGCGCACGAGGCGGTGGATCGCGTCATCCTCACCGGTTCCTGGGACACCGCGGCACTGTTCCGTTCCTGGCGCCCCGAGCTGCCGCTGCTCGCCGAGACCAGCGGGAAGAACGCGATCGTGATCACCCCGTCCGCCGATCTCGACCTCGCGGTCGCCGACCTCGTGAAGAGCGCTTTCGGGCATGCAGGGCAGAAGTGCTCGGCGGCATCGCTCGCGATCCTGGTGGGTCCGGTCGGACGCTCGCAGCGATTCGCTCGGCAGCTGGCGGATGCCGTCAGGTCGCTGCACGTCGGCTGGCCCACGGACCCGCTCGCCGAGGTCGGGCCGGTGATCGAGAAGCCGCAGGGCAAGCTCGCCTGGGCGCTCACCGAGCTCGAGGGCGACGAGCAGTGGCTCATCGAGCCGGCGGTGTCGACCGACGACCCGAGCGGGCGACTGTGGCGGCCCGGCGTGCGCGTCGGCGTGCAGCCCGGCTCGCGGTTCCATCTCGAGGAGTTCTTCGGCCCGGTGCTCGGGATCATGCACGCGCCGACCCTGGCCAGAGCCGTCGAGATGCAGAACGCGGTCGCGTACGGGCTGACCGCCGGCATCCACACCCAGAACCCGGAAGAGCTGGCGTTCTGGCTCGACCGCGTGCAGGCCGGCAACCTCTACGTCAACCGCGGGATCACCGGTGCGATCGTGCAGCGTCAGCCCTTCGGCGGCTGGAAGCGCTCCTCCGTCGGGCCGGGCGCGAAGGCCGGCGGCCCGAACTATCTGATCGGCCTGGGCTCGTGGCGTTCGCAGCCGAGCGCGATGCCGTCGAGCACGCTGCATCTGCGCGGCCTCGATTCGCGGATCACCGGCCTGATCGAGTCGGCGCAGCCCTCGCTCGACTTCGAATCGTTCGAGTGGTTGCGGCGCTCTGCGCTGTCGGATGCGCTCGCCTGGGATCGTGAGTTCGGGCAGGTGCGCGACGTCTCGCACCTCGAGGTCGAGCGCAACCTGTTCCGGTACCGCCCGGTGCCGGTCGAGATCAGGGCGACGGCGGATGCTGCGCTGCAGGACCTGCTGCGGATCGTCATCGCGGCGGTGCGCGCCGGTGCCGGCTTCACGCTGTCGTCGCCGGTCGGTCTGCCGTCGGCGGTGCGCCACGCGCTCGGCGATCTGGACGCCGCGGTGTTCCTGGAGAGCGACGAGGAGTGGATCGAGCGGATGCAGCCGCGCCCCGCTGCCGCGCCAGGCGAGGCTCCGGTCGCGCCACGTGCCGGCCGGGTGCGCCTGGTCGGACCGCGTGCATCCGTCGACGCGCTGTCCTCGGCGCTGGCTCGTGCGGTCGACGGCGACCCGGACCTCGCGGTGTACGGCGGTGACGTGACCTCGGCAGGGCGCATCGAGCTGCTCCCGTTCGTGCACGAGCAGGCGATCGCGATCACCGCGCACCGCTTCGGCAACCCCGACTCGACCTTCGCCGACGTGATCTGACATCCCGGGCCCTTCGACAGGCTCAGGGACCCAGGGGTGGCTCAGGGACCCAGGGGTGGCTCGGGACCCAGGGGTGGCTCGGGACCCAGGGGGTGGCTCAGGGACCCGCGGGTGACCCAGTGGGTCGCTGAGCCTGTCGAAGCGTCCCGAACGTCGTGTCAAGAATTCTTGACACGGAGGAATGTCGAGCGTACGCTCAGCGTGTCAAGAATTCTTTACACGGGAGGCAGTCATGGTCTACGAGGAGCGCAACGCCTGGACGGGGCTCATCGTCGGGATCATCGGGCTCCCGATCTACATCATGGTGGTGCTGCAGCGGGCAGGGGGAGGTCCGCTGACCGCTGTCGACTGGTTCCCGCTCATGCTCTGGATGATCGGCCTGAGCATCGTCGCCACGATCGTCCTCAGCATCCTCTGGGGACTGATCGCCCACGCCAGAGACCCTGAGGGCACCGGGCGCTCCGACATCCGCGACCGCGACATCAGCCGCATGGGCGGACGAGTCGAGCAGGCCTTCGTCGTGATCGCCGGACTCGGGGTGATCGTGCTGTGCGCGATCGGCGCCGACGTCTTCTGGATCGCGCACACGATGTTCCTGGGGTTCGCGGTGTCGGCGATCATCGGCGGCATCGCGCGGGTCATCGCCTACCGGCGGGGGCTCGTCTGATGGTGAAGCCGACTCTCGTCTCGAACAGTATCCGCGCTCATCGTGAAGCCGCAGGCCTCACGCAGGCCGAACTCGCCCGCACGATCGGCGTGACCCGGCAGACCCTCATCGCGATCGAGCAGGAGAAGTACTCTCCGACGCTCGAGCTCGCCTTCCAGATCGCCCGCGCGTTCGGGGTCGGCCTCGACGACCTCTTCGCCTACCCGGAGCAGTGACATGACCCAGACGATGAATGCCTGGCGGCGCGAGGCCTATGGCCCGGCCGCCGGAACGACGCTCGAAGAGGTGCCGATCCCCGTTCCCCGACGCGGCGAGGTGCTGCTGCGCATCAGGGCCACCGCGCTGAACGCCGGCGATGTGCGCCTGATGCTCGGCGATCCGCTGCTCGTGCGACCGATCTTCGGACTCACGCGTCCGAAGCAGCCGGTGCGGGGGATGGACGTCGCCGGCACCGTGGTCGCGGTCGGTCCCGATGTGGTCGGCGCCGACGTCGGGGAAGAGGTCATCGGGGAGCTCGCCGGCGGCGGTGGACTGGCCGGCTACGCGACGGTCGCCGCGTCCCGACTGGTGCCGCGTCCAGCCGACATCGCGCCGCAGCGCGCCGCGTGCCTGCCGATCGCCGGCGGCACCGCGTGGCAGGCGCTCGACCTGGCCGGCGTCGGGCTGACGGGTGCGACCGCGCCGCGTGTGCTCATCATCGGAGCCTCCGGCGGCGTCGGCACCTTCGCCGTCCAGCTCGCGGCGATCCGCGGTGCGGAGGTGTGGGCCACCTGCGGTGCGCGCAACGCTCCGCTCGTGGAGCAGCTCGGCGCCGTGCGCACGCTCGACCACCGCACGCAGCCGCTGGCCGGCCTGCCAGCGGCGCACTTCGACGCCGTGATCGACATCGCGGGCGGGATGCCGTTGCGCGAGCTCCAGCGCCTGGTCGCACCGGGCGGCACGGTCGTGCTCGCGGCGGGCGACGGCGGCCACGTGCTCGGTCCGGTCCCACGGATGCTGAAGGCTGCGTTCCTGTCGATCGGCTCGCGCCCCGGCATCCGTCCGCTCGCCGCCTCGACCAGGCCCGAGGTGCTGCGCGAGCTCCTGGAGCTGACCGCCGAGGGTCGCATCGTGCCGGTGATCGAGCGCGCCTACCCCTTCGCTGAGGCATCCGCTGCTTTGGCGCATGTCGAGGGCGGCCACACCGTCGGCAAGATCGTGGTCGCCGCCGCACCCTGACGGGGATGCCGGACGACGACGGCGGCGACCGGAGCATTCGGATGCTGCGCTCTGGCGGCGCACAGCGGGCGGGTGACACAATGGGAGCCGGCGTGCCCGAGTCGCATCTTCCTCGCCACAGGCTCTCGTGAGCAGCGAGTCGAAGGACCGCCGGGCCCCTGGACAGCGTCCGCCGCGTCCCGTTCCGAGGAGCACCTTGTCTTTCGAAAACACGCTGTCGACGCCTGAGACCGCCACCGTCCGCACCGCGCAGCACCGCCGGTACCTGATGTGCCGCCCCGAGCACTTCACGGTCAGCTACAAGATCAATCCATGGATGGAGCCGGCCAACCCGACCGACACCGCCAAGGCTGTCGCGCAGTGGCAGAAGCTCTACGACCTGTACGTCGAGCTCGGGCACGAGGTCGAGCTGATCGAACCGCTCGTCGGCTTCCCCGACATGGTGTACACCGCGAACGGCGGCTTCCTGATCGACGGCCGTGCGTACGTGCCGAAGTTCCGCTTCCAGGAGCGCGCCGGCGAGGCCCCCGCGTTCGAGGACTGGTTCCGCGCCGCCGGCTACGACACCGTCGTGCCCGAAGAGGTCAACGAGGGCGAGGGTGACTTCCTGCTCGTCGGCGACGTGATCCTCGCCGGCACCGGTTTCCGCTCGACCGGCGACAGCCACCGCGAGGTCGGTGAGGTGTTCGGCCGCGAGGTCATCTCGCTCAACCTGGTCGACCCGCGCTTCTACCACCTCGACACCGCGCTCACGGTGCTCGACCCGGTGCAGGGCACCGAGCACGGCGGCCCGGAGCACGCCAACATCGCGTACCTCCCCGGTGCGTTCGACGACGCCAGCCGCGCGATCCTCGAGGAGCGCTTCCCCGACGCGATCCTCGTGTCGGATGAGGACGGCTCGGTGTTCGGCTTGAACTCCGCGAGCGACGGATACAACGTGATCATCTCGCCGCGGGCGAAGGGGTTCGAGCAGCAGCTGCGCCAGCGCGGCTACAACCCGATCATGGTCGACCTCTCCGAGCTGCTGCTCGGCGGCGGCGGCATCAAGTGCTGCACGCTCGAGCTGCGGGGCACCGCGTGAGCGACGTCCTGGCTGAGCCGCACGTCGCCCACAACTACCACCCGCTCCCCGTCACGATCGCGCGCGGCGAGGGCGCCTGGGTGACGGACGTCGAGGGCAAGCGCTACCTCGACCTGCTCGCGGCGTACTCCGCCGTGAACTTCGGGCACCGGCATCCGGCGCTCGTCGCGGCACTCACCGAGCAGCTCGGCCGGGTCACGCTGATCAGCCGCGCGTTCCAGAGCGATCGCCTCGAGCCGTTCGCGGCCGCCCTCGCCAAGCTCGCTGGCAAGGAGCTCGTGCTGCCGATGAACACCGGCGCCGAGGCGGTCGAGACGGGCATCAAGGTCGCGCGCGCCTGGGGGTATCGGGTGAAGGGCATCGCCGAGGGAAAGGCGCGCGTCATCGTCGCTGCCGGCAACTTCCACGGCCGCACGACCACGATCGTCAGCTTCAGTGACGACGACTCGGCGCGCGACGACTTCGGTCCGTACACGCCAGGGTTCGACATCGTCCCGTTCGGGGACGCGGATGCCGTGGCGGCAGCCATCACGGAGGACACCGCGGCCGTGCTCGTCGAGCCCATCCAGGGCGAGGCCGGCGTCGTGATCCCGCCGGAGGGGTACCTGCGCCGCATCCGCGAGATCTGCGACGAGAGGAACGTGCTGTTCATCGCAGACGAGATCCAGGCCGGACTCGGCCGCGTCGGCGAGACCTTCGCGTGCGACCGCGAGGGTGTCGTTCCCGACCTGTACCTGCTCGGCAAGGCGCTCGGCGGCGGCATCCTGCCGGTGTCGGCCGTCGTGGGGAACACCGATGTGCTCGGGGTGATCCGTGCCGGCGAGCACGGCTCGACGTTCGGCGGCAACCCGCTCGCCGCGGCGGTCGGCCTCCGCGTGGTCGAGATGCTCGAGTCGGGGGAGTTCCAGGAGCGCGCCCGCGCCCTCGGCGCCCACCTCGAGCAGGCGCTGCAGCCGCTGCTCGGGAACGGCGTCACCCAGGTGCGCATCGCCGGGCTGTGGGCCGGCGTCGACATCGACCCGGCGAAGGGCACCGGTCGCGAGATCGCCGAGAAGCTGCTCGCTCGCGGCGTGCTCGTGAAGGACACGCACGGTCAGACGATCCGCATCGCGCCGCCGCTCGTGATCCGCGCGACCGAACTCGACTGGGCGGTGGAGCAGCTCAAGCTCGTGCTGGGCGCGTAGCCCAGAGCTGCCGACCGGCCCCTTTGCAGACGAACCGGCCCCTTGCGAACGTTCGCAAGGGGCCGGTTCGCGCAGAAGGGGGCCGGTCGGCGAAGTGCTGGCGCGGCGAGGTGCTGGCGCGGCGAGGTGCTGGCGGCGAGAAGCGCGACGCGTCAGGCCGGCGGGTTGTCGGGGTCGAGGAGCTTCAGCGTCTCCTCTTCGGCGGGGTTGTCGGCCTGCAGCTGGTCCTCGGTGTTCTCGTCGCCGCCGAGGGGAGCAGGCGCGTCGCCACGGCTGGCATCGCCCTGGATCGCGCCGTCGGTCGAGTGCCCGTGCGAGCTGTCGCCCTGGATGGCGCCGTGCGGCGAGTCGCCGTGCGAGCTGTCGCCCTGGATGGCGCCGCCCTGGCTGCCTCCCTGGGGGTCGTGGTCGGTGCCGTCGGTGTGCTCGGCGCCTTCGGCGGGGTCCTGCGGGTGCGGTGTGCTGTTCTCGTCCATGCGGCGAGCGTAAGCCTGCCCCGACCGCGCGCGCAGGGCCTTGACAGGCGCGCGGCCGGGTGGTGGACGCTCAGCGCGGGTACTGCGGCGACTCGTCCTCGCCGTGCGACGGCACGTCAGGATCGTCGTAGGCCGAGAGCTCGTCGGACGACACGAGATCATCGACGTCGAGCGTCGCCGGCGAGGCGTCGGCGCGGGATTCAGCCGAGAGCAGGTGCGCGGGGATGCGGATCGGCGTGGTCGGCGCGACCGGGATGCCGAGGCGCTTCTGCAGTGAGCGCACCCACCGCGGCTGCGCGCCGCCCAGCACGCCGCTCTCGTCGCGCGACTCGACCTCGAGGCCGTAGTAGTCGCCGATCTTGTCGATCAGCTGCGCCCGTTCCGCTCGCACGTAGGCCCGGCGCTCACGCGTGAACGCGACGAACGTGGACCAGCAGATGAGCAGCAGCACGATGCTGAACGGCAGCGCGATCGTGATCGCCGCGGTCTGCAGGGCGGTGAGCCCGCCGGCCAGCAGCAGTGCGATCGCGAGTGCGGCGGTGACCGCGACGAAGAACGTGCGGATCCAGCGCTTCGGGTTCTGCTGGCCGCCGGTGGCGATCATGCCCATCACGAGTGCGCCGGAGTCGGCCGAGGTGACGAAGAAGATCGCGATCAGCAGCACGGCGCCGAGACTCACGATCGTCGAGCCCGGCACCTGGGCGAGCAGCTCGAACAGGGCGCCCTGCAGGTCGACCGAGCCGTCGGCGCCGGTGAGGGTGCCCGGATTCTGCAGCTCGATCGCGAGTGCGGATCCGCCGAGCACGGCGAACCACAGGATGCCGAGCAGTGTGGGCACCAGGATGACGCCTGCGACGAACTCGCGGACGGTGCGGCCCTTCGAGATGCGGGCGATGAAGATGCCGACGAACGGCGCCCACGAGATCCACCAGCCCCAGTAGAACGACGTCCACTGAGCCTGCCACTGCTCGCCGGCCTCGCCCTGGAACGCGCTCACGTTGAACGAGAGTCCGACGAAGTTCTGCACGTAGTAGCCGATCGATTGCACGAACTCGCGCAGCAGGAACTCGGTCGGTCCGACAGCGAGCAGATAGAGCACGAGCAGTCCCGCCATCACGAGGTTCGCGTTGGACAGCCACTTCATGCCCTTCGTGACGCCGGACAGCACCGACATCAGCACGAACACCGAGATGATGAGGATGATGATGACCTGCGTCGTCTCATCCGGCTCAGCGAGCCCCGCAGCGCTCAGTCCGGCGCTGATCTGGATCACGCCGAGTCCGAGCGAGGTCGCGACGCCGAACAGGGTGCCGACCAGGGCGATCACGTCGATCGCATGGCCCCAGGCGCCCTCCACCCGCTTGCCGAGCAGTGGCTCGAGCGTCCAGCGGATCGAGATCGGGCGGCGCCGGCGATGGATCGCGTACGCGAGCGCGAGACCGATCACGACGTAGATCGACCAGGCGTGGACGCCCCAGTGCAGGTAGGTCTGCCCGAGCGCGGCCTGGGCCAGCTGCTCCGGGGTGCCGGTGACGCCGGGACGCGGCGAGACGAAATGGGTGAGCGGCTCGCTGACGCCGTAGAACACGAGGCCGATGCCCATGCCGGCGGCGAAGAGCAGCGAGAACCACGACATGAGGGAGAACTCGGGCTCGTCGTCGTCGCGGCCGAGCTTGATGTCACCGAACCGGCTGAAGCCGAGGAACAGGCTGAACGCCACGAAGACGGCGGCGATCAGCACGTAGTACCAGTTGAACGCGTTGACGATCGTGGTCTGGATCATGCCGAAGAGGTCCTCGGCGAGATGCGGCGCTGCGAGGGTGAACGACACGAAGGCGACGATGATCGCGGTCGCGGGCCAGAAGACCCAGCGCTGCACCGCGGGGAGCCTGCGGCGCGCGCTCTCGGGCGGTGCAGAGGCATCCGTCGGCAGGGCGGTGTTCTCGGAATCGCTCATCCGTCAACGGTATATCGCCGACGGCTCGCGGATCAGTCCTTCGGCTTGGCCGAACGGATCGGCGTCGTGACCGCCGCCTCGTCGCTGAACTCGACCGGGTCGACCTCGTCGATGATGCTGAGCGGGCGCGTCTCGTCGAGCGTGAGCAGGAAGCGCCGGTCCTCACGACGTTTCAGTCGTCCGGACGTGAGCACCCAGATGGTGCCGATCGCACACGCGATCAGACCGGCCGTGCCGCCGAGCATGATCGCGGCTCGTGGTCCGAAGGTGTCGGCCACCCACCCGGCGATCGGGGCGCCGACCGGTGTCGAGCCCATGATGACCGCCATGTACAGCGCGAGCACGCGGCCGCGCAGCGCCGGGTCGGTGGTCATCTGCACGTAGCCGTTCGCGGTGGTCAGCAGGGTCACGATCATGAACCCGGTGAACATCAGGGTCACGGCGTAGGAGGCGTAGCTGGGCATCGCGGATGACACGAACGCGGCGACGCCGAAGCCGCCGGCGGCGAGGATCACGACGCGCACCCTCGCTCGATCACGGCGCGCGGCGAGCAGCGCGCCGGCCAGGGAGCCGATCGCGAGGATCGAGCTGAGCACGCCGTAGCCGTCTGCGCCGGAGCCGAACTCGATCGCCATGGTCGAGGCGAAGATCGGGAAGTTCATGCCGAAGGCGCCGATCAGGAAGACGGTCACGAAGACGACCCGCAGATCGCTGCGTCCCCAGACATAGCGGAACCCGGCGGCGAGACCACCGCGGCTGCGGTTCTTCAGGCGCGGCGCGAGCAGCTCGCGGTGCAGCATCAGCAGCGCCAGGATCATCGCGAGGAATGTCGCGGCGTTCACGATGAACACCCACCCCGACCCGATCGCCACGATCAGCAGACCACCGACCGCCGGCCCGATCATGCGGGCGAGGTTGAAGGATGCCGAGTTCAGTGCCACCGCGTTCGACGTGTCGCCCGTCGACACCATGTCCGAGACGAAGGCCTGGCGCGCCGGGGCGTCGAAGGCGTTCACGACGCCGAAGCCGAGCGCGAAGCAGAACATCATCGGCAGCGTCATCACGCCGTTCAGCAGCAGTACACCGACCGCGATCGCGAGCGCCAGCAGCGTGGACTGCGTGACCATCAGGATGCGGCGGCGATCGAAGCGGTCGGCGACGAGGCCGGTCAGGCTCACCAGCACGAGCGGCGGACCGAACTGCAGCGCCATCGTGACGCCCATCGCGGCGGCGTCGTTGTCGGTGAGCTCGGTGAGCACGACCCAGTCCTGGGCGGTCGCCTGCATCCAGCCGCCGACGTTGGAGACCAGGGCACCGGCGAACCAGATGCGGTAGTTGATGTTCGAGAACGAACGGAACATGGCGCTCATCGGTCGGTCACCCTCCGCATCAGCGCGCTCGCAGCGCGGAGGGTCTCGAGCTCCTCCTCGGTGTAGTCGAGTTCGCCGAGCATGCCGGCGAGCACGGCATCGCGGCGGTGGATCGTCTCGACCACGATCGCCTCGCCGGTCTCGGTGATGTCGACCTGCACGCGGCGACGGTCGTCCTCATCCGGGGTGCGGGTCAGGTAGCCGAGCTCCTCGAGTCCGTTCACGGTGCTCGTCATGGAGGGAGCGGTCACTCGCTCGTGCTCGGCGAGGGCTGAGATCGTGCGGCGTCCGTGCATGCGCAGCGTCGCGAGCACCGAGAGCTGGGCGTCGCTGATCGCGTCGGTCGCGCGGACCCGGCGCAGGCGGCGGGCCAGGCGGAAGGTGGCCATGCGCAGGTCGGTGGCGGTGAGGCTGAGGGATTCTTCGGACGCAGACATTACTTAGATAGCCTATCTAATCTTTTCGGCGGAGGGAAGGCGGCACAATGGACGAGTGACCAGAACCCTCGCCCTCGAACTCGCCGTGCAGGACGCCGCAGGCGTCCGCATCGCCGCACAGGTCGGCGCCGCGCGCGTCGAACTCGCCTCCGCCCTGGCCCTCGGCGGACTCACGCCGTCGCCGGCCACGCTCGAGCTCGCGATCGCCGCGGCCGGCGAGCAGGGCCCCGAGGTGCACGTGCTGATCCGTCCTCGCGCCGGCGGTTTCCACTACGACGACGACGAGATCGCGGTCTCCGAGCTCGACGTCCGCAGGGCAGTGGACGCCGGAGCCTCGGGCGTCGTGATCGGCGCGCTCGACGCGGACGGCCGCCTCGATCGCGACGTCATGGCGCGGCTGCGTGACGCCGCCGGCGGAGCATCCGTCACCCTGCATCGTGCGATCGACGTCACCGGGGATCCGCTCGCGACCCTCGCCGTCGCCCGCGAGCTCGGGCTCCGCCGTGTGCTGACCTCTGGCGGAGCCTCCGCCGCGATCGACGGCATCGACACGCTGCGCGCGCTGGTCGTCGCGGCGGAGGGCGAGATCGAGATCATGGCGGGCAGCGGTGTGGATGCGGCGAGTGCGCCGACGCTCGCCGCGATCGGCGTCGACGCGATCCACTTCTCCGCCAAGCGCTCCGTGCAGGAGCAGGGCGGTGTGCGCATGGGCTCGGCCGCGGACGGCGTCGGCGGGTACGAGGTCACGGATCTCGCGACCGCCCTGGCAGTGCTCGCTGCGCTCGGCCGGTCGCCGCTCGGCTGATCCGTCTGTAGGCTCGCACCGTGACGGATACCCGCGAGTTCACGGATGCCCACGGCATCGCCATCGTCTATGACGTCCACCCCGCGCAGGGAACCCCGCGCGGCGTCGTGCAGTTGCTGCACGGCGTCGGTGAACACGCAGGGCGCTACGGCGCTCTGATCGGCGCCCTCACCGGCGCCGGTTTCCACGTCTACGCCGACGACCACCGAGGTCACGGTCGCACCGGCATCCGCCAGCACGGCGGGCCCGCCAAGCTCGGCCGTCTCGGCCCCGGCGGCATCCGCGCCGCCAAGGATGCGATCTGGCAGCTCACCGGCATCATCCACGACGAGCACGCCGACCTGCCGCTCATCCTGCTCGGCCACTCCTGGGGGTCGTTCCTCGCGCAGATGCTGGTCAACGACCACCCCGACGCCTGGGATGCCGTGATCCTCTCCGGCTCAGCGCTGCGCATGCCAGGGTCGCTCAACGCCGCTCCGCTCAACGCGCGCTGGGCGGGCCCCGATGCGACCGGACTCGAGTGGCTCAGCCGCGACCCGGCCGTCTGGAAGCAGTTCGACGAAGACCCCCTGACCACCGATGTGCCGCTGCTGAAGCTGTTCGGCCCTGTGGAGGCGGCCAAGCTCTACGGTCGCCCGGCGAAGGAGCTGCGCGCAGCGCGCGACGGCGTCGACCTGCCCATGCTGCTGCTGGTCGGGCGCGACGACTCCGTCGGCGGACCCCGCAGCGTGCACAAGCTCGCCGAGGAGTACCGCACCCGGTCGGGCCTCGACGACATCACGACCCTCGTCTATCCGGACGCGCGGCACGAGATCTTCGCTGAGCTGCAGCAGGACGAGGTGCGCGCAGACGTGCTCGCCTGGCTGGACGCTCGCTTCCCCGCACGCTGAGGCCCCGTCTCGGGCGATATGACGCGGTGTGACGCCGCATAAAGGCGTGTGACATGCGCCGGTCGGCCGTCGTGCGCGCCATCGTAGATTCGGCTCATCATTCCGTGGACGGCGGGTGAGGCGTCTCGTGCGAACGGCGACCTCTCCGCAGGGAGGGAGCGGGTCGGATGGGCTTCGAGGACGACTGGCGCGCGTGGCATACGGCGCGCGAGCGCTACGCGGGGGCCGAGTACGGGCCGGCGTCGCTCGAGTCGACGAACTGGCTGATCACGATCCCGTCCGCGGTCGACGGCATCCCAGGGCTCTGGGCACTCACCGGCGACGGCGGGATCCGCGGCAGCGAACTCGGACTGGAGGGTGCGACCGTCGCCCTGCACGGCGCCGATACGCTGCGACTCGGTCGGCGCGAGCTGCGGGTCTTTCCGCGGGATGAGCTGCTGGCGCTGCGCGTGTTCAATCCGGCGCGGCCGCAGCGCGAGCGGTTCAGCGGCATCGACACGTACCGACCGGACGAAGGCTGGCGCGTGCCGGCCGAGTTCGAATCGACGCCGGACGAGACCGTCACGTTCACCTCGGTCGACGGCCGCCAGCACCAATCGCCGATCGCCGGACGGCTGCGCTTCACGCTGCGCGGCAAGGAGCAGCAGCTCACCGTCACGCGCAACTCCGCCGGTGCGCTGAACGCGGTGTTCGGCGACGGCACGAACGGCCACGAGACCTACCGCTTCCGGTTCCTGCCGGTGGATGAGCCGGCTGCGGACGGTTCGGCGGTGATCGACTTCAACCGCGCCTACCTGCCGCCGTGCGCGTTCTCCGACCAGTTCATCTGCCCGCTCCCGCCGGATGCGAACCGCTTCTCGGCGCCGATCCGCGCCGGCGAGCGCGCGGTGGTGCTCGGGCGCTGATCCAGCGCACCCGGCCAGGCGGCGGTGCGCGGCTTAAGCTGGAACCGTGCATGGAGAATACAAGGTCCCAGGTGGCAAGCTCGTCGTCGTCGACCTCGAGGTCGAGGACGGCAGGATCGCGCAGTTCCGCCTGGCGGGTGACTTCTTCCTCGAGCCCGACACGGCGCTCGACGCGATCAACGCCGCGGTGAACGGCCTCCCGGTCGAGACCGATGCGTCGGCGATCGCCGGGGTCGTCCGCGGCGCGCTCCCGGAGGGTGCCCAGCTGCTCGGCTTCACGCCGGAAGCCGTCGGCACGACGGTGCGCCGCGCGCTCGTGACCGCGCCGGGATGGCGCGACTTCGACTGGGAGATCGTGCACGACAAGGCCGTCTCGCCGAGCATGAACCTGGCGCTCGACGAGGTGCTCACCTCGCGGGTCGGCGAGGGGCGTCGTCGCCCCACGCTCCGCATCTGGGAGTGGGACGGCTCAGCGGTCGTGATCGGCTCCTTCCAGTCGTACCGCAACGAGGTCGACCCTGAGGGCGCAGCGCGTCACGGCTTCGAGGTCGTCCGCCGCATCTCCGGTGGCGGCGCGATGCTCATCCCCGCAGGCCAGATCATCACGTACTCGCTGTATGTGCCGGCATCCCTCGTGCAGGGAATGACCTTCGCCGACTCCTACGCCTTCCTCGACGACTGGGTGCTGCAGGCGCTGCGTTCGCTCGGCATCGACGCGGTCTACCAGCCGCTCAACGACATCGCGAGCCCCTCCGGCAAGATCGGCGGCGCCGCGCAGAAGCGGCTCGCGAACGGGGGAGTGCTGCACCACGCCTCGCTCTCGTACGACCTCGACGGGCAGGTCATGACCGAAGTGCTGCGCATCGGGCGCGAGAAGCTCAGCGACAAGGGCACGACGTCGGCCGCCAAGCGCGTCGACCCGCTGCGCAGCCAGACCGGGCTCACGCGTGCCGAGATCATCGAGCGCTTCATCGCCACGTTCCGTTCGCTGACGGATGCCGAGACCGGTGAGATCACCGCCGACGAGTACGCGGACGCGGAAGCCCTCGTCGAGTCGAAGTTCTCGACCGACGCCTGGCTGCATCGGGTGCCGTGACCGACGCCGCACCCGACGCCGACGTCGCACCCGAACCGCGGAAGAGCGCAGCATCCGCGGCCGAATTCCCGGGATCAGGCCGAGAGAAGCGCACTTCTCCGACGCAGGCGCTCGGCGCGGTCTCGATCATCGAGGGCGACAATCTGGTGGTCGCGGCGGCACTGCCCTCGGCATCCTTCACCCTGGTCTATCTCGATCCACCGTTCAACACCGGACGGACGCAGGAGCGGCAGGTGGTCACGGCGACCCGCGCGTTCGCACTTCCGCAGGACTCGGCCGAGCCCGACGGCGGAGACCTCTCGGCATCCGACACCCCGGAACACCCGTCGGTCGAGACCGAGGTGCGCCACGGGTTCCACGGTCACCAGTACGAACGGGTGCGGGGGATGCTGCGCGCCTACGACGACCGGTTCGACGACTACGGCTCGTTCCTCATGCCGAGGCTCGAGGAGGCCTGGCGCCTGCTCGCCGACGACGGGACCCTGTATCTGCACCTCGACTACCGCGAGGCGCACTACGCGAAGGTCATGCTCGACGCGGTGTTCGGCCGGGACTCGTTCCTGAACGAGCTCATCTGGGCGTACGACTACGGCGCGAAGTCGCGCAGCCGCTGGCCCACGAAGCACGACACGATCCTCGTCTACGTGAAGAACCCGCGGGCGTACTTCTTCGACTCCGACGAGGTCGACCGCGAGCCGTACATGGCTCCCGGACTCGTCACGCCGGAGAAGGCCGCGCGGGGCAAGCTGCCGACGGACGTCTGGTGGCACACGATCGTGCCGACGACCGGCCGGGAGAAGACCGGGTACCCGACGCAGAAGCCGGAGGGCATCCTGCGTCGGATCGTGCGGGCGTCGAGCCGTCCGGGCGATCGAGTGCTCGACCTGTTCGCGGGCAGCGGCACCACTGGCGCTGTGGCCTCGGCCCTCGGCCGTGATGCGGTGCTCGTCGACGACAATCCGGAGGCGATCCGTGTCATGCAGGAGCGGATGCCGCACGCGGAGGCGACGCGAGTCGACTGAGCCGGGCGCTCCTGCCTGGCGCGCTCAGGCCGGGCGCAGCAGCACGAGGAACCGCTCGATCTCGGCGGCCATGTCGATCGTCGGGTCGAGCATCCAGGCCGACTGCAGCCCGTCGGCGAGTGCGTGCATGGTTCGGACGATCCACGCCGGGTCGAGGTCGTCGCGCACGAGCCCTGCCTCCTGGTCGGCGGCCACCTGCGCGCGGGTGAACTCCTCGACGCGGGCGGTGCGCTCGCGGAAGTAGGCGTGCGCGGGATGCTCCGGGTCGCCGGCCTCCGCGGCGAGCTGCGCATACAGCTGCACGAGTCCCGGCACCGAGGCGTTGTGACGGGTGACGGCGAGGAAGGCCTGCACCACGTCCTCGCCGGCGTACTCCTGCTCGTCCCTGGCGTCGCGGGCACGGAGGATCGCGACGAACAGCTCCTCCTTGGTGCCGAAGTAGTGCAGCAGCCCGGCGGGGCTGAGGCCTGCGGCATCCGCGATCTCGCGCACCGAGGCCTTGCGGTAGCCGTGCTCGGCGACGGCGGCGAGGGCTGCCTCGAGGATCTCCTCGCGCTTGGCGACGCCCTTCGCGTATGCCCCTCGAGTCGCCATGCCCTCAGCGTATCCGTCCGTCCTCGATCTCAAAAACCAAACAATGTTCGTGATTCACTTGCGTCCTCATCCACTGATCTGTCACGATGTGCGATGAATACCAAACACTGTTTGGTATTGGTCCTGAACCCGCTCAATGAGGAGCTGACATGTCCGTGTCCCCGCTCGACCCGACCACCGATCTCGCACCCACCGGCACGATCCGATCCGCGCCGCCGGCCGCCGGCGAACCAGCCGCGAGTCCGCCGGCGAACCGGCGACTGCTGCCCAGCCTGCTGATCGCCTCGCTCACCCTGTTCGCCACCTACGGCGGACTGATCGCGATCCTGCTGCCGAGCCAGGTGCTGCTGATCGACGAGGCGAACAAGGTCGGCAACCTCGCTCTCGTCACGACGATCTCGTTCGTGTTCACCCTCTTCGCGCAGCCGATCGTCGGCGCGCTGAGCGACCGGACGCGCTCGCGCTTCGGTCGCCGGGTGCCGTGGATGGTGATCGGCGCGATCGTCGGCGGCATCTTCCTGTTCGGCCTCGGGTCGCTGAGCGACATCCTCTGGATCACGGTGTTCTGGGTCATCATCCAGGTCGCGTTGAACTTCTTCCAGGCGCCGCTCACCGCGATCACCGCCGACCGCTTCCCGCGGGCGAAGCGCGGCGGCGCGAGCGCCATGATCGGGCTCGGCACGCAGCTCGGCATGACCGTCGGCATCATGCTCGCCGGCGCCTTCGCCGCGCAGATCGGCATCGGATACGCCGCGTTCGGCGGTGCGGTGATCGTCGCCGCGCTGCTGTTCGCGCTCGTCAACCGGGACTGGTCGTCGAAGGATGCCGCGGTCGACGCGTTCCGCTGGGGCGCGTTCTTCCGGGGCTTCTGGATCGATCCTCGCCGCCACCCGGACTTCGCCTGGGCGTTCGCCGCGCGCTTCCTGCTGATCCTCGGCTACTTCGTCGTCACGTCGTACCAGCTGTACATGCTCACCGACTACATCGGGATGCCGCTGGCCGAGGCGCAGGGTGCCGTCGTCACCCTCACGCTCGTCGCCTTCATCCCCACGCTGATCGCGATCGCGCTCTCCGGGTGGTGGAGCGACAGGGTCGGCCGTCGGAAGGTGTTCATCTACGCAGCATCCCTCGTGATGGTCGCGGGGCTCGCGATGCCGCTGCTGCAGCCGAACATGACCGGGATGATCCTGATGAGCATCATCAACGGCATCGGTTTCGGGCTGTACATGTCGGTGGATGCCGCACTGATGACCGAGGTGCTGCCGAACGAGGGCGTCTCTGCCGGCAAGGACCTCGGCATCCTCAACGTCGCGACGAACGTGCCGCAGGCGCTGAGCCCGGCGATCGGCGGCGTCATCATCACGAGCCTCGGCGGCTACGCGACGCTCTTCGTCTTCGCCATCGTGTTCGTGATCCTCGCCGCCGTCGCGACCGCGCCGATCAAGGGAGTGCGCTGATGCTCAGGAACGGACAGGAGAATGCTGTGATGACCGATACCGACACCGACTTCGTCGAGGTGGACACCGCCGCGGGGCGTGTGCGAGGACGCTGGCGTCCGACCACGGGCGGCCGAGGGAATCCGCGGTCCGCCGCGTTCCTCGGCATCCCGTTCGCCGAGGCGCCGATCGGGCCGCTGAGGTTCCAGGCGCCCGTGCCGAAGCGGCCGTGGGACGGCGTGCTCGACGCGCTCGAGTTCGCCGCCACCGCGCAGCGGGGTGATCCGGGGGTGACGCTCATCCCGGAGCCGAGCGTCGAGGGCGATTCGACGCTGAACGTGAACGTGTTCACGCCTGCCCTTCGACAGGCTCAGGGACCCATCGGCGAGGCTGAGGGACGCAGGGGCGAGGCTGAGGGACGCAGGGGCGAGGCTCAGGGACCCATCGGCGAGGCTCAGGGACGCAGGGGCGAGGGCGCGGATGCCGGGCTGCCGGTGCTCGTGTGGATCCATGGCGGCGGATACTTCGCCGGCTCGCCGGCCAGCCCCTGGTATGACGGCCGCAACTTCAACCGCGACGGCGTCGTGACCGTGTCGATCTCGTACCGGCTCGGCTTCGACGGCTTCGGCTGGATCGAGGATGCCCCGTCGAACCGCGGCGTGCGCGACTGGCTGCTCGCGCTCGAGTGGGTGCAGCAGAACATCGCGGCGTTCGGCGGCGACCCCGCCCGCGTGACGATCGCCGGGCAGTCCGCAGGCGGCGGCGCGGTGCTGACGCTGCTCGGGATGGAGCAGGCGCAGCATCTGTTCCACGGGGTGTACGCGATCTCGGGGGCGCTCGCCGATGTCGCCCAGGCGCGGGCCGAGGCGTTCGGGAGGGGACTGGCCGCGACGGCCGGTGTCGATCCGACCGTCGCCGGGTTCTCCTCGGTGGACGAGGGCCGCCTGCTCGCGCTGCAGAAGAAGGCGACGCAGCTCGGGCCGTCATCGATCGGAAGTGTCGTCGACGAGGGGCTCCCGCTCGGACCGACGATCGACGGCGACCTGCTGCCCCGTTCGACACGGGCATCGCTCGTCGCCGGCGTCGGGGCCGACAAGCCGCTCGTGCTCGGTGCGACCGACGACGAGTTCACGATGGCGTTCTCGGATGCCGAGAAGACGCTGCGCTGGGTGCCGAGGGGTCCGCTGCTGAAGAAGCTCGGGCTGCCGAAGAGCGCCCGGCGGGAGTATCTGGCCGCCAACGCCGACATCGCTGCGCTGAGCACCGCGCGCATCGCCGGTCGGCTGCTGACCGACCGGATGTTCCGCTCCGCCCTGTTGCGGGTCGTCGCGGACCGCGGCGACGCACCGACCTGGGTGTACCGCTTCTCGTGGCCCTCCGGCCGCTTCGGGTTCGCGGAGCACTGCCTCGACGTTCCCTTCTTCTTCGACTGCCTCGACGGTCCCGCGATGGAACCGCTCGCCGGACCGAACCCGCCGCAGGAGCTTGCCGACGAGGTGCACGGTGCGGCCGTCGCCTTCATCACCGGGGGAGACCCCGGCTGGCCCCGGCATCACGGCGATGCCGGGATCGCGCGGGTCTACGACACGCCGACGCGTGACGTCGCCGACGCCTACGCATCCGTTCGTCCCCTGCTGGGCGCGGAGCGGTGAGCGTGCCGGTGCCGGTCGGGATCGAATCCCGGCCGGATGCATCGCCGCGCCCTCGCGCGCTGCTGTGGACCTCGATCGGGCTGCTCGCGGTGTTCGTGGCGCTCGCGCTCGGCGTGCTCGCCGCGCCCGAGTCGCCGTGGACGCAGGGCCTCGACGACGCCTGGCGCGCTGCAGTCGGAGTGGGACCCGATTCCTGGCTTCCCGGCTTCGCGCCGGCGCAGCTGTTCCAGCACATCGGACAGCTGCCCGGTGCGGTGCTGATGTTCGTCCTGCTGCCGCTGGCCCTCGTCGTGCTCGGTCGGTGGCGGTCGGCGCTCTTCGTGATCGCGGTGCAGCTCGCGGGTCCTGGACTGCTGTCGCAGCTTACGAAGAACCTGGTCGATCGGCCGCGACCTGCGGAGGACCCCGGTCTCTTCGGGCCGCTCGTGCAGGTCGACCACGGCTCGTTCCCGTCGGGGCACTCGGTCAGCATGGCGGCGCTCATCATCACGGTGCTGGCGCTGATCCCGGCATCCGCCGTCTGGGCGCGACGCGGTTGGATCGTGCTCGGTGCGCTGCTCGCGGTCGGCATGGTCTGGCAGCGCACCCTGATCAACGCGCACTGGTTCAGCGACACGTGCGCGGGCCTGATCGGCGGAGCCGCCGTGGCGCTGCTGCTGTGGTGGGCGTTCCTCCCGTGGCTGCGGCGCGATCAGGCGCGGCGGGTGTGGTTCCTGCGGCGGGCGAAGACGGGAGCCGTGCAGGCCTGAGATCCCGGTCGCAGGTGCTGCCGTCAACCGACCGCGAGGGCGGCACGAACTGCGACCGGAACGGCGGACGCGGATGCCGGGCGGCACGAACTGCGACCGGGGGCCTCAGGCGATGTAGATCTTCCGCAGCGTCTCCGTGACCGTCCACACGGTGCGCTGGCCCTCGGCGAGCCGCACCACCGAGCCGGGCCCGATCTCGAGGTCGGGCAACACCACATCGTCGAACGCGATCGTCGCGTGACCCGCGAGCACGACGAAGACCTCGTCGGTCTCGGTATCGGATGCGGTGCCGGGCGTCATCTCCCAGATGCCGACCTCGACCCCGCCGAGCGTCGCGAGCGCGTGCACGGCGGTGGTCGGGGAACCCTGCAGCACCTCGTCGGCCGGGAGCGCGGCATGCGTGAGCGGCAGCGTCGCGGCATCCGCTCCCGTCCCTGCGGCGAGTGCCTGCGGTTCCGGCCCGTTCACGAGTCGAAGCCCATGCCGACGGCGTCGAGGGTCTTCAGGAACAGGTTGCGCTTGCCCTCGTTGTGGTCGGCCTGGTTCATCGCCGCGCGCACGAGGTTGACACCGATCGAGGCCGCAGGCTCGGGCGGGAACGGGATCGGCTTCTCGCGCACCATCTGCAGCTCGGTGCGCTCGGTCTTCTCGCCGGACAGCTTGTCGAGCATGACGTCCGCGGCGAAGCGCGCGGCACCGACGCCCAGCCCGGTGAAGCCGGTGGCGTAGGAGACGCGTCCCGTCCGTGCGGTGCCGAAGAACGCGCAGAAGCGACTCGACGAGTCGATCGCGCCCGCCCAGCGGTGCGTGAAGTGCAGGCCCTCGAGCTGCGGGAACGTGGTGAAGAAGTGCGAGGCGAGCTTACGGTGGCTCTCCATGCGGTCCTCGTACTCCGGGCGCACCTTGCCGCCGTAGTGGTAGACCGCGTCGTAGCCGCCGAACAGGATGCGGTTGTCGGCGGTGAGCCGGTAGTAGTGGAACTGGTTCGCGCTGTCGGCGAGGCCCTGACGGTTCGACCAGCCGATCGACGCGAGCTGCGCCTCGGACAGCGGCTCCGTCATCAGCACGTAGTCGTACACCGGCACGGTCATCAGGCGGTTGCGCTTGAGCAGCGAGGGGAAGACGTTGGTCGCGAGCGCCACGGCATCCGCTGTGACACTCCCGTGCTCGGTCACGAGCGTGATCGCCGACGAGCCGTCGCCCTCGACGCGACGCACCAGACTGTGCTCGTGGATCTCGACGCCGAGCTCGACGGCGACGCGGGCGAGCTCCATGCCGAGCTTCGCCGGGTGCACGAGCGCGCAGGCATCCTTCTCCCAGGCGCCGGCGAGGAAGGTGTCGGAGTGCACCTCGGCCTGCACGGCCTCGCGATCGAGGAAACCCTCCTCGTCGCGGTACCACTCGACCTGGTGCGGCTCGACGGCCACGGCCAGCTGGCCGGTGCGCTCGAAGTCGGCCTGCATGCCGTAGCGCTCGACCGTCTGCTCGATGCCGTCGAGGTTCTCGAGGCCGAGCTCCTCGAGGCGGTCGATCTCCTCGGGCCAGCGGGTGAGCCCGTTCTCGTGGCCGTGCGTGAGGCTGGCCTCGCAGAACCCGCCGTTGCGACCGGATGCGGCCCAGGCGACTCGCGAGGCCTCGAGCAGCACGACGCGGCGCTCGGGATCGCGCTCCTTCGCACGGACTGCTGTCCAGAGACCGGCGTACCCGCCGCCGACGATCGCGAGGTCGGCGCGCACGCTGCCGGTGAGGGACGGATGCTTCGGCCGCTCGACGTCATCCAGCCAGAACACCCCGAAGGCGGTGTCGCTGAGCGACCGGTCGATGACGGACTGTGCCGGTCGACGGCGCTCGAAGACGGTGGTGCCCATGTTCACTCCGATCGTTGCGAGGCGCGCCTCAGCGCGTTCCCCAGTTGTAGAGGTCTTTGTAGAGGCCCGCGTAGAGCAGGCTCTCGGTGTGCGCGACGCCCGGCACGGTGCGGATGCGGGAGGCGATGAGCTCGATCAGGTGCTGGTCGTCCTCGCAGACGGCCTCGACCAGGATGTCGAAGGTGCCGAGGGTGACCACGACGTAGGCGAGCTCGGGGATCTTCGTGAGCTCCTCGGCGACCTCGCGGGGGTCGCCGGTCACGCGGATGCCGATCATCGACATGCGGTGGAAGCCGAGCTGCATCGGGTCGGTCACGGCGACGATCTGGATGATGCCTGCCTCGGTCATCCGCTGCACTCGCTGGCGCGCAGCGGCCTCGCTGAGCCCGACCGCGCGACCGATCTCGGCGTAGGGGCGTCTGCCGTCTTCCTGCAGGAGCTCGACGATCTTCTTCGAGACTTCGTCCAGGAGGGGCTGCTTCGGCGTACTCATGTGTCGATATTGACAGGTTGCACCGGTTCGGGCAACTGATTCCGTCGTCAGAAACAAATAGTTCTTCAGATTTCGTTTCCGCATGGCTACCATGAGGGCATGCCCACAGATCTCCTGCAGAACTTCATCGGCGGCCGGTACGTTCCCGTGCGCGGAGCGGGCAGTCTGCCCCTCATCGATCCGGCGACCGAGGCGGAGTACGGCTCGCTGCCGCTGTCGGACGACAGTGACGTGGATGCCGCCTATGCCGCGGCATCCGCTGCCTTCCCGCTCTGGCGCGACACCACCCCCGCCGATCGGCAGCTGGCACTGTTCCGCATCGCCGACGAGATGCTCGCGCGGGCGGAGGAGTTCGCCGACCTGGAATCGCAGGACACCGGCAAGCCGCGCGCGAGCCTCGTCGCCGACGAGATCATGCAGTCCATCGACCAGCTCCGGTTCTTCGCCGGTGCGGCCCGAAGCCTCGAAGGTCGAGCGGCGGGGGAGTACCTGGCAGGGCACACCTCGTTCGTGCGCCGCGAGCCGATCGGAGTGATCGGACAGGTCACGCCGTGGAACTATCCGCTGAACATGGCCGTGTGGAAGATCGGACCCGCGCTCGCCGCAGGCAACACGGTCGTGCTGAAGCCAGCGGAGTCGACGCCGCTCACGACACTGCTGCTCGCCGAGATCGTTGCGCTGCACACCCCGGCCGGCACGCTGAACGTGGTGCTCGGCGACCGGGACACCGGCGTGGCGCTGGTCGAGCACCCGACGCCGCAGATGGTCGCGATCACCGGATCGGTGCGCGCTGGCATGGCCGTCGCACGCTCGGCGGCGAACGACGTCAAGCGGGTGCATCTGGAACTCGGCGGCAAGGCGCCGGCGATCGTCTTCGCCGACGCCTCGATCGAGAAGGCGGTCGAGGGCATCATCACCGGTGCGTTCTTCAACGCGGGACAGGACTGCACTGCGGCCACCCGTGTGCTCGTGCACTCCTCGGTGCACGACGAGCTCGTGGCGGCACTGGTGGCTCGAGCGCGCACGCACGCCCGCACCGGGGGACCCCATGAGGAGGGTGTGCTGTACGGACCGCTCAGCAGCGCGGCGCAGCTCGCCCAGGTGCAGGGCTTCGTCGACCGCCTGCCGGCGCACGCCACGATCGAGACCGGCGGCAGGCGCCAGGGCGACAGTGGTTACTTCTTCGAGGCGACCATCGTCTCGGGTCTGCAGCAGGACGATGAGGCCGTGCAGGGCGAGATCTTCGGCCCCGTGCTCACGGTGCAGGCGTTCGAGACCGAGGAGCAGGCGCTCGAACTCGCGAACGATGTGCCCTACGCGCTCGCCTCATCCGTCTGGACGACCGATCACGCCCGCGCGATGCGGTTCTCGCGCGACCTCGACTTCGGCTGCGTGTGGATCAACACGCACATCCCGTTCGTGTCGGACATGCCGCACGGCGGGTTCAAGCATTCGGGCTACGGCAAGGACCTCTCGCAGTACGGCTTCGACGACTACACGCGCATCAAGCACGT
>NZ_DAITBE010000008.1:146302-168017 GCF_036823965.1 Microbacterium sp. | reverse complement strand
CCGACATTCCCACCCCGAAAACCCCAGACCAAACCAATATTCCAGAATGCGATCCGCGCAACCCGCCCTGACACCACCGCCCGTGGAACACTGGCCCCACGACCGCCGCTCGACGGTCCTCCCGAGAATGGAGTGAGCGATGAAGAAGCTGTTCAGCCAAGGCATCATCGTGGCGATGCTGATTCTGTCCGCGGTGTTCGCCGCGGCACCGAGTCCAGCTGCCGCGGCAGTCACGTGCAGCCGTGACGCGTGTTCGGGGAAGGACCCGCAGAGCAGCGGGTGCGCGGCAGATGCATACACCGTCGCTCACAACTTCATCCCCGGGACGAGCACGATCGTCGAGATCCGATGGTCACAGGCGTGCCAGACGAATTGGGCGCGCGTGGGTCTGGTCACCTCGAACGTGAAGGCCGTGCAGCAGACCGGATACACACAGGGGTACAGCTCGAACAACGGGTCGGCGTCGTGGTCGAAGATGATCTACTCCCCGGTGCTGTGCGTGAAGGCCCTCGCCTGGGGGAACTGGGGAACGACCTCGACGTCATGCGTGTGAGGGAAGCCACAACGACCGGCCTCACACCGCCAGCAGCACGATCCCACCCACCACGACCAGCGACGCGGCGATCCGCCACCCCGGCCGCGACTCACGCAGCACGAAGACCCCGAACAGGCTCACGAGCACGACGCTGACCTCTCGCAGCGGCGCGACGAGCGCGACCGGAGCGATCTGAATCGCGGTCAGCACCAGGATGTACGACAGCGGAGACAGCACCCCGAACACGACGATCCGCCGCCACTGCGCACGGCCCAGCGCCCACACGGCATCCCATCGGTGTCGCACCGCGATCGAGTAGAACGGCACCTGCAGCAGCGTCGTCCCCACCATGAAGGCGACGGGCGACAGCTCCCAGGTGCGCACGACGTGCGCGTCCCAGATCGTGTACGTCGCGATCGCGACACCGGTGAGCAGACCGAACACGAGACCGAGGTCGAGACCGCGCCGCCTGCCGGCGCCCCGACCACGGTCGACGAGACCGATCGCGACCACCCCGACGATCACCGCGGCGACGCCGATCAGCGCGATCGCGGAGGGCCGCTCCCCCAGGATCAGCACTGCGACGATCACCGACAGGAACGGGCCGGTGCCGCGCGCGGTCGCGTACACGGTCGAGAGGTTGCCCTCGCGATAGCCGCGCTGCAGCACTGCCATGTAGGCCACGTGCAGCACCGCCGACACCGAGACGCCGAGTGCGAACGACCCGAGGTCGTCCGTGCCGAGTCCGCCGGTGAACGGCACGGCGCCGATCCAGACGACCGTGCTCGCGACGGCGCCCCACCAGAGGAACGTGGCCCCGGCCCTGCTGATGCCGTGCGCGATGATGTTCCACGCCGCGTGCGAGAGGGCGGCGCCGAACACGAGGACGAAGGCGAGAGGAGACACGGTGCAGACCCTTCCATCCATCGCGGGGCGCGACGAACAGGGTCCTCCGGGCTTTTGTCCTGTCAGATGACGGCTCTCCTGCGGAGGAGAACCGTGGCGCCGCTCGGACCAGTCGGGCGCGAACCCCGGAACCCTAGGCGCTATCGAGATCACCATAACTCCGGGATGTGAACGCGAGGCAAACGACCTCGACGCGCCAGGCCCCGCGCGAATCGCACAACCTCCGCGACTACGCTCGAAGCACGCCCGAAATCCAGGAAGGCACCCATGCCCATCACCCCGGTCGCACTCGCCCACGCCGACGATCTCGCCGACTTCATCGCCGCCGCACCGTCGAGCTACCACGCCGCAGCGGAGGTCGCACGCCGCCTCGAAGCAGCAGGCTTCACCCGGTTGCAGGAGGAGGAGTCGTGGCCGGCGCAGGCCGGCGGACGCTTCGTGGTGGTGCGAGACGGCGCGACGATCGCCTGGGTCGTGCCGACGGATGCCGCGGCCACCACTCCCTCGCACATCTTCGGTGCGCACACCGACTCCCCCGGATTCAAGCTCAAGCCGCAGCCGACGACCGGTGCACGCGGCTGGCTGCAGGCGGCCGTGGAGGTCTACGGCGGTCCGCTGCTGAACTCCTGGCTCGACCGGGAGCTGCGACTCTCCGGACGCCTCGCCCTCGCGGACGGCCGGGTCGTGCTCGCCGACACCGGCCCGCTGCTGCGTCTGCCGCAGCTCGCGATCCACCTGGACCGCGGCGTCAACAACGGCCTCTCCCTGGACAAGCAGACCGAGACGCAGCCCGTCTGGGGCCTCGGCGACCCGACGCAGGCCGACATCCTCGCGGAGCTCGCAGCCTCGGCGGATGTCTCGGCATCCGACGTCCGCGGCTACGACGTCGTGATCGCGGACTCCGCCCGCGGCGCCGTGTTCGGCAAGGACGACGCCTTCTTCGCGGCCGGTCGCCTCGACGACCTCGCCTCGGTGCACGCCGGCGCTGTCGCGATCATCGAGATCGCCGATCGGACGCCGCGCTCGAAGGCCCCGATCGCCGTGTTCGCCGCCTTCGACCACGAGGAGCTCGGCTCCGAGTCGCGCTCCGGCGCAGCCGGCCCGTTCCTCGAGGACGTGCTCGAGCGCATGTACGCCGGACTCGGCGCCGACGCCTCGGAACGCCGCCAGGCATACGCGTCGTCATGGTGCCTGTCGAGCGACGTCGGCCACTCGGTGCACCCGAACTACATCGCGAAGCACGATCCGGTCGTGCAGCCGGTGCTCGGGTCGGGTCCGATCCTCAAGATCAACGCCAACCAGCGCTACGCGACGGATGCCGTCGGCACGGCCGCATGGCGCACGTGGTGCGAGCGCGTCGGCGTGAACACCCAGGAGTTCGTGTCGAACAACGCCGTCCCGTGCGGCACGACGATCGGCCCGATCACGGCGACGCGCCTCGGCATCCGCACGGTCGACGTCGGCATCCCGATCCTGTCGATGCACTCCGCCCGTGAGCTCGCAGGCGTCTCCGACCTCTACGACCTCTCCCGCACCGCGGAGTCGTTCTTCACGGCCTGACCCCGCGTGCGCGCCCACTGCCTGCTCGGCAGTGCCAAGATGTCCACATGACGGACATCAAGCCGGCTCTCATCGAGCGTGCGGGCATCGAGATCATCCCCGAATCCGAGCGGACCGCGAAGCCTCGCGACCTCTTCTGGCCGTGGTTCGCAGCGAACGTCTCGGTGTTCGGCATGTCGTACGGGTCGTTCGTGCTGGGCTTCGGCATCTCGTTCTGGCAGGCGACGGTGGTGTCGATCATCGGCATCGTGGTGTCGTTCCTGCTGTGCGGACTCATCGCGATCGCCGGCAAGCGCGGCTCAGCGCCGACCATGGTGCTGTCGCGCGCGGCGTTCGGCGTGCAGGGGCAGAAAGTGCCAGGCATCGTCTCGTGGCTGACCTCGATCGGCTGGGAGACCTTCCTCGCGATCCTCGCCGTGCTGGCGACAGCGACCGTCATCACGCAGCTCGGCGGCGACGGCGACAGCGTCGTGGTGAAGATCATCGCCACCGTGATCGTCGCCGCGCTCATCGTCGCGGCGTCCGTGCTCGGGTATCACACCATCATGCGGATGCAGTCGGTGCTGACCTGGATCACCGGCGTCGTGACCGTGCTCTACATCATCCTCGCGGCGCCGCAGGTCGATCTCGCAGCGGTCATGGCTCGCCCTGATGGCGGCATCGGTCAGGTGATCGGCGCCCTCGTCATGGTGATGACCGGCTTCGGACTCGGCTGGATCAACATCGCAGCCGACTGGTCGCGCTACCAGAAGCGCACGGCGTCCGACGGAGCGATCGTCGCCTGGAACACGATCGGCGGCTCGGTGGCACCGGTGATCCTCGTGGTGTTCGGACTGCTGCTCGGCGGCTCGAACGACGACCTCATGAACGCGATCGCAGCAGACCCGATCGGCGCCCTCGCCTCGATCCTGCCGGTCTGGGTGCTCGTGCCGTTCCTGCTCACCGCGGTGCTCGCGCTCGTGTCGGGCGCGGTGCTCGGCATCTACTCCTCGGGACTGACGCTGCTGAGCCTCGGCATCCGCATCCCCCGCCCCTCGGCCGCCGCGATCGACGGCGTCATCCTCACGATCGGCACTATCTTCGTCGTGTTCGTCGCGACCGACTTCCTCGGACCGTTCCAGAGCTTCCTCATCACGCTCGGGGTGCCGCTCGCCTCGTGGGCCGGCATCCTGATCGCCGACATCCTGCGCCGGAAGAAGAACTACGACGAGGAGGCCCTGTTCGACAGCCGGGGCCGATACGGCGCCTGGGACTGGACCTCGATCGGCACCATGGTCGTCACCAGCGTGATCGGCTGGGGCCTCGTCGTGAACAACTTCGCCGAGGACGCCGCCTGGAACAACTGGCAGGGATACCTGCTGTTCCTGATCGGCGGCAAGGACGGCGACTGGGCATACGCGAACCTCGGCGTCTTCTTCGCGCTCGTGCTGTCGTTCCTCGTCACGTACTTCGCGCGGGCCGCGAAGATCCGGCGACAGGAGCAGGTGTGACTGGCCCTTCGACAGGCTCAGGGACCCGCGGGGCGGATGCAGGGACCCGCGGGGCGGATGCAGGGACCCACGGGGCGGATGCAGGAACCCAGGGCGCGTGGCTGGTCGTGATCGACCCGCAGGCGATCTTCGCGTCGCCTGACTCCGCGTGGGCATCGCCGTTCTTCGCGGAGGCGATCCCGCGGATCAGCGCACTGGCCGCATGCTTCGGCGAGCGGGTACTGGTGACCAGATGGATGCCGACGGCCGACCGCTCCACATCATGGGGCGAGTACTTCGCCGCGTGGCCGTTCGCTGACCAGCCCCCGACCGATCCGCTGTTCGACCTGGTTCCCGAGGCGGCCGAGCTGTCGCAGCATCCGACCCTCGACCTGCCGTCCTTCGGCAAGTGGGGCGCCGAGATCGAGGCGGTGGTCGGTCACGGCGCGCACGTCGTGCTCGCCGGCGTCTCGACGGACTGCTGCGTGATCTCGACCGCGCTGGCCGCAGCGGATGCAGGAGCGCACGTCACCGTCGCCGCCGACGCCTGCGCCGGCTCGAGCGCCGAGAACCACGCGGCTGCCCTGCAGGTGATGGGGCTCTATCCCCCGCAGATCACCGTCTCCGATACGGCCACGGTGCTCGCCGGGCGCTGAGGTGCGCCCTCTCGGGTCACGAACAGCGGGGATTGTCACGATCGGCGGACCGATCCGACGAATGCGTCCGCGAAACGTGAGCCCATCCGCCGATCGCGATCTCCGTCAGCCCGCCGCGCGCACCGCGGCCGCGATATCGGCCGGCGATCCGTGCCACGGCGCCCCATGCCCCGGCAGCACCCAGGATGCGGAGACCTCGGCGAGGCGGTCGAGTGACGCCAGCGCGTCGGCGGGCTCATCCGTGAACGGAGCGGGCTGGGCGCCCGTGCGTCCCGTGAGCACGTGACGGGTCGTGAGGGCGTCGCCGACGAACACGGCATCCGCGGCCGGCACGTGCACTGCGATACTCCCTGGCGAGTGTCCTGGCATCCCGATCACGACGGGAGCACCCGGCAGATCGAGCACGTCGCCATCGGCGACCTCGGTCACCTCGGACACGTGCGGCGTGCGCAGCGCGTTCTTGCGGATGCCGTAGGCGAAGAAGCCGAGTGTCGGGCCGATCCGCGCCGGTCCCATCGCCGTCTTCGGCTTCTCGCCGGTGCGCACGCGATGCGCGTCGGCCGAGTGGATGAACACGGGCACCCCGACCTCTCGACGCAGTCGTTCGGCGAACCCGATGTGATCGCCGTCGCCGTGCGTCAGCACGAGTCCGCGGATATCGGACATCGGTCGCCCGAGCTCGGCGAGTTCGCGCGTGAGGTCATTCCAGTGGCCGGGGAGACCGGCGTCGATCAGGGTGATGCCCTCTGGGAGATCGATGAGGTACGAGGCGACGATGTCGTTGCCGAGACGGCGCAGGTGCGGTGCGAGCTTCATGGCGGATCCTCTCAGGATGATTGCGATGGCTACGTTACGTAGCTATCATGGCTATTGTCAATAGCTATCAAGGAGACGTCATGCCGACACCCGACCGGACCTCGCTCGACCAGATCATCGCCGCCGGCCGCGAGATCCTCGACGCCACGGGGCCTGCGAGTGTCACGATGCAGGCCGTCGCCACCAGGGTGGGCGTGCGCGCCCCCTCGCTCTACAAGCGGGTCCGTGACCGCGATGCCCTGCTCTCCGCGATCGCCGAGTCGGCGATCGACGAACTGACCGCTCGCCTCGATGCCACGGATGCCGACATCGCCGAGATCGCGCAGGCGTACCGCGGCTTCGCCCAGCAGCATCCGGAGGCCTTCCGCCTCATGTTCAGCGCTGCCGCTCCGCACGAGGCGCTGCAGCGCTCGGCCGCACCGCTCATCCGCGCGACGACCGCCCTCGTCGGCGAGGACGACGCCCTCGATGCCGCACGCCTCTTCACCGCCTGGGCGACGGGGTTCCTGCAGATGGAGCTGTCGGGCGCCTTCCGGCTCGGCGGTGACGTCGACCGCGCATTCGAGTACGGCCTGCGGCGGCTGATCGCCGGACTGGCCACGTGACACGGGAACGGCCCCGCCCACCGAAGTGAGCGGGGCCGGCCGATTGCGAGGCGGACAGGGTCGCGTCAGCGTTCCGTCTGCTCGGCGTCTCCGCCCTCGTCGCTCCGCTCGGTCGCCGACTCCGGCCGCGCGGCTGTCAGCGTCGCAGCGGCGCCCGAGCGGGAACCCGACCGCTGCTCGGCCTCGAGCCGCTCCGCCTCCTCGCCCGAGATCGCCTCGCCGCGGGCCACGAGGCCGGCCTGGTCGGAGAGCGGGATCTGCTTGAGGAACAGCGAGAGCACGAGCGCCAGCACGATGAACGGCACGAGGTACCAGAACACTGGCGCCAGCGCATCCGCGTATGCCGTCACGATGCCGTCGCGAACCTCGTCCGGGAGGGCGTTGAGCGTGGCGGGGTCGATCGTCGCTGCCGACTGCGCGGCGTCGTCGGCGGATGCTCCGGCACCGGCGAACACTCCGACGAGGTTCTCGGTCAGTCGCGTCGTGAAGAGCGTGCCGAACACCGCGGTGCCCAGCGATGCGCCGACCTCGCGGAAGTAGTTGTTCGTGCTCGTCGCGGTACCGATCTCGTTCGACGGGACCGCGTTCTGCACGACCAGCACGACGACCTGCATGATCAGGCCGAGCCCTGCGCCGAACACGAACAGGAAGACGCAGATCAGCCAGATGGGCGTCTCGGCCGAGAGCGTCGTCATCGAGACCATCGCGATACCGGTGAGGATCGTGCCGATGATCGGGTAGATCTTGTACTTCCCGGTCTTCGAGATCGCGATGCCGGAGAAGATCGACGTGCCGATCAGCCCCACCATCATCGGGATCATCAGCAGGCCGGATTCGGCGGCCGAGGTGCCGGACGACATCTGCAGGAAGGTCGGCACGAAGCCGATCGCGGCGAACATCCCGATGCCGAGCACGAGTCCGATCGCGGTGGCGTTGATGAAGATCGGGTTGCGGAACAGGCTCAGCGGGATGATCGGGTCCTGCACACGCGACTCGGTGATCACGAATGCCGTGGCAGCGACGATCAGGCCGGCGCCCCACGCCCAGGTTGCCATCGACGACCAGCCGAACTCCTTGTCGCCGCCGAAGTCGGTGAAGAAGATGAGGCAGGTCGTGGCGATCGAGAGGAAGATCACGCCGAAGATGTCGATCGGCTTCTCAGCCTTCTTGCTCGGCAGCTTCAGGGCGACGAGCGCGATGATGAATGCCGCGACGCCGACCGGGATGTTGATGTAGAACGCCCACTGCCAGGTCATGTGGTCGACGAAGAATCCGCCGAGCAGCGGACCGGCGACGGCGGAGAGGCCGAAGACGGCCCCGAGCGGACCCATGTACTTGCCTCGCTCGTTGGCAGGCACGATGTCGGCGATGATCGCCTGCGAGAGGATCATCAGACCGCCGCCGCCCAGTCCCTGCAGGGCACGGAAGACGACGAACATCCAGAAGTCGCTGGCGAAGGCGCAGCCGACCGAGGCGAGCGTGAAGAGGGCGATCGCGACGAGGAACAGGTTGCGGCGCCCGAGCACGTCACCGAACTTGCCGTAGATCGGCATGACGATCGTGGTCGCGAGCAGGTAGGCGGTGGTGATCCAGACCTGGTGGTCGACGCCGCCGAGCTCGCCGACGATGGTCGGCATGGCGGTCGAGACGATCGTCTGATCGAGGCTGGACAGCAGCATCCCGGCGATCAGGGCGCTGAAGATGATCCAGATGCGGCGCTTGGTGAGCAGGAACGGCGCATCCTTGGTTGCGGTGGCGGACATTCAGTCTTCTTTCGGGGCGGAGGTCGGTGCAGAGTTCAGGGCGGGAGGAGATGCGGGCGAAGGATCGGATGCCGGTGCGAACGCGGCGCGAGCGATGTCGAGCCGTCGCAGGACGAGGTCTTCGATGGACTCGGTGGAGTGGTGGTGGAGCAACTGGTCGACGGCCATGCGCACCAGCGCGCCGGTCATGTGCACGACGACCTCGGCGCGCAGCGTCTCGCCCTCCCCCTCGCGGCGGACGATGAGCGCGACGTCGCGGCGCTCGTTCTCCGCCAGACGCTCGAAGGCGCCTCGGAGCAGCCGCGGCTCGTTCTCGATCACGGACATCAGCGCCGGAGCATCCGACAGCGGGTCGAGCAGTGCCCACCGGCGGAGCATGATCGTGACGAAGTCGTCGAGCAGATCGCCCTCCATCGCCACGAACTCCTCGTCCAGCTCGACCAGGCGCGGATCGATCTCGGTGAAGCCGAAGACCGCATTCTCCTTGCTCTCGAAGTAGTTGAAGAAGGTGCGGCGGGAGACCCCGGCCTCGGCGCACACGTCTTCGACCGTGAAGCCCGAGAAGCCGTGTTCGATCGTGAGCCGACGCGCGATGTCGGTGAGTGAGCGGATGGTCTCGCGCTTCCGGAGATCCCGCAGTGAACCTGCACTGTCGTTCATAGAGTGCAATATTGCACTCTGAACCTTGGAGTGCACTGAAAGGTGTCGCTGTGTCCGAGTACCGAGCTCCTCACCGACAGCTGCACGAGGACCCGACGGATGCACGAGGAAACGTGCACATTCCTCGTGCATCCGTCCCCTGCTCATGCATGTGACACTCGTGCTCGTGCGCGGAACCGGAATACTGGCACACTGATGCGCAGGGAGGGGTTCCATTGAGCATCAGCGCGCACGCCGAAGAGTCCGAGCACCCGAGAAAGGCGCGACGACCGTGGCGACGCACGAAGATCGCCGTCGGGATCGTGGTCGCCGTCGCCGCGGTGATCGCGATCATCGGATCGCTCACGCCATGGCCCTCGGCGATGCTGATCCGCGCCGTGTTCACGAAGGGCGGCGATGAGACCGCTGCCGAGATGGACAAGCACGTCCCCGATACGAAGCTCACCGAGCAGCTCGATGTCGCATACGGCGACGCGGGCGCCGACACCACGATGGACGTGTTCACTCCGGCATCCGCCACCGGGCCGCTGCCGACCGTCGTCTGGATCCACGGCGGCGCCTGGATTTCGGGGGCGAAGGAGAACGTCGACCCGTACCTGCGCATCCTCGCCGCCGAGGGCTTCACGACCATCGCGGTGAACTACACGATCGGACCGGAGGGCGTGTACCCGCTCGCCGTGCACCAGCTCAATGACGCGCTCGCGTACATCGACGAGCACGCCGACGAGCTGGGCGTCGACGCCGACCAGATCGTGCTCGCGGGCGACTCGGCCGGCGCGCAGCTGGCCAGCCAGATGGCGACGCTCATCACGAGCACCGCCTACGCCGAGATCATGGACATCACGCCCGCGATCGCGGCCGAACAGCTCGTCGCGACCGTGTTGAACTGCGGCGTGTACGACCTCGCCGCCCTCGCCCGCCTCGACGGCATCGCCGGCTGGGGCTTCAAATCGGCGATGTGGGCGTACTCGGGCACCAAGACCTGGGCCGAGGACTCGACCGGCGCCACCATGTCGACGGTCGACTGGGTCACGAAGGACTTCCCGACGACGTACATCTCTGGCGGCAACGGCGACGGCCTCACCTGGCTGCAGTCGATCCCGATGGCGCAGCGCCTCGACGAGCTCGGCGTCGACGTGACGACCCGGTTCTGGCCGGCGCCGCACGAGCCGCAGCTGCCGCACGAGTACCAGTTCCACCTCGACCTGCCGGATGCGCAGACCGCCCTGCAGCAGACGATCGAGTTCCTGAATGCGCACACGACGCGCTGACGGCATCCGCCTGTCCGGCCTGCCCTCAGCCGGTGCGACCTGCAGGGAGATGTGCGACCTGCAGGGAGAATCGGGCCGGATGCTCCTGCAACCCGCATTTCTCCCTGCACGTCGCGCGCGGGGTTCGGTCCCGATCCGCGAAGGTCGTCCCGATCCGCGGAGGTCGTCCCGATCCGCTGAGGAATCGTGCGAATCCGTCGGCTGATCGGGACCGGGTCCGCTGATCGTGACCCGGGCGTTCGCCTACTTCATCGTGTCGAGGATGCCGACGAGGTCGTCGAAGGTGGTCAGCGGGTTCAGGATGGCGAAGCGCGTGTTCGGGCGACCCTGGTGCGAGCTCGGCACCACGAAGGCGTGCTGCGTGTCGAGGAGTGCGGCCGACCAGCGGTCGTAGTCGGCACGATCCCAGCCGTCGCGCTCGAACACGACCACCGAGAGCTGCGGGTCGCGCACCAGGCGCAGCTCCGGGCGGCGGGCGATCTCGTCGGCGATGCGCCTGGTCAGGGCGATCGTGGCGCTGACCGCATCGCGGTACGCCGTCACCCCGTAGGTCGCGAGCGAGAACCACATCGGCAGGCCGCGCGGGCGCCGTGTGAGCTGGATCGAGTAGTCGGAAGGGCTGAACTCGTCGACGTCGGTGAGGATGTCGAGATACTCGGCATGCTGCGTGTGTGCGCGGCGTCCGTTGTCGGGGTCGCGGTAGATCAGGGCGCAGCAGTCGAACGGCGCGAACAGCCACTTGTGCGGGTCGACGATGACCGAGTCGGCACGCTCGACGCCGGCGAAGATGTGCCTGCCTTCCGGAGCGAGCATGGCCGTGAGCCCGTAGGCGCCGTCGATGTGCAGCCAGAAGTCGAACTCGTCCTTCAGCGCGGCGATGCCTTCGATGTCGTCGACGATCCCGAAGTTCGTCGAGCCGCCGGTCGCGACGACCGCGCAGATCTCGTCACCGTGCTCGGCCAGCGCTGCGCGCACGGCATCCGCCCGCAGCACGCCGTCGTCGCCCGCCGGCACCAGCAGCACGTCGGCGTCCATGACCCGCGCGGCTGACGTGTTCGAGGAGTGCGCCTCGACGCTGCAGACGATCTTCCATCGCCTCGGCAGCTCCTTGTCGGCCTCGAGCAGGCGCGCCTTCGCGGCCTCGCGGGCGGCGACCAGCGCCGAGAGGTTGCCGATCGTGCCGCCCTGGACGAACACGCCGCCGGCGGTCTCCGGGAGCCCGAACTCGGCGGCGAGGAACGACAGCACCTCGTTCTCGGCATGCACGGCGCCGGCGCCTTCGAGCCAGCTGCCGCCGTAGAGCCCGGATGCTGACACGACCAGGTCGAACGCGATCGCGGCCATGGTCGGCGCGGTCGGGATGAACGACAGGTACAGCGGATGACTCGTCGTCAGACAGGCCGGGGCGAGCACGTGCTCGAACAGACTGAGCGCCCGGTTCGCTCCGA
This sequence comes from Microbacterium sp., assembly GCF_036823965.1. Taxonomy (GTDB): domain Bacteria; phylum Actinomycetota; class Actinomycetes; order Actinomycetales; family Microbacteriaceae; genus Microbacterium. The sequence goes on along the minus strand of NZ_DAITBE010000008.1, from coordinate 156,328 downwards.
GTCCGGCGTCCGTGATCGTGGCGCCGATCAGTCGGTTCAGCTCCGCCTCGGTCTGCGGCTTGTCGAGCGGCACGTCGGCGGCCAGCATCCGCCGCCGCGAGTAGTCGAGCACGGCGTCGATGATCGCGGTCGACTCGGCAGAGGCCGCGTGCATGCGCACAGCATCCATGGTGCTTCCTTAGGTTCTCGGGGAGTTGAGGGAATCGTCTGCGTGGTCGAGGGCGACCGAGAGTGCGCGGCGGGCGAGATCGGCGCGGTCGTGCGGGGCCCACTTCACGAGCGAGTGCGCGTTCATGCCGTCGACCATCGCGAGCAGCAGCCAGGCGGCGGTGTCGGTTCGGGATGCCGCGATCTCCCCGGTGGCGACGGCCGCGGCGAGGTGCTCCTCGATCGCGCTCTGCCACAGGTCCATCTCGGTGCGCACGCGCGCTGCGAGGGTCTCGTTGCGCACGCCGAGCGCCCAGGCCTGCACCCACACGAGCGTGACGTCGTCGCGGTCGCCGTCGAGCAGCGTCTCGACCATGTGGAAGAGGTTGTCGCGCACACCGCGGTCCGGGTCGAAGTCGGCCATCACCTCGACACGCTCGGCCCCCACGATCTCGCCGAACACGTCGGCGAGGAATGCGTCCATGACCGGGCGGTAGTGCGCGATCAGCGCCGGAGTCACGCCCACTCGCTGCGCCACGGCCCGAACCGTCAGGCTCTCCAGACCGCTCTCGCGAGCGAGGCCGATCGCCCCGTCGAGGATCGATCGGTCGCGCTGCTCAGGCGACATCCGCCTGGGGCTCGTGACTCTTGACGTCGTGTTCATCACGGGTTACCGTAGCACCTGTTGATCGCATGTTCAATAACCGGATCCGTTGCGAGGAGACCACGATGGCCTGGCGAATGCCCGCAGAGACAGCACATCATGAGCGCACCTGGATGGCCTTCCCCGCCGAGGGTCAGACGCTGGGCGAGACCGATGCCGAGCGCGAAGAGGGCTACGCCGCCTGGACCGCGGTCGCACACGCGGTCGCCGAGTTCGAGCCGGTCACGATGGTCGTCGATCCGAGCGAGGTCCCGCGGGCCAGGCGGATGCTGAGCGGCGGCATCGAGATCGTCGAAGCACCCGTCGACGAGTTCTGGATGCGCGACTCCGGACCCACCTTCGTGGTCGACGACGAGCGCCCGGGAGTACTCGGCGCTGTCGACTGGATCTTCAACGGCTGGGGCGCGCCGGACTGGGCCGAGTGGCGCAAGGCCGCGGAGCACGCGCGCATCGTGGCCGGAGCCGTGGGCGCCGAGCTGGTCAGTTCGACGCTCGTGAACGAAGGCGGCGGCATCCACGTCGACGGCGAGGGCACCGTGCTGCTGACGGAGACCGTGCAGCTCGACCCTCGACGCAATCCCTTCGCCGACCGACAGCGCGTCGAGGCCGAGATGGCCCGCACGATCGGCGCGACCAAGGCGGTGTGGCTCCCCCGCGGACTCACCCGCGACTACGACGACTTCGGCACCAACGGACACGTCGACATCGTCGCGACCATCACCTCGCCAGGCACGCTGCTGCTGCACGAGCAGCAGGATCCAGCGCACCCGGACCACGCGGTCACCCGCGACCTGCGCGCGCACCTCGAGCAGCAGACGGACGCTGCCGGCCGCCGCTTCGAGGTGCTGGCGCTCCCTGCCCCCCAGGCACTCCGCGACCACGAGGGCTTCGTCGACTGGAGCTACGTCAACCACCTCGTCACGAACGACGGTGTGGTCGCGTGCGGCTTCGGCGAGGACCGGGCGGATGCCGCGGCGCGGGAGATCCTCGCGGCGGCGTACCCAGGGCGCCGAGTGGTCACGGTGGATGCCCGTCCGCTGTTCGACCGCGGCGGCGGCATCCACTGCATCACGCAGCAGCAGCCGGCAGTCGCATGACCGCCTTCGAGGTGGCGGAGGCGTCGATCGCCGACCTGCGCGGCGCACTCGAGCGCGGCGACACGACCGCGGTCGAGCTCGTCGCCGCCTACCGGGCGCGCATCGCGGCCTTCGACGCGCTGGACACCGCAACCACGCTGAACGCGGTCGTCGTGACCAATCCGGATGCCGAGGTTGAGGCCGCGGCATCCGATGCCCGCCGTGCCCGTGGCGAGACGCTCGGGCCCCTCGACGGCATCCCGTACACCGCGAAGGACAGCTACCTCGTGCGTGGACTCACCGCTGCGGCCGGCAGCCCCGCGTTCGCCGAGCTCGTGGCACAGCGCGACGCGTTCACGATCGAGCGGCTGCGTGCAGGCGGAGCCATCTGCCTCGGGCTGACGAACATGCCCCCGATGGCGAACGGCGGCATGCAGCGCGGCGTCTACGGCCGCGCCGAGAGTCCGTACAACGCCGAGTTCCTCACCGCGCCCTTCGCCTCGGGCTCTTCGAACGGCTCAGGCACGGCGACGGCGGCGAGTTTCGGGGCCTTCGGCCTGGGCGAGGAGACCTGGTCGAGCGGCCGCGGTCCCGCCACGAACAACGCCCTCTGCGCGTACACCCCGTCCCGCGGCGTGATCTCGACCCGCGGCAACTGGCCGCTCGTGCCGACCATGGACGTCGTCGTACCGCACGCCCGCACGATGGCCGACCTGCTCGAGGTGCTCGACGTGATCGTCGCCGACGACACCGAGGTGCGCGGGGACTTCTGGCGCGCGCAACCGTGGGTGTCGCTGCCCGTGTCGTCCGAGGTGCGCCCGGCGTCGTATCCCGAGCTGTCGGTCCACGCGACAGCGGCTCTCCGCGGCGAGCGCATCGGCATCCCGCGCATGTACATCAACGCGGATCCGGAGGCCGGCACCGCCGACGCGCCCGGCATCGGCGGCCCCACGGGGCAGCGCATCGAGACCCGCGCCTCGGTGATCGAGCGCTGGGAGGGGGCCCGCCGTGACCTCGAGGCCGCCGGAGCGACGGTCGTCGAGGTCGACTTCCCTGTGGTGTCGAACTACGAGGGCGACCGTCCTGGCGCGCCGACGATCATGACCCGTGGACTCGTGACGCCCGAGTATCTGCAGCGCGAGATCGTCGACCTGTCGGCGTGGGCGTGGGAGGACTTCCTGCAGGCGAACGGCGACTCGACGCTGCACACGCTGGCCGAGGTCGACGGCGCCACGATCTTCCCGCATCCGCACGGCGCACTCCCCGACCGCTACACCGGCTTCGACGACGACATCGCCGAGTACCCGGGCTGGGTGCGCACGCATCCCGGCGCCTCGTTCACCGAGATGCCCGAGCTCCCCGACGGACTCCGCGGGCTCGAAGAGACCCGTCGCATCGACCTCGAGGAATGGATGGACGGGCTCGGACTGGACGCCGTCGTGTTCCCCGCGGTGGCCGACGTCGGCCCGGCCGACATGGACGTGCACGCGGCATCCGCCGACCTCGGCTGGCGCAACGGGACGTGGATCGCGAACGGCAATCTCACCGTGCGGCACCTCGGCATCCCGACCGTCACGGTGCCGATGGGCGTCATGGCCGACATCGGCATGCCCATCGGGCTGACGTTCGCCGGGCGCGCCTACGACGACACGGCGCTGCTCCGGCTGGCCGCGGCATTCGAGGCGATCGGCGCTCCTGGAACTCGGCGCACTCCGCCGCCGCGAACGCCCGCGCTGTGAGCACGCACGCAGGACAGCAGGGGCCCGAGCGTCAGTGCGTCCAGGTGTGCACGGGCTCGCCGGCCTGCATCCGCTCCAGATAGTCCGCGAGCATGCCGTGCAGCGCCTCAGGCCGTGACGCGCCGGCGCGCTCGCGAGCCGAGACGTTCTCCCGCTGCCAGACCGCGCCGTTCCGTCCGGTGAGGCAGCGCTGCTCGATGATGCCGAGATACCGATCACGGACCTCGGGGTCGACGCCGTACGCGTCCAATCCCTCGGCCGCCGCAGGCAACAGCCGACGCAGCACCAGTTCTCGCGGGCTGATCCAGCCGACCTCCGGCCAGTACAACCGCGAGTCGATGCCGCCGCGTGCGGCGGCGCGCAGGTTCTCCGCGGCTGCGTCGAAGGTCATCTGCGTCCAGATGGGGCGGTCGGCCTCGGCCATGCTGCGCACCAGACCGTAGTAGAACGCGGCATCCGCCACCACGTCGACGACGCTCGGTCCCGCCGGGAGCACCCGGTTCTCGAGGCGCAGATGCGCTGTGCCGCTCTCGGCATCGTAGATCGGACGGTTCCAGCGATAGACGGTGCCGTTGTGCATGCGCAGCTCGGCGAGTTCCGGTGCGCGCCCCTCGTCCAGCGCCTCGAAGGGATCCTCATCCGAGGTCACGGGCAGCAGCGCGGGGAAGTACCGCGAGTTCTCCTCGAAGAGGTCGAAGATCGACGTGACCCATCGCTCGCCGAACCAGACGCGGGGACGCACACCCTGGTTCTTCAGCTCCTGCGGACGGGTGTCGGTGGCCTGCTCGAACATCGGGATCCGCGTCTCGTGCCACAGCGCCTTGCCCGCGAAGAATGGGGAGTTCGCAGCCAGCGCCACCTGCACACCGGCGATCGCCTGCGCCGCATTCCAGTACGCGGCGAACGACTCGGGTGCGACCTGCAGATGCAGCTGCACGGAGGTGCAGGCGGCCTCGGGCAGGATCGTGTCGCAGACCATCGCGAGCTGCTCGGCCGGCCGGTCATCGCCCAGTGCGACACCGTCGAGCTGCAACTCGATGTCCTCGCCCCGCGCCGAGAGGATCTGCTGACCGAGCAGGCTGTATCGGGGATCGGCCGAGAACCAGCGCTCGGTGAAGTGCGTCTCGTCGAGCGTCGGAAGCATCCCGATCATGGCCAGACCGCTGCCGGCGGACCGCGCCCGACGATCGGCGACTTCGAGCGAGCCGCGCAGCACCGTCTCGAGCTCCTGGAGATGCCCGCCGCCGATCGGTCGAGGCGCCACGTTGATCTCGACATTGAACCGCGCGAGTTCCGTCTGGAATGCCGGAGACGCGATCGCGTCGAGCACCGTTTCGTTCCCGCGGGCCGGAGCGCCGTGCTCGTCGACGAGATTCAGCTCGATCTCCAGACCGAGCTGCGAGTCAGGGGCGTCCACGGTCGCGAATCGGCCGTCCGCGAGCATGGATGCCAGGGCGTCGAGGCACCGCTCGGCCTTGGCGCGGAACTGCGTACGGTCCTGGCGCGTGAACGTCTGCGCCTCGATGCTGTCGCCCATATGCCGACGGTATCCACCGGGCGCCTCGCCGTCGAGGAAGGCTTCCCATATTTCATCATTGTGACGGTCGACAGAATTGTTATATGTTCTATCTGTCCGTCACGACAGGAAGCGACCCATGAGCACCGAGAACGAGCGCGCACTCGAAGCCGGCATCGTCACCGACATGTCAGGGCGGATGAGCTACGGCTCGTACCTCTCGCTCGACCAGCTGCTCACGGCGCAGCATCCGGTCAGCGTTCCCGAGCACCACGACGAGTTGCTGTTCATCATCCAGCATCAGACCACCGAACTCTGGCTCAAGCAGCTGCTGCACGAGCTGTCATCGGCCCGCGAACTGCTCGCCAGCGACGATCTGCGCGAAGCGTTGAAGCGCGTGGCACGCGTCAAGAAGATCCAGGACGTGATGACGCAGCAGTGGGCGATCCTCGCGACGCTCACCCCCACCGAATACGCGCAGTTCCGCGGCGCCCTCGGCAGCTCATCCGGCTTCCAGTCCGTGCAGTACCGCGCGGTGGAGTTCGCGCTCGGCAACAAGAACGAGAAGATGCTCAGCGTCTTCAGCGACCACCCGGCGAACCTCGCGCTGCTCACCGCCGAGTGGGAGAAGCCGACGCTGTACGACGAGTTCCTGCGCTACGCCTCGCGCCGCGGACTCCCCATCCCCGCCTCGATCCTCGACCGCGACGTGCGCCAGCCGTATCGCGAGACGGCCGAGCTGGTACCGGCGATCCGCGAGATCTACCAGCACCACCAGGAGCACTGGGACCTGTACGAGGCGTGTGAAGACCTCGTCGACCTCGAGGACAACTTCCAGTTCTGGCGCTTCCGCCACCTGAAGACCGTCGCCCGCACGATCGGCATGAAGGTCGGCACCGGCGGATCCAGCGGCGTGGGCTTCCTGCAGCGCGCCCTCGACCTCACCTTCTTCCCCGAGCTCTACACGGTGCGGACGGAGATCGGCGGCTGATGCACGCCGTCACGTACTTCGATGGCGAAGCATGGCGAGCGGGCACGGCCGGCCTCGTCGATGGGCGGGTCCGTCTGAGCGACCTCGAGCCGACGGCCGATCCGCCGCGCCTCGACGGCGTGATCAGCGGCGGGTACACCGACCACCACGTGCATCTGCAGCTCGTCGATCACATGCTGCTCGCAGGTTCGACGCTCGGCCGCGTGGTCGACCTCGGCGCGAATCCCGAGGTCGTGGTTCGGCTCGGGGCCGGTGCGGTCGATATCGCATTCGCAGGTGCGTTCCTGACGCCGGTGGGCGGCTATCCGTCCGACCGGGAGTGGGCGCCAGCCGGCTCGGTGCGCGAGATCGCTGATGCGGATGCTGCAGCCGTCGCGATCACCGAGATGGCGGATGCCGGTGCACGCCGTATCAAGGTCGCGAGCAACGCGCATGCGGGGCCGGTGTTCGACGACGCACTCTTCCGCACGATCGTCGAGCTCGCCGCGGCGCGCAGCCTCCCGGTGGTCGCCCACACGGAGGGTCGGGGCCAGGCGCAGCGCGCAGCGCGGCTCGGCGCCACCCAGCTCGCGCACGCACCGTTCACCGAGCGACTCGATGACGCGGAGATCGCCGAGCAGGCGGCATCCGTCTCGTGGATCTCGACGCTCGCGATCCACAGCGGCGCCGACCTGACGATCGCCCTCGACAACGTGCGACGCTTCCATGCCGCCGGCGGCATACTCCGCTACGGCACCGATATGGGCAACGGCCCGACGCCGGTGGGCCTCAACGCGGGCGAGCTCGCTGCGCTCCGGGACGCCGGTCTCGACGACACGGCACTGCTCCAGGCGCTCGCTCCGGTCGACCCGCTCGATCCGGCATCCGTCCTGCTGTTCTTCCCCGGCGCGACGCCAGCGACCGCCGATCCGTTGCACGCCCGCCCCCTCACCGCCGACGACCTGAAGGTGTGACATGACCGATCTCCTCGACCGCGCCCGCGAACTCGATGCCGCCGATCCGCTGCGTGCGCACCTGGATGCCTTCGCCGAGGCGCCGGGCGTCAGCGCCTACCTCGACGGCAACTCGCTCGGGCGTCCGCTGCGAGACATCCCCGAGAAGATCGCACGGTTCGTGCGCGAGGACTGGGGCACCAGGCTCATCCGCTCCTGGGACGAGCAGTGGATGGCGCTGCCGATGGAGCTGGGCGACCGCATCGGCGCGCTCGCCCTCGGCGCGGCCGCCGGACAGACCGTCGTGGCCGACTCGACCAGCGTGCTCATCTACAAGCTGCTGCGCGCGGCCCTTCGACAGGCTCAGGGACCCGACGGGGCGGCTCAGGGACCCGACGGGGCCGCACAGGGACCCGGCGCCTCGAACACCCGCACCGAGATCGTGATGGAGGCCGGCAACTTCCCGACCGACCGCTTCCTGGTCGCCGGGGTCGCCGCCGAGACCGGCATGACGGTCCGCTGGCTCGAGCCCGATCCGGTGCACGGCGTCACCGTCGCCGACATCGACGCGGTCGTCTCAGAACGCACCGCCCTGGTCTCGCTGAGCCACGTCGACTATCGCTCCGGCGCGCTGGCGGACATGCCGGCGATCACGGATGCCGTGCACGCCGCCGGCGCGCTCATGATGTGGGATCTGTGCCACTCGGTCGGCGTCGTCCCGATGCAGCTGGATGCGTGGGGTGTCGACCTCGCCGTCGGATGCACGTACAAGTACCTGAACGGCGGCCCGGGCTCGCCCGCGTTCGCGTACCTGCGCCGGGGTCTGCATGGCGTGCTCCGTCAGCCGATCCACGGCTGGTGGAGTGCGGCCGACATCTTCGCGATGGGACCGGAGTACGTGCCGTCCGACGACATCCGACAGCTGCTGAGCGGCACGCCGCCGGTCACCTCGATGCTCGCGATGCAGGGCATGCTCGACCTGATCGAGGAAGCGTCGATCGATGCGGTGCGGGCCAAGTCGATCTCGCTGACGGACTTCGCCGTGCAGGCGTACGACGAGGTGCTCGCCCCGCTCGGCGTGCGGCTGCTGAGTCCCCGCGACGCCGCAGTCCGCGGCGGTCACGTCACGATCGGGCACCCCGATTTCCGCGCAGTGACCGCACGGCTGTGGGACGACGGCATCATCCCGGATTTCCGCTTCCCCGACGGCATCCGCCTCGGGCTGTCACCGCTGAGCACCTCGTATGCGGAGACGGTCACCGGGGTGCTGGCGATCCGTGACGCGCTGAACGCATGACGCCCGATCCACGCGGGGCCGCGGCGGTGCTCGACGACGTCGACGCCCGCCCAGGCAGTACCTCCTCGCTGCTGCGCACGGTGGTCGGGCTGTTCCTGCGTCCGCTCGGCGGCTGGATCTCGGCCGCCGATCTGGTGACGCTGTCGGAGGATCTCGGCATTCCGACCGCGCAGGCCCGCACCGGCATCACGCGCCTGAAGCAGAAGGGACTGCTGCTCGCCGAACGCGACGGCGTCGCCGGGTACCGGCTCAACCCGGCGGCGGTTCGGATGCTGGAACTCGGCGATCGTCGCATCTTCGAGATGCGCGAGATGCACGACGAGGATCCCTGGTGCCTGGTGTCGTTCTCGATTCCGGAGAGCGCCCGCAGCGTTCGCCATCAGTTGCGGAAACGGCTGCAGTGGATCGGCGCCGGTATCGTGTCGCCGGCGCTCTGGATCTGCCCGGGGCACCTGCAGGACGAGGTCACTCAGATCGTCGACGACCTCGACGCCCGCGCGTGGGTCACCCTGTTCCAGGCTTCGACGCCGCAGACCGCACTGGCCCTCGTCGACGCCGCAGCGACCTGGTGGGACCTCGACGCGCTGCGCGCCGAGCACCGCGCGTTCCAGGAGTCGCTCGCAACGCTCCCCGCCGAGCCCTTCGCCGCCTACGTGCAGCTGATCGACGGTTGGCGCGTGCTGCCGTACGTGGATCCCGGTCTGCCACCGGCCATGCTGCCGAACGACTGGCCCGGGCGGCGCAGCTTCGACGAGTTCGCGCGGCTGTCCGCTGCGCTCGCCGGCCCCGCGCTCGCCCACGTGCGCGCGGTGACGGTCGGCTGACGCTGATCGCGAGACGCGGGTGCGGGCCCCGAATCGGCCCCGCACCCGTAGCCGTCAGGCGTCGAGCCCGTCGATGAACGCCCGGACGTGCTCACCCAGGCGCAGGATGCGCAGGTCGCGCGCGAGCTCGCGGTCGAAGCCCTCGTAGGCGAGCGGCGGCAGCCGGCGGACGTTCGTCGAGCAGTCGAAGTTCGCACATACGAGGGTCCCGACCGTGTCACCCTTGCGTCCGGCAGGGCCTGTCTTGCGGGCGGTGAACAGCTGCACGTCGTTGCGGAGCGTGACGTCATCGCACCATGAGCACTGGGCGCGGGTCGCGAAGCGCTGTTCGGCCTGCTGCAGCAGCACGCCGGCGAAGCCGTCTTCGACCTCGATGATCACGTAGGCGCGACGCGGCGACTTCGGATCGGACCAGCCGAGGTAGTCGAGCTTCTCGAAGTCGATGTCGCCGAAACCGGCGGGGAGGTTCATGTCTGAGACCTCTTTACGAGAGGCGTTGCGGAAGGATGCGCGGATGGCGCGCTCGTCGATGGGACGCATGATGATGAGTGCTTTCGTAGGTGCTCGCCGGATCGGCGAGTCGATGAGAAGAGGTCGGCGCCCGAACGGGTCACCGGATACGACAGGACCCCGGAGACGGCATCCGCCTCCGGCTGGTCGTCAGCCTCTGCCACCGACGCAGAACGCGCCGGTGCCTCCGCCCTGCGCCCCACGGGCGCTCCTCGATTTCAACACCCGGCGAGTGTACACCCGCTCCACCTCCCGGGTCGCTGAGCCCTCCCGGGTCGCTGAGCCCGACTGGGTCGCTCAGCCCACTGGGTCGCTGAGCCTGTCGAAGCG
>NZ_DAITBE010000008.1:0-146202 GCF_036823965.1 Microbacterium sp. | reverse complement strand
TCCGGCCCTTCGACAAGCTCAGGGACCCAACGGAGGCCGCTCCTCCCGCGTCGCTGAGCCCACCTGGGTCGCTCAGCCCACTGGGTCGCTCAGCCCACTGGGTCGCTGAGCCTGTCGAAGCGTCCGGCCCTTCGACAAGCTCAGGGACCCAACGGAGGCCGCTCCTCCCGCGTCGCTCAGCCCACCTGGGTCGCTGAGCCTGTCGAAGCATCCGGCCCACGCGATTTCGACAACCCCGGCAGCTCGTGCCCGCGCTCCTCGATCAACGCGATCTTCTTCGCCCTGCTCCACCCCTGCAGCTGCTTCTCTCGGAAGAACGCGGCATCCACGGTGTCGAAGGGCTCCGCGTAGACGAGCACGACCGGGCGTCGCTTGCGCGTGAAGTTCGCGGCGAAGGAGTCGTCGTGATTGTGCTGCCAGACGCGGGAGTCGAGCTCGCCGTTCGTACTGCCTGTGTAGAAGGCGCCGTCACTGCAGCGCAGGATATAGGTCCATGCCATCAGCCATGGTCTCGTGGAATCGCGGCGTGAGGCCGGGGTGTGGACAACTCGCAAGACCCTTCGACAAGCTCAGGGACCCAGGAGCACCGCAGCGACCCAAGGGGGCAGGACCCTTCGACCAGCTCAGGGACCCAAGGGGCCGCTCAGGGACCCAAGGGGCACCGTGGCAAGGCGGTCAGCCGCGGGCGAGGCGCCGCCAGGCGAGCTCGGCGAGCACCGTCGCCTGCAGACCGAGCACGCCGTCATCGAAGATCGCGTCGTCCGAGTGCAGCGGCTTCGGTCCCTCGGCGGATGCTGCGCCGAGGAAGATCATGGCGCCTGGCACCTCGTCGAGCACATAGGAGAAGTCCTCGGACGCCATGTAGGGAGCCTCGCGGCGGATGACCCGCTCTGCGCCGACGATCTCATCGAGCACCGCCAGCACCTCCCGAGTCTCAGCCGGATCGTTGACCGTCACCGGGTACGCGGCGATGAAGTTCGCGTCGAGCGTGCAGCCGTTCGCCTCTGCGATACCCGTGAGCATCGCGGGGAGCTCGGTGCGCACCACCTCGAGCGTCGCGGCGGAGAGCGTGCGGATGTTCGCCTCCATGCTCACGGATGCCGCCAGGATGTTGCCCGCCTCGGCGTCGCTCGACAGCGTCGTGACCGAGATCACGGCCTGGTCCGTGGCCGGCAGCCGTCGCGCGGCGAAGGTCTGCATCGCGAGGATCAGCTGCGCCGCCACCGGCACCGGATCGATCGCCAGGTGCGGGAAGGCCGCATGCCCGCCCGTGCCCCGCACGACGAGCTCGAGCGCGTTGGCGCTCGCCATCATCGACCCCTCGCGCGTGACGAGCTGCCCGGACGGCACTGCACTGTCGACGTGGATCGCGTACGCCGCGACGGGGCGCTCCCCCGCGGCATCCAGCACCCCCTCCGCGAGCATCGGCTCGGCACCGCCCGGCCCCTCCTCCGCCGGCTGGAACATGAAGATCACGCTGCCGGGGAGGTCGTCGCGCTGCCCGGCGAGCAGCCGCGCCGCTCCCACGAGCCCTGCCATGTGCAGGTCATGACCGCAAGCATGCATGGCTCCGGAGACCGACGCGAAGTCGAGACCGGATGCCTCGGTGACCGGCAACCCGTCCATGTCGCCGCGCAGCAGCACGACCGGGCCGGGGCGACCGCCGCGCAGCACGGCCGTGATGGAGGAGAGCGACTCTCCCACCGAGATCTCGAGCCCGAGGTCGGCGAGTTCGCGCAGCAGGATGCGCTGCGTCTCGGGCAGGTGGAGCCCGACCTCGACGGCGCCGTGCAGCTCGCGCCGCACCGCGATCAGGTCGTCGAGGAGCTCGGCCGCGTGGGCGTCGAAGCGTGTCATGAGAGGATCCTTCGTTCGCAGGCAGGGCCCTTCGACAGGCTCAGGGACCCAGGGAACCAGGCAGGGCCCGTCGACAGGCTCAGGGACCCAGGGAACCAGGCAGGGCCCGTCGACAGGCTCAGGGACCCAGGGGCGGCGCTCACACCAGCTCCCCGCGGATCCAGGTCTCGGCGACGCGCACGGCGGCGATCTCCTCGGCAGGCACCGTGAAGACGTCGCGGTCGAGCACCGCGAAGCTGCCGTCGAAACCAGGCTGCAGCAGGCCGACGCCCTCGAGCGGCGAGAGCAGGCGGGCGCGGCCGGTGTACAGCAGCAGTGCCTGCGCGACCGTGATCGCCGCCTCCGGTCCGAAGTCGATGCCGTTGTAGGTGCGGCGACGCACCGCCGCCCCGACCGAGAGCATCACATCATCGGCACCGCTCCACGCGGTGGCCGGGCGGTCCGACGACAGTGCGAGGGGCTCGAGCCCCTCGTACAGCCGCGCGATCGGATACGCATCGGTCACCTGCTCGGCGCGGAGCGCCTGCTCGTATCCGTCGTACTCGGCGAAGAAGAACACGGTGTGCGTCGCGATGCCGAACGACATGCGCGCCGAGCGCAGGCGGGCGAGGTAGTCGTCGCTGATGATCGTGGCGTGCTCGATCCGCACGGACGGGATGCCGTCGAGCCAGGGCTCGGCGTCCTCGAAGAGCTCGACGACGCGGTCGAGCGCCCGGTCGCCCATGGCGTGCACGGCGAGCTGCACGCCGTTGCGGCGAGCCCAGTCGCCGGCGGCGAGCACATCCGCGTCATCCACGAGCCGCAGCCCGTGGTCGCAGGACTCCGGGTAGGGCTCGTGCACCCAGGCGGTGCGGTTCGAGTAGGCGCCGTCGAGCACGACCTTCACACCGCCGACGCGGATCCGGCCCTCGCGGTCGCCTGGTTCGAGGTCGGCGAGCGGCTCGGCAGGATCCCATCCGGGGTACAGCGCGACGCGGGTGCGCAGGCCACGCTGCGCGGCGGCGCGGAAGGTGCCGATCGGGTCCTCGATGCGCGTCGAGAGCAGGTCGCAGACCGCCACGATGCCGCGCGTCGCGAGTTCCGCGCCGAGTGCGACGAGCGCGTCGATCTGCTCGTCGCGCGACGGTGCGGGGATGAACGACGAGACCCGGTCCACCGCGGCGAGCTCGGTGAGCACGCCGTTCGGTCGGCCATCGGCGTCGCGCTCGAAGCGTGCACCGTCGGGGTCGGGGGTCTCGGCCGTGATGCCGGCGATCTCGAGCGCCCTGGTGTTGCAGACCGCGGAATGCGCATCGCAGCGCCACACCAGCACGGGGCGCTCGGTGCTGACACGGTCGAGGTCGGCCGCGGTCGGCATGGCTCGACCGGGGAACTTCGTGTCGTCGAAGCCGCGCCCGAGGATCCACGATGCGGGGTCGGCGGTCGCGGCGCCGTGCGTGCGCAGCACCGCCACCAGGTCGTCGGCGGAGGTCACTGCTGGCGGGAAGCACTCGGCGGCCGCCGCGGTGCCGGCGATCAGCGCCGGATGGGTGTGGCTGTCGATCAGTCCAGGCAGCACAGTGCGTCCGCCCAGGTCGACCGATTGCTGCCCGGCCGCAGGTTCGGGTGCGGATGCAGCATCCCCCACCCAGTCGATCACGCCGTCGGTGATGCGGAAGGCCGAGACGAACGAGGTCTCGGATTCGCCGGTGAAGACGGTGCCGCCGGTGAAGAGCGTGGAGGTCATCGCGGGCCTCAGATCCGACGCCACGTGAAGCGTCCGCCGAGCAGGGTGGCCGCGACCGGCATCTCCCGCAGCTCGTCGCGGTCGGCTGCATACGGATCGCCCTCGCTGATCACGAGGTCGGCCGGCTGACCGACGGCGACGGATGACCGGACGGATGCCGCGAGCGCGACGTCGAGCGGCAGTCGCTGCTCCGGGTGCCAGGCGTCACGGTCGCCGCGGCTTCGGGCGGTCGCGGCGCTCAGCGAGATCCACGGGTCGAGCGGTGCGACCGGAGCATCCGATCCCAGCCGCAGCGCAGCGCCAGCGCGGTGCAGCGAGCCGAAGGCGAAGGCGCGGGCGGTGCGCCCGGCCCAGTGGTGGTCGGCGACGTCGCGGTCGTCCATGGCGTGCTCCGGCTGCACGCTCGCGATCAGGCCGAGCTGCGCGAACCGGGCGAAGTCCTCTTCGCGAACCAGCTGCGCGTGCTCGATCACGCCCCGCATGTCGAGCGCCTCGAAGGTGTCGAGCACCTCGGTGTTGGCTCGGTCGCCGATCGAGTGCACCGCGGCCTCGACGCCGCCCGCCCTGGCGATCGTGAGCAGTCGACGAAGTTCGGGGATCGGCACGCTCTCCAGCCCGCACGCGTGCGGATGCGAGGGATCCATGCCCGGATACGGGTCCCAGCACCAGGCCGTGCGGGTGTTCAGTGAGCCGTCGACCACGACCTTCAGCCGGCCGAACTCGACCAGGCCGCGCTCGTCGACGATGTCGCCGGTGCGCAGGCCCTGCGCGATCGCGGCCTCGAGCCGGTCGGGCCACACGGCGATGTCGACCCGCAGCGAATCGAGCCCCTGCGCGGTGCGCTCCGACCACTCGGTGATGTTGTCGGTGTTCTCGTACTCGACGACGCCCACCACACCGCGAGCGGCGGCGGCATCCGCAGCCTCGCGGTAGGCCGTCAGCGGCAGGTCGCCGGTCTGGTCGAAGGAGTGCAGCAGTTCGATCCACGGCCCCTCGCGCAGCAGCCCGGTCTCGTCGAGCTCGATGCCGAAGCGGGACGCTGCGGCCCGGTTCATCCACCCGCAGTGCAGGTCGCCGCTCACGAGCACGACCGGGACGTCGGAGACCGTCGCGTCGAGGGCATCGAGCGAGGCCGGCACCGGCCACAGACCGTCGCGGAAGCCGTAGCCCATGAGCATGCCGCCGAGCAGCGGCGCCCCCTCCGCGCGCGCACGGCGCACCACGTCGAGCACGTCGGCTGCGCTGTGCGTCGTCGTCAGATCGATGCGACGGCGCGTGATGACGTGCTGCGTGAAGTGCAGGTGCGCGTCCCACAGCCCAGGCCCGATCCAGCGTCCTGCGCCGTCGACCGTCTCGCCCTCGGCATCCGTGGTGCCGGCCGGTGCGATCCCGGCGATCAGACCGTCGCGGAGCACGACGTCGATCGGCTCGCCGCCGTCGTAGGGGCGGACGTTCTGCAGGGTGAGTGCTGGGGCGTGGCTCATGGTGCTCCGGTCAGGCGACGGGGACGGGGACGGTGGTGAAGCCGAACAGATCCTTCGGATCCTCGGGAGCAGCGACCAGATCGATCTCGCGGGAGAGCTCGGTGCCGGCGACGCTCTCGCGCAGGTGGCGCAGCGCCGAGAAGTCCTCAATCGCGAAGCCGACCGAGTCGAAGATCGTGATCTGCTCCGGCGACGTGCGGCCGTCGTCGAGGCCGTTCAGCACCCGCCAGAACTCGATCACCGGGAAGTCGGGAGCGACGTTCTGGATCTCGCCCTCGACGCGCGTCTGCGGCGTGTACTCGACGAACACCGGACCGCGCTCGAGGATGCGCGGGTCGAGCTCGGTCTTGCCTGGACAGTCGCCGCCGATCGTGTTGATGTGCATGCCGGGTGCGACGTCGGCATCCGTCAGCACCTGCGCGACCGCCTTGTCGGCCGTGCAGGTCGTGACGATGTCGGCGCCGGATGCCGCGTCGGATGCCGAGGAGCACACCGTGACGTCGAACCCTCGGGGTGCGAGGTTGCGCACGAGCTTGGCGGATGCCGCCTCATCCACGTCGTACACGCGGAGGGTACGGATGCCGAGCACCGCCCGGAACGCGAGGGCCTGGAACTCCGCCTGGCTGCCGGCGCCGATCATCGCCATGACCTGCGAGTCCGGGCGCGCGAGCTTGCGAGCCACCATGGCCGAGGTCGCCGCGGTGCGGAGGGCGGTGAGCACGGTCATCTCGGCGAGGAACACCGGGTAGCCGTTGTGCACGTCGGCGAGCACGCCGAACGCCGTCACGGTCTGGAATCCGCGAACCGGGTTGAACGGGTGCCCGTTGACGTACTTGAAGGCGTACAGGTCGGGGTCGCTGATCGGCATCAGCTCGATCACGCCGAACGGGGTGTGGTTGGCCACCCGCTCGCTCTTGTCGAAGGACTCCCAGCGACGGAAGTCCGCCTCGATCGTGTCGGCCATCTCGGCCATGATCGTCTCGGCGCCGTGCCTGGCGATCCAGGTCACCATGTCGGCGACTCCCACGAAGGCGGTCATGCGTCCTGCTCTCTTCCGTGCACCCGCGCCATCCGCGCGGCCAATGCTGGGTTCTGGTACGGGCCCGGCTCGCCGAGCGCCTCGATCACTCGGTCGACGACCGCGACCGGCTTGTCCTGACTCATCTTCTCCTTCGCCTCGAACCGGTCCACGCGCAGCCGGAAGCCGACCGTGCCGTGCACGATCCGCTCGGCGTAGGCGGTGTTCTCCAGCGTCTGATGCATCAGGAACGGTTCCGGCAGCGGGTTCTCGAAGTGCGCGACCAGCCGGTCCAGCACCTGCAGGTTCTCCTCGTCCGAGAGTATCTCGGGGGTGCCGTACAGATGGGCGACCGCGAAGTTCCAGGTCGGCACCGCTGGTGAGGTGTCGTACCAGCTCGGCGAGACGTAGCCCTGCGGGCCGTACACGATCACCAGCAGCTCGTGAGCGCCGAGCTCGTGCAGCCGCTCATCGGGCCTGCCGACATGGCTCACGAGCACGATGCCCTCGGCATCCTCTTCGAGCAGCAGCGGGTAGTGCGAGGCGACGAGGCCCTTCCCCGGCACGAAGCTGATGATCGTGCCCCAGGGGTTCTCGCGCACGAGCGAACGGATGCCGTCGGCATCGTCGAATGCGTAGTCGGCTGCGTGTCTCATGACCGGCTCCAGGTGATCTCGGCAGTGGCGAGCACGACATCGGCGGCGTCGAGCGCGGAGACGACCGTGACGTCGCCCTCGGTGCGCCCGACCATGCGCACGGGTCGATCGACGAGCACCGGGGCGATCGCACGCACCGCGAGGCGTTCGGGGTGACGGTCTGGCACATGTCGCCGGGCGGCGTCCATGAGCAGGATGCGGGTGAGTGGGCCGTGCACGAGCAGATCGGGCAGCCCCTCGACGTCGCGCGCCCACGCGCGGTCGTAGTGGATCAGGTGGGAGTTGAAGGTGAGCGCCGAGAAGCGGAACAGCTGACGCGCATCGAGGGTGACCTCGTCGGCCCAGTCGGCGACGTCTGCGGCATCCGGATCCGTCTTCGGCGGGCGCACCGGAGCGTCCGGATCCGCCGCCTCGAGGAACACATCGTGCCACACGCTGCGGATCGCGGTCTCGCCGTCGACCGCGTACTCGCGCACCACGTCGACGAACACGAGCCGTCCGCGCGAGCCGTCCTTGTGGACGACGTCGCCGAGGCTCGTGGTCTGCACGACCTCGTCACCCAGGTGGATCGGGCGCAGGAACTCGGTGGTCTCCCCCGCGTACATGCGCCGCGGCAGGTCGATCTCGGGGATCACGCCGTCGCGGGCCGGCGTCCCGTCGGCGCGCAGGTCGGCGAGCGCCGCGTCGAAGGGGAACAGCAGCCCCTCCCAGCCTGCCGGAAGCTCGGCACCGTGCTCACGCGTCCGGTCGTCTGCGGCGAAGGTGCCGCGGTACGCCTCGACGGTCGAGGCGAGCACAGTCTCGGTGCGGACGACGCTCACGGCAGCACACCGGCGGCACGAAGCTCGGCGATGCGATCGGCGTCGTAGCCTGCGAGGTCGGCGAGCACCTGATCGGCGTGCTCGGCGAGACGGTTCGCGGTGCGGCCGGGATTCGCCGGGGTCGCGGAGAGCTTGATCGGCTGACCGAACATGCGCAGGACGCCGAGGTCGCCGTAGTCGGCCGACACGATCATGTCGCGCTCGGCGGTGCCGGGATCGTCGACGACCTCGGCGATCGTCTTCACCGCGGTCAGCGGCACCACGTCGCCGGCGAGGTCCTCGAGCTCGGCCTTCGTCCTGTCCTTCAGCCAGGCGGCGACGATCGGCTTGACCCGTCGCTGGTACACCGCCTCGTCGAACCGCTTGCGCATGGTGTCGATCTCGGGGTCGGCCTTGTGCTCCGGCGTGCCGAAGAGATCGCAGCTCGCGTTCCAGAGCTTGTCGGTGTACGCCCCGAAGAACACCTGGCCGTCGGCGCAGTCGAACAGCTCGTACGGCCGCACCCACGCGTGCTCGTTGCCGGCCGGGGTCGCCACCTTGCCGGTCACGGTGTAGTCCACGACCGCGGTCTCGGTGAGTGCGAGGATGCTGTCGACCTGGGCGACGTCGACGAGCTGTCCCTCTCCCGTGGCCTCGGCGTGCCGCAGGGCTGCGAGCGTGCCGATCACCGCGAACAGGGTCGCCGAGACGTCGCCGATCGTGACGCCGACGCGCACCGGGGGCTGATCCGGGTAGCCGTTCATCGACCACAGTCCGCCGGCGGCCTGCGCGGTGTTGTCGAACGCCGGACGGCGCGTGCGCGAGCCGGTGTGGCCGTACCCCGAGATCGCGGTGTAGACGAGCGACGGGTTGATCTCATGCAGCACGTCCCAGCCGACGCCGAGCTTGGCCATCGTGCCGGGGCGGAAGTTCTCGACGAGCACGTCGGCCGAGCGGACCAGGTCCTTCAGCACCTCGACGCCCTCGGGGCTGGACAGGTCGAGTCCGACGCCGAGCTTGCCGCGGTTGTACTGCGCGTAATAGGCGCTGAACTCCTCGTCGCCGTGCGTCAGGTACGGCGGGAAACCGCGCGAGACGTCGGGGTCGCGCGGGTTCTCGATCTTGATGACGGTGGCGCCGAGGTCGGCGAGCATCTGGGCGGCGTAGGGACCGGCGAGCACGCGGGACAGGTCGAGGACCGTGACGCCGGCGAGCGCGCCAGGAGCGGGGAGCGTGAAGTCGGTCATGCGGTCGCTGCCTCCTGTGCGGGTTCGGGCCTGCTGGTGTCTGCGGTGTCGAGTCCTGCGGCTGCGAGCGCCCGCGCCACGTTCGACGGTGCACGGATGCCGCGGACGCGGGAGAGCCACTCCGTCGTCGCCGCGAGGGCGCCCAGGTCGAGTCCGGTCTCGATGCCGAGACCGTGCAGCATCCACACCAGGTCCTCAGTCGCGAGATTACCGGTCGCGCCCTTCGCGTAGGGGCAGCGACCCAGCCCGCCCACCGAGGCGTCGAACTCCGCGACGCCGAGCCGGAGGGCGGCGAGCACGTTCGCCAACGACTGCCCGTAGGTGTCGTGCAGGTGCAGGGCGATGCCGGAGAGCGGGATGCCGGCGGCGAGCGTCTCGTCCACGACGCGGGTCGTGAGGCCGGGGGTCGCGACCCCGATCGTGTCGCCGAGGGCGATGGTCCTGGCGCCGGCCGCATGCAGCTCGGCGGCGGCCGAGCTGACGGATGCCGTGTCGACCTGCCCCTCCCACGGGTCACCGAACGCCATCGACACATAGCCGCGCACCGGGATGCCCTGCGCGCCGGCCGCGGCGATCACCTCGACCGCACGGTCGATCGCTCCGGCCCTCGTGTTGTTCAGGTTGGCCTTGGCGAAGGACTCGGTCGCGCTGACCACGACGGCCACCTCGCGGATCCCCGCGTCGATCGCGCGCTCGAGTCCACGGAGGTTCGGCACGAGCGCGACAGCGCGTGCACCGGACGGCACGTCGACGTCGGCGACCACCTGCGCGGCATCCGCGAGCTGCGGCACCCAGGTCGGCGGCACGAAGCTCGTGATCTCGAGGTCGCGCGAACCGGCCGCGTACAGCCGTCGGCAGAGCTCGGCCTTGACCGAGCTGGGGATGATGTCGGTCTCGGCCTGCAGTCCGTCGCGGGGCCCGACCTCGTACACGGTGACGCGCGCCGGGAGTCCCGCCTCCGGCTCGACCCGCGGTGCGGGCAGCGGGCTCATGCCGAGGTCTTCTCTGCACGCAGCTCGGCGAGCACCTCGCGGGCGAACTCGACGCGGATGCGGCGCTCGGCGACGATGCGCGCCGCGACCTCGCCGATCTCGTCGACCTCCGCACCGGCGCTCGCGGCGATCGTGCGAGCGTGCAGCGTCATATGGCCGCGTTGGATGCCCTCGGCGGCGAGCGCCCGGCAGGCGGCGAGGTTCTGCGCGAGTCCGACCGAGGCGATGATGCTCGCGAGTTCTCGGGCCGTCTGGACGCCGAGCAGTCGCACCGAGGCCTGCGCGGTCGGGTGCGCGCGGGTCGCTCCTCCGACGAGGCCGACCGCGAGCGGCACCTCGAGCGTGCCGACGAGGTTGCCGTCGGCATCCTTCTCGAACTGCGACAGCGCGGTGTAGCCGCCGTGCCGTGCCGCGTGGGAGTGGCAGCCGGACTCGACGGCCCTGGTGTCGTTGCCGGTGGCCAGCACGACGGCGGTGATGCCGTTCATGATGCCCTTGTTGTGCGTGGCCGCCCGGTAGGCGTCCGCCTCGGCGAAGGCGCTGGCCGCGACGATGTCGTCGACGACCTGCGGTCCGCCGAGCAGCTCGGCGTCGAACACCGCGCGGGCCCTGGTCAGCCGCAGCTCGGCCTTGTTGGTGAGGATGCGCAGCAGCGTGCGGGTGCCGGCGAGCTCGGCGATGCGCGGTGCGATGGCCTCGGCCATGGTGTTGACCGCGTTGGCCCCCATCGCGTCGCGCACGTCGACGTGCAGGTGCAGGATCACCTGGACGCCAGCACGGGTCGGCAGCACCCGCACCGAGATGTCGAAGGCGCCGCCGCCGAACGAGACGAGCACCGGATCCTGCTCGTTCGCGAGGGCCAGCAGCTCGTCGCGAGCTTCGAGCAGCGCGAAGCGGGTGGCGTGCGGGTCGATCGCGTCGAGCACCTGGATCTGAGCGATCATCACATCGCCCGTGTACGAGGTCGTGAAGCCACCGTGCCCGCGGGCCATGCGAGCGGCGTTGGAGGCGGCGGCGACCACGCTCGGCTCCTCCGTGGCCATCGGCACCAGGCGGTCGGTGCCGTCGATACGGAAGTTGGTGGCGACACCGACCGGGATGCCGATGATCCCGACGACGTTCTCGATCATGTGATCGGCCTGGGCGAGCGAGAGACCTGCGTGCGGCTGCAGGGCGTCGAGCGACGCCGTCTCGAGTCCGGCTCCCTCCGCGACGAGGGCGAGTCGCTCCTCGGGGGTGTGGTCGCGCAGACCTGAGATTCGGCTGTTGATCGTCATCGGCGACCTTCCTTGACTGGCGGTCACCGGATCCTCGGCGCCGCGGCTCTAGGACGACCCTAGAAGCGGCATCCCGCGCCTGCGATGGGCGGATCACTCAGCGAACTGCGCACGGTGTATGCGATTGACACACCCTCCCGCCGTCCCGCATGCTCGACACTGAAGGCACCCCGCTCTCCCGCGCCCCCGAACGCAGAAGGAGCTCTCATGAGCCGCGAATCCGTCGCGATCGCGACGCTGCTCGATGCCGCCCACGACAGCGATCTGGTCGGCCCGACCGCGGTCAGCGATGCGCTGACGCAGCTGGGCGCCGCCGAGCAGGACGCAGCCGAGATCGCGGAGCGCGTGCACCGGTCGCAGCGCGAGATCTCCCGGCTGCGGCGCCGTGAGCACGAGCTCTCCGCGCTGTTCTCCAGTGCCCGCGAGCTCGCCGAACTTCGCGACAGCGACGCCGTGCTCGCCCGGCTGGTGCAGCGGGCGCACACCATGATGGGCGTCGACCTCGCGTACCTGTCGGAGTTCGACCCGGACACCCGCGAGCTGCGGGTGCGAGAGACGAGCGGCTCGGTGAGCGCGTCGTTCCAGACCCTCCGAGTGCCGCCGGGACGAGGACTCGCGAGCGTCGTGGTCGAGTCGCGGATGCCGCAGTGGGTGTCCGACTACTCGGCGTACGCCACAGAACGGCACGACTCCGGCATCGACGACGCCGTGTCGTCCGAGGGACTGGTGTCGCTGCTCGGTGTGCCGATGGTGACCTCCGACGACGTGATCGGCGTGCTGTTCGTCGCGAACCGCGAGGCACGCGACTTCACCCCCGACCAGGTCGCGCTGCTGACAGCCGTGGCCGACCATGCCTCGATCATCCTGCAGACCACGCACACGCTCCGCGAGCTGCAGGAGTCGGAGGACGAGAGTCGCAGGAACCTCGAGAGCCTCACCGCTCACCTCGTCGAACGGGACCGCGCGAACACCGTGCACCAGGAGCTCGTGCAGGCCGTGCTCGCCGGCGGCGGCTTCGGCCCGGTGGCCGAGACCCTCGCCTCGGCGCTCGGCCGGGCGGTCGCCATCATCGACTCGCAGGAGCAGATCATCGCCGCAGCCGGTCTGCCGCTCGCCCCGGGCATGCTCGCGCTGCAGGAGCCGGTGCGCGCCGCGATCGCCGAGAGCCGCCGCTCCGGCTACTGCGTCACGGTGCCTGGCACCGGCGTCCGTGCCGTGTCGGCGCTGTCAGCAGGCAACCGTCACTTCGGCGCACTGCTGCTCGGCGACGGCGACTTCGAGCTCGGCGCGGTCGATCTCCGCACGGTCGAGCGCGCGGCCCAGGTCGGCGCGCTCCTCGAATTGCAGCAGGAGGCGGCATCCGGTGCCGATCTGCGCATCCGCAGCGAGCTGGTCGCCGACCTCCTCGACGACGTGCCGGAGCGCCGCTCCGACGTCGAGCGGCGTGCCCGTCGGCTGGGTGTCGACCTGCAGGCGCTCGACTCGCTGATCCTGCTGTCGGTGCCGGGCGATCAGCAGACCACGGCGCTGCGCGAGCTGAGCCGTCAACTCGACGACCGCTCGCTCGTGGGCGAATACCGCGGCTTCGTGGTGGCGGCGCACAGTGCGGACCGCGGGGCGGTCGACGTCGATCGGCTCCGCCGACGCGTGGCGGCAGCCGTGCAGCATCCGGTCTCCGCCGTGTATCCGCGGCCCGCGTCCGGTGCACTGCCGGAGGCGTTCCAGACCGCGATGCGCACCGCGCGACTCATCACGGCCCTCGAGCTCACCGACGTCACGGCCCAGGTCGACGACTTCCTGCCGTACTCCGCGATCCTCGACACCGATGTACGAGCGCTCAGCGCATTCCTCCGTGACACGATCGGAGCCGTGCGGCAGTACGACCAGGAGCGCGGCGCCGATCTGCTCGGCACGCTGCGCGCCTTCGTGCGGCACAACAGCAGCCCGACCCGCACCGCCCGCGCGCTGAACTTCCACACGAACACGATCCTGCAGCGCCTCGACCGGCTCGACCACGTGCTCGGTGCCAGCTGGCGCGACGACGAGCGGATGTTCCGCATCGGCATCGCGGTGCGCCTCGACGAGCTGCGCGACCGGCTGCAGATGCGCTGAGGCGCGGAAGATATCGGCTCCCACCCGTGCCGTTCGGCACAATGGGCGGATGTACGAACTCTTCGGGTGGACCGTGTTGGTCGCCGCGATCGCGCTGGGGATCGCCATCGCCATCGGCCGCTGGACTCGACCGAGCCCTGCCCCGGAGTACAGGAGCAGCCTCCTGACCTGGAGCATTCAGCTGCTGGTGTCTCTGGCGGCCGTGTTCTGGGTCGGATTCCTGGGCATCTCGACGCCGCACTGCGACCCGGACTGCGAGTGGGATCTCCTGGGATTCAACTTCCGAGGCTTCATGATCGCGACCGCACTGATCCAGTTCGTGACCCTGGTCCTGATCGTCCTGCTCCGCCGACGCCGGAAGGTCTGGATCGTCCCCGCTGCCGCGATCGCTCTCACGGCCGTGCTGTGCGCGGTGTCATCCGTCATCGCGTACAAGGCGATGCTGTTCTTCTGAGGCTCGCCCTACGTCCGGTACAGCACCGGCATCGACTCCAGCAGCGTCCGGGTGTACGGATGCTGCGGCGCGTTCATGACCTGCTCGCCGGTGCCCTCCTCGACGATCTTGCCCTGGTGCATCACGGCGACGCGGTGCGCGATGTGGTGCACCACCGACAGGTTGTGGGTGATGAAGAGGTAGGTGACGCCGGTGCGCTCCTGCAGGCGGACGAGCAGGTTCAGCACCTGCGCCTGCACCGACACGTCGAGCGCGGAGGTCGGCTCGTCGAGCACGATGAACTCGGGGTCGGCGGCCATGGCACGAGCGATCGCGATGCGCTGCCGCTGACCGCCCGAGAACTCGTGCGGGTAGCGGTTCACGGCATCCGCGGGGATGCCGACCTGCTCGAGCGACTCGTAGACCCGCATGGTGCGGTCCTTCGGCGCCATGCCGGCGGCGACCAGCGGCTCGGCGACCGAGCGACCGATCGCGAACCGCGGGTCGAGCGAGTCGTTCGGGTCCTGGAACACCATCTGCACCCGGCGGCGGTGGCGCCGCAGCGCCGAGCCGCGGAGACCGGTGACGTCGCCGCCGTCGAACTCGATGCTTCCCGAGGTGGGCTTGCGCATCAGCAGGATGGCTCGGGCGAGCGTGCTCTTGCCCGAGCCCGACTCCCCCACGAGACCCAGCGTCTCGCCGCGGCGCACGCGCAGGCTCACGTCGTCGAGCGCGACCATCGCGTTGTCGCCGTGACCGAACCGCTGCGTGACGTTCTTCACCCGCAGCACGTCATCGACAGGCGCCGCGGCATCCGTCTCGAATTCACTCACGATGCCTCCTCCAGCACGGCAGGGACCTGGTCGAAGTCGTTGTCTGCCGGGATGACCGCCAGCGGCGACCGAACCGGCACGGACGGACGAGGGATGCTCTCCAGCAGCGCCCTCGTGTACGGATGCTGCGGGTTCTCGAGCACGCGCTGCGTCGTGCCGGACTCCACGATCCGCCCGCGATACATGACCGCGATGCGCTCGCACAGCTGGCCGATCACACCGAGGTCGTGGCTGATGAACAGCACGCCCATGCCGGTCTCATCGCGCAGCGTGCGGATCAGATCGAGGATCTGCGCCTGCACGGTCACGTCGAGCGCCGTCGTCGGCTCATCCGCGACGAGCAGCGTCGGGTCGGCGGCCACCGCGATCGCGATGACGACACGCTGACGCTGCCCGCCGGAGAGCTGGTGCGGGTAGTAGTTCATGCGGCGCTCGGCATCAGGCATCCGCACGAGCCGCAGGATGTCGAGGGCCTTCGTGCGCGCCGCCTTCTTGTCGGCCACGCCGTGGATCAGCAGCACCTCGGCGATCTGCGCGCCGATCCGCATGCACGGGTTCAGTGCCGACATCGGCTCCTGGAACACCATGGAGGCGCGAACGCCCCGCACGGTGCCCCAGTCGCGCTCGGAGGCATCCTTCATCTCGGATCCAGCGACGGTCATCGTTCGGGCGGTGACCGTCGCGGAATCGGGCAGCAGCCCCATCATCGCCAGGGCGACGCTGGACTTGCCGCTGCCCGACTCGCCGATGACGCCGACGATCTCCCCAGCGCGCACGCGGAGCGACACCTCGGACACCGAGGGTGCTGCACCCCCGTAGGCGATGGACAGGTCTTCGACCCGGAGAGCGTCGACGTCGTGGCTCATTCGGACAACCAGGCCGAGTCGAGCTTGTACCGGGAGTAGAACGCGTCGCTCTCGTAGCCCTTGAGCTTGTTCGCGTCCCAGACCTCGAAGTACACCGGCACCGCGGCGGGGACGATCTCGAGCACCTGTTCGGCGGTCTCCTCGGCGAGCTGGTCGATGAGGTCGTTGTACTCCTCGGGCGTCGCCGCGGCCATGGCCTGCGTCAGCAGCTCACGCGCCTTGTCGGCGTCGGGGTTGCCGTCCCAGTGGTTGTACACGCCGCCCTCGAGCAGCACCGGCTGCAGGTAGAACGCTGCGGATGCACGCGGGCTGCCGGGGATCGCGACGAGATCGGTCCAGGACTCGCCGGTGGTGAAGATCGGTGCGATCTCCGACAGCGGCGTGGCCTCGAGGTTGAGCGTGATGCCCGCCTCGGCCAGCTGCTGCTGCATCATCTCGTAGACCGGGTGGTGCGACTGCGCCACATCACCCATGTAGCTGAGCGTGATCTCCGGGTTCGGCTGACCAGCCTCTTCGAGGAGCTTCTTCGCCTCATCGAGGTCGCGCGTGTAGTACGGCAGGTCCGTGGCGTCGGGTGCGCCAGGGTCACCGGCCGGCGGCACGAACGAGATGCCGGCGTTGCCGAGCATCGCGGTGTCGACCAGCGCCTGACGGTCGAGGGCGAGCGAGAATGCGCGACGCACGTTCACGTCGGCGAGGGGGCCCGCCTCCGGGTTGATGTAGATCGCGAGGTTCTGGCGGAAGGGCGGGTCGCCGAGCGTGAAGCCGGCGGACTCGGCCTGGCCGGCGAGGCTGCCATCGATGAACGACGCCGCCTGCACGCTGCCCTGCTGCACGGCGGCGAGCAGGGTGCTCTCGTCGGGGTACAGCTCGAAGACGATCGAGTCGAGGTTCGGGGCCTCTCCCCAGTAGTTGTCGTTCTTGTCGAGCGTGACGCTGACGCCCTGCGACCACTCGGTCACCTGGAAGGCGCCGGTGCCGAAGGTCTGCGTCTGGCGCTCCTCCTCGGATGCCGCGCCGTAGCCCTCCTCGCTCACGATGAAGAAGGTCTGGCGTGCCGAGACCGCGTCGAGGAAGGTGCCGTCGGGCTGGCTGAAGTGGAAGGTGACCTCGTGGTCGCCGGTCGCCTCGACGCTCTCCATGTTGACGAGGTAGGTGGCGTTCGTGCCGCCGTCCTTGCGCGTCTCGAAGGAGTACACGACATCGGATGCGTCGAAGGGGCTGCCGTCGGCGAAGGTGACGTCGTCACGCAGCTGGAAGACCCAGGTGAGCTCGTCCGGCTGGTCCCACTCGGTGGCGAGCGCCGGGTTCACGGTGCCGTCGTTCTCACGGGTGAGCAGGGTGTCGTAGGCGATGGAGTCGATGACCTCTGCTGCGATCGCGGAGGCGACCATCGGGTCGAGGCCACCGGCGGAGGGCTCGGCCGGCACGCCCCAGGTCAGGGTGCCGCCCGCGACGGGCTCGCCATCGGCGCCAGTGCCGGTGGAGCCTCCGGTGTCGGTGCCGCAACCGGTGAGCGCCAGGGCGCCGACGGCGATGACCGCCGCGCCCATGAGAAATGCCTTCTTCATAGCTGACTCTCTTCTGTGTGTGTGGTGCCTCGGGTGGTGCTGTTCTCTCGGGTGGTGCTGTGCTTCTTCGCACGGTCGGCGCGACGCCGGCCGAGCGAGAAGGCGGGTTCCCGTCGGGGTGCCAGCCAGTCCTGCAGTCCGTCGGCGAGGAGGTTCCACGCGGCGGACAGCAGGATGATGACCAGCGACGGCAGGATGATCAGGAGCGGCTGCAGCTGCATGAAGCGGGTGAACTCGCTGATCATGCGGCCGGCCGATGGCTCAGGTGCTTGCACGCCCTGGCCGAGGTAGCTGAGCGCCGCCTCGATCAGCACGATCTGGGATGCCACGGAGGCGAACTGCACGAACAGCGGCGTGAGCACGTTCGGCAGCAGGTGCTCGACCACGATGCGGCTGCCCCGCACGCCGGAGAGGCGGGCGGCGAGCACGAAGTCGCGGTCGCGCATCGCGATCACCGGCGCTCGCATCACTCGGGCGAAGCCGGGGGCGAAGACGAGGCCGAGCGCCAGGATCAGCGGCCAGGCGCCGTTGCCGATCACCACGCCGACCACCAGGGCGACGAGGATCGCCGGCAGCGCGAGCAGCGCGTCGACGATGCGCATGATGACGGCATCCACCCAGCCGCCGACGTAGCCGGCGATCAGGCCGAGCGTGGTGCCGACGACGGCGCCGAGCAGGGCACCGGCGCCGGAGATGAGCAGGCTGGTGCGGGCGGCGAGCGCGAGCCTGGTGAAGGTGTCACGGCCGAGGTTGTCGGTGCCGAGCAGGTTCGAACCCGAGGGCCCGGCCATTGCGGGACCTGCGGTGGCGAGCGGGTCGTACGGCGGCCACAGCGACATCCAGCCCGCGAGCAGCAGGATGAAGCCGAGGATGCCGGCACCGGCCCAGAACGAGGGACCGAGCGTGGGACGGCGACGGCGCTTGCCGACGGCCGATGCCAGGGCGAGTTCGCGGGTGACAGTCATCGCGTGTGTACCCTCACTCGTGGGTCGATCAGTGGATAGATCAGATCGACGATGAAGTTGATGCCGACGTAGACGGCGCCGATCAGCAGCACGGTCGCCTGGATGATCGGATAGTCGGAGCTGCGGATGCCGGTGAGCAGCAGCTGCCCCATGCCGGGGAGCGAGAAGACCTGCTCGATCACGACGGTGCCGCCGACGAGCGCGGCGAGCTCGATGCCCACGACGGTCGTCACCGGGATGAGCGCGTTGCGCAGCGCGTGTCGACCGACCAGCCGCGATGGCGATGCGCCCTTGGCCCTCGCAGTGCGAACGAAGTCCTGGCCGAGCGTGTCGAGCAGCGTGCCCCTGGTGTAGCGGGCGATGATCGCGGCGAGCACGATGCCGATCAGCAGGGCTGGCAGCACCAGCACGCCGATCGCCTTGGCCGGGTTGCCGGCAGCCCCCGAGTACCCGATGAGCGGGAGCTTCAGCGTGAGCGAGTTGATCAGGATGAGCACCGCGCCGAGCACGAACGGCGGCGTGGCGAGCAGCACGAACGAGGTGCCGCGCACGATGTGATCGCTCGGTCGGCGCCAGCGCGTCGCCGCCAGGATGCCGGCCGGAA
Organism: Microbacterium sp.; assembly: GCF_036823965.1. Lineage (GTDB taxonomy): Bacteria > Actinomycetota > Actinomycetes > Actinomycetales > Microbacteriaceae > Microbacterium. The sequence goes on along the minus strand of NZ_DAITBE010000008.1, from coordinate 127,761 downwards.
GCCCGAGCACGACGCCGAACAGCGTGGCCATCACGGCGAGCGTCAGGCTGAGCGGCAGCCGGTTCGCGATCATGTCGGACACCTGGCCCGGAAGCGTGATCGCTGCACCGAAGTCGCCACGGAGCACGCCGCCGAGCCACACGAAGTACTGGGTGATCGCGGGCTGGTCGAGCCCGAGCTTGGTGCGCAGCTCGGCGAGGGCCTCCGGGTCGGGGTTCGCCGGGTCCGCGAACGCGGCCAGCGGGTCGCCGGGGATGATGCGCACCATCGAGAAGACCAGCACCGACAGGACGAAGAGCACGAAGAGCGACGACAGCACTCGCGTGAAGATATAGCGCGCCATTCAGCAGTCCGTCTTCGTCGACATGCTCGTCACGGTACCCAGGCGGATGCCGCTCGATAACGGTGTCTCGACCCAGCGGATCAGATGCTTCATGGGTGAAACCTCCATATCGAACGGCTCTCGGCACGCCGGGCGGATCAGTGGGTCAGGGCAGCGGCGGTGAACTGGGACACGTCGTCGGAGGTCTCGCCGTCGAGCGCGAGCTCCGACAGGATGCGGCCGAACGCCGGTGTGAACTTGAAGCCATGGCCGGCGGCCAGTGCGACGATCACATCCGGATGCTGCGGCAGCGGCCCGAGCACGAAGCGGCGGTCGGGGGTCAGCGCGTACTGACAGGTGACGGTGCGCAGCTGCTCCCCGGCGCCGGGGAGCAGCTGGTGCACGAAGCCGTCCAGCTGCGCCGTGAGCTCCGGCGCGGGGACGAAGGTGCGCTCCTCCGGCGTCATCCGGTTGTCCGAGACATCGCGGGCCGCCTTGATGGTCGGCTCACCGAAGGTCGGGAAGCCGTAGTAGCACTCGTCGTCCTCCCAGATCCAGACCGGCAGCGTGTCCGCTCCGAGCGGCGCCGGGTCCTCCGGCCGGAAGTACGTGACCTGCTCCTGCATGATGTCGAGCGGGATCGCAGCGCCGAGCGGCTCGAGCAGCGTGTTGGTCCAGGCGTCGGCGGCGACGATGACCTTCGCGGCCCGTACCTCGCCCTTCGCGGTGCGCACGATCACCCCGTCGGCGTCCGGCACGATCGCCTCGACGGCGGTGCGGTCGCGGATGTCGGCGCCGAGCGCCCTGGCGCGCAGCTGCAGGGTGGCCACGGTGCGCGAGGCATGCGCGATCCCGGAGTCCGGTGTGTAGATGGTCTCGACGTTCTCGGGGATCGTGAACTGCGGCCAGCGGGCGTGCACCTCGGCCGGGGTGAGCAGCTCGTGCGGCACCTCGCACTCGGTCAAGGCGGCGGTGAAGTCGGATGCCGAGTACGGGCCGTCGGTGGGGATGAAGATGACGCCGCCGGTGATCGTCAGCAGCCGCTCACCCGACTCCTGCTGCAGGTCTTCCCAGTCGCGGTAAGCCGACTGAGCGAGCCGCACGTACTCCGGCGCACCGTAGGAGGTGCGCACGATGCGGGAGGTGTCGTGGGACGCGCCGCGGACATGGCCGAGCTCGTACTGCTCGAAGGCGACGACGCGGGCGCCCCGCCGGGCGAGGTGATAGGCGGCTGCGCTTCCCAGCGCACCCATTCCGACCACTGCCACCTCAAAGCTCTCCATGACCCACCGTTCTCTCGTCGTGTGCGATAGCTCAGTGTGGACATCGCGCGGCGGGCACAGCCATAGGTCGATCACCCATGCGACGGGAAGATGAATGTGCGGTGAACACGCTGTCGCTCGACTCGCACGGCCTGTCATGCCGGCTCACGGTTGTCAATCCCGTGGCCCGATTCATCGCGCGGTGGAACAGTGGCACTCCCATCGATCCTTCGAAGAGAGGAAGTCGCCATGAGCGCTGCAGATGACATCAAGAACGCCGCCGAGAAGGCCGCAGGCAAGGCCAAGGAGGGCTTCGGGAAGCTCACCGACAACGAGAAGCTCGAGGCCGAGGGCCGAGCCGATCAGGTGAAGGCCTCCGCGAAGCAGGCCGGCGAGAACGTCAAGGATGCCGCCGAGAAGACCGGCGAGAACGTCCGAGACGCATTCAAGGAGTGAGACCCACGCATGGCGCGGGCCTCACTCCTTGAATGCTGTTCTGGGGGTGAGGCCCGCACTGTGCGGACCTCACGGTCTGAGGTCAGACCTTGCGGCTCCCGCTGATCGATCGGATCAACCAGGCGATCACGGCAATCGCGAGCAGGACGAGTCCCACCCAGAGCAGGAACTGCAGCGACTGCACGAGTCCGCCGGTGATCGCAAGGATCACGGCTACGACGATGACGATGATGAGGAGGATGTTCATCGGTCTTCCCTTCTGACCGGGGCTGGGCACCCCGATTGCAGCTCCCCACACTATTGCGCGGGGTCGCATCGTCAGAGGGGGTTGACGGGGACACCTCCGCAATGCCATGGACAGGAGCAAGATCATGCCAGGACGCCGCAACAACTCGTTGAAGGACCCGGAGCTGTACGAGGAGCTCCGCGACGACGGTGCCTCCAAGGAGAAGGCCGCCCGCATCTCGAACGCCGCGGCCAAGGAGGGCCGCAGCGCTGTCGGACGCCGCGGCGGCGAGCACGGCTACTACGAGGACTGGACCGTCCCCGAGCTCCGGAAGCGCGCGAAGGAACTGGGGCTGACCGGCTACAGCTCGCTCCGCAAGACGGAGCTCATCTCCCAACTGCGGAATCACTAGGCGGCGCCCGATGGCGCGCTTCGGTATCGAGGAGGAGTTCGTCTTCCTCGACGACGCCACCCTGGTGCCCATCGGGATCAGCGACGCGGACCGCCAGGCGCTCGCCGACCGGGCGATGCAGGGGCGGGTGCTCGCCGAGTACCTGACCTGCCAGGTGGAGTGCGTGACCGATCCGGTCGAGACGCTCGCCGAGGCCGGAGCGCAGGTGCGTCATCTTCGCGGCCTGGTGGGCGAGCACGCCGCCGACCGCGGTGCCGTCGCCGCGGCATCCGGCACCGCCTTCGCGACCACCGGATCGCTCACCGTCGTGTCGGCACCGCACTACGACGATGTCGCGGCGCACCTCGCCCACATCACTCGAGGCCACGAGGTGAACGGCCTGCACGTGCACGTCGAGATCGACGACGACGAGGAGCGCGTCCAGGCCCTCAACCGGGTGCGCGGCTGGCTCCCCGTCCTGCTCGCACTCACCGGCGACAGCCCCTTCGCCGACGGCGTCGACACGCGCTTCGCCAGCTGGCGCAGCGTCGTGATGCGCCGCCTCCCCTCGTCGTGGAGCCCGCCGCGGTTCCACGACCTCGAGGACTACCGCTCGCAGGTCGACCGCCTGATCGAGCTGCACGCCATCGCCGACGCGGCATCCCTCTCGTGGGCCGCCAGGGTCTCCGAGCGCTTCCCGACCGTCGAGATCCGCGTGTTCGACGCACAGCTGCATCCGGACGACACCCTGTTCGCGGCGGCGCTCACCCGCGCGATCGCCGTGACCGGCGACCTCCGCGCCTCGCACGCCCGCATCGACCAGCTCGACGCGTCGCTGTGGACCGCCGCCAGGCACGGCATGGACGCCCGGCTCGTCGACCCGGCGAGCGCAGAGGTCTCGGATGCCCGGACGCTCGCACGTGCACTGATCGACGCCGTGCGCCCCGCGCTCGAGGCGCACAACGACCTCGCCTTCGTGGAGGATCGGCTCGCCCGGGTCAGCAGCGAAGGCACCGGCGCCGATCGGCAGCGGGCGGCATTCGAGTCGGACGGGGTGTCCGGCCTTCGCCGGCTGTACCGCGATGGCGCGCTCTCGCCGCACGACGAGCACTGACCGCCCTCGACGTCGTCTCCCGGGAGTATCGTCAGGCTGTGGCCTCCTTCGCCCCGCTCCAGCGGCTCGTGATCTCGATCGCCGTGCTGGCGTCGTTCGTGACGTTCCTCGACGGCACCGTCGTGACCGTCGCGCTGCCTGCGATCAGCCGAGAACTCGGCGGTGGCATCACGACGCAGCAGTGGGTCGTCGACGCGTATCTGATCACGCTGAGTGCGCTGATCCTGCTCGCCGGCTCCGTCGCCGATGCCTACGGCCGCGTGGTCGTGATGCGGGTCGGGCTCATCGCGTTCGGCATCGCCTCGATCGCTGTCGCCGCCTCGATCGATCCGATCATGCTGATCGTCTCCCGGGCGGCGCAGGGCGCTGCCGGTGCGCTGCTCGTGCCGAGCTCGCTCGCGCTGATCACCGCGACCATGCGCTCCGACGTGCAGTCGAGGGCGATCGGCGTGTGGACCGCGTTCACCACGGGCGCCCAGCTCGTCGGCCCGCTGCTCGGCGGACTGTTCGTGGACTACCTGTCGTGGCGCTTCGTGTTCCTCATCAACGTCATCCCGATCGGCATCACCCTGCTGCTGCTCGCCCGCCTGCACCTGCCGGAGCACCCGCGCGGTGTGAAGGTCGACTGGTGGAGCGGGGCGCTGTGCGCGATCGGGCTCGGCGCCGTCGTGTTCGCGCTCATCGAGCAGCCGAACCTCGGCTGGGGATCGCCGGCGATCTGGCTGCCGGGCATCCTCGGCACCCTGCTCTTCGCGTGGTTCCTGATCCGCCAGCAGCGCTCGGCCGCTCCCCTCATGCCGCTCTGGCTGTTCCGGGTGCGGGACTTCGGCTGGGGCAACCTGGCGACCCTGTTCGTCTACGCGGCGCTCTCGCTGAACGGCTTCGTGATCGGTGTCTACCTGCAGCAGGGAGCGGGCCTCTCGGCGACCGCGGCCGGTCTCGCGAGCCTGCCGCTGACCATCCTGATGATCCTGCTCAGCTCCCGCGCAGGTCTCTGGGCCGGCCGCTTCGGCCCGCGGATCTTCATGACGGTCGGCCCGCTGCTGATGGCTGCCGGTACGCTGCTCCTGCTGACCGTCTCGACGGACTTCTCGTACTGGTGGCAGGTGCTGCCCGCCATGATCGTGATGGGCCTCGGCCTCTCGCTCACGGTGGCCCCGCTGACGTCGGCGATCCTCGGCGCGATCGACGAGTCGCACTCCGGGATCGCCTCGGCCGTGAACAACGCGATCTCCCGCGTCGCCGGCCTGCTGGTGGTCGCGATGCTCTCGACGATCGTCGGCGGCGCCCTCGACCTCGACGGCTTCCACAACGCCGCGTGGGTGACCGCGACACTGCTCGTCCTGGGCGGCGTGGTGTCGTGGATCGGCATCCGCCGCAACCCGGTCGAGGCATCGGACGCCGCCGCCGAGGCTCCTGGCGGACCGGTGCCGTCACCCCGTTGACGGCGTCCCGACCCGCGCGCACACTGGTGGGACCATCGCATCGGAGGTCCTCATGAGCGCAGCGCAGCATCCCCTTCCGCCAGTGGTCGATGCCGACACGTGGCAGCGCGAACTCGACGCGCTGCGGGTGCGCGAGAAGGCGGCGACCAGAGAGCTCGACGCGATCGCGGCGCAGCGGCGACGGCTGCCGATGGTGCGGATGCCGGAGTACGCACTCGTGGGCGCGGAAGGTCCGGTCCGCCTCGTCGATGTCTTCGACGGGCACCCGCAGCTGATCGTCTACAACCACATGTGGTCGGACGGCGATGAATGGCAGTGCCCCGGCTGCACCGGCTTCACGTCGCAGTTCACGCGGCTCGACGTGATCGAGCGCGTCTACGACGCTCGGTTCGTGATCGTCACGAACGGCGCGATCGATGAGGCACTCGCCTACCGCGAACGGGTCGGCAACCGCATGGACTGGTACTCCAGCGCCGGCAGCTCCTTCGGCTCGGACGTCGACGCCCCTCCCGGCGGCGGCTTCGGCGTGAACGTGTTCCTGCGCGACGGCGACGACGTGTACCGCACCTGGCACACGAACGGCCGCGGCACCGAGCGCCTGAGTCATCTGCAGGGCCTCGTCGATCTGCTCCCCTATGGGCGCCAGGAGGAGTGGGAGGATTCGCCGGCGGGCTGGCCGCAGCATCCGACCTATGCTCGAGGGATGGGCTCGAAGGAGATCGGCGCACTGTACGGGGCGAAGCGCTGAATCGCGCGATCGGAGCCGTCGCGCTGCTCGCCGCCGCGGTGGTCGCCCTCACCGGCTGCGCCGAGACGACGGGGCACGCGGGCCACGCGGGGAACGGGACGGATGCCGCGGCAGCCGCAGACCCCACGGGGTTCCCCGCCGGTGCCGTGCCCGACTATCAGCTCGGCGGCGCCTACGACCCGGCGGCCGGGGTGGGCATCGTCGGGCGGGATCGCGCAGCAGAGCCGGCGCCGGGGGTCTACTCGATCTGCTACGTGAACGGCTTCCAGACGCAGCCGGGCGAGCTCGACACCTGGGACGACGATCTGCTGCTGCACCGCGACGGCGAACCCGTGTTCGATCCGGACTGGCCGGACGAGGTGCTGGTCGACACCTCGACCGCTGAACGCCGCGAGCGCATCGCGCAGCAGGTGATCCCGTGGATCGAGGGGTGCGCGGATGCCGGGTTCGACGCCGTCGAGTTCGACAACCTCGACTCCTACACGCGCTCTGACGGCGCACTCACGCTCGACGACAACCTCTGGCTCGCGACGATGCTGGTCGACGCAGCCCACGCCGTCGGACTCGCGGCCGGGCAGAAGAACGCCGCCGAGGATGCGCGGGTGCTGCACGAGCAGGCAGGCTTCGACTTCGCGGTCACCGAGGAGTGCGCCGCCTACCGGGAATGTGCGGCGTACACCGATGTCTACGGCGACAGCGTGATCGACATCGAGTACAGCGACGAGCTGCCGCGCGAGTTCGCGGAGATGTGCGCCGACCCCGACTCCCCCGCGTCGATGGTGCTGCGCGACCGCGACCTCGTCACGCCGGACGACGAGGCGTACGTGTTCGAGACCTGCGCGGCCTGACTGACGCGTCGGGCACGGGAAGGAACCACGCCGGTCGCGCCCTGTCAACGGGTGGGCGGCGGACGCCGGAATGCGCGAGGCTGGGCAGCTCCGGCATCCGACTCCGGATCCGGCATCCGACGTTCGATCTCCGATCTGAGAGGACTCCCCATGTCTGAACCCCGCTCGTACCCCGAGGACCAGGGTCCCTTCGACGCCGAGGCCGAGACCTCGGCCGGCGAGAAGACCTTCACCGCCGACGACCCGGCAGCGCCGGACGCCGTGCAGTACGACGCCGACCAGCAGGATGCCGACGACGCCGACGAGCTCGAGCAGGGCGACGACGTCGAACTCGACCCGCTGAAGCAGGGCGACGAGTCGAACGTCGATCCCGACCTGGGCATCTCGCAGTAGTCCGGCTCACGCTCACGCGCCGTGCGCGTGCGAGATGCAGGGAGAGGTCTCGGATGCAGGGCCGATCCGTCGAATCCTCCCTGCATCTCGCACATCTCCCTGCAGAACGCACGCAGACGACGCGTCGAGGACAGCCGGAACCACCGGCACGAACCGCCGGCAGGAACCGCCGGCGGCCCGCTCCGCTCAGAGGTGAGCGGCCGCAGACCACCGGCGTGCGGGGGAAGGCCGAAGCCGCACCCTCGAGGGCTTCCGCACCCCGCGCCACCGAACATAGGTCACGCACAGCATCGTCACGAGGGGCTTGCCCCGGGAGTTGCGGATGCGGTATTCCGAGCTGCCTGACGGTGGACGCCCGATCGGTGCAGCCCGCCACGGCGGCGAGCGCGGAGCACCGGATCTGCATCCACGGCGCCCACGTCGGAGCCCTGCGATAGCGTCGCCGTGTCGTCCCGCCCGCTCTGGAGGAGGTCTCCCCGTGTCCCGCATCCCACGCCTCGAGGTCAGCGACGGCAAGCTCGATGATCTGCGACGACGCCTTCTGGAGACGCGCTGGCCCGAACCGTGGCCGACGACGAGCTGGGAGGCCGGCACCGATCAGGATGAGCTCCGGCGACTCGTCGGCATCTGGGCCGACGAGTTCGACTGGCGTGCGCAGGAACGGCGGATCGAGGAGCTGCCCTGGGCGTCGGCTGACATCGACGGCACGACCGTCGCCTACCTGCGCTTCGACGCCGAGCGCGGTGGCACCGGCATCCCGATCCTGCTCACGAACGGCTGGCCGAGCACAGCGCTCGAGCTCGTCGAGGTCGCGCAGCGACTGGCGGTGCCGTCCCGCTTCGGCGGCGACGCCTCGCACGCTGCGACCGTGATCGTGCCGGCGCTGCCAGGGCTGCCGTTCTCGCCGCAGCGTCCGCACCTCGGTGTGCAGACCCACGTCCTCTGGCACCTGCTGATGACCGAGCACCTCGGCGTCGACCGGTATCTCGCGCACGGCGGCGACCTCGGCGCCGGCATCACGTCGCGTCTCGCCCAGGCATACCCCGACGAGGTCGCGGGCATCCATCTGCTGGCCGTCGCTCCGCCGGCGCAGGTCGACGAGACGTCGATCACACCGGAGGAACGCGCGCATCTCGCTCGGGTGCAGACCTGGCTGACCGTCGAGGGCGGGTATCAGCACCAGCAGCAGACCCGACCGCTCACCCTCGCACCCGCCCTGTCCGACTCCCCCACCGGCCTGCTCTCGTGGATCCTCGAGAAGCACCGCGCCTGGAGCGACTGCGACGGCGACGTCTCATCGCGCTTCAGCGACGAGTACCTGCTGACCCTGGCATCGCTCTACTGGTTCACGAACTCGATCGGCACCTCGTTCCGTGCGTACTACGAGCACGCCGCCGGGCTGACCGACCGCATCGACCAGGTACGGGTGCCGACTGCGATCGCCCTGTTCCCGCATGACCTCGCCTCGCCGCCGCGGGCCTGGATCGAACGGACCTATCACCTCACGCGCTACACGCTGATGCCGCGCGGCGGGCATTTCGCGCCGCACGAGGAGCCGGCAATGCTCGCCGCCGACATCGCGGCGTTCGCGCGAGCTGCAGTCGCCGCACCGCACGGAGTGACGCGAGCGCGGTGCCGCCGGTGCGACCGGCCCGCGACGCTACATTGAGGGCATGACTTCCCGCGTCGCCGCCATCGTCTTCCGGCTCGCCTTCGCCGCGCTCTCGCTGACAGCGGTGTTCGTGCAGTTCTTCGCCGTGACGGTGGCCCGAGGCTTCAGCATCCCGAACTTCTTCTGCTACTTCACGAACCTGTCGAACATCCTGATCTCGATCGTGTTCATCGTGAGTGCGCTGCGTCTGCTGCGGGGTCGCACCGACCCGTCCGACTCGATGGTCGCGATCCGCGGTGGCGCGGTCGTCTACATCGTCTTCGTCGGCATCGTCTTCAGCGCGATCCTGGGCGACGGCGACATCGGCCCGGTGATCCCGTGGGTCAACGTCGTCGTGCACATGATCGTGCCGGCAGCAGGATTCCTGGACTGGCTCATCTGGGCTCCTCGCCGTCGACTGCCGTTCCGTGTCGTGTTGTGGTGGATGATCTGGCCGGCCGTGTTCTCGATCTTCTCCGTCGCTCGCGGAGCCGTCGACGGCTTCTACCCGTACCCGTTCTACAACCCCGATGTCAGCGGCGGGTACGGCGGAGTCGCCCTGTGGTGCGCGGCCCTCGTCGTGGTCTTCTTCCTGCTCGCGGTGCTGATCCGATGGGTGGGAAACCTCCGCCAGCGTTCCCTGACGCAGCAGGACGCCTGACCGCGAGTCGCCGCTGAACGACGGAGGCCCGCCGGGCATCCGGCGGGCCTCAGTCGTCTGCTGCGGATCAGACCAGCGCGGCCCGGAGCCCTGCTGCCGCAGCCGCGACGTCCGAGGCACCGTAGATGGCGCCGCCGGCGACGGCGATCTGCGCGCCGGAGGCCTGCACGGCCGCGATCGACGACGCGTTCACGCCGCCGGCGACCGAGAACGGCACACCAGCGGCACGGCCGGCCTCGAGCAGCCCGTCGAGCGAGTAGCCCTCCTTGGCCTGCTCGTCGAGGCCGGCGTGCATCTCGACGAACTCGGCGCCGAGCGCGACGACCTCCTTCGCGCGGCCAGCCTTGTCGGCGACGCCGATCAGGTCGACGACGATGCCCTTGCCGTGCTTGGTGGCGGCCTTGACAGCACCCGTGATGGTGCTGTCGTCGGCCGAGCCGAGCACCGTGACGAGGTCGGCGCCGGCCGCGAACGCGATCTCGGCCTCGAGCTCGCCGGCATCCATCGTCTTCAGGTCGGCGAAGACGATCTTGTCGGGGTGCGCCTGCTTCATGGCGGTGACGACCGAGAGGCCCTCGCTCTTGATGAGCGGGGTGCCGAGCTCGAGGATGTCGACGTGCTCGGCGGCGGATGCAGCGAGGTCGAGGGCGGCTTCGGTGGTGAGCGTGTCGATGGCGAACTGGATCTTCATGTTCCTGCTTTCGTGAGGTGTCGGCCGGGAGGCCTGGATCATTCGAGGTTCGAGTGGCGCGGCCAGAGCTCGTCGGCCGAGGCGCCGCTGCGCTGCCAGAGCGCGTGGAAGAGCGCATCGCCGAGCAGCACGACGGTCTGTTCGAAGAGGCTGCCGGCGTACTGCGCCGAGGTCGTGCCTGAACGATCGAGCTTGCCGGCGGCCGGGACCGCGACGACGACCTGCGAGAGCTCGGCGACCGGCGACTCGGGGGCCGTCGTGATCGCGGCGACGATCGCACCGACCTCGCTCGCGGTCGTGGCTGCGCGGACGATCCCGGTGGTCGTGCCGGAGCCGGTCGCGGTGAGCAGCAGGTCGCCCGGCTCGATCGCGGGCGTCGTGGTGTCGCCGACGACGAAGACCGTGAGCCCGAGGTGCATGAGCCGCATGGCGGTCATCCGCAGTGCAAGACCGGAGCGTCCGGCGCCGAGGAGGAACACGCGATCGGCGTCGAGGACCGCGTCGGCGAGCGCGTCGATCGCGCCCGACTCGGTGTCGGCCAGCGCCTGGAGCGCGGCATCCGTCTCCCCTCTGACGAGGCGGATCGCGTCGGCGGAGGTGAGAGTGGCAGTGCTCATCCTTCGATCATCGAACGCCGCGCCTCGCGCCGGGGTCCGCCGAATGTCTGGAAGAACTAGCCGTTCGGCTAGGACTGTCCGATCGGCTAACCTCGGGGCATGGCCACCACCGTCACGACCCAGGGAGCAGTCACCTCGCAGGCCGCACGAGTGCACAGCTCGGAGCAGGCCCGCATCCTCGCCGAGCAGTCCGACCGGCACGCGGTCACGCTCGAGTCGATCCTCGCGGTGCTGCGCTCGACGCGCCTCGGCGATCAGGCGGCCAGGCAGACCGCGATCGATGTGGCCGCCGCCGCACTCGTCGAGCTGCGCACGGCATCCGATGTGCGCGAGAGCGACTTCCTCGAGCCCGTGGTCGGCGCCTTCGAGCGACTGAAGCGCGACCTGCGACCGCTCGTGCGCTTCGGGCAGCTCGACGTGCAGTTCGTCGAGCCGCCCGCGAACGGCCGGGCGCTGCCGGGCGCCGTGGCACTGTCGGCTCGCGCGATCGTCCGCAACGCCGTGCTCGCCTTCGCTGATGCCGACGACGCCCGCCGGGTGCGCATCCAGTGGGACTGCGACGGCCTGAACCTGCTGATCGGCATCCGGGACGACGGCAGCGGAGAGCTCACCGCACACGACGATGCACTGCGCCGGATCGCCGAGCAGGTCAGTGCGACCGACGGCACCCTCAGCGTCTCCTCCACTCCGGGGTGGGGCAGCGATCTCAGCATCGTGCTGCCACTCGATCCCCCGCCGGCATCCGCCCACTCGGTCGAGGAGGACATCGACCTCAGCGAGCGGGAGCGCGAGGTGCTGCGACTCCTGAGCACCGGCGCCCGCAATGCGGAGATCGCCGCCGAGCTGCGCGTCAGTCCGCACACCGTGAAGTTCCACGTCTCGAAGCTGCTGCGCAAGACCGGCGCCCGCAACAGGGCCGAGCTCGCCGCACTCACGCGCTGACCCGGGCGGCGGGGCGCGGCGCACCCGCAGCGACCGGACGGGAGAATGGATGCATGTCCCCGAAGACCCAGCGGCGGCTGCTCGCCTCGGTGCGCAGGATCCTGCACACCGACCCCTCCAACGTCGCGCCGACCGAAGTCATGCCCATCATCGACGAGCGCACGGTGCCGAGGGTGCTCGACCTCGCAACCCGCATCGGCGAGTCGATGTTCGCGGTCGGGGCGTCGGCCCATGAGGTGACGCTCGCGATCACGCGGGTCTGCGACTCGTACGGACTGCGCGGCGTGCAGGTCGATGTGACCTACAACTCGATCACGGTGTCGTTCCACCTGAGCGGTGAAGTGTGGCCGGAGACCCTGGTTCGCGTGGTGCGGGTCACAGCACCCGATCATGCCAAGCTCCAGCGCGTGCAGGCGCTCGTCTCCGACATCCGCGGCGGGCTCGACCTGGAGTCGGCCCGCACGGCCTTCCGCGTGATCCGCCGGGTGCCCTTCCGGTACCAGCAGCCGGTGGTCGTGGTCGCCCGCGCCCTGCTCGCGGTGGGAGTCAGCATCCTCCTCGGCGCCTCGCCGATCATCGTCGGCCTCACCTTCGTCGCAGCCCTCGCCGCAGCACTCACCCAGGCCGGACTCGCCCGCCTGCAGGTCCCCCTGTTCTTCAGCCAGATCGCGGGAGGGTTCGTGACGACCGTCGTCGCAGTCGCCGTCTCGGCGCTCGGCGCCGCCGGGATCGAGCCCTTCGTCGGCATCCGCCCATCGATCATCGTCGCCTCCGGCATCGTGCTGATGCTCGCCGGCCTGACCGTCGTCGGCGCGGCGCAGGACGCGATCGACGGCTTCGCGCTCACCGCGGGCGGACGCATCCTCGACCTCACGATGCAGACACTCGGCGTCGTGATCGGCATCCTCGTGGGCCTGGAGCTCGGCAGCGTCCTCGGGTTCACGATGGACCTGCCCGACGATCCTGCGCCCTTCGGGCCGCTGCCGAGCGTGTTCGCCGGCGCGGTCATCATCGCCGTCGCGGTGGCGGTCTTCAACGGCGCCGGCATCCGCATCATCCTCGTGAGTGCGCTGCTGAGCGCCATCACGATCGCCGGGTACACCGGCTCGATCGCCCTGAACCTGCACCCTGCGGCCGCGAGCGCCGTCGGCGCGCTGCTCGCGAGCTTCATCGGGGTGATGATCGCGCACAACCTGCACGTGCCGTCGGTCGCGGTCACGACCGCGGCCATCGTGCCGCTCGTGCCCGGTGTCGCGGTCTTCCAGGGGCTGCTCGAGATGGTGCACACCGACGGCACGGCCACAGCGGTCGTCGGTGCTGGGGGCTCGCTCGTCTACGCCGCGGTGATCGGCGTCGGCCTCGCATCCGGCGCCTCGCTCGGGCTCTACCTCGGCACGCCGGTGCGCGCCACGCTCGACAGCGTCACGAAGACCAGAGCCCGCGTGCGGCGCTGACGGTCACTCCGGCAGCTGCTGCCCGGCGAGGATCAGGATGCGGCGCAGGTGCATCGCGCACAGCACACCGGGTCCCATCGAGCGGCGCACCTCGACGGTGCGGTCGTCGACGGTCTCGAGCAGCAGCCGCACGGCACGGACGGCCTCACCCCGCACGCGATGCGCCTCGGCGGAGTCGAGGTCGTCGAGACCGATCACGAGGGCGACGGCGCGGCAGGCATCCGTCAGCGGCGCGACGACCGCCGGGTCGAGGTCGATCGCGCCGGGGCGGTCCCAGATCGTGTCGGCGATCGTCTCGGACACATCGCGGATGCGGTCGGCGATCCGGTCGAGCGCGGCGAGCTGCGCATGCACATCAGCGGTGTGCGCCCGGCTGCCGCGCGCTCGGACGTTCCAGCGACGGCTCTCATCGGCCTCGTCGAGCGTCGCTCTGACCGAGCGGGCGGTGTCGGCCAGCGACCTCTCGTTGCCGGCCCACTGCTCATGCTCCGGTGGCCACGACTCCGACACGGCCTCGGCGATGTCGTCGAGATGTGCTGCCAGCTGCGCGCGGAACTCGTGCACTCGCGCCTGCGCATAGGCGGTGAGCGGCGCCGGTGCGATCACGAAGTTGATCACGAGTCCCACGACGACGCCGACGGCGGTCTGCGTGAGGTAGCCGAGCGAGTAGTCGTCGGCGTTCTGGCCGCCGATGATCAGGACGAACAGTGCCGCGATCGGCACGTAGTCCCGCCCCGCACCGAACCAGCCGGTGCCGGAGACCAGCACGCCGACGCCGACGACGAGCGGGATGGTCCACCAGGTCGGACCCACCGTGATCACCACGAGTGCCGCGAGGCCGATCCCGGTCGCGAGGCCGAGCAGTGTCTGCAGACTGGACTTGGCCGACCCCATCAGGGTCGGGTACATGCTCAGCAGCGCGCCGAGCGGGGCGTAGTAGGGGTACTCGTCGGTGACCCCCGGCATGTGCGGGGCGATCCACCACGCGAGCCCGACCGCGAGCATCGTCTTCGCGACGAGCAGCAGTCGGGCCGGGTGGACGGCATCGCGCGCAGTGTGCGCAGCGGCGCGGCTGCGTCCGCGGAGATCTGTGATGATGGCTGACTCCTTCCGGCCTTCCGATCCTCCAGCATCCCGTGTCCCGGTCGTGCATGCCCACCCCTTGACACCACGCAGGACCGGCCCGGATGCCGTCCGCATCCAAGCGCTCAGCAAACTCTCAGCAAAAACCCGTGTCCCCCATTTGGGGGACACGGGTTTCCGCGCTATTCTCGATGACGGCAGCTGGGGCTGCCATGGTGAAGCGTCTGGGGCGCAGAACCGATTGCAGTGAGCAGGACAGCCACACCCCCCGGTGGCAGCGCCCTCTCGAGAGTCAGGCTGGGGAGCCGAAACTCGAGAGGGGCGCCTGTTCACGAACTACGGCGAAGCCGTGAGCACGAACCGCACGGCCGTGGCATTGCCCGCCACGTCGTACACCACCACCGTGTTCTCACCGGCCACCGCGCCGAACCGGCCCGGGGACACGGCGTTGAGATCGGACCACACGTTGTCGGTCAGATCCTTCGCCACGCCGTTCACCGTGAGCCGGTCGATCTTCCCGGCGTCATGGAGCTTGTACGACACCGTGCTGTAGGTGCCGTCGGCGCCGACGGTGAACTGCGCGCCCTCCTTCACCGTCACCGCCGGTGCCGTCACGTCGAGCGCGAACTGCACGGTCGTGGCGTTGCCTGCGGCGTCGTACACGACCAGCGTGTTCGCGCCCTCCACGGCGCCGAAGGCTCCCGGCACCACGCCGTTCAGGTCGGACCAGACGGCATCAGTCAGCTCCTTCTCCACGCCGTTCAGCGTCAGACGACTGACGTTCCCGTCGTCCTGCAGCGCGAACGACACCCTGCTGAACACGCCGTCGCGGCCGACGGTGAACTCCGCTCCCGTCTTGACGGTCACCGTCGGCGCCGTGGTGTCGGTCGCCGCCGCCGTGACCGTGAGGTCGCGAAGGCGTCCGAAGTTGTCGAAGGAGCCGAAGCCCACCCGGCCCTCGGGGAACGTCGTGTCGTTCGCGGTCAGCAGCGGGGTGTCGAGTCCGTCGAGGTACACGGCGATGTCGCCGCTGTCAGCACACCGGACGACTCGCACATCGTGCCACTCCTCGTCCGTCACCGCCGGCGGGGCGCCGACCGTCCCGTCCCACTGGTCGTCGATCCGCTCACGGTCGGCCTTGTTCACCTTGAAGATGCCGTTGTGCGGGTAGATCGTGTTGTCCTGCGAGAGGTGGGCGTAGTAGTACTCCGTGTCCGACTTCCACCCGAACACGATGATCACGTCGCGGTTGTTCACCGACGCCTGCTCGTCGAGCCGCACCTGCCCACTGAGGTCGAACGATCCGAGCTCCGGCCCCTCGGTGAGCACCGCGTACTCGAACGGGCGGCGGATGCCGTCGTTCGGGTTCGTGCCCGCCTCGGTGAGCACGACCTCGTCACCGGGGAAGTCCCACTTCGCCGGCGTGCGCGGCGCCCAGTCCTCGGCCGACATCACGTCGGTGATGACCGTGCCCTCCGGCGTGCACGTCGGTGGTGTCGGCGGCTCCTCGGGGGTCACGTCGTACAGCGCGTACTGCGCCGCGATCTGCTCGGGCGTCGGCACGGTGTCGAGCAGCATCACGTCGTCCATGCGTCCGTTGAAGGGGTTCGACTCGCGTGTGTTCTGCGGGAAGCTGCCGCCGATCTTGATCCCGGCGGGCGCGGTGTCGGACGTCGATCCGGCGCCCCAGGGGTTGGCCGCGGTGTACTTCCCGGCGAGCTCCTCGCCGTTCATGAAGAGCTTCATCTCACCGCCCGCGAAGTCGAAGGTCGCGGCGAGGTGCACCCACCGGCCCTTCTGCAGGATCTCGTTCCACGGCAGGTCAGCGGCGAAGGTCCAGGAGCCTGCCCCGTCGACCCGTCGCCCGAGGGCCACGAGCTTCAGCTCGCCGTCGACCGTGATGACCTCCAGCAGCGCCCGCACCGCGTGGCCGTCCGAGGTGCCGGTGAGCACGCCGGCCAGACCGATCGCGTTGTACACGTCGTCCGGATCCGCGGTCCCCGAGTTCAGGGCCGGATGGTCTCCGGTCGGCTTGAACCAGCCCATGACGGAGATCTCGTCGGCATCCGCGAGCGGTTCGAGCGACTCGACACCGGATGCGTCGTAGACGCCGGCCTTCCAGTCGTCGTTCGACGCCGTCCGCGGACTCATCTGCTGCGTCTGCAGCGCCTCGCCCGCTCCGGCATAGGCGCGATCCGCGACCCGCATCTCCACCCCGCCGTTGACGAGCGCGATGTCGGTGCCTGAGCGTCCCTGGTCGACCTCGGTCTTCGGATCGGCCGCGTCGGGGTGGTCGAAGTCGTAGTGGGTGACGAGGTTCGGTGCGAGCGCCGGGAGGACGAACGGTGACGGCGTCTCGTCGACCGTCCGCGCACCGGTGACCTTCCAGATCTTGCCGTTCGCCTTCGACACGAGGTACAGCTCGCCGTCGGCATCCGATCCGAATCGCAGGTCGACACGGGTGTCGCCGACGAGGTCCTGGAAGGTCGTCTCCACGCCCTCGTGGAAGACGCGCAGCTCCTCGATCGTGGCGAGGTCGGCGATGTCGCCCTCGTTGCGCGCCATCTCATCGGCGTTCGTCGAGAGCACCCAGCCGCGGACCAGGTCCGTGAAGAGGTACCGCCCCTGCAGCTCGGGGATGTCGCCGCGGTAGACGAATCCGCCGTTCACGGCCACACCGGCGTCACCGGTCTGGCCCGGATCGCGGTTGTGGTCGTAGGCGGCCACCGGGTAGGTGAAGCCGTTCTCGGCGTCATCCGCCGGCAGCGGGAAGATCTGCCGGTTGTCCGCCAGGAACGAGCCCTCGCGCACCGACCAGCCGTAGTTGTCACCGGGCTCGACCGCGTAGATCGACTCGACCTGCCACTCGCCGATGTGCGCGAGGTACATGGTGTGGTCACCCTCGGGGTCCCAGCTGATGCGATGCGGATCGCGAAGCCCGACCGCGTAGATCTCGGGCAGCGCACCGGTCTCGTCCACGAACGGGTTGTCCGACGGCACCCCGTACTCGCCGTTCCCGCTGTCGTCGCCGGTCGGGTTGATGCGCAGCACCTTGCCCTGCGGCGTCGCCAGATCCTGCGGGTTGCCGTTGCCGACGCCGTTGCCGCCGTCGCCCACGAGCACGTACAGGTTGCCGTAGTCTGCGTCGCCCGATGCGACCGTCGGGTTGAAGGCGATCTGCTGCACGGTGTGCACTCGGCCGTTGAAGGGGATGCGCATGACCTCGCGATGCGTGCCGGCGAAGGTCGCGGCCGATGGGTCGCTGGCCTTCCACTCGGTGATCACGCTGTGGAACGCCGTGGCACCGAAGGCCGGGAAGTCAGGCGTGTCCTCGGTGAGGGCCGTCCCGCCCTCCGTGTGCACGGTGTAGAACAGGCCGTTGTCGGCGAAGTCCGGGTGGAACTCCGCCGAGCCGAGACCCGTCCCGAGTCCTGCGCTGTTGTGGAAGTTGTCGATGAACTCGTTCCGCACGTTCAGATACGGCACGTACTCGCCCGACTCCTTGTCGACCAGATACAGGATGTCGTTGTTGTCCGGCACCATCAGGCGCCCCGAGTCGTCTGGCACCTCGTCGAGGTGCGTGATCCGGTTGTGCCGCACCAGACGCTGGTCCTGCGTCGCGGGTGTCGTCTTCGACTCCGGCAGCTGCGCGAGCTCGGTGACCTCGATGCCGAGCTCGGCGAGCGCCGGGTCCGGCAGCGGGTTCAGCAGCGGTTCGGTCGCGGTGCCGCCCGGTGCGCAGTCGCCCGGATTGCCGGTGGCGATCGCGAGGTTCTCCCCCGTGGTGTCGACCGCGACGTCGTCGAGCAGCAGGCGGCCGCTGCTCGACGCGCCGTTCTTCCAGAAGAAGCGGTCGAGCGCGCCGTTCACCGCCTGGCGGAACCCGAACTGCTGCTCCGTGCCCGCCGGCAGCCGCGTGATCTCCTCGTAGGGACCGCCCTGGCTGTAGACGGCGACCGTGTCGGCGCCGTTGTCCGCCACGATCCAGACGCACTGCCAGGCGTCCTTCGACCACACGCCGGCCGGCGTGAAGGCACCGCCGTCGCGGACGCGCAGCACGTCGTCGTTCTGGTTGTTCACGTAGGCGCGGCTGTTCGCGTAGTCGTTCGGCGCGTCGACGTCGGTGAGGCCGAACGAGGTGTCGACACTGCCGGTGCGCAGGAACCGGAAGAAGAGCGTGCCGGTGTCACCGTTCGCGATCGGCGGGATGGCGCGATACGACTGCTGCCCACCGCCGATGGACTCGACGACCTGGTTGTTCCCGTTCAGCGGGTCGGCGATGACGCGCGGAGCGGCGGATGCCACCCAGCCGTCCTGCCCGTCGAGCGCGGTGCGCTCATATGCCTCGAAGTCGATCAGCTCCGTGAAGGGCTCGGCCGCCGTCGCCGGCACCGCCGTCAGCAGCGCGCCGACGACGGTGATCGCGGCGACCGCTGCAGCGGTCCGTCGAGCGGAGGACGCTCTGGGTGGGGCATCCGCTCGCCCATCGGATCTCGCCGGTCGCATGGTTCGTTCGTGCATCAGAAACCTCTCAACGTCATCGTCGTGCGGTGTCGTGCCGATGGGTCGTACCCCCTCCCCGGGGCGGCACTGCAGCGGGGAGGGCGATCGAGGGTCGTGGTGCGGTCTAGAGACCCGCTGTCGCGGCGTCGTCGGTGGCGGGCTTGCCGCCCAGGTACAGCGCAGCCAGCGTCGGGTCGGCGAGCAGCTCGGGCGCGGGCCCCGAGATGTGCACGCGACCGAGGTCGAGCACGCAGCCGATGTCGGCGGTCTCCAGCGCGCGCCGCGCGTTCTGCTCCACGAGCAGCACCGCCGTGCCGGCATCCCGCATCCGCGCGACCTGTTCGAAGACCTTCGCCGTCGTCTTGGGGTCGAGCCCCATCGACGGCTCGTCGAGCAGCACCACCTTCGGGCTGACCATGAGCGAACGGGCGAACTCGACCTGCTTCTGCTGCCCGCCGGACAGGAGGCCGGCGAGCTGCTTCCACCGCTCCCCCACGATGGGGAACAGGTTCTGCACGAACTCGACGCGCTCCTGGATGACCTTCTGGTCCTTGAGGGTGAAGGCGCCGAGCATCACGTTCTCGCCGACGGTCATCTCGCGGAACACGCTGTGCCCCTGGAGCACATGCGCGAGTCCGTTCTGCAGCATCTTCTGCGGGCCGTCACCCGTGACGTCCTCGCCGTCGACCCGGATGGTGCCCGACCGCGGCTTCAGCATGCCGCTCGCCACCTTCAGCACCGTGGACTTGCCGGCGCCGTTCGGTCCGACCAGGCAGACGACGGATGCCGGTGGCACCTCGACCGTGAGGCCGCGGAGCACGAGCGCAGCGCGCCCGTAGCCCGCCTCGATGTCGCGCAGCTCGAGCAGGTTCTTCGTCTCAGACGCCAAGGTATGCCTCCAGCACTCGCGGGTCCTTCTGGATGATCTCGGGAGTGCCCTGGGCGATCGGACGACCGCGGTCGAACACGACGACGTGATCGCACAGGCTCATGACCATCTCCATGTTGTGCTCGACGATGATGAAGGTCTTGCCCTCGTCGTTGAGCTCGCGCACGAGCGTGGCGATGCGGCCGATCAGGGCCGGGTTCACCCCGCCGGCCGGCTCGTCGAGCATGATCGTGTCCGGCTCGCCCATCAGCACACCGGCCAGCTCGAGCAGCTTCTGCTGTCCGTAGCTGAGGTTGCGCGCCTCAGCGTGCTCGAGGTGATCGATGCCCACCCGGCGCAGCCAGCCGCGTGCCCGTTCGAGTTCGTCCGGGTCCTTCGCCGAGCGAAGCTGCTGGCGGATGCTGGTGCTGCGGACCGCCACGAGCAGGTTCTCGATCACGGTCATCCGCGGGAACACCCGGCACAGCTGGAAGCTGCGCCCGATGCCGGTGCGGGCGATGCGGTCGGGTGACTTCCCGGTGATGGCGTGCCCGCGGTACCTGACCTGGCCGGAGTCCGGCTTGATCATGCCGGTCACGCAGTTGAAGAAGGTCGTCTTGCCCGAGCCGTTCGGCCCGATCAGTCCGTTGACCTTCCCCTCCAGGAACGTCACGGATGCCGCGTCGACAGCGGTGACCCCGCCGAAGGACTTGGTCATCTCGACCGTGCTCAGGCTCTCCAGCGTTGCGGTGCCCTGTGCTGCGCGAGCGTTCATGACGACGCCTCCTCTCCTGCGGCATCCGCTCGTCGCGTGGACTGCTGCGCTGT
Source organism: Microbacterium sp. (assembly GCF_036823965.1). GTDB lineage: Bacteria > Actinomycetota > Actinomycetes > Actinomycetales > Microbacteriaceae > Microbacterium. The sequence continues at coordinate 107,258 of NZ_DAITBE010000008.1, read as the reverse complement.
CCGGTGCGCTGCGGTGCGGGCCGTGTTCTGTTCGAGCAGCTCACCCGCGGTGACCTCGCGGATCGAGGCCTGATCCCGCCCTCGCGTGAACAGCGCCTTCACCGCGGGGATGATCCCGTCCGGCATGAAGAGCACGACGACGCCGAGCAGGATGCCGGTCGCGATCAGGTGGAACTGCGTGTCGCCGAACTCGAGCTTGAAGTACTCGAGCGCGAGGCCGACGACCACGGCGCCGAGCAGCGGGCCGAAGAGGTTCCTGACGCCGCCGAGCAGCGCCATGAGCACCATGTACGAGCCGATCAGGATCGAGAACTGGAAGATCGGATCCAGGTCGCCGAACCACAGCGCGTAGAGTCCGCCGCCGAGCGACACGAACAGCGCGGACAGGATGTAGGCGATCAGCTTGTACCGGGTGGTGGGCACGCCGAGCGACTGCGCCTTGTCCTCGTCCTCTCGGATGGACTTCAGCGCGGTGCCGAACTTCGACCGGTCGATGAGCCACCACACCACGATCGCGAACGCCAGGAGCCCGGCGAACAGGTAATAGAAGATGCGGTGATGCTCGGGGCGCAGCACGTCGAACGGACGCGGGACGTTCAGTCCCTCTGAGCCGCCGGTGACGTCGCGCCAGCTCTGGAACACCAGCAGCATGATCAGGACGAAGGCGATCGACACGATCACGAACGATGCGCCGCGCACCCGGAGGGCTGCGATGCCGATCGGGATCGCGATGACGGTGACGAGCACGGCGGCGAGGATCCAGGCGACGAAGCCGGGGAGCGCCAGGTACTTGATCAGCAGCCCGGTGCCGTAGGCGCCGAGTCCGAAGTACGCGGCGTGCCCGAGCGAGATGTACCCGGTGAACCCGCCCATGAAGTTCCATCCCGTCGACAGCACGGCGTAGTTCAGGATCACGACGCCGGCCGACAGGATGTACGGGTTCGGAGCGATCGTCGGGAACGACAGGATGAGTGCCGCGCCGATGACGATGAGGACGATGCCGACCCACTTCGTCGACGACCGGCGGACAGGTGCAGGAGGTGCGATCACCACCGTCTCGGTGGCGATCGGCTCTCGGCTAGAAACGCTGGGCAAGACGACCTCCGAAGAATCCTTGCGGACGGAACATGAGCGTGGCGAACAGCGCGACGTAGAACACCGTCTGCGCCCACGTCGGCCCCAGCGGGAGCTGGAGCAGGCTCTGCGCGACCCCGAGCACGAGCGCCGCGATGGCTGCGCCCGGGATGCTGCCGAGACCGCCGACGACGATGATCGCCATGAGCGGGCCGATCCAGTGCCAGTGCAGCGAGGGGTAGATCGTGGCGTCGAGCGAGAGCGCGGTGCCGCCGATCGCCGCCGTCGCGAGCCCGAGTCCGAATCCGTAGCCGGCGACGCGATCGGTGTTGATGCCGACGAGTCGGGCGGCTTCAGGATGCTGGATGGTCGCCCGCAGCGCCTGGCCGAACTTCGTGTACTTCAGGAGCACGAAGAGTCCGGCGAGGGCCAGTGCGGCAAGGCCGAAGGCGATCAGCTTCACGACCGGCACCTGCGCCCCGAAGAAGTCGAGACTGGCGCTGGCGTATGGCAGCGGGATGCGGCGCTGCGTGCCCGTGAAGAAGAACCCGAGCGAGCCCTCGATCACGAGCGCCACCGCGAAGGTGAGCAGCACCGACATCATGGTCAGTGTCAGGGGCTTCAACCGCGAGACGAGCAGTCGCTGCATCACGACGCCTGTGAGGAAGAACAGGGGCACCGTGACGATGAGCGACACGAGCGGGTCGATGCCGGTCTCCCGGTTGAACCACCAGGCCAGGTAGGCGGCGAGGATCAGGAACGCGGAGTGCGCGATCATGACGACGCGCATGATTCCGAAGTACAGCGTGAGCCCGGCCGCCAGGAGGGCGTAGAGCCCTCCCAGCAGGATGCCGAGGATCAGGCTTTGCAGCAGCAGTGCTCCACTCACGTGCGGATCACCACGTCGGCTTCGGGAAGAGGAAGTCGGACTCCTTGACGTCCTCGGGGAGGACGATCAGGATCTCGCCGCCGACCCATTGCTGGATCAGGTGCGCGCCGGTGGGCTTGCCCGTCTCATCCCAGCTGAGTTCGCCGACGACGGTCTCGACCGAGTTGTCGCGCAGCCAGTCGATGAGCTCCTGCTGGCAGTCGCCCTGCTCGGCACACCCGACGGCCTCGACGGCAGCCGCGACGACCTGGCCGGTCGTGTAGGCGTTCGCCTCGTCCTCGGACGGCGGGTTGCCGTGCATCTCGGTGTACTTCTCGACGAACTCGATGTTGCTGGGGAACTGCGACTTCGGCGAGTATCCGGTCGGCGCGAGGATGCCCTCGGTCGCCCCGCCGATCGCGGCTGCGAACTCGGGGTTGGTCGGTGCCGTCGAGAATGCCGCGAGCTCCGGCTGATAGTTCAGCTGCTGCAGCGCGATGATCAGGTTGACCGCGTCCTGGTACTGCGTGCCGCCGATCACGATGTCGGCATCCGACTGCGCGATCTTCGCGGCGATCGTGGAGAAGTCCGTCGTGTTCGGCGGGTAGACCTCGTTCACGAGGATCTCGACGCCGGCCTCCTCGAGCTTGTCCCTGAGGCCGTAGGCGGTGCCCTGGGCGAACGGGTCGTCCATCGAGGCGACCGCCGCGGTCTCGGGGCGCTCGCCCTCCGGCAGCGCGAGCAGGTAGTCCGCGAGGTTGTTGTAGTGGTCGTTCGCGATCGCGGGGGCGGCGTAGAACAGGTTGTCGAAGCCCTGCTCGAAGACCTCCTCGGCTGCGCCGGCCGGCTCGACGAAGAGCATGCCGTACTCCTGCGCGACGCGGGCCGACGGCACCACGAGTCGGGTGGAGAACGGCCCGAACACGAGGTCGACGCCGTCCTGCGCGATCAGCGACTCGTAGTCCGAGACGACACGGTCGGCGTTGGACTGGTCGTCGAGGATCTTCAGCTCGACCTGACGACCGAGGAGTCCGCCGTTCTCGTTGATGATGTCACGCCAGGCCTCGTAGCCTCGCTCGACGCCCTTGCCCGGTTCGGAGAAGTCGCCCGTGAGCGGCAGCGAGATGCCGATGACGATGGGATCGTCAGAGCCACCCCCTTCCGCCTGGTCGCCGGTTCCGGAGCAAGCCGTAACCGTGAGCGCTGCGATCGATACCATTCCGATCGCCATGGCAATCCGTCGACCGTGTCGGGGTGCAGTCATCCGAGTCTCCTACGTCATCGTAGCGAAAGCGCTTTCGTAAGCGCTTCCGCCACTATAGTGGGACCGAAGTGACGAGAGCAACCCACAGCGCAGTCAGCGTCGATCTTTGCTCCAGGGGGAGGTTTCGTGAAGCGTGCAGACGCGCCACGACTCATCGATGTGGCCGAGGCCGCCGGGGTCTCCCTCGCCAGCGCCTCGCGGGCGATGTCGGGCGGCTCCGGCATCTCCCCCGAGGTCGCAGCCCACGTCCGTGACGTCGCGCAGCGACTCGGCTACGAGCCGAACATGCACGCCAGAGGGCTCGCCGGCGGACTCGTCCCCACCATCGGACTCGTGGTGCACGAGATCGGCGACCCGTACTTCGCGGACATCGCCAGCGGCGTGATCCGCAGCGCCACCCTCGAGCATCGCTCGGTGCAGATCGCGCAGGCCGAGCGCACGCCCGACAGCGAACTCGCCCAGGTCAAGGCGCTCATGCGCCAGCGCGTCGGCTCGATCATCATCGCCGGCTCCGGCTATGCGGACCCGATCCACGAGGTCGCGATGGCCGAGGCGCTCATGGGCTTCACCGTCGCCGGCGGACGCGTCGCCGTGATCGGGCGCCACCACCTCCCGGTCGACGCGGTGCTCCCGGACAACCACCGAGCCGGCGTCTCGATCGGCCGGCACCTCGCAGACCTCGGCCACCGCCGCATCGGCGTGGTCGCCGGACCGCCGGAGCTGAACACGGTCGCCGACCGCATCGCCGGACTGCGCGAGGGCACAGCGGATGCCGGTGTCGAACTCACCGTCGTCTCCAAGTCGTTCACCCGCGACGGCGGCATCGCCGGTGCACGCGAACTCATCGACCGCGACATCACCGCCATCGTCGGCCTCAACGACGCCATGGCCATCGGCATCCTCAGCGAACTCCGCCAGCACGGCATCCGCGTGCCGGAAGACCTCTCCGTCGTCGGATTCGACGACATCGCCGTCGCAGCAGACGTGGCCCCCGCGCTCACGACCGCCCGGATCCCGATGTTCGAGATGGGCCAGCACGCCGTGTCGCTCATCCTCCGGCCCGGGACCGACGAGGCGAGGACGATCGAGACCGCGCACGAACTCATCGTGCGCGACTCATCAGGGCCGCCGCGGGCCTGACGGGTGTCGCCGTGCGCTCAGGCGCCGGCGTACAGCTCGCCGACGGGAACCGCGACGGGGAGCACGTTGCCGGGCTGGGCGAGCGGGCATGCCCACGCCGGGTCGTAGGCGCACGACGGGTTGTACGCGAAGTTGAAGTCGAGGACGATCGTGCCGCGCTCGGCATCGGAGCCGAGGTCGGCACCCTTGATCGTGTCGATGAGGTAGCGCCCGCCGCCGTAGGTCCCGCCGGGGCGCCCGGCCAGTGCATCGCGCACGGGGATGAACAGCCCGCCGCCGTAGGTGGTCAGCCGCCAGATGTCGAGCGAGCCGGCATCGGGGACCTCGACCCTGCCGACCCGTTCGAAGGGCACGACGCCGTCGGTGCCGGTGGCGAAGTCGAAGCCGCCGGGTTCGGCAGGCAGGATCGGCAGCTCGAAGCGCCACGCTGCGTCGTAGGGAGCGATCGGGATTCCCTCGAACAGCGGCCGGTCCTCCGAGCGCAGCGGCGTCGCGGGGTGATGCAGCAGCAGCTCGTCGCGTTCGATCCGCCAGAGCTCGTGCGCGTCCTCGGGAGACTCCGCCCGGCGCACGGCGTCGTAGAGGGCGAAGACACGGCGTCGCCAGTCGACGACCTGCGCGGCGGTTCGGGCGTTCGTTGCGGTCATGAGGCCAAGGGTACGCGGCGTCCAGCCGTGCCGAGCCGACGAGCGACGGTCGTCACGGCTGGACGGCGAGGATCCGTCGCAGCGTGACGGGCGTGATCCGCTCCCGCACCGCGCCGGTCTCGCCGGTGAGTTCGGCGATCGTGGTGCGTCCGCACCCGGTCGCCGACGAGATGCGACGCAGCGACCATCCCTGCGACCGCAGCGCGCGGACCTTCGCGATCGCCGGGGCGGCGTCGAGGGTCTCGGCGCGTGGGGCGATGCCGGCCGCGCGTGCGATCCGCATCCGATGTCGTGATCGCGCCTCGGTGCAGGAGACGCCCTCGTCGCCGCCGGGGCAGAGCCGGCTGTCACGGCACCCCAGGAGATACCCGTTGGGCGTGCCGTGCTCGATCGGCGTCCCAGCGCCGGCCGCACGCCTCGCCGAGTAGTCCTGCACGTACCGACGCCGCGCGTCGGCGCAGGTCACCGCGCCGCGAAGCCGGTTCGGGCATGCGCGCGCATCGCGGCATCCGCGGGCGTACCCCCATGGTGTGCCGTGCACCGCGCGGACGGGCTCGTGCGACGACGTCATCACGCCGACGTTGCCGTGTCTCGGCAGCGGCTGATCCGCGGGAAGACGCAGGAGGTGGTAGTCCCCGCGCCGGCGCACCACGGCTTCCGCGCAGCTGAGCCACCCCGAATCCGGGCCGTGCGGGCACATCGCCCTGGTGCGGCAGCCCGCGTCATAGCCGGCGGCGCTGCCGTGCGGCGCGGAGGCGGCGCCGGGAGGGGACGTCACCGTCCGCGCCCGAACTGCAGGAGCACCTTGCTCGACACGGTCGGGTCGGCGGCGAGCGCGAACGCGTCTGCAGCCGAGCGCCAGCGCTTGACGTGGCTGATCACCGGCGCGATCCGCAACGTGCCATCGGCGAGCGCGGCGATCACCTCGTCGATCTCGTCGTTGAAACGGAACGACCCGAGCAGGTCGAGCTCCTTCGCGATCGCGAGCGCGACCTGCACTGGCTGCGGACCACTCGGCAGCAGCCCCACCATCGCCACTGCACCACCACGCGCTGCGCCGCGGATCGCGGTGTCGAGACCGCGATGGCTGCCGGAGGACTCGATCACGACATCCGCGTCGATCGCCGCGATGTCGGCGTCATCCGGCTGCTGCAGCGTGATGTCGGCACCGAGTTCCCGCGCGATGCCGAGCGGGCGCTCGTGCAGATCGACGGCGGTGATATGGCGTGCGCCCCGTGCCCGCAGCACCGCGATGGCGAGCAGGCCGATCGGACCGCAGCCGACGACGAGCGCGGAGAGGTCGGTGACGTCGCCGATCCGGCTGACGGCGTGCCACGCGACACTGGCCGGCTCGATCAGCGCGGCCTCCTGCAGATCGACGCCCTCTGGGAGCGCACGCAGCATCCTGGTCGGCATCGCGACCCGCTGCGCGAAGGCGCCGTCCCGGTGCGGGAAGCGCGCCGCGGAACCCAGGTAACCGCCGCCGGAGATGTTCGGCCGGTCGACCGGGTGGCGGATGGCCTCCTTCGCCGGGGTCGCCGGATGCACCGCGACGCGGGTCTGCTCCGGGGGGCCGCTGCCGTCGGCCGCGGCTCGGCGGACGACGCCGACGACCTCGTGCCCCAGCACCATCGGGGCACGGAGGATCGACTCCCCCGCTGCGCCGTGCTTCCAGTAGTGGAGATCGGAGCCGCAGATGCCGCCGTAGATGACGTCGATCACCGCTTCGTCCGGCGCAGGCACCGGCTCCGGGATCACATCGAGACGGAGATCGCCGGCCTCGTGGATCACGAGTGCGTGCAGCGCATCCGACATCAGACCACCGCCGTCATGCCGCCGTCGACGAAGACGACCTGGCCGGTCACGAAGCGCGATGCGTCCGAGGCGAGCCAGACCACGGCGCCGCCGATGTCCTCCGGCTCTCCCCAGCGGCCGACCGGCGTGCGACCGAGGACCCACGCGTTGAAGGTCGGATCGTCGACGAGCGACTGCGTGAGCTCGGTGCGGATGTAGCCGGGGGCGACGCCGTTCACGCGCACGCCGCTGCCGGCCCATTCCGCGGTCATGGCCTTGGTGAGGTTGCGAAGCCCGCCCTTCGCCGCGGTGTACGCGCCGATCGTGGGACGGGCGAGGTCGGTCTGCACCGAGCAGATGTTCACGATCGCTCCGCCGCCGCGCTCGACCATCGCACGGGCCGCGGTGCGACCGACGAGGAAGGCGCTGGTCAGATCGGTGCGGATCACGCGCTCCCAGTTCTCCAGACTCACCTCGAGCATCGGCTCACGGTGCTGCATCCCCGCGTTGTTCACAAGGATGTCGAGCGGGCCGGCGGCTTCGATGTCGCGGATGCCGGCGATGACCGCGGCTTCGTCGGTGATGTCGAACGCGGCGGTCGACACGGCATCCGCTCCGAACTCCCCCGCGAGCGAGGCGGCGGTCGCGTCGACGACCGCGGCGTCTCGACCGTGCACGACCACGTGCGCGCCGGCGCCGAGCAGCGACCGGGCGATGGCGAGGCCGATGCCGCGGCTGGAGCCGGTCACCAGAGCCCGCCGACCGGTGAGGTCGAACGGGTTCTCGATCCGCTGCCCGGTCATCGCAGTGCGCTCACGGCGGTGGCGATCTCCTGGATCGCGGCGGTGATCGTGTCGAGGTCGGTCGCGAACGAGATCCGGAAGAACGGCGACTGTCCGTAGGCGGACCCCTGGATGACGGCGACGCCGGCCCGGTCGAGCAGGTAGAGGGTCACGTCCTGATCACCGGTGAGGATGCTGCCGTCCTCCGTGCGCCTGCCGATGAGGCCGGCGCAGTCGACGTACAGATAGAAGGCCCCGTCGGGGACGAGCGGCGTGAGTCCGTCGATCGCGCCGAGCCCCGCCACCGCGGCATCGCGGCGCTCGCAATACACCGGCACGGACTCGGCGATGAAGTCCTGCGGCCCTTCGAGTGCCGCAGCCGCTGCGGCCTGGCTGATCGACGACGGGCACGACGACGTCTGGGACTGCAGCGTGTTGATCGCGCCGATGAGCGCTGGGTCGCCGGCCGCGTAGCCCAGCCGCCAGCCGGTCATCGCATACGACTTCGAGACGCCGGAGACCACGAGCACGCGGTGGCGGAGGTCGGGGGCGACGGAGGCCAGGCTCGGCGCCGGCGATCCGGTGAACGAGATCTCGCTGTAGATCTCATCCGACAGCACCGAGACGGCGGGGTGACGACGCAGCACCTCGGCGAGCTCGGCGAGCTCGTGCGCGGTGTGGATCGCGCCACTCGGGTTGCCCGGGCTGTTCAGGATCAGCCAGGTGGTGCGGTCGGTGATCGCGGCCTCCAGCTCGGCGGCCGTCAGCTTGTAGCCGGCCTCGGCCGACGTCGCGACGATCACCGGAGTGCCGTCGTTCGCGCGCACCATGTCGGGGTACGAGACCCAGTACGGCGCCGGGATGAGCACCTCGTCGCCGGCATCCACGGTCGCCATCAGGGCGAGGAAGATGACCTGCTTGCCGCCGCCGCCCACCGTGATCTCGGCATCCGAGTACTCGATCCCGTGGGTGCGCTGCAGCGCACCCCGGATCGCCTGTCGCAGCCGGGGCGTGCCGTTCACCGGCGTGTACTTCGTCTCGCCCGCCTCGATCGCGGCGATCGCGGCGTGCGTGACATGCGCAGGCGTGTCGAAGTCCGGCTCGCCCACGGTCAGGTCGAGGATGCGCCGGCCCTCGGCCTTCAGCTCCCGCACCCGTGCCGCCGCGGCCGTGCTCGGCGAGGGCTTGATGCGACCGAGACGCTCGGCCGCCCTGAACGACGACGCGACTGCATCGGATGACACGGTCGCCTCGGTCATGACGCGTCCTCGATGTCGGACGTCAGGCCCTTCGCCTTCAGCACCTCGGTGAGGTTGCAGAGCTCGATGGTCGTGCCGCCGGCCCAGTACTTCGTGATGAGCTCGGCCTCGTGCGCGTCGCGCGCAGCCGACAGCTCGGCGACCTCACCGGCCTCCTCGCGCCGCACCACGACCACGCCGTCGGCATCGCCCTTGACGATGTCGCCGGGGCGGATGAGCTCGCCGGCGAAGACGACCGGCTGGTTCAGCGCGCCGAGGGTCTCCTTCACCGTGCCCTTGATCGACACGCTGCCGGAGAACACCGGGAGTCCGAGCTCGCGCAGCTCCCGGGTGTCGCGCACGCCGGCATCCGTGACGAGCGCCGCGATGCCCTTGGCCTTGCAGGCGTTGCCGAGCACGTCGCCGAACATGCCGGCCTCGGCGAACTCGCCTGCCGAGACGATGAGCACATCGCCCGGCTGCGCGTAGTGGATCGCGACCTGGAGCATGAGGTTGTCGCGGGGAGCGCACACGACGGTGAACGCCGACCCGACGAACGACGTGTCGCGGTCGATGGGCTTGATGTTCGAGTTCAGCGCGCCGCGGCGCCCCTGCGCCTCGTGGATGGTCGCGGCGCTGAATTCGCCGAGCCGTGCGATGTCGGCTGCGTCGGCGCGCTCGATCTTCGTGGTGACGTGGACCATGGTGTCGTTCCTTACTCTGCGTTCTCGAGGACGGCGTCCTGCTGGCGGCGCTCGAAGGTGAGTCCGCCGGGCACCTGGAATGTGGGCATGAGCTCGATGAGCCCGATGTTGACGTGCGCCGGCGCATCCACCGCGTACTCGATCGCCGCGACGATGTCGTCGACCGTGAGCGACTCGAAGCCCTCGTAGTAGGTCGCCCAGGCCTCGGCATCCGTCTCGGGCGTGCCGCCCAGGTTGCGCGAGAAGATCTCGGTCTCGATCCGACCGGGGCTCAGCTCGGTGACGCGCACCCGCTTGCCCATGGCGTCGTTGCGGAGCTGCCGCGAGAGCTGATGCACCGCTGCCTTGGTCGCGTGATAGGCGGTGTGACCGAAGAAGTTGTAGTGCCCGGCGATCGAGGAGATGTTGAGCACGTGACCGCGGTCGCGCTCGACCATGCCCGGGTACACGAGACGCAGGATCTGCATCACCGCCGTGAGGTTCACCTCGATCAGGTCGTCGAGATCCTCGGCCGATGCGCTCAGGATGTTGCCCGCGCGACTGACCCCCGCGCTGTTCAGCACGATGTCGGCCTCGATGCCGTCGAGCTCGCGGGTGAGCGCAGCGGTGTCCCGCACGTCGAGCGCGTGGGTGATCACGCCCTTCGCGGCCAGGTCGGCGAGCCGCGACTCGTCGCGCGCGATCGCGTGGACCGTGAGTCCCTTCGCGAGGAACAGGTCGATCGCGCCGCGGCCGACGCCGCTCGTCGCGCCGGTGACGACGGCGACACGGTAGTCGGAGAAAGTCATAGCAGGGTCCTTCCGGTGGTGGCTGTTGCGAGTGCGTCCAGAGCCGCGAACACGGACTGGACGCGACGACGGAGCGCTTCGAGTTCGACGAGCTCGGCGCGAGCTCGGGCTGCGGCATCTGCCGCGGAGCGTCGACGGAAGCGGAGGTGCTGACCGGGTCGCACCTGCGCCAGCACATCGAGCGAGCCGGGCGTCACGACGGCGAGCACCGGGTAGCCGGCGGTCACGCCGCGCCCGCGATGCAGCACCAGGAGCTCGTCCCCCGGCGGCACCTCGACCGCCCCGACCGGAACGCCACGGGAGAGCACCTCGCCCTGCGTGATCCGCTCCGGCAGCGGCCCGGTCATGCGCAGGCCGATGTGGTTGCTCTTCGGCGTGACGAGATAGGGCTGCTCGAAGAGGCGACCCGCGGTGCCGGCGAAGTCGTCGATGTCGGGGCCGTCGGTGACATCCACGACGAATCCCGCCGGGAGGCGAGGCACGTCGAGGCTGTAGAGCTCGGCGGAGAAGTGCGCGTTGAAGATCGGTGCCGTCGAGCGGCGCACCGGGATCGACGCACCGCTGACGAGCCGGCCGCCGAAGCCGAGCACCGAATCCGGGGCGCAGCTGCCGAGGAGCTGCGGCACGTCGAACGAGCCGCGCACCGCCAGGTATGACCGCAGCCCGCCCTGGATCTGCCGAAGCGCGATCGCCTCGCCGGCACGCACCGAGACCGGCTCGTTCGAGGGACGCGCGACGCCGTCGACCGTGAGATGCCCGTCTGCGCCGCTCACCGCGATCAGCAGGTCGACGTCGGCGACGAACTCGGCGTCGAGTGCGGTGATCTCGAGCACCGGCGCCGCCTCCGGATTGCCGACGAGGATGTTCGCGATGCGGGCTGAGCGCTGATCGAGCGCACCGTTCACCGGAACGCCGAAGCGCGGTCCGCGGCGGCGGCCGAGGTCGGTGACCTGCGTGGAGCCCGCGTCGATGACGGTCAGCGCGCCGGCGTTCATCGCGCCACCATCCTGGCGCCGAGCAGCGACTCGTACTCGTCGCCGTCGATCGCGTGGAAGCGGATGAGGTCGCCGGGCTCGTACGGGACGAAGGGCTCGGCCGCGAGATCGAGCACCGTCAGCGGGGTGCGTCCGATCAGCGGCCAGCCGCCGGGCGCGGCAGCGGGAGTGATCGTCGCCTGCCGACCGGCGACCGAGACGACGCCCTGCGGCACGTGCGCGCGCGGGCTCGCCAGACGCGGCACGGGCAGCGGGAGGGGAGGGCCGTCGAGCATGGGCGATCCGCCTGGCGCACCGAGGCAGCGCACGACGTAGGTGGGCTCACTGTGGAGGCGGATGACATCGTCGATGCGCACCCCCTGCGCGTCGGCGACCATCTGCAGATCGAGCTCGCCGTCGACGTCGTACCGCACCGGCACGTCGAAGGTGCGCGGACTCTCGGTGAGCGGGCGGTCGACGTCGAGTCCCTCGACCACGTGGGCGAGGTAGTCGCCGAGCCGATCGAGCGACACCTCGGCGGGGTCGAGCTCGATCAGCGCCGCGTCGTAGGTCGGGATGACGCACTCGACACCCGGGACGTGCGCGGCGTCCACGAAGCGCGCGAGGTGATGGACGAGCCGCCAACCCGCGTCGCGGTCGGCGAGGGTGCTGACGACACGCAGGGCGGAGGTGCCGCTGGGCGAGATGACGACGGATGCTGCAGCCATGGCGCCGCTCACTCCAGCCAGTCCGCGAGCGGGGCGATCTCGACACCGGCGGTCTCCAGGCCCTCGCGGATCTGCCGAGCAAGCTCGACCGCGCCGGCGGTATCGCCGTGCACGAGCACCGTGTCGCACGCGACCGGGATGAGCACGCCGTTGCGGCTCTCGATCACGCCGTCGACGACCATCCGCACGGTGCGCCGCCGGATCTCGTCGCCGTCGTGGATCACTGCGCCCGGCTCGGTGCGACGCACCAGGGTGCCGTCGTCCTCGTAGGCGCGGTCGGCGATCCCGACGATGCCGACCCGGAGCCCTGCGGCGCGCGCGGCATCCGCGAGCTTCCCGTCCTGCGCGAGCACGATGAGCTCGGGGTTCAGGCGAGCCGCGGCCGTGGCGACGGCCTCCGCGTAGTCCTCGCGCACCGCGACCAGGTTGCCGAGCCGGCCGTGCGGTGCGATGTGCGTGACCGCGGCGCCGTGGAAGGCGGCCATCGCCTGCAACGCGCCGATCTGGTACAGCACGTCGGTGCGCACCTCGTCGGCGGTGAGTCCCATGTCTCGGCGCCCGAATCCCTGCAGGTCGGGGAACGAGGGATGCGCACCGATGCCGACGCCGCGCTCGACGCAGGCGCGCACGGTCTCATCCATGATCTGCGGGTCGCCGGCGTGGAAGCCGCAGGCGATGTTCGCCGAGGTGAGGATGTCGAGCAGTGCGGCGTCGTCGCCCATCCGCCAGGGGCCGAACCCCTCGCCGAGATCTGCGACCAGATCGATTCTGCGGGTCATCGTCAGCTCCTCTCGTCGTCGAATCCGCTGTTGCAGACAGGCTAGGACGGACGGCATCGAAGGGTGCAGCGTCGTGCCGCTTCTGTGCCGGATAGCCGGACAGGTGTCGGTGATTCCAGGGATAGGGCGAGCCTGGCTTGGCAATTTCTGTGCCAATGACGCGGTCCCGAACCGCTCGCGGTTCGGTAGCATCGAGCCATGGTCGTTCCCGCACGTCGTGTCCAGCGCCGCGTCACGCTCACCGAGATCGCGGAGGCGCTCGGCGTCGCGCCGTCGACGGTCTCGCGCGCGCTCTCGAATCCGAACCGCGTCAGCCCCGAGATGTACGAGCGGATCACGAGCAAGGCGCACGAGATGGGCTACACGTCCGCGCTGCTGCCCGCCGCCGAGAACCGCCTCGCGCGCGGCACCATCGCGCTCGTGCTCCCGAACCTCACCAACCCGTTCAACCTCGACGTCATCCGCGGCGCACAGGCCCAGATCCGTGCCGCGAGCTATCTGCATCTGCTCGTCAGCACCGAGGAGTCCCTGCCCATGGAGGAGCAGTGGCTGCGCGAGATGGCCCGCACGGTCGACGGCATCGTCGTCTCGTCCCCTCGGATCGACGACGAGGCGCTGCGCGCGGTCGCCCAGATCGCGCCGACCGTGACGATCAACCGGGAGGCACCGGGCCTGTCGGGCATCGTGATCGACACCCCCGCCGGCCTCGCGCAGGCCGTGCATTACCTCAACTCCCTCGGGCACGTGCGCATCGCCTATGTTCGCGGCCCGCACGGCTCCTGGACAGACCACACGCGCTACGAGGCCATCACCGCCGCGGCGGACGAGCAGGGCGTCGACCTCGTCACGGTCGGGCGCTATCAGCCGACGCTCGCGAACGGAGCAGCGGCCGCCGACGCGGTCGTGCTCACCCGCGCCACCGCCTGCATCTTCTTCAACGACGTGCTGGCCATCGGCGCGCTCGATCGATTCCGACAGCTCGGCGTCTCGGTGCCGCACGACCTCAGCGTCGTCGGCTGCGACGACATCTTCGGCTCGTCGTTCTCGCACCCGCCGCTCACCACCGTCACCTCGCCCGGCGAGAGCGCAGGTCGGGCCGCCGTCGACATGCTCATCGGCAGGTTCTCGACGCGCGACCGCGCCGACCGCATCGACCACATCTCCGCGCACCTCACGGTGCGCGACTCGACGGCGCCGCTGCAGCGCTGAGGCTCGCGCGTCGACCAGGCGCCGCACGACGAGAGCCCGGCGCCGCACGACGAGAGCCCGGGGTCGACGATGCGACCCCGGGCTCCGCCGGTCCTGCGTCCGGTCCCTACGGGATCAGGATCGATGCGGTGACGGTGTCCTTCTCCTTCTGCGTCTGCTGCACGTCGTCGACCTCGTCGAGCGTGTAGCGGCTGGTGTCCCTCGCGGTCAGTGCCGAGATCACCGCGATCAGCATGAGTCCGAGACCGAGCATCGCCGGACCGAACCAGTTCTTCAGGTCGGCCCCGGCCAGCGCGGTCGACGCCACCGGGCCGACGGCGCCGGCGATCGCGAACCCGATCTGGGTGCCCACCGCGAGCCCCGAGACACGGACGCGGTTCGGGAACATCTCCGCGAAGAAGGCGGGCCAGGCCGCGTTGGCCGTCGAGTAGAACAGGCCGTTGCAGAGGATGCCGAGCACGAAGATCAGCGGCCAGTCGCCCTGCGTGATGGCCCAGAGGTAGGGAGCGAGTGTCACACCAGCGCCGACGGCGCCGATGATGAACACGGTCTTGCGACCGATGAGGTCGGCGACGAAGCCGGCAACCGGCGTGTAGAGCAGAGCGAGCAGGCTCGCCAGCACCGGGACCCAGAGCATGGTGGCCTTGTCGAGTCCGTAGCCGGTCGTCGCGAACGCCACCGAGAACGTGGCGAACAGATAGCTCACGCCGGCGATGATGGCGCACGCGGCGACGCGGATGATCGCCACCCAGTGGAAGCGGGTGGCCTGCCTCATGGGGGCGAGCTGCACCTTGATCGCCTGCGTCTCGAGGAAGGACGGCGGCTCCTCGAGGTTGCGGCGGATGAGGTACGCGACCACGACGACGACCGCGGAGAGCCAGAACGGGATCCGCCATGCCCAGCCGAGGAGGTCCTCCGTCGGGAGCGCGGCGAACGGGATGAAGACGGCCGTCGCGAGCAGGCCGCCGGATGCGGAGCCGCTCGTCGTGAAGCTCGTGGTGAACGCACGACGGTGCTCGGGGGCGTGCTCGAGACTCATCGTGATCGCGCTCGCCTGCTCACCCGACACCGACAGCCCCTGGAGGATGCGGATCACGACCAGCAGCACGGGCGCAGCGATGCCGATCTGCTCGTACGTCGGCAGGCAGCCGATGATGAACGTGCAGATGCCGATGCCGAACAGCGTCAGCATCATCACGAACTTGCGACCGAAGCGATCGCCGAGCGGGCCGAGGATGAACGCGCCGAGCGGCCGGACCACATAGCCGACGGCGAAGGTCGCGAGGCTGAGCAGCACGCGGATGCCCTCCGGGAGCTCCGGCGGGAAGAACAGCTGGTTGAGCACGAGTGCCGACGCTGTGCCGTAGACGGCGAAGTCGTAGTACTCGAGCGTGGTGCCGACCCAGGAGGCGATCGCGGCCTTGGCCGGCGTCTTCCTGGGAATTGCGGTGTTCGTCATTTCGCCTCCATTGGCGGACTCTCTGCGGGTACGACGATCGAGTTGCGTGCGCCGATGTCGGGGGTGCGCTGGTCCGCTGTCAGATCTCATGGGCGGCGCGTTCGCTCGCTTGAGGGAACTGTATGGATCCGCGAGCGAGCGGGACAAGCAATGTGCCACAGATGTGCCGGATCCTCCCGTTGTCGCCTTGATTTCTCGGGCTCGTGGCTCGAGAGCAGTATCCGGCTGTGCCATGCACTTTGCCAAATACGACCACCCGCACGTGTGTAACGGACGCGTAAACTCTCCGGCGCTCTCTGCGGAAACACTTGACGTTTGCCGTGAGTTAACTAAGAGTGTTGTCTCAATAGAGATGCGAATCGCATACGCGATTGCACTCTCAGTTCGACGAGGGAGTTGATGTTGAGCCAGCGCACCCTGGATCACGCGAGATCCACCCGAGACACGCGCGACGCCGACCGTGCGAGCGGACACCGTCCCGTATCGCGACCACGCGTCCGCACGCGCGGCGTGCGGCGCTGGGCGCCGTACATCTTCCTCCTTCCGTGGCTGATCGGGATGATCGCCGTGACGCTGGGGCCGATGATCGCGAGCCTGCTGCTCTCCTTCACCGACTACAGCTTCATCGGTTCGACCGACTGGGTCGGCATCGAGAACTACGAGCGGATGTTCACCAGTGATGCGCGCTTCATGTCATCGCTCGGCGTCACCTTCACCTACGTCTTCATCTCCGTTCCGCTGCAACTCGGCTTCGCACTCCTGATCGCCATGGTGCTGAACCAGGGCCTCAAGGGGCTCGCGTTCTACCGTTCGGTCTACTACCTGCCGTCGCTGCTCGGCTCGAGCGTCGCGGTCGCCATCCTGTGGCGTCAGATCTTCGGCGCGGAGGGCATGGTCAATCAGATCCTCGGGTCGATCGGCTTCGAGAACCTGCCGAACTGGATCGGCTCCCCGGATTTCGCACTCGGCACCCTCGTCACGCTCAATGTGTGGACCTTCGGCTCGCCGATGGTGATCTTCCTGGCCGGCTTGCGCCAGGTCCCGACCGAACTGTACGAAGCGGCATCCGTCGACGGCGCGGGCGCGTGGACGAAGTTCTGGCGCATCACCGTGCCGATGATCAGCCCGGTGATCTTCTTCAACCTCGTGCTCCAGATGATCAGCGCGTTCCAGACCTTCACACAGGCCTACATCGTCTCCGGCGGGTCCGGCGGGCCGGTCGACTCGACGCTGTTCTACACGCTGTACCTCTATCAGAAGGCGTTCCGCGACTTCGACATGGGCTACGCCTCGGCGATGGCGTGGGTCCTGCTGCTCATCATCGGCTTGTTCACCTGGCTGGCGTTCGCGACGTCGAACCGCTGGGTCCATTACGGAGAGGAGTGAGCCATGACTGTCACGCTCACTGAAGCACTGACCACCGCCGGAACGAAGCGGAAGCCACGCCGCCCGTGGTCGGTGAAGAAGTTCATCGCCCACATCGTCATCATCGCGGTCGGCGTCGCGATGATCTATCCACTGCTGTGGATGGTCTCGAGCTCCTTCAAGCCGACCGCCGAGATCTTCACAGAGGGAGGGCTGCCCACGACCTGGACGTGGGAGAACTACGTCCAGGGCTGGAACGCCATCGGCCACCCGTTCCTGCTGTTCCTCGGCAACTCGGCGCTCGTCGCCGCAGCATCCGTCCTCGGCAACCTCTTCTCCTGCACGCTTGCCGCCTACGCCTTCGCGCGGCTCGAATTCCGCTGCAAGAAGACCATGTTCGTAGCGATGATGGCGACGCTCATGCTGCCCTTCCAGGTGATCCTCGTGCCGCAGTACATCCTCTTCAACAACCTCGGCATGGTCGACACGTTCTGGCCGCTGCTGCTGCCGAAGTTCCTCGCGGTCGACACCTTCTTCATCTTCCTGATGGTCCAGTTCATCCGCGGTCTTCCCCGCTCACTCGATGACGCGGCGGCCATCGAAGGCTGTGGACCCTTCGGGGTGTTCTGGCGCATCATCCTCCCCCTGATGCGTCCGGCACTGGCCGTCACTGCGGCGTTCACGTTCATCTGGACCTGGAACGACTTCCTCTCACCACTGCTGTACCTGCCGTCGCGCGAGAACTTCACTGTCCCGTTGGCGCTCAACGCCTTCCTCGACTCCGAGGGCGCCTCGCAGTGGGGCCCGATGTTCGCGATGGCCTGCCTGTCGCTCCTTCCCGTCTTCCTGCTTTTCCTCTTCACCCAGCGCCACCTCGTGAACGGCATCGCCACCACCGGCCTGAAGTGACCCAGATCCTCTCCTCCCGCACCATCCGCATCATCCGCACGGCTCCACTTCACACCATCGAAAGGAACCACCCATGAATGCACGACGTGTCGGCACAGCCGCCGGCGCAGGACTCCTCACGGTCCTGCTCGTCGCCGGATGCTCCACCTCCCCGACCACGCCCGAGCCCTCCGCCGAGCGCCCGGACAAGGTCGACCTGACGGTCGCCCTCTGGGGCGGAGCAGACAGAGCGGATCTCTACCAGCAGGTGATCGATCAGTTCGCAGAGGGCCAGGACGGCGTGACGGCGACCATGGAGTTCGCCGACCAGAGTCCGTACTTCGAGCGGCTCACCACCTCTGCCGCGTCTCAGAATCTGCCCGACCTGTTCTGGCTCACCGAGACCCACTTCGGGCGGTACGCCGAAGCCGGCGCGCTCCTCGACCTCTCGCCGTACCTCGGCGAGAACATCGACTCGGACGCGATCGGCGAGAGCTGGCTGCCGTACGGCGAGGTGGACGGCAGCGTCTACGCGATCCCGTCGAACTTCAACGGCCAGGCCGTGCTGGTCGATCAGGCGGTCCTGGACGCGGGCGGGCTCGAGTACGACGTCGAGTCCTGGGACGATCTCGCCGATCTCGCCACTGCTCTCGCCCGCCCGAGCGAGGGGTACTACGGCCTGACGGACCCGACCGTCGGCCAGACCCAGCGCGCCTTCGAGGTCTGGGTCCGCCAGCACGGCGAAGAGGTCTACGGCGAGGACGGCGGCGTCGGCTTCGACCGCGACACCCTCATCGCCTGGTGGGAGTACTGGGCTGAACTGCGCGAGGCCGGTGTGATCCCCGCGCCCGACGTGCAGATCGAGAGCGAGAGCCAGGGCCTCACCAACGATCTGCTCGTGACCGGCAAGGCGGCGATCCGCCTCTCCAGCGCGACGCACCTCACTGCGGCCGGTGCGCTCCGCGATGGCGGGCTCACGCTGCAGGACTACCCGGAGATCGAGGATGCCGCCGAGGACTGGCGGTTCTACACGGCGCTGCTCCTCGCAGCCGCCGCGAACACGCCGGCGCCCGGCGTCACGGCCGACCTGATCAACGAGATCGTCAACGCTCCAGAGGCCGCTGCGATCACGAAGATCAGCATGGGCACGCCCACCTCGAGCGCCGTGAGCGAGTCGATCCTGCCGCTGCTCTCGGACGGCGACCGGACGGTCGTCGAGTACCTCAACGAGCAGCTCGAGTTCCCGACCCGCCCGAGCCCGATCGTGCCGGAGACCTCGCAGCAGTTCACGGCCGAGCTCGCCCGCTACTCGCAGGAGGTCGCCTACGGACGCCTCTCTCCCGAAGATGCTGCCGACAAGCTGTTCGCCGAGGCAGACCGCATCCTCGGGTGACGTCTGTCGGGGCGGGACGCGAATCACGCAGCCCGCCCCGACGCTGCGCCACTCACAGACCGATCGAAAGGAAACACACCAATGACCGCGACCACGACTCCCGCGATCCTCGCCGACGAGGGCACCGTGACCCTGCCAGCCCTCGAGGCCTTCCTCGTGCGGGAGGCGGTGCAGCTCGGGCGCACCTACGGCGACTACACCGTCACCTACGTCGGCCCGAACTTCCTCCGCCTCTTCGGCGACGTCAGAGTGGAGGCGACCCCTGAGCGCGAGGGGCGCTTCTTCGTCGTGCAGGACTGGACGACCGACGAGGCCATCTCCCACGTCGCCGGTGCGGATGCCGAGCTCGCCGACCTCTTCTCCGTGCTCGCACTCGGACCGACCGGTCCCGCGCGCTTCGCCGGAGAGTCGAACACGGTGTACCGCCCGGCGGCGGACGCCCGGTGGACGCCGCACTTCTACACGCGCGGGAAGCGCCTCGGATTCGGCGCGCTGCCCTTCGGCGACGCAGTCGGATGGGAACCAGGTGACGTGTTCGTGTCCGGAGTCGAGGCATGAGCGGCATCGCCTGGCGTCGGGTCGAAGACGTCGAGCGCATCGCGCTCAAGTCCGGGATCGAGTACACCCACCGTCTGATCACCGAGGCTGCGCAGGGCTCGTCGTTCAGCTTCCACATCACGACGTTCATCGCCGACTTCGAGCACGTGGCCAATGGCGACGGTGAACACGAGAGCGTGCTGTACTGCCTGCACGGCGGATCGACGCAGACGCTGCCGGACGGCACGGTGCATGAGTTCCGTCCTGGCGATGCCGTCTATCTCCCGAAGGAGCACGAATACCACCACGTCGTCGGCCCGGCCGGCCTCGTGATGGCGGTGGCCTGCACGCCCTCGCGTTGACCGGACGGAGAGAGGGCGGGTGCCGATCATCGATCGGCGCCCGCCCTCTCTCGTGGCCTCTGCGGTCAGTCGACCGGGATCCTGCGCAGCCGTTCGGCGACGGGCGCACCGGACTTGTCCGCGGCCCAGCCGACCAGCGCACCGCAGAACGCGGCGAACAGACGACGTGAAACCTGCTCCTCGTTCAGCCCGACGGTGTTCAGCAGGTCGAAGATCTCGCGGGGGTCGAACATGATGTTCCAGAGGAACAGCGCCTCGTCGGCCGGGTCCTCGACGCCGAGCTCCTCCGACGCCTCGGAGATCGCCGGAAGGAGCGCGTCGCCCTGCACCGTCAGGTATTGCGTTGATGCACGCAGGCGCTCCAGGTACCCGTGCTCCGATCGAGTGTGGACCATCGCCCCGCCGTGCTTGACGACCAGCCGTACCCAGTGGCCGCACACCGCCTCGAGACGAGCGAGCCCATGCTCCTCGCTCTTCTGGCTGAAGTCGAGGAGTCGCTCACCGACATCGAATCGGAACTGCGAGAGGATCTCATCGACGGATCCGAAGTGCCGATAGGCGGTTGCCGGTGAGACCTCGGCGCGCTCGGCGACATCCGTCATGCGCACGGACGAACCCCGACGAGCGACGAGATACGCCGCCGCCTTGATCAGGCGTCGCCGGTTGCGTTCGGTATCGCTGCGCATGGGTCCCCTTCCCTCAGGACGATCGTAGTGCGGTCAGCGCCTCCGCCATGCGTGCGACGCCGGTGCGGATGGCATCGTCGGACGCCGCATAGGACAGCCGGAGGCGGCCTTCACCGCTCGGCCCGAACTCCGAACCCGGCCGCACTGCGACGCCGTGCTCACGCAGATGGGCGACCATCTCGACCGAGGTGAACGGCGCGTCGAAACGCGGGAAGAAGTAGAACGCACCCTCCGGTTCGCTCAGCTCGAGGCCGGGAACGGCGGCCAATGCCTCGCGCATGACCTCGCGTCGACGCAGGTACGAATCCCGCATCCGCACGATGTCGGCGTCGCACTCGTCGAGCGCGACGATCGCGGCGTCCTGCACGAAGGTGTTCAGCGATCCGTTGAACGTGCCGTGCACGCGCGTCGCGGCCTCGATGATCGCGCTCGGGCCCCAGAGGTACCCGACCCGCCATCCGGTCATCGCGTAGTTCTTCGAGAAGGTCTGGCAGTAGATCGTTCGACCCTCGAGTGCGGGCACCTGGAGCGCCGAGGTGAAGGGCTCATCGGCGTAGCTCAGCGCCGCGTAGGCCTCATCCGCGAGCACGATCGTGTCTGTGCCTTCGAGCATCGAGGCGAGGGCCTCGATCTCCGCGCGCGAGTGCACGATGCCGGTGGGGTTGCCTGGGTTGCAGAAGACGAACATGCGCGCGCCGGGGAGCGCGGCACGCAAGGCGTCGAGGTCCCAGTGCAGGTCTTCTGCGATGGGCACGTGCACGGCCGTGGCGCCGGCGAGCGAGACCAGGTCGGCGTAGAGCGAATAGGTCGGATCCGGGATCACGACCCGGTCACCGGGGCCGACGGTCGCGAGGATCGCAGCCGAGAGCCCGGCCGTGCCTCCCTGCGTGACGAGCACGTCGGAAGCGTCGGTCGGCAGCCCGCGCAATGCCGTGATCTCGGTGGCGAGACGCTGACGCAGCGCGGGATCGCCGGCCATCGGCGCGTAGTGCGTACGGCCGCGCTCTGCGGAGGCGCCTGCAGCATCCACGATCTTCTGCGGGGTGTCGAAGTCAGGCTCGCCGACTGCGAGCGAGACGAGGTCGGCGGATGACGCCGGCTGCTGCACACGACGGGAGGTCGCCTCAACGCGGAGCACGGCAGGCGCCGCAGTGAAGTCGATGACGTGGGGGAGATCGATGGTCGTCATGCGGACTGCTCCTTCGGACGTGCACCCTCCGGCGCGCCGAGCCAGCGACTGATCTCCAGGTCGCCTGAGACGTCGCGCTGCCGGGTCGGCGCCACGATGACCTCCTGCAGCACGGTGCGCGGCGGCAGGGTTGCGGCGAGGTGGACGGCGCGAGCAACGTCCACCGGCTGCACCATGTTGGCGCGCTCGTCGGCGCGGGGCGGACGCGCGCGGTTCTCGAGGATCGGGGTGTCCGCCTCGCCCGGGAGCACGGTGATGGCCCGGATGCCGTCGCCGCGGAACGTCGTGTGCAGGAAGGTCATGAAGTTGCGGACACCTGCCTTCGCCGCTCCGTACGCCGCTCCGCCGAGGAGGTTCGGCGTGAGCGCCGCGAGCGAGGAGACCGTGATGATGGTGCCACCACCGCGGGCGATCATGCCGGACAGCACGGCACGGCTCAGCAGGAACACGGCGGTGAGGTTCACGTCGATGACGCCACGCCACTCGTCTTCCTCCAGCCATTGCGGATTGAGCACCGTCGAGGAGCTGCCGGCGTTGTTCACGAGGATGTCGACGGGGCCGACCTTCTCGCTCACCCGGGCGATCAGCGCGTCCGCCGCACCATCGGCGGAGATGTCGGCGACGTCGACCACGGCCTGCCCCCCAGCAGCCACGATCTCGGCCCGAAGCTCCTCGAGCGGCTCAGGACGACGCCCCACGATCACGACCGTCGCGCCGCTTGCCGCGAGCAGCAGTGCGATCTCGCGTCCCATTCCGCTGCCTGCGCCGGTGACGAGCGCCACCTGACCGTTCAACTCCGTCATCGAACTCTCACTCTCTCGCATCGGAATGCGTTCTCGTATGCGATTAGTTTCTCATTTAAGACCGTGGACTGCAACGCGTGTGGACACCACGGGCAGTTCGAGTGCGGCGAACGCTCCCAGCGATGCGGCGGTGAGCGCAGCGAGCTCAATCTCGAAACGGAGCGCATCCGCGCGCGCCGCCGAGCGATCCGTCCAGGCGAAGCCGAGCTCCTGACCAGGACGCAGCTGACCGATCAGGTCCTGCGAGCGGCGGGTGGCGAAGCCGACGATCGGATACCCGGCAGTCAGCGTGCGGTAGCGACCGAGCACGATCAGCTCGTCGGAATGCGGGATCTCGATCGCGCCGATCGGCACGCCGTGCGACAGGATCTCCTGGTCGTGCGCCGGATGCAGGACCGGCCCGTCGAGGCGGATGCCGACGTGATCGGATCGGTTGGTGACCGTGTAGACGGATGCCGCGAGGAGGTCACGGATGCCCTCGATGTCATTCGTCTCGGCGCAATCGACGATGCGGACGACGTCATCGCGTGCAGGATCTGCGAGGTCCGGCACCGGCAGCCGGAAGAGCGCTCGGCCGAGATACGGCTGATCGATGCGCGTGACGGCCGTCGCGACCGCGATCTCACCCCCGACGACGAGCGCCTGGGTGAACCCCATTCGCTGATCGGGTGCCGCGCTGCCCAGGAACCGGGGCACGTCGAGCAGACCGCCGACGGCGACGTAGGTGCGAGCCGCTGTCTCGGCTGCCAGGATTCGGATCTCGGCGCCCGCCGGGATCGCCAACGGCTGACCGAGCTCGACCTCGCATCCGTCGATCGCGATGCCGGCCACCGAGCCGGTGGCGCTCACGAGCAGATCGGTGTCGGCTGTGAACGCGACGGCGCCGCCGAGCGATTCCAGCAGCGGAGAGCTCTGCGGGTTGCCCACCAGGATGTTCGCCACTCTGGCCGCACCCTGATCGGCTGCGCCGCCGCTCGGCACCCCGAGCCGCTCGGTCGCGCTGCGCCCGAGGTCCTGGACGGTCGTGCGCCAGCCGACTTCGGTCATCCGGATCGTGGTGGTCATCGCATCTCTCCCTCGAGGAAGCCTCCTGCCAGCGCCGCGGCATCCGCTGCACTGACGCGCCGGAACGACAGCACATCGCCGGGGGCGAACGACACCGGCTGCTCCCGCGAGATGTCGACGATCCGCAACGGCGTGCGCGCGATCACGCGCCAGCCGGTCGGGCCGGGGAACGGCTGGATGATGACGTTGCGTCCGGCGACCATGATCGAGCCCGACGGCACGTCCGTCCGGGGCGTCGCCTGCCGCCGGACGCCGCGCGGCACAACGAGCCCGTCCATCATCGGCGCCATCGCTGCGGCGAGGAGCGAGATGGTGAGCGTCGACGACTCGAGTCGCGCGATCACCTCGTCGGCGCTGAGTCCGAGTTCATCAGCCACCGAGCCGAGATCCGGCCCGGTCTCCTCGTCCACCACGATCGGGATATCGAGCACTCGCGGGGTGCGCTGCGTCGCCGGCGGGTCGGAGATCCGCCCGAGGGCACCGAGCGCGAACGCCACCTGCTCGGACGAGGTCGTGAGCGGATCGAACTCGACCAGCAGCGACTCCAGTCCTGAGACGATGTCGTCGACGCCCGGCGGCAGCTCGGTCAGCACGCGCTCGCGGAACTCGCCGATCAGGCGCCGACGCTCGGCCTCCTCCTGGCTACGGACCGTGACCATGACGGCGCCGTCCCCGTAGTCGGCGATGGCGAGCGGGAATACGGACATCTGCTGTTCTCCGATCAGCGAGCGGCCAGTGCGGCCTTCTCGGCCAGGACCTCGCGGAGGCCCGTGGCGCGGATCCCCTCGGCCTCGAGTGCGGCACGCAGTGCGGTGCCGTTCTCGAGGACGGTGGGGTGGTCGCCGTGCAGCAGCACGATGTCGGCGTCGTGTCCGAGCGGCACGACATTGCCGTCGACCGTGGTGACGGTGCCCTCGCGCACGACCTGCGCGACGCGTTCGCCGATCGCCTGCGGGTCGTAGATCAGCCCGCCCGGGTGCGACCGCGCGACGGGCCAGCCATCGTCGCCGTAGCCGCGATCTGCCAGGAAGACGTAGCCGACCTCGAGACCGCGCTTGCGCGACTCCTCCGCGAGCAGCCCCTGTTGGCAGATCACGACGTACGAGGGGTCGTATGCCGCGACGGCGTCCGTGATCGCCCTGGCGTGCTTGGCATCCGTCTGCGCGATGCTGCCCATGCGTCCGTGCGGTGCGACGTGGCTGATCTTGCCGCCGTGCACCCTGGCGAAGGCGTCGAGCGCACCCATCTGGTAGAGCACGTCGGTGCGGATCTCATCCTCCGACGCCTCGATCAGCCGACGGCCGAAGCCGACCAGATCGGGGTACCCGGGATGCGCGCCGAGCTCGATGCCACGGCGCACGCACTCGGCGACGGTCTTGTCGATGACCCGGGGGTCACCGGCGTGGAACCCGCAGGCGATGTTCGATGCGGTGACCAGACCCAGCAGGGCCTCATCGTCTCCGATGGTGTAGTTGCCGTAGCTCTCGCCGAGATCGGCGACCACAGCGACCGAGTTCACTCCCATGATGCTGCTCCTTCTGTCTCAGTCAATGCTCTCGCGTGATCACTCGACGCGCAGTGCCGTGCCCTTGGTCTCGCGGACGAAGATCAGCGAGACGAGCGTGATGCCGGCCGTGATGATCGCGGCGAACGCCGGCACCATGCTGCTGCCTGTGGCGTTGATGATCGCGGTCATCACCAGTGGCGCGCTGCCTCCGAAGATGATGGTGGAGAGGCTGAACCCGATGCTGTACGCGCTGTAGCGGACGGTGGTCGGGAACATCTCCGTCAGCACGGTGTGGATGACCGCCGCGTGTCCGGAGAAGGCGATCGCCATCACGATCGTCGCGATGATCGCGAGTCCGATCTGGCCGGTGGTGATCAGCGCGAACGCCGGGTAGGCCACGACCGCCGTGACGACGGCGGAGAACGCGAGCACCTTCTTGCGCCCGATGCGGTCCGACAGTCGAGCCATGAGCGGGATCGAGATGATGATCGCGACCAGGCTGCACGCCGTCACCATGAGCGCCTGCAGCATCGTGAAGTTGTGGCCTTCGCCGAGCGACGTCTTCAGGTAGGTGGGCATGTACGCGAACAGCAGGTAATAGCCGGGACCGTTCAGTGCCGGAAGGAAGATCGTCAGCACGACTGCCAGGAGGGTGCGCTTCGAGGTGAAGACGGCCTTCAGCGGGTTGCGGGCGACCGACTTGCGCTCGCGAAGGGCCTCGAAGTGCGGTGTCTCCTCCATGCGGCGGCGGATGTAGAAGCCGATGTATCCGAGCGGAGCGGCGAACAGGAACGGGATGCGCCAGCCCCACGCCTCCATGGTCGCGTCGCCGAGCGTGGTGATGAGCACAGCGGAGAAGGCTGAGCCGAACATCAGCGCGAGGAACGAGCCGACGGCGATGAACGACATCGAGAAGTTGCGGGTCGCGTTGTGCGCGTACTCGCCGACGAACGCCATGGCGCCGGCGACCTCGCCACCGGCCGAGAAGCCCTGCAGCACGCGGAGCGCGATGAGCAGGATCGGAGCGGCGACGCCGATGACCTCGTGCGAGGGGATCAGGCCGATGCAGGCCGTGGCGACCGAGATGAGGATCAGGAGTGCTGCGAGGAGCGTCTTGCGCCCCATGCGATCGCCCAGGTAGCCGCAGATCACACTGCCGAACGGCCGTGCGATGAAACTCACCAGGAAGCCGATGTTGGTCAGGAAGAGCGCGCCTGTCTCGGCGCCTCCCATGATGTTGATCGCGAGGTACGTCGCCAGCAGCCCGTAGATGCCGTAGTCGTACCACTCGACGAATGAACCGACGGCTCCGGCGACGGTCGCTTTGCGCACCATCTTCCCGTCTGCCGTCACGACAGCGACCTGTTCGGTGCTGAGCGATTGCGCTGCAGTCATTGCATGTCTCACCTTCGAAATCGAGCAACCCACGTGCTGGTGATGATGGTACGCCCATCATCCTGCGATTGATATCGCATCTGAGACTAGAGTTGCATTTTGATTTGGTCAAGCCGTATCCCGAAACAGCTGTGGGTTGGCGGTGATGATGACCGTAGACGCCCAATGTTTCCGGCAGAATTCGCGAAGCTGTGAAGATCGGCTGGTGCGATCTCGGGGTTGTGGATCATCGACACCTGATGCATGATCGAAGAATAAAACGCGACTCAATTCGCATTTCATCTGGAGGCAAGGATGCTGATCGACTCACCGGTGACCACCGTGGCGACGCCCCTCGGCGATGCGCGGAGACAGCTCAGACAGGCGCTCGATTCGCTCGAGCACGGCGATGACGTCTTCCAGATGCTGGTCACGCCTCGTCGGGAGCTTGCCGTGGCGGTTCCGCTGCGGACCGACGACGGCAGGATCCTCACGCTTCGCGGCTATCGCGTGCAGCACAGCCTGACGCGAGGACCTGCGAAGGGCGGCCTCCGTTTCAGCCCCGGCGTCGACCTCGACGAGGTCAGGGCGCTGGCGATGTGGATGACATGGAAGTGCGCGCTCGTCGATCTCCCGTACGGCGGCGCCAAAGGCGGACTCGCGATCGACCCCTCCCGCCACTCCCGTGCCGAGCTGGAGCGTGCGACCCGGCGGTACACGAGCGAGATCCTGCCGATCATCGGTCCGGATCGCGACATCCCCGCGCCTGACATCGGCACGGACGAGCAGACCATGGCCTGGATCATGGACACGTACTCCGCCAACGTCGGGTACACGGTTCCCGACGTCGTCACCGGCAAGCCCATCAGTCTCGGCGGATCGCTGGGGCGCGCGACCGCGACGTCCCGTGGCGTCGCACTCGTCGCGCTGGCAGCCCTCGATCACGTGGGCATCAGCGCGGACGGCGCCACGGCATCGGTGCAGGGCTACGGCAAGGTCGGCCGCTCGGCCGCCCGCTTCCTGAGCGAGGCCGGCGTCCGCGTCGTGTGCGTCGCCGATGAGCACGGTGCAGTGCACCGGTCCACCGGCCTCGACCTCGACGCCCTCGATCGGCACGTCGACCTGCACCGCACCGTGCAGGGCTTCGACGGTGCAGACGCGCTTCCGGCAGCGGATGCCCTGACGCTCGACGTCGACCTGCTGGTGCCGGCCGCCGTCGAGGGCGTGATCCACGAGGGCAACGCGCATGCGGTGAGCGCCCGCATCGTGGTCGAGGGCGCCAACGGCCCGACCACCACTGCCGCCGACGAGATCCTCTCGGCGCGCGGCACCCTCGTGGTGCCGGACATCCTGGCGAACGCCGGAGGAGTGATCGTGTCCTACTTCGAGTGGGCCCAGGCGAAGCAGACATACCGCTGGTCGCTCGAGACCGTCGAGGAGCGTCTGCGCACCCGCATGAGCGCGGCCTGGAACGACGTGCTCGGCCAGTCCATCCGGCGGGGCGTGACCCTGCGCCGCGCCGCCATGACGATCGCGGTCGGGCGGGTCTACGATGCGCACCGCAACCGCGGCCTCTACCCCTGATCCGTCCCACCTCCACGAAAGAATCACCATGACCACCGACTCGAACATCTCCGTCACCCCGTCCTGGGAGCGTCCCTCTGCCGAGACTCTCGCCGCCTTCGAGCGCCACTCGGTCGCCAACCTCGGCGACGGCATGGAGCGACTCGACATCGTCGACGCCGGCATCTCCCCCATCTGGCCCGGCGCGAAGATCGTCGGCAGCGCCCTGACCGTGCTCACCGTCGCGGGCGACAACAAGGCCGTGATCGAGGCGCTCGATCACATCCAGCCCGGTGACGTGCTCATCATCAACGCCGGAGGCTACGAGGGCCGAGCCATCCTCGGTGACAACCTCGCCCAGCGTTTCGATCTCTTCGGTGCCACCGGAGCGATCGTGGATGGAGTCGTCCGGGACCGCGACATCATCGAATCGTTGCGCTTCCCGGTCTTCGCCCGCGGGCTCACCCCTGCCGGCCCGTTCAAGAACGGCCCTGGACGCATCGGCGTGCCAGTCGCACTCGGCGGCGTCGTGGTCTCCCCCGGGGACATCATCGTCGCTGACTCCGACGGTGTCATCGTGATCCCGCCGTCGCGAGTCGATGAGGCGCTCGCAGGCGCCGATGCGATCGTCGAGCTCGAGGCGGCGAAGGACGCCGAGGTCGTCGAGCTTCGCGCCTCGCGCGAGGGCGCCCGATGACTCGGAACCAGCTGTTCAGCCTGCACGGCAGGACCGCGCTCATCACCGGATCGACGCGCGGTATCGGCGCCGCACTCGCGGAGGGCCTGGCCCGTGCCGGTGCCGACATCGTGCTGAACGGCACGACGGAGACCGGAGTGGCGGATGCCGTGATCCGCCTCTCGGCATCCGTGCCGGACGTCAGAGTGTCCGGCCGCGCGTTCGACATCACGGACGACGCCGCCGTCGAAGCAGCGATCGCCGCGACCGAGGCCGAGCACGGGCCCATCGACATCCTGGTGAACAACGCGGGGATCCAGCACCGCGTGCCGATGGTCGACCTCGACGTCGCAGACTGGGATCGCGTGGTCACTGTCAACCTCACCGCGCCGTTCCTGGTCGGACGGGCCGTGGCGAAGCGGATGCTCACGCGCGGCGCCGGGAAGATCATCAACATCTGCTCGATCCAGGCCGACCTCGCACGGCCGTCGATCGCCCCGTACACGGCGACCAAGGGCGGCCTGCGCAACCTCACCCGCGCCATGACGGCCGAGTGGGCGAAGCATGGTCTGCAGATCAATGGCATCGCTCCCGGCTACATCCGTACCGAGATGACGCAGGCGTTGATCGATGACCCGGCCTTCAACTCATGGGTGGTCGGTCGCACCCCCGCCGAACGATGGGGCGAGGTGGAGGACCTGATCGGACCGGCCGTGTGGCTCGCCTCCGACGCCTCCGCGTACGTGAACGGTCAGCTCGTGTTCGTGGACGGAGGCATGAGCGTTGTCGTCTGACACCACCGCATCGGCTCCGGCATCCGTCAGAGCACTCGTCGCCCACGCCGCGGAGGACATCCGAGTCGAGGATGTGCCCCTGCGCACGCCAGCCGACGACGAAGCCGTGATCCGCATCGCCTACGGCGGCATCTGCGGTTCGGATCTCCACTACTGGAAGCACGGGGCAGCAGGACAGTCGATCCTCCGCGAGCCGATGGTGCTCGGCCATGAGATCGTCGGCACGGTGATGGCTCCAGCCAGTGACGGCTCCGGTCCTGCGGCCGGAACGCCGGTCGTGGTGCATCCGGCCCGATACGCCGGATCGCCCGTCCGATTCCCCGCCGATCGCCCGAACATCTCGGGCGGCGTCAGTTATCTGGGCTCTGCGGCGCGACTGCCGCACACGGCCGGCGGCTTCGCCGACCATGTCGTGCTGCCGACCCGGATGCTTCGCGCGCTCCCGCCGCAGCTCGCCCTGCGGACCGCCGCGCTCATCGAACCGGCCAGCGTCGCCTGGCACGCGCTCGATCGTGCAGGGGACGTCCGCGGAAAGCGCGTGCTCGTGATCGGAGCCGGTCCGATCGGTGCCCTCGTCGTCGCTGCGGCCCGTGCGAAGGGTGCGGCCGAGATCGTGGCGGTGGATCTGCACGGTCAGCCGTTGCGGATCGCGGCCGCGGTCGGCGCCACCCGCACGATCCTCGCGGGGGATGCCGAGCAGATCGCCGCCGTCGACGCCGATATCGTCCTCGAATCCTCCGGCAACCCTCGCGGTCTCGCCTCCGCGCTCAGTGGCGCCACCCGCGGCGGTCGCGTCGTGATGGTGGGCCTGCAGCCCGACGGCGATCAGCCGGTCCCGATCGCCACCGCGATCACGCGCGAGCTCGATCTGGTCGGCTCGTTCCGATTCCATGACGAGATCGACGCGGTCATCGAGGCGCTCGCGGACGGCAGCCTCGCCGTCGATCCGGTCATCACGCACGAGTTCGAGCTGGAGGACAGCCTCACGGCGCTCGGTATCGCGCTCGATCCGACGGCGTCGGGGAAGGTGCTGCTGCGATTCCCATGAGCACCGATCACGCTCGTTCCGGCCCGCTCATCGTCGTGATGGGCGTTTCCGGGTGCGGCAAGTCGACCGTCGGCGAGGCGCTGTCGGCGCGCTTGTGCCTGCCGTTCCAGGACGCGGATGACCTGCATCCGCACGCCAATCTCGACAGGATGTCGCGTGGCATCCCCCTCACCGACGACGACCGCCGCCCATGGCTGCGCGCCGTCGGAGAGGAACTCCGTCGCCATCGGCCGTCCGGGCTCGTGATGGCGTGCTCCGCGCTCCGGGTCGCGTACCGCGACGCGCTGCGCACCCAGGCACCTGATGTGTTCTTCCTGCATCTCACCGTGACCAGAGGCGTGCTCGCCGCGCGCATGGTGACTCGCGGCGATCACTTCATGCCGCTCGCCCTGCTCGATTCGCAGCTCGACACCCTGGAGCCGCTCGCGCCCCACGAGCAGGGGCTGGCCGTCAACGCCACTCAGCGCATCGATCGCATCATCGGACTCGCACAGTCGGCGATCCGCGGTCACGAGCAGCAGCGGGCGTACGCATGACGGCGGCCCCCTCACCCGCGAGGACGAGCGCGTGAGCGCTTCCGCCCCGCACGGCAGCTTCGCCGGCTTCGCCGCCGGTTGCCGCACGCGCGCCATGTGCCCGCACGGCGAGTTCTCACCCTGGTTGTCCTGCGCAGAGGCATCGGTGCGGAGGCGATCCGATTATCGGATGTGGAAGCTGCCGCTCGAGCAACCCATCCCCCGTGACGCATCAGCCGGCTCTGCCGCACCTGCCCCGACCGAACGTGGCTCCGGCGACGAGACAGCCGCCACCCACGGCACGCTCGGCGGCTATCGACGCGGATGCCACGAGGACCGCACCTGCCCGAACTGGCAGCGCGGGAGGACGACGTGCGCCGGCGCGCGTCGCGAGTACATCCGCGACTATCGCAGCCGACGGCTCGATGGGGAAGGCCCCGGCGTCGCCCACGGCACCCCGAACGGCTACTATCTCGGATGCCGCGACCGGCGCACCTGTCCTGGCGACTCGGACGGTCGTTCGTGCGCCGACGCGCAGGCACTGCGACGACGCGAGATCGCGGCATCCGCCGGCATCGCACCGCGCGCAGAGCACGTCGACTCGACGCCGGCCTCCGAGCGCATCTGGCAGCTTCGACAGCGGGGCTTCTCGCTGCGTGAGATCGCGCGCCTCACCGGATGCGGCCACACGACCATCTCCGACCTGGCGAAGACCGGCCAGGGGCGCAGGGCACGGATCACGCCGGACGTGCTACACCGGATCCTGCGTGCGCAGAGCATGGAGACCGCCCGCACATCTCGCTGAGCTCGTCTCTCTAGCCACCGAGCGGAAGCGCCCGCTCATCGACGACCGAGCGCATGACCAGGGTCGTGTTCAGACGCTGCACTCCGGGGAGCGCGCTGAGTCGTTCGTCGTAGATCTGCTGGAAGTGCTCGAGGTCTCGTGCGACGACGCGCAGAAGATAGTCAGGATCTCCGAACAGCCGATCCGCGTCGAGGATGTAGGGGATCTCAGTGACCGCAGCCTCGAAGGCCGCGATGACGTCCCGGGTGGACTCGCGCATGGACACGAAGACGAGCGTCTGGAAGCCGAACCCCACTGCGCTCGGGTCCAGAATCGCCCGATACCCGGTGATCGCGCCGTCCCTCTCGAGCTCCCGCACTCTTCGATGGCACGGCGACACGGTCAGCTGCACCCGTTCGGCCAGCTCCGTGAGCGTCTGGCGCCCGTCTCGCTGCAGTTCGGAAAGAATCTTCCTATCCGTGGCATCCATGCGTTGATTCTTCCACGGACGGCTCGAAGAGGCACAGAAGTTGAAAGCACATTGCGGCTGATCGCGAATAGCCTTGCTCACATGGAGCAGTGCGAAGAAGTCACGTCGTGAACCTCCCCTCCGTCCTTGCATTCTGGGGAGTCTCCGCGCTCTTCGTACTCACACCGGGCGCCGACTGGGCCTACGCCATCACAGCGGGACTCCAGCGGCGGGTCCTACCAGCGGTGCTCGGACTCCTGACGGGACACGTGGTCGCGACGCTCATCGTCGCCGCCGGCGTCGGCACACTGATCATGGGCATCCCCGGCGCCCTCACGGTTCTCACGCTCGCCGGCTCGCTGTACCTGATGTGGCTCGGAATCTCCACGCTCCGCCACCCGGCAGTGGTGCAGGCGAGCAGCGTGCAGCCTCCCGGATCGGCGTGGCGCTGGTGGGCGAAGGGGTTCGGCGTGAGCGGATTGAACCCGAAGGTCTTCCTGCTCTTCCTCGCGGTGCTGCCGCCGTTCACCGATCCCGAGTCGTCCTGGCCGCTCGCCCCGCAGATCATCGTCCTGGGGCTCGTCCACGTGGCAAGCTGCGCCGTGATGTACATCGTCGTGGGATACGGAGCGGATCGCCTGCTCCGCACCCGGCCGGCCGCCGCCCGAATCGTCAGTCGAATCTCCGGCATCACGATGATCGCGATCGGACTCCTCCTCATCATCGAAAGGCTCGTGCACCTGTGACAGCCACCGACTCCCCGACCGCGTCGTTCCATCGCCTCGACGCGTCGCGATTCCTCCCGACCTCCGCAGTCGAGGGCGCGTGGAACACCAGCGAACAGCACATCGCCCCTGCGCTGGGACTGCTCGCCCACCTCCTGGAGGCCGATCATCGTTCACGCCATAGGGCTCCGATGGATCTCGCCCGAGTCTCCTTCGACATCCTCGGCACCCTGGACATCCATGCGATGGAGACCTCGACTCGCGTCATCCGGCCAGGACGGACCATCGAACTCGCAGAGGCCACGCTCAGCCAAGACGGTCGCACAGCAGTCATCGCTCGCGGATGGTTCCTCGCCCCCTCAGACACCGCCACCGTCCAGGGGACCGCGCTCCTCCCGATGCCGCCCCGAGAGATGCTGCCCCACTGGAACGCATCCGACATCTGGCCCGGCGAATTCGTCGGAACCGTCGAGGTCCGTCGGCGGGAGGAGCAAGCCGGCCGAGCCCAGTGCTGGCTGCGCCCGCGGCTGCCGCTGATCCAGGATGAGCCGGTCAGCCCGACTGCTCGACTCCTCGGCTTCGTCGACATCGCGAACGGCGTCACGCCACTGCACTCTCCCGCGGATCTCGCATTCCCCAACGTCGATCTGACCGCGCACCTGTTCCGAGCACCCGAGACGGAATGGATCGGCTTCGACACGACCGTGAGTTACGGACCGCGCGGACACGGGCTGACTCAGACCGTGGTCCACGACGAGCTGGGCCCGATCGGCACCGTGCAGCAGACACTCACGCTGCGCGGCTGATTTCGGCCGTCAGACGGTCGGACGGATGCCGGCGAGCAGGATCTCCAGGAACATCTGCCGATCGCCGGGCTCCCCGATCCTGACGGCGTGCTCGATGCCGCAGATCAGATGCTCGAGCTGGGTGATCGACAGGTCCGCACGGACGATCCTCTCGTGTCGAGCGCGCTGCAGGACGCCCTCGAAGGCCGCGAAGATCTCCTGCTTCATCGCGCGCACGCCCTGGTCCTCGTCGTCGGGCGAGAGCAGCACGGCCTGGAGTCCGCCGTCCTGGAGCTGCAGTTCGAGAGCGCCGTCGAGGAAGCCGATGAACGCCGCCTCCGTGTCGGCGCGCTGCGACTCGGAGCGGGCGATCGTCAGCATCCGCTCGAGCGTCTCGGCGGAGAGCGCCTCCACGAGTGCGTGCACCGTCGGGAAGTGCCGATAGACGGTGCCGACGCCGAGTCCTGCATCCTTCGCGACGACGTTCAGGCTCAGCGTGGCCGACTGCTGGGCACGCGCGGCATCGAGGATCCGAGTCCGGCTGCGCACGGCATCCGCACGTATCTGTCGCATGGGTCGATCGTACCAGGGAAGCGGATAGATCATCCGCTTCGTGCTAGGTTCAAACGGATAACTCATCCGCTTACTCGAGGACCGACTCATGACCTGGAATCCCGCACACCTGCCCGACCACACGGGGCACACCTTCGCCGTCACAGGCGCGACCGGTGGCATCGGCTACTTCGCGGCCGAGCAGCTCGCCTCATCCGGGGCGGAGATCGTGCTCGCCTCCCGCTCAGAAGCGAAGCTCCGCCTCGCTGAGGCCGCCATCCGCGACCGTGTTCCCGGAGCATCCGTCCGACGCGTCGTGATCGATCTCGCCTCCCTCGACTCCGTCGACCGTGCCGCAGACGAGCTGCGCGCGCTGCCGCGCCTCGACGGCGTGCTGTTGAACGGCGGAGCGATGACCGGCGGTCGACGCGCCGTCACCGAGGACGGACTCCCCCTGCTGCTCGGCACCCACGTCGCGGCGAACGTCCGCCTGCTCGCCGGCATCCTCCCCGCGCTCGTCGCGACCGGTGACGCGCACGGCTCGACCAGTCGCGTCGTCCATACGTCGACCGGCTTCGTGCAGCAGTTCCGGGTCGGCGTCGACGATGTGCGCGCGACGCCCCCGATCTCCATCGCGGCATACACGAAGGCGAAGGCCGTGACCGAGGTGTTCGCGTTCGAGCTCGAGCGCCGCCTTCGCGCGAGCGCACTCCCCGTCGCGTCCCTCGTGGTCCGCCCAGGTGTCGGCGTCGATGCGAAGACGCCGGAGCGACCCGGCATCCGCGATGCCACGACGCCTTACCAGCGCAATCCCTACACGCCGTGGGCGCAGGGGAAGGACACCGCCGCCTGGTCCGCCGTGCGGGCGCTCACTGATCCGGCCGCAGCGGGCGGCGAGTACTATGCTCCCGCCGGCCGACTCCGCGGCCTGCCGGTTCGCATCGAACCGATCGCCCGCACCCAGACCCCGCCGGCCGAACTCGCTGCCTCGGTCTGGGAGCAGCTCGAAGCGCTGGCCGGAGTGCGGATGCCGATTCGCCGCGGCGCCGGGCAGCAGGGGTCACCTGCGGTCCCGTGACCCCACGTGATCGGCACCCGCCGATCAGTCGGCGCCGCAGCGCGCGGCGGTGCACTCGATGACCGTGCCGCTGTCGGTGTCCTTCGCTGTCGCGCCGCTGTGCCGGAGGCCGACCGCGGCGAGTGGGCGGTCCTGGTCGTCGAGCGAGAGCGCGAAGCCGTTGGTGAAGCCGGCGCCCGTCGCCACCACACCGGCCAACGGCACCGATGTGCGTGATGTGCAGGCCGCGTCATCGCAGGAGAGCAGGGCGATGTTCACCGCCGCATCGATCGTGCCGATGAGCGGGCGGCCAGTCGCATCGATCGCGAGGGCCGGCGCGTGCAGCAGCTCGGTGTCCGGCGTGATGTCGGTGAAGGTCACGTCAGCGCACGATGCATCCGCGCAGGTGAAGAGCCGCATGACGTTCTGCTCGACGCCCCGGAACAGGATCACCGGCAGACCGTCTGCGTTCATCGCCACCTGGGCGCCGTGCGTGGCGTCGAGGTCGGTGACGGACTCCCCGGGAACATCGACGTCAGGCGTCTCGGTCGTCCACTCGCCATCAGCCGTGGCGGTGATGACGCGCAGCGGGATGGCGCCCTCCTCGCCGATGTCGTCCACGAGGGTGATCACGACCGAGCCATCGGGTGCGGACGCGATGTCGAGCGTGGTCGCATTCGTGCTCCACAGGCTCCACTGCACCGGCATCGAGATGCGGCTGCTGGCCGTGCACTCGGCGTCATCGCAGAAGTCGACGGAGAGCATCGAGTCGCGCAGTTCCGGGCGGACAATCGACGCGATCACCGGATTCTCACCGCTCGAGTCGATCGCGACGGCCATGCGGGACTCATTGATCCGCGCGGTGACCGACTCGGCCGGCCGGAAGGCCGCATCGACGCTGCCGAGCACGCGCTCCTCGCCGGGGAAGCCGTGCCATGCCTCCCACCGCTCAGCGTCGGATGCGTCGTCGTCGAGCGGCTCCGACCACCGGGCGAGCGCCTCGGGCGAACTGTGCGTCACGCGCAGCTCGAAGCTCCCGGAGGAGGAGTCGGCACCCTCGACCGGGTTCCAGGCAGCGGAGAGGAGTCCGCCGTCCGCAGCCGGCGCGATGGTCGACGGGAGGATGGAGCGCATCTCGTGCTCGGGCCCGCACTCGGCGCCGGAGCACAGCTGGGCGCGCGAATCCTCGCCGGCCAGGCGGGAGAGCACGGCGGTGCCGCCGTCCCAGTGCACGACCTCCGAGGACTTCCAGACCCGGCGCACGTCGGCAGCGGCGTAGGCGGGCACGTGCCACGGGTTGATCGCGATCAGCACGCCCGCGACGATCGCCGGCACGAGCAGCACGCCGAGACCGATGAGCACGCCCCCGCGCGGTGCGCGCACCGGCTCGGCGGTCTCAGCGGGATCCGCCGAGGTGTTCTCGACAACCTGGAGCGGCCCCTTCACCCGGAGCGCCATGCCACGAACCTCGACCGCGACGAGCAGCAGCTGCGTGAGCGCTGCCGGCACGAGTGCGAGCGCGACGCCGACGACCGGCGTCCACCACCCTGCCGGAAGCAGCCCGCCCGACCAGCCGAGTCCGACCGAGATCAGGCCGGTGATGATGACGGCGACCGAGACGGCGAGTCGCGGGCTGCCCAGCGGTTCGGCGGCCTGCCCCTGGAAGGCGCGCGGCGACCGCCATGCCGCGGCGAGCGCGGACGGGAGCGAGTGCGTGCCTGCCACGATCAGCGGCCAGGCGAGCAGCAGCGGGGCGAGCACGATCCCGAGGGGCAGCAGGGCGATGGCAGCCGCGATGCCGGCGATGGGCAGCACCGGGATGAGCACGCCGACGATGCCGACGACGAGCGCCGCGATACCCAGCGTGACGAGGGTCGCGAGCAGGACGCTGCCAGGACGACGCACTGCACCTGCCCACGCGGCGCCCGCCGTGAGCCGACGCCCATCGACGCGCGCGATCACGGCCAGGGTGGCTGCGGTGATCCCGAACCCATGGGCGACGGCGACCGCGACCGCGAGGATCACGACACCCGCCAGCACATCCGGGCCGCCGCGGAGCGCTGCGACCTCACTGTTCGCGATGACCAGGTCGCCTGCGAACACCGTCATGACGATGGTCGCGACCACGATCACCGCACCGGCGAGCGGCACTGCGTAGGCGATCGCCGGTTCCGGGGTCCCGAACGCCAGCACCGCCGCTCGCGGAGGTCCGTAGATCCGTCGCGTCTTCTCCGAATCCGTACCCGAATCGTCCATCTGGCCCCCGCCCTCCGATCCCGAGTGATTTATCGAGACACCTGAGAAACCCTATCGGGGATGCGCGGATCCCTCGATGGAGAGAAC
This sequence comes from Microbacterium sp., assembly GCF_036823965.1. Lineage (GTDB taxonomy): Bacteria > Actinomycetota > Actinomycetes > Actinomycetales > Microbacteriaceae > Microbacterium. The sequence goes on along the minus strand of NZ_DAITBE010000008.1, from coordinate 69,330 downwards.
TCCCCACCGCGGCATCCGACGGCCTCCGATTCGATCAGCGAGCGTCGAGCAGCTGCTCCCGCACCTGACGGCGCAGCACCTTGCCGATGAGCGATCGAGGGAGGTCGTCGACCGCCGTGATGCGCTTGGGCACCTTGTAGGGGGTGAGCCTGGTGCGGCAGAAGTCGCGCAGCGCACCTGCGTCGAGCACCGCACCCTCACGGAGCACCACGGCCGCCGCGACCTCTTCGCCGCCGCTGGATCGCGGAAGCCCGACGACGGCCGCTGCGACGACGTCGGGATGCGCCTCGAGCGCGTCCTCCACCTCGCTCGGCGACACGTTGAATCCGCCGGTGATGATGAGCTCCTTGAGGCGGTCGACGATCGTGACGAACCCGTCGGTCGACACCTCGGCGATGTCGCCGCTGCGCAGCCATCCGTCGGCGAGCAGCACGTCGGCGGTCTCGCCACGACGGCCCCAATAGCCCTGGAACACCTGCGGGCCGCGGATGAGCAGCTCGCCCCGTTCGCCGGCCGGCACGTCGACGTCGGTGTCGGCCGGGTCGACCACGCGGATCTCGGTGCTCGGGAAGGGCACGCCGACGGTTCCGGGGCGCCGGGTGCGTCCGATCGGATTGCCGAGGGCCACTGGCGAGCTCTCGGTCATGCCGTAGCCCTCGACGAGCAGGCCGCCGGTGGCTTCCTCCCAGCGCTGCACGGTCGCGACCGGCAGGCTCATCGCGCCGGAGATCGCGAACCGGACGGTCGAGAGGTCGATGGTGCCGCGTGCGGCAGCGCGGGCGAGCTGATCGTAGATCGGCGGAACCGCCGGGAGGAAGGTCGGCGGGCTCGACTTCGCCGCAGCCGTCACCAGGCCGAGGTCGAACGTCGGGAACAGCACGAGCTTCGCGCCGATGCTCATCGCGAAGGTCAGACAGAGCGTCATGCCGTAGGCGTGGAACAGGGGCAGCACCCCGTAGAACGTCTCTTCGCCGTCGACGAGGCCCGGAACCCAGGCGCGCCCCTGCATCGCGTTGGCGCGCAGGTTCGCATGTGTGAGGATCGCCCCCTTCGGCACCCCGGTGGTGCCGCTCGTGTACTGCAGCAGCGCGGTGTCGCTCAGCGTCGGGCCGGGCACGCGCCGCGAGATCCGGCGGTGATCGATCAGCGTCTTCCAGGCGACGAGATGCCGCGCCTTCGGAGTCGTCGTCAGCTTCGCCCTCGACTCGCGCGCCTTCGGCACCGGCAGGCGCAGCAGCATCCGCTTCGACAACGGCATCGCCGCCGTGATGTCCACGCTCACGATGTGCTCGACCTTGAGGTCGGCGGGGAACCCGGCGACCGTGTCGGCGATCTTGTCCCACACGACGGCCACGCTGGCGCCGTGATCCTCGAACTGGTGCCGCAGCTCGCGGGCCGTGTAGAGCGGGTTGTGCTCGACCACGATCGCGCCGAGGCGGAGCGTCGCGTAGAAGGCCACGACATGCTGCGGGGAGTTCGGCAGCACCAGAGCGACCCGGTCACCGCTCCCGACCCCGAGCCGCCGCAGGCCCTCGGCGGCTCGCTCGATCTGCGCTCCGAGTTCACGGTAGGTCGTGACCGCGCCGAAGAATTCGAGTGCAGGACGTGTGCCGTAGGCGTGCACGCTCGCGGCCAGCATCTCCGGCAGCGTCTGCGTCGGCTCGTCGATCTCCGCCGGGACGCCCTCCGCGTACGAGCTGAGCCACGGGCGGGATGCATAGGGGTTGGCGGTCATATCTCCATCCTCCCCCGAGCGAGTGTCGCCGACGTTGCAGATGGGCCACTCGAGGCTGCGGATGCGGACCGGCTCTGCACGGTCGGGCCCGCCGCGTCGAGACGGCAGTGAGCCGCACGCGGCACCGGAGTCGGTCTAGACATCGGATCAATCCTCAGCCAGGATTGTGGTTGGTTTCGCTGAAGACCTCTTTTCTCGGCAATTCTGACTCTGATCGATGACGCTCCGGAGGATTTCCCATGTTCAAAGAACCGATCTCTCGTCGTGGCGCGCTGCAGCTGGGGGGCCTCGCTGCCGCTGCCGTATTCACGCCGCAGTTCCTGTCCGCACGGCCCGCTGCCGCCAGCACGTTGCCGGCGACCTTCCGGCCTCAGGCCGCCGCAGCGGGGGCCATCGCGCGACCGGAGCTCTCGACTCACGCGCTCTGGTACGGCACGCCGGCGGTGAGCTGGGAGCAGCAGTCGCTGCCGATCGGCAACGCGCGACTGGGCGCGAATCTCTTCGGCAACCCGGACCGCGAGGTCGTGCATTTCAGCGAGCAGAGCTTCTGGGGCGGGATGAACGATTGGGACGGCGACTTCGACACATCCGTCACCGGATTCGGGTCGTTCCGAGATTTCGGCGACCTCTCGATGAGCTTCAGCGCCACGAACACGGTCACCGCCCCCGGCGGTCCCTACAACAACTCCGGGAGCGAGACCGTCGCTCAGACGTACGACGGGAGTGCGGACTCGAAGTGGTGCATCGACGGCCCGCCCACCGAAGTGGTGTGGCAGGCGCAGCTGGCGGACCCCAGCGTCGTCTCGGCATACTCGCTGACCAGCGCCAACGACGTGCCAGCGCGGGATCCGCAGGACTGGAGATTCGAGGGATCCGCCGACGGCTCCGACTGGGTGACGCTCGATGAGCGCTCCGAATCGCCGTTCCCGACGCGAAAGCTCACGAAGGACTACTCCGCGACGAACACTGTCGCCTATGCGTTCTATCGCTTCGTGTTCCTGCCGAAGGCGGGCGTCAGCCACTTCCAGGTCGCCGAGGTCGCACTCGGCGGAATCAACCTCACCGGCTCCGGCTCCGTCTTCGCGTCATCGCCCAGCGGCCACGCCGATTCCCTTCTGGGAACCGTCGATTCGGACCCCTCCACGGTCTGGGAAGTGGCGGATGCCGGCTCCGGGGCCGTGTGGCAGCTCGAGACCGGCGAGAGACGAGCGCTCGACGGCTACGTGCTCACCCCCGCCGCGGAGGGGCCCGGCGCCGACCCGACCGCATGGACTGTCTCCGGCTCGAACGACGGCCTCGACTGGACGACGCTGGACACCCGCACGGGCGAGTCCTTCCCGGAGCGCAGCCTCCGCGAGTTCACGTTCGCGAACACGACGGCGTACGCGGCGTATCGCCTGACGATCGTCGCGCCCGGGGCCTTCCGGCTCGCCGGCGTCGCCTTCACCGGCAACGGATTCAGCACTGCGAGCCGGCGCACCGTCGTCGACTACCGCCGTGCGCTGGACATCGCGGTCGGTGTGCACACCACGCATTTCGCCACGCCGAACGGGACCGTCCTGCGCGAAGCCTTCGCCAGCCGCGAGGCCGACCTCATCGTGGTGCGGCTGACCGCGGATCGGGAGAAGTCGCTCGCGGCGCACCTCACCCTGAGCACGCACCAGGACGACGGCCCGCAGACCGTCGCCGACGCCGGGGCAGCTCGCTTGAGCTTCTCCGGCACGATGGCCAACGCTCTCAGATATGCCGCGGCGGCGAAGATCATCGACACCGACGGCACGATCACGGCCGAGCAGAACGGCCTGCGCATCGAGGGAGCCTCACGGCTCACCCTGCTTCTCGACGCCCGGACCGACTACCGGATGAACGCCGCGGACGGCTGGCGCGGAGAGGCCCCCGAGCCGAAGATCGAGCGCGCATTCGCCGCCGCATCCGGACGCTCCTGGGACGACCTCCGCACGGCACACGTCGCTCATGTCTCGGGACTCATGCAGCGTGCCGCCATCGAGTGGGGGCAGACGGATGCCGCCGTGCTCGCCCTGCCGACGGACCGGCGTCTCACGCGCTATGCCGCAGGCGAGTCCGACCCCACGTTGGAGCAGACCATGTACGCCTACGGGCGCTATCTGCTGCTCAGCTCCTCGAAGCCGGGCGGCCTCCCCGCCAACCTGCAGGGGCTGTGGAATGCGAGCAATTCGCCGGCCTGGGCCAGCGATTACCACACCAACATCAATATCCAGATGAACTACTGGGGCGCTGAGACCTCCGACCTGTCGGAGTCGCACGAGGCGCTCGCGGCCTTCATCCAGCAGGTCGCCGTGCCGAGCCGCGTGGCGACACAGAAGGCCTTCGGTGCCGACAAGCGCGGATGGACCGCCCGTACCTCGCAGAGCATCTTCGGGGGCAACGGCTGGGAATGGAACACCATCGCGAGTGCGTGGTACGCGCAGCATCTCTACGAGCACTGGGCCTTCACCCAGGACGAGACGTACCTCCGCGACCTCGCCTATCCGCTGATCAAGGAGATCTGCGAGTTCTGGGAGGACGAGCTGAAGGAGCTCCCGGACGGCACGCTCGTCGCGCCGAACGGCTGGTCACCCGAGCACGGTCCGCGCGAGGACGGGGTGATGCACGACCAGCAGATCATCTGGGACCTGTTCCGGAACTACATCGAGGTTGCGACCGCGCTCGATATCGACCCCGAGTATCGGGCGAAGGTCGCCGACATGTGGGGCCGTCTGGCCGGGAACAAGATCGGGCGGTGGGGTCAGCTCCAGGAGTGGCAGGCCGACCGCGACGACCCGAGCGATCTGCACCGCCACACCTCGCATCTGTTCGCCGTCTACCCGGGTCGCCAGATCACGCCGGAGACGCCTGAGCTCGCCGCCGCGGCCCTCGTGTCACTCAAAGCGCGCTGCGGAGAGAAGGACGGCGTGCCGTTCACCGCGGCCACCGTCTCCGGAGACAGCCGCCGGTCGTGGACGTGGCCGTGGCGCACCGCGCTGTTCGCGCGACTCGGTGAGGCCGAGCGTGCGCGGACCATGGTTCGGGGGCTGCTGACCTTCAACACGCTGCAGAACCTCTGGGCGGATCACCCGCCGTTCCAGCTCGATGGCAACTTCGGGATCGTCGGCGGCATCATCGAGATGCTGCTGCAGAGCCATGGTGGCGTGATCCGCCTGCTGCCCGCACTGCCCGCCGACTGGGCGGCGACCGGGTCCTTCACGGGTCTGCGCGCCCGCGGCGGCTACCGCGTGACCTGCACATGGCGAGACGGCAAGGTCGCCGGCTACGACGTGGTCGCCGACAGGGCTCCTGACGCGAAGCCGATCGTGGTGATCGTCGACGGCGAGCGACGGATGGTGCGCCCCGCGGATCCGCGCACGGGCAAGCCGATGCGCGACCTCGGCCCCGCCGACTCCCCCACCCCCGGAGCCGCCGCGCTGAGCCTCGACACCGTCACGGCACGGATCGGCGACACCGTGGTCGTCTCTCTCACCGGGTTCGAACCCGCCAGCGATGTCCGACTGGAGCTCCACTCGGCGCCGCAGGCACTGGGCATCCTGCGTTCCGACGCGCAGGGCGCGGCGCAGTTCAGCTTCCGCGTGCCGGACGTCGAGGTCGGTCCGCACGAGATCGTCGCGATCGACGCGTGGGGCGAGACCACGTCCACTCCGCTGGCCGTGGTGGGTGCGACAGGGCCGTCCACGGGTGGAGGGAACTCCTCCGGAGCAGGCTCGGACCCGCTCGCGAACACGGGCGGGGTGTTCAGCCCGCTCCTCGCGGGGCTGGGCCTCACCGCCGGTGTCGTCGGTGGCGGGCTGGCGCTCCTGCGTCGCCGCACCTCGCGCACGGGTCGGGAACCGGTCACGGATGCGAGCGCGTCGGAGTCGGACACGACGGAGGGGTGAGCGATCGGCGACGGGGAGCAGCGGGCCGGCGACCCCTCGGCGCGTGTCAGCCGTGGGCGTCGGGCAGAACCACATGAGCGGCCCGTTCTCAACCCCCTGGCCGCCGGGCGCGACCCGTCGGATGCTGGAGGCATGAGCCATCCAGACGACATCAAGCAGCCGCTCGACCATCTGCCCCCGCTCGACGAGCGCGACAAGGCGGTCGAGATCGACGAGCCGAGCTATCCCACGTCCGAGGCGCCGACGGGTCCTGCCCACGCGTCGCCGGAGACCGCGGCCGAGCCGGACAAGCCGAACCGCCACGGCGTCGACAAGCTTCCGCCGACCTCGCGTTGATCCCGCGGGAGTCGTTCAGTCGCCGAACGCAGCGAGCAGATCGGCGAAGTGATCGAGGTCTTCCGCCGACCACTTGCGCAGCCGCTCGCCGAGTCGAGCCTCGTACCGCGAGCGGGCGAGCGCCACCCGCTCCTGTGCGAGTTCGGTGGCGACGAGCACTCGCGCCCGACGGTCGTCCTCATCCCGGACGCTCTCGACGAGTCCCAGCTGCTCGAGCTGACGGACGTGCCTGCTGACGGCGGACTTGTCGGTCTGCAGACGCTCGATGATCGCGCCGGCCGAGGTGGCCTTGCCCGTCGCGATCGACGTGAGCACCTGGTAGCCGAGCGGCTGCAGATCGGGATGCACGGTGGTCGCGGCTTCGCGCCAGCTCACCCTGATCCGGGCGAAGAGCCGACCCAGCTCGTGCTCGACCCTGGTGACCGCCTGATCGAGGTCGACACGGTCATCGGCGCCGGCGGATGCAGCGGCTGGCTCGCCCGTTCGGGCGGGTTCGTCGGAGGAGGCGCTCATGGTCGCCAGCTTACGGCGAAGCCCCGCCGTCGGACTGACGGCGGGGCTTCGTGCGACTGTCCGATCAGATCTCCGCGAGAAGCCGGAAGACCTTGGATGCTGCAGCGATCTCGTCCTGCGTGAGCTCGGCCACGACCGTCCGCAGGCGGGTGGCGTGGTCCCGGCGAAGCTCGGTGAGTGCGGCGCGGGCCGACGGTGTCGCCGTCAGCACCCGCAGCCGCCCGTCGCGCGCATCGGGCCGCGACTCGATCAGGCCCAGCTCCTCCAGCATCCGAACTTGCCGGCTGATGACCGACTTGTCGATCTCGAAGCGCTCGGCGAGCTCGTGGGCGTTCGCGGTCTCGGCCCGTTCGATGAACGTCAGCAGCTTGTAGCCGCCGACCTGCAGTTCCGGGGCGACGCGGGCCGCCGACTCCTTCCAGAGCGATCTGGTCCTCGCGAAGATGAGGTTCAGGTGCGTCTGGAGGTCTCCGAGTGCGCTGTCCACGTCTTGGGACACCGCTGCTTCCGAGGTGACCACCTCAGCGCCTCGGCTCCCGGTCTTCGCGCTCGAGCACGGTCACCGATCCGGTGGTCGGCGACGTGGACTCGGCACCCGTGATCCGGATGGTCCCTGTCGAGAGCGATGCACCGACCTCGGCCTCGGCGACGTCGATCACCGATTCCTCGGCCTGCTCGCGCAGATGCTCTGCGGCGTTCTTCGTCGACAGCGGCTTGTTCTTGATGAACGCGATCGCGATGATCGAGATCACGGCGAGCGGGATCGCGATGATGAAGGCGTCCGCGATGCCGTGACCGTAGGCACCCTCGACGATCGCGCGGATCGTGTCGGGGAGCTGCGTGACCTTCGGAACGTCACCAGATGCGAGGTGCTGCAGCGCGTCGACCTCGTCCTGCGTGGTGGGCGTGAAGCCCTTCAGCGAGTCGGTCATGTAGTTCGCGACGCTCGTCGAGAGCATCGCACCCATGACCGTGACGCCGATGGTGCCGGCGATCGTCCGGAAGAAGTTGACGTTCGACGAGGCAGCACCGAGCTGGCGCGCCGGGGTGTCGTTCTGCACGATGAGCGTGAGGTTCTGCATGACCATGCCGAGGCCTGCGCCGAGCACGAACATGAAGACGGCGACCAGCGGGAACGGGGTGTCGTAGCGCAGCGTCGACATCAGGCTCACGCCGATCGTGGTGAGCGCGGCACCCGTGAGCATCCAGCCCTTCCACTTGCCGAAGCGGCTGACGAGCTGGCCGATGATGATCGATGCACCCATCTGGCCGATGATCATCGGGATCGTCATGAGGCCGGATTCGGTCGGTGTGGCGCCACGTGCGAGCTGGAAGTACTGGGCGAGGAACACTGAGGTGGCGAACATCGAGACGCCGATCGCGATGGAGGCGACGACCGACAGCGTGAAGGTGCGGTTGCGGAACAGCGACATCGGGACGATCGGTTCCTTGACGAAGAACTCGACCGTGATGAAGCCGGCGATCGCGACACCGGCGATGACGGCGAGCATGATGCTCGTGGAGGAATCCCAGTCGAACTGGCTGCCGCCCATCGAGACCCAGATGAGGAGGGTCGAGACGCCGACGGCGAGCAGGACGATGCCGAAGTAGTCGATCGACACCTTCGTGTCGCGCTGCGGCTTCGGCAGGTGCAGCGTGAACTGCAGCAGCACGATGGCGAGGATCGCGAACGGCACGCCGACGAAGAAGTTGGAGCGCCAGCCCCACACGTCGGTGAGGAGTCCGCCGAGCAGCGGGCCGCCGATGGTGCCGAGGGCCATGATGCCGCCGACGACGCCCATGTACTTGCCGCGCTCACGCGGGGAGATGATGAGGGCGACGGCGATCATGACGAGCGACATCAGGCCGCCGACGCCGATGCCCTGCACGACGCGGACGGCGATGAGCATGTTCGTGTCGGTCGAGAAGCCGGCGATCACGGTGCCGACGGTGAAGATGATGAGCGACAGCTGCACCAGGATCTTGCGGTCGACGAGGTCGGCCAGCTTGCCCCAGATGGGCGTCGAGACGGCCGTGGCCAGCAGGCTCGCCGTGATGACCCAGGTGTACTGGGACTGGGTGCCGCCGAGGTCGGCGATGATGACGGGCATCGAGGTCGACACCACGGTGCCCGAGAGCACGGCGACGAACATGCCGACGACGAGGCCGGAGATCGCGGTGAAGACCTCGCGCGGCGAACGTGTCGCCGTTGAGATGGAGGGTGATGAGGGGGTTGTCACAGTTGGAGAGCTCCTGCGTAGAAAGTTGATAAGTGTCAACCATACGCCTGTAGTTGCAAAAGTGCAACTATCGACCGGACGCAACCACCGACGAGGGCCCCGACTCCATATGGAGTCGAGGCCCTCGTCAGCTGCGAGCGGCTGTTCGGGTCAGCCGACGCCGTCCATCGCCGACGTCTCGGTGTTTCCGATGCGCGCGATCACTTCGGGGTGACGCGCCTTCAGGAACCAGTACCGGGTGAGTGCTGCGAGCACGCAGACGATGAACACGTAGGGGATCACGTTGAACGGGAACGCCGGCACCGGGAACACGTTCGCGAAGAAGACGTAGGCCATGGTGGCGACCGCGATCGTCGCGCAGACCCACACGAGGCCGTTCCGCATTCCGGCGCGCTGCGTGTAGACGACGCAGGCGATCGCGACGAGCGCGTACGCGACCATGTAGCCGTAGGTGCCCCAGGTGTTGACCCACACGAGGATCTCCATCGGGTCGGCGCCCGCGATCAGGAAGACGATGTCGACGATCACGGCGAGGGCTCCGGCGGCCAGCAGCACACGGTGCGGCGTGAGGTGACGCTCGTGGGTGCGTCCGAACCGCTCGTGTACCACACCCTCCTTGCCCATCACGTACACGATGCGGCCGATGACGTTGAGCGGAGCGACGACCACGGCGAAGAACGACGCGGCGACGCCGAACGTGAGCACCGGCGCGAACCAGGCGGGCATGCCGATGAGCTCGGACATGCTCTCCAGCGGGCTCGCCGAGGTGGCGAGGTCGTCGCCGAGGACGGCGATCTGCGTGTACGCCGCGAAGACGTAGAGGATGCCCACGGTCAGCGCGCTCCACATGATCGCCCGAGGGATGGCCTTGTACGGGTTCTTCGCCTCGCGGCCGAGCGCATCAGCCGACGAGAATCCGACGAATCCGAGGATGCCGAGCACCATGCCGGCCGCGACGCCCTGGAACGAGGAGCCCTCGGCGAGCAGCTGCGCCGGATCCCACGCGCCCGGCCCGGCCCAGACGAGTGCCGAGATCAGCAGCACCAGGATGATCGCGACCGACAGCAGCTCGAGCACGAGGGACACACGAGCGGAGAGACGGATGCCGCGGATCGTGAACAGGGTCGCGAGGCCGCCGAGCACGATCGCGAGGCCGATGCTCCAGCCGACACCGGCCGCAGGCACGCCGAGCAGCGTCAGGAACTGACTCATGTAGGAGACCGAACCCATGAGGGAGGCTGCCGCGATGCCGAAGCATCCGATCAGCAGCGCCGCACCGGCGAGGTAGGCACCGGCAGGTCCGAGCCCCTTCGACACGTACGTGTAGAGCGAGCCGGCGGAGGCGTGTTTGCGGGCGAACACCACGACGCAGTAGCCGACGCAGAGGATCACGATCGTCGCGAGGCCGAAGGCGTAGACGGTGCCGTTGCCGGCGCCGAGGAAGATCGCGGCTGCGGTGAAGGCGATCACCGCGCTCGGGGCGATGTTCGCGATCGCCTGGGCCGCGAGCTCGGGGCCGCTCATCACGCCGCGGCGGAGGCCTGCGTCGGTGGGTGCGCCGGCTGCGGCACCGGGCGGATGCTGCTGGGATGTCGTGGTCAAGGGGTGCTCCTTCGCATCGGGTCGGTCGGAGTGGTGCTGTGAGGTGTGGTGCAGGGAGGGTCGATCAGGGAATGAGGAGGGTGCGCAGTGCCTGGCCGGACTCGAGCTCGGCGAAGGCCTCTGCCGCCTCGGCCAGCGGGCGGCGCGAGGAGATGAGCGGGTCGAGGATCAGCTGGCCGTCCATGTAGCGGTCGACCAGAGCGGGGATGTCGATCGCCGGACGCACCGAGCCGTAGTTCGACCCGAGGATGCGCTGGTCGGCCTCGGCCAGCACGAGCGGCTCGAACGATGCGCGGGCACCGGTCGGGGGCAGACCGACGATCACCGCTGCGCCGCCGAGTCCGAGCATCTCGATGGACTGCTCGGTCGTGGCGGTGCGGCCGATCGCATCGAAGGCGTAGTCGACGCCGTCCGGGAGGAGAGCCCGCAGCTGCGCGACCGCGTCGCCGTCGGGGGCGACGATCTGATCCGTGGCGCCGAACTGCGCGGCGAGGCGCGTCTTGTCCTCGCGCACATCGATCGCGACGATCCGTTCGGCACCGGCGAGTCGGGCGCCCTGGATGACGTTGAGGCCGACGCCGCCGCATCCGATCACGGCGACGAGAGCACCGGGCTCGACGCCCGCGGTGTTCATCACGGCGCCGACGCCGGTCGCGACCGCACAGCCGACGACGGCGATGACGTCGAGCGGCGCGTCGTCGCGCACCTTGATCGCACCGGACGCGGGCACCACGACCTCCTCGGCGAACGAGGAGACACCGAGGTAGTGGTGGATCGTCTCGCCGTCCTTGCTCAGCCGCGAGGTTCCGTCGAAGAGCACGCCGAGCGGGGCGACGACGGTCGCGACCTTCTGGCAGCGCGCCTCGTGGCCGGAGCGGCAGTACCGGCACTCGCCGCACGGCGGCACCCAGCTGAGCACGACGTGGTCGCCGACGGCGAGCGACGTGACACCCTCGCCAAGCTCGGTGACCACACCGGAGCCCTCATGTCCCATGACCATCGGCGCCGCTGCCGTCCACTCCCCTCGCTTCACGTGCAGGTCGGAATGGCAGACGCCCGCAGCGGCGATCTTCACGCGCACCTCTCCGGCAGCCGGCGGCGCGAGCTGCACCTCGGTGTGCTCGATCGGACTGTCGGTGTCGCGGAATACGATGGCCCGCATGTGGCCCCCTTCGTTCGTGTCGGTCGGGCTTCATCGTAGAAACGCGGGCATGCTCGTGTCATTCATCGAAATGATGATCTTCGTTGCCAGCTCTCGACATTCCTTATACTGCGGATATGACGCGAGACCTGGCATCGATCGCGCGCCTGCTCGGCGCGACCCTGGTCGACGGCGGCGCGCTGGGCGCCAAGGCTCCCGTGTCGAGCGTCGTCCCGCTGGTCGACTTCGCGGTCGTGCCGCATCCGCAGTTCGCGACGCTCGTCGTCGGTGATCCCGGCGAGATCGCATCAGCGCTCCACAGCAGCGATCGACGCGACCAGCTTCGGTCGGCCGTCGTGGTCGCGACCGGTCCGTTCGACACGGTGCCGGACGGCCTCACCGCGATCGTGGACCCGGACATGGAGCCGGTCGTCGTGCTGCCGACGCTCCAAGCCCTGCTCGCGACGGATGCCGCGGCCGAGGACCGTGCGGTGCTCGCCGCCACCAAGGTCCTCGCACTCGCAGCCCGCCGCAGCGGCGTCGCCGGCGTGGTCGCCGAACTCGCACGACGCCTCGACGGCTGGGCGGTGCTGCTCGACCGCGATGCGCAGCCGATCGCCTCGGCCGGCGCCGGGGCGCTGCACATCGGGGATGCGGTGGCGGTCGCGTTCAACCGACCGGTGCGGGTGCGGAGTCGGGCACTGCAGGTGCATCCGGTGGGCACCGACGAGGACATGTCGGCATTCCTGGTCGTGACCGCGCGGAGCGGTTCGACGAGTCGAGCGCGAGACCTCAGCTCGCAGGCGGCAGCGCTGCTCGACCTGCTGCTGCGCACCCACGACGGCAGCCGCACCGAACGACTCGGTCGGGCCACGATGATGCGCGTCCTCGAAGAGGGCGGCCCGACCGCCCTCTCGCTGGCGAAGGAGTGGGGTGTGCGGGATCGCTCGCTCGCCGCATTCGCCCTGTCGGCGCGGTCGTCCAGCGTCGACGCAGAGCGGGTGGTCATCCACTGGCTCGAAGACCTCGGCGCCCCGCATCTGCTCACTGCCGCGCACGGCCTGGTGTCCGGGTTCGCACGCGAGGAGCACATCGAGGAGATCGCCCGACGCGCGTCGACGTTCTCGGTGCCGCTGCATCTCGGACTCGGCTCCCCCGCTCCCGTCGACGCGCTCGCGGGCTCAGCGGAGGAGGCTCGCCGCGCCAACGACGTCGCCGTCGCCGAGGCGCGCGCCGTGGTGCGCTACCGCAGCATGCCGACCATCGACCTGGTGCTCGACCGGCTCGCACCGTCCGATGCACGCCGACTTGCCGCGCTGATCGAGCCGCTCCGCGACGACGATCTCGTCGAGACGCTGCGGGGCTTCCTGGCCGACAACGGAGCCTGGGGCGCCGCTGCCGCACGCCTCGGCGTCCACCGGCAGACCCTCGCCGCGCGAGTGCGGCGGATCGAGCACATCACCGGACTCTCGATGTCGAGCGCCGACGACCGAGCGGCCGCCTGGTTGGCGCTGCGGGCGCACGCGTAGCGTCCGAGAGCTACTCGTCGTTCTCGAAGCTGTCGCTGTAGACGATGAAGCCGCTCGGGGAGACCTTGGCGGTGGCGTCGCGGAGCAGGAGCGCGGTGAGCTCTTCGACGGTCTTCCCGTTCCGGTCGGCGACCGCCTGCAGGTCGTCGCCGAGCGCATCGATCGCCTCCTGGCCGCCCATGGCCTCGGGGAGGACGGATCCGAATGCCGGTGTGGGTTCCACGGTGCCGCCTTCAGTGCTGTCGTCGGGATCGGTCGGGGTGGTCGGGCTCGCCGTGGCCTGCGGAGAGGCGGATGCGTCCGCGCCGGGCGCCGCGCTCCCCTGGTTCATCGACAGCACTCCCACGATGAGGATGCCGGCCACGATCACCACCATGATGACGATGGCGATGATGAGGGGGCGCCTCCTGCTCGGTCGTCCGAGTGACTCGCTCACGTGCGGCTCCTCTCTTCGGCTGTGCGTCCAGCGAATCATCGATCCGCCGTGAACGGAACCCGTCTCCTGGATGGCGGTGGGATCGGAGATGGGAACGGGGCGGGGATCATGATCCCCGCCCCGCGATATCCAGACCTCAGCGCGGGTCAGGCTTCGAGCGACAGCGCCTTCCGTCGCGCGTAGAGGACGACGCCGCCACCGATGAGGAGCAGGACGACTGCCATGCCGGCGATCGGCGTGGCGTCGAAGCCCATGCCGGTCGAGGCCAGGTTGCCATCCGTGCCGCCGCCACCGGTGCCCGGTGCCGCCTGGATCGTGAACGTGACGGAGTTGCTGATCTCCGAGATCTCGGTCCCGAGGTTCTGCACCGCGGTCGCGGTGTAGGTGCCGTTCGCGAGGGCGGATGCCACTGCGACCGACCAGGTGCCGTTCTCGGCCACGGTGACCTGTGCGGTGGCGACCGCAGCGCCGTCGGCGTTGCGGATCGTGACCGTCACCACGGCGCCTGCGACACCGGTGCCGGAGATGGTCGGCGTGGTGTCATCGACGGTCGACCCGGAGGTCGGACCCGTGATGGCCGGTGCAGCGATCGGCGCCGCCGGGGCGACGACGGTCACGGACTGCGTACCGGGGATGACGATCGTGCCGACGGTCTGCGCTGCGACGATCTCGGTGCTGCCGAACTCGTTGGCCGTGACGGTGCCGGCCCAATCGCCGTTCTCGTCAGCGGTGATCGTGTCGACGACCGTGCCGCCGACCGACAGGGTGACGGTCGCGTTCGGCGTCGCAGTGCCGGTGACGTCGATCTCCTCGCCGCCGGTGACAGCGGAGCCGTTGGCCGGGGTCTCGATCACGAGGGGAGCGGAGTCGAACGCCTCAGCGGAGCCGGAGAGGCGGTAGTTGCCGAGGCTGCCGTACCGGACGTAGCCGTTGGCGTTGTCAGCAGTGGCCGTCGTGGGGTCACCCGCACCGACGCCCTCGACCGTGAGGTAGTAGGTTCCCGCCACCAGGTCGGCAACCGTGACCGAGGCGCCGAGGCCGCTTGCGACCGAGTCCGAGACGCGAGCCGACGCGGGGTCGTCCGTCGTGAGGACGGTGCCTGCAGCATCGGTGACCGTCAGCTTCGCATCGAGGTTCGGGGAGATGTCGGCGACCTCGACCGTCGCGGTGAGCTCGCCACCGGCGGTCGTGACGGCGTACACGTCGACGTCGGTGGTGCGCACGATGACCTCAGCCGCGGCGAAGGTGCCATCGGCGTTGTCGAGCGGCTGCGCCGCCGCCGGCGTGTTGCCGACGTTGTCGGCGGCGTAGTCGGCGCGATCGGCGTACGAGAAGTTCAGCGTGAGCTGGGCGCCTGCGGGCTCGCAGTCGCCGTTCGCGCCGAGCGCGAAGAAGATGTCGCCGGGCTGCGGGTTCGACGGGTTTCCGGACTGCACGCACACACCCGATGCGGTGTACGGCGTGCCGTCGGGAAGCGAAGCGCTGATGAAGACCGCGGCGACCGCCGAACGATCGGTGATCGCGGCGAGGTCGTCCTGGGCATTCGTCGCTCCGGCGTATCCCCCGGCCGACCACTGGCTGAGCGGCACGTAGTACGCGGCACCCATGATCGTGCCCCAGACGCCGCTCTCCGGCGCGTAGTACTCTCCGCCGCCGGCACCGGAGATGCCGTCGTGCTCGAGACCGAAGTTGTGTCCGGACTCGTGGGTCGCGATCTCGGCGATCGCCTTGGGGGACCCACCGGTGCCCTCGGTGAACACGAGCGCGCCGCTCAGGAACTCGGAGCCGGTGCCGCCGAGCCAGGCGATGCCGCCGTTGCCGGCCGCAGCCGGGAGCACCTCGTCGTACGAGTCCGTGATGATGACGTGCGAACCGTAGACGTTGTCGTCTGCGGTGGTCTTGTAGAGCTGGTCGTCGCTCGGACGCGTGGTCGTCACGTTCACGTTGAACGGCGCGTAGTCCTCGGCCACGGCGGCCCAGACGGCCGCGCGGTCGGTCACCAGCGCGGCGGGTGCGAAATCGAGGCTCTCGATCTCGGAGTCGACGTTCCAGAGCGTTCCTTCGAGCGTCTCGCCATCGAAGTCGAGGTAGACGGTGACCGGAGCACCCGGACGGGACCCGCCGGCGGGGGTTCCGGGGATCGCTGCGCCCTCGGGCGCGGCACGAAGCGCCAGGTTCTTCAGATCGGCCGATTCGTGCGACTGGTCGTTGTAGTAGAAGAAGCCGTGATCGGCGACGCTGATGAGGCCGGCCTGCTCGAGCTTCTTGATCGCCTCGGGAGTCTCACCCGACTGCGCAGCAGCGCGCTCGTACTTCGTCGCGGAGCTCTGCAGCTCGAGCGTGGCGTCCGGGACGTCATCCGCGGCGGCTGGAACAGCCGCTCCTCCGAACGCCAAGGCGCCTGCTCCCAGTGTTGCGACGGCACTCGTCAACCACCGTGATTGCGTCTTCTTCACTTTTTTCCCCCGAATTGATAAATGGACAACGTTGAGCAATATATCAGCTCACAGCGAACCATCAAGTTTCTCCCAGGCGGCTCACAGGTGAACGTCTCGAGGCAGGAGCACCCGAGATAGCATCGTCGTCATGGTCAGCGCCCCCTTGCTCGTGGACGTCGACCGCGACAGCGTCGCGATGGGCGACGACATGGCCTCCCATGCGCACCGCCGGTCGTTCCACGATGGAATCCGGCTCGCGGACCTCCTCGAGGCGACGCATCCCGAGATCCACAGCCGCGGGTGGTCGTGGGTGGCCGTCGTGGACGGCATTGTGTCGGCGGTGTGGTCGATCGATCACGGCGTTCGGCTCCTCGTGAGGAACCGCCGGGTGCGAGTGGGCGCGACGCCGATCAGGGTCGTCTTCCGCTACTTCCTCCAGATCGACCCGCAGTGGCTGCACGAGCGTCTGGCTGCCGGGGGCGCGGCCGACCGGGATGCCCTGAGCGCGGCGTACGCGCCACTCGCGGCCGAGCGCCTGGAGCAGGAGCAGCGCCGCCGCGAGCGCGAGGTTCCGGAGAAGCTGCTCTCACCCGTCGGCGTCGAGGCACTCGTGCGACTGGGCGCGACGATCGACCTGCATTCGGATACCCGCTGTCGTCTCGTCGTCCGGAGCGAGCGGTGGGTCGTCGTCCGCTCGGACTCGATGACGCTCGTCTACCGCGAAGGCACTGCGGCACCGATCGCCTCCCTCCGGCCCGTGTCATTCGCCGAGCGCTGGATCGCGACTGCCGTCGGCGCACTGGGGCGCGAGGAGCGCGGACTGTCACCGCTGCCACCGTCGGCGCCGATCGAGGGGCCGCCGATGAGCACCATGTCGTCGTGGCCGCCAGGGACGGCTCGCTGGTCGGTGACCGGTCCCGACGGGTTCGTCGCGCAGCTCACCGGCGAGGATGCCGTGGAGTGGTACCGCTTCGCCGACGGACGCACGCTCGTCGAGATCGTCGGAGCGCTCGCGGTCGAGAGCTGATCGACCCGCGTGCGGATCACCACCGCTGGCTGACACCCATGCGCCCACGTCGCCGAGCATGTGGATCGAACGATCTCCCGAAGCGACCCCCGTGCTCTGAGAGGATGAACGACATGATCACGGTTCACCTGCGCTATGAGATCGACCCGGACAAGCTCGACGACTTCACCGAGTACGGACGCACCTGGATCCGACTCGTGGCGAAGCACGGCGGAACCCACCACGGCTACTTCATGCCGAGCGAGGGCGACAGCGACGAGGCGTTCGCGCTGTTCACGTTCCCCTCCCTGGCCGAGTACGAGATCTATCGGACGGCCTCCAAGACCGATCCGGAGTGCGTGGCGGCGTTCGAGCTCGCGAGGAGGACGCAGTGCATCCGCCGGTACGAGCGCCGTTTCCTCAGCCCCGTGTTCTCGGCAGACGCGGACTGAGATGACGACGGCATCCCCGTCTCCGTCGGCGAAGCGGGCTGCCTGACTGATCGGCTGCTGCTGCCGGAGGTCAGTGCGTCTCGGCCGCGAGCTCGTCTCGAAGGAGCGCGGCACCTGCGCTGAGCGCACGCAGCTTGCCGCGCGCGACGTCGCGAGGCAGCGGCGCGAGGCCGCAGTTCGTGCTCGGGATGAGCTTGTCCGCGTCGACGAAGCGGAGCGCATTGCGGAGGGTGTCTGCGACCTCTTCCGGGGTCTCGATCGTGTCGCTGGCGACGTCGATGGCTCCGAGCATCACCCGCTTGCCCCGGATGAGCTCGATGAGCTCCAGCGGGACGTGGGAGTGGTGGCTCTCGAGCGAGATGGTGTCGATGCTCGAGCGCTGCAGCAGCGGGAACGAGGTCTCGTACTGCCGCCACTCAGCGCCGAGAGTCGCCTTCCAGTCCGTGTTCGCCTTGATGCCGTAGCCGTAGCAGATGTGCACGACGGTCTCGGCGCGCAGCCCTTCGGCCGCCCGCTCGAGCACCGCCACACCCCAGTCCCGCACGTCGTCGAAGAAGACGTTGAAGGCCGGCTCATCGAACTGGATGATGTCGACGCCAGCCGCCTCGAGTTCTCGCGCCTCCTGATTGAGGATCGTCGCGAACTCCCAGGCGAGCTTCTCGCGGCTCTTGTAGTGGCGATCGGAGAGCGTGTCGATCATCGTCATCGGGCCGGGCAGCGCCCACTTGATGGGCTGATCGGTCTGCTGACGGAGGAACTTCGCGTCGTCGACGAACACGGGCTTCTCACGGCTCACTGCACCGACGACCGTCGGCACACTGGCGTCGTACCGGTCGCGGATGCGGACCGTCTCGCGCTGATCGAAATCGACGCCGGAGAGATGCTCGATGAACGTCGTGACGAAGTGCTGGCGTGTCTGTTCCCCGTCGCTCACGATGTCGATGCCCGCGAGGTGCTGCTCCTGGACGGCGATGCGCAGCGCATCCTGCGTGCCCTCGACCAGCGCGTCACCCTCCAGCTTCCAGGGAGACCAGAGGGTCTCGGGCTGGGCGAGCCAGGACGGCTTCGGCAGGCTGCCGACGATGGATGTGGGAAGAAGCGTGTTCATCGTGGGTGATTCTCCGTTGGTCATCCGACAGGCACGAGGGAGCCGGCGGCCCACTGCTCGAGGAGGTCGCCGTGCGGCTTCATGAGGTGCTCGTGCGCATACTTCCCCTGCTCGGCCGCGAGCCGGCTGCGCTCGTCGCGGTCGTAGGCGATCTTCGTCACCGAGTAGTCCTGCTGCTCGAGGCTCGGCTGATAGACCTTCGCTGCGGCCGAGTTGGCGTTGTAGATCTCCGGTCGGTAGATCTTCTGGAACGTCTCCATCGTGCTGATCGTGCCGATGAGCTGGAGGTTCGTGTAGTCGCCGAGCAGGTCGCCGCGGAAGTAGAAGGCCAGGGGCGCGACGCTGCCACGCGGCATGAAGTACCGGACCGAGAGACCCATCTTGCCGAAGTACTCGTCGGTCAGCGATGGGTCCTTCTGCTCGTACTCGACACCGAGGATCGGGTGGTGATTCTCGGTGCGGCGGTAGACCTTGCTCGTCGAGACGCTGATGCAGATCACGGGCGACACCGTGAAGCGCTCCCGATAGCTCTCCGAGTCGAGGAAGTGCTGGAAGAGCTTGCCGTGCAGATCGCCGAAGTCGGCGGGAACGGCGAACCCGCCCGCTGCTTCACTCGCGGCCGGCAGCCGCACGCTGAAGTCGTAGTCGCGCACGTAGGAGGAGAAGTTGTTCCCCACGATCCCGTGGCTGCGCGTTCCGGTGAGACGGTCGAGGATCTGGATGTCCAGGACCTCGAGCAGCGGGAACTCCTGATCCTCGCCTTCGGCGGCGAACTGGACCGCGACCGAGACGATCTCGAGTTCGACGGTGTAGCGATCCCCGTTCGGGTTGTCCCAGCCTGCGAGGTCGTTGAACCGGCGGTCGATCATCGTCAGGGCATTGCGGAGATTCTGCTGACGGTGCTCGCCCCGCGCGAGGTTGGCGAAGTTCGTGGTGATCCGGGAGTTGTCCGACGGCGAATAGTCCTCGTCGAAACGGGTCGTCGTGATGCGGAACGTGAATTCGTGTGACATGAGGTGCCAATCGGTGAGCTGACCGGCCGGACTCGGCCTCGCGAAAATGGGTTACTCAATGGTGCAGCCGGAACGCCTCTATCGAGAAATGTGTTGCGACTATCCCATGACATAGTCTTCAGCTATGGCAAGACGCTCGAGCGGGATCACCCTTCAGCAGCTCACGTACTACATCGAAGTGGCCGCGGAGGGGTCGATCAGTGCGGCCGCCGACCTGCTCTACGTCTCCCAGCCCACCATGTCGGCGGCGATGAAAGACCTCGAGGGGCGAGTCGGCCACGCGCTGCTCCTCCGCTCGGCGCGCGGCGTGACGCTCACCACCGACGGTGTGGAGTTCCTCGGGTACGCCCGCCAGGTCGTCGAGCAGGTCGCGCTCCTCGAACAGCGCTACCTCGGTCGGCCGCCGTCCCGGCGCCTGCTCGGGGTGTCGACGCAGCACTACTCGTTCGCGGTCGACGCGATGGTGCGCATGGTGAAGGCGAGCGCTGCTGCCGAATACGAGTTCTCGCTGCGCGAGACACGGACCTGGGAGATCATCGAAGACGTCCGCACGCTCCGCAGCGAGCTGGGAATCCTCTACCGCAACGACTTCAATCGGAACGTCATCGACAAGCTGCTCCGCGACTCCGGACTCGCGTTCCGCCCGCTCTTCGTCGCCGAGCCGCACATCTTCATCTCCCGCAAGAATCCGCTCGCCTCTCGGGATCACGTGACCCTCGACGATCTCGCTCATGTCCCGCGACTCACCTTCGACCAGGGTGCGAACAACTCCTTCTACTTCGCAGAGGAGATCCTCTCCACGCTCTCGAGCCCTCAGGAGATCCGAGTCTCCGACCGCGCGACCATCTTCAACCTCATGATCGGGCTCGATGGCTACACCATCTCGACAGGAATCATCAGCGATGACCTCGACCCCGAGATCGTCGCCATCCCGCTCGACGTCGACGAGCACATCGAGATCGGCTGGATCGGCCACTCCGCGATCCCGCTGACCGACCAGGCGCAGCGCTACCTCGCCGAACTGCGAACCGTCGTCTCCGGCTTCGGGGTGACACTGCTCGGCTGAAGCGGAACGACGGTCGCGGCCTGGCCGCCAGACGCTGGCCTCACCCGGTGCATGACGAAGGCCCCGCATCCCAGTGTTTCCAAGGGATTCGGGGCCTTCGTGGTGGCGGTGACGGTGGGATTTGAACCCACGGTAGGGGGTTACCCTACACAACTTTTCGAGAGTTGCACCTTCGGCCGCTCGGACACGTCACCGCGGACAAGCTTACGCGACGCGGGGCGGCGGCGCGAATCGGCACCGGAGGCCGTGTCTCACCAGGCTGCGGCGACCTCGGCGTGCGTCTGCAGGATGCCCTCGGTGGATCCTGCGGGGGCGCGCCCGATGCCGCATTCGGTGGCGACGCCGAACTCGGGGGCGAACGGCGTCGCGGCCGCGATGCGGCGGGCCGCACCCTCGGCGCCGTCCTCGCGGTGCACGAGTCCGAGGTACAACTCGGCGACCGGCACGAGGTCGGCGAGCGGAGCGAAGTACGCTTCGTCGTCGCGCTCGATCGGCACCGGCAGGTGCAGCCAGCTGAGGCTTCGGGCGGATGCTTCCACTACCGCGTTCGCGTAGCGGACCAGGTTCGCGGCATCCGTCGGCTCGACGAAGTGCCGCTCGCCGGCGTCGCCGTAGCAGAGGTGCACGCCGACCTCGACGGCAGCCGGCACGGCGTCGACCAGGGTGGCGAGGCGCGAGACGAGACCGTCGAACACGTCGCCGTCCCACCAGGCATCCATCAGCGCACCGTAACCGGACGCACCTTCGATGATGCCCATCTCGCTCGCGACGTCCCACTGCACCGACAGCTCCTCGTGCGGGATCGCGGCCAGGATCTCATCGAGTTCGCGCAGCATCGCCGCGGTGTACACGGGCTCGAAGGCCGCACGGTCGTCGCCGCCGAAGAACGACGAGATGATCGCGAGAGGCGTCGGGAGTGCGACCTCGAAGCGGATGCCGGCGGCGATCGCTCCTTCTTCGCGAAGCCGGCGGAACACCGCGTACGACTCGATCGCGGCCGAGGCGTAGCCGAGAGCCGGTAGGCGGATGCCGGCGGCATCCGTCCCCTCCGCGATGCGGAGCCCGCGCGCGTCGATACCGGCAGGGAACGGGATCGGGTCGGCGCCGACACGCTCGAGTCCATCGGCCTGGCCGAGCACGTCGGGCTGGAACATGATCCAGTGGAACCGCTTGCCGACCTCGCCGTCGGGGATGCGGCGAAGGTGCCCGCCGAGCAGCGCGGATGCCGTGCGCATCGTCGTCTCGGCATCGTCGAAGTTCACACTGCCCACGAGAAGGGCGCCCTGTGGTTGCGTCATGCCCTCAGGCTAGTCGCGCCGACGTCTCCTCTCACCGCCGCCCCTTCTTGCCGACCGGCCCCTCTGTATGCGAGCCACCCCCTTGAGTGACGCACACAGAGGGCCGGGTCGCACGCAAGGGGGCCGCTCGGCAGGGGGGCTATCGACGGCGGAGACCTGGGCGCGAGGGCGGCATCCGGCTTAGGATGGCCTAAGCACCCGAAGGAAGGATGCTCCGCGATGGGTTACATCACCTCCGAAGCACTGGCCGAGACCGGATACGTCGTCCTCGATGACCACGACCAGTCCCGAGACCCCGCCGAATGGCTCGACCTCGAGTACGTCGGCTGGCGCTCCTCGGGCATCACCCGCTTCGCGCCGCTCGCCAGCTATGCGGGCGACCTCGAGTGCAACGGCTTCTGGAACCACACTCCGCCGCGCACCGACAAGCACGGCGTCTGGGTCGAATCGCAGGTCGCGATCGCCCCGACGCTGCAGGCTCGGGCGCTCGAGCCTGGCGCAGCGATCGGACGCTGCCGCGTGATCGAGCTGCAGCCCAACGAGTATGCCGACGCGATCTACAACCTGCATCAGGACGACAACAACCGACTCAACGACGAGGACTCCGGCTGGGTCGTCCGCGGCTACTACAACCTCACGGATGACCCCGACTCGATGCTGATCCTGCGCAGCGACCGCTTCGACCCGGCGACCGAGATCCGCCTGCCGCTCCGCGAGGGCTCGCGCATCATCGTCGACACGCAGCGCTTCTGGCATGCGGTCTGGCACCGCGGCGTCGCCCCTCGGTACGCCCTGATCACGTCGTGGACCTCCGGTCCGGAACTCGACGCCTACATCGCAGCGAACCACGGCGACCCGCATCCGCCGACCGTCGACCTCGACCCGCAGTTCGTCGACGCCGCCCAGGTCGAGATGCACCGCCGCATCGAGGAGCGCCGCCGCGCGTTCGAGGCGCAGGGCATCGTGATGGAGCCCCCGACGCCGCTGTACAGCTAGCGCTCGCTGCACCTGCACTACCGCCGGCGAGATCTCGCAGGGTCGCACCTGGCCGCTTCGCCCGCGCCGAAGCGACCGAATGCGACACCTCACCGAGACGAGGGGTCGCGAACGGTCGGCACATCGGCGCGGATGCGGCCACGAGCGACACCTGCCGGAGAGAAGCTGCCGCTAGCGCGAGCGCTCAGACGGTGCGACCGGCATCGAGACGGATGACGCGGTCGACCGTCCCATCGGGCGGCGCGACGTGCGAGATGAGCAGCACCGACTGATCGCCGGCCGCCCGCAGCAGGTCGCGCAGCAGCGCGTCGGAGGCATCGGGATCGACGCCGGCCGTCGGCTCATCGAGCACCAGCACCGGGAATCCGCGCAGCAACGCCCTGGCCAGGGCGATGCGCTGCGCCTGTCCGCCAGACACCAGCGCACCGCGATCGCCGACCCGCGCGTCGAGGCCACCGCGCTCGCGGGCCCAGTCAGCGAGCCCGACCCGGTCGAGCACGTCGAGCAGCTCGGCATCCGTGGCGGTGTCGCGAGCGAAGAGCAGGTTCTGGCGGATGTCCTCGTCGAACAGCTGCGGGCTCTGCTCGCACAGCCCGACGATGCGCCGCAATGCCGGCCCCGACAATCCGGATGCATCCGCGCCGCCGAGCGTGTACTCCCCCTCTGCGGCCAGGAACCCGACCAGCACCGCCGCGAGCGAGCTCTTGCCCGCACCACTCGGCCCAGCGACGAGCACCCGCTCGCCCGGCAGCAGATCGAGGTCGACGCCGCGCAGCGCGGGAACACCGCCAGGCCAGGTCGCCCGCACGTCCCGCAGCCGCAGCGCAGGGGTGCCGTCGATCGCAGCATCCGCCCCATCGTCCGAGCGCAGCTCCGTCGGCATCCGCTCCGGCAGCACGTCGACGATGCGCGCTGCGCTCGACCGGACACTGCGCCAGGATGCCGCGGCGATCGGCACCGCCCCGAACACCTCGAACACGACCATCGGCACCAGCACGGCAACGGCCAGCCACGGACCGTCGATCACGCCGGTGGCGAGCCCTGGCGCCGCCACGGCGAGTGCCCACACCGAGGCAGCACCGGCGACGGCCGACACCACGCCCGCCGCGATCGCCTGGGCCGACGACGCCCGCGAGACGACGCTGCGAAGCGCGGCATCCGCTGCCGTCACTCGTGCGCGTGCCTGCTCCTCTGCGCCATAGGCGAGCAGCACATCGAGGCTGCCGATGTAATCGACCAGCGCAGCCGACAGCTCGGCGCGACGGGAGGAGACGAGGGCCTCGGCGCGGGATCCGAAGAGCCAGCCCATCCCGATCGCGACCACTGCGGCGAGCACCAGGCAGGCGAGCAGCGTGAGTGCGGCCGGCACCGAGACGAAGGCGATGAAGCCGACGGCGCCGAGCGCGACGAGGCCGGCGACCGCGAGCGGCTGCACCACCCGCAGCGGCAGGTTCTGCAGGTTCTCGACGTCGTCGACGAGCGCCGACAGCACCTGTCCGCGGTCGGTGCGTCCGAGACCTGCGGGGGAAAGCGGAATGAGTCGGCGCACCATGTCGGCGCGCGTGGAGGCGAGTTGGCGCAGCGCGGCATCGTGTCCGCTCAGCCGCTCCAGGTAGCGGGTCACAGCGCGCGAGACCGCGAAGAAGCGCACGCCGACCACGGCGATCGACAGCGGCACGAGCGAGTCGACGATCGAGGCACTCACGATCAGCCAGCCGCTCACGGCGAGCAGACTCACTGCCGCGCCGGCGGACAGCGCTCCCCACAGCAGGCCGGGCAGGAAGCGCCGGACCGACGGCTGCGCGAGCCGCAGCACCTCGGCGATGCGAGCCGACCTCGTCGGCGCGGGCGCTCCCGCCCCGCCGGGCCCCTGCGCTCCTGCCGCGTTGGGTCCCTGCGCTCCCGCTCCGTTGGGTCCCTGCGCTCCTGCCGCGCTGGGTCCCTGAGCCTGTCGAAGGGTCACACCGTCACCCCCAGCGCTACGACCTGATCGGCGACCTCGCGCGCCGATCGGCGGTGCGAGACGAGCACGATCAGCGCGCCGGCATCCGCCCGTGTCCGCAGCGACTGCCACAGCCTGGCCTCGGTCTCGGGGTCGAGCGCGCTGGACGGCTCATCGAGCAGCAGCACCCGGCGCGGATCACCGTCGTGGCGATACAGCGCTCTGGCCACGGCGACGCGCTGCGCCTGCCCGCCGGAGAGTCCGCTGCCCTGCACGCCGAGTTCGAGCGCGGCATCCACGCCCTCGGCGCGGGCGTCATCGAGGGCGACCCGCACGCGCGCGGCGTCAGGGGTCGCATCGCCGAGCGCGACGTTCTCGCCGACAGTGCCCCGCATGAGCCCGGGGGCCTGCCCGGCCCACGCGAGCCAGTCGGCCCCCGCGAGCATCCGCACCTCGGCGCCGCCGAAGGTCGCGGCACCCTCGAACGGCACCGCGCCGCGGAGCGCGGCGAGCAGACTCGACTTGCCGGCGCCGCTCGGACCCTCGATCAAGGTGATGGTGCCGGCTCCGGCCGTGAACGACACCGGCGGCAGCTCGCGCACGCGCAGGCCATCGACGACGAGCGCGGCATCCGCCGTCTCCGCGGCATCCGCCGTCTCGGCCACCCGCAGGAACGATGGCGAACCGTCGGACGAACCTGCGGCGTTTCCTCCTGCACGTCGCCGATCATCCTGCACGTCGCGACCCCCACCGCCACCCCCAGCCCCACCGCCAGCCCCGGCCCCAGCCCCGGCCCCGGCCTCATCCAGCACCGCGAAGATGTCCTCGGTCGCCGCGACGCCCTCGGCCGCAGCGTGGAACTGCACACCCACCTGGCGGATCGGCAGGAACGCCTCCGGCGCGAGCAGCAGCACGAACAGCCCGACCTCGAGGGTGAGGTCGCCGGACAGCAGCCGGAATCCGACCGACACCGCGATCAGCGCCACTGCGAGGGATGCGAGCAGCTCCATCGAGAAGCCGGAGAGGAACGAGAATCGCAGCACCTTCATGGTCTCGCGGCGGTAGTCGTCCGACGTCGCCTCGATCCGGTCGGCGGCACGCCGCTCGCGCCCGAACAGCCGAAGCGTCGAGAGTCCCTGCACGGTGTCGGCGAACCGCGCGGCGAGCTGCTGCAGCGTCTGCCACTGCTTCTGCTGCACGGTGCGCGTCGCGATGCCTATCAGGATGAGGAACAGCGGTATCAGCGGCAGCGTGATCGCGGCGGTCAGCCCGCTCGGCCAGTCCTGCCACCACATCACCAGCAGCAGCACCGGCGTCGCGATCACCGTCAGCACGAGCTGCGGGATGTACCTCGCGAAGTACGAGTCCAGCGCCTCGAGTCCGTGCCCGGCGGTGAGCGCCAGCGCTGTGCGGTTGCGCTGCGCGAGCCATCCTGGTCCGAGTCTGCCGATCGCCGCGATCAGGGCGGCGCGCAGCTGCATCCCGGTCTTCGCAGCCGCACGGGTGCCGGCGGCATCCGATGCGGCGATCAGCAGCCCCCGCAGCAGTGCCACGGCGAGCAGCCAGAGCAGGGATGCCGTGACGTCACGCCCGGCGATCGCGCCGGTGACGGCATCCGTCAGCAGCCACGCGAACACGATCACGACCGCCGTCTGCACGACGCCGATCAGCGCGGATGCCGCGAGGAAGCCCCTCGCGGCACGCGCGTATCGCAGCAGTCTCGGATCGACGGGTTTCACGCGTGCGCCGGTGCTCCCTCGATCGATGCGCGGGTGACCCGCTTGCGGAACACCCAGTATGTCCAACCCTGGTACAGAAGCACGAGCGGCAGCGCGATCACGGCGGTCCACGTCATGATCGTCAGCGTGTACTCCGTGCTCGATGCGTTCTGGATCGTCAGGCTGTACGCGGGGTCGATCGTCGACGGCAGCACGTTCGGGAACAGCGCCGTGAACAGCATCACCACGGCGAACAGCACGGTGAGCATCCCGGAGAAGAACGCCCAGCCGTCGAGCCGGCGCAGCGACAGCACCAGCGCTGCGAGCAGCGTGACGGCGGCGACGGTGCCGGCGGCGATCACGAGCCACAGCAGCGGAGCCTCGCGCTGCATCGCCATCACGACGGTCCAGACGACGGTCGCCGCTGCGGCGAGAACCGTGGGCACCCCGGCTTTCGCCGCGAGGCGACGGGCATCCTCGTGCACCGGGCCGTCGGTCTTCAGCGCCACGAACAGCACGCCGTGCAGGAAGAACAGCAGCAGCGTCGTGACGCCGACCAGCAGCGAGTACGGGTTCAGCAGCGCGAAGAAGCCGCCGACGTAGATGTGGTTCTCGTCGAGCGCGACACCCTGCACGATGTTGCCGAACGCGACGCCCCAGAGGAAGGCCGGCACCGCCGAGCCGATCACGATCATCCGGTCGAACCCGCGCTTCCACTTCGCGCTCTCGCGCTGATGCCGGTACTCGAACGAGACGCCGCGCAGGATCAGGGCCAGCAGGATCAGCAGCAGCGGCAGGTAGAAGCCGCTGAACAGCGAGGCGTACCACTCGGGGAACGACGCGAACAGGCAGGCGCCCGCGACGATGACCCAGGTCTCGTTGAGGTCCCAGATCGGGCCGATCGTGTTGATGACCTGGCGGCGCGACACGTCGTTCTTCCCGAGGAACGGCAACGACATGCCGACGCCGAAGTCGAAGCCGTCGAGCACGAAGTAGCCGACGAAGAAGAAGCCGACGATCCAGAACCAGAGCGTTGCGAGATCCATGATGCTCCTCCCTCTCAGTACACGACCGACGGCAGCTGGGCCGTCTCGTCATGCGGTTGCTCTTCGGTGTCAGGCCCCTTCTGGGCCGCTCTGATGATGAGGCGGATCTCGACGACCGCGAGGGCCGCGTAGATCGCCGTGAACGCGATGAGGGAGATCAGCACCTCGAGGCCGGAGACCCCTGGCGAGACACCGTCCTGTGTGGTCATCAACCCGAACACGATCCACGGCTGTCTGCCCATCTCGGTGAAGACCCAGCCCATGATGTTGGCGGCGAGCGCGAGCGGGAACGACCAGATCGCGAGCTTCCACATCCACTGCGCCGGCTCCTTCTTGGCGCTCTTGCGGGTCAGCCACAGGCCGATCACGGCGACGAGGCCGGCGGCCATGCCGAGGCCGATCATCCAGCGGAACGCCCAGTACGTGACCCAGAGGATCGGGGCGAAGTCGGTCATGCCGGTGTCGGCATACGTCTGGCTGTACTCGGCGTTCAGGTCGTTGATGCCGTGCACGCACGCGTCGAGCGTGTGCGTCGACAGCAGTGACAGCAGGTACGGGACACGGATCGAGAAGAGCTCGGAACTGCCGTCCGGTGTGCCGAGCGTGAAGAGGCTGAAGGATGCATCCGGTCCGCAGACGGTATTGAACGTCGCCTCGGCCGCCGCCATCTTCATCGGCTGAGCCGCGTACATCGCGAGCCCGAGCTGGTCACCGGTGAGCACGACGCCGGCGGTCGAGAAGATCATGGCCCACAGCCCGAACTTCAGCGAGATGCGCATGGTGTCGAAGTGCTGCCCGCGGGACAGGTGCCAGGCCGAGACCGAGATCACGACACCGGCGGCGAACATCAGTGCGCCGAAGATCGTGTGCGGGAAGGCGGCGAGCGCCACCGGGTTCGTCAGCAGGGCCCAGAAGTCGGTGAGCTCCGCACGATTCGTCTCGGGGTTGAAGACGTAGCCGACCGGGTTCTGCATGAACGCGTTGGCCGCGATGATGAAGTACGCCGACAGGATGCTGCCGATCGAGACGCACCAGATCGTGGCGAGGTGCAGCTTCTGCGGGAGCTTGTCCCAGCCGAAGATCCAGAGACCGATGAACGTGGCCTCGAAGAAGAAAGCCAGCAGCCCCTCGAACGCGAGCGGGGCGCCGAACACATCGCCGACGAAGCGGGAGTAGTCCGACCAGTTCATGCCGAACTGGAACTCCTGCACGATGCCGGTCACCACGCCCATGGCGAAGTTGATCAGGAAGATCTTGCCGAAGAAGCGCGTCAGGTGCAGGTACTGCACCTTGCCGGTGCGCACCCACGCGGTCTGGAAGATCGCGGCGACCAGCGCCATGCCGATCGTCAGCGGCACGAACAGGTAGTGGTAGACGGTGGTCAGCCCGAACTGCCATCGGGAAAGGACCAGCGGATCAAGCCATTCCATGAGCCACTCCTCTTTCTGTGCCGTGCACTGACCGGCGTCTGGTGCCACGCTAACGACGGGCCAGCCGCGCTCGTGGCGCTGCCGGCCGTGAATAAGTCAGATGCTCGCCTAGGCGGCGGTCATCTCCGTCAGTCGCAGCTGCACGGTGCAATCCGCCGGGCGGGCGGAGGTGCGGACTGCCTCGGCAGCGAGCGGCCCACCGGCTTCGGTGAGCACCCCCTGCATGAGGCCGAGGTGCACGGTGCACAGCATCGGACGGTCTTCGGCGCGGCCCGCGGCGTGCGGGCAGGGGCTGAGGTCGACAGTGAGCTGCTCGTCATCGACGACGGGCTCGAAGCCGCTCTCCTCCAAGTGTTCGATCAGGGCGTCCAGCTGATAGGTCGCGTCGCGACCCAGAGCGGATGCCGAAGCAGGGAGCACCCGGCGGAGCAGGTCGCCGCGGCGCGCTGCCGCCGAGACCTTGTCGCGGGCGATGGGGCTGGAGGCGTGTGCGGCACCGGTCGCCGCGCTGTAGAGGGTGCGGGGGCGTCCGCGAGTGGTGCGGTGCTCGGTCGCCTGGATGACGTAGCCGCCCTCGATCAGCCGCTGCAGGTGCTCGCGCACCGTGTTGGGGTGCAGACCGGTGGCCTCGCAGAGTTCGCCGATCGTGCGCTCAGGACGGTCATGCGCAGCGCTCGCCTCGAAGAGCAGGTGCAGAAGCTGCACCCGCGAGAAGGTCGAGATCGGCCCGCAGACGGGCCCGGCATTGGCCATGACTCCATCATGGCCCAGGGCTCCGCGCACATCGAGCGGTCGGGCCGTGAATAATGCTGCCCCCGATAGGGATGTCGGATGCCGGCGATAGCCTTGCTGCATGGCCACCCGAAAACCCGCTCCCCCGGCGTACGTCTGCACGGAATGCGGGTGGACGACCGCGAAGTGGGTCGGGCGCTGCGCCGAGTGCCAGCAATGGGGAACCGTGCAGGAGCAGGCCGTGAAGACGGGCATCCTGCAGCGCGTGACCGCCATGCCCCCCACCGCCGATCGCGCGGCACGCCCGATCACCCAGATCACCACGCTCGATGCGCCCCGTCGCACGAGCGGCGTCGGCGAGTTCGACCGCGTGCTGGGCGGCGGCATCGTGCCCGGCGCTGCGATCCTGCTGAGCGGTGAGCCAGGTGTCGGCAAGTCCACGCTGCTGCTCGAGGTCGCTGCGCAGGCCGCACGCGCTGGTCGACGCGTGCTCTACGCGAGCGCCGAGGAGTCGCAGGCGCAGGTGCGGCTGCGAGGCGAGCGCACCGGGGCCCTGCACGACGAGCTGTATCTCGCGAGCGAGACCGATCTGGCGACGATCCTCGGGCACATCGACGAGGTGCAGCCGCAGCTCGTGATCGTCGACTCGGTGCAGACGGTGTCGTCGTCGTTGATCGACGGCGCCGCCGGACAGCCGAGCCAGGTGCGCGAAGTCGCGTCGGCACTGATCCGGGTGGCGAAGGAACGCGGGCTGCCCGTCATCATCGTCGGCCACGTCACGAAAGACGGCCAGGTCGCAGGTCCTCGAGTGCTCGAGCACCTCGTCGACGTGGTGTGCCACTTTGAGGGCGACCGCCAGACGTCGCTGCGCTTCATCCGCGCGCTGAAGAACCGCTACGGCCCTACCGATGAGGTCGGCTGCTTCGAGATGACCGGCGACGGCATCGCCGAGGTGCCAGACCCTTCCGGCCTCTTCCTCTCCCAGGGCGCGACCGAACCCGGCACGTGCGTCGCGATCTCACTCGAGGGACGCCGGGCGCTGCCGGTCGAGGTGCAGGCGCTGACCGTGCCGAGCAAGGCCCCCAACCCGCGACGGATCGTGAACGGCGTCGACTTCTCTCGCGTGGCCATGGTGCTCGCGATCCTCGAGAAGCGCGCGAACATCCCGACGAGCGAGCTCGACGTGTATGTGTCGACCGTCGGCGGGGTGCGCTTCACCGAACCGGCGGCCGACCTCGCGATCGCGATCGCGATCGCCGGGTCGATCAAGAACACGTCGATACCGCGGACGGTCGCCGTGGTCGGCGAGCTCAGCCTCGCCGGCGAGATCCGGCCGGTGACGCAGTCGGCGCAGCGCCGGTCCGAGGCAGCGCGGCTCGGATACGTGCAGGTGGTCGACGACCGTTCCAAGACCCTCCGGGCCGCGCTCGAAGACGTCAAGGTGCGCAACACGTCGCGCCGGCCAGAGGGCGACATCCCGCCGTTCTGAGCCCCGGGTCCCTGACCCCGTCGAAGGGCTACGCGTCGAGCGCCTTGAGCAGCTCCGCCGGATCGGCCTGCATCGGGTGCGGCCCCGCGATGTCGAGGAACACCGTGGTGATCGGGTGCGTGGCGAGGAACTTCCGCAGCCACGCAGCCGAGTAGATGCCGACGCCGGGAGGCAGGTTGTCCGGCTTGTTCTTCGCATCGCTGAAGAGCAGCAGCGCGAGCTCGCCGGTCCCGCGGTCGCGGTAGGTCCAGACCTCACCGCTGTCCAAGGGGTTGTCCCGCACACCCGGCGCGATGAGCGGCACGACCGTGATGCCGTTGCGCAACGCGAGGGCGACGGCGGCGATGTCCTGCTTCTCGAGCGCCAGCGCGAGCGCCTCGGAGCGGAACTCCTCGGGGGCGGGCTTCTTCTTGGAGGACTTCGCCTTCTTCGCTGCCATGCATCCAGCTTAGGCAGACGATGCATGCCCGGCAGCCGGGAGGCGGAAACGATAGGGGCCCTCTCGAGTCCCACATTGGGGACTGGGGTACTCGAGAGGGCCCTCGGACTCTCGAACGGCAAGTGTCGAAGCGCTGGGGACGCTGTAATTCGACGCCACTGGGGATGGCATGGGCCGCATATTCCCGAGAGTCACTCAATGGTATCCCAAAGAACACGAACTGTCAGCCTCGGCTGGTGAATACCAGGGAAATCAGAACCATCCGAAGAGGAAATCGGCAATCACGTCGATATTCGTAGGCGTCACCGCAGAATTGCTTCGATCTGCGAGAGAAACGTCGGTCAGTTGAGCAGGATCTGCTTGGTGCTCGCGCTGGTGAACCCGCCGATCGAGACCTCGACGTGGTACGACGCACCGCCGCCGGGGGCTCGCTGCCGGTTCTCCTGCCCGCACGTCTCGACGCTCGAGCGCGTGCGATCCCAGGTCACCGGATCCTTGCTGGTCACGGTGGTGCCGGCGGGGAGCGTCGCGATCATGCTGCTCGGGTTCTCCTGGCAGTCGGTCGAGCGCCACCACACGTCGGAGCCGCTCATCACCGTGAATGCCTGTGTGGTCGACCCCACGTCCATCGTGCAGTCCGTCGGTCCGGTGTTGGTGAGCGAGATCGAGATCTTCGGGAGCACGCCGGCCTGGTAGGAGTCGGCGTCGGTGACGGCGGCGACCACGATGTCCTTGGCCTCGCAGGCGACGACCGCCGGAGTCTCGGACTCCGACACGTCGGTCGTCGGGGCAGGCGATGCGGGATCGGTGACGGGATCAGACGTCGGCGTCTCACCCGCGGTCGGGTTGGGCGATGCCGACGAGGTCGGTGCGGGGCCGGCAGCATGCGCCCACGGCTGGGCCACCAGCAGCCAGACGCCGACGCCGATCGCTGCGACCAGCAGGATCAGGCCGCCGAGCAGGACCACCCGACGCCGACGGTAGACGGCGGCGGAGTGGCGAGGCATATCACCAGGCTAGGCGATCGATCACGCGATCGGCCGTGCGACAGGAGGTCAGCCCGGAATTCCGATCCGACGTTCGCCAGAGCGGAGCTGCTGGATCACGACCGCGATCACCAGCAGGGCTCCCTGGGCGACGTTCTGCCAGAACGAGTTGACGCCCAGGATCGTCATGCCGTTGGTGAGCACGCCGAGCAGGATCACGGCGAGGATCGTTCCGGAGATCGTTCCCTTGCCGCCTTTCAGGGCCGCACCACCGAGGGCCGCAGCCGTGATCGCCTGCAGCTCCAAGCCCTCGGACCCGGAGATCGGCTGACCTGACCCCGTCCTGGCGGTGATCAGGATCCCGGCGATGGCTGCGATCGCTCCGGTGACCATGTAGACACCGATGATGTAGCGGTTGATGTTGATGCCGGCGAGCCGCGAGGCGATGTTGTTCCCGCCGACCGCGTAGATGTTCCGGCCCCACGAGGTGTACCGCAGCACGATGTGCGCGAGCAGCGCGACGACGAGCAGCACCAGGATGAGCGTCGGGATGCCGGCGACGCCTCCCCTGGCGAGGAAGACGAAGAACGGGTCGGCGCCCGTATAGCCCTGCGCGCGTCCATCCGAGATCAGCTGCGCGATGCCCTTGAACGCGGCGAGCGTGGCCAGCGTGGCGATGACCGGATTCACACGGCCGAAGACGATGATGCAGCCGTTGACGAGACCGCACAGGATGCCGATGCCGATCGCTCCGACGACGCCGACAGCCGGTCCGGCTGCCGTGAACAGCATCGCCGAGGTCACCGAGGTGAGACCGGCGATGGACCCGACCGAGATGTCGAGGGCGCCGAGGATGATCACGATCGTCTGCACCACCGCCAGCAGTCCCATGATCGAGATCGCGGTGCCGATCACCTTGAGGTTCGCGACGCTGAAGAACAGCGGGTTCTGCAGCCCGATCACCGCGACGACCAGCACGATCGCGATGATGAGCGAGATGTTCTGCGCGCCCACACCGGTGATGAATCTCTTCACCGCTGATGAGCCTGCCGCAGTCGGTGCCGGGGCGGTCATGGTCGTGGTCGCCGTCTTGACAGCGCCGTCCTTCAGTGCGTCGTCGCTCATGCGGCGACCTCCTCGTCCATCGCGAGCGCGAGAATGCTCTCTTCGGTTGCCTCGGCGCGCGGGAGCTCTCCCGTGATTCGCCCGTGGGCCATGACATAGATGCGATCCGAGATGCCGAGCACCTCTGGGAGCTCACTGGAGACCACGATGACCGCGACCCCCTCGTGCGCCAGGCGATCGATGATCGCGTAGATCTCCGCCTTCGCTCCGACGTCGATGCCTCGAGTGGGCTCGTCGAGCAGGAGCAGCCTCGGATTGGTGGCGAGCCATCTGGCGAGCACCACCTTCTGCTGGTTGCCTCCGGAGAGACGCCCCACCAGCTGTTCCGGACTCGGGGTCCGGATGCGGAGGGAATCGATGTAGTTCTTCGCGAGCGCCGATTCTGCGGCATCCTTCACGAAGATCCATCGCGAGAGCGACTTCAGCACGGCGAGGGCGGTGTTGTCGCGGACGCTGCGGTCGAGGAGCAGCGCCTCGGCCTTCCGTTCCTCCGGAGCGAAGCCGATTCCGGCCCGGATGCTGTCCTGGGGGCTGCGGAACCGGCGCACGGCTCCGTGCATCCTGATCTGTCCGTCGGCGACCAGCAGATCCCCGGCGATCGTCTTCATGAGCTCGCTCCGCCCCGCACCGACGAGCCCGGCGACGCCGACCACCTCACCGGCGCGGACCGTCAACGAGATGTCGTGCACGATGTCGTTGGACACGTGCTCGAGCTCGAGCACCACGTCGCCGAGTGCCGCCGGCTCACGATGGAAGAACTGGGTGAGGTCACGCCCGACCATCATGCGGACGAGTTCGTCGTGGTCTGTCTCTCCGACGGCTTTGGTGCCCACATACGCACCGTCGCGCAGCACGGTGATGCGGTCGGCGAGCTGGAAGATCTCGCCCATCCGGTGCGAGACGTAGCCGATCGCGACGCCGTCGTCCTTCAGCCGCCGGATCAGCGCGAACAGCAGCGCGACCTCCTCGTCGCCGAGCGAGGACGTCGGCTCGTCGAAGCAGATGACCTTCGGCTGCGCGATCACTGCCCGCATGATCTCGACGATCTGCCGTTGCGCCGGCGAGAGGTC
Organism: Microbacterium sp.; assembly: GCF_036823965.1. Taxonomy (GTDB): domain Bacteria; phylum Actinomycetota; class Actinomycetes; order Actinomycetales; family Microbacteriaceae; genus Microbacterium. The sequence continues at coordinate 34,533 of NZ_DAITBE010000008.1, read as the reverse complement.
GGCCCCGAGCGTCCTGGCGTCGATGACTCGATCGAAACCCCAGCGACGCAGCTCCTCCGTCGCTGTGCGCTCGAGCTGGGTGCGACGGAACCCGAGCGTGCCGAGCGCACCGATGTAGATGTTCTCGGCGACCGAGACCCAGGGCACGATCTCCGGTTCCTGGGCGATGATCCGCAGTCCGGCGTCCCGGGCGTCCGCGGGGCCGGCGAACTGCATCGTCTCCCCCGCCAGCTGCAGTTCGCCGCCGTCCGGCTGGTAGTCGCCGCCCAGGATCTTCAAGAGGGTCGACTTCCCGGCCCCGTTCTCCCCCATCAGGGCGGTGACCTCGCCGGCGTGGAGCTCGAGCTCCACGCCACGCAGGGCGTGGACCGGACCGAACGACTTGGTGATCGCGTTCGCCCGCAGCGCGGCAGCGTGCTCAGTCATGCTTTCCTCTTCTCGTGATGCGGTCGCAGACGGGTGAGGCGGCCGCTCGCGCGGCCGCCTCGGAACAGCGTCAGGTGCAGACGACGCCCTTCGCCTCCCAGTTGGACGCGTCGACGATCTCGGTGTTCGCGACCGTCTTCGGCGGCAGTTCGGTGCCGTTTCGGAGCAGGTCGATCATGGAGGTGACTGCGGCCTTGCCGACCTCGACACCGGAGATGAAGAGGGCCGACTTGTTGCCCGTCTCCTGCCCGGCGTTCCAGTCCTTGCAGGTGAGGTACGCGCCGAGGCCGACGCCGACGATGTCAGCCGGGGCGACGCCGGAGTTCTGCAGCGCGGTCACGACGCCCGTCTCGTTCTCGTCGTTGCAGCCCCAGACCACCCAGTGCTTGACGCCGGCGTTGGCCGTGATGATGGCTCCTGCCTTGTCCTGCGCGTCCGTGGCCGAGTTGTCGGTGCCGACCTCGATGACCTCGGGACCGTCCGGGACGGCCTCGGCGAACGCGGCCACGGCGCCGTCGACCCGCTCGACGCAGTTCGGCTGATCCTGCTTGTACGCCGAGAGGATGCGTGTGTCAGCGGCGGCCCAGCCGGCCTCCTGGTAGAGACGGGCGGCGTCTGCGCCGACCTTCTCGCCCATCGAGGTGCCGTCGAAGCCGGTGAAGGCCGCGGCGGCGCCCTTCGCGTCGACGATCGGGTCGTCGGCGGCCATGATCGGGATGCCGGCGTCGGTTGCGAGCTGGATCACCTGCGGACCGATCTGGGTGTCCGGCACGACGATGATGATGGCGTCGACGCCCTGCGCGATCGCAGCCTCGACCTCGGAGATCGCTTTGTTCGAGTCGGTGCTGACATCGACGACGTTGATCGTCACGTCTCCGTCCGCCTTCGCGGCTTCCTTCGCGCCGTCCGCCTCGTCGATGAAGTACTGCTGGTCGCCCTGCTTCTGGATCAGGGCGATGGTGAGCGGACCGTCGGAGGTTCCGCCTCCGCCGGCGGCCGGCTCGGCGGTCTCCATCCCGGACGAGCAGGCGGTGAGCGCGGCCAGTGCCAGAACGGCGACCCCGCCCGCAGCAGTTCGCGCCCAGAGGCGGCTGCGTGTGGCGAACATTGAGACTCCTTCGTCTTCGTGCGATGACCGGTCGTCGTGACCGGATGCTGTGTGGAACAGATCGAACGTACATCGATCGCGTCGCGTCGCTTGAGGACGATCTCACGGAACATATGGACTTTTCTCCGGGACCTCGACCACGCCGGCGGGCCGTCCTGTCGACCGTCGCGACGAGTCAGCGGCTAGCCTGGCACGACCACCCTGCCACCGGAGCATTCCCGGCCGCCACCCTCCTGAGAGGCATCATGGACGAGACGCCGATCCCGTTCGAACCCCACTATCGCATGGAGGGGTTCGACCACCAGCGACTGTGCGTCCTGCCCCGACCGCAGGTGGATGCCGCGCTGGGTGCCGCAGGCACTCGGCGCCTGCTCGTCACCGACGCGGGGTACTTCCCGGCGGCTCGTGGCCACCGCCGTATCCGCCCGCGCGGCTGCGCCGAGACCGTCATCCTGCTCTGCGTGGGTGGACGCGGCACCGTGACGATCGCCGGAGAGGCGTATCCCCTGACGGCATCCAGCTCGATCGCGATCAGTGCGGGCGCGCCGCACTCCTATGAAGCCTCGGAGGACGATCCCTGGACCATCTGGTGGATGCACGTGCGCGGGACGGATGCCGCCGAGCTCGCGGTGCAGACGCTGGGACGGCAGAGTCCGGTGACCCGACTCCGTTCGATGGACCGCGTCGTCGCCCTGTTCGACGAGCTCGTCACCTCGCTGGAGCGCAGGCTCTCACCACCCCAGCTGCTGATGGCGTCGGGCATCGCCTGGAATCTGCTCACGCGGATCGCGGCCGACAGCATCCTGCCGAGTGAAGGATCCGCGCTCGAACGCGCCATGCGCTATCTCGAGGCGCGCGTCGACGGGAACATCCAGGTGGGCGAGCTCGCCGCGCTCGTCGGCATGTCGCCGTCGCATCTGAGCGCCCTGTTCCGGCAGGCCACGGGAAGCGGACCGGCGGCGTTCCACACGTCATTGCGGATGGCGCATGCGCGGAACCTGCTCGACACCACCTCGCTCTCGGTGCGGGAGATCGCCGCTGCGGTCGGCTACGCGGATCCGCTGTACTTCTCTCGCCACTTCCGGCGACTGCACGGCGTCAATCCGACCGCGTACCGCTCGCTGCACAAGGGCTGAGCGATCAGCGGCCGATGCGCCGGATGGTCCATCCCGCCGAGGCCGATCCGCCGGGTGGGACGACGAGCAGGTCGCGTTTCGAGTTGAATGCGTCAGGCGGGCAGGTCATCGGCTCGACGGCGATCCCGCTGCGGAGGTCCGGGCCGGCACCGTGATCGGTCGTGTAGACCTGCACCCACGGGCAGCGTTCATCCCATTCGACCTCCACCCCGACCCCGTCACCACCGGTGAGGCGTGCCTGTGCGAGCCCCTCCCGTCGTCCGAGCAGCGTGTACGCGTGATTGATCTCGGTGCGCCCGATGCGTCGCGGCGCTCGGAAGTCCCGGCCACCCGCCGCCGCATCCGAGACCCGCACGCCGCGCTCGGGCAGCATCCGATCCTCGGAGACGAGCAGGATCTCCTCGGCGACCAGTTCCAGCGCCATGCCGTCGATGCCGCGCTCTCGTGGCGGCCCGACCGTCAGGTACGGGTGTCCGCCCAGCCCGATCGGCGCAGCCGTCGCGCTCTCGTTCGTGGCGGTGATCTCCTGAGCGAGGCCGCCCGCGTCGAGGCGGAACTCCGCATCGACGCGGATCCGCCACGGATACCCGGGCTGCGGTGCGATCACCCCGCTGAGCACGACATGATCCGCCGACGCCGAGACCACGTCGAAATCGGTCCAGGCCACGAGCCCGTGGGCCGCAGTGCGGGTCTCCGGCTCGTTCTGCACCAGGCCATGGACCTGACCGCCGAATTCGTACGCGCCGTCAGCGAGACGATTCGGCCATGGCGCGAGCACTGCTCCGCGCATCGACGGCCGGATCTCGTTCTCCGCGAACGGCACGATGAGGTCGGCGCCGTCGCACTGCAGCGTCCGCAGGGTGGCACCCACGCTCGCGATCCGTGCCTCGTACGCTCCGGATCGCAGCACGGACTGCGTCCCCGAGAGCGGCACCTGCATGGTCAGTCGTCCTCACCCTCCTGATTGAACAGCAGCAGCTCGGGCAGGCTGGTGGCGAAGTAGTCGGTCACCCCGTCCTCGCGCACGGCAGCCGGCGGCACGTACGCAGCTCGAGCCTCGCCGAGCGTCGCCGGCGGATCGGCCAGCGGCAGTCCGAGTGCCGCGAGCGTGAGATCCCACGCGGCCAGCGCCTGTCCTTCGCCGCCCTCCCAGGGGTGGAACGGACGAGTGCGGAGGATCCTGTGCGCCTCAGCCGCACCACCCTCGGCGACGAGGAGCCGCACGTACGCGATCGCGAAGTCGTCGCGCGTCAGGACGAGGTCCTCCACCGGCCGCAGTGCGGCGAGGCGCCGGGCTGCAGGGTGGCCGAGCCTCGCAGCGAGCTGATCCTGCTCGTACCGGATACGGGCGTCCGTCGGAGCGGCCTCGACCGCCTGCGTGTACAGCCGCCAGGCCTTGTCCTCGTCGTGCTCGACGTTGTAGGCCGCGAGCGCCGCGTTGCGGAACAGCACCGGGTCCTGCCGACCGCTCTCGATCGCACGGTTCCAGACGGAGGCCGCGTCGTGTCGGCGACCGTGGGCGTAGAGGAGCATGCCGAGCAGCGACAGCGCGACCGCATCATCCGGTTCGGCCCGAACCGCGCTCTCCAGCGCCTGCAGTGCGTCGAGCCCGGAAGGGAACGCCCACCGCAGGTCCATCTCCCCCGCCCGCGACCGCGCACCGGCAGCGGCCTCCTGCTCGCCTCGGCCCTCGTGGATCTCGGCCGCGATGTACGCGGCGAGCGGTCTGACGTTCCCCGAGCGCCGAATCGGTGCTGCGATGACGCGCTCGATGAGTCGAAGGGCATCGTCGGCGGCACCGGCCAGCTTCAGATCGAGGGCGACGTCGAGCAGCAGTCCCGCGTCGGCATCCACGTCGCGCCCCGCCAGAACGCGAAGCGTCGCATCGAGCGGGTCGGCGACGAGCGCCGCATGCGCGATCGCACTGCTCGCCGCACCGTCCCCGCGCGTCCGCAGCAGGATGGCACGCAGGGCGATGCGGCGCGTGTCGTGCCCGACGATGCCGTCGAGCGTGTCGAGCACTCGGAGCGCCGCCCGCTGTCGCGCGGTGCGCAGCAGCGACCGGACGAGCTCGACACCGGATGCCGCGGCCCACGTCCCATCCCATCCCGCTTTCCCGAACATCTGCTGCGCCTCGGTCTCACGGCCGAGGCGGGCGAGGATGAGGCCCGCGAGGTAGAACGCCTCGGTATCGGTCGGATTCGCATTGCGACGCGTCAGGCGCGCGATCGCCCGCTGTGCATGCTCGAGCGCCGCGGTGAAGCGCCCCGACCGGTACGCCCGATCCGCAAGGGCCAGATTCGTGCGTGCGTCGCCCGCGTCGCGGTCGAGCGCGGCCCGCCAGTACGGCAGCGGAGAACGGGTCGGGTGACGGTTCTGCTGCAGGTGGAGCCCCGTGAGGTAGAGCTCCTCGACGCTGTCGATCGCCTCCGGCAACGGCGGCTCGTCGGCGACCCAGGGCTCGTCATCCGCGGCATCCGTCGTCGTCCATCGCACCAGCATGCTGCCATCGGCATCGACGAGCTCGACTGCGATGGCGCCCGACGGCTCGACGTCCGTCCGGAGCGTCACCGGCACCCCGGGGACCAGATCGGCCGTGGTGGTCGCGACGACCGCACCGTCGGCGAGGATCCGCAGAGTGGCGCCATCCTGCCGGCTCGTGACGGCGAAGCGCGCGGTCACGCGGCCATCGCGCTCGACGTGCACGGCGGCATCCGTCGTCGCCTGATGCGCGGCGCCGATCGCCGGGATCGGGTACCAGTACTGGCTGAACACCTTCGTCTCCCCCGGCAGCAGCCACGAGAAGTCGGGCTGATTGTCGGTGTAGACGCCGGCCATGAGCTCGACGTACGGCCCGTCGCCGTCGGTGAGCTGGTGGTCCCAGGCGTGCCCGAAGGGCGCATCGCCCCACGTCCACTGCTTCTTGCCCGGGGCGAGGCGGCGCTCGGCCCAGTGCACGAATCCCGCCCCGGCGGCGTGGTCGTAGCCGCCGAAGAAGTCCTGCTGCGAGTCGACGATCATGTACGAGGTCGGAACGGGGATGTTCCGGTAGAAGTCGATGCGGTCGGCACCCTCGTGCTCGGCGGCGAGGGCCGGGTAGTCGACGCCGTAGTAGGGACGATCGGCTTCCGGGAAGGCGGTGAGCGCGCGGCGCGCGTGGTCGGCGACGTAGCGCACGTCCTGCGGGAAGAACGACTGGTAGTCGTCGTGCACGCGCGCCGCGACATTCGCCCACCACAGGAACGACTGCCGCTCGCTGGTGCGGTTGTGCAGCCGGACGGCGAGTTCGACGACAGAGCTGCCAGGACGCAGACGGACGCCGTGCTGCGCAGACATCCTGGTGAACGGGTCGTGGTCGTGGCACCAGACCGTGACGGAGCCGTCGTCGCCCTGCTCGATCGCGGTCTCGACCGGGAGATAGGTGCCTGGGCGATGGTGCTGCGGCCAGTTGAACTCCACGCCCCCGCTGATCCAGGGACCGGCGAGGCCGACGAGCGCCGGCTTGATGACGTTGTTGCGGTAGAAGAAGTCGTGGCCGGTGGTCTTGTCGTAGCCGATGTGGATGCGTCCGCCGAGCTCGGGGAGCACGACCAGACGTACGTACTCGTTCTCGAGGTGCACGGCCTGCCACGCTCGCACGACGCCCTCGTCGGCGATCTGCTCCGTGAACGGGATCGGATACACCTTCCCGCTCGAGCCCTGATACACGCGATGGTCGAGGTACATCGGATGGATGCTCGGCTCGGCGGCGTCGTAGGTGAGGATGTTGAGCGGCTCGCTCCACGCGACCGCCTCGCCGCGATCGAAGGCGGCACGGAGAGCCGATGGCGGCTCGGGAAGAACGATCCGGTCGGCCGTCTGACGGCGATCCTCGTCTCTCGCCATGGTCGATCCGACGTCGGGTCGATCACTGTTCATCCGTTGAACCTCCGTGCAGGTGCGTGACGCCTGCACCCTGCAGCGGACGTCAGGACGCGTAGCCCTGCAACGAAGTTATCGCCGGTCGGAGAGGACACCCATGGCATGAACGGCGAAGAACATGGACGATTCGATGGATCGTCGAACCGGGAGTGCCCGCAGCGTCAGAGCTGCTTGAGCATCCGGGTGTTGCCGAGCGTGTTCGGCTTGACGTGTGCGAGATCGAGGAACTCCTCGACACCGGCGTCGCCGCTGCGCAGCAGCTGGGAGTACACGTCGGGGTCGACGACCTGCTCACCGATCGGCGTGTAGCCGCGGCGCCCGAAGAACTCGACCTCGAACGTCAGGCAGAACAGCCGCGACAGACCGAGGCCGACGGCGGTCTCCTCCAGGCGGTCGACGATCGCGCGGCCCACGCCGTGGTGCAGCCAGTCCTCGCGTACCAGGAGCGTGCGCACCTCGCCGAGGTCCTCCCAGATCACGTGCAGCGCGCCGCATCCGATCATCTGTCCGTTAGCCTCGGCGACCACGAACTCCTGCACGGAGCCGTAGAGCACCGCGAGGTCCTTGCCGAGCAGGATGCGCTGCTCGACCATCGGCTGCAGCAGACTCCGGATGCCGATGACGTCGGCGCTGCGCGCCGGTCGGACGATGTACTCGCTCACACGTCAAGCCTAGAACCCGCAGCTGCGAGAAACGCTGAAGGGGCGGATGCCGCAGCATCCGCCCCTTCAGTCGGGTCTTGCCCTTCGCTCGCTCAGGAGCCGCGAATCACTCGCCGCTGGCGATGGCCAGGTCGGGAGTCGCCGAGATCTCTCCGCCGGTGTTCACGCCGACCGAGACCTGCTCGCCGCGCGGTCCGTGCTCGAAGAGAAACTCGCCGTCCTTCTCGTCGACCTTCACGTGATCGCCGGGGTTGAGCTCGCCGTGCAGGATCTTCTCCGACAGACGGTCCTCGATCTCGTGCTGCATCGCGCGACGCAGCGGTCGGGCGCCGAGGGCCGGGTCGAACCCGATCTCGATGAGGCGCTCCTTGGCGGCCAGCGACAGCTCGATCGTCATGTCGCGGTCGAGCAGACGCTCACCCAGCCGCTTCGTGAACAGATCGACGATCTGCACCAGCTCGCTCTTGGAGAGCTGCGGGAACACGATGATGTCGTCGACACGGTTGAGGAACTCGGGCTTGAAGTTGCGCTTGAGCTCTTCGTTGACCTTGCCCTTCATCCGCTCGTAGGTCGTCGAGTTGCTGCCCTCGATCTGGAAGCCGACCGGACCACCGGCGATGTCACGAGCACCGAGGTTGGTGGTCATGATGATGACGGTGTTCTTGAAGTCGATCACGCGACCCTGGCCATCGGTCAGACGTCCCTCTTCCAGGATCTGGAGGAGCGAGTTGAAGATGTCCGGGTGCGCCTTCTCGATCTCGTCGAAGAGCACGACGCTGAACGGCTTGCGGCGCACCTTCTCGGTGAGCTGGCCACCCTCTTCGAATCCGACGAATCCGGGAGGGGCACCGAACAGACGCGAGACGGTGTGCTTCTCACCGAACTCGCTCATGTCGAGCGAGATCAGCGCAGCTTCGTCGTCGAACAGGAACTCCGCGAGCGCCTTCGCGAGCTCGGTCTTTCCGACACCGGTCGGGCCGGCGAAGATGAACGAGCCGGAGGGGCGCTTCGGGTCCTTGAGCCCGGCGCGCTGGCGACGGATCGTCTTCGAGAGGGCCGCGATGGCCTCCTCCTGACCGATCACACGCTGGTGCAGGGCCTTCTCCATGAAGACGAGTCGGCTGGACTCCTCCTCGGTGAGCTTGAACACCGGGATGCCGGTGGCCTGTGCGAGCACCTCGGCGATCAGGCCCTCGTCGACGACCGCACGGGTCGCGACGTCACCCGAACGCCACTGCTTCTCGAGGCGGAGGCGCTCGGCGAGGAGGTTCTTCTCCTCGTCGCGCAGCGATGCCGCCTTCTCGAAGTCCTGCTCCTCGGAGGCCTGCTCCTTCTGCTCGCGGACCTTGGCGATCTTCTCGTCGAACTCACGCAGCTCGGGCGGGCTCGACAGGATCGACAGACGCAGGCGTGCGCCGGCCTCGTCGATCAGGTCGATGGCCTTGTCCGGGAGGAAGCGGTCGGAGACGTAGCGGTCGGCGAGGTTCGCCGCCGCGACGATCGCGCCGTCCGTGATCTGCACCTTGTGGTGCGCCTCGTAGCGGTCGCGCAGCCCCTTGAGGATGTTGATCGCGTGAGGCAGGCTCGGCTCGGCCACCTGGATGGGCTGGAAGCGGCGCTCGAGCGCAGCATCCTTCTCGAAGTGCTTGCGGTACTCGTCGAGCGTGGTCGCACCGATGGTCTGCAGCTCACCGCGGGCGAGCAGCGGCTTCAGGATGCTGGCCGCGTCGATCGCGCCCTCGGCGGCACCCGCACCCACGAGGGTGTGGATCTCGTCGATGAAGACGATGATGTCGCCGCGCGTGCGGATCTCCTTGGTGACCTTCTTCAGGCGCTCCTCGAAGTCACCGCGGTAGCGGGAACCGGCGATGAGCGAGCCGAGGTCGAGCGAGTAGAGCTGCTTGTCCTTCAGCGTCTCGGGCACATCGCCCTTGACGATCGCCTGGGCGAGGCCTTCGACGACGGCGGTCTTGCCGACGCCGGGCTCACCGATCAGGACCGGGTTGTTCTTGGAGCGGCGAGACAGGATCTGCATGACCCGCTCGATCTCCTTCTCGCGGCCGATCACCGGGTCGAGCTTGTTGTCGCGCGCGGCCTGCGTGAGGTTGCGTCCGAACTGGTCGAGCACCTGCGAGCCGCCCTGGGCACTCGGGGTGTCGTTGCTCTGCGCGCCGACGGCTGCCGGCTCGCGTCCTGGCGCCCCGGAGAGCAGCTGGATGACCTGCTGGCGGACCTTGTTCAGGTCGGCGCCGAGCTTGACGAGCACCTGCGCTGCGACGCCCTCACCCTCACGGATGAGACCGAGCAGGATGTGCTCGGTGCCGATGTAGTTGTGGCCGAGCTGCAGGGCCTCGCGGAGGCTCAGCTCGAGCACCTTCTTCGCACGAGGCGTGAAGGGGATGTGGCCGGTCGGCTGCTGCTGACCCTGGCCGATGATGTCCTGCACCTGCTCGCGCACGGCGTCGAGCGAGATGCCCAGGCTTTCGAGGGCCTTGGCGGCGACGCCCTCGCCCTCGTGGATGAGACCGAGCAGGATGTGCTCGGTTCCGATGTAGTTGTGGTTGAGCATCTTCGCCTCTTCTTGGGCGAGGACGACCACACGACGGGCTCGGTCCGTGAATCTCTCGAACATGCTGTGACTCCTTATTCGCACTGGGGCGAAGACGCTTCTCGCGCCTGTACATCGAGAGTAACCACCGGGAACGGCAGGTATGCCCGTGTTCGCCGTGGGCGTGACGGTGCGGCGGCGGCTCGGCCGTCTTCGCAGGTCGCCGCTTGACCGACGTATCGATTCTCGTTATGTTAACGTTTATCGCTAACAACGACTATCGATAAGGAGCGATCATGAACTCCACGAAACCGGGTGTTCTGACCCGTGGCGACAAGAGCGCGCTCATCGGCTTCTGCATCGCCGGCCTCGCGATCGCGGTGTACTTCGTCGTCTTCTCGACGCTCCGCATCGTCGAACTCGCCCGCGGCACCGACGTGCCCGTGCTCGTCGAGTTCATGGATACACAGGTCCGGGTTCCGCTGACGACGGGCGACGGCGTCACCGCCGAACTCGATCGTGCCACGCTCACGGCATCCACGCTGCCGCCCATCGCGACGGCAGCCGGGATCATCGGCCAGGTGGTGCAGATCCTCACGATCGTCGTGGTGATCGGATGCCTGATCCTGCTCGCCCGCGGCATCCTGAGCGGACGCGTGTTCAGCCGCCGCAACACCGTGCTCGTGATGACCGCCGGGATCACCGGTCTGGTCGGCTTCGCCGCCGTGCAGTTCTTCGACAACATGCTCGCCAACGCCGCGGTCGCCGCCGTCACCGACATCGGCATCGACAATGCCGTGATCAGCGTCGAACCGTTCACCTTCATCCTCGCCGCGTTCATCATCGCCGTCATCGGCACGGCGTTCGTGATCGGCGAGAAGCTGCAGAAGGAGACGGAGGGCCTGGTGTGAGCCCCGCCGAGAACGACGACGAGCTCACCGGCATCCACTGCCGTCTCGACGAGCTGCTCGCGGAACGCGGCATGACGCTCACGCAGCTGAGCAGCATGGTGGGCGTGAGCATCGTGAACCTGTCGGTGCTGAAGAACGACCGCGCCCGCGCGATCCGATACTCCACGCTGCGGGCGATCTGCGACGCGCTGCAGTGCGAGGTCGGCGACCTGCTGGTGCTCGCGCGCTGACGCCCTGTGCCCTGTTGCGGTCGCACTTGGTGCCGCCAGGGCGGCGGTCAGGCGGCGCGAACTGCGACCGGAGCGGCAGTGAGGCTGGTCAGGCGGCGGGCGGCGGGGATGCCGGGGCGAGGGGCTCGACGACCACGGCTGTGCCGTAGGCGCAGATCTCCGTGAAGTTCGCGATCGATCCCGCATCGAACCGCATCGCGACGATCGCGTTGGCGCCGCGCTGCACCGCCTGGTCCCACATGCGCCCCATCACCACCTGCCGCGCCTCGTACATGACCTGCGTGTACTCCGGGATCTCGCCGCCGCCGAGCGACCGGAAGCCTGCGGTGAAGCCCTGCCCGAAGTCGGTCGACCGCACGGTCAGCCCCATCACCTCGCCGAGCACCTGCGTGATGCGGTACCCGGGCACGTCGTTGGTCGTCACGATGAACATGACGCCATCGTGGCAGAGCCGGCGCGCACACGACAGGGATCCTCGATGGGGATATCTCCCCATGCATCCGTCGCTATCAATCGGCTGTGAGCCGATACCGTGAAGCCATGACGCTCACGAACCCGAAACTCCGCAACTCCACCCGCCTGCTCATGGCCCTGCCGATCGCGGCACTCGCCTTCTCGCTCGCCGCTTGCGGCGGTTCGACCCGACCGACTTCCGATGAGGTCGCCGACGGCATCCAGAAGGTCTACGAGGATCAAGGGCTCGGCGATGTCCTCACCGACCCGATCGCCAGCTGCTTCGCCGATGCGCTGGTCGACTCGGAGCTGAGCAACGAGACACTCGCCTACATCGCTGACGGCGAGGACAAGCAGAAGGACGAAGCCGACAAGGCCCTGACGACGAAGATCCTCAAGGACAAGCAGGAGGAGTGCCTCAGCAAGTAGCACGAGGCGCCCCGCCGAAGGATGACGGATGCCGGCCGGCATCCGTCATCCTTCGTCATCTCCGCCCAGGGAATGGAATGGCGCTCGTAGCGTTGAGCGTTCTGGCGTGCATTCGGCGCGCCACGATCTTTCCTGGAGTCCCCCACCATGAGCACCACCGTCCGCGCCCAGAAGGCGCCAGACACCCGCGGACCGATCCGGAAGCTGCTGACCTCGTTCGGCTTCCAGATCCTCGCTGCCCTCGTCCTCGGCATCGCCGCCGGTCTCATCGGCCGCCAGCTCGGCGCCACCGCCGACAACCCGAACGGGCTGTCCGCGACACTCGACACCATCGGCAGCTCCTACGTCACGCTGCTGCGTGCGGCCGTCGTTCCGCTGATCTTCACCGCGATCGTCGCGAGCATCTCCAACCTGCGCCGCGTCCAGAACGCCGCTCGCCTCGCCGGCCAGACGCTGCTGTGGTTCGCGATCACCGCGTTCATCGCGGTCACGATCGGCATCGTGCTCGGCCTCGTGATCCAGCCGGGCGCGAGAGCCGGCGAGGGTCTCACCCCCGGTGAGCCGTACACGGTCGGCACCTGGTGGAACTTCCTGCTCGGTCTCATCCCGCAGAACTTCCTCGGCCTGAGCGTCAGCACCAGCCCCGGCGTCGCAGACGGCACGTTCTCGTCCAGCGTGAACTTCAACATCCTGCAGGTCATCGTGGTCGCGGTGGCCGTCGGCATCGCCGCGCTCAAGGCCGGGAAGAAGGCCGAGCCGTTCCTGGCCTTCACCGAGTCGCTGCTCAAGGTCATCCAGCGCGTGCTGTGGTGGATCATCCGCATCGCGCCGCTCGGTACCTTCGGCCTGATCGGCGCCGCCGTCATCAAGTACGGCTGGGAGAAGCTCGCGGCCCTCGGCTGGTTCGCGATCGCGATCTACACCGGCCTCGCGCTCGTGCTGTTCGTCGTCTACCCGATCCTGGTGAAGACCCACGGCCTGTCGATCAAGCAGTACTTCTCGGGGGTGTGGCCGGCCGTGCAGCTGGCGTTCGTCAGCCGCTCCTCGATCGGCACGCTGCCGCTCACCGAGCGCGTGACCGAGCGCAACCTCGGCGTGCCCCGCTCCTACGCCTCGTTCGCCGTGCCCTTCGGCGCGACGACCAAGATGGACGGCTGCGCCGCGATCTACCCGGCCATCGCCGCGATCTTCGTGGCGCAGTTCTTCGGCATCGAGCTGAACTTCGTGCAGTACCTGCTGATCGTGCTCGTCTCGGTCGTCGGCTCCGCCGCCACCGCCGGCACGACCGGCGCGGTCGTGATGCTCACGCTCACGCTGTCGACCCTCGGTCTGCCGCTCGAGGGCGTCGGCCTGCTGCTCGCGATCGACCCGATCCTCGACATGGGCCGCACCGCGGTCAACGTCGCAGGGCAGGCGCTCGTGCCGACGATCGTCGCGAAGCGCGAGGGCATCCTCGACGAGGCGCTGTACAACGCACCTCGCGAGGGCCTGCCGTTCGCCGACGACGATGCGGATGACGAGACGGATGCCGCGGCATCCGCACCCGCTCCGGAGCCCGCCGGCACCCGCTGACGCTCCCTCATGAGCGCCTCGCCCCATCCGGGCGGGGCGCTCTCGCGTTCCCGGCGCGCTTCCTGCTCGTGCGCCCGTCCTGCCGAGCCACCCCCTTGCGTGCGACCCGGCCCCCTCGGTGCTGCACCTACGGGGGCCGCTCGCACACAAGAGGGCCGCTCGGCGCAGCAGTCGGGAGAGTGCGGGGTTACGCGCGGCCCTGCTCGCGGGTCGCGCCGCGGGTGTCGAGCGCGAGCTCCTCGGCATCCATCGCGGCGATCAGCTCGCGCATCAGCTCTTCATCGAGGTCGCCGGCGTCGCGCTCCTGCAGCAGGATCTCGCGACGCACCTGCAGCCAGCCCTTCGACAGGGCGACCAGGTCCTCGTACGACGGACGCGGCACGGCATCCTCGACCTCCTGCGCGGCATCCGTGTCCTTCTCGACGCGGCTCATCCGCTTCGTGAACGCGTCGAACACGCCGAGATCGACAGCGCCGTACTTCGCCTCCCACTCCACACGCTTCTCCGCGAGGAACGCCTTGCCGGCCTCGCGGCTCTTCTCCTTGACGGCTTCGAGCGCCTTCGCGTCCTGCTCCTGATCCACGTCGCCCTCGATGCCGAGGCGGCGGATCAGCATGGGCAGCGTCAGCCCCTGCAGCAGCAGCGTGCCGACCGTCACCACGAAGGCGACGACGACGATCGCGTGCGAGGACTTGTCGTCGAGCGTCGCGAGGTCGGCTGCGGCGAGCGCGATCGCCAAGGTGACGACGCCGCGCATTCCCGCCCAGGAGATCACCGCGCTGTCCCTCCAGGTGAGCTGCAGTCCGGCCATCTGATCGCGCACGATGTGCGTGCGCAGCTCGTCGGCGGTGAACTGCCCGAACCGCCGTGACTTGCCGTGCCGCTTCTCGAACTCCCCGTTCTCGATGCCGCGGTCCCAGCGTTGCAGCCGCTTGCGGTCCTGGAAGTTCGCCCACGCGCTGGTGGGATAGATGTAGAGCGGACGCACGATCAGCACGACCAGCAGCACCGCGAGCGAGAGCAGCAGGATCTGCTCGACCGATTCGCTGCCGAGGTCGCGCAGCACCCGCGGGAACTGCAGACCGATGTACGCGAACACGAAGCTCTCGAGCAGCAGGTCGGCCGAGAGCCACAGCGGCTTCTCCTGCTGACGCGTCGTGTAGTCGGTCCGCGGGGAGTTGTAGCCGACGTAGAGGCCCATCGCGACGACGGCGATCACGCCGGAGCCCTGCAGATGCTCGGCGATCGCATATGCGCCGAACGGCGCCAGCAGGCCGAAGGTGCCGATCACGACGGGGTCGGTGATGCGCATGCGCAGCTGGTGCAGCACGATGCCGAACACGAGGCCGATCACGACGCCGATCACGACCGCGAGCAGGAACTGCCAGACGCCGTCCCAGACCGTGAGCGTCGCGCCGGCGAGGATCGCCGCGAACACCCGGTACAGCGTGAGCGAGGTGGCGTCGTTGATCAGACTCTCGCCGGAGAGCACGGTCATGATGCGTCTGGGCAGCCCGAGCTTGCGTCCGATCGCCGCCGCCGAGACGGCGTCCGGCGGCGCGACGATCGCTCCGAGCAGCAGCGCGCCCGGCAGGGTCAGCGATGGCATGATCCACCAGGCGATGAAGCCGACCGCGAGCGCCGTGAGCAGCACGAGCCAGATGCCGAGGCGACGGATCTGGGGGAGGCTGCGCTTGAAGCCGACGAACGAGACGTCGAGTGCTGCGGAGTACAGCAGCGGCGGCAGCACCAGGCTGAGCAGCACGTGCCCGTCGATGTCGAGGTCGGGCACGATGGGCAGGAAGGATGCCGCGAGCGCCACCACCGTCACCAGCAGCGGCGCAGGCCAGCCTCGCCAGCGCGCGAACGCTGCCACGGCGACGGCTCCGACGAGGACGTAGAAGATGCCTGCTTCCATGCCCCAACGGTAGCGGGGGAATGTCCGGCCGCGCGCCCGCGTTGCCACCAGGGATGTCTGAAACAGCACTCTCCGTCCTCGACCTCGTCCCGGTGCGAACCGGTCAGACCAGCGCCGAGGCGATCGCCTCCTCCCTGTCGCTCGCCGAGACCGCTGATCGGCTGGGCTACCGCCGCTACTGGTTCGCCGAGCACCACAACATGCCGGCCGTCGCATCGACGACTCCCCCGGTGCTGATCGCCGCCGCGGCGACGCGCACCGAGCGCATGCGCCTGGGCTCGGGCGGCGTGATGCTGCCGAACCACGCGCCGCTCATCGTCGCAGAGCAGTTCGCCGCGCTCGAGGCCATCGCGCCAGGACGCATCGACCTCGGTCTCGGCCGCGCGCCGGGCAGCGACCCGGTGATCACACAGCTGCTGCGGCAGGCCGGCACGACCAGCGATGTCGAGCAGTTCCCCCGCCATGTGCAGGACATCACCGCGCTCGTCTCCGGCGAGGGCGCGACCGTGCGCTTCACCTCCGGCGGCGAGTACACCGTGCACGCCACACCGGCGGCGACCGGGGCCCCGGAGGTCTGGTTGCTCGGCTCGAGCGACTACTCGGCGCAGCTCGCGGCATCCCACGGCCTGCCGTACGTCTTCGCGAACCACTTCTCCGGGCAGGGCGTCGAGCGCGCCCTCGACCTGTACCGTTCCGGCTACCAGCCGAACGAGGAGCACCCGGAGCCGCGCACCTTCCTCACCGTGAACGCCGTCGCGTCGCCGACCGTCGAGGAGGCGGAGGCACGCGCCCTGCCGCAGCTGCGGATGATGTCGCGGCTGCGCCTGAACAAGCCCCTCACCGCACTCGAGACCGTGGAAGAGGCGATCGCCGCGATCGCCGCCGAGGCGGATGCCGCCACCGAGCAGGTCGTGCAGGGCGCGCGCTCCCGCTGGTTCGTCGGCACTGGCGAGTCCGTCGCCGCCGAGGTCCGCGAGTTCGCCACCCGCTTCGGCGTCGACGAGGTCATGCTCTCCCCGGTCGCCGGGTACTACGACTCGGAGGGGATGTCGTCGGCATCCGCCCGTTCCCAGACCCTGGAGCTGGTGGCCGCGGCGCTCTGATGCCCTCGGCGCTCCCCCGCACCGCGTCCGGCTGTCAAGGCCTGGTCAAGCTCGTGCGGCGGGCGTAGCCTCAGGCTCAGAGAGGAGTTCGACGATGAGCACCACCACCGGTACCACCACCAAGACACTCGCACTCTGGGTCGCCTACGGCACGAACGGCGTGGTCGGCAGCATCCGCCACGTGGACGACGAGTATCAGGTCACGATGGCGGGAGCGGATACCGCGACCGGCACGTATCCGAGCCTCGCATCCGCGAAGGGCGCGCTGCACTCGCACATGACGCCGGGCAGCGCCTGGCCGATGTTCCAGGAGCACTGAACCGGTTCCAGGAGCACGAGCCGGCGGAGACGGCTCGCGGCTACTCGGTCGGTTCGCCGCTGAGGATGCCGCGCAGCCAGTCCCGCGCCTCGACGAAGATGTCGTCGGCATAGCGCTCGGGGTAGTGCACGATCTGGCGGTCGGCGCGGGGATACGAACCCAGGAACACCACGCGCGGGCTGAACCGACGGATGCCGAGCAGAGCATCCGCCATCCGCTCGTGCTCGATGTGCCCGTCGGCGTCGAGGACGAAGCGGTACCGGCCGAGCTCGTCGCCGATGGGACGCGACTGGATGAGCGAGAGGTTGATGCCGCGGGTCGAGAACTGCTCGAGCATCTCGAGGAGCGAACCGGGATGATCGTTCGGCAGCTCGACGATCAGCGAGGTCTTGTCGGCGCCGGTGGGGGCCGGCGCGGTGGTCGTGCGCGTGACGAGCACGAAGCGCGTCACGGCCTGGGCGTTGTCGCCGATGTCCTCGGCCAGCACCTCGACGTCGAGGTGCTTCACGACGCCGGGAGCGGCGATCGCGGCCTGCGCCGGGAGCGTGCCGTCGAGCACGCCGATGGCCGAGGCGACGTTGCTGGATGCCGGCACATGCGAGTGCGCCGGGATGTTCGCGCCGAGCCAGCCGTGGCACTGCGCGTAGGCGACCGGGTGCGCGGCGATGACCGTCACCTCGTCGAGGGTCGTGCCGCGCGGTGCGACCAGCACGAAGTTCACGCGCACCAGGTACTCGCCGATGATGCGGAGGCCCGGCAGTGTCGCCAGCGCGTCCTGCGTCGTGGAGACGCCGCCCTCGATCGAGTTCTCGATCGCGATCATCGCGGCGTCGCTGCGGCCTTCCAGCACATCTGCGAGGGCCTCGCCGACGTTGTGCACCGGTCGCCAGTTCTGGCCACGGGCCTCAGCGACCTGCTCGAGCGCCGCCTCCGTGAAGGTGCCGGCTGGTCCGAGATAGCTGTAGGTGCGGCGTTCAGTCACGCGTTTCACCTTAGCCCTCCCGTCGAACACGGGAATCGAAGTTTCGCCTCTGGCGCGATCGGGGGCAGACTGTCTGCATGACGAGCCGTGCCGGCCTCCCCGCGGAGGACACTGACCTCATCGATGTCGACGAGTTGATCGCCGCCTACTACGACCGCGTTCCGCGCCCGGATGTCGCCGCCGAGCGCGTCGCCTTCGGCACGAGCGGGCATCGCGGATCCTCGCTGTCCGGCAGCTTCAACGAGAACCACATCCTCGCCACCACGCAGGCGATCGTCGACTACCGCGCGACGCAGGGCATCACCGGCCCGCTGTTCCTCGGCCGCGACACCCACGCCCTCTCGCTGCCCGCCGAGCGCAGCGCGATCGAGGTGCTGCTCGCGAACGGCGTCGACGTCCGTGTCGACTCCCGCGACTCCTGGGTGCCGACGCCGGCGCTCAGCCACGCGATCCTCACGTACAACCGAGCCCTCCGACAGGCTCAGGGAGCGGGAGAGGGGAACGCCGGCCGCGCCGACGGCATCGTGGTCACCCCATCGCACAACCCCCCGCGCGACGGCGGCTTCAAGTACAACCCGCCGCACGGCGGACCCGCAGACACCGACGCCACCGGCTGGATCGCCGACCGGGCCAACGAGCTGATCGCGAACGGCCTCGAGGGCGTCAAGCGCGAGCGCTTCGCCGACGTGGACTGGGATGCCATCACCGGCTACGACTTCCGAGACGCTTACGTGCGCGACCTCCCGTCGATCATCGACATCGACGCGATCCGCCGTGCCGGCGTGCGAATCGGCGCCGACCCCCTCGGCGGAGCATCCGTCGAGTACTGGGCACTCATCAAGGAGATGCACGACCTCGAGCTGACGGTCGTGAACCCCGAGGTCGACCCGACCTGGCGCTTCATGACGCTCGACTGGGACGAGAAGATCCGGATGGATCCGTCCTCCCCCTCCGCGATGGCATCGCTGGTCGCGAAGAAGGGCGACTACGACGTCCTCACCGGCAACGACGCGGATGCCGATCGCCACGGCATCGTCACCCCGGATGCGGGTCTCATGAACCCGAACCACTACCTCGCCGTCGCGATCGACTACCTGTTCTCGCACCGCTCCGAATGGCCGCGCGACGCCGCGATCGGCAAGACGCTCGTCTCGTCGATGATCATCGACCGCGTGGCCGAGTCCCTCGGCCGCCGCCTGCTCGAGGTGCCGGTCGGGTTCAAGTGGTTCGTGCCGGGTCTGCTCGACGGCTCCGTCGCCTTCGGCGGCGAGGAGTCCGCCGGCGCCTCGTTCCTGCGCAGGGACGGCAGCGTCTGGTCGACCGACAAGGACGGCATCCTGCTGTGCCTGCTCGCGGCCGAGATCATCGCAGTGACGGGCAAGACACCGTCGGAGCGGTACGCGGAGCTCGAGGCCGCCTTCGGCTCATCGGCCTACCAGCGGGTGGATGCTCCCGCGACCCCCGAGCAGAAGGCCACGCTCGGCAAGCTCGCCCCCGAGTCGGTGTCGGCGACGACCCTCGCCGGCGAGGAGATCACCGCGAAGCTCTCGCATGCGCCGGGCAACGGTGCCGCGATCGGCGGCCTGAAGGTGCAGACCGAGCACGCGTGGTTCGCCGCTCGCCCGTCGGGCACGGAAGACGTGTACAAGCTGTACGCCGAGAGCCTGCGCGGCCCCGAGCATCTCGCCGAGGTGCAGGCCGAGGCCCGCGCCGTCGTCTCCGCCGCGCTCGGCGGCTGAGTCCGCTGCGCTCGGCGGCTGAGTCCGCTGCGCTCGGCGGCTGAGTCCGCTGGGTTCAGTGGCTGAGTCCGCTGGGTTCAGTGCGCGCGCGCCAGCGCCGCACCGGCGGCGGTGAGCCACCGGGCAGGCTCAGCGAGCGCGGCATCCGATGACCCGGCGAGGTCGGTGAGCGACACGGATGCCGCGAACAGCGCGGTGTCAGCATCCGGCGTGATGCGCCCGGCGGCGAGCATCGCCCGCGCCCCGGCGGCCGCGGCGAGCGAGGCGAGGAACGACGGGACCTTTCCGTCTCCCGACTGGCCGTCATATGACCCCTCGCCCGTGATCACGACGTCGGCGTCGGCGATGGCCGCAGCGAGACCGATGAGCTCGGCGACCTCGGCCGCACCCGGCGCGAGCACGCCGCCCCAGACCACGAGCGCCGCGCCGGTGCCGCCGGCCGCGCCGCTGCCCGGCAGCGTCGCATCGAAGTCGAGGATGGCGGCGAGGCGCGCGAGCCCGTCGTCGACGTGCGCGATGTCGTGAGGCGCGGCGAGCCCCTTCTGCGGCCCGAAGACGGCTGCGGCGCCGCGCGGACCGGTCAGCGGATTCGTCACGTCGGTGAGCACCCGCACCTCCGGAGCGGGACGGAGACCCGTGAGATCCACCGCGACGATGTCCGCCAGGCCGCGCGCCCCAGGTGCCACCGGTGCGCCGGCGGCATCGAGGAATCGCGCGCCGAGCGCCGACAGCATCCCGGTGCCGCCGTCGGTCGATGCACTCGAACCGATCCCGACCACGAGCCGCGAGACGCCGTGATCGAGCGCCGCCGCGATGGCCTGGCCGAAGCCGGTCGTGTCGGCATCCCATGGGCGCAGCGCGTCGAGCAGCTCGATGCCGGAGGTGGAGCCCAGGTCGACGACGGCAGTGCCGCGCGGAGCATCCGGAGTGGCAGGCAGCAGCAGCCACGAGGTCTCGATGCGACCGCCGGCCGGGCCGTCGACCGTGACCGGCATCGCTCGCGCGCCGGGGACGGCCGCAGCGAACGCCGCCACGGTGCCTTCGCCGCCGTCTGCCATCGGTCGGTGCACGAACGCCGCCGCCTGGTCGACCGAGCGCCAGCCCTCGGCGAGGGCTGCAGCAGCATCCGCTGCCGTGATCGTGCCCTTGAAGCTGTCGGGCGCCAGCACGATCCTGGTCATTCGTCGACTCCTGTCATGCTGCGCACCCTGTCATGCGATGCTCGGCGTGCTCGCCCGCACGACGATGTCGAGGGGCAGTGGCGGTTGGGTCCATTCGGCGTCGACCGTGGCACGGAACGCCTGGTAGCCGACCTCGCTCAGCGGCACTCGAACCGTGGTCAGCGCCGGCGAGACATCGCTGCTCGACGGCACATCGTCGAAGCCGCAGACGGCGATGTCTGCACCGACCTCGCGTCCGGCGTCGCGGATCGCCGCCATCGCGCCGATCGCGACCACATCGCTGATGCCGAACACGAGAGTGCCTGGGGCGACGCCGTCGGTCAGCGCCGCCGCCATGGCCGCAGCGCCCGACTCCCGCCGGAAGTCTCCGCGGAGCACGCGGTCGACCGAGCCGCCGGTGGACTCGAAGCCGGCCCGGAACCCGGTGAGACGCTCATCCGAGGTGCGCACTCCTGTGGCCGCGCTGATCGCGATCGCCGAGCGATAGCCGAGCTCGCCCATGCGTCGCCCGAGGGCCTCGGCCCCGCCGTGGTTGTCGATGCGCACCTGGCGGTCGCCCGCGCCGTCAGCGCCGAAGGCGACCGTGCGCCCACCGAGGCGCGCGTACTCGGCGAGCTCGCGGGCGGTCTCCGCCTCCATCGATTCGCCGGTGCGGGATGCCGCGAGGATCAGCCCCTGCGGGCGCTGGCCGCGCAGGGCGCGCACGATCCGCGCTTCGCGGGCCGGGTCGCGCTCGGTGATCGAGATCGTCACGACGAGACCCTGCTCATCGGCACCGCGGGCGACGCCGGACGCGATCATGCCGAAGTAGGGGTCGGCGATGTCGGCGACCAGCAGGGCGATCACCGGAGACGTGCCGCGCGCGGTCGCCTGCGCCGACATGTTGGCGGTATACCCGAGCTCGGCGGCGGCCTTCTTGACCCGCTCGCTGAACGAGTCGGCGACCTTGCGGTCGGAGCCGTTCAGGACCCTGGACGCCGTGGCCAACGAGACCCCGGCCGCGCGGGCGACGTCGTCGAGCGTGGGCGCTCCGCCACGTTCGACACGAGGGCGGCGCGGCGACGCTGACGCCTGCGCAGACGACTGCTGTCCTGGCGCGCCGTCAGCGGGCGAGGTCGACGCGGTCATGCCCCAGAGCCTACTGGGCGGGCCACGGTCACTTCGTCAGTCCGAGGTACGCCCGCAACGATGCGGCCTCGACCGCGAGCGCCGCCGGATCATCGCCCGGGACGAACTCCAGCATCGCGTCGCGCGGCGGAGCGTCCGCGGTCAGCGCCTCGGCGAAGAACCGTGTCCACAGCGCATCGCGCGCCCGCAGCGGCAACCGTTCGTGCGCCGGCCACCAGGAGAACACGTGCGCTGCGCTCGTGTGCGCCGCGATCGCCCGGTACTCCTCGAGCACGGCGTCGACGGATGCTCCGACCGTCGGCTGCCAGTACGTCGACAGTGCGGGGCTCCCGACGTCGGCGAGCAGCCGCCGTGTCGTCGGCGCCGTGTCGGCGAGCGTGCCGGAGTGGAACTCGAGTGCGAGACCGATCCCCCGCTGTGATGCTTCGGATGCCGCCGCCTGCAGCCGTTCGACGACGGCGCCCCAGTCCTGCGGGGCAGCCTCGTTGGAGCCGAGCGCCCCGGCCCAGACGCGCACCCGATCGGCGCCGAGCGCCTGGGCACTGTCGAGGACCGGCGTGATCTGCTCGTCGACGCCGCACCGGAAGTACGAGCCGTAGGAGGCGACTTCGAGCCCGGCATCCGTGGTCAGCCGAGCCACGTACTCGGCGTAGGCTTCGTCACCCGGAGGGACGTGCTCATCGCTGCCCCACTCGATGGCCGCGAGTCCGGCATCCGCCGCCAGCTCCACGATGCGCTGCGGCCGCAGGGCGCGGAAGGTCACCGAGCAGAGGCCCGGCCTGATCGTCGTCATGCGTTCATCCTCTCAATCCGCTGCGACCGGTGCTCGGGTTCCTGCGACGCCTGGGCTCTGAGCCCGTCACACCCTGGCTCCCTGCGGCGCAGCGACCCGCCTGCGGCTCAGCGCAGGTGCGGCGACACCGCGGCGCCGAAGCTCGCCGCGGTGCGGCGGACGACGCGCTCCGGAGCATCCGCCCAGATGTCGGCGTTGAAGATCTCGACCTCGATGTCTCGGTCGTATCCGGTGTCGATCACAGCGCGGGTGAGCGAACCGAAGTCGATCACGCCATCGCCCGTGTAGTGCCGCGAGAGCAGCGCATCGGCGGCGAGCGGGGTCTTCCAGTCGCACACCTGATACGTCGCGATGCGCCCTGCGCGACCGGCACGGGCGATCTGCTCGAGCACCTGCGGGTCCCACCAGATGTGGAAGGTGTCGACCGCAGCGCCGACCACGTCTGCCTCGAAGTCGGCGGCGATGTCGAGTGCCTGGCCGAGCGTCGACACGACGGCACGGTCCGACGCGTACATCGGATGCAACGGTTCGATCGCGAGCGTCACACCGGCGGCCTTCGCCTCGGGCGCGAGCACTCCGATCGCATCGCGCACGCGTTCGCGCGCGCCGATCAGGTCGCGCGAGCCATCGGGCAGCCCACCGGCGACGAGCACGAGCACGGCGGTCGACCCGGCAGCCCCGGCCGCCGCGAGCGTCGCGGTCTCCTCGATCGCCCGGCGGTTGTCGTCGAGCGCGGCGTCTCGCGTCCGGCCCGCCGGAAGGGTGAAGAACCCGCCCCGGCAGTGCGTCGTGACACGCAGCCCGGAGTCCGACAGCATCCGCGCGGCGACGTCGAGGCCGACGTCGTTCACCGGCTCCCGCCAGAGTCCGATGGCCTGGATGCCGGCATCCGCGGTGACCCGCAGCGCGGTCGCGAGGTCCGCATGCTTGATGGTCGCCTGGTTGATCGAGAGGCGGGGATCGGGCCCTTCGACAGGCTCAGGAACCCATCCGCGGGAGTCAGGCCCTTCGACAGGCTCAGGGACCCGTTCGACAGTCATGCGTCGACTCCGTTCAGGCGCAGCAGCCCGTGCCAGCGTTCGCGGGCGAGCTCCGGCGCTTCGAGCGCGAGCGAGGCGTTCGCGAGCTCGACGATGCGGCTGAGGTGCGGCAGGCTGCGAGCAGAGTGCAGACCGCCGACCATCTGGAACGCCGGCTGGTGTCCGTTCAGCCACGACAGGAACGCCACGCCCGTCTTGTAGTAGAACGTCGGCGCGGCGAACACCTGGCGGCTCAGTTCCTCGGTCGGTCCGAGGATCTCGAGGTAGCGCGCGTGATCGCCGGCATCGAGTGCCTGGATCGCCGCCGACGCGACGGGGGTGATCGCCGCGAAGGCGCCGAGCAGCGCGTCCGAGTACGCGCCACCTGGCCCATCGGTGCCGTCGCCGCCGATCAGACGCACGTAGTTGAAGTCGTCGCCGGTGAACATGCGCACACCCTCCGGAAGGCGCTCGCGCACGGAGATCTCGGACTCGGCGTTCAGCAGACTCATCTTCACGCCCGCGACCTTGCCGGGGTTCTCCCCGATGACCTCGAGCAGCACCTCGGAGGCCGCCTGCCAGTCGGGCGCCCCGAAGTAGCCGGCCAGCTCCGGATCGAAGGCAGTGCCCAGCCAGTGCAGCACGACCGGGGCAGTCGCCCGCGACAGCACCTCGCGGTAGACGCGGCGGTAGTCCGCGGCATCCGTCGCCACCCTCGCGAGATGACGCGACGCCATCAGCACCGGGCCTGCGCCCTGCTCCTCCGTGAAGTGCAGCTGCTGCGTGTAGGCGTCGATCACCCGGTCGAGCGAGATGTGCGTCTCGTCGACGTGGTCGGTGTTGACGCCCACCACGACGGAGCCGCCCTCCTCGCGCGCCACCTCGGCGCTGCGGGTGATCAGCTCGCGCGTGGCGGCGGCATCCAGCCCCATGTTCCGTTGGGCGGTGTCCATCGCGTCGGCGACGCCGAGCCCCCAGGAGTAGACGTTGCGTCGGAACGCCAGGGTGGAGTCCCAGTCGATGTCGGCCGGCTGCCCGGGGGTGTTGTCCGCGTGCACCTTCGGCACGACGTGCGCCGCTGCGTAGGCGACGCGGCTGCGCAGCGCGGAGGTCGGGCGCGTGAACGAGCCGCCCTCGTGCAGCGCGGCATCCGTCACCGCCCCGTCTGCGGCGAGGAGTCGGAGCGTGCTCATCGGATCAGTCCAGGCTCAGCGCCGACAGGGCGATCTTCCGGCCCTCGACACTCGAGGTGAGACCGGCCTCGGCGAACTGCACCCCGCGGGCACCGGCGAGCAGATCGAACGGGTAGTCGGTGCCCGCGACGTAGGAGGCGAGGTACTCCTCCCACTGCTGACGGAACCCGTTGAGGAACACGTCGTTCGTCGGCACCTGCTGCCAGTCGGCGTCGTAGTCGCGGGTGTCTTCGAGGTCGGGGTTCCACACCGGCTTCGGAGTGGCGTTGCGCGGCTGGATCTTCGCGCCGAAGAGTCCGACCACGGCCGAGCCGTGCGTGCCGTCGACCTGGAACTCGACGAGCTCGTCGCGGTTCACGCGCACGGTCCAGCTCGAGTTGATCTCGGCGATGATGCCGCCCTCGATCTCGAAGATGCCGTAGGCCGCGTCCTCAGCGGTCGCGGTGTACTTCTCGTTCTGCTCGTCCCAGCGCTCCGGAATGTGCGTCGCGGCCTGCGCGTACACGCTCTTCACCTCGCCGAACAGGTTCTCCAGCACGTAGTTCCAGTGCGGGAACATGTCGCTGATGATGCCGCCGCCGTCCTCCGTGCGGTAGTTCCAGCTCGGGCGCTGCGCCGGCTGCCAGTCACCCTCGAAGACCCAGTATCCGAACTCGCCGCGGACCGACAGGATCCGGCCGAAGAAGCCGGAGTCGATCAGGCGCTTGAGCTTCTGCAGACCCGGCAGGTAGAGCTTGTCGTGCACGACGCCGGTCTTCACGCCGGCCGCCTGGGCGAGCCGCGCGAGTTCGAGCGCCTCGTCGAGCGACTCGGCGGTGGGCTTCTCGGTGTAGATGGCCTTGCCGGCGGCGATCGCCTTGCGGATCGCGGACGCACGGGCCTTGGTCACGAGGAAGTCGGCGTAGATCTCCCACGCCGGATCTGCCAGCGCCGCGTCGAGATCGGTCGTGTAGTCCTCGATGCCGTGCAGTGCTGCGAGCTCGGCGAGCTTGGCCTCGTTGCGCCCGACCAGGATCGGCTTCACCGTGACGCGGGATCCGTCTGCGAGCTCGATGCCGCCCTGCTCGCGGATCGCGAGGATCGAGCGCACCAGGTGCTGCCGATAGCCCATGCGTCCGGAGACGCCGTTCATGATGATCCCGATCTCGCGGGTCGTCGCCTGTGACATCTGTCGTCCGTCCTGTCGTGCGGTCTGCGCTTCCCGTTCGGGTAAGCGCTTTCCGAGATCATCGCAGAGAGATCGATCGAGTGCAAACACGAGTCTCGATCCGGGCTAGCGTCCGGCGCTGCTGGCGCGCTCGATCAGCACGGTGGGGATGACGGATGCCGACGCGTCCGTGCCGTCGGCTCCCTCGATCTCCGCCACCAGCGCCCCGACGGCACGGTGCGCGAGGGCCGTGAAGTCCTGCCGGATCGTCGTCAGCGGCGGACGGTAGTTCGCGGCATCCGGCACATCGTCGAAGCCGACCACGCTGACATCCCCGGGGACCCGGCGGCCAGCCTCGGAGAGCGCGCGGAGCAGACCGAGCGCCATCTGGTCGTTGGCGCAGAAGACGGCGGATGCTGTGGCCAGCGCCCCTCCGGCGGCGAACCCGGCGTCCGCACTCCAGTCCCCGCGCACGACCTCCGGAGCCTCGACACCGGCGGCGGCGAGGGCCTCGCGCCAGCCGTCCTCGCGCTCGATCGCGGCGAACGAGTCGGCCGGCCCGGCGAGGTGGTGCACCGTGGGGTGGCCGAGTCCGAGCAGGTGGGTGGTCGCGGCTGCGGCACCACCGCGGTGGTCGCTGTGCACGGCGACGACACCGGCGTCCGTCGGCGCATCGACCACGACCAGGCGGAGCCCTGGCGGACGCTCGGCAGCGGACACCTGGGCCGAGGCCTCGTTCAGCACGATCGCGCCGTCGACCTCCTGCTCGGCGAGGCGCTCGAACGCGTCGGCCACGCCGGATGCGGCCGTGACGAGCGTGAGGGCGTAGCCCCGTTCGGCCGCTGCTTCCGCAGTGGCCTGCAGCATGCGCGAGTTGCCGACGGTGGCGAGCGTCGTGACGACCAGCCCGATGGTCTGCGACCGACCGGTGCGCAGCGCTCGCGCCGCTCGATTCGGCCGGTAGCCGAGCTCCGCCATCGCGCGCTCGACGCGTTCCCGAGTGGCCGGATCGACGCGAGGGCTGTCGTTCACGACGCGTGAGACGGTTTGCCCGGAGACGCCGGCGAGTGCGGCGACGGCAGCCATCGAGATGCGGCCGCTCGCGGGGCGCCCGCGCCGCGGATCGGGTGACGTGGGAGACGACTCCTCGGGCACCGGCATCCTCCGTTCGCCGCTCAGCGGCGTTCACACCTCAGCAGGTTTCAGAACTCAGCGCGTGCAGTACGCGGCAATGTTGACGTTATCACGGCGATGTGCGTACCATGTTTACGTGAACACGCCTGAATCTCCTGAGTTGCGCACCGAAGCCCTCAGCGCCGGCATCGTCAAGCGCTCGACCGTCCTCGCCGACGGCCGCGACATCATCTACTACGACGACCCCGACACCGCGCTTGGCCCGGATCGTGCCGTCGACGCGCGCGAGCTCGATCCCCGCCCCGACACGGCGTCGATGCGGCTCGACGTGCTCACCGGCGACTGGATCACGGTCGCCGCGAACCGGCAGAACCGCGTCATGATGCCCGGTGCCGATGCCGATCCGCTCGCCCCGCAGACGCCGACGAACCCATCGGAAGTGCCGTCGATGTACGACGTCGCCGTGTTCGAGAACCGCTCCCCCGCGTTCGGCCCCGCCCTCGCAGAGGCGCTCGGCACCGCGCCGGCGGCATCCAATCCTCCGCGCGGCCTCGACGACCTCGACGCCCTCGGGCTCGGGCGCAGCCGCACCTCTGTCGGCCGCTGCGAGGTCGTGTGCTTCAGTCCCGAGCACACCGGCTCGTTCGGCACCCAGTCGGTGGTCCGTGCGCGCACCGTGATCGAAGCATGGGCAGACCGCACGGCTGCGCTGTCGCAGTTGCCGGGCGTCGAGCAGGTCTTCCCGTTCGAGAACCGCGGCGAGGCGATCGGCGTGACGCTGCCGCATCCGCACGGCCAGCTGTACGCCTACCCGTACGTGACGCCGCGCACGACCCGGCTGCTCGACTCGATCGACCGCACCGCACCCGACCTGTTCCAGCGGGTGCTCGAGTTCGAGCAGGCGTCGGAGCGCGTCGTGTTCCGCGGCGAGTACTGGACGGCCTTCGTGCCGTTCGCCGCGCGCTGGCCGCTCGAGGTGCACCTGATGCCGCACCGCCACGTGCCCGACTTCGCCGCGACGAGCGACGCCGAGCGCGACGAGCTCGCGCCGCTCTACCTGCGACTGCTCCGCGGCGTCGATGCGCTCTACGACACCCCGACCCCCTACATCGCCGCGTGGCACCAGGCTCCCGTGCACGTGGGTCGCGACACCGTTCGTCTGCACCTGCAGCTCACGAGCCCTCGGCGCGCAGCGGACAAGCTCAAATTCCTCGCAGGCTCCGAAGCCGCGATGTGGGCCTGGGCCGCCGAAGTCCCCCCCGAACTGGGGGCAGCACGCATCCGCGAGGCGATCGCCCGCGCCGAGGAGGACGGGGCCCTGAGCCCGTCGGAGGGTCCGGAGGCCAACGCATGACCGAGCAGCAGACACAGCAGACCGCCGCCCAGCAGGACGCTCGCGCCCTCTACGAGACGCTCGCCGGGCATGCCCCCGACGGGCTCTGGTCGGCGCCGGGCAGGGTCAACCTGATCGGCGAGCACACGGACTACAACGAGGGCTTCGTGCTGCCCTTCGCGATCCCGCACCGCACGGTCGCCGCGGTCGGCCGACGCGACGACGACCGCATCCGCGTGGCTTCGACGTTCGCGCCCGACGCGGTCGAGGTCGGCATCGACGAACTCGAGTCGTTGTTCCCGACCGTTCGACGGGCTCAGGGATCCGGCGACGCGCAGCAGCCGGCCGTCCCGGAGTGGGCCGCATATCCGCTCGGCGTCGCCTGGGCGCTGCAGCAGGCCGGCGCCTCAGCATCCGGGGTCGACATCGCGATCGCCTCCGATGTAGCGGTCGGCGCAGGACTCTCCTCGTCCGCCGCGATCGAGGGCGCGGCGGCATCCGCACTGAACGACATCTGGGGTGCCGGTCTCGACCGAGTGGCCCTCGCCCGCATCGGCCGCCGAGCCGAGAACGAGGCGGTCGGCGCGCCCACCGGCATCATGGACCAGATGGCGTCGATGCTCGGCGAGCCGGATGCGGCGATCTTCCTCGACTGCCGCTCGCTCGAGGCGCTGCCGGTCGTGGTCGGCGCCGCCCCGGCTGGCCTGGCCATCCTGGTGATAGACACGCAGGTGCAGCACGCGCACTCCACCGGCGGCTATCGCGAACGCCGGGCATCGTGCGAGCGAGGTGCCGCGATCATGGGCGTGCCGAGCCTGCGCGACGTCTCGGTCGCCGACCTCGGCCGCGCCGAAGAGCTCATGGACGACGTCACCTTCCGCCGGGTGCGGCACATCGTGACCGAGAACCAGCGCGTGCTCGACACCGTGCGGGTGCTGCGCGAGCAGGGCGCCAGAGGCATCGGCGATCTGCTGGTGGCGTCGCACGCATCCATGCGCGACGACTTCGAGATCTCGGTGCCCGAGCTCGACACCGCCGTCGAGGCGGCGCTCGCAGCGGGTGCGATCGGCGCGCGGATGACGGGCGGCGGCTTCGGCGGCGCGGCGATCGCACTGATCGAGCAGGACTCGGTGGATGCGGTGTCGGATGCCGTGGCCGCGGCATTCACCGAGCGCGGCTTCGCGGCCCCGCACCTGTTCACTGTCGTGCCCTCAGCGGGCGCACAGCGTGACGCCTGAGAGAATGGACCGGTCCGCGCCTGAGCGCGGCAGGAGAGGAACGCAATGTCCTGGATCGTCACCGGCGGCGCCGGCTACATCGGTGCCCACGTCGTCCGCGCGCTCGCGGATGCCGGGCTCACCCCGGTCGTGCTCGACGACCTCTCCAGCGGCGTCGCGTCGTTCGTCCCAGAGGGCGTCGCCTTCGTGCAGGGCAGCATCCTCGACCGCGAGCTCGTCGAGCAGACGCTCCGCGAGCACGACGCCGACGGTGTGATCCACGTCGCCGGGTACAAGTACGCCGGCGTCTCGGTGCAGCGTCCGCTGCACACCTACGCGCAGAACGTCGAGGGCACCCGCGTCATCCTCGAGGCGATGGACGCGGCCGGCGTCACGAACATCGTGTTCTCGTCATCCGCTGCCGTGTTCGGCACGCCCGATGTCGCGCTGGTCGTCGAGGAGACCGCCAAGAAGCCCGCGAGCCCGTACGGCGAGTCCAAGCTGATCGGCGAATGGCTGCTGCGCGACCAGGCGATCGCGACCGCCGACTCGGCCGCACCGCTGCGCCACACCTCGCTGCGGTACTTCAACGTGGTCGGCTCGGCCGACCCGACCGTCTACGACGTGAGCCCGCACAACCTGTTCCCGATCGTGTTCGAGGCGCTGATCGCGGGCAACACCCCGAAGATCTTCGGCGACGACTACGCGACGGAGGACGGCACGAACGTGCGCGACTACGTGCACGTCGGCGACATCGCGGCGGCGCACGTGGCCGCGGCGAAGCGTCTGTCGGCCGGCGAGCCGATCGAGGCCGCCTACAACCTGGGTTCCGGCGACGGGCTCAGCGTGAAGCAGATCATGGACGCCGTCGCCCGCGTGACCGGCATCGACTTCACCCCCGAGATCGGTCCGCGTCGCCCCGGCGACCCCGACCGGATCGTCGCGACCGGCGAGCTCGCCGCCCGCGACCTCGACTGGACGATGCGCTACACGGTCGACGAGATGGTGCGCACGGGCTGGGAGGCTCGGCGCAACGCCGGTTGACCTTCAGAGGTCGCGCGCGCGGATCGGGTAGAGCCAGAAGCAGAGCCAGGCGAGCGCCGTGAACCCCAGCGGGATGACGGCGAGCATCAAGCGGATGCCGCCGTCGACGCTCTCCGGCTGCGCATCCTCGAGGGCGGCATCGAAACCGGATGCCGTGAGCACCACCGCGGCGACGATCGCCTGCAGCACGACGGAGCCGCGCACGACGAAGCCGTTCACGCCGAAGTACGCGCCCTCGCGGCGGTGCCCGGTGCGGACGGCATCGTCGTCGATGATCTGCGCGAGCATGACCTCGAGCAGCTGCAGCAGACCGCCGACGCCCACCCCGACCCCGACGCCCACCAATGCGGCGCCGAGCACGCTCGACGGGATCAGGTAGCCGAGCACGGCGATCCCGAACACGGCGACGCTCCACAGCACGGCGGTGCGGGGGCTGGTGCGGCGCACGACGGCGCTCCACAGCAGGATCGAGGGGATCGCGGTGATGAAGATCGCGCCGAGCAGCAGGCTGCTCTCACCCTCGGCGGCATGCAGCGAGTACCGCACGTAGAACGGGACCGACGCGAGGATCACCGCGATCGACGTCTGGACGAACAGCGATCCGAGCACGTATGGCACGAAGGCCCGGTTCGCGAAGGTGTACGTCAGCTGGTCGCGGAAGCGCATGGCCTCGGATGCCGCCTCGGGCACCCGTCGCTCGATCATGCCGCCGAAGAACGACCAGACCAGCAGCGCCAGGCACACTGCCGACAGCACGAGCGCCATCCCAGCCCACCCGATCGAGTCGTACAGCGCAGGCGCACCGGCGGTGCCGAGCACCATGCCGAGGATCGCGAAGATCTGCCGCGGGACGTTGCCGCGCGAGCGCTCGGCGGTGGTGCGGAAGATCTCGGGGAACAGGGCGGAGATGTTCAGCACGACCACGACGAAGGCGATGTCGTAGACCGCGACGACGATGAGGAACCAGGCGATGAGTCCGCCGACGGGCAGCTCCGGCGGCATCCAGATCAACGCGAACGCGACGACGAGCGGCACGATGCCGATCCCTATCCACGGGATGCGTCGGCCCCACGGCGTTCGGATCCGATCGGACAGTGCACCGACGACAGGGTTCAGCAGCGCATTCAGGATGCCGTGCGCGATCATCGCGACCGCCACCCAGCCGGCCGGCACCGCGAGGTGCGAGACGTAGAAGTAGACGATGAAGGCCGAGAAGGTCTGCGCCATCAGCTGCGTCGGGAATCCGGATGCTCCGAACGCGATGGACTGCTGCAGGGTCGGCGCCGCGTCGAGGCGGCGGTCGCGGATGCGCGTGGTGAGCGAGGTCACCTGGAGCCGCCGGCCCGTTGCAGGTCGCGGAGGTCGCGCCAGCCGATGCGCACCAGCGCCTCATCCTCGATCGCCTGCTGCACGACCGGGTCGGCGAGCAGTCGCAGTTCGTACCCGCGCTTGGCCGAGCCGTAGTCGACGGCAGCCTGCAGCTCGTCCCCGTCGACCATCGGATGCAGGTAGATCTCGGTGACTCCGGCGGGCACCGCACGCAGCAATGCGACGAATCCGTCGCGCACCTGCTCGTAGGTCTCCTCGTCGGGCGTCCCCTCGCCGACCAGCTCGAAGGGGTGCGACCAGAGTCGGTCGATGATCTCGACGCCGAGCGCTGCCGCCGCGGCCGACGCCCGGTCGAGCGTCGCCTGCATGGTCGGGTCGGCTCCGATACCGTCCATGCGACGCGGCAGGCGGAAGGGCAGACCGTGGCGGGCTGCGAGCGTGAAGACCTCGTCGAGGAAGTCGCGGCCGGTGGCGAGTCCGTAGACCGACCCCATGTGGTTGTCGAGGTGCGTCACGTCGACACCCGCATCGAGCGCGGTCTGCAGCTGCGCGGCGAGTTCCGCGGCGACCTCGCCGGCGTCGGCGCGCTGCTCGACCGCGACGACGTCGATCGGGAAGTATCCGGCTGGGTCGACCAGGCTGCTGGCGCCGCCGGTCAGCGGCCGCCAGCGGTAGCGGGACCATTCGCTCGTGAGCACCAGGTGCACGCCGACGTCGAGCTCGGTGCGAGCGGCGGCGAAGGCGAGCGCCTCTGGCGACCAGGAGCACGGCACCATGACCGTTGTCGAGTCGATGTGCCCGGCATCCAACAGCTCGATGATCGCGGTGTTCGCCGCGTGGCACATGCCGAAGTCGTCGGCGTTGAGGATGATCGCCCTGGCGCCGGGGGCGAGCCCGAGGCGGTCGGTGAGGTCGGAGGGTTCGGTCATCGTCGACTCCTGTCTGCGGGGTGGATGCTGCGCCGCGAAGCGCCGGTTCGGGCCGGCGCCCCGGTCATGCGGCGAGCACGCGGGTGAAGAGCATGGCACGGAGGCCGGAGGCGGCTTCGCGCACGGCACCGACGAGCGGCGCTTCCACGCCGAAGGAGGCGACGAGGAAGCGCACGGTGAGCAGTGGCGCGAACTCCTCTGCGACCCGCACCATCGCCTCCGCGAGCACTGGGTGCGCGGCGTCACCGCTGAGGATGAATGCTTCGGGGTCGAGCACGAGCGTCATGGTGCCGGCGATCAGCACCAGCCTCCTGGCGACCTCGGCGACGATCTTCAGGGCGGCCTCGTCGCCCGCGGCCGCAGCCTCGAGGTGGTCACCGAGCGCGGCACGCGGATCGCGATCGTTGGCCAGGGCGAGGTCGCTGACTACGACATCGCTCACGACCGGAGCGCCGATCGGCAACGGACTCTGCGGCAGGTACATGACCTCTCCGGCGAGACCGGATGCGCCACGGTGCAGTGCACCGTCGATGACGATTCCGGCGCCGAGCCCGTCGTCGACCAGAAGCAGGAGCGCGAAGCTCGACAGCGACCCGGCTGTGCTCTCGGTGAGTTCGGCGAGGGCGGCGAGGTTGACGTCGTTCTCGATGCGCACCTCGCAGCCGAGGGTCGCGGTGAGCGCGGTGTGGAACTGCCCGCCGTCGGGGCCCTCATCGTTGCGGATGCCGCCGTCGGTCGTCACAGCACCGGGCACGGCGACGACCGCCATGTGCACCGGCCCCTTGGCTGCGCGACGGCATTCGTCGACGAGGCCGGCGATGCAGGCGACTCGGTCGTCGTTCGTCCTGAAGTCTCCGTGCGCCTCAGCGCGGACGGTCCCGGTGGCATCGACGAGCACGACGTGTGCCGCGTGATGATCGACGTGGATCGCTGCCGCGTACCCGAGGTGCGGATGCAGCGCGACGCGGACGGCCGCTGGTCCTCGAGTGTCGCGGTCGACGCCGGCGGGTGCGACTGCTCCCGCCGTCTCGAGCATCCGCAGCACCTGCGTGACCGCGGTGCGGGACAGCCCGGTCGCCGACATGAGCTCGGCGCGGGTGCGAGGACCGCTGCGCGCGAGCGCCTCGAGGATTGCGCGGCCGTTCAGCGTGCGCAACAGTGTCTGTGGTCCTGCCAGCGGCCTGGTCATGATGTGTCGATCCCCCCGGGTCGGCCCCTAGCATGACACATCGGGTCGCACCCGTGGCCGGTCGGCTGCGAACATGACGACGGGCACGGCGACCACGGTCTGAAGGTCGGATTCACCCTCTGACGCTGCGGCCGCTGCCCTGTCGATCCCCGATCTCCAGTCGGCCCGCAGCCCTCAGTCGGTCCGCAGCCCTCAGTCGGCCCCGGTCGCGTGTCGGCCGCCGGTCGCGTGGCGACCCGAGTCGCGTGCCGGCACCCAGTCGCCTGTCGGTGCCCGGTTGTCGGTCGGTGCCCGGTTGTCGGTCGGTTCCGGGTCCTGCCGCCTCGCTCGCGTGACTCCGCACACCGCATGGACGGGTGCTACCCGGTGAGCGCGTGGGTGAGTGCGGGTTGTGGGGTTCGCCATCGTCGTGCGGGGTCCCACCACGCGGGCCCGCGCAC
>NZ_DAITBE010000018.1:0-22812 GCF_036823965.1 Microbacterium sp. | reverse complement strand
CCGACGCCGAGCAGGTCCGCCCAGAGCGGAATGGTGAAGAGCGGTTCGGTCACCCGTCCATTGTCGCGCACGGAGGATAATCGAACAGTGCCCACCTACCGAGACGAAGCGGTGATCCTGCGCACCCACAAACTGGGTGAAGCGGATCGCATCGTGATCATGCTGTCTCGGCGGCACGGCAAGATCCGCGCCGTCGCGAAGGGCGTCCGTCGCACCTCGTCGAAGTTCGGGTCTCGTCTCGAACCGTTCATGGTGGCCGACGTGCAGCTGTACCAGGGCCGATCGCTCGACATCGTGCAGCAGGCGGAGTCGCTCGGCGCCTACGGCTCCGAGATCGCTGTGCACTACGACCGCTACACCGCGGCGAGCGCGATGGTCGAGACCGCCGACCGGCTCAGCGATTCCGAGGCGACGTCCGATCAGTACCTGCTGCTCGTCGGTGGGCTGCGGGCGCTCTCCCGCGGCGAGCATGTGCCGCGCAGCATCCTCGATTCGTATCTGCTGCGCGTGATGGCGCTGTCGGGCTGGGCGCCCTCGCTCGACGACTGCGCCCGCTGCGGCACACCCGGCCTGCACACGAACTTCGTCGCGCAGCTCGGCGGTGTCGTCTGCAGCCAATGCGCACCCGCCGGAAGCCCTCGCGTCGCCGAGCGAACGCTCGAACTGCTTCGATCACTGCTCCGCGGCGACTGGGATGCCGTCGATGCGGCGAGCGTGGATGAGACCTCAGCGGCATCCGGCCTCGTCGGCGCCTATGCGCAGTGGCACCTGGAGCGCGGCATCCGCTCGTTGGAACACGTGATCGACCAGTCAGGAGACGCTCGGTGAGTCCGAAGCCCTACACGCACAAGGATGCCGTGTCATACCGCCCGCTCGACTGGACGGGGAAGTACCCGCCCGAGTTCCCGGCGGTGCCCGAGCACGTGGCGGTCGTGATGGACGGCAACGGCCGCTGGGCGAACCGTCGAGGGCTCAGCCGCATCGAGGGGCACAAGGCGGGCGAGGAGGTGCTGCTCGACGTGGTCGCCGGCGCGATCCAGGCGGGTGTCAAGCATCTCTCCGTGTATGCGTTCTCGACCGAGAACTGGGCGCGCTCTCCTGAGGAGGTGCGCTTCCTCATGGGGTACAACCGCGACGTGCTCCACCGTCGGCGCGATCAGCTCAACGAGTGGGGTGTGCGCGTCCGCTGGGCCGGCCGCAAGCCACGACTGTGGGGCAGCGTGATCAAGGAGTTGCAGTACGCCGAGCAGCTGACGCGCGGCAACGATGTGCTCACGCTCACGATGTGCGTCAACTACGGCGGACGGGTGGAGCTCGTCGACGCGATGCGCGCGATCGCCGCTGATGTCGCTGCCGGCCGAGTGAAGCCGAACGCGATCAGCGAGAAGATGATCCGTCGGAACCTCTATGTGCCGGACATGCCCGACGTCGATCTGTTTCTTCGGAGCTCCGGCGAGCAGCGCACCTCGAACTTCCTGCTGTGGGAGTCCGCATACGCGGAGATGGTCTTCCTCGACACCCTGTGGCCGGACTTCTCACGCGAGGAGCTGTGGCGTGCGATCGCCGTCTACCTGTCGCGCGATCGTCGCTTCGGCGGCGCGATCGACGTGCCGGACGCGCCGGCCTGAGTTCTGAGCCATCGCTCCGTCTCGCGAGGGTGGCGGAGCCGCACGATGGTCAGGTGCGGGAACTGCTCGGTGATCTCGGGCATCCGCTCGGCCCACTTGTGCAGCGTCTTGGTCTGCCACGCGAGGATGTTCTCCTCAGGGTCGCCCTGGAACATCCGCCAGATCGGCTTCTCGACGTTGTCGTTCCACATCCTGGTCCGCAGGATGCTGCGACCCAGCGTCCGCCGGAGCAGCCGCGACCGCACGATCCGATACGGGTAGTCGAGCCAGATCGCGAGGTGCGCCCGCGGCGTGAGGATCTCATCGGTGCCCTTGCTGGTGTACTGCCACTCGGTGACCCAGCGGTCCTCTGCCGCGAAGGTTCGCACGTCCTCGAGGAAGGTCGGGCGCGGCGTCCAGTCGGGTCCGTGGAACAGGCCGTCGATCTCGACGTGGCGCAGATCCCACAGCTCTGCGATGCGGCCGGAGAGCGTCGTCTTTCCTGAACCGGTGACTCCGGCCACGAGCACGCGCGCGGGCCGGTGCGGCAGCGGATCGTCGGCGGAGAGCATCCGAGAATCCTATCCCTCGTCCTTCCCGGCGAGCGCCCTCGCCTCGCTTCCACGGAATAGCTCATAGGCGCATGCGGTTGGATGATGATGTGAGCCAACCCATCTCGATCGACATCTGGTCCGACATCGCCTGCCCGTGGTGCTACATCGGCAAGCGCAACCTGGAGAAGGGGCTCGAAGCCGTCTCCGCCGACGACGACGCTCCCGAGGTGAACGTCACGTTCCACTCCTTCGAGCTGTCTCCTGACACTCCCGTCGACTTCGACGGTGACGAGATCGACTTCCTCGCCGGTCACAAGGGCATGCCCCGTGACCAGGTCGAGCAGATGCTGTCGAACGTGACCGGTGTCGCCAAGGGCGCGGGGCTCGAGTACCGCTTCGATCTCCTGCAGCACACCAACACCGTCAAGGCGCATGAGCTCCTGCACTTCGCGAAGGCGCAGGGGCTGCAGCACGAGATGGAGGAGCGGCTCATGTCCGCCTACTTCACCGAGGGCAAGCACGTCGGCCGCATCGACGACCTCGTCGCTCTTGCGACCGAGGTCGGACTCGACGCGGATGCCGCGCGCGAAGCGCTCGAGTCAGCACGCCACCTGCCCGACGTCCGCCAGGATCAGGACCAGGCGCGCGCCTACGGCATCCAGGGCGTGCCGTTCTTCGTGATCGACGGCCAGTACGGCATCAGCGGCGCGCAGCCGCCTGCAGCGTTCGAGAACGTCCTGCGCGACCTGTGGTCGAAGCGCGGCGAGTCCGAGGATCAGGCTGCCGCGGTCTGACACCGCACACACCGACGCGCCCCCTCCGCCTGACTGCAGGCGGAGGGGGCGCGTTCTGTCGTCCGAGGGTCAGCGGGTGAGTGCTCCCTCGATCGCAGTGACGATCTCCGGGTCGTTCGGCTTCTGCTTCGGACGGAAGCGGAGCACCTCGCCGTCGGGGAGCACGAGGAACTTCTCGAAGTTCCACTCGACGCGGCCGGCCTTGCCGCCGGCATCCGGGGCTTCCTTGAGCGCCTTGTACAGGTCGGAGGCGTTCTTGCCGTTGACCTTGACCTTGTCGTTGACGGGGAAGCTCACGCCGTACGTCGTGGAGCAGAACTCCAGGATCTGCTCGACCGAGCCGGGCTCCTGGCCGAAGAACTGGTTGCACGGGAAGCCGACCACAGAGAAGCCGCGGTCGCCGTACAGCCGCTGCAGCTCCTCGAGCTGCTCGTACTGCGGGGTGAGCCCGCATTTCGAGGCCACATTGACCACGAGCACGACATCCGCGCCGAGATCGTCGAGGGTCTTCTCATTGCCCTGAGCGTCAGTGAACGGGATCGAACGGAGCGTGGAATCGGTCATGGTTCACAGCTTAGATCGATGGGGCACCATGGGCTCCGGGTCTGGGAGAATGGACAGGATATGACTCTCGCCACCACTCCCGCACGCACGCTCAGCATCGGTCCGATCGACCTCGATGTGCCGGTCGTCCTCGCACCCATGGCCGGGATCACGAACACCGCCTTCCGGCGTCTCTGCCGCGAGTACGGCGCCGGACTCTACGTGAGCGAGATGATCACGTCTCGCGCGCTCGTCGAGCGCAACGAGACGACGATGCGGCTGATCCGCCACCACGAGTCGGAGACGCCTCGTTCGATCCAGCTCTACGGCGTCGATCCGAAGACGATCGCGGATGCCGTGCGCATCATCGTCGCCGAGGATCACGCCGACCACATCGACCTGAACTTCGGCTGCCCGGTGCCCAAGGTCACACGCAGGGGCGGGGGAGCGGCGCTCCCCTGGAAGAGCTCGCTGTTCTCCGACATCGTCACGCAGGCCGTCAAGGCCGCGGGCGACATCCCGCTCACGGTCAAGATGCGCAAGGGCATC
The DNA here is from genome assembly GCF_036823965.1 of Microbacterium sp. Lineage (GTDB taxonomy): Bacteria > Actinomycetota > Actinomycetes > Actinomycetales > Microbacteriaceae > Microbacterium. The sequence goes on along the minus strand of NZ_DAITBE010000018.1, from coordinate 18,765 downwards.
GATCGTGACCACCTCACCTTCCTCGACGCAGGGCGTGCCGCAGAGGACGCCGGAGTGGCGGCCATCGCACTGCATGCGCGCACGGCAGGCGAGTACTACTCCGGGCACGCCGACTGGAACGCGATCGGCGAACTCAAGCAGGCCGTCACGAGCATCCCGGTGCTCGGCAACGGAGACATCTGGTCGGCGGACGACGCCGTGCGCATGATGGAGCAGACCGACTGCGACGGCGTCGTCGTCGGCCGCGGATGCCTCGGTCGCCCCTGGCTCTTCGGCGAGCTGGCCACGGCGTTCGGCGGCGAGGGCAAGACGGTCGATGCGACACTCGGTTTCGTGGCCGACGCCTTCAAGCGGCACGCGGAACTCCTCGTCGAGTTCTTCGAGGACGAGGACCGCGGGTGCCGCGACATCCGCAAGCACGTGTCCTGGTACTTCAAGGGCTATCCGGTCGGCGGCGACATCCGCACAGGCCTCGCCACGTCATCCAGCCTTGCCGAGATCGACGAGCTGCTCGCCCGTCTCGACCACTCCGCTCCATACCCCGGCGCTGACGCCGAGGGACAGCGCGGCCGCGCGGGGCACGCGAAGCGCACGGCGCTGCCGGACAAGTGGCTGGAGTCGCGCGAGATCGCGGCGTCGACCTCGGAGATGATGCGTGGAGCGGAGATCGAGAACAGTGGCGGTTGACCCTTCGACCGGTTCGGTGCGCACGCGCGCCGACGGCTACGACCCGCGCGATGCGGAGCGCTTCATCGCCGAGAACCACCGTTCGGAGCGCAACGACTTCGCACGGGACCGGGCACGGGTGCTGCACTCGGCCGCACTGCGGCGGCTCGCGGCCAAGACGCAGGTGCTCAGCCCTGCCAGCACCGCCGACTTCGCACGCAACCGGCTGACCCATTCGCTCGAGGTGGCGCAGGTCGGGCGAGAGCTCGCCACGGCGCTCGGCGTCTCCGCCGACGTCGTCGACACCGCGTGCCTGAGCCACGACCTCGGTCACCCGCCGTTCGGGCACAACGGCGAGCGGGCGCTGAACGAGTGGGCCGAGCACATCGGCGGCTTCGAGGGCAACGCCCAGTCGCTGCGCATCCTCACGCGTCTCGAAGCGAAGGTCCTCGACGAGAATGACCACTCCGTCGGACTCAACCTCACACGTGCGAGCCTCGACGCGACCTGCAAGTACCCGTGGACCGTGGACAGCCCGGTGCCCGACCCGGGAGGACGCCTGAAGTTCGGCGTTTACCCCGAGGACGAGGCCGTGTTCCGGTGGATGCGCGAGGGAGCACCGGGGCGTCTGCGCTGCATCGAGGCGGAGATCATGGATCTGTCCGACGACATCGCGTACTCGGTGCACGATTTCGAGGATGCGATCGTCAATGGCTACGTCGATGTCGCGCAGCTCTCCGACCCTCGCCAGCACGAAGCGCTCCTCGGACGCATCCAGCAGTGGGTCGGCTACGACTTCACGCGCGATGAACTCGCCGATGCGCTCTACCGGCTGGCCACGCAGTCGATGTGGCTCGGCTCGTTCGACCGCTCGCGCCAGGATCTCGCCCGTCTGAAGAACCTCACGAGCGACCTGATCGGCCGCTTCGCGAAAGCGGCGGTCTCGGCGACTCGTGACGCCTACGCCGGGCCGGCACTCGTGCGGTACAACGCGCACGTGGTCGTGCCGCGCGTGATCGAGGTCGAGATCGCGGTGCTCAAGGGCATCATGGGCCAGGCGATCGTCACGATCGATGCCCGTAAGGGCGTCTACAAGGAGCAGCGGCGCGTGCTGAAGCGCCTCGCCGACGTGCTCTGGTCGACCGACGCGCTGTGGTCGGCCGGCGCCGATGTGCTCGAGCCGGCGTTCGCCGCCGACTTCCTCGCCGCTGACACCGACGCAGAGCGCTCCCGCGTGATCGTCGATCAGATCGCGAGCCTGACCGATCAGAGCGCGATCGACTGGCACAACCGGCTGGTCGGCGAGATCGACCCTGCCGAGGTCGGGATCTGGACCCCGCGCAACGCACGTCATACCCGTCCAGCAGTGCGAGGCGGCGCCGAGAGGCAGGCCATCGCCGAAGGGGCCGTCTGATGCCGCGCATCCGGCAGGCTGACGTCGACGAGGTCAAGGCCCGCACCAATATCGCCGACATCGTCGGAGAGCGCGTCGCGCTCAAGTCGGCCGGTGTCGGCTCCCTCAAGGGGCTCTGCCCGTTCCACGATGAGAAGAGCCCGAGCTTCCACGTGCGGCAGCAGGTGGGGTACTACCACTGCTTCGGATGCGGCGAGTCCGGAGACGTGTACTCCTTCCTCCGCGAGATGGATCATGTGAGCTTCACCGAGGCCGTCGAGCGTCTCGCCGGCCGCATCGGCTACACGCTCCACTACGAGGACGGTGGCGCGGCGCCCGAGACGAGCGGCCGCAGCCGCCTCTACGCGGCGAACACGGCAGCGGCGGAGTTCTTCCGCGCTCAGCTGCTGTCGCCGGATGCCGAGGCCGGCCGCCGCTTCCTCGGCGAACGCGGCTTCGACGCGGGCGCTGCCGCGCATTTCGGTGTGGGATTCGCACCGCGCGGCTGGGACGGGATGCTGAAAGCCCTCACCGCGCAGGGCTTCACGCGTGAAGAGCTCAGCACCGCCGGGCTGGTCTCGACGGGACAGCGAGGCGTCTACGACCGGTTCCGCGGTCGCCTGGTGTGGCCCATCCGTGACGTGTCCGGCCAGACGATCGGCTTCGGCGCGCGCAAGCTCTTCGACGACGACCAGGGCCCCAAGTACCTGAACACCCCCGAGACGCCGATCTACAAGAAGGCGCAGGTGCTCTACGGGCTCGACCTCGCCAAGCGCGACATCGCCAGGGGCGACCCCCGTCGGGTCGTGGTGGTCGAGGGATACACCGACGTCATGGCGTGCCACCTCGCCGGCCTCACGACCGCGATCGCGACCTGTGGCACGGCGTTCGGCACGGACCACATCAAGGTGCTGCGCCGAGTGATGGGCGACGACAATGCCTCCGGCGAGGTCGTGTTCACCTTCGACGGTGATGAGGCGGGGCAGAAGGCCGCGCTGCGCGCGTTCACCGAGGACGACCGCTTCAACGCCCAGACGTTCGTCGCCGTCGCGCCAGACGGCATGGACCCCTGCGACCTGCGCCTGCAGCGTGGGGATGCAGCGGTGCGCGGACTCATGGACGCCAAGGTGCCGATGTTCGAGTTCGCGATCGATCGCAAGCTCGCCGGCTTCGACCTCTCGACCGTCGAGGGCCGGGTCGGTGCGCTGCGGGCGGCCGCCCCGATCGTCGCCGAGATCCGCGATCGGCTCCTGCGCCCTGGCTACGAACGCGTGCTCGCACGGCGCCTGGGCATGGACCCGACCGAAGTGCACCACGAGGTCGAGCGCTCCGCCCGCGGCGGCCCCTCGGCGCCCCCAGCCCGCAGGGAGCCCGCACCGATCGATCCGTCGACCGGTGCGCCTGGCATCGCACCGGTCACCCTCGCCTCGCTTCCCAGGTCGCCGGACGTCGCGGTGGAGCGGGACGCGCTGATGGGTGCGCTCCAGTACGGGCACCAGGTCGATCAGACGCTGCTCAATCGCGCCCTGGCCGCACCCTTTCGCACACCGGCGCTCGACGCGGTGCGCGAGGCCGTGGCATCCGCTCCTGATCGGTCGAGGGCCGGATGGGTCACCGAGGCCGTGAACAGCGTGCGTGAGCCCTACCGCTCGCTCGGCGGTGAACTGCTGATGACGCCGTTCCCCGCTCGTGACGAGGAACGTGCCGTCGCAACGGTGACCGATCTCGCCCGACGCCTCATCCTGCGTCAGCTCGAGGTCGAGAAGCAGGAGATGCTCGGTGCGGTGCAACGCGTGCCGGCCGATTCCGACGGTGGACGCGCACTCCGCATGCGGCTGCGTGACATCGACGCAGAGCGTCAGCGGTTCGCCGAGTCGTAACCCGACTCGCCTCCCGTGGCACGGCAGGATGGACTCATGTCCAGACGGCAGGAATCCCTCAACGCGATCGAGTGCTCCGATCTGGTCATCGACCGCATCGGCCACGGTCTGCCGACGCGCGCGGTCGACGGGGTGACGTTCTCACTCGCGCCGGGCAACCTCATCTGTGTGGCCGGACCGACCGGGTCAGGCAAATCGACGCTCGTCGCAGCGCTGGCAGGTTCCACCGATCCCTCGGTGAAGATCACCGGAGGGAGCGCGTTCGTGTGCGGTGTCGATGTGCGCCGTCCAGGCCGCAAGCACCGCATCCTCACCTACCGCACCGGCTTCGTGCCGCAGGGCGCCGGTGCTGACCTGCCGCCGCGGCTCACGGTGAACGAGGTCATCGCCGAGCCCATTCTGATCCGCGAGAAGCGCGTGAACTCGAAGACCCTGTCGATCCGCGTCGCCACGCTCCTCGACGAACTGCACCTCCCGCTCGGCACCGCAGCGAAGTTCCCGTACGAGCTCAGTGCCGGGATGCGGCAGCGGGTCGCGATCGCTCGCTCGTTCATCCTCGAACCGCAGGTGCTCATCGCCGACGAACCTCTGGCGAACCTCGACCTCGAGGTGCGGCCGGTGGTCTTCGATGCGATCACCAGGCGCCGCAAGGAGCAGGGGATGGGGGCGCTGCTCGTCACCAACGACGCCGCCTTCATCCGCGAGCTGAACGCCGAGACGCTGATGCTCCGCGGCGGTCATGTGGTCGCTCGCGGGGTCGGCAAGGATCTGCTCTGGGCACCGAACGCAGAGGCCGACTCACAGCACTGAGGGCGACACGCCCGGCAGCCCGGAAAGCGCGCCCGGTGTCACGAGCACGGCTCCGAGTTTGCTAAGCTTGTCGAGTTGCCCGCGCAGCGGAGCACATTCCTCGGTAGCTCAATTGGCAGAGCAGCCGGCTGTTAACCGGCAGGTTCTTGGTTCGAGTCCAAGCCGGGGAGCCAAGACAAGAAGCCGCATCACGTGTTCACACGGGATGCGGCTTCTTCCCTTTTCCGATGCCGTCGGCAGGATGTGCGCTGGACGCAGCGGAGGCCCCGTCGAATGAACGACGGGGCCTCCGCTGCGGGTGACGTCGAATCAGCGCGCGGCGCCTGCGAGCGAGCCGGTGACCGGGCCGGCAGGGTCGGAGATGACGCACTGCACGATGCGGTCGTTGTACTGGTCCCAGGTGTCCTGGGTCGGCGTGATGGGGTAGACGTCGAGCGTCGACTCATCCCAGATGACGCCGACGAAGTTGGTGAAGGCGTCGCCGATGCATCCCTGCGTGGCGGTGTCGACGGCCTCGTCCGAGAACTCGCCGTCGTCCATCGTGATCTCGAAGTAGACCTCTTCGTCGTGCGGCTCGCCGCACGGAACGACGTCGGCGCTCTCGATCAGACCGCTGTCGCTCTTCATCTTGCAGTCGCCGACCTTCAGAGCGAAGATGTCGATGCTCGAGCTCTCGGTGACCTGGCCGGTCTCCTCGTCACGGTCGGCGTCAGCCGGACCGCCGCTGAGGATGTTGGTGATGGCGCTGCAGCCGCTCAGTGCGACGGTGAGTGCCAGCGCGGTTCCTGCCAGCATCAGCGCACGACGCTTGCGCATGTTCATCATGGTTGTTTCCCCTCCAGAGACTGTGGTGAGCAGGCGCGACACACCCGCCTCGCAAACGGTATCCGTCGGAGAGTCTGTGATGCAACTTCAAGGATGCTGTGATTCTGCTGGACGCAGACCAAGAATGCAAGGCGTCGTCAGTCAGCCTTCGAGGTCGTCGACACCGGGCATCCAGCTCGCGCCCGGACGGCCCCACCCGCGCTTGCGAGCGATCTTCTGCACGGTCTTCCAGTCGCCGTCCGACAGGCGGTCGACATAGAGGATGCCGTCGAGGTGATCGAACTCGTGCTGCATGATGCGCGCGCGCCAGCCGTCGACCTCGATCACGACCTCCCTGCCGTCGAGATCGGTCGCGGTGACACGGGCCCGCTCGGAGCGGCGCAGCGGGAACCGCTCGCCGGGGAACGACAGGCATCCCTCCGACTCGAGGTCGGGGTCGGGGCTGCCCGGCTCCGCCGGCGTGATCCAGAGCACCGGGTTGATGAGGACGCCGCGCCACGGCTGATCGTCATCGTCGACGTACGAGTACGTGTAGATGCGGAGGGGCACACCGACCTGCGGGGCGGCGAGACCGACACCTGGCGCGGTGTCCATGGTCTCGAACATGTCGGCGACGAGTGCGCGGATCTCATCCGTGATCTCGTCGACGGCCGAGGCGGGGGAGTGCAGAACGGGGTCGCCCATGATGCGAATCGGAAGTACAGCCACGTCATAACCCTAACGTGCGGGGTGCGGCGGGTAGGGTCGTAGGGTGAGCGCAGGGGACTGGAAGTGAACGGTGTCGAAGACGTCGGCGAGCAGCTCGTCGGTGTCTTCCAGAACCCAGGACTGCTGCTCGGCATCCCACTCGCCCTCGCCGGTGCGGTCTTCATGTCGCTCGGTGCGCAGTACCAGCACCGCGGCGTCGAGAAGGTCGAGCGCCTGAGCGGTGCGCAGGGAACGAGCGGACTCAGTCTCGATCAACTCCGTCGTCTGCTGACGAGGCCGTCGTGGCTCATCGGCACGCTCATGCTCGGCCTCGCGATCGTCTGTCAGCTGGCCGCCCTCGTGCGTGCCCCGCTCATGGTGGTCCAGCCGCTCGGCGCGATCGCGCTGGTCATCACGACCCTGCTCAACGCCAGGATCTCCGGCCATTCACCCACGAAGAAGTCGATCAGAGCCATCGTCTGCTGCGTCGGCGGCATCTTCCTCTTCGTCTTCTTCGCTGCGCTCTTCGCCACCGAGCAGGAGGTCGCCGACCGCGAGCTCTTCGTGATCCTCGCGCTGCTCCTCGTGGTGATCATCGTGCTCGGCGCGTGCTGGCTCATCCTCCGTCAGCGCATGCGCGCGCTGTTCTACGTCATCGGCGCCGGCATCCTCTACGGCTTCGTCGCAACCCTCGCGAAGGTCGTCATCAAGCGCATCGAGGCCGGCCACTTCGAGTGGATCACCGCGATCTGCGTGCTGGCGCTGGTCGCCGCAGCCGCCGTCGGCGCCTACTTCGTGCAGACGGCCTACAGCTCCGGTCCGCCGGACCTCGTGATCGCCGGTCTGACCGTCGTCGACCCGCTCATCGCCGTGCTCATCGGCATGGTGATCCTCGGGGAGGCCGCTGCCGCACCGCCGTGGGCGCTCGTGATCTACGGCGTCGCCGGAGCGATCGCGGTCTTCGGGGTCGTCGAACTCGCGCGCTATCACCCCCAGGTGATCAGCGACAGCCAGGAACTCGGCATCGTCCGGGGCAGCGACGGGTCGACCGGCGGACAGCGTCCCGAAGACACAGAGCAGCGCCCGGAAGAGCCGAACGCCACCTAGCGCCCGGCTCTCGGAGCGAGGTTCAGTACGCGGGGTCGATCAGGTCGGGCGAGACCTCGGATGCCGCGGCCTCATCGACGAAGAACACCGTGCGCTTGCGTCCCTTGGCGCCGGCTGCCGGCACGCTCGAGTAGCTCGCCCCGGCGAGGGCGAGACCGAGCGCTGATGCCTTGTCGGCACCGGTGAGCACGAGCCAGACGCGCTTCGACGAGTTGAGGACAGGACGCGTGAGCGTCACGCGCTCCGGCGGGGGCTTGGGGGAGTCGCGAACCGCCAGCGCCGCCACGTCGGTGACGTTCACCTCGTCGCGATCGGGGAACAGCGAGGCGATGTGCCCGTCAGGGCCCACACCGAGGAAGCAGACCGCGAACGACGGCCAGGGGTGCTCCTCGGTGCCGAATCCCGCGAGCTCCGCCGCGTAGGCCGCTGCTGCCTCGTCGAGGCTGAGCCCGCTGTCGGATGCGGCGACCTCGTGCACGTTCTCAGCGGGCACCGGGATGTGATCGAGCAGCGCCGCACGCGACTGCAGGGCGTTGCGGTCGGCATCATCGCGTGCCACGAACCGCTCGTCGCCCCACCAGAAGTGCACGAGCGACCAGTCGATCTTCGCAGCGCGAGGGTGCTCAGCGGTCGCGCGCAGCACCGCTGCGCCCATCGAGCCGCCGGTGAGGGCGATGTGTGCGATGCGCCCGTTCCGGGTGCGCGCGCGCACCCGGGTCAGGAAACGATCGGCCACGCTGGTCGCGAGGGCTGCGGGGGTGGCTTCGACCACGACCCGCTTCTCTGCGGACGCTGCCTGCATCTGACTCACGCTCCTGTCTCGGGCGGACCCAGCTTCTCCCAGCCCTCCGCGATCACTCGACCGTACAGGAGATCGGGGTCGAGCCGACGCAGCTCCTCCGCGAGGCACTCGCGGAGCGTACGGCGGGGGAGGTGCAGGTCGTGGTTCGGCTGACCCGGCTGCGTGAGCACCGCGACGCCGGGCGTCGGACGCTCGAGCAGGATGTCGCCGTCGGCGCGGGTGAGGCGAACCGACTTGATCCCCTCTTCCCAGTTCTTCGGGTCTTCATACGACCAGACAACGGGAACATCGAGCGCCATCTGCAGCCAGGCTGCGAGCAGTGCGGTCGACGGCGACGCGGCGGCGCCACGCACCTCGACACCGGTGATCTCCTCGTACGGCGGCTGGTCGAGCACGGCGGCGAGCTGCTCGCGCCAGTGCGTGAGCCGCGTCCAAGCGAGGTCGGTGTCGCCGGGAGCGTGGGTCTCACCCAGGAGCGCCAGACGGTCGCGCACATCGGAGGCCGTCGCGGCATCCGTGATCCGACGCTGGGCGATCTTGCCGAGCGGCGACTTCGAGGGGGCATATGGGGCCTCTTCAGGCCACCAGGCGACCACCGGTGCGTCGGGCAGCAGGAGGCCCGTGATGAGGCTCTCCTCGTTGCTGGCGGCGTCGCCGAAGGCGCGGAGCACCACGACCTCGCTCGCGCCGGCGTCGCCGCCGACACGGATCTGGGCGTCGAGGCGCGACTCGCCGTCGCCGGTGGTGAGCACGATGACACGCATCGGGTGCTCACGGGAGGCGTCGTTCGCCGCGTCGATGGCTGCTTCGGCCACGCCGTTGCGCGCCGAGATGACCAGGGTGAGCACGCGTCCGAGGGCGACAGCGCCACCCTCCTCGCGCACCTTCACCAGCTGCTTCGCGACCTGGCTGACGGTCGTGTCGGGAAGGTCGATGATCACGGGCGTCTCCAGACTCGTCCGTCGCGGGCAAGGAGGTCGTCGGCAGCAGCCGGTCCCCACGAGCCTGGCGCGTACTGTTCGACTGGACCGCCCTCGGCGGCCCAGAACTTCTCCACCGGGTCGAGGATCTTCCAGGAGAGCTCGACCTCTTCGTGCCGCGGGAACAGCGGCGGGTCGCCCAGGAGGACGTCGAGGATCAATCGCTCGTACGCTTCGGGGCTCGCCTCGGTGAACGCGTGTCCGTAGCCGAAGTCCATGGTCACGTCGCGCACGTTGGATCCGCTGCCGGGCACCTTCGAGCCGAAGCGGATCGTGACGCCCTCATCGGGCTGCACGCGGATCACGAGTGCGTTCTGACCGAGTTCGGAGGCGTTGCCGCGCCCGAACAGGTGCTGCGGCGCGCGCTTGAACACGACCGCGATCTCGGTGACCCGCCGACCGAGGCGCTTGCCGGTGCGCAGGTAGAACGGCACGCCAGCCCAGCGGCGCGTGTCGATCTCGAGCTTGATGGCCGCGTAGGTCTCGGTCGTCGACTCGGGGTTCATCCCGTCCTCGGCCAGGAAGCCGGTGACCTCCTCGCCGCCCTGCCAGCCGCCGTCGTACTGACCGCGAGCCGTGGCGAGCGAGAGGTCCTCCGGCACGTGCACCGCAGCGAGCACCTTCTCCTTCTCGGCACGCAGGTCGGCCGCGGAGAGGCTGATCGGCTCCTCCATGGCGGTGAGCGCGAGCAGCTGGAGCAGGTGGTTCTGGATGACGTCGCGCGCGGCGCCGATCCCGTCGTAGTATCCCGCGCGTCCGCCGACGCCGATGTCCTCGGCCATCGTGATCTGCACGTGGTCGACGTAGTTCCGGTTCCAGATCGGCTCGTACAGCTCGTTGGCGAAGCGCAGCGCCAGGATGTTCTGCACCGTCTCCTTGCCGAGGTAGTGGTCGATGCGGAAGATCGAGTCGGCCGGGAACGCGACCTCGAGCGCCGCGTTCAGTGCGCGCGCCGACTCCAGGTCGTGTCCGAACGGCTTCTCGATGACGACGCGCCGCCAGTGCTCGTCGTCATCGCTGTTCTCGCCGACGAGGCCCGATTCCTTCAGCTGCTTCGCGACGAGCGGGAAGTCCTTCGGCGGGATCGACAGGTAGAACGCGTGGTTGCCCATGGTGCCGCGCTCGACGTCGAGCTGCTCGATCGTCTCGCGCAGCTTCCGGAACGAATCCGGGTTGTCGAACTCGCCTGAGACGAAGCGGATGCCCTGCAGCAGCTGCGCCCACGTCTCCTCGCGGAACGGCGTGCGAGCGTGCTGCTTGACGGCGTCGTAGACGACCTTGGCGAAGTCCTGATCCTCCCAGTCCCGGCGGGCGAACCCGACGAGAGCGAATCCGGGGGGAAGGAGTCCGCGGTTGGCGAGGTCGTAGACCGCGGGCATGAGCTTCTTGCGTGAGAGGTCCCCGGTGACGCCGAAGATCACGAGGGCGCTGGGCCCTGCGATCCGGTTGAGGCGACGATCGTCAGGGTCACGCAGCGGGTTGTGCCCGCGCGAGATGGGAACAGACATCGGTGAGGGATTCTCCTGCGGTTACTTCTGTGCGGCTTCGAAGAGGGCGAGCACGTCGGCCGAGGAGTCCGTGATCGTCAGGGACACGACGGGACGGCCGTGCTCGGCGAGGACCGCGGCATCGCCGGCGGCCTGCGCTTCGATGAGCTGCCCGAACGTGAAGGGGCGCTCGGGGATCTCGAGGTCGACCTCGGTGCGCTCGAGGATCTGCAGGAACACGCCCTGCGCCGGTCCGCCCTTGTGGTACTGACCGGTCGAGTGCAGGAAGCGCGGGCCCCAACCGAAGGTCGTCGGGCGACCCGAGTCGGCGGCGACGAGCTCGCGGAGGCCCTGCAGCTGCGGGACCTCGAGGCGGTTCACGTACGCCTGGATCGACACGTAGCCGTCATCGGCCAGCTGTGCCCAGAGCGCATCGAGCACGCCCTCGACGGTGCCGGATGCCGCGAGGGCGGCGTCCGAGACGCGCACCTCGACGCCGTTCTCGACGAACGCCGGAGCGGTGGGCTCGGGTCGCGCGTCGAGGAGACCGCGTGCTGCGACCTTCGCCGACTCGACGTCTGGCTGGTCGAACGGGTTGATGCCGAGCAGGTGACCGGCGATCGCCGTGGCGTATTCCCAGACCACGAGCTGCGCGCCGAGGCTGCCGCTCACGAGGATCTCGCCCTGGTGGCGCTCGTGCAGGTGGAACTCGTTCGCGTCGTCGACGAGACGGACGATCTGGAGATCTGCCGGCACGGCGTCGAGCTCGGGGGAGACCGGCAGGAGCACGACCGGGAGGATGCCGGTGCCGTCCTTGCCGGTGGACTCGGCGATCAGCTGCTCGATCCAGTCGGGCAGGCCGTTGATGTGGGTGCCGTCGGTGATGAGACCGAGCTTGTCGCGACGCGGGTTCGTGGCCGCGATCGCGGCAGCGAGGCGAAGCGCCGGGTTCTCGGCGGAGTCGATCGCGACCTCGAGCAGCGAGGACTCGGCCTCATCGAGCAGCTCGTCGATGTCGACGCCGGCGAGGCCGGAGGGCACGAGGCCGAAGGCCGTGAGCGCCGAGTAGCGGCCGCCGACGTTGGGGTCGGCGTTGAAGACGCGGTAACCGGCCTCGCGGGCCGAGACGTCGAGCGGGGAACCGGGGTCGGTGACCACGACGATGCGCTCGGTCGGCTCGATGCCCAGATCGCGGAACGCCGCCTCGAAGGTGCGTCGCTGCGAGTCGGTCTCGACCGTGGAGCCGGACTTCGACGAGACGACGAGCGCGGTGTCGGCCAGTCCCTCGTCGAGTGCCGCCAGCACCTGGCCGGGAGCGGTCGAGTCGAGGATCGTCAGCGGCACGCCGGCGGTCTGCGCGATGACCTCCGGCGCGAGCGAGGATCCGCCCATGCCCGCGAGCACGAAGCGCGTGACGCCCTTCGCGGCGAGCTCGTCGCGAAGCGCCGTGATCTCGGCGACCAGCGGACGCGAGACCGTGACGGCCTCGATCCAGCCGAGACGGACGGCGGCCTCTGCTTCAGCGGCCGGGCCCCAGAGTGTGCTGTCGCCGCCGGTGAGGCGCGACGCGATCAGTTCGCTGACGAGGCGGGGGACCGTCTCGTCGATGGCGGCGCGTGCGGCGCCGGAGGTGTGGATCGAGAAGGTCATCGCTGTGCCTCCAGCGCCTCGGACACCTGCGCCAGCAGATCGTGCCAGGAGTCGATGAACTTCGCGACGCCCTCGTCTTCGAGCACCTGGGTGACGTCGGTCAGGTCGACGCCGACGGCGGCGAGCTGGTCGAACACCCGGTGCGCCTCGGCGTAGCCGCCGGTGATCGTGTCGCCGGTGATCACGCCGTGGTCGAAGGTGGCCTCGAGGGTCTTCTCCGGCATGGTGTTGACGACGCCGTCCGCGACCAGCTCGGTCACGTAGAGCGTGTCTGGCAGGTTCGGGTCCTTGACGCCGGTCGAGGCCCACAGCGGACGCTGCAGGTTCGCACCGAGCTTGATGAGGTCCTGCGCGCGCTGCTCGCCGAACTTCTGCTCGAAGAGCTCGTAGGCGAGGCGGGCGTTCGCGAGTCCGGCCTTGCTCTTGAGGGCGAGCGCCTCGTCGGACCCGATCGCCTCGAGGCGCTTGTCGGTCTCGGTGTCGACGCGCGACACGAAGAACGAGGCGACGGAGTGGATGCTCGACAGGTCGAAGTCGGCGCTGTGCGCCCGCTCGAGGCCGGTGAGGTACGCGTCGATGACCTCGGCGTAGCGCTCCAGGCTGAAGATCAGGGTGACGTTGACGCTGATGCCGGTCGCGATCGCCTCGGTGATCGCGGGGAGGCCTGCCTTGGTCGCAGGGATCTTGACGAGCAGGTTCGGGCGGTCGACCTTGGCCCAGAGCTGCTTGGCCTGGGCGACGGTGCCTTCGGTGTCGTGCGCGAGGTCGGGGGAGACCTCGATCGAGACGCGACCGTCGACGTGGCCGGACTGCTCCCACACCGGGCGGAAGATGTCGAGCGCTGCGGCGACGTCCTGCGTCGTGGCGGCGAAGACGGCATCCTCGGCGCTGGTGCCTGCGGCGGCGAGCTCCGTGAGCTGCGCGTCGTAGGAGGTGTCGTTCTTGTCGGTGATCGCGTTCGCGAAGATCGTCGGGTTCGTGGTGACGCCCACGATGTTGCGCGACTCGATCAGCTCGGCGAGGTTGCCCGTGGAGATGCGCGAGCGGGAGAGGTCGTCGAGCCAGATGCTGACGCCGGCGGCGGCGAGCTGTGCGGTGGGGGTGCTCATGCGTTCTCCTTGGTGCTGTTGGCCGCGAGGGTCTCGCGGACGGCCGCGATGACGGCCTCGGTGGTGATGCCGAACTTCTGGAACAGGGTCTTGTAGTCGGCGGAGGCGCCGAAGTGGTCGATGCCGACCGAGCGCCCGCGGTCACCGACGATGCCGCGCCACGTGAGCACGGAACCGGCCTCGACCGAGACGCGGGCGGTGACGGATGCGGGGAGGACCGACTCGCGGTATGCCTCGTCCTGCTCGTCGAACCACTCGAGCGACGGAGCCGAGACGACGCGGACGCCGATGCCCTCGGATGCCAGCGCTGCGCGGGCCTCGACGGCCAGCTGCACCTCGGAGCCGGTGGCGACGATGATCACATCGGGGGTGCCCTCCGCTGCCTCGGCGAGAACGTAGGCGCCCTTGGCGGTGTTCGACGCGGCCGCGAAGGTCTCGCCGGACGCCGCGCCGTCGCCGCGCTCGAACACCGGGATGTTCTGGCGGGTCAGGGCGATGCCTGCGGGGCCCTCCTGGCGACGGAGGATCTCGAGCCAGGCTTCGGCGGTCTCGTTCGCGTCCGCGGGGCGGACGACTGCGAGGTTCGGGATCGCACGGAGCGTCGCGAGCTGCTCGATCGGCTGGTGGGTCGGTCCGTCCTCGCCCAGGGCGACCGAGTCGTGCGTCCAGACGAACACGCTGGGCACGTTCATGAGGGCCGCGAGGCGGACCGCAGGGCGCATGTAGTCGCTGAAGATCAGGAAGGTGCCACCGAATGCGCGGGTCGGTCCGTGCAGCACGATGCCGTTGACGATGGCGCCCATGGCGTGCTCGCGGATGCCGAAGTGCAGCACGCGGCCGTAGGGGTTGCCGGACCACTCGTGCGTCGACCACTCCTCGGGGATGAACGACGCAGCGTCCTTGATCGTGGTGAGATTCGACTCCGCGAGGTCGGCCGAGCCGCCCCAGAGTTCGGGCAGCTGCGCGGCGAGGGCGTTGATGACCTGGCCGGATGCGGCGCGGGTCGAGACGTCCTTGCCTGCCTCGAACACCGGGAGGGCGGTCGAGATGTCGGCGGGCAGCTCGCCGGCCTCGAGGCGATCCAGGAGCTGCTTGCGCTCGGGGTTCGCTGCGGCCCAGGCGTCGAAGGCGGTCTGCCACTCGGCGCGTGCATCGGCGGCGCGAGCAGCCAGTCCGCGGGTGTGGGCGATCACGTCGTCGGCGACGGCGAAGTGCTGCTCCGGGTCGAAGCCGAGCACCTTCTTGGTGGCCGCGAGCTCGTCTGCGCCGAGCGCCGAGCCATGGATCTTGCCGCTGTTCTGCTTGCCGGGCGACGGCCACCCGATGATGGTCTTGAGGATGATGAGCGACGGCTTCGAGGTCTCGCCCTTGGCGGCTTCGATCGCGGCGTACAGCTCGGCCACGTCTTCGACGTACTCGCCGGTCTTCTTCCAGTCGACGACCTGCACCTGCCAGCCGTACGCCTCGTAGCGCTTGGCGACATCCTCGGTGAAGGCGACGTTGGTGTCGTCCTCGATCGAGATCTGGTTGGAGTCGTAGATGGCGATCAGGTTGCCGAGCTGCTGGTGGCCGGCCAGCGAGGATGCCTCGCTGGTGATGCCCTCCTGCAGGTCGCCGTCGCCGGCGATCGCGTACACGTAGTGGTCGAAGGGGCTGGTGCCCGGTGCGGCCTCCGGGTCGAACAGGCCGCGCTCGTAGCGGGCGGCGTAGGCGAAGCCCACAGCCGACGCGAGCCCCTGGCCCAGCGGGCCGGTCGTGATCTCGACACCCTTGGTGTGACCGTACTCCGGGTGGCCGGGAGTGAGCGATCCCCACGTGCGCAGTGCCTTGAGGTCATCGAGCTCGAGGCCGAACCCGCCGAGGTAGAGCTCGACGTACTGCGTGAGCGAGGAGTGTCCCACCGACAGGATGAAACGGTCGCGACCGAGCCAATCGGTGTCGGTCGGGTCGTGGCGCAGCACGCGCTGGTAGAGGAGATAGGCAGCGGGAGCCAGGCTCATCGCGGTGCCGGGGTGGCCGTTGCCGACCTTCTCCACGGCGTCCGCCGCCAGGATCCGCGCGGTGTCCACCGCGCGTCGATCGATTTCTTCCCACTGCAATTCCGACACGTCCATGCCCTTTCCGACAGTTTCAAGGGCGCCGTTATTCCCTGGCGCATCCGCATCTGCCCACGCAGGACCACCTGCTGGAAGAAGGGGATCACAGCGCCGGGCGCGAGTGGTTTCAGCATAGCGCTGTGCCCTTTCCGTCTGACGCTGTCTTACGTCCAGCGGCAGCGTCGGGCGGGGACAGAGCGGGCAGTCGCGGTGCCCTAGACTGGAAGGGCTGTCATGACGCGTGTGGAGGAGGCGATCGAGATCTCGACGATGTCTGATCAGACCGTGAGGACGCAGTCCATCGGTCGCACGGTGAAGGCCTACGTCGCCCTCACGAAACCGCGCGTTCTCGAACTGCTGCTGGTGTCGACGGTCCCCGTGATGTTCCTCGCCCAGGGCGGACTCCCTGACATGTGGCTGGTGCTCGCGACCGTCATCGGCGGGTCCCTGAGCGCCGGTTCCGCCGCCGCGTTCAACATGTACCTCGATCGCGACATCGACGCGCACATGCACCGCACCGAGAACCGTCCGCTCGTGACCGGTGAGATCTCGCCTCGCGGCGCACTGATCTTCTCGTGGACGCTCGCGGTGCTCTCCACGGTCTGGCTGCTGTTCACCACGAACTGGCTCGCAGCCGCGCTCTCCGCCGGCGCCATCTTCTTCTACGTCGTGATCTACACGATGATCCTGAAGCGCCGCACCGAGCAGAACATCGTCTGGGGCGGCATCGCAGGCTGCTTCCCGGTGCTGATCGGCTGGGCCGCCGTGACCGGTTCGCTGGACTGGCCCGCCTTCATCCTGTTCCTGCTGATCTTCCTCTGGACGCCGCCGCACTACTGGCCGCTGTCGATGAAGTACCGCGACGACTACGACGATGTCGACGTGCCCATGCTCGGTGCCACGCGCAACGCCTCGCAGGTCGGCCTCCAGGTGATCCTGTACGCCTGGGCGACCATCGCCTGCTCGCTGCTGCTCGTGCCGATCGCGAACATGGGCCTCGTCTACACCGTCTCAGCGCTCGTCTTCGGAGGCTGGTTCCTCTACGAGTCGCACCGTCTCTACAACCAGGCGGTGCGGGGGAACGAGGCGCGGCCCATGCGTGTGTTCCACGCCTCGATCACCTACTTGACGTTGATCTTCGTCGCGGTCGCGGTCGATCCGCTGCTGCCGTTCTGATCCTCGTCGTCGATCCGCTCGACGTCGGTCGCCGCAGCATCCGCTGACGGGGTCGTGACCGTCTCGACGATGCCCGCGTCTGCGTCTGCCTGAGGAGCGTCGTTCTCGGCTGCCCAGTCGATCGGCTCGACGACCACGGGGGCCTGCGTGGGGATGAGCGCCTGCACGGCGGTGAGGGCGACCGTGATCAGGATGCCGATGATGCCGGCGCCGAGCACTGCGGCGCCGACGACGACGAGCGACTGACCGACGTAGACCTCGACACCGGTCGCGGTGCCGTCGGTCAGGGTGGTGGTCATCGTGCCGAGCTGCCCCGAGATGAGCCACCCGCCGACTGCGGTCGCGGCGAGCGACAGGATGAGGAGGAGCCAGAAGCCGATGCTGCGTGTCAGTGACTTGTTCATGGCGACCACGTTCGCCCACGCGTCGATGAACGCGTGATGCGCGAGCTATGGATCGCCTGTGCGGCGATCGGGATGCGAGTCAGTCCACGGTCGTGACAGGGCGCTTCAGGTGCAGCACGACGACGGTGTACGCGGCCGCGGAGAGCGACGCCAGCACCATGTGGATGCCGACGAGCAGGGGAGGCAGCCCGTCACGCGCCTGCAGCACGCCCACCGCGACCTGCACCAGGATCGCGAGGACGAGCACGAGCAGCCACTTGCGCGGCTCGAGGCGCAGCACCCAGGCCGAGACCGTCAGCGCCAGCACGAGCGCGGCGAGGATGTAGCCGGGCCAGGAGTGCACGTGCGCGAGCACTGTCGCGTCGAAGCCATGGCGCAGCACGTCCGGGTCGCCGGAGTGCGGACCGGAGCCGGTGGTGAGCACGCCGAACAGGATCGTGACCACGAGGGCGAGGCCGGTGACGTGGCTGAGGATGCCGAACCACGCAGGCACAGCGCGCTCGCGCGGGCCGGGGGCCGCGTACAGGCGCACCAGGAAGGCGGCGGTGACGCAGACGAGGAGCAGCGAGGAGGTGTAGTGGAAGCCGACGATGAACGGGTTGAGGCCGGTGAGCACGGTGATGCCGCCCACGAGGGCCTGGGCGACGACGCCGATCAGCACGATCCAGGCGAGGGCGACGAGATCGCGGCGCGCGGGGGTGGTGCGAATCGATTGCACAGCTGCGGCGATCACCGCGAGCAGCAACACGCCGATCGCGACCGGGAATGCCAGGTGCTCCAGCGGCCGGGCGATCACGTAGGCGATCGCGGCGGCGACGATGCCGCCGACCGCGAACCACAGCGAGGTGGTGAGCGCGCGTCGACCGCTGATCGTGTGCAGGACGAGGAGCACGACCGCGAGCGCGATGATGCCGACCACGCCCGTCATCAGGCGGTTGCCGAACTCGATGAAACCGTGAATTCCCTGATCCGCGTAGATCGGGACGAGCGATTCCGGCGTGCAGAGCGGCCACTCCGAGCATCCGAGTCCCGAACCGGTCAGACGCACCGCGCCGCCGGTTCCGATGATGATCGTCTCGCTGATGAACGACAGCCACGCGAACACGCGCAGCGCGCGGCTCCACAGGGTGCGGTGCGCCAGCGGAGCGCGAACGCCGGCGGCGTCGGTCGAGGAGGAGATCGTCGTGTCGGGCATGGGGCCTCCGGACCGCGAGTGGCGTTGCGGGCACGGCCCAGTCGCCAGGCGGAACCTGTAGAATCGGATTGTTGTGATGAGCGCTTCCCGCGCTGAAGCATCGTCAACAGTTTAGGCGCGATGGATGCGCTGGTGATGAGGGCCCTTTCGAGGCACCGGCTCCCCGCAGACTCGACGGGGGATCAGGTGCGTCGGAGCGGATGACACCGTTGAGGCCTAACAAGGAGAGTGTGTGATGTCGGATGTGCTGATCGACCGCCCAGAGCTGGACAGCCTGGGGGTGTACGAATTCGGCTGGCACGACGCGGACGCCGCGGGTGCCATTGCGAAACGCGGAATCTCCGAAGAGGTGGTCCGAGGGATCTCGGCGCTCAAGAACGAACCCGAATGGATGCTGAAGGCCCGTCTCAAGGGGTATCAGCTCTTCGGCAAGAAGCCGATGCCGACCTGGGGTGCAGACCTCAGCGAGATCGACTTCGACAACATCAAGTACTTCGT
>NZ_DAITBE010000007.1:231294-231623 GCF_036823965.1 Microbacterium sp. | reverse complement strand
ACCGCCGGACTCCTTTTAGTCAAAATGGCCACCCATCGATGGGTGGCCATTTTGCGTTTACACGAAAAGAACAGGGAGCATCATGCCAGAAGAGGAAGAGCGCCGTCCGCGTCGCAACGACGACAACGGACCGCGCGGCAACCGCGCTTCTGGCGGACGCCCCGCCAACAGCCGCGACAACAACCGTGACTCCGCGCCTCGTCGCGAGGGCGGCTACAACCGCGACAGCAGCCGTGATTCCGCGCCTCGTCGCGAGGGTGGGTACAACCGCGACAGCAGCCGTGATTCCGCTCCGCGTCGCGAGGGCGGATACAACCGTGACGCCGCGC
>NZ_DAITBE010000007.1:230687-231194 GCF_036823965.1 Microbacterium sp. | reverse complement strand
CTCGTCGTGAGGGCGGGTATAACCGCGATTCCGCGCCTCGTCGTGAGGGCGGGTATAACCGCGATTCCGCGCCTCGTCGTGAGGGCGGGTACAACCGTGATTCCGCGCCTCGTCGTGAGGGCGGCTTCAGCCGCGACAACAACCGTGACTCCGCACCACGTCGTGAGGGCGGGTACAACCGCGATTCCGCTCCTCGCCGCGATGGCGGGTACAACCGCGACTCCGCACCGCGTCGCGAGGGCGGGTACAACCGCGACAGCAGCCGTGACTCCGCTCCGCGTCGCGAGGGTGGATATAGCCGTGACTCGGCTCCTCGTCGTGAGGGCGGGTACAACCGTGACTCCGCTCCTCGTCGTGAGGGCGGCTACAACCGCGATTCCGCTCCGCGTCGTGAGGGCGGCTACAACCGCGACAACAACCGTGACTCGGCTCCTCGTCGCGAGGGCGGCTACAACCGTGACTCCGCTCCTCGTCGTGAGGGCGGCTACAGCCGCGACAACAACCGCG
>NZ_DAITBE010000007.1:0-230587 GCF_036823965.1 Microbacterium sp. | reverse complement strand
ATTCCGCGCCACGTCGTGAGGGCGGCTACAGCCGCGACAACAACCGCGATTCCGCGCCACGTCGTGAGGGCGGCTACAGCCGCGACAACAACCGCGATTCCGCTCCTCGTCGTGAGGGCGGCTACAACCGCGACAACAACCGCGATTCCGGTCCCCGTCGTGACGGTGGGTCCAGCCGCGATGGCGCACGCTCCTACCCGCAGCGCGGGGGATCGGGCCGTGAGCGTCCCGTCCAGGCCGCAGATGAGCGTCCCCGTCACAACGACCCGTTCGTTCCGGAGGACGTCACCCCGCAGGATCTCCACTCGTCCGCTCGCAACGAGCTGAAGACGCTGAGCAAGGAGAACGCGGAGCAGGTCGCACGCCACCTGGCGATGGCCTCCCGTCTCATCGATGAGGATCCTGCACTCGCTCACGAGCACGCGCTGGCGGCATCCCGTCGCGCGGGCCGCATCGCCATCGTCCGCGAGACGCTGGGCATCACCGCCTATGCGACCGAGGACTTCGCTCTGGCTCTGCGCGAGCTGCGCACGTTCCGCCGGATCTCCGGCAAGGATGACCAGATCGCGTTGATGGTCGACAGTGAGCGCGGCATCGGCCGTCCCGACCGCGCGCTCGAGACCGGTCGCGCTGTCGATCGTTCCGCGCTTCCGACGCCGGTCCGCGTCGCCCTCGCGATCGCGATGTCGGGAGCCCGTCTCGACCAGGACGATCTGGAACTGGCGCTCGGCGAGCTCGAGATCCCTGAACTCGATCCCGATCGCGCCTTCGAGTGGAGCCCGTCGCTCTTCGCCGCACGTGCCGCAGTCCTCGAGGACCTCGGCCGCAACGACGAAGCCGAGTTCTGGGCGCATCGCGCCGAGGTTGCCGCCGAGGCACTGGGTGTCGACGAGGCCGGCGATGAGGAGATCTTCATCGAAGACAGCATGATCGAGGGCGAATTCCTCGACGCTGATGACGCCGACGCTGATGACGCCGAGGCTAACGACGCTGAATCGGATGCCGATGCATCCGCCGACGCCGAAGCCGACTCCGAAGCTCCCGTCGACGACCAGACCGTGGAGGACGAGGTTCGTGAGCTGCTCGGCGAGAACGACGAGGCAGGACAGGACAAGTAGTGGCGCTGTTCTCGCGGAAGCGTTCGTCGGCGACGCCGCTCGACGGCGTCGATACGGTTCTCGCGGACCTGGACGGCGTCGTGTACGCCGGTCCGGGTGCGCTGCCGTTCGCGGTCGAGAGCCTGAACACGGCAGGGGAGTCCGCGCGGCTCGGGTACATCACGAACAACGCCTCGCGCACCGATGCATCCGTCGCCGAGCATCTCAGCAGCCTCGGCCTCTCGGTCGCGCCCGCTGACGTCGTCACGAGCCCGCAGGCCGCGATGCGCCTGCTCGCCGGCATCGTGCCTGCGCCGGCGACGATCCTCGTCGTCGGCGGCGATGGCCTGGTCGACGAACTGCAGAAGGCCGGCTACACGGTCACTCGCAGCGCGGAGGATTCCCCGAGCGCCGTCGTGCAGGGATTCGCGCCCGAAGTGGCCTGGACGGATCTCGCCGAGGCCGCGTTCGCGCTGAAGCTCCCCGAGGACGAAGGCGGCATCCCGTGGATCGCCACCAACACGGACTGGACGATCCCCCGGGAGCGCGGCGTCGCTCCGGGCAACGGCACACTCGTGTCCGCTGTGCACACCGCGATCGGCCGACTTGCGACGGTCGCCGGCAAGCCGGAGGCGCCGATCTTCGAGGTCGCGCTTGCCCGTTTCGACGCGAAGAAAGCGCTGTTCATCGGCGATCGGCTCGACACCGACATCATGGGCGCGTCCCGGGTCGGCATCGACTCGGCGCTCGTGCTGACCGGGATCGACCGGCCCAAGCATGTGCTGGCCGCTCCCGAGGGCTCGCGTCCGACGTACATCCTGGCGGATCTTCGCGACCTGCACCGGCCGTACCCGGAGATCTTCGAGAAGGACGGTGTCTTCTCCGTGAACGGCGCTGCCGTACGAGTGACGGGTGCCGACGTGGTGATCGTCTCGGAATCGGGAGAGCAGATCGACCTGCTCCGGGCGGGAGCGGCTGCCATCTGGGCATCCGGGACCCCGGTCTTCGTGCTGCGCGTGCCCGAGCGTCTCTACGACGACCCCTTCCACCGGCCCTGATCGCCCGCCATCATCCGCCGTGCCTCCGCCACCTGTCGTGGGCGCCGCGTACAGTGGAACCGTGAGCGATGAGACGACGAGTGCGCCGACCGACGGCCTGTGGAGTCGCCTGCGCCTGATCGAAGGTCAGCCGCTGCCCGCCCGTGCCGATGCCTATTCGGCGATGCACGACGAGCTGTCCCGCCGCCTCGACAGCGGTGCGAAGCTCGACCAGCGGGAGACCCCCGGTACCCGATGACGCGACTGGACGCCGCTCTCGCCTCCCGCGGACTCGCCCGCTCGCGCACACACGCTGCAACGCTGATCGCCGACGGGCTCGTCAGCGTCAACGGTCGCCCGATCATCAAAGCCTCCACCTCGGTGCCGGACGACGCCGAGATCACCGTCGCCGCCACGGACCACTACGTCGGACGCGCAGCTCACAAGCTGATCGCCGCGCTCGACGGTTTCTCGCTCCCTGTCGAAGGACGTCTGGCGCTCGACATGGGCGCCTCGACCGGCGGCTTCACGCAGGTGCTCCGGGAACGCGGCGCACGGCGTGTGCTGGCGGTCGACGTGGGGCACGGGCAGCTGGCCGCCACGATCGCCGCCGATCCTGGCGTGGTCGCGGTCGAGGGGTACAACGTCCGCTACATGACCGCGGAGAACCTGGCCGCGTCGACGGGGGAACCCGACGCTCCCGACCTCATCGTCGGCGACCTCGCGTTCATCTCGCTCGAACTCGTCCTGCCGGCCGTCGCGGCTGTCGCCTCACCGCAATCCGACATCGTGCTGCTCGTGAAACCGCAGTTCGAGGTGGGCCGCACCGCGGTGCGCGGCGGACTCGTGACCGACCCTGCGACCCGCGCAGACGCGGTCGCCCGCACCGTGTGGAGCGCCTGGGACGCCGGTCTCGGAATGCTCGGCATCCTTCCGTCCCCGATTCTCGGGACGCACGGGAATGCGGAGTATCTCGTGCATCTCGCGCCGGGCCGCGGTACCAATCCGACAGAATGGTTGGACCGCATCAACGCACTGGCAGGAGGACGATGAACGAACGCTGCATCCTGGTCGTCGCCCATGCGGGCCGCGCCGAAACGGTCGAGGCCGCACGTCGCGTCGTCGAGGCGCTGCGCGACGCCGGAGCCCGTCCGGTGCTCGCGGCCGACGACCGCACCGAGCTCTCCGCCGTCGACGGCATCTTCGCCGATGTGGACGTGCTGGGGGCATCGGTCGGCACCGATGACCTCGAGCTGGCGATCGTCCTCGGCGGTGACGGAACGATCCTGCGCGCGGCGGAACTGGTCCGCGGCAGCGATGCGCCCGTCCTCGGGATCAACATGGGCCACGTCGGCTTCCTCGCCGAGACCGAGCGCGACGACATGGACGACGCTGTGCGTCGGGTCATCGCCCGCGACTACGGCGTCGAGGAGCGCATGGCTCTGTCCGTTCGGGTGAAGGACGCCGATGGCGCCGTCATCTACGAGACCTGGGCCCTGAACGAGGCCACGGTCGAGAAGGCCAGCCGTGAGCGCATGATCGAGATCGTGCTCGAGGTCGACGGACGTCCGCTGTCGAGCTTCGGGTGCGACGGCATGGTCATCTCGACGCCCACCGGATCGACCGCGTACAACTTCTCGGCCGGTGGACCGGTGATCTGGCCCTCCGTCGAGGCGATCGCGGTCGTGCCGCTCTCCGCTCATGCGCTGTTCGCGAAGCCGCTCGTCGTGAGTCCGGACGCCGCGGTCGCGATCGAGATGCTCGAGCGGACCGACGGGTCGGGAATCCTCTGGTGCGACGGCCGGCGTTCTCACGAGCTTCCGCCGGGAGCGCGTGTGGTGGTTCGGCGCTCCTCTCGTCCCGTGCGCCTCGCACGCCTGCATCCCAGCGCCTTCACCGATCGTCTGGTGCGCAAGTTCCAGCTGCCGGTCGAGGGATGGCGCGGACAGGAACAGGGGAAGCAGCCATGATCGAGGAGATGCGGATGCAGGGGCTCGGCGTGATCGCCGATGCCGTGCTGCCCCTCGGCCCAGGGTTCACCGCGATCACCGGCGAGACCGGCGCGGGAAAGACCATGGTCGTCACGGGCCTCGGCCTGCTGCTCGGGCAGCGCGCCGACTCCGGAGCAGTGCGCGCGGGTTCGGCACAGGCCTCGGTCGCCGGTGTCTGGATCGTTCCGGAGACCGGCGATGTCGCCGACATCGTGGCGGATGCCGGGGGAGAGCTCGAGCCCGCCGGTGCGGGCAACGCGGAACTCTACGTGTCACGCACGCTGAGCGCTGAAGGGCGCAGCAGAGCGAGCGTCGGTGGACGGGCTGCCCCGGCTGGCGTGCTCTCGGCACTCGCTGAGGAGCTCGTGGTCGTGCACGGTCAGTCCGAGCAGCTGCGGCTGCGTTCGGCAGCCGCACAGCGAGATGCGCTCGACCGCTTCGGCGGTGCACCGATCGCGACGGCGTCGACGGCGTACGCCGCCTCGTTCGCACGGTGGCGCGAGCTCGACGCCGAGATCGCCGAGATCACCGAGAACCGCGACCGCCGGGCCGAGGAGGCATCGCGACTGCGCGAGGCACTCGCCCTGATCGAGGCGACAGCACCGGAAGCCGGCGAGGACGAGGAGCTGAGCGCTCGAGCAGAGCGACTCGCGAACTCCGAGGAACTGCGCCTCGCCGCATCGCTCGCCCACGGCGCCCTCTCGAACGAAGAGGGCGAGCCGGACGCGACGGTGCTGGTCGCTGAAGCGCGCCGCGCACTCGAGCGCGCGGCCGACCCGAAGCTCGCCGAGATCGCGACCGTGGTCGCCGACATCGGCTACCGGATCGCGGATGCCGCAGGGCAGATCTCCGCATACCTCGCCGACCTCGACGAGACCGGACCGCATGAGCTCGCAGCGGTCGAGGAGCGGAGGGCGGCGCTCGGTGTGCTGATCCGTGCCCACGGGTCGCTCGACGAGGCGCTCGAGGTCTGGCAGACCGGGTCGGCGCGGCTGGCCGAACTCGATGACGACGGCGAGCGGGTCGACCGGCTGATCGAGGAGCGCGACCGGGTACGCGCAGAGCTCGACGCCGATGCCGAGGCACTGACCGCAGCTCGCACCAGTGCGGCCGAGCGACTCGGCACGGCGGTCAGCGAAGAGCTGCGCGCCCTCGCGATGCCCGATGCGAAGCTCGTCGTGGCCGTCACGGAGGGCGCAGAGAGCACGCGCGGACGCGACGACGTGTCGATCCTGCTCGCCCCGCATCCGGGGGCGGAGCCGCGTTCGGTCGCGAAGGGAGCATCCGGTGGAGAGCTCTCACGCGTGATGCTCGCGATCGAGGTCGTCATCGCCGGAACCGATCCTGTTCCGACCTTCGTGTTCGATGAGGTCGACGCCGGCATCGGCGGCGCCGCCGCGATCGAGGTCGGACGGCGACTCGCCCGGCTCGCAGAGAAATCGCAAGTCATCGCCGTCACACATCTCGCGCAGGTGGCCGCGTTCGCCACCAACCACCTCTCCGTCGTGAAAGCCAATGACGGAGCGGTCACCGCCTCGAGCGTCCGTCGTCTCGAGGGTGCAGATCGGGAAGCCGAGATGGCCCGACTGCTGTCCGGATTGACCGATTCGGATGCCGCACTCACCCATGCCCGAGAACTTCTCAGCCTCGGGGTCTGACCGAACTGTTAGGATTGAAGCCCGTGATGAACTCTTCTTCTGCGGGACCTGAAAACGACACGAACCAGCGCTCTTTCACCACGAAGCACATCTTCGTGACTGGTGGTGTCGTTTCGTCTTTGGGTAAGGGGCTCACCGCCGCCAGCCTGGGAAATCTGCTCACCGCCCGCGGTCTCCGCGTCGTGATGCAGAAGCTCGATCCGTATCTGAACGTCGATCCGGGCACCATGAACCCGTTCCAGCACGGCGAGGTCTTCGTCACGGACGACGGCGCCGAGACCGACCTCGACATCGGCCACTACGAGCGCTTCCTCGACATCAATCTGTCCGAGGCGGCCAACGTCACGACCGGCCAGATCTACTCGCAGGTCATCGCTCGCGAGCGCCGTGGGGAGTACCTCGGCGACACCGTGCAGGTCATTCCGCACATCACCGACGAGATCAAGCGTCGAATGCGCCTGCAGGCCTCCGAGGAGCCGCGCCCCGATGTGATCATCACCGAGGTCGGCGGCACGGTCGGCGACATCGAGTCCCAGCCGTTCCTCGAATCCGCTCGCCAGCTCCGTCACGAGCTCGGCCGCGACAGCGTGTTCTTCGTGCACGTCTCGCTGGTCCCGTTCATGGGGGCGTCCGGCGAGCAGAAGACCAAGCCGACGCAGCACTCCGTCGCAGCCCTCCGCCAGGTCGGCATCCAGCCGGACGCGCTCGTGCTGCGCAGCGACCGCCCCGTGAGCGAGAGCAACCGCAACAAGATCGCGCTCATGTGCGACGTCGACGTCGAGGGCGTCATCAACACGGTCGACCTGCCGAGCATCTACGACATCCCGTCGACGCTCAACGATCAGGGTCTCGACTCGTACATCGTGCGACGCCTCGGTCTCGACCAGAAGGCCGCGCCCGAGGTCGACTGGACCCGATGGAGCAAGGTGCTGCACGCCGTGCACAACCCCAAGCACGAGGTCACGATCGGGCTGGTCGGCAAGTACATCGATCTGCCCGACGCCTACCTCTCGGTCACCGAGGCGCTCAAAGCCGGTGGCTTCGCGCAGGAGACCAAGGTCAACATCCGCTGGATCCCGTCAGACCTGTGCGAGACGCCGGAGGGGGCTCAGGAGCAGCTCGCCGAGCTCGACGGCATCTGCGTGCCCGGCGGCTTCGGCATCCGTGGCATCGAGGGCAAGCTCGGCGCGCTGAAGTTCGCCCGCGAGCAGGGCATCCCGACGCTCGGTCTGTGCCTCGGCCTGCAGTGCATGGTCATCGAGTACGCCCGCGACGTGGCCGGCATCGTCGGCGCATCGTCGAGCGAGTTCGACCCGGAGACGGCTGAGCCGGTCATCGCCACGATGGCCGAGCAGATCGAGATCCTGGACGGCGGAGACCTCGGCGGCACGATGCGTCTCGGCCTGTACCAGGCAGCACTCGCCGAGGGCTCGATCGCCCGCGAGCTCTACGGCGCGCCTGAGGCATCCGAGCGTCACCGCCACCGCTACGAGGTCAACAACGCCTACCGCGACCGTCTCTCGGCAGCCGGCCTGGTGTTCTCGGGACTGAACCCCGAGCTCGACCTGGTCGAGTACGTCGAGCTGCCGCGCGACGTGCACCCGTACTACATCGCAACGCAGGCGCACCCGGAGCTGCGTTCGCGCCCGACAGATCCGCACCCGTTGTTCCGCGGACTCATCGGCGCCGCAATCGACCGTCACCGGTCGAGCGAGCTGTTCGACGTCAGCGCAGATGCCTGAGTCCGGTTCCGGCGAGCAGCTCCGCGACGAGCCGTTCCGGCCGGACGTGCTCCGCAGCGACCTCGTCTACGAGGGAGCAGTGTGGGACGTCCGTGACGACCTGGTGCGCTACGGCGACGGACAGATCCGTCGCCAGTACGTCGCGCACACCGGTGCCGTGGCGATCGTCGCACTCGACGACGACGGCCGTGTGCTGCTGATCCAGCAGTACCGGCATCCGATCCGTCATCGTGACTGGGAGCTTCCCGCTGGGCTCCTCGACATCGCGGGGGAGGCGCCGCTCGAGGCGGCCCGTCGCGAGCTCGCTGAGGAAGCGGATCTCGTCGCCGAGCACTGGGAACCGCTGGTCTCCTCCTGGACGACTCCCGGCGGCAACGACGAAGTCATCCATCTGTTCCTCGCGACCGGCGTCGCTCCAGCTCCTGCGGCACACGCTCGCGAGGATGAAGAGGCCGACATCCGCGTCGAGTGGGTTCCGCTCGAGGAGGCGGTCGAGGCGGTGCTCGCCGGACGCATGCGCAACGGGATCCTCAGCATCGGAGTGCTCGCGACCTCGCTGAGGCAGCGCGACCGGAGCTAGCCGATGCAGCTCGAACGCGCGCTCGATGCCTACCTGCGTCACGTCACGATCGAGCGCGGATTGAGCATCCACACCGTCTCGGCGTATCGCCGTGATCTCGGCGGCTACGTCGAGTGGCTGCGGGCGGAGGGGCTCACCGATTCGTCCGAGGTGATGCCGGTCGTGATCGGGCGGTTCATCGCCGAGCGTGCGGGCTCGGTGCCGGCACCGGCGGCGACGAGTCTTGCGAGACTGCAGTCCTCCGTGCGCGGCTGGCACCGTTTCCTCGTGCGCGAAGGCATCGAGGCCGACGATCCGAGTGGTCGGCTGCGCCCGCCCAAGGCCCCGCAGCGTCTGCCGAAGGCGCTCACCATCGACCAGGTCGAGCGACTGCTCGCCGCCCCTTCTGCGGAGGAGCCGGCCGGCATCCGTGATCGGGCGCTGCTCGAGCTCCTGTACGCGACGGGTGCGCGCGTGTCGGAAGCCGTCGGACTCGACGTCGACGACCTGGCGCACGGCGACGTGCTGCGCCTGCGCGGCAAGGGCTCGAAGGAGCGCATTGTGCCGATCGGCTCGTACGCACGCGCCGCGGTCGACGCCTACTTGACGAGGGTGCGGCCGCAGCTCGCGGCGAACGGGCGCGCGTCCGCCCGTCTGTTCTTGGGGTTGCGCGGAGCGCCGCTCTCCCGACAGAGCGCCTGGCTGGTGATTCGTTCTGCGGCCGAACGGGCGCAGATCACGACAGAGGTCTCGCCGCACACGCTGCGTCACTCGTTCGCCACGCACCTCCTGCAGGGCGGTGCGGATGTGCGCGTCGTGCAGGAGCTTCTCGGGCATGCCTCGGTCGCGACGACCCAGATCTACACTCACGTCTCGGTCGACACCCTGCGCGACGTCTACGCGACCTCGCACCCCCGCGCGCGGTGACGCCGACCGCGGACTCCAGGTTCTCGGACCGATTCCTCCGAATCCACTGAGGTCATCCTTTCGGGGGACGCGCGCTCGTGCTGCGATTCCCTACTGTGAGAGCTTCCGACTGCAATCGGTCGCACAAAGGAGTCCTCACATGCGTTCCACCGGTCCTCTTGCCGCGCTCGCGGCGGCCGCAATGGTGTTCGTCCTCGCCGGATGCACCGGCACCCCCGGCGATGATGGCCTCACATACGAGGACTCGCCGCTGAACAAGTACGTGGCAGCCGCATGGGGCGGCGATCTGTCTCCCGAGGAGCAGGAGAAGCAGTCGGAGGAGAACCAGCGCAAGGTCGAGGAGCTCGTCGCCGAATGCATGGCGGACGAAGGGTTCGAGTACACCCCGAACACGGACAACGGCGGGATGATCTCCAGCGCTGACGGCGACTGGGAGCCGGAGAAGCGCGAGTGGGTCGAGAAGTACGGCTACGGCATGGTCAACAGTCCCTTCAACGAGCGGCAGGAGGAGGACCCGGGCGAGGAGTACGTCGACCCGAATCAGGACTACGTGGAGACGCTGTCCGAGACGGAGCAGACCGCGTTCTACGAGACGCTCTACGGCGCCACTCCCGAGGAGGACGAGCTCAACGAGGACGGCAGCTACGAGTACCGCTGGGAGGATGGCGGCTGCCAGGGTGCGGCGCAGCACGAAGTCGACGGCGACGACGTCTGGCAGAGCGATGAGTTCTCCGGCATCCGCACGAAGATGGAGGAGTTCTGGACCACGACGCAGGAATCGCCTGAGCTCGCGGATCTGAACGCCGAATGGGCCGCGTGCATGGCAGACGGCGGCGAGCCCGGCTTCACGAAGCAGTCCGAGGCGACCCAGTCGATCGTCGATGAGCAGAATGCCCTGTACGAGACCGCGTACGGCGACGGTTCCGAGCCCGTCGACACCGAGTCCCCGGACTTCGTCGATCCGAGCGACAGCCCGGAGATGAAGGCACTGGGCGAGCGGGAGATCGAGCTCGCGCTGGTGGACCTGGACTGCCGGAACAAGACCTCGTACATGGAGGAGTCGCTGAAGATCCAGTTCGCGCTCGAGGAGAAGTTCATCGCCGAGAACAAGGCCGAACTCGACGCGTTCAAGGCCGCTGCCGAGCAGAGCAAGTGATGCGGGAGGACGACACCCCCACCACACAGCTGCCGGCGGATCTGCTCGAGGGTCGGGACGATCTCGACGCGCCGGAGACCGGAGCCGAGGTCGACACGTCGCGGGTGAGCGGATGGCGGCGCGTGCTGCGCGGCAATCGCACACTGTGGATCGTGGCGCTCGGCGCCGTGATCTGCCTCGTCGCCGGGCTGCTCATCGGACGCTTCCTGATCTCGCCGGACGCATCGAGCGCCGACGCGCCGGACCCCGGTCTCGTGACGGTGCCGGTGGAGTTCGGGCCGCTGAGCAACGACGTGACGCTTCGGGCCGACGTCGGCTACGCGGATGCTGTGGAGGTCAAGCTCGACACGTCGGCCGTCGCCGGCGCGGCGGTCGTGACCGGACAGGTGCCGGAGGTCGGTGCAACGCTGAACCCGCTCTCGGTGGCGCTGGAGGTCGTCGGACGCCCGGTGATCGTGCTCCCCGGCGAGCTTCCGGCGTATCGGACGCTGCGCTTCGGCGTCTCCGGCCCCGACGTCATCCAGCTCAAGCAGGCGCTCGCCGGTCTCGGCATCGACGTGGGCGACGTGAACTCGAATGTCTTCGACCAGGCCACGGCGAACGGCGTCGGCCAGCTGTACGCGCAGGTCGGCTATCCCGCGCCGTCTCCTGAAGAGGGAGCGGCTGAGGCCGTCCGCGGCGCGGAGGAGGGCGTGCGCTCCGCGCAGAGCGGCGTATCCCAGGCCCAACAGGCGCTGAATGCTGCCGGCGCGGGTCCGAGCAAGGTGGACAGCTGGCAGGCAGACGTGAAGATCGCTCAGGCCGAGCAGGCCCTGGCCGCGGCGAAGGCGTCCGGCGAGGGCGTGCAGCAGGCCGAGTGGGACCTCCAGACGGCCCGTCTGGAGCGCGATCAGCTCTGGGCCGCGAAGGACACCGGCGCCGAGCGATCTGCACTCGATGCGGCGCGCGCACAGGTCACCTCGGCGAATCAGGCACTCGAGGAGGCGCGTCGGAACGTGCTCCCGTACCTGCCGTCGAGCGAGGTGCTGTACCTCACCGAGCTTCCGCGGCGCGTGGATGCGGTGAGCGTGGAGCGAGGAGCCATCCTGTCCGGCGCTGCGATGACGGTTTCGGGTGCGACGGTCCGGCTCACCGGTGCGGCTGCCGAAGCGGATGCGCGTCTGCTCCAGGTGGGCGCCGAGGCGACCTTCGACCTCGCAGACGGCACCGAGCATCGCGCCGCGATCTCCGAGCTCAAGCCCGGGAAGGACAACAAGGCGCGCTGGGAGGTGCTCCTGGAGCCCGATCCGCTCACTCCGGAGCAGATCACGCAGCTGCAGGGCAACAACGTGCGCGTGCGGATCGCGGTCGGCGCGACGGAGGGCGATGTGCTCTCCGTGCCGCTCGCGGCCCTCACCGCCGGCCCCGGAGGCGAATCCCGGATCGAGGTCGTCGAATCCGATCCGCGTGACGGCAAGGATGCGAAGACGCGCATCGTCGTCGTCGAGACGGGACTCGCAGCGAAGGGCGCCGTCGAGGTGACTCCGGTGGACGAGAAGCTCGACGAGGGCGATCTGGTGGTGGTGGGCCGGTGACCCCGGTCGCACCGCTCGTCGAGCTCCGTGACGTCACGAGGTCGTTCCCCGGTCCGCCCGAGGTGCAGGCGCTGAAGGCCGCGACGCTGAGCGTCGCGCCCGGCGACTACATCTCGATCGTCGGACCGAGCGGTTCGGGCAAGTCCACCATGCTCAACCTCCTCGGCCTGCTGGATCGTCCGAGCGTGGGGGAGTACCGGCTCGCCGGCGCTCTCACGGGTGACCTCTCCGATGACGAACGCGCCGCAGTGCGAGCGCGGTTCATCGGCTTCGTGTTCCAGTCCTTCCATCTGCTGCCGCGGCGCACGGTGCTCGACAACGTGCTGCTGCCGATGCTGTACAGCGGCGTGCCGCGGCGCGAGCGCGAATCCCGGGCGCGGGAGGCACTCGCACGCGTCGGCCTCGCGCATCGCATCGACTTCTTCCCGAACTCGCTCTCGGGCGGCGAGCGTCAGCGCGTCGCCGTCGCACGCGCGGTCGTCAGCGGCCCGCAGCTGCTGCTCGCCGACGAGCCGACCGGCAACCTCGACCAGCGCACGTCCGGTGAGGTCATGGAGCTGTTCGAGGAGCTGAACGACGACGGGCTCACCCTCATCGTGATCACGCACGACGACGCGGTGGCGCAGCGGGCGCGGCGCAGCATCCGCATCACCGACGGCAGATTGAGCGAACTGTGAACCTCATTCCCTGGCGTCGAACGACGTCGAAGGCCGTCGAAGCGGCGCTGCCGGAGGACGACGATGCCGCGGTGCCCGATGCCGACACGACGACCGAGGACGGCGCGGAGACCGCGCTCAATCCGGCGACGGCGCTGCTGCCGGCTGTGAAGCACGCCGACCGGTTCACCTTCCAGGATCTCGTGGCCGAGGCGACCGCCGACATCGGCTCCCGCCCTGCTCGCCTGGTGATGACCATCCTCGGGACCGTGCTCGGCATCGCCTCGCTGGTCGCCACCCTCGGGTTCGCGCAGACCGCGGCGGCGCAGATCGCGCGACAGTTCGACGGTGTGGCCGCGACGCAGGTCGTCGTCACCGCGGCGAAGGCGCAGTCGGGCAAGCAGAACACGACGGTGGCGGCAGGACGCCTGCCGTGGGACTCGCCGGAGCGGGTGAAGCTGCTCGCCGGCGTCGACAGCGCAGCGCTCATCGGCGAGGTCGAGCTCGCGGAGGGTGAGACGATCACGGCCGTGCCGGTGAACGACCCCTCCGCGGCGAGCACGGCATCGCCTCGCCTGTTCGCCACGACCCAGGATCTCCTCGACGCCGTCGACGGAGCACTGGTCACCGGTCGCTTCTTCGACGACGGACACGATGCGCGCGCGGACCGCGTGGCGGTGCTCGGCGCGCGCGCTGCCGAGCGGATGGGCATCAACCGCATCGACTCCCAGCCCTCGGTGTTCATCGCCGGGGTGGCATATGCCGTGATCGGCATCGTCGACGGCATGGACAGACGCTCGGAGCTCGTGGATTCGGTGATCATCCCGCAGGGAGCTGCGCGAGCGGACTTCGGACTCGCCGCCCCATCGGAGCTCGCGATCCATATCGCGGTCGGCGCGGGGCCGCAGGTGGCGAAGCAGTCGGTGATCGCACTGCAACCGGATGATCCGGAGTCGCTCGAGGCTCGCGCACCGGCATCCTCCTCAGACCTCAGCCAGAACGTTCAGGCTGACGTGAACGTCGTGTTCCTGATCCTGGGTGTGATCGCGCTGCTCGCAGGAGGGCTGGGCATCGCGAACGTGACGCTGCTCTCGGTGATGGAGCGGATCGGCGAGATCGGCCTGCGCAGAGCGCTCGGTGCGACCCGCCGTCAGATCGGCTCGCAGTTCATGATCGAGTCCATCGTGATCGGGTTCATCGGCGGCATCATCGGGGCCGCGGTGGGCGTGGTCGCGGTCATCGTGGTGGCGGCCGTGCAGGGCTGGGCGCCGGTGACGGATCCGCTCGTCGCGATCGCGGGCGCGGTGCTCGGCGCGGTGGTCGGCTGGGCGTCCGGGTGGTATCCGGCTCGTCGTGCGGCGCGCATCGAACCAGTGGCGGCGCTGCGCGGAGCCTGATCGCTCACGTCGAGATCGTGTGGGTCGACCGGTCGGATCGACCGGTGCTGACGGATGCTGCGCGGCAGCACGCCGCGCGCCGGGACGCCGAGGAAGAGGCTGGCCGCTACAATCGATCAAGCACGAGGGAGCAGGAGAATCGGTGGCTGAGAGAGCGAAGTCCAGGGCGAAGGCACAGAAAGCCGACGACATTCCCATGGGACCCACCGGCCGCCCGTATCACGGGTTCGCGACTCCAGAGCCGCTGAAATCCCACGGCCCCGCGCGCATCATCGCCCTCTGCAACCAGAAGGGCGGCGTCGGCAAGACGACGACCACGATCAACCTCGCCGCCGCGCTCGCGGAGTACGGCCGCAAGGTGCTGGCCGTCGACTTCGACCCGCAGGGTGCGCTGTCGGCCGGGCTCGGCATCCAGACGCACGACGTGCCGACGATCTACGACCTGCTGCTCGACACCAAGCGAGACGCGCACGATGCGATCGTGCCGTCCGGCGTCGACGGGCTCGACGTGATGCCCGCGAACATCGACCTCTCCGCCGCCGAGGTGCACCTCGTCAACGAGGTCGCTCGCGAGACGATCCTCGCTCGTGTCCTGCGCCAGGTCACGGGGGAGTACGACGTCATCCTGATCGACTGCCAGCCGTCGCTCGGCCTGCTCACGGTGAACGCGCTGACCGCGGCGCACGGCGTGATCATCCCGCTCGAGTGCGAGTTCTTCGCCCTGCGCGGCGTCGCCCTGCTGATCGAGACGATCGACAAGGTGCGCGACCGGCTCAACCCGTCGATCACGATGGACGGACTGCTCGCCACCATGTACGACCCGCGCACCCTGCATTCGCGCGAGGTCCTCGAGCGCGTCGTCGAGGCATTCGGCGACGACGTGCTGGAGACCGTGATCGGTCGCACCGTGAAGTTCCCCGATGCCTCGGTCTCGGGTGTGCCCATCACCGAGTTCGCGCCGGAGCACGCCGCGGCGCAGGCGTACCTGCGGCTGGCGCGGGAGCTGGTCGCCCGTGGCGCCGTCGCCTGACGAGATACCCGCCGACGCGTCGTCCGACGTGACCTCTGTCGTGGCGCCCACGAGCGATGCCGCGCCGATCATCCAGACCGAGGAGCACGGCTTCCGCGTCTCCCTGTCGAACTTCGACGGACCATTCGACCTGCTGCTGAACCTCATCTCGAAGCACGAGATGGACATCACCGAGGTCTCGCTGAGCGCGGTCACCAATGAGTTCATCGCGTATCTGAAGGAGCTCGACGACGATGAGGAGCTCGACCAGGCGTCGGAGTTCCTGGTCGTCGCGGCCACGCTGCTGGACATGAAGGTGGCCGGCCTGCTGCCCCAGGGCGAGCTCGTCGATGCCGAGGCCGTGGCGCTGCTAGAAGCCCGTGATCTGCTGTTCGCGCGACTGCTGCAGTACCGCGCGTTCAAGGAGGTGTCTGCCTGGTTCGCCCGCTGCCTGCAGCGCGAGGACCGACGACACGTTCGCGCAGTACGGCTCGACGAGAAGCACCGTCGCAAGACACCAGAGCTGGTGTGGTCGCTCACGGCCGATGACTTCGCCGCGCTCGCGCTGCTGGCGTTCGCTCCGAAGGAGATCCCGCACGTCGGCCTCGATCACCTGCACGCGCCGCTGGTCAGCATCCGCGAGCAGGCGGCGATCGTCGTCACGCTGCTGCGGGGCACCGAATCGCTGAGCTTCCGCGAGCTCGTCGCCGGCGTCCGAGAGCCGGGCATCGTCGTCGCACGCTTCATCTCGGTGCTCGAGCTCTACCGCCACGCGGCGCTCTCCTTCGAACAACTGGAACCGCTCGGCGAGCTGACGCTCCGCTGGGCAGCCGACTCCTGGTCGGACGAGACACTGGCGACATTGGGAGCCGACTATGACCGATGACACTTCCCCCGCGGCAGAAGAGACTGTTGCCGAAGAGGTCGTGCGCGACACCCCGCTCGCGGAGCGCGTCGAGGCGATCCTGCTCATCATCGACGAGCCGATCGGCCTCATCGCCCTCGCTGCGGCAGTCGGCGCGCCCGTGCCTGCTGTCCGGCAGACCGTCGAGACGCTCGTCGACGACTACGACGGCAACGGGCACGGTCCGCGGCGCGGCTTCGAGCTCCGAGAGGTCGGTGGCGGCTGGCGCCTCTACGTGCGCGACGATCACGACGACCTGGTCGCCGAGTTCGTGGGCGGACAGGCACCGGCACGCCTCTCGCAGGCCGCGCTCGAGACCCTCGCCGTGATCGCGTACAAGCAGCCGGTGACGCGCAGCCAGGTCGCCTCGATCCGAGCCGTGAACGTCGACTCGGTCGTCCGCACGCTGCTCGCTCGCGGGCTGATCACCGAGCTCTTCGCCGATTCCGAGACCGGTGCGATCAACTACGGCACGACCGATGCGCTCCTGCAGCACCTCGGCATCAACTCGCTCGACGACCTCCCGCCGATCTCCCCGCTGCTCGACGACGGCGCAGACGGCTTCGACGAGAGCACGATCCGATGACGTGTTCGCTTCCTCCCGGCGTCTCAGTGGTTGCGCGACCGTGCTGCTTCGATGAGAGCACGATCCGATGATGTGCTCGATTCCTCCCGGCGGCTCAGCGGTTGCGCGACCGTGCTGCTTCGACGAGAGCACGATCCGATGACCCATGATCTTCCCGCGGGCCACACCCTCCGCGCGCCACAGCACTGCAGTTTCCATGAAGGGACCACCCGATGAGCGGCTTCGACGCTTCCACCGACTCCACCCAGCCCGAGGGCGTCCGACTGCAGAAGGTGCTGGCGGCCGCTGGCGTCGCCTCGCGCCGCGTGGTCGAGGACTACATCGTCGAGGGGCGTATCAAGGTGAACGGCGTGACCGTCACCGAGCTCGGCCGCCGCATCGATCCGGAGACCGACCTCGTGGATGTGGACGGCACCGCGGTGCAGCTGGACGTGTCCAAGCGCTACGTGATGCTCAACAAGCCCACCGGCGTCGTCAGCAGCATGAAGGACGAGAACGGCCGGCCCGATCTGCGCCTCTTCACCGAGAAGTACGAGGAGCGTCTCTACAACGTCGGTCGACTGGATGCCGAGACGAGTGGTCTGCTGATCCTGACGAACGACGGCGAGCTCGCGCACGTGCTCGCGCACCCGTCGTTCGGTGTCACGAAGGTGTACATCGCCAAGGTCGAGGGCACGGTCACCGCGCAGACGATCAACACGCTCACGAAGGGCGTCGAGTTGGAGGACGGCGTGATCGCCGCCGACAAGGCGCGCCTGCTCGACACCTCCCGAGGGTCGAGCCTGGTCGAGCTCACACTGCACTCCGGACGCAACCGCATCGTCCGCCG
Source organism: Microbacterium sp. (assembly GCF_036823965.1). Taxonomy (GTDB): domain Bacteria; phylum Actinomycetota; class Actinomycetes; order Actinomycetales; family Microbacteriaceae; genus Microbacterium. Next base: position 213,465 of record NZ_DAITBE010000007.1, on the reverse strand, counting down.
TATGCTCGCCGCCGTCGGCCACCCGGTAACCGAGCTCGTGCGTCGGCAGTTCGGTCCACTGCACCTGGGAACGCTCCCGGCGGGGAAGACCCGTGAACTGGGTAAAATCGAACTCGGCGCGCTTCTCACCTTGTCGCGCCGTGATTCCGGTGCCGCCGAGGCGCCAGGCGAGCAGCAGGAGAACGAGTGACCGATACGAGTGTGCCCACGGGGCGGCAGTCGGCATCCGTCGCGCCCCGCTTGTCGGGCACCGTCCGCATCGTCGGCGCCGGCCTGCTGGGCTCCAGCATCGGTCACGCGCTGCGCGCGAAGGGCACCGACGTCGTGCTCACCGATGCCTCGCCAGCGCAGCTGCGCCTCGCCGTCGACTACGGCGCGGGCCGCGTCGCAGCGGATGACGACCGCCCGACGCTGATCGTCGTGGCTGTTCCGCCTGATGTCACCGCTGACGTCATCCAGGCCGAGCTCGAGCGCTTCCCGGATGCCGTCGTCACCGACGTCGCGAGTGTGAAGCTCGAGCCGTTCCGCGCGCTGCAGTCGCGGGGGGTCGACCTCGCCCGCTACATCGGCTCGCACCCGCTCGCAGGTCGTGAGCGCGGGGGAGCGATCTCGGCGCGCGCCGACCTGTTCATCGGCCGTCCCTGGGTGGTCTGCCGCGACGGTGAGACCAAGGCTGCGGATCTCGCGCTCGTCGAAGCGCTCGCGCTCGACGTGGGAGCGATGCCGCTCGAGATGACGCCGGAAGAGCACGACCGCTCCGTCGCACTCACCTCGCACGTGCCGCAGGTCGTCGCGAGCCTGCTCGCCGGCCGTCTTGCCGAGGCCGACGAGGGCGCCCTGCGCCTGTCAGGGCAGGGCGTGCGCGACACCACCCGCATCGCGGCATCCGCCCCGGAGCTCTGGGTGCAGATCCTCGGCGCGAACGCCGGTCCGGTCGTCGAGATCCTGGACTCCCTCGCCGCCGACCTCCGCGAGGTCTCGGATGCGCTCCGCGAACCAGCTGCCCCCGGCGCGCGCCGCGTGGTCGCCGAGGCGATCCGCCAGGGCAACGACGGCGTCGACCGCCTGCCCGGCAAGCACGGCCAGAATCAGCGCTTCGAGTCGCTCGTCGTCATGATCGATGACACCCCGGGCCAGCTGGGACGTCTGTTCGGCGAGCTCGGGGAGATCGGCGTCAACGTCGAGGACCTCCGTCTCGAGCACTCGCCCGGCGCCCAGTTCGGCCTGGCGGAGATCAGTGTCGAGCCCGCTGCCCTGCACGGGGCCATCACCGGCCTGCAGGAGCGCGGATGGCGGATCGCGGGGAACACGAATGACTGACGCAACGAAGTTCATCGCGATCGACGGTCCGGCTGGTTCCGGGAAGTCGAGCGTCTCCAAGGCGGTCGCCCGTCGCCTCGGCTTCGGCTACCTCGATACGGGCTCGGCCTACCGCGCACTCGCGTGGCACGTGCTCGAGCGCGGTGCGGACACCGCCGATTCGGATGCCGTGCTCGCCGCGGCATCCGACTTCCCGGTGCGGCTGGGGCTCGACCCCGACGATCGCACCGTGCGCGTCGGCGATATCGAGATCACGGACGCGATCCGTGAGTCCCGTGTGTCCGGCGCCGTCAGCGGCGTCGCCCGCGTCCCAGAGGTGCGCGCTCAGGTGAACGAGCTCTTCCGAGCGCTCGTCTCCGAGTCGCCGTACCCCGCAGTCGTCGTCGAGGGCCGTGACATCACGACCGTCGTCGCTCCCGATGCGCCGGTGCGCATCCTGCTCACCGCGGCGCCCGAGGTGCGCGCCGCTCGACGCGCCGGCGAACTCGCCGGCGAGAATGCGGATGCCGTCGCAGCTGCGCTGCACAGGCGCGATGCATCAGACAGCGCCGTCGTCGACTTCCTGAACGCCGCAGAGGGCGTCGAGGTCGTCGATTCGACCGCGCTCGATTTTCCACAGACCATCGACGCCGTTCTCGCGGTGATCGAGAGAACCCGAGGAGTACACCATGGCTGACGACGAATACGAAGGCGGCCCCGACCGTCTCGCAGAGAAGATGGAGCAGCTCGATGAGCAGCTCGCCGAGGCGCGCGCGGAGACCCTCCGTCAGGGACTCGCGGACTACGACCTCGACGATGAGGATGCCGCGCTCCTCGCCGGCATCACGACCGGCGAAGGCGGCATCCAGTTCTTCCCGGCCCTGCCCGTCGTGGCGATCGTCGGACGCCCGAACGTCGGCAAGTCGGCGCTCGTGAACCGCATCCTCGGCCGCCGTGAGGCCGTCGTCGAGGACACCCCGGGCGTGACCCGCGACCGCGTGACGTACAAGGCCGAATGGGCCGACCGTCGCTTCTCGCTCGTCGACACCGGCGGCTGGGAGCCCGACGCGCGCGGCATCGACCGCTCCGTCGCCATGCAGGCCGAGGTCGCGATCGACCTCGCCGATGTCGTGCTCTTCGTGGTCGACGCGATGGTCGGCGCCACGTCGACCGACGAGCACGTCGTGAAGCTGCTGCGCAAGAGCGGCAAGCCCGTCTTCCTCGTCGCGAACAAGATCGACGACGCTCGCCAGGAGCCCGAGGCGGCTGCCCTCTGGAACCTCGGCCTCGGCGAGCCGCACCCGGTCTCGGCCATCCACGGCCGTGGCGTGGCCGACCTGCTCGACGCGCTGCTGAAGAAGCTTCCCGACGTCTCCGCTGTCGCGAAGGCCGAGATCGGCGGACCGCGCCGCGTCGCGATCCTCGGTCGTCCGAACGTCGGCAAGTCGTCGCTGCTGAACAAGGCGGCCGGCGAGGAGCGCGTCGTCGTCAACGAGCTCGCGGGCACCACGCGTGACCCGGTCGACGAGATCGTCGAGCTCGGCGGCAAGCTGTGGCGCCTGGTCGACACCGCCGGCATCCGTCGTCGCGTGCACATGGCGCAGGGCGCCGACTTCTACGCCTCGCTGCGCACCTCTGCCGCGCTCGAGAAGGCCGAGGTCGCCGTGGTCGTGCTCGATGTGTCCGAGACGATCAGCGAGCAGGACGTCCGCATCATCGACCTGGTGCTCGAGTCGGGCCGTGCGCTCGTGCTCGCGTTCAACAAGTGGGACCGTCTGAACGACACCGACCTCGAGAACGCCGATCGTCGTCGCTACCTCGAGCGTGAGATCGAGCAGGACCTGGCGCACGTCGCCTGGGCTCCGCGCGTGAACATCTCGGCGAAGACCGGTCGTCACCTCGACAAGCTCGTGCCCGCGCTCGAGACCTCGCTCGAGAACTGGGATCGCCGCATCCCGACCGGTAAGTTCAACGCCTTCCTCGCCGAGCTCGTGGCCGAGCACCCGCACCCGCTGCGGGGCGGCAAGCAGCCGCGCATCCTGTTCGGCACGCAGGCGTCGACGCGTCCGCCGACCTTCGTGCTGTTCACGACCGGCTTCCTCGACCCCGGCTACCGCCGATTCATCCAGCGTCGCCTGCGCGAGCTGTACGAATTCGACGGCACCCCGATCGTCATCAACATGCGAGTCCGCGAGAAGCGCCAGCGCTGATCCCGATCGCCGCCGCAGGGTGTCCGTGTCGCTTCGCGATGCGGGCGCCCTGTCTGGTTGTTGCGGTGTCAACGGTTCCGTCCGGACCGCGTCCTGTTCCGATGTATGACCGATCGAGTGCCGATCCGCCTCGGCTGTGAAAGGCTGAAGGGGTGACGATCGTTCCTCCAGCCCCCGGTGAGCCGCGTCGCCCCGTGGGGCCGCGCAACCCAGGGGACGCCTGGGTGGTCGCCCCGACCGGCGAGAAGTACTGGGGTCGCTTCGGCGCGGCCGGTCTGCTCGCGGTCGACCCGAATCGTGGCGTGCTGCTGCAGCACCGAGTCGCGTGGAGCCATTTCGGCGGCACCTGGGGCCTTCCCGGGGGAGCACTGCACGAGGGCGAGAGCGCGATCGTCGGTGCGCTGCGCGAGGCGCAGGAGGAAGCGGGCGTTCCGGACGGCGCCGCCCGCGCCCGATTCACCAGCGTGCTCGACCTCGGGATCTGGTCGTACACGACGGTCATCGCCGATGTGCATGAGCCGTTCGAGCCCGTGATCAGTGACCCCGAGAGCGTCGCCCTGGAATGGGTGCCGATCGAGGAAGTCGCCGACCGACCGCTGCACCCCGGGTTCGGGGCGTCCTGGCCAGCGCTGCGAGAGCTGCTGTCGGTGCGTCCCTCGGTGGTCGTCGATGCCGCGAACGTCGTGGGCTCCGTGCCGGACGGCTGGTGGAAGGACCGCGCCGGTGCCGCTGCGAGGCTGCGCTCGGACCTCGCCGACCTCGCCGTGCCTGCCGAGGATCTCGGCCTTGGCGGGACTCGCTGGTTCCCCGAGGTCTCGCTTGTCGTTGAGGGCAAAGCTCGCTCGCTGGACGACGCGGATGACGGCGTCGCCGTCGCCGTCGCCGTCGCAGCGGAGGCTGCGATCGCAGATGTCACGGATGCCGGTGCGGGCTCGGCCGTGCTGGCCGCCGCAGCTGCTGATGCCGTTGCGGCTGCTGACGTTGCGGCTCCTGACGATGCGGCTTATGGCGTTGCGGCTGCTGACGTTGCCCATTCCGCGGCCCACGCGCCGACGACCGGCACCCTGACCATCCCGACTGCCGCCGTGGCAGTGGTGCGAGCCCCGGCCTCCGGCGATGACGCCATCGTGGAAGACGCCGCCCGCCGGGTGACGGACGGACAGAAGGTCTTCGTCGTCACGAGCGACCGTGAGCTCCGCGCGCGAGTCGAGGGTGTCGGCGCGAACGTCGCCTCCGTAGGTTGGCTCCGCGGTCTCATCGACGGCTGAGCTCACTGAGACGGTCCCAGCCCCTCAGACGAACATCACGCGTCGTGACGGGTGATCCCGGTACGAGCGACCGAGCGGACTGATCCATTCGATCTCACCGCCGGGCAGCGCATGCGCAGTCCACCGATGTCGGTCGTCGATGTCGGGATGCTTCAGCGTGTGATGGCCGCGACAGAAGTGACTGAGGTTGTCGAGGCGGGTGCGGCCGCCCTTCGCATGGTCATGATTGTGATCGATGTCGCAGCGATGCACGGGCATGCGGCACCCGGGGAAGCGGCAGTGCTGATCTCGGGCGCGAAGATGCCGACGCATGCCCTCGGTCGGTGTGTATGTGTCGGTTTCGATGACCATGCCGGACGAGTCGAGGAAGAGGCGGCTCCATCCGCTGTTGCGTCCGGCCAAGCTCCGCGCGATGTCGGGGTGCAGCGGGCCGTGACCGTCGAACTCCGCCGGTCGATCGTCGACTCCTGCGAGTGTCGTGGCGGAAACCGTCACCTGGATCCGCGCCTCGATGCCGTCGAGCCCCGATCCGTGTGCCTCGCTCGGGTCGGATGCGAGCAGCAGGTCGACCAAGAGGTCTGCGCGGATCTGGTCGGCGGTGCGCCGATCGGCCGGAACGTGCACGACGTCGGGGGAGTGCAGCGGATCGGTGAGCGGATCGATGAGTCCGCGAAGTGGGTCGGTCGTGAACGTGTCGGAGTCGCCGAAGATGACCGAGCTCCCGAAGATCACGGAGTCGTCGACGAGTTCGTCTGGACCCTCGGGCGAGATGTCGAACGGGAAGATCGGATCAGGGCCATCGTCGAGCGGTTCGGACGGGAGCACCGGCTCGCGGTCGTCGCGCGTGCGCAGGATGTGGCGAGACATCTGCGTGAGCCGATCTCGGATCGCCACCGCGAGATGCTCCGGGAGCACCGCCGTGAGCAGGGCCAGCCCGTCATCGAGGGATCGAACGGTCACGCAGCGCTCCTCCGCAGCCCGTTCATGCCGTTCCCGGATCGTCTCGCCGACCAATGCGGCGGCGATCTGGCGGGCTTGGACTCGCGTGCGCGCTGCGGTGTCGTGTTCAGCGACCACGAGCGCCGCCGTCTCGTAGAGTCGGAGCGTCTCGGCATCCGTCTTCTGATTCCGCACCGCTTCGGACACGACCGCCCCTGCACGGCAGATCTCTCGGACATGCGCCGCGGTGATCGCGCCCGCTTCGAATGCCGCACGCACGGCAGTGAACGAGGAGCCGATCGCGAGAGCGTCCGCGAAGGCGAACTCCACCGAGCCCATGGGAAGGCGTCCTGCAGCGGAGTACTCGGCGATCATCGATCGGTAGATCGAGTCGCGTTGGAACGGGTTCGCAGCCACATCGGCATCGTGGACGGTGATGCGCTCCGAGATGAGCGCCGATGCGCGTGCCTCGAGCCGAGCGATCTCGGCTCGCGTCTGCACCCACTCGTCGAGGAGGCGGCGGCGCTCCTCGAGATCGAGGGCGAGATCTGCGGTGTCGGGCATAGTCAGAGTGTAGAACATATGTACGACATTCGGAGTTCAGTCTGTGGAGAACTCGCCGTCATGCTCGTCGCGTCCGCGGAGGCGGTCGATGTCCCGCCGTTCGCGCTTCGTCGGACGCCCGGCGCCTCGATCGCGCAGGCCGAGGGCGGCTTGCGGCTCGCGCTCCGGCGTCCGATCCTCGTATGCCGCCGCGGCGATGGGGGCGCCGACGCGCTTCACGAGCAGCTGGCGGACGAACAGGATGCGGTCGAATCCGGCGATCCGGATTCGCAGCTCGTCGCCGATGCGAACGGCCTGGGCTGCCTTCACCTTTTCGCCGTTCAGGCGTACATGCCCTGCACGGCATGCGGTCGTCGCGGCAGACCGCGTCTTGTAGATGCGAATCGCCCAGAGCCAGCTGTCGACCCGCACGGATTCAGGCATCTGTGCTCCTCGCGTGCAGCGCGAGCAGTGCTCCGGCGACGATCAGGCCCTGCCCGAGCGTGTACGTGAACATGATCGCCGGGTCGCTCCAGCCTGGCAGGCCGCCTGGCAGGAAGAGGCGCAGCGCGAGGATCGTGTCGCTCGCGAGGAAGAACGCCCCGCCGACTGCGATCACCGGGTGGCAGCGTGCCGCGAACGCCGCCGTGCCGGCGAGCACCATCCCGTAGACGGCGACCGCGATGAAGAGTCCTCCGGTGTGCGGTCCGAGGGTGATCAGCATCGCGATCCACCACGCGGCGTAGACCAGCGCCCACCGCGGCATTCGGCGGCGGGCAAGGTGCCGGGCGAACAGCACGATGTAGGCGATGTGGGCGAGGCCGAAGAAGCCGAGCATGAGCGGAAGCTCCGGCGCGCTCGGGAAGAACGCGCCCGCACTGTCGCCGAGCCAGGAGAAGAGCAGCGCCACGAACAGCAGGACGGCGGCGGCGCGCGGCCGAAGACGTCGAGCGACTGCGGCGACCGGGAGTGCGAGCAGTGGCATCAGGGCGATCTTCGTCGGCCCTGCGAGTTCGCTGCCGACCCCGAGCAGAACCACGTGCACCGCTGAGACCGCGATGAAGGGGGCGAACCACCACACCAGGGGAGTCATCGGGGCGCGGCGTTGCATCCTCTCATCGTACGGTCGTGCCGGGCGCTTCAGCTTCGCCGTCAGGATTCGACGGTCACGTCGATGACGGCGCCGTCCGGCGAGAGGTGCACGGCCGGCCAATATCCTTCGGGGAAGTGATCGCCGCAGTCGTCGGAGAAGTGCAGCACGATCGTTCCGTCTGCGGATGCCTCGATCGTGTCGAGGGTGAGGTCGGATGCCGCCTCGACGAGCTCGTGCGGTTCGGGATCGCCCTGGCTGAACCTGGTCACGACCGCATCCGAGGCCCTGCGGCGGAGCGAGCCGAGGTCGTCGACGACCGCGCGCAGGCGGGGGAGCATTGGTGCGACCTCGTCGACCGTCGTGCCCTCGAGCATGAGTTCCAGCTCGCCGCCGCCGGTGGCGAGTGTGCCCACGAACCAGTCGTGCGTCAAGATCTCGCCGTCGGTCAGCTCAGTCATGGCGCGGGTGAGGGTGCCCAGCTGGGCGTCGTCGATGGTCGGATGCTCGTCGGTCATGTCTCCACGCTAGTTGCCGAGTGCCAGCGCCACGAGTGTGCGCCCCGGCTTCATCTGCGCCTGCGACTCGAAGCCCGCCGCCAGGAACGTGCCCAGGGTGCCGTGGAAGAGTTCGTTCGTCCGCTGCTTCTCGCCGCCGGTGTCGACCGGATAGCCCTCGATCAGCCGCGCGCCGGACGACCGGGCATAGTCGATGGCAGCGTCGAGCAGCGCATGGTTCAGCCCTGCGCCGCGGTGCTCCCTGCGCACCACGAAGCAGGTCACGGCCCAGACCGACTCGTCGTCGAGGGGTTCGGTGGTGGCCGCCGCGATGATGCGCGTGCGGGGGAGGCGCGCCTGCTTCGTGCGGGGGCCGATGCGGATCCAGCCTGCGGCGTCGCCGTCGACGTACGCGATGATGCCGGGCGGTGGCCCCTCGGCGATCTCCTCGCGGAACAGCTCGGTGCGCTGCGGCGTGGTCGTCTCGTTCCAGTCCTTGTTGCTGAGCATCGGCCAGATGCACTGACAGCTGGCGCCGTCTCCGCCGCCGGTGAGTGCATGCTGCACGTCATCCCATCGGGCAGTCGTCGCCACCTCTGTCGTGATCGTCGCCATGCCGGAACGCTACGCCGGGCATCCGACACTCGGCAACGCGCTGGTTTCGCGGACGCCGTCCGGTGCGGCTAAGATAGTGGAGTTGCCTTCGCGAAAGCGCAGGGAACGGGCTGTGGCGCAGCTTGGTAGCGCACTTGACTGGGGGTCAAGGGGTCGCAGGTTCAAATCCTGTCAGCCCGACCAGATAAGGCCCGGAAACTCGCAAGAGTCTCCGGGCCTTCTGCATGTCCGGGAACCGCCAAGGGCTCCAAAAGGGCTCCGGTTGTCCACAGCCGCTGCCAGGATGATCCCGTGCCGAACCCCTATGACGACGACCTATCGACTCTCCAAGGCCTGAACTTCATCCAGGAGTCTGATTCTGCGAAGCACTTGCTCGCGTACGGCGTTCGGGCGCTTCGAACCGCAGCATTCATCGAAACGACGCGCGACCCAATCATGACGATGCTCTCCATTGGCGTCGAGAAGATGCTGAAGCTCGGCCTCGGCCTAAACCACATCGCGGAGAGTCGCACTTGGTTGCCTCTGAACGTGCTCAAGAACGAGTACCGCCACAACATCGTCAAGATGGAGACGCTGTTACGAGAGGCGATCAGAGACAATGTCGGACGGGCAACCAACCGCTACTGGGTGGATGAGGCGCTTGCCGCAGTGGAGAACGATCCTGTTTGGCTTCCGCTCGTGGCGGCGTTGAATCGGTACGGGCAAGAGGGCCGCTTCTACTACTTGGACGCGCTAGCCGAGAATCCGCAACGAGAGGAAAGTCCGCAGGTGTTCTGGGACGCGGCCGAGCGCATCGCCCTCGAGAACGAGCCTGAACTCGAAGCGCTTTTCCATCGGATGATCGCCGACTACTCGCTCTCGGACGAGTTCTACAGACGGCTAAACGAGCGGATGGCAGACAGTCTGCAACGCTACTGGGACTTGGTCGCGATGGCTGGTGTGCAGGGTGTGCTTGGTGACCGAGGCTCGGGCTGGGACCACGATTTCAAGAATGTCGGCCGCCAGATCATCGGAGACTAGCGACTGGATCAGCCGCCGATAGCGACCACAGGAGCGACCGGCGCGCTCGCAGCCGAGATGTGCGCAGAGAATGCCGCGCGGTGCGCGCTGTAGTCGCGCGGCCGGACGTGGGCGTAGACCTTGTCCGTGATGGCGTAGCTCGCGTGGCCCATCGCCCGGGATAGCTCATGCATGTCGAGCGCCCGGGACTCCAGCGCCAGCGTGGCGAAGGTATGGCGCAGCTCGTGGAAGTGCAGCCCGTCAAGTCCAGCCCGCGTGGCGGCAGGTTTGAACGTGTACCGGTAGAAGCCCTTGGGGTCGAAGGTGCGTTCGTAGCTGAGCTTGTTGTGGCCTGGCACCTTGCCCGGCCATAGCCCGGCTTCCAGGTTGTCGCGGTGCGGGTGCTGGCGCAGATAGACGCCGAGATCGCGGAACAGCCCGTCGTCCAGGATCGGCACGTCGCGAACCGCCCGCGCCGTCTTCGGGGTGCCGAGGACGTAGCCCTTGCTGGTGTGTGTCATGTTCCGACGCACCTGCACCTCGCCACGGCGCAGATCGACATCGCGGATACGCAGCGCAGCTACCTCGCCAATGCGCAGCCCGGTCAGAGCGCCGAAGCGCACCAACAGATCGTACGGTGGCTGGGCCGTCAGTTCGGCGGCGAGCCGGTTCACCTCTTCCACCGACAGGAAGCGCGCTTCGCCAGTGTCAGCCTTCGGCTTCGTCACAGCGATGCAGGGGTTGAACGGGATCAGCCGGTGCGCGTAGGCGTAGGAGAACACCTTTCGCACCACCTTGTACGTCCCGAGGACGCTCGTCTCGGTGCGCTGCTCGCCGTTTGCCTTCGGCTTGGCACGGACGGCCGCGAGCCAATCATCGATGTCCGCGGCCTTCACGGTGGAGATGCGACGGTTCCCGAACGCAGGGTAAGCGTGCACGCGCAGTGCGATCTCGTACCCGTCGAGAGTCTTCTGTTTGAGATGTGCGCGCGGCGAGGTGGGCGCCGCACGCGGTGAGCTTGATCCAGGTGCCGGGCGTCGCTTGCACGATGCGGGGTTCCGTCGCTGTCGGCCGCCCGCGACGGTTCTTCATGAACTTCGCGGCGGCGAGCACGGCGTGGCTGTCGAAGATACCCGGGAGGGCGGGCCTCAGCACGCCGTCCCGGACCCAGTTGCGTATCGTGCGCTCGGAGCGCTTCGCGATGTCGGCGGCCTCGGTAGCAGGGGCCGCACCCTCACAGTTCGTCGTGGCCCAGATCGACGGCAACGCCACCGGCTTCACACGCCGCCAGTGGCGCGCAATGCTCCATGGCGCTGACACCGGCACCGACTCGAGCACTGAGTACAGAGATCGCGCCTGACTCTCGTCCAAGGTGGCCCCGCCTGCGCTCCGCGGCGATGCTGTATCTAATTCGCTCCGATCGGGGCCACATATGTTCGGAGAAAAGAAGATGAGTGCAGTGACACGGGTGCGTCGAGGTAAGCTCAGCAAGATCACGCTAGGGCTCCTCGCCACGGCGATGATGGTTGTGGGAAGTCCCTCAGTCGCTGGTGCGACTGAAGCGGAACCGACGCCGGTGGTGTCGCTCACAGCCCAGCAAGAGGCAGACATGCGTCAGTGGTGGACAGGAGTCGCAGTTCCCGTCGAGACACAGGACGCGCTCATCACTAACATCGAGCGTGGCATCCTCCCGCAGTCGACAGCTGGATCAACGCCCATCTCAACGATCAAGGGCACAGTCGGGGGCGTCGATCGAACGCTGAATATCTACGCGGATGGTTCGCGCAGCGTTGTGTCCGTGGAAGTCCCGGACGCATCCGGCATCACGACGAGGGCGAACCCGACGATCGGAGGTTGCTCCACGTCGGGAAGCTGGCGGCTCAACTGTGAGGTGAGGATCGAGGATGCCGTTTCAGCGGCATACTTCCGAATCGATTACCGGTTGGCCAGCGGTGCCGCCGAGGTTCGCGACTTCCGGGGAGGGAGCTGCATCAACTCGGTCGGCAGCTGCCAGGTATACGGCGGTGGCGTCAAGCGCGCCAAGCAGAGCGGCACCGCAGCTGCGTGGGCTGAACTGTCCTTCAAGGCCTGGATCGGGCCGGTCGAAGCCGTGAACGGGGCCTTCGGCATTCGGGTCCTCAACACCTCGGCAACCACGTATCGTTGAGTTTCATAAATCCAGTTGGGAGGCAGTGATGTTCGGGACAGAATTGCTTGTGTGGTATCTGATCGCTGCGATCGTATTGGTGGCGGCGATCTCCTTCGCGGTCTGGACCGCCGTGCACAAGATCCGTGCCAGCCGCGCAGGCAAGCGCGCAGCGGCTCAGAAAGCCGGAGAACCAGGGGCAGTGCCCTCCGGCAGCGGTAGCTAGGTCTCCCAACGCAGGAGAAGATCGAGGTGTGCCCCCGCGCGTGAGCGCGGGGGCACACCTGCGTTCGCGTCGACCGCGTCTCGCTGATCAGGCCGCCCGTTCTTCGATCATCGCTCAGTCGATGCCGGCGGCGAGTGAGGGGAACGGATCAGCTTCGCATTGACGCGCACGGCCTCCGACCCGAACCGGACCCACGCGCGCACGCGCTTCGGCTTGTGGGTAGATGGTGACAGGTTGCTCGCGCACTTCGAGCTCGCGGTCTGTGAGCGTCTGCAGCGGCCCGCGCTTCGCTGCGGGACGATCGACTGATGCTGCGAGTGCGTTTCTCGGTATGCGCTGAGTCGCGCTCCTGGGTTGCGGGCTTTGTCTCTGCTCCGACTCCGAGCTACCTGCACGTATCTCCGCATCTGCGCTCTTTCAACTCAATCCGTTCCGCAGATCGTGACGAACAGCTGGTATCGACCAAACGGGGATCCCATGCTTGCTCTCATCGTCATCGGCTTTCTCGGAGGACTGATCACCGGTATCTCGCCGTGCATCCTTCCGGTGCTGCCGGTCATCTTCCTGACGGGTGGCGCGCAGTCCGCGCGGACCTCGACCGGCGAAGACGGCCCACCGCCTGCATCCAGATGGCGCCCCTATCTGGTGATCCTCGGACTCGTCACCTCGTTCACGCTCGTGACGCTCGTCGGCTCCGTGATCCTCGGGGCGCTCGGACTCCCGCAGGACATCATCCGCTGGGTCGGCATCGCGGTGCTGATCCTCATCGGCGTCGGCCTGCTCATCCCGGCCGTCGAGCGGCTGCTCGAGAAGCCGTTCTCCTGGATCCCGCAGAAGCAGGTCTCGAACCAGCGCAACGGCTTCGCGGTCGGACTCGCACTCGGCGCCGTGTTCGTGCCATGCGCCGGCCCTATGCTCGCCGCGATCATCGTGGCAGGGTCCACCGGGCGCATCGGCCCGGAGATCATCGCCCTCACCCTCTCCTTCGCGATCGGTGTGGCGATCCCGCTCTTGGTGTTCGCGGTCGCCGGCCGCGGTCTCGTGGAGCGCATCCGCGCGTTCCGCGGCAAGGAGCGCGGACTGCGGATCGCAGCGGGCGTCGCGATGATCGCCCTGGCGATCGGGCCTCGTGTTCAACGTTCCGGCCGCGCTGCAGCGGCTGCTTCCCGACTACACCTCCACTCTGCAGGAGCAGCTCGCCGACAGCGACGACCTGCAGGACGCGGTGGAGCTCGGCGGCATCGTCACGGACGAGAACAAGGATCTCGACAAGTGCACGAACGGAGCATCCGAACTCCAGTCCTGCGGAACCGCCCCCAGCATCCGTGGCATCGAGTCCTGGCTGAACACGCCGGACGGGCAGGGGATCGACCTCGAATCGCTCCGCGGCAAGGTCGTGCTGATCGACTTCTGGGCCTACTCGTGCATCAACTGCCAGCGCAGCCTGCCGCACGTGGTCGAGTGGGACAAGACCTAAAGCGACGATGGTCTGCAGGTCATCGGCATCCACTCGCCCGAGTACGCCTTCGAGAAGAACGCCGACAACGTGCGCGCCGGTGCCGAGAACTTCGGCATCGACTACCCGGTCGCGCTCGACAACAACCTGTCGACCTGGACGAACTACCGCAACAGCTACTGGCCCGCGCATTACCTGATCGATGCGGAGGGGACGGTCCGACACATCTCCTTCGGCGAGGGACACTACGCGGCAACCGAGAAGCTCATCCGCGAACTCCTCGAGGATGCCGACCCGGGGGTCCAGCTGCCGGCGGCCACCGACGTGAAGGATGACACTCCTGACGTGGAGAACCTGACGCCGGAGACCTTCTTCGGATGGACCAAGCAGATCAACTACGCCGGACAGACGGAGTACAGCGGTGGGGAGGCGACGTTCACCTTCCCGAAGGACCAGCCGACGAACACGTTCGCGCTCGACGGGGACTGGACGATCGAGACGCAGTTCGCGACACCGACCGCGGATGCGGCGAAGATCCGCCTGACCTACAACGCTGCGGAGGCACGTATCGTTCTGGCAGGTGCGGGAACGGTCACCTTCACGGTGGACGGTGGGAAGAAGCAGACCACCGACGTCACGGGCACGCCGAACTCGTACGAGCTGGTCAAGGACGCAGCCTCGTCGGGCACGATCGACCTCTCGGTCGGTCCTGGCGTCGAGGTCTACTCGTTCACCTTCGGGTAGCCTCTGGCTCCGCCGAGGCTCAGCGCAGTTCCAGCTCCAGCATCCGTCCCGCCAGCCGCCGAGCGACCTCGAACGGCTCGGCGAAGGTCTCCATCCCGACCGTGACGATGGCGCCTTCGTAGAGAAGCATCATCGCCTGCGCCAGGGAATTCGCGTCGGATGCTCCGGCCTCCCGGCACAGCCCGGCGAAGACATCGAGCAGCCAGGCCTTCTGGCGCGCGACCTCGGGGAACACCGGATGCCCGTCGTGTCCGTCGCCGATCTCGGCGCGGGCGTTGATGGCGCTGCATCCCTTCGGGCTGTACTCGTCTGACCACGTGATGGCCGCATCGAAGACTGCGAGCACACGCTCGGGTCCGGGCTCCGGCACCCGTGCGAGATGTCCATCGAGGTGCGCGCGCCACTTCGCGTCACGGTGCTGGAGGTATGACACCACCAGCGCTTCCTTCGAGCCGAACCGGTCGTACAGGGTCTTCTTCGTGACGCCGGCCGCCTCGGCGATCGTGTCGACACCGACGGCGTGGATGCCGCGCTCGTAGAAGAGCTGCGACGCGGCATCGAGCACGCGCGTCGCGCCAGGGGTGAGCGGGGCGAGTTCGGGAACGAGAACGGCCATGACCCGACTATACCAACCTGTATAGTCGGACGCATGAGTAAACAGATCGGTGTACTTCGCGTCGGCGTGACGGTCCTCGCGTCAGCGGCCTTCGTGGCGAGTTGGAGTTCGGGATTCCTCGTGCCGGCGATCGCCACCGTCGATGTCGCGCCGCTGACCCTGCTGGTGTGGCGGTTCGTGCCGCTCGCGGTGGTGCTGCTCGCGATCGTCTCGCTCACGCGGGCAGCGAAAGGCGTCACTGCAGCGGACGTGCGGCGGCAGGCGCTGATCGGCCTGTTCGCGCAGTTCGGGTACTGCACCGCGGTGTACGCCGCGGTTGCATCGGGCGTCGCCACCGGCACGACCGCGCTGATCGACGCGGTGCAGCCGCTCGTGGTCGCAATGCTCGTGGGGCCACTGCTCGGACTGAAGGTTCGCGGCGCACAGTGGGCCGGACTCGTCGTCGGAGCGGCAGGTGTCTTCCTGGTCGTCCGGTCGCAGCTCGATGACTCCACCGCGCACCCTGCGGCGTATCTCTGGCCGGCCGTGGCGATGGTCTGCCTGATCGTCGGCACGTTCCTCCAGCGCCGTTCCGAACCGCGAACCAGCACGCTGGTGACGCTGGCCATCCATGTCTCGGTGACCGCGCTGGCGCTCATCCCGATCACCGCGATCGCCGGCCAGCTCGTGCCACCAGCATCCGTCTCGTTCTGGCTCGCCGTCGTGTTCTCCGCGGTCTTCCCGACCCTCGCGGCGTACGGCCTCTACTGGTGGCTGCTGCGTCGCGTCGGCATCACGGCGCTCAACGCGCTGCTCTTCCTGGTCGCGCCGGCGACCGCGGCCGCTGGTGCCCTCCTCCTCGGCGAGCCGCTCACGGTCGTGACGCTCATCGGATTCGCCCTGTGCGGCGCGGGGGTGGTGGCCGTGCTCGTGAGCGAGGGGCGTGCTCGCCCGGCGGCGCAGTCCCAGGCGGAGGCGGCGTCGATAATCGGCTCTCGCTGAGTCGGACCCTCGACGGCCGGAAGGATCGCCCGTTGGAGACAGCGGGGTTTGCCCTCTCGAGTGCTCCGCCCCAACGGATCTCGAGAGGGCCACCGTCCATCCCGGACGGCAGGGGAGGCGGCGATAGTCGCTGCGCTCGATGGCTGATTACCCCAGTATCCAGCCGGTAGCCCCCGCTACGTTTAGCAGAGTACCCGCATTTTGTCTTGTCCACCATTTGGGGGACAAGATTTCTTGAAATATTTCTGGGAGACAGAGCCCTGGGCTTCTCGGACGCTGTTTCCTAAGGTGGAGACATGGACAGGACCATCGTCGTCGCAGCCCAGATCGCCATCGCACGAGGGCACCGCATCGAGGTGACCGAGCAGGCCGATCCGCTCACCAATGAGCCGGTCCTGCTGTCACTGACCGACCTCGACACGGGGATCCGCTATCGGCGAGCAGACGATGCCTACGGCGAGTTCTCGCGCTGGTTGGGGCGAGTGCTCGACTGCACCGTGACGATCGGCGCGCAGAGTGCCCGCACGACGCTCACGGTCGATCCGATCGGCCCTGGTTCGACGGGCGCGAAGGTCGCGCTGCGGGATGCGGATGCTGCTGCGGATGCCGCCAAGGCCGAGGCCGACCGCTGGGGCGGCAGCGACCGTCAGCAGGCTGAGGAGACCGAACGGTTCTGGTGACCCCGGTCAGGTGATGGTGCCGGGCCCTTCAGCAGGCTCAGGGACCCAGGAGCTCATCGGAGGCCCCGTTCGTCGGAAGTCCCGTTCATCGGAAGTCCCGCGACCGGTGCGCGAGGCCGGTGCGCAGATCCTCGAAGGCATCGGCGAGCACATTCACGACGCCCTCGGTCGAGCGCTCCAGAATGCCGCGGACGATGAGTGCAGGAGAATCCCTGGCGATACGGCGGTACCGGTTCCACACTCCGGCCGAGCAGACGATGTTGACGAGTCCGTTCTCATCCTCGAGGTTCACGAAGGTGATGCCGGACGCGGTCGCCGGTCGCTGACGGTGCGTGACGAGACCGGCGACCGCGATGCGCCGGCCGGACTCGTGCGCCTGCAGATCGACGGAGGTCAGCACCCCGCGTTCCTGCAGCGCGCTGCGGAAGTGCGTCATCGGGTGATCGTCGGTCGAGACCCCGGTCGACCAGAGATCGGCGGAGAGCCGCTCGTAGCTGGTCTGATCCGCGAACAGCGGAGGCTGCACGGCGACGGTGGTGCCCGGGAGGAACCGCGCTCGATCCTCGGCGGCGGCACCGGCGAGCCAGATCGCCTCGCGTCGCTCCAGCCCGAGCGACTCGAACGCTCCGGCGGTGGCCAGTGACTCGAGCTGCGCCGCGGTGGCATCCGTGCGTCTGACCAGGTCGTGCAGGTCGCGGTAGAGACCGTTCGCCTCCCGCTCTGCGACGATCCGCTCGGCCATCGGGGCACCGATCCCGCGGATGCCGCCGAGTCCGAGCCGCACGGCATGCGTCCCGTCTCGGCGATGTGCCGCTGACTCGTCCGGAGCATCCCGGTCGAAGCGCCGCACCGCGGGCTGGGGATCGGCGAGGCAGGCATCGATACCGGTCGGCGCGGTGGACGGGGAGTCCGGGTCGAGCGGCTCCAGGGTCTCGGTCGCCCCTGAGGCGTGCAGGTCAGGGCGGCGCACCTCCACGCCATGGCGCCTCGCGTCGGCGGTGAGCGTCGCGCCGGAGTAGAAGCCCATCGGCTGCGAACGCAGGAGTCCGGCGAGGAAGGCTGCCGGATAGTGCAGCTTCACCCAGGAGCTGGCATAGACGAGCAGGGCGAACGACAGGGAGTGCGACTCTGCGAAGCCGAAGTTCGCGAATGCCTGGATCTGCGCGTAGATGCGGTCGGCGGCGTCGCCGACGAGCCCCCGCCTCGCCATCCCCGCGTAGAGCTTCGCCTTGACCTTCTCGATCTTCTCGAGCCCGCGCTTGGATCCCATGGCGCGGCGCAGCAGGTCGCCCTCGTCGGCGGTGCAGTCGCCGACGGCCATCGCCATCTGGATGAGCTGCTCCTGGAAGATCGGAACCCCCAGGGTGCGCTCCAGGATGTCCTGCAGATCGCTGTGCGGGTAGGGGATGGGGAACTCCACCGGCTCCTCGCCGCGCGCCACGCGCTCGAGGTTCTCCTCGTCGACCTTGTCCTTCGCGATCTTCCGCCGTACGAACGGATGCACGGCCCCACCCTGGATGGGCCCGGGGCGGATCAGCGCGATCTGGATCGTGAGGTCGTAGAAGCTCCGTGGCTGCAGGCGGGGGAGCAGCCCGATCTGGGCGCGGGACTCCACCTGGAACACCCCGATCGAATCGGCGCGACAGAGCATGTCGAAGACGGCCGGCTCCTCTTTGGGGATGCTCTCCAGCGTCCATTCCTCGCCGGTGGCGTCGCGGATGATGTCGAAGCAGTGCTGCAGCGCTGCCAGCATCCCGAGTCCCAGCAGGTCGAACTTCACCAGGCCCATGAAGGCGGCGTCGTCCTTGTCCCACTGGATGACGGTGCGGTCCTCCATGCGGGCGTGCTCGACCGGCACGACCTCGCCGACCGGACGCGCGGTCAGCACCATGCCCCCGGAGTGGATGCCGAGATGCCGAGGTGCCTTCAGCAGCTCACCCGCATACTCGAGCACGTTCTCGGGGATGTCGTGCTCGTCGGCGATCTCGAGGCCGGCGCTCCAGCCGTCGACCTGGCGGGACCAGGCATCCTGCTGTCCCGGCGAGTACCCGAGCGCCCTGGCCATGTCCCGCACGGCGTTCTTCGGGCGGTACTGGATGACATTCGCGACCTGTGCCGCACGCTGCCTCCCGTACTTCGCGTACACCCACTGGATGATCTCCTCGCGTCGTCGGGAGTCGAAGTCCACGTCGATGTCGGGCTCCTCCTGCCGGGTGGTCGCGAGGAAGCGCTCGAAGGGGAGTCGGTAGAGGATCGGGTCGACCGCGGTGATGCCCAGCAGGTAGCAGACAGCGCTCGCCGCAGCGGACCCACGACCCTGGCAGAGGATGCCGCGCCGCCGAGCCTCCGCGACGATGCCGTGCACGATGAGGAAGTACCCGGGGAAGTCCTTCTCCTCGATCACGTCGAGCTCTCGCCCGATGCGATGCCGGCCCTCGTCGTCGAGGCGGGGGTACTTCGTCGGCACGGCGTCCCAGACGAGGGTGCGCAGCCAGCTCATGGGCGTGTGCCCCTCCGGCACCTCCTGCCGCGGCAGGTCAGGGCGGGCTCTCCGAAGGGGGAAGGCGGATGCCGCGGCCAGCTCGAGTCCATGGGAGATCGCCCCGGGGTATCGCCGGAAGCGGGCGGTCATCTCGGCGCCGCTGCGCAGATGCGCGCCGCCATGGGAGGGGAGCCAGCCGTCGAGGTCGTCCATGCTGCGGACAGCGCGCACTGCGGCCACTGCCTCGGCGAGGGGCGCGCGAGCGGGGGTCGCGTAGTGCACATTGTTCGTCGCCACCACCGGGAGGCGCAGCTGTGCGGCGAGCTCGGCCAGGGTGTCGTTGCGACGAGTGTCCTGCGGGTCGCCGTGATCGATCAGCTCGACCGCGACGTGATCCGCGCCGAACAGATCGACCAGGTGTCGCAGCGGTGTCTCGGGGTCGCCGAGCTCCAGCCCGCGCCGGACGCTGCCCTTGCGGCAGCCGGTGAGGATCGTCCAGTGGCCGCCGGCGCTCGCCGCGAGCTCGTCGAGATCGTAGACGGGGCGACCCTTCTCGGCGCCCCGCAGCTGCGCCGTCGTGATCGCGCCGGAGAGACGGTGGTACCCCTCCATCCCACCGGCGAGCACGAGCAGATGATCGCCCAGCGGATCGGGATTGCCGCGTTGCGGAGCCGGAAGCTCGAGTGACAGCTCGGCGCCGTAGACGGTCTGCACCCGTGCGTCCATGAGCTCGGCGAGCTCGGCGAAGCGCGCTGCGCCGTAGAAGCCGTCGTGGTCCGTGAGGGCGAGCGCCGTGAGCCCGAGGCGCTCCGCCTCGGAGAGCAGATCCTCCGGAGAGGAGGCACCGTCGAGGAAGGAGTACGAGGAGTGCGCGTGCAGCTCGGCGTAGGGGACCGCGTCGTCCGGGCGGACGGTCGGGGGCGGTGTCCGCTTCCGGCGCCGGCTGATCGGCCCCTCATCGACACGGGCGCCTCGAGGCTCGGCGACGGCCGGACTCGGGGAGTCCTCTCCGGTGAGGGTTCGCTCGAGCTCACGCCAGGTCTGCGGTGGGTTGTGCCAGCCCATCAGCGATACCTCCCCTCGACCCACCAGCGCTCGCCGGTGCAGAAGACCAGCCAGGCGCGATCCCGGTCGTCGACGATCTGCAGCCGATGTCCTCGCTTGCCGCCGCCGGACGTCCAGCGATGCTCATGGATGGGCCAGGGGCCCGCCCACCCCTGCACCCGGCTGCCGTCGATGCGCGCAGGAACGGAGGTGAGCGCCCCGCGGTCGTCGATGCTGATGGTGGCGCCGTCCGCAGCATCCACTGCGATCCGCCGCGGCGGGCGGAAGACCTCGGCCGGCAGAGGATCGGGCAGACTCCCCGGCCATGGACGCTCAGGATCCCGCGGTGGGACGGTGCGCTCTCCCCAGGGGGTGAGCACCTGCCGGTCGGCGAGCCAGCGGCCACCGGAGACCGCAGCGGTGACCACGCCCTGATGCCCCAGCATGGTCTGCACGCGAGAGACGGCATGGTGCAGGCGCTCATCGGTGCCGGAGCCGAACAGCCCCGGCTGATGGTGGGCTGCGTCGTCGACCGCGGAGGGGACGATGCGCACTGCGGCGATGCCGCCGAAGGCTCTTGCCTCGTCGACCGGCTCCTTCGCGTTCCGCGCAGCCAGAGCCTCCAGCTGCCAGCGCACGCGGTCGACGAGATCGCTCGCGTCGAAGCAGGTCGGATGCAGCCACGTGCGTGAGTACACCTCGCCGTTGTCATCGGTCAGGTCGATTCTCACCTCGGTGCAGACCACAGATGCCTCGCCCAACGCGAGCAGCACGGCATCCGCTGTCTGCCGGATGGCGAAGGCGACCTGATCTGCACCGGCCAGCGGCGTCTCGAACTCGACGTTCCGCACCAGCTCCGGATCGGGAGGGCGAGGGACGACGGGTTGGGAATCCGCCCCCGCCGCGAGGGCGTGCAGCCGCGCTCCGCGCTCGCCGAAGCGATCTCGCACCTCCAGTGCCGGCAGCGCGGTGAACTCGCCGAGCGTCCGCACCCCGAGCCGCACGAGGAGATCGGGGAGCTGCTCGTCACGCAGCACCTGCACCGGGTACGGCGCCAGGAACTCCTTCGAGCCGCCGGCGGGCACCACGGTGCGGGGACGGGGAGCGCGCGCCGCGATCTCCGCCGTGAACGGGCCGTCTGCGACGCCGATGCGCACCTCGGGGAATCCGCCTTCGGTCAGGATCGCGGCGAGGGCGTCTGCGGCCTCCGCCTCACCGCCGTGATAGCGGGAGATGCCCCTGGCGCGCAGCACGGCCAGCCCAGGGCGCAGCAGCGCGGCCCCAGGCGCATGCTTCTCGATGAGCTGCAGCACCGGCAGGAATGAGCGCTCGTCGCGGGACGGATCGTGGGGGAGCACCTGCAGCGAGGAGAGATGGCCCTGTGCGACACGGCGGCGCTGCCCTGCGCGAACGCCGTGCGCGCGCGCAGAGGCGGTGCACGCCATGACCGTGTTCGCCTGCACCAGCGCGGTCGGCGGATACGGGGGAGCGCCACCGAGGGCGGCGCGCAGCGGCCAGTCGGGGAACCACAGGACGAGGACGCGCAGCGGGTCGTTCATCCTGCCTCCGCCCAGAAGGAGAGCTCGGCGCTCGCAGCATCGTCGCGAGGGGGCGGGGTGGCTGAGAAGGCGGGCAGTGCGGTGATCCCGGCACTGCGCTCCCTGGTGCCCCGATCGGACGAGGCCGCCTCGACGAGTCCGCTGCGTCCTGGCAGCTGCACCCGCACGCTCGAGGGCATCGGGGCGTGCCGCGTCCGGGCGGTCACTGTGACGGTGCAGTCGGAGAGCAGCCCCCACCCGGTGCCGAGACCGTGCCACTGCGGATCATGGATACGGATCGACCCCTCGCTCTGCGGCCAGGCATCGGTGAAGCTCTCGGCGACCAGCAATGTGCAGCCGCGGTCGCGCAGGCGGGCGCTGAGTCGGGAGACGTCGGCGTCTCGGGCGCGAGAGCCCGGATGCACGACGATCAGCGGCACGACCTCGGCGAGGGCGGAGGTCGCCGCGAGCCAGCGTTCGGCAGGGTCGGGAACGAGGATCAGCCGGGAGAGGTCGATGCCGAAGGCCGCCGCCGCCTCGACACCCAGGGTCGGCATGCCGACCACGGCGCACCAGTGCCCCTTCTTGGAAGCGGCACTGAGCAGCGCCAGCACCAGGGCCGGGGAAGGGGAGACCGTGTAGGCGGTGCCGGTCTGCAGTCCCTCCTCCGGCAGCAGGGAGGTGAAGGCCGGATCGAGCGGAAGGAGCGAATGCTCGCTGCGCCGCCGCTGCATCCGGCTGATCTCACGGCGCAGTCGAAGCACCTCTCCGGCGCGGAAGTCGCCTGTCGGAGAGAGCGCGGTCACCGCATCGAGCCCGATCCCCATTCGTCCATCCTCGAAGATATGTTCTAGTAAAGCAAGTGGAGATGCTCACGGTAATTCGTACATCCGACATCGCGATCGGCATCGTTGTCCACAGGCCTTTCGGGAGGTGCCGCCGGACCTCCTAGCCTGCGGTGATGGATCCGAGGGACTGGCTCGTCGTCATCGTGCATCTCGTGCTGTCGGGGATCGGCGGATGGCTGCTCGTCATCGACGCCCGAACGCATCGACTGCCGAACCGGATCGTGCTGCCGACCCTCGCGGCACTGCTCGTGCTCGTGGTCGCCGATACCATCGCGACAGGGCAGATGCAGGCGCTCGTCAGGGCGCTCCTGGGGATGCTGATCCTCGGCGGCTTCTACGCGGGACTGCGTCTGCTCAGCCGCGCGGGGATGGGCGGGGGAGACGTGAAGCTCGCCGCCGTGATCGGACTGGTCCTCGGCTGGCACGGATGGCAGGCGCTGGCGGTCGGCGCGGCATCCGCCTTCGTGCTCGGAGCGCTCTATGCGGCGATCCTGATGCTCCTGCGGCGGGCAGACGCCTCCACCCGCATCGCGTTCGGACCGTGGATGATCGTCGGCGCCACGCTCGGCATCCTGCTCGCCTGAACACCGCCCTCAGGTCATGTCGGAGGGACAGGACTAGGGTGGGCTCATGGCACTCGCACGACTTCACGGCGGCCCGCTCGACGGGCAGATCATCCCTCTGGGCGACGCTGACGACAAGCTGATCGTCCCTTACAGCGAGACGCAGGTGGTGTACCACCGCCGCGGCGAAGAGCAGAACACCGGTGAGTCCGACGGGCCCACCGAGATCGATTACTGGTTCGACGAGTCCCTCGAGGACATCTCCCCGTCGGATGACTGAACCCTCTCGAACGGTCGAGGTCGAGCGCAAGTACGACGTCGACGATGTGACGCCGCTCCCCGTGTGGGATGGCGTTCCCGGAGTCGAGTCGGTCTCCACGGGTGAGGCACGCGCGCTGGACGCGCAGTACTTCGACACCGCCGGGGGAACGCTCGCCCGTTCGGGCGTGGCACTGCGACGACGCACCGGCGGCCCGGACGAGGGCTGGCACGTGAAGGGGCCCCGAGAGGGCGACGGTCGGCTCGAGCTCGGCTGGCCGCTCGGCGAGGGCGCCGGCCTTCCGGATGCCGTCGCGGCCACGATCGCGCGGTGGACGACTGATCCGCTGACCCCGCTCGCCCGCATCGAGAACGATCGCACCGCCTACCTGCTCACCGGCCCCGATGGAGTCGTGGCCGAGTTCGTCGACGATCGGGTCCGTGCGACGGATCTGCGTGCCGACGTGCAGCGCGAATGGCGCGAGTGGGAGATGGAGCTCGGTCCCGCCGCTCCCGCCGACCCCGCTGGTCGTCAGGCCTTCTTCGATGCGGTGGAGCGTGCGGTGCACGCAGCAGGTGGGCGCGACTCGGCATCCGGCTCCAAGCTCGCACGCGCCCTGGGCGTCTGACCGGAGTACGGGCTTCGCTTCAGACCCGCTTGCGGTTCGCGATCAGGTCGGAGAGCCGCTGCACATCGGCAGGATCCGCATCCCGCGCGAGGGCGACGTAGTGGTCCATGACGGCCGGCCGGTAGCGCACGGGCATCGTCTGTCCTGGAACGAGCCGGACGAGCTCGGTGATCGTGAGATCTTCGTCGGCGATCCCGCGGAACGCGATGCCGTCGGCGGTCTCCACATCGAGCATCAGGACGACGCGCGGACTGCCGTCGTTACTGACCTCCCGCCAGTCGACGAGAACACCGAGCGCAAGTGCCCCCGCACGCAGCTCCGCATTGCGTCTGCGTGCATCGCCGCTCAGGAGCGGGTTCGGGGCGACGCCAGGGAAATCGGGTCCGACGCCGAGCGATTCCCGAGTCAGGTCGGGCCTGAGCTGCTCCATCAGCTCGTTGAGGCCGATCTTCTTCTTCTTCGAACCGAACATCCTGCCCCTCCCGAAGCCGCTGTCGGGCGACTCGCCCTCACCGCGAGTGTATGGGAAGCCGACACGGCGCAAGCCCCTTCCCTCGATGGGTTCAGGGGTGCTTGAGTGACATCATGAGTCGCCCTGCCGTGCTGAGATCACTCCAGACGATCGTTCCCCACACGGTGCTGCGGCAGGAGAAGGTCCGTGACATCTTCGGCTCGCAGCCCGATCTCGGTCGGCTGGCGAAGCGCATCGTCTCCGCGTCGTTCAACGGCTCGGGCATCGACACGCGACATACCGTGATCGAGGAGCTGTCGCTCGACTCCGAGGCCTCGGATCCGGTCTTCTTCGACCGACGATCAGGTGCGCTCCTGTCGCCGAGCACGAAGACACGCAACGAGGTCTTCATCCGCGATGCCTCGCGGCTCTTCGTGGATGCGGCGCGCGCGGTGATCGATGCGGACCCGGAGATCACGGCATCCGACATCACGCACGTGATCACGGTCTCGTGCACCGGCTCGTTCGCGCCCGGGCCGGACTATGCGATCGTGCGCGCTCTCGGAATCCCAGACAGCGCGCAGCGCTACCACTTCGGATTCATGGGCTGCTACGCCTCGATGCCGGCGCTCCGCGCTGCGAGCCAGTTCTGCGCAGCTGACCAGGATGCCGTGGTCCTCATCGTCAGCGTCGAGCTGTGCACCCTGCATCTGCGCTCCTCGGAAGACCCGGACACGATCGTCGCCTCGTCCCTCTTCGCCGACGGTGCTGCCGCTGCCCTCGTGTCCGCGCGCGACCTGCCCCGAACAGGCCCTGGGCTGCGGCTCGACGGATTCCACACCGCGATCGCACCGGAGGGGGAGAAGGACATGGCGTGGACGATCGGCGACCACGGGTTCGAGATGATCCTGTCGACCGCCGTGCCGCAGATCATCGGCGAGACGATCATCGGTGCCATCCGCCCCCTGTACGCGCGGGAGGATGACCTCTCGGCGGCGTTCGATGCCGGCACTGTGGGGGAGCAGGTGGCGCACTGGGCGATCCACCCCGGCGGACGCAGCATCCTCGACCGCGTGCAGGACCGATTGCACCTCAGCGATGCGCAGCTGCACCCTGCCCGCGAGGTGCTCCGCGAGAACGGCAACATGTCGAGCGCCACGGTCTTCTTCGTGCTGCAGCACATCCTCCAGCACGGCGCTGAGCCAGGCGACCGCGTGGCAGCCATGGCGTTCGGTCCTGGTCTCACCGCCGAGAGCGCACTCCTGACGGTCGAGGCGTAGGGACGCATGCTGCCCGATCTCTCCGCCAGGGCGGTCGACCTGCGCGAGCTCATGGACGAGCCCGATGCGGACCTGCGGATGCTGGAGCACACCTACCGCCGATTCCGCGTCGTGAATGCGATCGTCTCCCGACCGGGCGCGCTGTACCGTCGTGACATCCGCCCGCGTGCGCGTGCCGGACGAGTGCGCATCCTCGACGTCGGTGCCGGCGGCGGCGATCTGTGCCGCGCGCTGGCGGCCTTTCTGCGACGGGATGGACTCTCCGCCGAGATCACCGCGCTCGACCCCGACGAGCGGGCGATGAGCTGGGCTGCCGCGCACGACAGCGGCGCCGGTGTGCACTATCGCTGCGCTGCGACCGACGACCTGGTGGCGGCCGGGGAGACCTTCGATGTCGTGCTCTCCAATCATCTGCTCCACCACCTCACGGCCGAGCAGCTGTCGGCGGTGCTCTCCGACACCCGGCAACTCGTGTCGGCGACCGGGCTCGTGGCGCACCACGACATCGCGCGGAGCAGGGGAGCCTACGGACTGTTCGCCGCAGGGACACTGCCGTTCGCCCGGAACGTCCTGGCCGGCTCCTTCATCCGCATCGACGGGCTGTTGAGCATCCGTCGCTCCTACACGGCTGCGGAACTGCGAGCGCAGGCGCCCGAGGGGTGGACCGTGCGATCGGGGTTCCCTGCCCGTCTCCAGCTGCGATGGGAGGGCGCGCCCGCCAGCACGTGAGATCACGACCGTGCCACGCGCACGAAGGCCCGGTCCGCGTTGCGCGGGACCGGGCCTTCGTGGATTCAGCTGGTGATCAGAAGTTGATCATGTGGCCGGCGAGGCCGTGGAAGCCCTCCTGGAGCGCCTCCGACAGCGTCGGGTGCGTGTGCACGTTGCGGGCCAGCTCGAGCGCCGTGAGGTCCCACTTCTGGGCCAGCGTCAGCTCGGGCAGCAGCTCCGACACGTCGGGGCCGATCATGTGGGCGCCGATGAGCTCGAGGTGCTCCGCATCGGCGATGAGCTTGACGAAGCCGACGGGCTCACCGAGACCGTGCGCCTTGCCGTTCGCCATGAACGGGAAGGAGACGACCTTGATCTCGCGACCCTCGTCCTTCGCCTGCTGCTCGGTGAGACCGAACGATGCGACCTGCGGCGAGCAGAACGTCGCACGAGGCATCATGCGGTAGTCGCCCAGCGTCTGGGTCTCGGCACCGCCGATGGTCTCGGCTGCGACGACGGCCTGCGCCTCGGCGACGTGGGCGAGCTGCAGCTTGGCCGTGACATCGCCGATCGCGTAGATGCCCTCGACGTTGGTGCGCATGTGGTCGTCGATGTCGATCGCACCGCGCTCGGTGAGCTTCACGCCGGTCTTGTCGAGACCGAAGCCCTCGATGTTCGGGGCGAAGCCGACCGACATGAGCACCTTGTCGGCCTCGATCGAGCTCTGCTGGCCGTCCTTGCCGGTGTAGGTGACGGTGACCGAGGAGCCGTTGTCGACGACCGTCTCCACCTTGGTGGAGGTCAGGATGTCGACGCCGTAGTTCTTGTACTGCTTCGTGATCTCCTTCGACACGTCGGCGTCCTCGTTGGGGAGCGCGCGGTCGAGGAACTCGATGATGGTGACCTTGACGCCGTAGTTCGTCATGACATAGGCGAACTCCATGCCGATGGCCCCTGCGCCGACGATCACGATCGACTTCGGCAGCTCACGGCTCATGATCTGCTCTTCGTACGTCACGACGTTGTCGCTGAGCTCGACACCCGGGAGCAGACGCACCCGGGAGCCGGTGGCGATGATGGCGTTGTCGAACGTGACCTCTTCGGTCGAGCCGTCGGACTTGGCGACCGAGATCGCCTTCGGGCCGGTGAAGGTGCCGCGGCCGTCGTACTCGGTGACCTTGTTCTTCTTCATCAGGAAGTGGATGCCCTTGACACGGCCGTCGGCCACGACGCGGCTGCGATCGAACGCCTTGCCGTAGTCGATCGTGAACTCACCCGAGATGCCGAAGAAGTCGGCCTTGTGGTTCAGCGTGTGCGCGAGCTCCGCGTTCTTCAGGAGGGCCTTGGAGGGGATGCAGCCCACGTTGAGGCAGACACCACCCCAGTACTTCTCCTCGATGATTGCGGTGGACAGGCCGAGCTGCGCGCTGCGAACCGCAGCGACGTATCCACCAGGACCTGCACCGAGGATGACGACGTCGTAATGAGGCATGGGTTAAGCCTATCGCTCCGAGGGGGCGTCGGAATCGGTCGAGGTGTCGTTCCTCCTGGCGCGAACGGTGAACCAGACCATCAGTGCCGCGATGACCGCGATGCCACCGATCGACAGCGCCCAGATCCATCCGGATGCTCCGGACGAGGCATCCGATTCCGGTGCGGGCGTGGTCGTCGCCGCCGGCGTGCTGCTCGCCTCCGTCGTGGGCGCTGCCGTGGCGGTCGGGGTGGCCGTGGGCGTCGTGACGGTGCTGGTGCTGACGGTGAAGAAGAACTCGTCGGAGGTCGGGTGCCCGTCGCTGGACACGACCTTCCAGATCACGTGATACGCGCCGGCCGGAGCCTCGGCGAGCAGCGGCTGCGTCACCACTCCTCCATCGACGGTGGCTGCACCGTCGATGACCGAGTTGCCGGCGGCGTCGGTCACCACGACCTCGGTCGCGCCTTCCCCCGTGATGAGATCGGCGCTGAAGGTGAGCGTGAGTTCGGTCGGCAGCGTCTCGACCGTGCTGTCCGCCTCCGGCGACGACGCGATCAATCCGTCGTGGGCCGACGCGGCCAATGGGGAGAAGAGCACCAGGAACGCCGCGAGCAGGCTCGTGGCGAGGGCGATCGGGACGACGGGGAGGCGACGGGCTTCGGTCTGCACGCACTCAGCCTACGGATAACCCATATGCGATCTCTGAGTGTGAGGCCAGGCCTCCCGTCACTGCCTCCGCATCCGTTAGTCTGGAAAGTCAGGAGGACAAAGTGACAGACACCGAAGGCCGATCGGCCGGGGACGCCGCGATTCATCGTCCAGGCGAGCAACGACACGACGTGACACAGACGTTCGGACACGATTCGGACCTGTCCTTCGTGCCGTTCGGCGTGGAGCTCACCGACGTCGAGCAGTCCGCGATCGCGGCGCTGCCGTCGGGATCGGCGCTGCTGCTCGTCCGCTCCGGCGCACTCGCCGGCGCCCGCTACCTCCTCGACACCGACGTGACGACCGTCGGACGCCACCCCGAAGCCGACATCTTCTTCGACGACGTGACCGTGTCGCGTCGTCACGCTGAGATCACCCGAAGCGGCACGACGTTCGAGATCATCGATCAGCGTTCCCTGAACGGCACCTACGCGAACGGCGAGCGAGTCGATCGCAGCGTGCTGATCGACGGCTCGGAGCTGCGCGTCGGCAAGTTCCGTCTGAACTTCTTCGCATCTCCGCTCGATCGACCGGCGACGAACGCCTGATGGCGGCTTCCCCCGCCCGTGAACGCTCAGCGTCCACGGGGCTTCTGAGCATCGGTCAGGTGCTGGCGAGACTCACGCCGGACTTTCCTGATCTGACGTCCAGCAAGCTCCGTTTTCTCGAAGTGCAGGGGATCGTCACACCGTCACGCACGGAGTCCGGCTACCGGAAGTTCTCGGCATCCGACATCGAGCGGTTGCGCGTCGGACTCACGCTCCAGCGCGATCACTATCTGCCGCTGAGCGTCATCCGCGAGCAGCTCGACGAGGCCGCAGAACGCGGCGAGTCCGCATCGCTGCTGCCGCCGCCGTCGATCACCCCCGCTCCCCGGCGGTACCGCCGGGACGAGCTGCTCGCCGCGGCGGGCGCCGGACCTCAGCTGCTCAACGACGCGATCAGCACCGGCGTCATCGTGGCGCAGGAGAGCTACCCCGAGACCGTGCTCACGCTGCTGCGCGGACTCGTCGCGCTCGACCGCCACGGCATCGAGCCGCGGCACCTCAGGTCGCTCCGTCAGGGGGCGGAGCGGGAGGTCGCGCTCATCGAGTCCGCGATGTCGGCGCTGCTGCGCCGGACCGACACCGCATCCAGGGCGAAGGCCAGCGAACTGGCCCCGGAACTGGTCGGGAAGATCGATGAAGTGCGCTCGCTCTTCATCAAGGATGCGCTTTCGCGGATCCTTTCGTAACGAACTGATTGCGACACACCTTCGTGCTCGCACAGATGTCATTGATGCTGTCGGGGCACTGCTCTAGCGTGGAGTTAACCGTTCCAGGGAGGACTTCAGATGAATGCGGATGAGCTCGGGGGAGACCCTCAGTTCGTGACCGAACTCCTCTTCACCGACGGTCTGCCGGCGATGGATGACGAGGTCGGCTACCGTGGTGCGGTCGCCGCTCGTGCCGCCGGCATCACGTACCGTCAGCTGGACTACTGGGCTCGCACCGAGCTGGTGGAGCCCACCGTCCGCGGCGCGAGCGGCTCCGGCTCGCAGCGCCTGTACGGCTTCCGCGACATCCTCGTGCTCAAGCTGGTCAAGAGCCTGCTCGACACGGGCATCTCGCTGCAGCAGATCCGCACCGCGGTCGAGGAGCTCCGCCGTGCGGGCATCCGTGATCTGGCGGGCACGACGCTCATGAGCGACGGCGCCTCGGTCTACCTGTGCACTTCGAACGACGAGGTCATCGACCTGGTCAGCCGCGGCCAGGGCGTCTTCGGCATCGCGGTTGGCAAGGTCCTGCGTGAGGTCGAGTCCACGCTCGTCGAGTTCGACGCCACGGCACCCGATCCTGTCGACGAGCTGTCGGCACGCCGTACCAAGCGCTCCGCCTGACGCCACGGGCACCAACACCTCACGAAGAACGGCCACCCTCGATGTCGAGAGTGGCCGTTTCACTGTGCGCGTGGATGATCAGTTCTGGGCGCCGACCTCCGGGACGGCGATGCGTCCGGTGCGGATGATGCGGTCGAGCAGCTGATCGAAGTCTGCGGCGAGCTCCTGAGCGGAGTCGCCGGGCCAGATGTGCAGCGGCTTGGCGGCGCCCTGCGCCTGCTGCAACGAGGTGCGCTCCGGAAGCTGGGGTGCGAGCACGAGCGGACCGAACATGTCGCGCAGCTCCTTGATGCGGAACTGGTGCTCGATCGACTGCGGGCGGACGCGGTTCACCACGATGCCGAGCGGCTGCAGACGAGGCGAGAGTCCTCGGCGGATCTCCTCGATCGCGCGGAGCGCGCGGTCAGCGGCGGCGACCGAGAACAGGCCCGGTTCGGTGACGACCATGACGCGGTCGCTGGCGGCCCAGGCCGTGCGGGTCAGTGCGTTGAGCGAGGGAGCGCAGTCGACGAGCACGAGGTCGTAGTCGGCCTCCACCGCGGCGAGGGCTTCTTCGAGCTTCCACACGTCACGCACGCTCGGGTGCGGGCCGTCGAAGTTGATGGCCGACGGGCTGCCGATGAGGACATCGATGGTGCCGGGGTGCACCTTCGCCCATCCGCTGGAGGTGATCGCCTGTCGGACGACCTTCTCCTTCGGGTTCGCCAAGACATCGGCGATGTTGAGGCGGCCGGCGACCTGGATGTCCATGCCGGTCGACACGTCGGATTGCGGGTCGAGGTCGACGACGAGGGTACGGACACCCCTGGCGAAGGCCGCTGAGGCCAAGCCGAGG
The DNA here is from genome assembly GCF_036823965.1 of Microbacterium sp. Classification (GTDB taxonomy): domain Bacteria; phylum Actinomycetota; class Actinomycetes; order Actinomycetales; family Microbacteriaceae; genus Microbacterium. Next base: position 182,456 of record NZ_DAITBE010000007.1, on the reverse strand, counting down.
GTCACCGTGGTCTTGCCGACGCCTCCCTTGAGGGAGCTGACGCTGAGTACGTGCACGGACTCCACGTTACCTTCCTCTAGGCTGAGGGAACACTCAGCCCCGCCCCATGTGCGTCGAATGCGCCGCACATCGAGCTTTCAGAGGTGTGCATGTTCAAGAAGATCCTTGTGGCCAACCGCGGCGAGATCGCGATCCGTGCCTTCCGTGCCGCATTCGAGGTCGGTGCGAAGACGGTGGCCGTCTTCCCGTACGAGGACCGGGGCTCGATGCACCGGCTCAAGGCGGACGAGGCCTATGAGATCGGCGAGCGGGGGCATCCGGTCCGCGCCTACCTGAGCGTGGACGAGATCATCCGCGTCGCACGAGAGGCCGGCGCAGACGCGATCTACCCGGGCTACGGCTTCCTCTCGGAGAACCCGGACCTCGCAGAGCAGGCGGCGGCGAACGGGATCGTCTTCATCGGTCCTCCGGCGAACGTCCTCGAGATGGCAGGCAACAAGGTCGAGGCCAAGCGCCACGCTGTCGAGGCCGGCGTCCCCGTGCTGCGGTCGACCGAAGCATCCGACGACGTCGAGGCGCTCGTCGCCCAGGCGCAGGACATCGGCTTCCCGCTGTTCGCGAAGGCAGTCGCCGGCGGCGGCGGTCGAGGAATGCGTCGAGTCGAGACCGCTGACGAGCTCGCACCGGCCCTCGCCGAGGCGATGCGCGAGGCCGCCAGTGCCTTCGGCGATGCGCGGATGTTCCTCGAGCAGGCCGTCGTGCGGCCGCGACACATCGAGGTGCAGATCCTCGCCGACAAGACCGGCGAGACCGTGCACCTGTTCGAGCGGGACTGCTCGGTGCAGCGGCGTCATCAGAAGGTCGTCGAGATCGCTCCTGCCCCCAACCTCGACGACAGCGTGCGCAGCGCGTTGCACGGCTACGCGGTCGCGTTCGCACGCTCGATCGGCTACGAGAACGCGGGCACGGTCGAGTTCCTGCTGGAGACGGCGGGGGAGCGCACCGGCGAGGTCGTGTTCATCGAGATGAACCCGCGCATCCAGGTCGAGCACACCGTGACCGAGGAGGTCACGGATGTCGACCTCGTGCAGAGCCAGATGCGCATCGCCGCCGGCCAGACGCTCGCCGAGCTCGGCCTGCAGCAGCAGAATCTGCATCTGCGCGGAGCGGCCCTGCAGTGCCGCATCACGACCGAGGATCCGACGCAGGGCTTCCGGCCCGACACCGGGAAGATCACCACGTACCGCTCGCCCGGTGGGGCAGGCATCCGTCTCGACGGCGGCACCGTGCATCAGGGTGCACAGATCAGCCCGCACTTCGACTCGATGCTCTCGAAGCTCACCTGCCGCGGTCGCGACTTCCCGGCGGCCGTCGCCCGTGCTCGCAGAGCGCTGGCGGAGTTCCGCATCCGCGGCGTCTCCACGAACATCCCGTTCCTGCAGGCGCTGCTCGAGGACGAGGCGTTCATCGCCGGCGATGTGAGCACCTCGTTCATCGACGAGCGCCCTGATCTGCTGCGGGGACGCGTATCGAAGGATCGCGGCACCAAGATCCTGAACTGGCTCGTCGACGTCACGGTGAACAAGCCGCACGGCGCGCACCCCGGTTCGGTCGACCCCCGCACCAAGCTGCCGACGGTCGACCTCACCGCCGAGCCCGTCCCCGGGTCCCGACAGCGCCTGCTCGAGCTCGGACCTGAGGGATTCGCCCGCAGCCTCCGAGAGCAGACCGCGCTGGCGATCACCGACACCACCTTCCGCGATGCCCACCAGTCGCTGCTCGCGACACGGGTGCGCACGAAGGATCTCGTCGCCGCCGCCCCGTACATCTCCCAGCTGACGCCAGGACTGCTCTCGGTCGAGGCCTGGGGCGGGGCGACGTACGACGTCGCGTTGCGCTTCCTCGGCGAAGATCCGTGGGAGCGGCTCGACAAGCTCAGGGCGGCGCTCCCGAACGTCGCGATCCAGATGCTGCTGCGCGGGCGCAACACGGTCGGCTACACGCCGTACCCGACGGCGGTCACCGACGCCTTCGTCGCCGAGGCCGCAGCGAGCGGCGTCGACATCTTCCGCATCTTCGACGCGCTGAACGATGTCGAGCAGATGCGACCGGCGATCGAGGCGGTGCGCCGCACGGGGACCGCCGTCGCCGAGGTCGCCCTCTGCTACACCGGCGACCTGCTCGACCCCGCTGAGGATCTGTACACGCTGGACTACTACCTGGCTCTCGCGGATCGGATCGTCGAGGCCGGCGCGCACATCATCGCGATCAAGGACATGGCGGGGCTCCTCCGGCCGGCTGCTGCGGCGAAGCTCGTCGCGGCGCTGCGGGAGCGCTTCGATCTGCCGGTGCACCTGCACACGCACGACACCGCCGGCGGCCAGCTGGCGACGCTCCTCGCCGCAAGCGCGGTCGGCGTCGACGCGGTCGATGCGGCATCCGCTCCATTGTCCGGCACGACCAGCCAGCCGTCGCTCTCCGCACTCGTCGCAGCGCTCGCGCACACCGAGCGGGACAGCGGCCTCGACCTCGACAACGTCTCGGACCTCGAACCGTACTGGGAGGCGGTCCGTCTCCAGTACGCGCCGTTCGAGTCCGGACTTCCCGGACCCACGGGTCGCGTGTACCACCACGAGATCCCGGGCGGACAGCTGTCGAACCTGCGCCAGCAGGCCAAGGCGCTGGGGCTGGCGGACGACTTCGAGCTCATCGAGGACATGTACGCCGCTGCCGACCGCATCCTCGGCCGTGTGCCGAAGGTCACGCCGTCGTCGAAGGTGGTCGGCGATCTCGCCCTGCACCTCGCGGCGGTGAAGGCCGACCCTGCGGACTTCGAGGCGAACCCGGAGAAGTACGACATCCCTGACTCGGTCGTCGGGTTCATGGCCGGCGAACTCGGCGAACTGCCCGGTGGATGGCCGGAGCCGTTCCGCACGAAGGTGCTCGCCGGCAGGACCGTGCGCACCGGACTCACCGACATCAGCGCAGCGGACGAGGCAGCACTCGCTGGCGAGAGCCAGGAGCGCCGCGCGCGCCTGAACACGCTGCTCTTCCCTGCGCCGATGCGCGAGTTCTCGCAGATGCGCGAGCTGTTCGGCGACCTGTCGGTGCTCGACACCGGCGACTACCTCTACGGGCTGGTCGCCGGCCAGGAGCATCTGATCGAGATCGACCGCGGAGTGCAGCTCTTCATCGGACTCGAGGCGATCGGAGACGCGGACGACAAGGGCATGCGCACCGTCATGACGACGCTGAACGGGCAGCTGCGTCCGGTCTTCGTGCGTGACCGCTCCATCTCGGTCGATGCGCACGAGGTCGAGAAGGCGGACACCTCCGTTCCCGGTCAGGTGGCGGCCCCGTTCTCGGGTGTCGTGACCGTGAAGTCGGAGGTCGGCAGCACTGTTCGAGCAGGAGAACCGGTCGCGTCGATCGAGGCCATGAAGATGGAGGCGGCGATCACGGCCCCCGTCGACGGCGTCATCGAGCGGCTCGCGATCTCGGCCACGCAGCAGGTCGAGGCCGGAGACCTTTTGCTCGTCATCCGCCCAGCGCACTAATCTTGGGCGGGCGAGGGTCGCGCAGTGCGCACCCGAGACCCCGCACAGGCTTGGAGCGACATCGTGATCTCGAAGAACAACGAAGAACCCCGCGAGGAGGACTCGCTGGGGGTGCTCGATGACACCGCATCCATCGATACGACTGCCATCGGCATCCTCAGCGGGACCGCGCAGGTCAGCGTCACCCTTCCGCAGGAGGAGGACGACGACCTCGCCGACGACGGAGTGCTCGACGGGGAGGTCATCGTCGACCTGATCGTCGACGAGGCCCCGCTCGAGGTCGTGACACCGGTCCCTGCCGCGAAGCCGGCCGCGATCTCGGTCACCGTGCCCGTGGTGACCGAGGACCAGGTCGAGCCGGTCGATGCAGAGGCGGCGGACGTCGAGCCCATCGTGAAGCCGGTCATGGCGCCCACCGTGAAGCCGAAGTCGAAGCACAAGAAGAAGAAGTCCGCGCTCGCGTCTGCTCCGGCCGTGGAGCCTGCAGCAGCCGAAGAGGCTGCCGTGCACGCGGAGCTGGAGGAGGATGCCGCTGAGTCGACGCTGTCCACCGCAGCGCCCGCGCAGGACGAGAGCATCGACGATGCCGTGCTCGTCGAAGAGGACCGACTCCAGGAGCCTGTGGTGATCGAGGCGACCTGGATGCCCGAAGCCGCGGTCGTGGACACCGACGCGAGCGCAGAGGATGTGGCGGGCGCGGATGCCGAGGAGCAGCGCGCGGCTGAGGAAGCGCGTGTGGCTGAGGAAGCGCGTGTGGCTGAGGAAGCGCGTGTGGCTGAGGAAGCGCGTGCGGCTGAGGAGCAGCGTGCCGCGGAGGAGCAGCGCGCGGCGGAGGAGCAGCGCGCCGCAGCCGAACAGCGTGCAGCCGAACAGCGTGCAGCCGAACAGCGTGCCGCCGAACAGCAGCGTGCTGCTGACGACGCGCGAGCTGCGGCCGAGCAGCGGTCCGCTGCCGAGTTCCTCGCCAGAGCGAAGGCCGATGCTGTCGTCGAGCCGGTCGAGCAGCCAGCATCCGGCGCCGAGGTGCCGAGCGAGAAGGAGATCAGTGTCGTGACCACACCCCCGCAGAAGGCGGTGGTGACGCGTGCCTCCGCGCGCGCCGACGTCACCCTCACCTCGAAGCGACTCGACGAACTGAGCGAGTCCGGCAGGGAGAGCGCCGACCTGCTCACGGCCGATCGCCTGCTCGACCCGCATCGACTGACGAAGCCGGAGCCGGAGGGGGCGTGGAGTCACTTCCTCTACACGATCTCGGGACGCCGCATCAACATCGGCGACGGACGCCGCGCCAAAGACCGCAAGGCACTGTCGGCTCGCATCGCCGCGCCCCTCGTCGGTGGCGCCCGCTTCGTCCCGGTGCTGTCGCGCAAGGGCGGCGTCGGCAAGACCACGATCACCGCACTGCTCGGCATGGCCCTCGCCGATGCGCGAGACGACCGCGTGATCGCGGTCGATGCCAATCCGGATCGCGGCACGCTCGCCGACCGCGTCGTGCGTCCGAACCACACCAAGTCCGTGCGCGATCTCGTGCGCATCCACGACGAGGTGCGCGGATACCACGACATCTCCGCCATCGTCGCCCGCGACGCCACGCGGCTGGACGTGCTCGCCTCCGACCCGGATCCGCGCATCGCCGAGGCCTTCAGCGACAGCGACTACCGGGATGTCGCCGGGGTCGCCGCGCACTACTACTCGCTCGTGTTGACAGACACCGGTACCGGCATCGTGCATTCCGTGATGTCGGCGACGCTCGACCTCGCCGATCAGATCGTGATCGTGTCCGGCCTCAGCGTCGATGAGGCGCGGCTGGCATCGGAGACGCTCACGTGGCTCGAGACCAACGGCTATGAGGAGCAGGCGCGGGAGGCGGTCGTGGTGCTGAACCAGTCGACGCCAGGCGCGCCACTGGTGCGCCTGAACGAGCTGCAGTCGCACTTCGCGACCAGGGCGAAGCATGTCGTGCGGATGCCGTACGACGCGCAGATCGCCGGCGGCGGCACGATCGTGTTCGCGCACCTGCAGCCGGAGACCCGCGCAGCAGCACGTGAGCTCGCGGCGCTGCTGGTCGAGGGCCTGCGGGCGAAGGCCGCCTGATGACGGTTCGCGAGATCCGGATCTTCGGCGACCCCGTGCTGCGCACCGTGTGCGCCCCGATCGACGAGATCGATGACGGCGTCCGCGCACTCGTCGCGGATCTGATCGAGACCGTCGAGCTGCCCGGCCGGGCGGGCGTGGCCGCTCCGCAGATCGGCGTCGCGGTGCGTGCCTTCAGCTACAACATCGATGGCGACATCGGCTACGTGCTCAACCCGGTGCTCACCGAGGTGCGCGGCGAGCCGGTGCCGACCGGCGAGGGGTGTCTGTCGGTGCCCGGCCTGTGGCACGATGCGCTGCGGCATCCGTGGGCGCGTGTCGAGGGCATCGACCTCGACGGTCAGCCGGTCGTGCTCGAAGGGGAGGGGCTGCTCGCCCAGGCGCTCCAGCATGAGACCGACCATCTCGACGGCAAGCTGTACCTGTCACGTCTCGATGCCGACACCCGTCGCACCGCGATGCGCGAAGTGCGCGAGAGCGCCTGGTTCTGAGCGCCCCGCTCCGCCCCGCTCAGCCCCGCTTCCGCCGACCGGCCCCCTTTCACGCGAACGGCCCCCTTGTGCACGTGCACAAGGGGGCCGTTCGGCGAGAAGGGGGCCGGTCGGCCCGCGGGTGAGCTGGTCAGCCCCCGATCGCGACGTTCGTGGTCGAGACGGGCTCGTCGTAGATCGCGGCGATCTCGTCTGCGAAGTCGCTCATGATCACGTTGCGCTTGATCGAGAGCTTCGGCGTCAGGTGCCCGGACGCCTCGGTCCACTCGGAGTCGAGCACCGTGAACTTGCGGATCGACTCCGCGCGCGAGACACGCCCGTTGGCGGCATCCACTGCGCGCTGGATCTCGGCGCGCACTGCGTCGTTCTTCGCGGCATCCGCGAGCGACATGTCTGCGGGCAGGCCATTGTTCGACAGCCAGTTGGGGAGCATCTCGGGGTCGAGCGTGACGAGCGCTGAGATGAACGGACGCTGATCGCCGACGACGACCACCTGGCCGATGATCGGGTTTGCGCGGATCGGGTCCTCGAGCGCAGCCGGGGCGACGTTCTTTCCGCCGGCCGTGACGATGATCTCCTTCTTGCGTCCGGTGATCGTGAGGAAGCCGTCAGGGTCGAAGCTGCCGATGTCGCCGGTGCGGAACCAGCCGCCTTCGCTGAACGCCTCGGCCGTGGCTTCCGGGTTGTTCCAGTACTCGCGGAACACGTTGACGCCGCGCACCTCGATCTCGCCATCGTCGGCGAGACGGACGCCGACGCCGGGGAGAGCGGGGCCGACCGTGCCGATCTTGGACTTGTCGGCCAGGTTGACGGTCGCGGGGGCAGTCGTCTCGGTGAGGCCATAGCCCTCGAGGATCACGACGCCGAGGCTGTGGAAGAAGTGGCCGAGGCGGGAGCCCAGGGGTGCAGAGCCGGAGACGGCGTAGACGACGTTGCCGCCCATGGCCTCTCGCAGCTTGCTGTAGACGAGCTTGTTGAACAGGGCGAACTTCAGCTTCATGCCGAAGGGGACCTTGCCGCCCGCTTCCACGATCTTCGAGTGCTCGATCGCGACGTCGGCGGCTGCCCGGAAGATCTTGCCCTTGCCGCCGGCTTCCGCCTTCTGCTCCGCCGAGTTGTAGACCTTCTCGAACACGCGGGGGACCGCGAGGAGGAAGGTCGGCTTGAAGGATCCGAGCGCGGGGAGGAGCTGCCGCGTGTCGGGCTGGTGTCCGGTGCGCACTCCGGCGTGGATGTCGAGGATCGAGATGAACCTGGCGAACACGTGCGCGGTCGTGATGAACAGCAGCGTCGATGCGCCGGGCGTCTGCACGACCGCATCGAGCGCCTTGGCCGAGTTGCGCGACAGCTCGACGAAGTTGCTGTGCGTCAGCACGCAGCCCTTCGGCCGGCCAGTCGACCCCGAGGTGTAGATGAGCGTCGCGATGTCCGAGCCGTTGGCGAGCTGGCGACGACGCTCGATCTCGGCGTCGTCGACCGAGACGCCCTGCGCCGTGAGGGTGTCGATGGCGCCGAGGTGCAGCTGCCAGGTCTGACGGATGAGGGGGAGCTCGCTGCGCACCTCGTCGACGCGGGCGAAGTGCTCCGGGGATTCGACGATGAGCGCACTCGCGCCGGAGTCCTCCATGATCCACTGGATCTGCGAGGGAGAGCTCGTCTCGTAGATCGGGACCATCACGGCGCCGGCATAGAAGAGGGCGAAGTCGATCAGCGTCCACTCGTAGGTGGTGCGCGCCAGGAAGCCGACCTTCTCGCCGGGCTGGATGCCGGCGGCGACGAAGCCCTTGGCGACAGCGATCACCGCGGTCTGGAAGTCGGCGGCGGAGATGTCTCGCCAGCCGTCGCCATCCGGAACCGAGAACAGTGCACGGTCGGGTGTGGCTTCGACACGCTTCACCAGAAGGTCGGCGATGTTCGCATCGGGGTCGGCTGGGACGATCGCGGGAACTTCAAACTGGACCATGGCAGCTCCTTCGGTACCGGTCGGGACGGGTTGCGATCGAGTCTACGGTATGGCACCGGGTCGCATGGGTGTTGAGACTCAGTCGCGGATCGACGTGCTGATCGAGAACGGCGGAAGCGGATGCCGGGCGCGGCGCTAGACTTCACCTCGATGTTCTACTGGCTGATGAAGTACGTCGTGATCGGTCCGCTGGTCAAGGGGATCTTCCGTCCCTGGATCGTGGGCCGCAACAACGTGCCCGCGAGCGGTGCGGCGATCCTCGCCAGCAACCACCTGTCCTTCGCCGATTCCATCTTCCTGCCGCTGGTGATCGATCGACGGATGTCGTTCCTCGCCAAGAGCGACTACTTCACCGGCCGCGGCCCCAAGGGCTGGGCGACGAAGTTCTTCATGAAGGCGACCGGCCAGCTGCCGATCGATCGATCAGGGGGCAAGGCCTCAGAGGCGTCCCTCAACACCGGACTTCAGGTGCTCGGCGGGGGAGACCTCCTCGGCATCTACCCCGAGGGCACCCGCAGCCCGGACGGCAAGCTCTATCGCGGCCGCACCGGCATCGCCCGGATGGCGCTCGAGGCGCGTGTTCCGGTGGTCCCCGTGATCATGGTCGACACCGACACCGCCATGCCGATCGGCCAGCGCCTGCCCCGCATCGTGCGCGTCGGGATCGTCATCGGGGAGCCCCTGGACTTCTCTCGGTACGCCGGCATGGAGAACGACCGCTACATCCTGCGATCCGTCACCGACGAGATCATGGTCGCACTGCAGCGACTCGGCGAGCAGCACTACGAGGACGTCTACGCCTCGACCGTGAAGGACCGGCTCCCGACCCGCGTCACACAGCGCTCCTGACGCGTCTGGGACCCCTGCGCGACCACTAGGCTGGTGGTCATGCTCCAGCACCACATCGACGCCCTTGACGCGTGGCGCTCGCTCCCCATCAAGCAGCAGCCGCAGTGGCAGGATTCCGCTCGGGTCGCCGACGTCTCCAGCCAGATCGCCGGGCTTCCGCCGCTGGTCTTCGCGGGAGAGGTCGACAACCTCCGCGAGCGCCTTGCGCGTGCAGCATCCGGCCAGGCGTTCCTGCTGCAGGGCGGCGACTGCGCCGAGACCTTCGCGGGCGCGACCGCCGACCAGATCCGCAACCGCATCAAGACCGTGCTGCAGATGGCCGTCGTGCTCACGTATGGCGCCTCGATGCCGATCGTCAAGATGGGCCGCATGGCCGGGCAGTTCGCCAAGCCGCGCTCCAGTGACACCGAGACCCGCGGCGACGTCACGCTGCCGGCGTACCGCGGCGACATCGTCAACGGCTACGACTTCACCGAGGTCTCTCGGCAGCCCGACCCCGGTCGGCTCCTGCAGGGGTACCACACGGCTGCGTCGACGCTGAACCTCATCCGCGCGTTCACGCAGGGCGGCTTCGCCGACCTCCGCGAGGTGCACTCGTGGAACAAGGGCTTCGCGCAGAACCCGGCCAACCAGCGCTACGAGCGCATGGCGGCCGACATCGACCGCGCGATCAAGTTCATGGAGGCCGCCGGCGCGGACTTCGACGAGCTCAAGCGCGTCGAGTTCTTCACCGGTCACGAGGGCCTGCTCATGGACTACGAGCGCCCGATGACCCGAATCGACTCGCGTACGGACACGCCGTACAACACCTCCGCCCACTTCCTGTGGATCGGGGAGCGCACCCGCGAGCTCGACGGCGCGCACGTCGACTACTTCTCGAAGATCCGCAACCCCATCGGCGTCAAGCTCGGTCCGACGACCTCGCCCGACACCGCACTGGCGCTGATCGACAAGCTGGACCCGAACCGCGAGCCCGGTCGCCTGACCTTCATCACGCGCATGGGAGCCGGCAAGATCCGCGACGCACTGCCGCCGCTGCTCGAGGCCGTCCGCGACTCCGGCGCCACGCCGCTCTGGGTCACGGACCCGATGCACGGCAACGGCATCACGACGCCCACGGGGTACAAGACGCGTCGTTTCGACGACGTGGTCGACGAGGTGCGCGGCTTCTTCGAGGCCCACCGTGCAGTCGGCACGTTCCCCGGCGGCATCCACGTCGAGCTCACCGGTGACGACGTCACCGAGTGCCTCGGCGGCTCCGAGCACATCGACGAGGCGGCGCTCGCGACCCGCTACGAGAGCCTGTGCGACCCTCGCCTGAACCACATGCAGTCCCTCGAGCTGGCCTTCCTGGTCGCCGAGGAGCTCGAGAAGCGCTGAGCGCCGATCGGACTGACGACGCCGCCCTTCCCGAGCGATCGGGGAGGGCGGCGCTGTGTCAGCAGGCAGGGTCGAACGATGAGCACACGGCCGGTGAGTGACGGGTCGCTGAACCGTCAAGCGGTCGGTGCCCCAGCGGTCAGAACGCTCCGCCGATGGTGAGCGTGATCGTCGTGCCCTTGGGCTTGTTGCCGGTCGCCGACTGTGCTTCGACGCGCGTCATGCCGTTGGGCGCCGCGTCCCAGAAGCGGTTGTAGTCGAACGCGAAGCCGGCGCGCTCGAGCGCGCGCTTCGCCTCGTCGCGGGTCAGATCGACGACGTCCGGCACGGGGAAGAGCTCAGGACCGAGCGACACGATGAGCTGGATGTTGTCGCCTGGACGCCAGTTGCCCTCTTCGGCGCGATCCGCGTAGCCGATCACGCGGCCCTGGGCGATGCTGTCGCTGTACTGCTCGATGCGCTCGGCGACCACCGTGAGCTGCTTGTCCGTCAGCGCCTGCGTGGCCTGGTCGACGCTCATGTCGGTCACGTTCGGCAGGCCGCCGAGCGAGACCACGAGCGTCGCCGTGTCGTCCTCCAGCACATCGCAGCCCTCACCGCAGGTGTAGGCCTCGGCGCCGGAGCGCGGCGTGATGCTGGCATTGATCACGATGCCGGCATCGGCATCCGAGTACAGCGGGACGTCGTCGGCCAGCTGCAGGTTCAGCGATTGGAGCAGCGTCCGCGCCTCGTCAGCCGTCTTCCCGTTCAGGGTCTCGACGGAGTGCGAAGCCGGCCCGAGCGAGATGAACACGGTCACCTCGGTGCCCTTGTCGAGCCGCTCGCCCGCATCGGGGTCGGAGCGGATCGACAGTCCGGCATCCACGTCGATCGAATTCTCCTCGGCTCGCACCGGCGTGAATCCGTCTTCCGTGAGCTGGGCCGATGCATCCTCGAAGCTGAGTCCCTTGACGTCGGGTACTGCCACCAGAGATCCGGGACCGGAGCCGAACCACCAGCCGACGCCGCCTGCGAGCACGGCGAACAGGAGCACCAGCGTGAGCAGGAAGGCGCCGCGTGCTCGCCGCTTGGCGGCGCGACGGCGCAGGATGGTCGCATTGTCGATCGCCTGCGGAGAGGGCGCCGTCGCGCCGGGCATGACCATCGTGCTGCTGCTGGGCATGACCTTGGTGAGGTCTCCCGAATCGGAGTGCGAGCGCATCGCCTGCGTGGTCGCTGCCGCGCGCGCCGGCGTGATGCCGAGATCGCGTTCGATCTCGCGAAGCCGCTCGAGCATCTGCTGCGCGTCGTCCGGGCGCTCGTCCGGTGACTTCTCCGTCGCCCAGAGCACGAGCTCGTCGAGCGGCTCGGGAACGGCAGGATTGCGCACGCTCGGACGCGGCACTGACTCGGTCGCATGTTGGAAGGCGATCTGCATGGGCTGCTCGCCCTTGTACGGCTGCTCGCCGACGAGCATCTCGTAGAGCATGATGCCGAGCGCGTAGATGTCGCTGCGCGCGTCGGCGGTGCCGCGGGTGACGAGCTCGGGTGCGAGGTACGCGATGGTGCCGAGCAGCTGCTGGCCGGTGGCCGTGTTCGCCGTCGTCGCCCTGGCCAGGCCGAAGTCGCCGATCTTGATGCGGCCGTCCTCGGCGAGGAGCACGTTCTCGGGCTTCACATCGCGGTGCACGATGCCGGCGCGGTGGGCCGCTGAGAGCCCGGCGAGCACGGCATCCATGATCGTGATGGTCTGCGGGATCGTGAGTCGCTTCTGCTCGCGCAGGAGCTCTCGCAGCGTGATGCCCGGCAGGTACTCCATCACGAGGTAGGCGAGCTCGCCGTCCTGCCCCTGATCGAAGACGTTGACGACGTGGGGGTCGGCCAGCCTCGCTGCCGAGCGGGCCTCCTGGATGAACCGGCTCTGGAACGCCGAGTCATCGCTGAGGTGGGCGTGCATGACTTTCAGGGCGATGCGGCGTTCGAGCCGGAGGTCGGTCGCGACGTACACGGTGGCCATGCCACCGCGGGCGATCCTGGCTCGTACCCGGTACCGGCCGTCGACAAGCCGCCCGATGAGGGGATCGGCTTGCGAATTCGACGTCACGTCAGAATTCTATTGAGAACTGCCTGGGAGCCTCGGGAACGCCTCACCCCTTGGGGTTCTTGGTTTTCCGCTCGGTGGTCACCCATGCTGGGCGAGCCACGCGTAGGACTGGGTCTCCCACTGGCCGTAGCGCTGCGGGAACGCCGAGATCTGCACGGCCTGCGCTGCGTCCGTGAACGCCATGCTCTCCCACCCTGGGATGTCGAGGAGGCCGCGAGTCGTCGGTCCGTTGGGGTCGCTCTGACCGCCGTAGAACACGCGGGTGCTGCGGTCGGCATCGAGGATCTGCTCTGGAGCGCCCCAGCCGGTGCTCGGCCGCTGCTGGAAGATGCCGAGGGAGTCGCGGTCGCCCCAGTCGAGGTTGCGCATGCCGGATTCGACCATCGCTGTGGCGAGAGCGATCGCGACGCCTCGGTCGGAGACGCCGAGCTCGCGCCCGATACGGATGATGAGTGCCGCGTTCGCGGCCTGCTCAGCGGTCAGCGTCGCCTGCAACTGGCCACCGGCTGCGGCGGCTGCGGGGGCTGCCGCAGCGGCAGGCGCTGGAGCTTGGCCGACGATGAGCGTCTGGCCCGGGTAGATGATCGACGAGGCATCCAGGCCGTTCAGGCCGAAGATCGCCTGCGTGGTCGTGCCGTACTTCTTCGCGATCGCATACACCGTGTCACCGGCGACGACTGCGTGCGAGCCGGTGGAGAGCGGAGTGCTCTGCGCTGCCGGAGCCGCCGCGACGGGGGCCGCCTGCGGAGCGCTTCCTGCCACGGCGAGCTGCTGTCCCGGATAGATGACGGATGCTCGGGTGAGCCCGTTCGCGGCCAGGACGGCATCCACGGAGGTGCCGTACTTCTGCGCGATCGCGAAGACGGTATCGCCCGCGACGACGGTATGAACCTGCGCGGCTGTGGCAGCCGGGGCGGGAGCCGCAACGGGCGCAGGGGCGCCGGACGCCTGCAACGTGATCGTCTGGCCGGGGTAGATGACGGACCTCCACGAGAGACCGTTCCAGGTCAGCACGTCGACCGTGCGCAGGCCGAAGCGACCGGCGATCGTCGCGATCGTGTCACCGGCCTGCACCACGTAGCTGGCCGGAGCCGACTGCAGCGGGACCACGCGAGTGGCGCCGCCGCTGAGGCGTTCGATGGGTTGCGTCGAGGTGGCTGTGTCGGCCGTGGCAGGTCCGGCGGCCATGGTGCCTGCGAGGGCTCCCAGCACTGCTGCCGGCACCCCCAGGTGCAGATAGCGCGTACGACGCGCGGCGGTGTCGAGCCTCACGATGTCCCCTTTCCGAGCTCCTGACACGCTGACACGGAAGTAAACAGAAGTCAACGCAAGTGACAGAAGTGAACAATGTGAAAGAAGTGCCGGAAATGCGCTCCTTCCGCAGAGATGAGATAGTTGGCAACGTGTCTGAGAACGTTGCAGGAACCCCCGCGCCCGAGTGGCTGACGATGCCCGACCTGGTCGAGGTGCTCGACGAGTCACTCGGCCGAGTGCGTCGACTCATCGACGAGCACTACCTGATCGGCTCGCGCCGCACCGGCGTGTTCGCCGTGCCCTCGGTGTTCATCGTCGACGGTCACCCGCTCAGCTCGCTCCGCGGCACCGTCATCGTGATGCAGGATGCCGGGTTCACCGATGACGAGATCATCGACTGGCTGTTCGAGGAGGAGGAGTCTCTCGGCCGCTCGCCCATCGCCGCGCTCCTCGACGGGCACAAGAGTGCCGTCCGCCGCCTGGCACGCACGCTCGCCTGACCCGCTCGGCGGCGCAGCGCCGACCGTCAGGCTGATCTGACGGTGGCTGCGCGAGCCAGGTCGCGGAGGTCGCCGACAGCCGCGTTCTCGAGTCGTGCCCCGCTGAGCGCCCCTTCAGCTTCCTTCGCGTACTCGGCGATCATCGCCTCGACCCTGTCGAGAGCGCCGGAGCCGACGATCGTCGCCTGCAGGAACGACACCTGCTGCGGGGTGAGCTCAGGATCGCCGAGCAGCTCATCGAGCACCGACCGCGCCGGGGAGTCGAGTGCCTCCCTGGTGAGCGCGATGAGGACCGTCCGCTTTCCCTCGCGCAGGTCGTCACCGGCGGGCTTCCCCGTCACTGACGAGTCGCCGAATACACCGAGCACATCGTCGCGCAGCTGGAAGGCCATCCCCACCGGCAGCCCGAAGCTGCTGAGGGCGGACATCTGTGCTGCGTCAGCGCCGGCGATGGCCGCGCCGAGTCGCAGCGGCTGCTCGATGCTGTAGCGCGCCGACTTGAGGGAGACGACGCGCAGTGCTCGCTCCGCGTGCGTGTCGTTCGGGTTGACACGCCACGCCGACTCCTCGGCGATGTCGAGGTACTGCCCGGTCGTGACGTCTCGACGCATCCGTGCGTACTCCGAGCGGACGGCGCGAGCGCGCGGGTGGTCGTCGAGCGCCGACTCCAGCAGATCATCGCTCCAGGCGACGAGCAGATCGCCGAGCAGGATGGCCGACGCGCGCCCGAACGACTCGGCGTCACCCGCCCACGAGGCCGCGCGGTGCGATGCCTCCAGTGCGCGATGTGCCGCGGGGCGGCCCCTGCGGGTGTCGGAGTTGTCGATCAGGTCGTCGTGCACGAGAGCCGCCGACTGGAAGATCTCGAGCGCGGCGCAGACGTCCCAGAGCGTGTCGGTCTCGACGGCATCGCGGTCGGCGAGCCGGGCGATCGTCCGCCACCCGGCGTGGCAGAAGCGGGCCCTGAGGCGCTTGCCTCCGATGAGGGTGTCGGCGGCGGCCTCGAGGAGCGCGGCTGCATCCGGCCCGTAGTCGATCGATTCGGCGCGCATCCGCGTCAGGAACAGGTCCAGCCGGACGGCGACGGCGTCGGCGATGGGGGAAGGGGACGGCACGACTCCCAGCATACGTAAAGCAAGGAGGCATCGAACTGCTAGCCCCCGATGCCTGAGCGCGCGTAGAATGGAGGAACCATACCCGAGGGGGACGAAATGCCACTCTCCGAACAGGAGCAGCGTCTGCTCGATGAGATGGAACGCCATCTCCTCCACAATGACGCCGACGTCGTGAGCGCGCCTTCGGGCGATCGTGCGCTGAGCTACCGCAACCTGGTCTACGGAGCGCTCCTCCTACTGGTCGGTGTCGGCGGGCTGGTCGCGGGAGTGATCCTCGGTGATGTCCTCGGCATCGTGATCGGCGTGATCGGCTTCGCGGCGATGCTGGCCGGCGTCATGTTCGCGGTCACGCCGGTGCGACGCACTACTCCGGTCGCTCCCAAGGCGAGCCCCTCCGCCAAGCGGCAGGAGTCCGGATCGTTCATGGATCGCATGAACGATCGATGGGATCGCCGCCAGGACGGTCACTGACCTCCACTGCTTCTTCCTGAAGGCCCGGATGCTCTGAGCATCCGGGCCTTCTGCATGTCCTGAGGTCTCGCGCTCCGCGGCGGGTCGAGATGGGGATTTCCCTCCACTGGCGCTCCACTGTCCTCCACCCTGATTTTCCGCGGATCTCTGCGGGCGCTTTCCCGGAGTGTGCTGGCTTGCGGCCAATTGGCCGTATGAATGTGGAGGAAAGTGGAGTAATGTGGGGCGCACCTCGAGTTGGCCGGACGGAGAGGGGGTGATGGCCGATGTTGCTAGGGACGCACTCACCGAAGCTGGACGACAAAGGAAGGGTCATCCTTCCCGCGAAGTTCCGTGAGGATCTCGGTGGCGGCATCGTCGTCACCAGGGGGCAGGAACGCTGCCTCTACGTCTTCAGCACGGCCGAATTCGAGACCATGCACGAGCGGATCCGACAGGCACCGCTCGCGAACAAGCAGGCGCGCGACTTCATGCGTCTGTTCCTCTCCGGCGCCAGCGCTGAGATGCCGGACAGCCAGAACCGAATCACCATCCCCGCCCACCTGCGTCAGTACGCAGGGCTGCAGAAAGAGCTCATCGTCACCGGAGTCGGCGCCCACGCCGAGATCTGGGATGCCGAGAGCTGGAACACCTACCTCGCCGCCGGCGAGGAGACCTACGCCGATCTGGAGCAGGAGGTGATTCCGGGACTCTTCTGACCACGGCTGTGATGCCCCGCCGCTCCCGCCCCGACACACTTCCCCGGTGCCGGGTCGCGAAGCGGAGGGGGATCAGAGCCGAAGGTCACCCCGAGAAAGATCATGAACCTCCGAGACATTCACACCCCCGTCCTGCTCGACCGCTGCGTCGAGCTGCTCGCCCCCGCCCTGCAGGCGGACGGCGCGATCCTCGTCGACGCCACGCTCGGAATGGGTGGCCATTCCGAGGCGCTGCTGGAGCGATTCCCGCACATCCGACTGATCGGTCTCGACCGCGACACCGATGCGCTGCGCATCGCGGGGGAGCGGCTCGCCCGCTTCAAGGACCGCGTCACGCTCGTGCACACCGTGTACGACGAGATCGGCCTGCACGCCCAGGGCGCCTCGGGCATCCTGTTCGATCTCGGCGTGTCGTCGCTGCAGCTGGACGAGGCCGAGCGCGGCTTCGCCTACTCGAAGGACGCACCGCTCGACATGCGCATGGACCAGACCAAGGGCGTCACCGCGGCCGAGGTCATCGCGACGTACAACGAGGGCAACCTCCGACGCATCTTCGAGCGATACGGCGAGGAGAAGCTGGCCGGACGGTACGCCCGGTTCATCATCGAGGCGCGCCAGAAGAAGCCGATCGAGCGCTCGGGTGAACTCGTCGAGATCCTCATCGCCGCCACCCCGGCCGCGGCGCAGCGCGCCGGTCACCCCGCCAAGCGCGTGTTCCAGGCGCTCCGCATCGAGGTGAACACCGAGCTCAATGTGCTCGCCGATGCGATCCCGTCCGCGATGGACGCGCTCACGGTCGGCGGACGCATCGTGGTGATGTCCTACCAGTCACTGGAAGACCGTCTGGTCAAGCAGGCGTTCGCCGCGGCTTCCGCATCGACCGCTCCGGCAGGGCTCCCGGTGGAGCTCCCAGAGCATGCACCGCGCTTCAAGATCCTGACCAAGGGCGCCGAACTCGCCGGCGACGACGAGCGCGCCCGCAACCCCCGGGCGATCCCGGTGCGGCTCCGCGCCGCCGAGAAGCTGCGGGAGACCTCATGAGCCTGAACGCCACGGTCCGGAAACCGGCACAGCCGCTCGCACCGACCCGCGCACCGGAACGACGCCTGCGCCCCGTCGCGGAGCCACGGCCGCGCCGGAAGCCGAAGCTCGCATACGCGCTCGTGGCCCTCGGCGGAGCACTGGCGATCGGCGCGGTGCAGATCGCGCTCTCCCTGGCGATCACCCAGGACTCCTTCGCGCTCGCGAGCCTCTCCTCGCAGCAGCGTGAGCTCAACCTCCAGGCCCACGCACTGCAGGAGGAGCTCACCGGATTGAACTCACCCCAGGTGCTGGCGACCGAGGCGGCGAAGCTCGGCATGGTCGTCGCAGGTTCGCCCTCCTACCTCCGCCTGAGCGACGGCATGGTGTTCGGCGTCGGCGCCGGCGCCGACTGGACCTCGACCGTCGATCCGAACGGTGCCGGAGCGGTGAGCAACGCCCTCATCACCGCACCGCCTGCGGAGACGCCGGTGAATGCGGACGGCACCGCGACCACCACGCAGGACCTTCCGCCGGCCATCACCGACGGACTCCCGAGCCCCACGACGCGCTAGCCGCCGAACCACGACCCACCCACGATCCGACGGAGAGAATCCCATGACGACACGAGCCACCCGCGGACCGCGGCGCCGAACCGTCGTGGCACTCGCCGTGATCCTTGCGGTCCTCGGGGCCTTCGTCGTGCGTCTCGTCGACATCCAGGTCGTGAGCGCCGACGAGCACGTCACCGACTCGCTCGTGCACATCGGCAAGGGCAACACGATCGCGGGTCAGCGCGGTTCGGTCACGGATGCGAACGGCGTCGTGCTGGCGTCGAGCGTGCTGGTCTACGACGCGCAGTTGAGCCCACTGGTGATCCGTACCCTGGAGGACAAGGATCCCAAGGTGCCGTGGACCGAGGCATCCGATCAGATCGCCGCGATCACGGGCCAGACCGGTGACGAGGTGCGCGCTCTGGTCGCCGATGCACTGGCGAAGGACGAGAACAGTCAGTACGCGCCGCTCGCGAAGTCGCTGGACACCGAGCAGTACATCGCGTTGCGCGACCTCAACCTGGCCTACCTCCACTTCGAGTCGCGCGAGGTCAGGGTCTACCCGAACGGAGCGGTCGCCGGCAATGTCGTCGGCTTCCTCGACGGCAGCGGCGCCGCGCAGGCGGGTGTCGAGAAGATGGAGCAGTCCTGCCTCGCGCCGGTGAACGGCGAGCAGACGTACCGCACCGGCAAGGACGGCGTCGTCATCCCCGGCAGCGAACGGGTCGTCGATGCGGTCGACGGCGGCAGCGTGCAGCTCACGATCAACAGCGACCTGAACTGGTACCTGCAGCAGATGATCGCCGAAGAGGCGCAGAAGCAGGGTGCCAAGGGCGGCACCGTCACGGTTGTCGAGGTCAAGACCGGCAAGATCAGGGCAGCGGCGGAATGGCCGTCGCTCGACCCCAACGACCTCAGCACGATCACCGGCGACGGATGGGGGAGCGAGATCTTCCACCACGACTTCGAGCCCGGCTCGACGTTCAAGGCCATCACGGCTGCCGCGGCCATGGAAGGGGCGGGTCTCACACCATTGAGCACCGTCAGCGCGTCCTCGCGGGAGAAGTTCCCCAACGGTGCCGTCATCAACGACGCCTTCACACACCCCGCATACAACTACACGCTCGCCGGTGGGCTGATCGACTCGTCGAACGTCGCCCTGTCGAAGTTCGGCACGATGGTGAGCCCGGACGTGCGCTACGACTACCTGCAGCGATTCGGCGTCGGCAAGAAGACCATCGACATCCCGTCGGAGGTCGGCGGCACCCTGCACCCGGTCAGCGAATGGGACAACCAGTCGCTCTACACCACGACCTTCGGCCAGTACTTCACCGTCACTGCAGCTCAGGTCGCCGGCGCCTATCAGGCGATCGCCAACGGCGGCGAGAAGATCGACCTGTCCCTGATCGAGTCGTGCACGAAGGCCGACGGCACGGTCGTCGCGGCCGACAAGCCGGAGCACACGCAGATCATCAAGGAGCAGACCGCGGCCGACATCACCCGCATGCTCGAGAACGTCGCGGTGCAGGGCGGCAACGCCGAACGCATCCAGGTTCCCGGCTACCGCGTGACCAGCAAGACGGGTACCGCACAGGTCCCCGACGGCAACGGCGGCTACAAGGCTGGCGTGTACTACACGAGCATGGTGGGCTTCGCACCCGTCGACGATCCGCAGTACGTCGTCGTGGTCACGCTCGACGAGCCGACTAAGGTTGTATCGTCCGCCGCGACCGCATCGGCCTTCCAGAAGGCGATGACGCAGGTGATGAAGACCTATCGCGTGATGCCGTCCTCCGTACCGATGGACGCGTTGCTTCCCAAGTTCGAATAGCCGGCGAAAGCCGCGCCTGGAGATGTCATGATCGCCCTGTCGCTTGCTGAGATCGCCGAGATCATCGGCGGTGAACTGCGCCTCGCCGGAACCGACTCGGTCGAGACCGTCGTCGACGGCATCGTCGACACCGATTCGCGGGTCATGGAACCTGGATCGATCTTCGTCGCCAAGCCCGGTGCCGAGACCGACGGGCACCGCTTCGTCGGCTCGGCGGTGCAGGCCGGAGCCGTGCTGGCGATCGTCGAGCATGTGGTCGAGGACGAGGTGACGCAGATCGTCGTCGCCGACGTGATCGACGCGCTCGCAGACCTGGCGCGAGCGGTCGTCGCGCGCGTGCGTGCGCTCGGCGAACTCCGGGTCATCGGCATCACCGGCTCGAACGGCAAGACCACCACCAAGAACTTCCTCGCCCGCATCCTGCAGGACGATTGCGAGACGGTCGCTCCGATCAACTCGTACAACAACGAGGTCGGCGCCCCGGTCACCATGCTGCGCGTCACGGAGCGGACCCGATTCCTGGTCAGCGAGTTCGGCGCCGCAGCGCCCGGCAGCATCGCCCGTCTCGCCGGTCTCGTCGAGCCGGATGTCTCCGTCGTGCTGATGGTCGGCATGGCGCACGCCGGCGGTTTCGGCGGTATCGAGGAGACCGCGAAGGCGAAGGCCGAACTGGTCGCCGCCGCGCGTCCTGACGGCACAGCCGTGCTCAACATCGACGACGCCAGAGTCGCAGCGATGCGGGAACTGGCCGAATCGCGCGGGATGCGCGTCGTCGGATTCGGGCAGAGCTCAGCCGCTGAGATCCGCGCGCACGACATCGAGGTCACGGCTGCAGGCACGCACTGCGTGATCGAGGCGCGCGGCGAGCGGTACCCGCTGCACCTCCGCGTGCTCGGCGCGCACCACATCACCAACGCGCTGGCCGCCATCACCGCCGCCGGTGTGCTCGGTGTCTCCGCGGCAGACGCGATCGCGCGCCTCGAGACGGTCGAGCTCGCAGAGCGCTGGCGGATGCAGCCGATGGGCAACGATCGCGTGCGCATCATCAACGACGCCTACAACGCCAGCCCTGACTCCATGGCGGCAGCGCTGCGCACGCTCGCGCAGATCACGGGACCCGGCGAGCGGACGGTCGCGGTGCTCGGCGCGATGAGCGAACTCGGCGAGAGCGCAGGCGAGGAGCACGACCGGATCGGCCTGCTCGCGGTGCGACTGAACATCCAGCGGATCGTCGTCGTCGGGCAGGAAGCGCGACGGCTCTATCTCTCGGCGGTGGGCGAAGGCTCCTGGGACAGCGAGGCCGTGCACCTGCTCGATCAGGATGCCGCGTTCGAGTACCTCCGCACCGAGCTCCGCGACGGTGATCGCGTGCTCGTGAAATCATCCAATTCCGTGGGCCTCCGGCATCTCGGCGATCGTCTGGGAGAATTGTTCTCGTGAGGTCTCTCATCATGGCGGCCGCGATCTCGCTCGCCTTCAACCTGTTCCTGACTCCCGTCTTCCTCCGGCTCTTCCGGAAGTGGGGCTGGGGGCAGGTCATCCGCACCCCGGAGGCCATCGAGAACCCGAACCACGAAGCCAAGCGCGGCACCCCGACCATGGGCGGCGTGATCTTCATCGTCGGCACGATCGTCGGCTACTTCACCGGCGTCTACGTCGGCGGAGGAGTCCCCGCGCTCTCGGCCCTGCTGGTGATCTGGCTCATGGTCGGCTTCGGCGCCGTGGGGTTCATCGACGACTACATGAAGGTGCGCAGCCAGCGCAGCCTCGGGCTCTCCGGCTGGCGCAAGATCATCGGTCAGCTGATCGTGATCATCCCGTTCGGCATCGTCGCGCTCAACTTCCCGAACAAGTTCGGTCAGACGCCGGCGAGCGAGTCGATCTCGCTGTTCCGCGACATCAGCTGGCTCAATCTCTTCGCGTTCGGCGTGATCCTGGGCTGGATCCTGTATCTCGCGTGGATCGCGGTGATCGGTGTCGCGACGTCGAACAGCGTGAACCTGACCGACGGCCTCGACGGCCTCGCAGCAGGCGCCGGCGTCATCGTGGTCGGTGCGTACAGCGTGATCGCGTTCTGGCAGTTCAAGCAGCCCTGCGTCGGCGAAGGCGTCGACATGGGCGCCCTCGCCGGGTGCTACGAGATCCGCGATCCCTTCAACCTCGCGATCATCGCCGCGTCGTTCGCCTCGGGCCTCATCGGATTCCTCTGGTGGAACGCGCCCAAGGCGAAGGTCTTCATGGGCGATGTGGGTTCCATGGCGATCGGCGGCGTGATCACCGCGATGGCGATCCTGACGCGCACCGAGCTGCTGCTGCTCGTGATCGCCGGCGTCTTCGTGCTGTCCTCCGGCTCGGTCATCCTGCAGCGTGCCTACTTCAAGATCACCCGCGGCAAGCGACTCTTCCTGATGAGTCCCTTCCACCACCACCTCGAGATGCGCGGGTGGGCCGAGGTCACGATCGTCGTGCGGCTCTGGATCATCGCCGGGCTCCTCGCGGTGTCGGCGGTCGGTCTCTTCTACGTCGAATGGTTGACGCGTGTCAGCTGAACGCCTGCGCACCCTCACCAGTTGGCACGCCGACTGGAAGGGGCTCCGCGTCGCGGTGCTCGGTCTGTCGATGACGGGCTTCTCGGTCGCCGACACGCTGACCGAGCTCGGCGCCGACGTGCTGGTGCTGAGCGAGTCCGCCGACGAGGAGTACGCCAAGCTGGTTCCCGTGATCGGCGCGCGGCTCGAACTCGCGCCGCTCGATGCCGTGCCGCAGAGCCTCGTGGACTTCGCG
The DNA here is from genome assembly GCF_036823965.1 of Microbacterium sp. Lineage (GTDB taxonomy): Bacteria > Actinomycetota > Actinomycetes > Actinomycetales > Microbacteriaceae > Microbacterium. The sequence goes on along the minus strand of NZ_DAITBE010000007.1, from coordinate 159,812 downwards.
CCGGAGGTCGTCATCGCCTCGCCGGGGTTCTCGCCCTCGCACCCGGTGATCCGCTGGGTGCTGGATGCCGGCATCGCGCTCTGGGGCGATATCGAGCTGGCGTGGCGCGTACGCGACAAGGTCACGCGCGACGACGGCTCCGCTGCGGACTGGGTGCTGATCACCGGCACCAACGGCAAGACAACCACGACCCAGCTGACGGCGTCGCTGCTGGTTGCGGGCGGTCTGCGCGCCGCACCGTGCGGCAACATCGGCGTGCCGGTGCTCGACGCCGTCCGAGACCCCGCGGGATTCGACGTGCTCGTCGTCGAGCTCTCCAGCCACCAGCTCTGGTATCTGGGCCGGTCCAGCGCCGAAGGGGAGCTGTTCCCGCACGCCGCAGTGTGTCTGAATCTCGCCGACGACCACCTCGTGTGGCACGGCAGCGCCGAGGCATACCGCGACGCGAAGGCGCTCGTGTACCGCAACACCCGGGTCGCGTGCATCTACAACAAGGCCGACGAGGCCACCCGGCGGATGGTCGAAGAGGCCGAGGTCGTCGAGGGCGCTCGTGCCATCGGCTTCGACCTCGGCATCCCTGGACCGAGCGACCTCGGCGTCGTCGAGGGGCTGCTCGTCGACCGGGCGTTCCTGGACGACCGCTCGCGCAGCGCGCTCGAACTCACCACCGTCGCCGACCTCGACGCCGTCGGGCTCGCAGCGCCGCACATCGTGCAGAACATCCTCGCGGCATCCGCGATCGCACGGTCGCTCGGCGTCGCGCCGGAAGCGATCCACGCGGCGCTGCAGGAGTTCCGGCTCGACGCGCATCGGATCCAGGTGATCGCCCGTCACGGCGGCATCACCTGGGTCGACGACTCGAAGGCGACGAACCCGCACGCAGCCGCCTCCTCGCTGCGCGCCTACCCTGGTGCGGTCTGGGTCGTCGGCGGCGACCTCAAGGGCGTCGATCTCTCCGATCTGGTCGCGGACGCCGGGCGGACGGCGCGCGCCGCGGTCGTGATCGGCGTCGAGCGAGACGAGGTCGTGGCGGCATTCCGACGACACGCGCCCACGGTGCCGGTGTTCGAGGTGGATGCTCGCGAGACTGGACACGTCATGAATCGCGTCGTGGAGATCGCGGTCGAGATCGTCGACGGTGAGGGAACAGTTCTGCTGGCTCCCGCCGCGGCATCCTTCGACCAGTTCACCAGCTACGCGGATCGAGGCCACCGTTTCGCCGAAGCGGTGCGTGAGTGGATCGACCGGGGGAGCGCCCATGACGCAGGTGGCCCGGCCCCCGCGCTCTGAGTCAGGCGGCCTCGCGGCACGCGTCTCACTCGGTCGCCGATTCGTCCCGGTGTCGTCCGAGTTCCTGATGATCACGTCGACAGCGCTGCTGCTGACGCTGTTCGGACTCGTGATGGTGCTGTCGGCCACGAGCGCCGGTGCGATCGAGAGCGGCCAGAACCCGATGAGCGGCGCGCTCCGTCAGGGCATCTTCGCCGTCCTCGGCGTGCCGCTGATGTTCCTGATCAGCCGTCTGCCGGTCAAGTTCCTCAAGCGCATGGCGTGGCCTGCGCTGTTCGGTGCGGTCGCTCTGCAGCTGCTGGTGTTCACCCCGCTCGGCATCGAAGACGGCGGAAACCGGAACTGGATCTCGATCGCCGGATTCAGCCTGCAGCCCTCCGAGTTCCTCAAGCTCGCCCTCGCACTGTGGGTCGCGTATGTGCTGCTCCGCAAGCACGCCATGCTCGGCACCTGGCATCAGGTGTTCATCCCCGTGGTGCCGGTCGGCGCCCTCGCCATCGGCACGGTGCTCGGCGGCAAGGACCTCGGCACCGCGATGGTGCTCGTGCTGATCCTGCTCGGCTGCCTATTCTTCTCCGGCGTGAAGCTGCGCCTGTTCATCATCCCGGTGATCCTCGGGGTCGTCGCGGTGCTCGCCTATGCGTTGTCCAGCGACGACCGGATGCGGCGCATCACCGCCACCTGCGACGACATGAGCCTGTACTACACCGACTGCTACCAGTCCATCCATGGCATCTGGGGCATGGCCAGCGGCGGGATCTTCGGTCTCGGTCTCGGCAACTCCCAGGAGAAGTACGGCTGGCTCCCTGCCGCCGGCAACGACTTCATCTTCGCGATCGTCGGCGAGGAGCTCGGTCTGATCGGCTGCATCGTCGTGCTCGCCCTGTTCACGTTCTTCACGATCGGCGCCTTCCACGTCATCCGCAAGACCGACGACCCGTTCATCCGCGTCGCCGCCGGTGGGATCACGGTCTGGATCGTCGGACAGGCCGTCCTGAACATCGGCGTCGTGATCGGCCTGTTCCCCGTGATGGGCGTGCCGCTGCCGTTCATGTCGCAGGGCGGCACCGCACTGCTCGCGGTGCTGATGGCCTGCGGAGTGCTGCTGGCGTTCGCCCGCACGCTCCCGGCGGAATCAGGCCAGCGCGAGTCGCGCCCGTCTGCTCGCAGGGGTCCTTCGGCAGGGCGGGGTAGGGTCGCTCAGTGACCTCGTATCTCCTCGCCGGCGGTGGCACCGCCGGCCATGTCAATCCCCTGCTCGCCGTCGCCGACGCCCTGCGTGAACGCGACTCCGCGGCCGAGGTGCTCGTGCTCGGCACCGCCGAGGGCCTGGAGTCCCGGCTCGTCCCGGAGCGCGGCTACGAGCTGCTCATCGTCGACAAGGTGCCGTTCCCTCGCCGTCCGAACCGTCAGGCGCTGGCATTCCCCGGCCGCTTCCGTCGCGCGATCGCGCAGGTGCGCGCGCATATCCGCGAGCACGGCGTCGACGTCGTCGTCGGATTCGGCGGCTATGCCTCAGCGCCGGCCTACGTCGCGGCGCGCCGGGAGAAGATCCCGTTCGTCGTGCACGAGGCGAACGCCAGGCCCGGCCTCGCGAACGTGCTCGGAGCACGCTGGGCCGCTGCGGTCGGCGTCGCGTTCGCCGGCACACCCCTGCGCGGCGGCGAGGTCGTCGGCATGCCGCTTCGCCGAGAGGTGATCGGTCTCGATCGTGTCGGCTCGCGCGCTGAAGCGGCCGCGGCGTTCGGCCTCGACCCCGAGAAGCCGGTGCTGCTCGCGTTCGGCGGCTCGCTCGGCGCACAGCGCCTCAACGACGCACTCGCGGACTCCTGGCGCGATGTCCTCGACGCCGGCTGGCAGCTGCTGCACGTGACGGGGGAGCGCAGCGACCTGCCCGATCCCGGTGCGGAGGGCTACGCACTGCGTCGCTACGTCGACCGCATGGACCTCGCCTTCGCCCTGGCCGACCTCATCGTGTCGCGCTCCGGCTCCGCCACCGTCAGCGAGGTCAGCGCACTCGGGATTCCGGCGCTCTACGTGCCGTACTCCGTCGGCAACGGCGAGCAGCGGCTCAACGCGGGCTCGGCTGTCGCGGCGGGAGCGGCCCAACTCCTCGACGACGAGACCTTCACGGGCGACGCGGTGCGGGCGACCGTGATCCCGTTGCTCCACGACCGTGCTCGGATCGCTCGGATGGCTGCGGCCGCCGAGCACGTCGGCACCCGCACCGGCACCGAGAACGTGATCGCGCTCATCGATCGTGCCGTCGGCACCCCGAACTAGACTGGCCTGGACATGATCAGACCCGACCTCACCCTCCCGATCCCAGAGACGATCACCTCCGCGCACTTCATCGGCATCGGCGGTTCCGGCATGAGCGGACTCGCCAAGATGTTCCTCGACGCCGGCATCCGCGTGTCGGGTTCCGACCGTGCAGACAGCGACAATCTGCGTGCGCTGGCCGCCGCAGGCGCCACGGTGCACGTCGGCCACGATGCCGCGCATCTCGGCGATGCCGACACGGTCGTGCACACCGGTGCGATCTGGCCGGAGAACCCCGAGTTCGTCACAGCCAAGGAGCGCGGGCTGCACGTCATCCACCGCTCGCAGGCGCTGTACTGGCTGATCGGCTCGCGCCGCCTGGTGTCGGTCGCCGGCGCGCACGGCAAGACCACCTCGACCGGGATGATCGTCACGGCGCTGCGCGCGCTCGGCGCCGACCCGCACTTCGTCAACGGTGGCGTGATCGAGCAGCTCGGCATGTCGAGCGCCACTGGTTCCGACGACCTCTTCGTGATCGAGGCTGACGAGTCGGACGGCACCTTCCTGCTGTACGACACGGCGATCGCGCTCATCACGAACGTCGATCCGGACCACCTCGATCACTTCGGTTCGGAGGAGGCATTCCACGACGCCTTCGTCCGCTTCGCCGATGCCGCGAGCGAAGCCGTCGTGATCTCCAGCGACGACGCCGGCGCACTTCGCGTCGGAGCCGGCATCTCGCATCCCAACGTGCTCTCCTTCGGACAGGCGGCGGACGCCGACGTGCGCGTGACGGACATCGTCGCGGACGGGCCGGTCGCGGCGACCATCACGCACGGCGACGAGAGCGCGCGGATGCAGCTGGCCGTGCCCGGCGTGCACAATGCCATCAACGCCGCAGGCACCGTGGCGGTGCTGCGTGCGCTCGGCTACCCGCTCGCCGACGCCGTTCGCGCCGTCGAAGGATTCGCCGGCACGGTTCGCCGCCTGGAGCAGCACGGCGTCGAGCGCGGCGTCACGGTCTACGACGACTACTCGCATCACCCGACCGAGGTCCGTGCCGCACTCGAGGCGATGCGCACGATCTCCGGCGGTGGGCGGATCATCGCGATCCAGCAGCCGCACACGTACTCGCGCACGCAGCACATGTACCAGGAGTTCGCCGACGTGCTCGAGGAGCTCGCCGACCACACAGTGATGCTCGACGTCTACGGCGCCCGTGAGGACCCAGTGCCCGGCGTGACGGGCGAGCTGGTGAGCGGGGCGTTCCGCGATCCTTCGCACGTGCACTTCGTGGCCGACTGGCAGCAGGCGGCCGACTACACGGCGTCGGTGGCCGGCGAGGGCGACTTCGTGATCACGCTCGGCTGCGGCAACGTGTACCAGATCATCCCGCAGGTGCTGGAGTCGCTGCGCCGGCCCGTCGAGGCGTAGCCCATGCGACGGCCCCCACCGCTGCCGACCCGGGAGAGCCCAGGGGAAGACGAGTCCGCGCCACTCGCGCGACCTCGTCGTGGCTCGTCGGCCGACGAGGTCGTCAGCCCGGTGCCGATCGCCGGCCGCACGGACGAGGACTCGACGGCGACGGAGGAGTCCGGACCGGAGCCCACGTCGACGCGTGACGTCTGGCGCGCCGCCAGGGCGCGGCGGAAGGCGCTGCGCGGCGAGATCCGCCGGTTCACCCAGCGATCCCGTCGACGCCGGATCATCTGGCTCAGCACCATCGGAGCGATCGTCGTGCTCATCGGAGGCAGCGTCGCGGCAGCGTACAGTCCGCTCTTCGCAGTCGAGAAGATCACCGTGGTCGGAGCATCCTCACTCGACCCTGCCGCGATCGAAGCAGCACTCGCCGAGCAGGTCGGGACGCCATTGGCTCTGGTCGACTCGAGCGAGGTCAAGGCCGCGCTGCTGGCGTTCCCGCTCATCGAGACGTACGCGCTCGAGGCGAAGCCGCCGCACGACCTGACCGTGCGGATCGTCGAGCGCACCCCGGTCGGCGTCATCCGATCGGATGCCGGGTACACCCTGGTCGACGCTGCAGGGGTCGCGCTGGCGACGACGACGGATCAGCCGGCCGGTCAGCCGCTCCTCGACATCACCGGCGGCACCGACTCGTCGGCCTTCGAGAGCGCCGGTCTGGTGGTGCGGTCGCTGCCCGCCGACATCCGCGGTCAGCTCACCGGAGTCCGTGCGAGTACAGCAGACGACGTCACGCTCACGCTCAGCACGGGTCTCACGGTGGTCTGGGGGAGTACGGACAAGTCGCCGACGAAGGCGCTCGTGCTCGCGCAGGCCCTGAAGGCGAAGCCGGATGCATCGACGGTCGACGTCTCCTCGGCCGAGACCGCGGTCGTCGGCTGACCCGATTCGGGTCACTTTCGAGGCATTCCGATGGGAATGAAGCGACACGCCCGTGTCGCTGCGCGCACGCGCTCACGCGGCGCATACCTTCGATCAAGAGAACGCAATACCGGGAAACACTTTACACCTCTAGTTGAGGTTTAAGGTTCAACCTGATCCAAGGCTCGACTAATCGGAGGCCGGCCATGAGCCAGAACCAGAACTACCTCGCCGTGATCAAGGTCGTCGGCGTCGGCGGTGGCGGCGTCAACGCCGTGAACCGCATGATCGATCTCGGGCTCCGCGGAGTCGAGTTCATCGCCGTCAACACTGACGCCCAGGCACTGCTCATGAGCGACGCCGACGTCAAGCTCGACGTGGGTCGCGAGCTCACTCGCGGACTCGGCGCAGGCGCCGACCCCGAGGTCGGCCGTCGCGCAGCCGAGGACCACGCCGAGGAGATCGAGCAGGCGCTGACCGGCGCCGACATGGTCTTCGTCACCGCAGGTGAGGGTGGCGGAACCGGTACCGGTGGCGCACCCGTCGTCGCTCGCATCGCGAAGTCGATCGGCGCACTCACCATCGGTGTCGTCACCAAGCCGTTCTCCTTCGAGGGACGCCGCCGCCAGAGCCAGGCCGAGGAAGGCGTGGCGAAGCTCAAGGAAGAGGTCGACACCCTCATCGTGGTGCCGAACGACCGTCTCCTCGAGATCAGCGACCGCGGCATCTCGATGATCGAGGCGTTCGCCACCGCCGACCAGGTGCTCCTCGCCGGTGTGCAGGGCATCACCGACCTGATCACGACCCCCGGTCTCATCAACCTCGACTTCGCCGATGTGAAGTCGGTCATGCAGGGTGCGGGTTCCGCGCTCATGGGCATCGGCTCCGCGCGCGGCGCCGACCGCGCGATCAAGGCGGCCGAGCTGGCCGTCGAGTCGCCGCTGCTGGAGGCGAGCATCGAGGGCGCCCACGGTGTGCTGCTCTCCATCCAGGGCGGATCGAACCTCGGCATCTTCGAGATCCACGACGCTGCAGATCTCGTCAAGGAAGCCGCTCACCCCGAGGCCAACATCATCTTCGGTACGGTCATCGACGACACGCTCGGCGACGAGGTGCGCGTGACGGTGATCGCTGCCGGATTCGACGGCGGAGAACCCTCGCTGCGCCTCGACCCGATGGTCGTCTCGCGTCCCGCGGCAGCGACCACGCTGCCCGAGGTCGCCCTCTCCGACGAGTCGGCATCCAAGCCCGCCGCCGAGCCGGAGCCGGCGCAACAGCGCGTCCCGGCGACGAGCATCGAGCCGGCGTTCGCGGATGACGACATCGACATCCCCGAATTCCTGAAGTGACCGATCTGAGGACGCGGCTGTCGGCGATCGATGCACGCATCGCCGACGCCGCGCGCCTCGCCGGCCGCGATCCCGCGGAGATCACCCGCATCGTCGTCACCAAGTTCCACCCGGCATCGCTCGTCCGCGAGCTGCACGAGCTGGGTGTCGCCGAGGTGGGGGAGAACCGTCAGCAGGAGCTGTCGGCGAAGCAGGCCGAACTCGCGGTGCTCGATCTGCGATGGCATTTCATCGGTCAGGCGCAGACGAACAAGGCGTCGGCGATCCGTCGCAGTGCGAACGTCGTCCACTCGATCGATCGCCCCCGGATCGCTGACGCACTCGACCGCGCGGCCGAGGACGACACCCGGCTCGACGTGCTCGTGCAGATCAACCTGACCGACGACCTCGGTCGAGGCGGCGTCGCGCCGGCGGATGCGGTCGGCCTTGCCGAGCACGTGCTCACGCTTCCCACCCTGCGTCTGCGCGGAGTGATGGCCGTGGCTCCGCTCGACGAGGAACCGGCATCCGCCTTCGCGCGCCTTCGCGACGTGGCCGACGGCATCCGCACGGTCGACTCGGACGCGACCTGGATCTCCGCCGGGATGACCGGCGACTTCGTGGAAGCGATCGCCGCAGGCGCGACACACCTGCGGATCGGCTCCGCAATCACCGGACCCCGGCCCGACCGGGGTTAACCTCTAACCAGACCACCCGACACGTTCGAACCGGAGGACACGATGGGTAACCCGCTGAAGAAGACCATGGTGTACCTCGGCCTCGCCGACGAGGAAGAGACCTATGAAGACGAGCAGCAGGCTCCTGCCCGCGCTCACCGCGAGCGTGATCGCGACCGTGACCGTGACGAGCCCGCCCCGGCGCCCGTCACGCCGCTGCGCCGTCCCGTCGCCGTCCGCCAGCCTTCGGTGGGCGCTGTGAACGAGATCCTCACGGTGCACCCCAAGCAGTACCGCGACGCCCAGCTGATCGCTGAGAGCTTCCGCGAGGGCGTGCCGGTCATCATCAACCTCTCGCAGATGAGCGATGCGGACGCCCGTCGTCTGATCGACTTCGCCAGCGGACTCTCCCTCGGGCTGTACGGCCGCATCGAGCGCGTGACCTCCAAGGTCTTCCTGCTCTCGCCGGAGAACATCGCGGTGTCGGGACACGGCGGAATCGCCAGCGCAGACGCCGAGTCTGCGGGCTTCGACCAGTCATAGCCCGTGGGGTTCGTCTCTGTCATCGCAAGCATCGTCCATCTGGTCCTGCTGCTGTACATCTTCGTGCTCTTCGCGCGCCTGATCCTCGACTACATCCCCCTGTTCAACAGGGAATGGCGTCCGAAGGGCTTCGGGCTCGTCGCGGCGGAAGCCGCATACACGCTGACTGATCCGCCCATCCGGTTCTTCCGGCGGATCATCCCTCCGCTGCGTATCGGCACGTTGTCGCTGGACTTCGGGTTCGCGATCACCATGCTGATCGTGCTGATCCTCATGAACATCGTCCGGCTGTTCATCTGAGCCGGAGTTCCCCGCTCCGGGTGTCGTGACATCGCGGCGCAAAGGCGCGGGGACTATGCTGGCACCCAGGCGCGACCCCCGGGTTCGCGCCACATCACGACCACGCCATACAAAACTGGCAACCGAACTCATCGAAAGAGGAGCCACTCATGGCACTTACCCCGGATGACGTCGTCACCAAGCAGTTCCAGCACGTCCGCTTCAAGGACGGCTTCGACCCCGACGAGGTCGACGACTTCCTCGACGAGATCGTCATCGAGTGGCGCAAGGCCCTCGAAGAGAACGTCGAGCTGAAGGCCAAGCTGGCCGCGTACGAGTCGGGTGAGACCCCCGCAGCCGAGTCGGCTGCCGCAGAGGCTCCCGTCGCCGAGGTCCCCGCAGCTCCGGCTCCGGTCGTCGAGACGCCGGCCGAGCCCGCGCCGTCCGGCTCCGCCACCGCGACCGCCGGCATCATCGAGCTCGCTCAGCGCCTGCACGACGAGCACGTCGCCGAGGGTGAGGCGAAGCGCAACCAGCTCATCGCCGACGCCGAGAACGAGGTCAACCGCATCCGCAGCGAGGCCGAGGCCAAGCAGCGCGAAGAGGCTGCCCGTCTGGAGCGCGAGCGCAACACGCTCGAGGCCCGCATCACCGAACTCCGCAACTTCGAGCGCGACTACCGCTCGCAGCTGCGCGGCTACATCGAGGGTCAGCTCCGCGACCTCGACGAGAAGTCGGCGTCGACGGACTCCACGCCTGTCTCCGCGATCGGACTGTAGGTCGTAGGTCTTGACACGTAGCCCCCTTCGTCGGTCGGCGGCCGGTGCGCTCGTTGCGGTTCTCGCAGCGCTCGTACTGGCCGCCGATCAGTTTGTGAAGTACCTCACCGTTACGTACCTGCCGCTGCAGGAACCCGTGCCCGTTCTCGGTGAGTTCCTGCAGCTGTACTCCGTGCGCAACCCCGGTGCCGCGTTCTCGCTCGGTTCCGAGGTCACCTGGATCTTCACGATCGCTCTCGCAGTCGTCGCGGGCGTCATCGTCTGGAAGGCCTTCGGTCTTCGCTCGCGTCTCTGGGCCGTCGTGCTCGGATGCCTGCTGGGCGGCGTGCTCGGCAATCTCGGAGATCGGCTGTTCCGCGAACCCGGGTTCCCTGTCGGGCACGTCGTCGACATGATCTCGATGCCCTGGATGATGCCGGCGATCTTCAACGTCGCCGACATCTTCATCGTCACCGGCATGATCTCGGTCGCCCTGCTCGTCGTCTTCGGCCTTCGCTTCGATGGCACGCGCGAGCGCGACCACGTGACGGTGGAGACCGAGGAAGAGGCGGAGGCCGTCGCAGTCGCGGAGGCTGAGCAGCGCGCTGCCGAGTCGCACGCAGCCGAGACAGCGGACGACGCGCCGGCCGATGGCACAGCACCAGCCGCCGGAGGGCGTTGACGGTGGAGTCCCGTTCCCTGCCCGTGCCCGATGGGCTCGAGGGCACCAGGGTCGATGCAGCACTCGCGAAGATGCTCGGTTTCTCGCGCACCTTCGCGGCGGATGTCGCCTCGGCCGGTGGCGTTCGGCTGGACGGCGTCACACTCGACAAGTCCGATCGTCTGCGCGGCGGCGGCTGGCTCGAGGTGGAGTGGCAGCCGAAGGAGGGGCCGAAGATCGTCCCGATCCCGGTTCCGGATCTGGGGATCGTGTACGACGATGATGACATCGTCGTGGTCGACAAGCCATCCGGTGTCGCAGCCCACCCCTCGCTGGGCTGGGAGGGACCGACCGTCGTCGGTGCACTCGCGGCGGCAGGCTTCCGGGTCGCGACGAGCGGAGCACCGGAACGGCAGGGCGTCGTGCATCGGCTCGACGTCGGCACCAGCGGTCTGATGGTCGTCGCGAAGTCGGAGCACGCGTACACAGCGCTCAAGCACGCGTTCAAGGAACGCACGGTCGAGAAGATCTACCACGCGGTGGTGCAGGGGCATCCCGACCCGCTGGTCGGCACGATCGAAGCTCCGATCGGGCGCCACCCGAACCACTCGTGGAAGTTCGCTGTGGTCCCCGATGGCAAGCCCTCGGTCACGCACTACGAGACGCTCGAGGCGTTCCCCGGTGCATCGCTGCTCGAGATTCACCTCGAGACCGGCCGCACGCATCAGATCCGCGTGCACATGGCCGCGCACCGGCATCCATGCGTCGGCGATCCACTCTACGGCGCCGACCCCACACTGTCCGCTCGGCTCGGCCTCACGAGGCAGTGGCTGCATGCGCACCAGTTGGCGTTCACGCACCCGGGCACGGGGGAGTGGGTGCAGTTCGAGTCGCCGTACCCTGCGGACTTCGTGCACGCACTCGACGTGCTCCGCGGAGAATAGCGGAACGCTGGGTCGCTGGGTCGCTGGGTCGCTGGGTCGCTGGGTCGCTGGGTCGCTCGCTGAGCCGCTCTCGGGTCGCTGAGCCTGTCGAAGCGTCCGAGGCATCCGTCACACTGGAGGCATGGACATCGAGGTTCTCCCCGCAACCGAGTTCGACGACGTCGCGACGCTCGTCGGGCCGAAGAAGCCCACGTCGAACGTGTGCTTCTGCCTGAGCTATCGGATCGGGAGCAAGGAGAACGTCGCCTTGAAAGGCGAGGCAGGTGCCGACCGCGTTCGCGAGCTGTGCCATCAGGAGCCGCCGCCGGGCGTCATCGCATATATCGACGGAGAGCCCGTCGGCTGGGCGGCGGTGCATCCGCGGAGCGATACGAGCTTCGCGCGCAACCGGCTGATCCCGCACGTGGACGACCTCGAGGTGTGGTCGCTCTGGTGCATCCGCGTGCGTCCTGGGCATCGCAAGCAAGGGATCTCCCATGCGCTGATCGATGGTGCCGTGGCATATGCGAGGCAGCAGGGGGCGCCGGCGATCGAGGCGTATCCGGTGGACAACAAGGGCGAGCGCGTGAACCTGACGATGGCGTATGTGGGCACGCGTGCGCTGTTCGAGAGCGCCGGATTTCGCAAGGCGGCTGACACCGGGTCGGTGCTCGACGGGTTCCCGCGAGTGCTGATGCGGCTCGATCTGGCGAAGAAACGGAAGCCGCCGAAGAAACCGTGAACCGTTCGACGGGACACGGCCAATACATAGCGTGAGCACAGACAGCGAGATCATCCGACGGTCTCTGGAACACCCGCCGGCGGAGGTCCGAACTCCTGCGACGCCCATCCCCGGGATCCGCAGGCGCTCTGGAACTACTGGTACGACTTCTTCGCACAAACGCAGAGCGGCTGAGAGGAGCCGGTGCTGTCCTCGATTCTGGATGTGCTCAAGTCGAACATCGCCCCCGCCGACGTCCGGTCAGCGCACCTGGAGGCGCTGCAGACATCCGGCGCGCACCGTAACTCGCAGCACCCGCTGAGCCCCGACACCGACCTCCGGTGTCGGGGCTCAGCCGTAGACTCGAAGCATGGCATCCGACTCCTTCGCCCACCTGCACGTGCACAGCGAATACTCGATGCTCGACGGTGCTGCGAAGATCGCCGCGATGACCCAGGCGGCCGCCGACTACGGCATGCCGGCCATCGCGGTGACGGATCATGGCAACACGTTCGCCGCGTTCGAGTTCTACAAAGCGGCCAAGGCTGCGGGCGTGAAGCCGATCATCGGACTCGAGGCCTATGTCACCCCCGGCACCCACCGCAGCGACAAGTCGCGAGTGCAGTGGGGCTCGCCTGATCAGAAGAGCGACGACGTCTCCGGTGCGGGTGCCTACACCCACATGACGATGTGGAGCGAGACCACCGAGGGCATGCACAACCTCTTCCGGCTCAGCTCCCGGTCGAGCATGGAGGGCTACTACTTCAAGCCCCGCATGGACCGTGAGCTGCTGCAGACCTACTCCAAGGGACTCATCGCGACGACCGGCTGCCCGTCCGGCGAGATCCAGACCCGCCTGCGCCTCGGCCAGTACGACGCGGCACGCGCGGCCGCCGCCGAGTTCCAGGACCTCTTCGGCAAGGAGAACTACTTCGCCGAGATCATGGACCACGGGCTCTCGATCGAGCGCCGGGTCATGACCGACCTGCTGCGTCTCGCGAAAGACCTGAACATCCCGCTGGTCGGCACGAACGACTCGCACTACACCCACCAGCACGAGGCCGACGCGCACGAGGCACTGCTCTGCGTGCAGTCCGGATCGACGCTCGACGACCCCAACCGTTTCAAGTTCGACGGTGACGGCTACTACATCAAGACCGCCGCCGAGATGCGGCAGCTGTTCCGCGACCACCCGGAGGCCTGCGACAACACGCTGCTGATCGCGGAGCGCTGCGAGGTCGAGTTCAACACGGCGGCGAACTACATGCCGCGCTTCCCGGTGCCCGATGGCGAGACCGAGGACAGCTGGCTCATCAAGGAGGTCGAGACCGGCCTCGAGTACCGGTACCCCAACGGCATCCCGGACAAGGTGCGCAAGCAGGCCGAGTACGAGACCGGCATCATCCTGCAGATGGGATTCCCCGGCTACTTCCTCGTCGTCGCCGACTTCATCAACTGGGCCAAGGACAACGGCATCCGCGTCGGACCGGGTCGTGGTTCCGGTGCCGGATCGATGGTCGCCTACGCGATGCGCATCACCGACCTCGACCCGCTCGAGCACGGCCTGATCTTCGAGCGATTCCTGAACCCCGACCGTGTCTCGATGCCCGACTTCGACGTCGACTTCGATGACCGTCGCCGCGGCGAGGTCATCGAGTACGTGACCAAGAAGTACGGCTCTGAGCGCGTCGCGCAGATCGTCACGTACGGCACCATCAAGTCCAAGCAGGCACTGAAGGATGCCGGTCGTGTGCTCGGCTTCCCGTTCAGCATGGGGGAGCGCCTCACCAAGGCGATGCCGCCGCCCGTCATGGGCAAGGACATGCCGCTCGACGGCATGTTCGACTCGGCGCACCCGCGGTACAAGGAAGCCAGCGAGTTCCGCGCGCTGATCGAGACCGACACCGAGGCGAAGACGGTCTTCGACCGCGCACTCGGACTCGAGGGCCTGAAGCGTCAGTGGGGCGTGCACGCCGCCGGTGTCATCATGTCGTCCGAGCCGCTGCTCGACATCATCCCGATCATGCGACGCGAGCAGGACGGCCAGATCGTCACGCAGTTCGACTACCCGTCGTGCGAGTCGCTCGGCCTGATCAAGATGGACTTCCTGGGGCTGCGAAACCTCACGATCATCTCCGATGCGCTCGACAACATCCGCACGAACCGCGGCGAGGAGCTCGATCTCGAGCATCTCGAGCTCGACGACCGCGGTGCATACGACCTGCTCGGGCGGGGGGAGTCGCTCGGTGTCTTCCAGCTCGACGGCGGACCGATGCGCGCGCTCATGCGACTGATGAAGCCGGACAACTTCGGCGACATCTCCGCACTCATCGCGCTGTACCGACCTGGCCCCATGGGTGCGAACTCGCACACGAACTACGCGCTCCGAAAGAACGGCGCGCAGCCGATCACGCCGATCCACCCGGAGTTCGAGGAGTCGCTCGCCGACATCCTCGACGAGTCCTACGGCCTGATCATCTATCAGGAGCAGGTCATGGCGATCGCCCAGCGGGTCGCCGGGTTCTCGCTCGGTCAAGCAGACATCCTCCGTCGCGCGATGGGCAAGAAGAAGAAGTCCGAGCTGGACAAGCAGTTCGAGGGCTTCCAGGCCGGCATGCACGCCAACGGCTATTCGGACGGCGCGGTCAACGCCATCTGGGAGATCCTGCTCCCGTTCTCCGACTACGCGTTCAACAAGGCACACTCCGCGGCATACGGCGTGGTCTCGTACTGGACGGCGTATCTGAAGGCGCACTATCCCGCCGAGTACATGGCCGCGCTGCTCACCAGCGTCGGCGACTCCAAGGACAAGATGGCGCTCTATCTGAACGAGTGCCGTCGCATGGGCATCAAGGTGCTGCCGCCAGACGTCTCCGAGTCGATCAACTACTTCGCTGCAGTCGGCGACGACATCCGCTTCGGGCTCGGCGCAGTGCGCAACGTCGGCAGCAACGTGGTCGAGGGCATCGTGAAGGCCCGCAAGGACGAGCGGTTCACCTCGTTCCACCACTTCCTCGACAAGGTGCCGCTGCACGTCGCGAACAAGCGAACGGTCGAGTCGCTGGTCAAGGCAGGCGCATTCGACTCCATGGGCGACTCGCGCCGCTCGCTCTACGACATCCACGAGGATGCCGTCGAGGCCGCCGTCGACCGCAAGCGCAACGAGGCGCAGGGCGCCATCGGGTTCGACTTCGACAGCCTCTACGACGGCACCGAAGAGGTGGCGCCGGCCAAGGTGCCCGCCAAGCCGGAGTGGGTGAAGAAGGACAAGCTGGCGTTCGAGCGCGAGATGCTCGGACTCTACGTGTCCGACCACCCGCTGGCGGGACTCGAGGTCCCGCTCGCGAAGCACGCCTCGATCTCGATCCATGACCTGAACAACTCCGAGGACATCCAGGACGGCGACCAGGTCACCGTCGCCGGCCTCGTCACCAGCGTGCAGCATCGTGTCGCGAAAGCCAGCGGAAACCCCTACGGCATGATCACCGTCGAGGACTTCAACGGCGAGGTGACCGTGATGTTCATGGGCAAGACCTACACGGAGTTCCAGCACACGCTGCAGCAGGATTCGATCCTCGCCGTCCGCGGACGCGTCTCGCGGCGTGACGATGGACTGAATCTCCACGCGCAGTCCGCGTTCGCACCTGACGTCGGCTCATTCGACGCCGCAGGACCGCTGTCGCTCGTGTTCGCCGAGCAGCGCGCCACCGAACGCGTCATGACCGAGCTCGCCGAGGTGCTCCGACGCCACAACGGCGACACCGAGGTCGTGCTCCGCGTGCACCGCGGCGGCACCGCGAAGGTGTTCGAGGTGCCGATGCCGGTGAAGGTGTCCGCCGACCTGTTCGGCGACCTCAAGTCGCTGCTCGGACCGACCTGTCTGGGGTGAGCAGGTAGGATCGTGAGCCGTCGGGCAGCATGACGACCCTCCCCGCCATGCACCGCGCCGAAAGGATGACTGATGAGCACCGAACTCCCTGAGATCCCGGATGCCGAGAGCGACACCTTCCTCGATGAGGACGGTGTGCTCTACGACGACGACGTCACCCCCGAGTACGGCGTCCTCGGCTTCACGCTGCGTGAGCTGCTGATCGTCGGCGTGTGGGCAGTCTCCTTCATCGTGTCGTTCTTCCCGCTCGCTGGCGGGTCGTCGATCTGGGGAGCGGGCATCCAGTGGATCCTGCCGATCGGCGTGCCGACCGTCGCCGTGTTCCTCCTGGTGCTGCGTCGCTTCTCGCCGGACGGGATCCGTCGAGTCGGGTCGCTGGGCATCGATCAGTTCGCGTCTGTCGCGTTCTCCGTCTCCGCTGTCATCTGGGTCGGGACGCTGTGGAGCGCCGTCGCCGGACTCATCGAGTTCGGTGTCTTCGGACTGTCGTGGAGCGGAGTCGTGCAGCTCGTGGCATCCCTGGCCCTGGTCGTGCTCACGGTCTTCGCTCCGATCGTCCCCGGACTGAAGGAAGACTTCCACGGTCGCCTCGTCACGCTCGCGCACCGCAACGCGAACCCCGTGCGCCCGGTCATCGCGCGCCCCCGCCCTGAGCCGGCGCCCGCAGCCGACACGACGCAGGACGAGGTCGTAGCGGATGCCGAGCAGCCGAGCGAGCAGGCGGTGACCGATGTCGCCGCGGAGGACGGGCGGTTCGCCGCAGCGCCCGCAGCAGCTGTGACCACCGCCTATGCTCCGCCGGCCGAACTCGACGTCGAGCTCTCCGGGCAGCAGGCCACCGACGAGATCGCTCGATTCGACATCGCCGGTCAGGTGCCGATCGCCGCGCATGCCTCTGGCGGCGACACCGGTACGGAGGAGACCGCAGCGGACGACGAGTACGTCCCGAACTACTCCCGTCGGTCCCGCAACCAGGAGATCGCGTCCGACACCGCCAGCATCGAAGCCCTGCTGGAGACGGCGCAGACGATCGAGCACACGGGTGCCGTCGAAGGTGACGCCGCGCCGTTCACCGAGACCGCGGATTGGACCGACGACAGCGTCGAGGACGAGTCGACGAATCCTCGTCACATCGTCGACCCGGCGCAGCCGTTCTGGATCCTCGCCCCGACCGAGCGCGACGTGCACGATGAGCGCGGAGAGCCGTTGTTCCGAATCGGCCCGAGCGCGTGGGCCCTCGTGATCGAGGATCGCGGCGGTGCCTTCGTGGTCCGCCATGACGACGGCCGGATCGGCTACCTCCACGACATCTCGGACATCACGAAAGGCTGACAGTGCGCACGATCGATCTGCGGGGGCGCAAGCTCTCGCCCGCAGCCATGCTCGCCGCCGTTCCGCGGGCGACCCAGGCACGCGCCGAAGCACTCGACACGGCGACGCGGATCGTCGACGACGTGCGGGAACGTGGAGAGCAGGCGCTGCGCGAGCAGGCCGAGCAGTTCGACCGCGTCACCGGCCACGCGATCCGGGTGCCGTCGGAGCACATCGACGAGGCGCTCGAGAATCTGACGCCCGAGGTTCGTGCCGCCCTCGAGGAGGCGATCCGCCGCGTGCGCATCGCGTCTGCCGCGCAGATCCCTGCCCAGCAGGTCACCCAGATCGGTGAGGGCGCGCGCATCACGCAGCGCTGGCAGCCCGTGCACCGGGTCGGCGTGTACATCCCCGGCGGCAAGGCGGTCTACCCGTCGAGCGTCATCATGAACGTCGTGCCGGCGCAGGTCGCCGGTGTCACGCAGATCGCGCTCGCCTCCCCGCCGCAGTCCGATCAGGACGGGCGTATCCACCCGACGATCCTCGCGGCGGCCGCCCTCCTCGGCGTGACCGAGGTCTACGCCATGGGAGGCGCCGGAGCGATCGGCGCCTTCGCCTGGGGCGTCCCCGATGTCGGGCTCGACCCGGTCGATGTGCTCTCCGGACCGGGGAACAACTACGTCGCATCGGCGAAGCGTGCGGTGGCCGGCGTCGTCGGCACCGACTCCGAAGCGGGAGCGACCGAGATCCTCGTCGTGGCTGACGCCTCCGCCGACGCGCGACTCATCGCCGCTGACCTGATCAGCCAGGCCGAGCACGACGAGCAGGCCTCGGCCGTGCTCGTGACCGAGTCCGAGGAGCTCGCAGCGCGGGTCGCCGAGCACGTCGAGATGCTGGCCGCCAGGACCCGCCACTCCGATCGTGTCGGTGCTGCCCTCGCCGGCCCGCAGTCCGCGATCGTCCTCGTCGACGACCGCGCCATGGCGACCGCGTTCAGCAACGCCTATGCGCCGGAGCACCTCGAACTCCACCTCGAAGACGCAGAGGATGCCGCAGCGTCCTTCACCAGCGCCGGCGCCGTCTTCGTGGGGGATCAGACGCCGGTCAGCCTCGGCGACTACATGGCGGGCAGCAACCACGTTCTGCCGACCGGCGGCCAGGCGCGCTACGCGCCGGGACTCGGCGCCTACACGTTCCTGCGCCCCCAGCAGGTCATCTCCTACGACCGCTCCGCCCTCGCCGAAGTGCGGGCAGGCGTTGTCGCCCTCGCCAACACCGAGGTGCTGCCTGCGCACGGCGAGGCGATCGAGGCCCGCTTCACGGCGTAAGTTAGACAGATGCATTGCCCGTTCTGCCGTCACTCCGATTCCCGTGTGATCGATTCGCGGACCAGCGATGACGGTCTGTCGATCCGTCGACGCCGACAGTGTCCCGAATGCGGTGGACGCTTCACCACCACCGAGACCGCCAGCCTCAACGTGATCAAGCGCTCCGGAGTGATGGAGCCGTTCAGCCGCGAGAAGGTCATCTCCGGCGTGCGCAAGGCGTGCCAGGGGCGCCCGGTCACCGAGGCGGACCTCGCGATCCTCGCGCAGCGCGTGGAAGAGGCCGTCCGTCAGACCGGAGTGTCGCAGCTCGACACGAACGAGATCGGTCTCGCGATCCTCGGACCGCTGCGCGATCTCGACGAGGTCGCCTTCCTGCGGTTCGCCAGCGTCTATCAGGCGTTCGACTCGCTCGAGGACTTCGAGGCGGCGATCACCGACCTTCGTGCCGACCACTCGGAGCAGGAGCCCGCCGACCGGTAATCTGGGCAGTGATGTATCCGCTGCTCTTCCGCGCTGTCCTGTCGCGCTTCGATCCCGAGTTCGCCCATCACGCCGGCATGGCGGTGGTTCGAGTGCTCGGCGTCCCGCCGTTCGCCCGTGTGACCCGTGCATTCACCGCACCTGATCCGTCACTGCGGGTCGAGGCGCTCGGGCTGACCTTCCCCTCGCCGTTCGGCGTCGCGGCAGGCTTCGACAAGAACGCGGTCGGCGTTCGCGGTCTCGCCGCGCTCGGTTTCGGCCACGTCGAGGTCGGCACCATCACGGCGATCCCGCAGGAGGGCAACCCGAAGCCTCGGCTGTTCCGGCTCGTCGAGGATCGCGCCGTGATCAATCGGATGGGCTTCAACAACAAGGGCGCGGATGCCGCGGCTCGCACGCTCGCCCGACTGCGCCGTGGTGCACCCGATACGGTGATCGGCGTCAACATCGGCAAGAGCCGCGTGGTCGACGTCGAGAACGCGATCGACGACTACGTCGCCTCCGCCGTGCGGCTCGCACCGCTCGCCGACTACCTCGCGATCAACGTGTCCTCGCCGAACACACCGGGACTGCGCGGGCTGCAGGCCGTCGAGACCCTGGCTCCGCTGCTCCGTGCCGTGCGCACGGCGGCAGGGCAGACCCCGCTGCTGGTGAAGATCGCCCCGGATCTGCCGGACGAGGAGATCACGGCGATCGCGCAGCTCGCAGTCGCCGAGGGCCTCGACGGGATCATCTCGCACAACACCACCATCAGCCGCGATGGGCTCCTGACCGATGATGCGGTGGTCGAAGCCGCCGGTGCCGGTGGTCTGTCCGGCGCTCCGCTCAAGGAGCGGTCGCTGCAGGTGCTCCGCGTGGTGCGCGCCGCGGTCCCTGAGGACTTCTGCGTGATCGCGGTCGGGGGAGTCGAGACGGCATCCGATGTGCAGGAGCGCCTGGATGCTGGTGCCACCCTCGTGCAGGGCTACACCGCATTCCTGTACCGCGGCCCGTTCTGGGGCCGCGAGATCAACCGCGGACTCCTCGGGCGCTGACACAGCACGCCACCGCACGAAGAAGGCCCCTTGCTCCGCAGAGCGAGGGGCCTTCTCGATGACAGGGTGTCAGGCGGGGTACTGACCGCGCTTGACCTGCGGTTTCGGCAGACGCATGAAACGCATCTGCAAGGCACGCATCGCCGCGTACCAGCCGAGACCGCGCTCGAGGCGGTCCTTGCCGAACTTCTCACCGGCTTTGCGCTTCACGCGGAAGGCCAGCAGGATCATGCCGCCGATCGCGATGATCAGGTACGCCATCATCACGAGGTACGCGTAGAAGGCGATCGCGAGCTCCGCAGGCACCAGCGAGGCGAGGATCACCAGGACCATGACGGCCATGACGAACTCGGCCGGGTGCCAGCCGGCATCCACGTAGTCGCGCACCCAGCGACGCTGCGGGCCCTTGTCGCGCACGGGGAGGTACTTCTCCTCGCCTGCGGCCATGCCTGCCTGCGCGCGGTTCCGGCGCTCGTTGAGCTCGGCACGCGCTGCTGCCTTCGCTTCCTTCGTGTTCGCGACCAGGGGGCGTCGACGCGCGGCTTCCTGCTCGGCGCGGGTCGGCGTCGCACGGCCCTTCCCGACGCCGGTCGTCTCGGCGTCGTCGTTCGTCGGAGGGGAGACAGGGGAAGTGGCCACGAGAATCCTCGGTTCGCTGAAGGTGGATCACCTTAAGATTACTCGCATGACTTCTCCCGTTCTCCCCAGTTCCTCAGACTCTGCTGTTCTCGAGTCCGTGGCGACCGGCATCCCGGCCGCGCTCTCCGACCTCGGGCACCTCGTACGCATCCCCGGTATGGCGTGGCCGGCATTCGACCAGACCCAGCTCGAGCGCAGCGCCGACGCTGTCGCCGCGCTCGCGAAGGACACCGGTGTCTTCGACGAGGTGCGCGTGCTGCGCGCCGCGATCCCTGGCACCGACGAGCACGGGCAGCCAGCCGTGCTGGCGACACGCGCCGCCCGCAACGGCAAGCCCACGATCCTGCTCTACGCGCACCACGACGTGCAGCCTCCCGGCGACGACGAGCTGTGGGAGACGCCGCCGTTCGAGCCGACCGTGCGCGACGGCCGCCTCTACGGCCGCGGTGCCGCAGACGACAAGGCCGGGATCATGGCGCACATCGCTTCCGTCCGAGCGGTCTCCGAAGTGCTCGGCGACGACCTGGAGCTCGGCATCGCGATGTTCATCGAGGGGGAGGAGGAGTACGGCTCTCGCTCCTTCGCGCAGTTCCTGTCGGACAACAAGGACGCGTTGCGAGCTGATGCCATCGTGGTCGCCGACTCCGGCAACTGGGACTCCGTGACGCCCGGCCTGACCGTCTCGCTCCGAGGGAACGCGCGCTTCACGCTGCGCGTGCGCACGCTGGATCACGCCTCGCACTCCGGCATGTTCGGGGGAGCGGTGCCCGACGCGATGATGGCGACCACGAAGCTGCTGGCGACGCTCTGGAACGACGACGGCTCCGTGGCCGTCGACGGCATGACCGCCCGCGACGCGGAGACGCCCGACTACTCCGAGGAGACGCTGCGCGACGAAGCCGGTCTGCTGCCCGGCACCTCTCCCGTCGGTGACGGCACGATTCTCAGCCGTATCTGGAACAAGCCGGCCGTCACCGTGATCGGCATCGATGCGACCAGCGTCGCTTCGGCATCCAACACCCTGCTGCCCGAGGTCACGGTCGTGATCAGCTCCCGTGTCGCACCGGGCCAGTCCGCCTCCGACGCCTACGACGCGCTGGAGCGACACCTGCGGGCGCACGCCCCGTTCGGTGCCGAGCTGACCTTCTCCGACCTCGATCTCGGCGACGGCTTCCTCGTCGACACGAGCGGCTGGGCGGTCGGCCTGACCCGCGACGCGATGCGCGACGGCTACGGCGTTCCGCCGGTCGACCTCGGTGTGGGAGGATCCATCCCGTTCATTGCCGACCTCGTCCGCGAGTTCCCGGCGGCGCAGATCCTGGTGACCGGTGTCGAGGACCCCTACTCCCGCGCGCACAGCCCGAACGAGTCGCTGCACCTCGACACGTTCCGCAACGCGGTCGCGACCGAGGCGCTGCTCCTTGCACGCATGAACAGCCGCGAGGCCTGACACCCGCCGACGCGCGCACGGCTCTTCCCCGATCTCGCCGCCTCCGCGACATGCGGCGGTAGAATTGCGGAAAAGCCGTGCGACGCGGCCCGTCACAAGGAGCGACATGAGCGACACCACCCTGACCTCAGACACCACCAGCACCAAGGCCCACGGCATCAGCCTGACCGATGCCGCCGCGGTCAAGGTCAAGAACCTGCTCGAGCAGGAGGGCCGCGACGACCTTCGTCTGCGCGTCGCCGTGCAGCCCGGCGGATGCTCCGGCCTGATCTACCAGCTCTACTTCGACGAGCGCTACCTCGAGGGCGACGAGACCGTCGACTTCGACGGCGTCGAGGTCATCGTCGACAACATGAGCGTGCCGTATCTCGACGGCGCATCGATCGATTTCAAGGACACGATCTCGGAGCAGGGCTTCACGATCGACAACCCCAACGCGGCAGGCAGCTGCGCATGCGGAGACAGCTTCCACTGATCCTTCGTCGGAGGCGCTGAACTCGGCGTCTTTTGCCCAGGACAGCGCCTGATCCGGTCCGTGAACCTGCGTGGTTGGCATGAATCAGGTGTGAGGTTGCTCTAGACTTGGATGTGCCCTGTCCGCAATCTGAAAGGTGCATCGTGCCCTCGAAACACCGCCTTCGTTGGGCCGCTCTCCCCCTGGGAGTCGTGGCAGCCGTGGTCCTGGCGGGATGTACCACCACCGAGTTGAACGGCTATCTTCCCGGCTTCGTGGATGGCGGGCCTGCGGCCACCAACCAGACCGAGCGAGTGTCGTCCCTGTGGGTCAATTCCTGGATCGTCCTCCTCGCCGTCGGCGTCATCACCTGGGGCCTGATGGCCTGGGCCGCGATCGCGTACCGCCGTCGCAAGGGCCAGACCGGTCTTCCGGTCCAGATGCGCTACAACATGCCGATCGAGATCTTCTACACGATCGTGCCGCTCATCCTCGTGCTGGGCATGTTCTTCTTCACGGCCCGCGATCAGGCCGAGATCGAGGCGAAGTGGGACAACCCCGACGTCGAGATCACCGCGATCGCCAAGCAGTGGGCGTGGGACTTCCAGTACGACGCCGACTCCGATGACGACACCGTCTGGACGATGGGCATTCAGGCCCAGCCCGACAAGGACGGCAACATCGACCAGGCGCAGCTGCCGACGCTGGTGCTGCCGGTCGACCAGAAGGTCACGATCAACCTGCAGTCCCGCGATGTCATCCACTCGTTCTGGATCATCGACTTCCTCTACAAGAAGGACATGTACATCGGGAAGGACAACTCCTGGTCCTTCATCCCGACGCGTGTCGGCGAGTACGCAGGAAAGTGCGCCGAGCTGTGTGGCGAGTACCACTCGATGATGCTCTTCAACGTGAAGGTCGTCGAGCAGGACGAGTACGACGCGTACGTCCAGTCACTCAAGGAGCAGGGCAACACGGGCGACATCACGGACGAGTACGACCGTCTGTCGAACTTCCCGGGCACCACGCCCCAGACCGACTCCGAGGAAGGAGAGGAGTAAGCCATGTCGACCACTGAAGCCCCCCGCACCGACGAGGCCCCTCGCTCCCGACCCAACGCCCTGCCCGCCCGCCAGGCTGCTCTCATGAGCTCCTCGCGCGTCGAGCAGAAGGGCAACATCGTCGTCAAGTGGATCACCTCCACCGACCACAAGACCATCGGGTACATGTACCTGATCGCCTCGGTGCTGTTCTTCCTCCTCGGCGGCGTGATGGCACTCGTCATCCGTGCCGAGCTCTTCGCGCCGGGAATGCAGATCATCCCGACCAAGGAGCAGTACAACCAGCTGTTCACGATGCACGGCACGATCATGCTGCTGATGTTCGCGACGCCGCTGTTCGCCGGATTCGCCAACGCGATCCTGCCCCTGCAGCTCGGAGCACCTGACGTCGCGTTCCCGCGTCTGAATGCCTTCGCGTTCTGGCTGTTCCTCTTCGGCTCCACGATCGCCGTCGCCGGCTTCCTCACCCCGCAGGGTGCGGCCTCCTTCGGTTGGTTCGCCTATCAGCCCCTCGCGAGCGCCTCGTTCTCGCCGGGTGCCGGTGGAAACCTCTGGATGGTCGGTCTCGGCATCTCCGGCTTCGGCACGATCCTCGGCGCCGTGAACTTCATCACGACCGTGATCACGATGCGCGCTCCCGGTATGACGATGTGGCGCATGCCGATCTTCTCCTGGAACACGCTCATCACGAGCCTCCTGATCCTGATGGCCTTCCCGGTGCTCGCCGCCGCGATCTTCGCCGCTGCCGCGGACCGCATCCTCGGCGCACACATCTACGACCCGGCCAACGGCGGCGTCCTGCTCTGGCAGCACCTGTTCTGGTTCTTCGGTCACCCCGAGGTGTACATCATCGCGCTGCCGTTCTTCGGCATCGTCTCCGAGATCTTCCCGGTGTTCAGCCGCAAGCCGATCTTCGGATACAAGACCCTGGTCTACGCGACGATCGCGATCGCCGCGCTGTCCGTCGCCGTGTGGGCTCACCACATGTACGTGACCGGATCGGTGCTGCTGCCGTTCTTCGCACTCATGACGATGCTCATCGCAGTGCCGACGGGTGTGAAGATCTTCAACTGGATCGGCACGCTCTGGCGAGGGTCCGTGACCTTCGAGACCCCGATGGTGTTCGCCCTCGGCTTCCTGGTCTCCTTCGTCTTCGGCGGTCTGACCGGTGTCATCCTCGCGGCTCCGCCGCTGGACTTCGCGCTCTCCGACTCCTACTTCGTCGTCGCGCACTTCCACTACGTCGTCTTCGGCACTGTGGTGTTCGCGATGTTCGCCGGGTTCTACTTCTGGTGGCCGAAGTGGACGGGGCGCATGCTCAACGAGCGTCTCGGCTACGTGCACTTCTGGATGCTGTTCATCGGCTTCCACATGACCTTCCTCATCCAGCACTGGCTGGGCGTCGACGGCATGGTGCGTCGCTACGCGGACTACTCGGCGGCCGACGGATGGACCTGGCAGAACCAGGTGTCGACCATCGGCGCGATGATCCTCGGCGCCTCGATGCTGCCGTTCTTCCTGAACGTCTGGATCACGGCACGCAAGGCGCCCAAGGTCACGGTCAACGACCCGTGGGGCTACGGTGCTTCGCTCGAGTGGGCGACGTCCTGCCCGCCGCCGCGTCACAACTTCACGTCGATCCCGCGCATCCGCAGCGAGCGGCCCGCGTTCGACCTGAATCACCCGGAAGCTGCGGAGTTCGCCACGACGGCTCCCGGCGAGCGAGAGGTCCACTGATCCATGCGCGATAACGTCATCCTCTGGTGGGTGCTGACTGCCTTCTTCGCCCTCATCGGCGTCGTCTACACCGGCTGGCACATCCTGGCGACACCGTCCGAGAACTTCGCGGAGCGGATCGAATGGGTCGGCACGGTCGCACTGTTCTTCGCAGCCTTCATGGGCGCGATGGTGGCCTTCTACCTCGACCGCACGCACAACGCGCAGGGCGGTGAGCTGCCGGAAGACATCCTGACCTCGGACATCGACGACGGCGACCCCGAGCTCGGCGAGTTCAGCCCGTGGTCCTGGTGGCCGATCGTCCTCGCCGGTTCCGCCGCGGTCTTCGTGGTGGGCCTGGCTGTCGGACACTTCCTGCTCCCGATCGGGCTCGCGATCTTCGTCGTCGCGATCGTCGGCTGGGTGTACGAGTACTACCGCGGCAACTTCGCTCGCTGAGACGACATGAAGAAGGCCCCCGGTTCGCCGGGGGCCTTCTTCATGTGCTGGAGCGTGGTCAGGCGCGGGTGCGGATGCGTGCGATGCCGGTGAGCGGATCCACGGGGCGGCGGTGGATGCCATCCGCGTCCTCGACCGGATATCCCTCGCGTACCCAGTACTCGAAGCCGCCGATCATCTCGCGGACGTCGTAGCCGAGCCGGGCGAACTCCAGGGCGCCCTTGGCGCCGGCGTTGCACCCGGGGCTCCAGCAGTAGACGACGACCGCGGCATCCTTCGGGATCTCCGCCGGAGCACGCGTCGCGATCTCGCTGTAATGCATGTGCGTCGCGCCGGCGACGCGTCCCTGTGCCCAGGCGTCGTCTGAGCGCACGTCGATCACCACGATGTCTTCGCCGGCGGTACGAGCGGCATGGACGTCGCTGGCATCGGTCTCGGCGGCGAGCTTGGCGGCATAGAAGTCGGCACGATCCATCATGACCTCAGCCTAGAAGTGTCGACGAGGCGCGCGCCGCTCGCTTTCGGTCGTCCGACGCAGGAATCCGGTCAGAGCTCGACCGTCATCTGCACGCGGCGTCCATAGCGGTCGAGGCCCAGCGCCGATTCGGTCTCGACGAGTTCGCGCAGGAAGGCCGTCTCGGGAATGCTCTCGAGGAATCCGCACGAGGCGTAGAACGGTGCGTTCCAGGGGATCTCGGCGTAGGTGCGCAGCGTGAGGCGCGTGTAGCCCCGCTCACGGGCCTCGTCGAGCGCTGCAGTGACCAGGGCGCGTCCGTGCCCGTTGCGAGCCGCTGCGGGTGTCACAGAGAGCTGTTCGAGGTGTGCGAGGCCGTCGATGTCGAGCACATGCACGAAGCCGATGGGGGAGTTCGAGGCAGAGTCCTCGGCGATCAGCACGAATCCGGGGGAGCTGAGTCGGCCGGCCCCTGCGTCGACCGGCGGCCAGTCCCACGCGCCGAGTGCGTCGATGAGGAGTGCGTCCGCTGCGGTCTCGATCGCTTGGATCACCTCGGCATCGGAGGACTCGGCTGCGCGCAGCCGCCGGCTCATCGCTCGTCGCCTCCGACGGCGGCGATGGCTTCGATCTCGACGAGCTGGTCGTCGTACCCGAGCACGGTGACGCCCAGGAGGGTGCTGGGGACGTCGTGCGCCCCGAACGCCTCGTGGATGACATCCCAGGCCGTCACGAGGTCTGCCTGACGCGTGGAGGCGACCAGGACGCGGGTGCTGATCACATCCGTGAGCTGTGCTCCGGCGGCAGCGAGCGCGGTGCGCAGCGTCTCGACGCACCGGGCGGCCTGTGCGGCGTAGTCACCGGGAGCGGTCGTGCTGCCGTCGTCCTCGAGGGGACAGGATCCGGCGAGGAAGATCAGGCGCGAACCGGCGGGAGCGGTCGCGGCGTAGGCGTACGGGGCTTCGGCGAGGTCGGAGGAACGGATGAGTCGGACTGCAGACGTCATGCTTCGATCCTTTCACGGACAGACGAAGAAGGCCCTGTCCGCGCGGACAGGGCCTTCTTCGTGGGGGAGTGGCGGTGGTTACTCGCCATCCTCCGACTTCTTCTTGCGCGGCTTCTTGACCGGTTCGGTCGCGATCACCGTGCTGGGCGTGTTCGGCGTCTCGTCGACGTGTGTCTCATCGACCGTGAGCGGAGCGTCCGGGAAGCCGGCACGCTCGTGAGCGCCCTGGATCTCGGCGGTCTCAGCCTCGTCAGCGTGTGCCGTGACGTGGTGCTGGTGCGCGTCGGCAGCTTCGATCTCGGCCTGCGTGAGCGGAGCCAGGCGGTCTTCGAAGAACCAGCGGGAGATCGAGGAACGGAGGTTCTCCGTCCACGAGATGCGGCCCTTGGCGTTCGGGCGAACCACAAGCGGCTCGTATCCGTCGACGTCGATGAGCTTCCAGCGGTCGTACTGGTCGACCGGCTGGTGCACCTCGATGAACTCTCCACCGGGGAGGCGGACGATGCGGCCCGACTCGTAGCCGTGGAGCACGATCTCGCGGTCCTTCTTCTGCAGCGCGATGCAGATGCGCTTCGTGACGAAGTAGCCGAGGACCGGTCCGATGATCAGCAGCGCCTGGAGCGTGTGGATCACGCCCTCCATCGTGAGCATGAAGTGCGTCGCGATGAGGTCGGACGATGCCGCAGCCCACAGGACCGCGTAGAACACCACGCCGGCCACGCCGATCGCAGTACGCGTCGCGGCGTTGCGCGGACGCTGAGCGATGTGGTGCTCGCGCTTGTCGCCGGTGATCCACGCCTCGATGAAGGGGTAGATCGCGACGAGCACGATGAACAGACCGAGCACCACCAGCGGCAGCAGGATCCCGAACGACCAGGTGTGGTCGAGGAAGACGATGTCGAGGTTCGACGGTGCCAGACGCAGGGCGCCGTCCGCGAAGCCGATGTACCAGTCGGGCTGGGTACCGGCGGATACAGGGGAGGGGTCGTACGGACCGTAGTTCCAGATCGGGTTGATCTGGAAGAAGGTCGCGATCAGCACGATCGTGCCGAAGACGATGAACAGGTAGCCGCCCATCTTCGACATGTAGACCGGCATCATCGGGTAGCCGACGACGTTCTCGTTCGTGCGGCCGGGGCCGGCGAACTGCGTGTGCTTGTTGATGATCATCAGCATGAGGTGCACGACGATCAGCGCGATGACGAGCATCGGCAGCAGCAGGATGTGCAGCGTGTAGAGGCGACCGACGATCGCCGTACCCGGGAACTCGCCACCGAACAACAGGAACGACGTCCAGGTGCCGATCAGCGGGATGCCCTTGACCATGCCGTCGATGATGCGCAGGCCGTTGCCCGAGAGCAGGTCATCGGGGAGCGAGTATCCGGTGAAGCCCTCGGCCATCGCGAGGATGAAGAGGACGAAGCCGATGACCCAGTTGAGCTCACGCGGCTTGCGGAATGCACCGGTGAAGAACACGCGGAGCATGTGCACGCCGATACCCGCGACGAACACGAGCGCTGCCCAGTGGTGGATCTGGCGGACCAGCAGGCCACCACGGATGTCGAAGGAGATGTTCAGCGACGACTCGAGCGCAGCCGACATCTCGATCCCGCGCATCGGGACGTAGGCGCCCGTGTAGTGCGTGGGGACCATGGAGGCCTCGAAGAAGAACGTCAGGAAGGTTCCGGAGAGGAACACGACCACGAAGCTCCACAGCGCGATCTCGCCGAGCATGAACGACCAGTGGTCGGGGAAGATCTTGCGACCGAGCTCCTTGACGAAGCCGGAGAGGCTGGTGCGCTCATCGATGTAGTTCGACGCGGCACCGACGAAGCGACCGCCGAGCGGTGCCTTGGTGTCCTTGTCCTCGTTGGACAGCGTTGCGGTGCTCAATGGCGCTCCCAGAAGCTCGGGCCGACGGGTTCCTTGAAGTCGCTGCGTGCGATGAGGTAGCCCTCGTCGTCGACCGTGATCGGCAGCTGCGGCAGCGGACGTGCTGCCGGTCCGAAGATGACCTTGGCGTGATCGGTGACGTCGAACTGCGACTGGTGGCACGGGCACAGCAGGTGGTGCGTCTGCTGCTCGTACAGAGCGACAGGGCAGCCGACATGCGTGCAGACCTTGGAGTACGCGACGATGCCGTCGTACGACCAGTCCTTGCGGTCCTCGGCCTCGATGAGCTGCTCGGGGCGCAGGCGCATCATCAGCACGATCGCCTTGGCCTTCTCCTCGAGGTAGCCGTCTTCGTGACCGAGTTCGACAAGCTCGGCCGGGATCACGTGGAACGCGGAGCCGAGGGTGACGTCAGCAGCGCGGATGGGGGTGCCGTCGGGGTCGCGCACCAGGCGCGATCCTTCTTCCCACATCGTGTGCTTGAGCAGGTGCACCGGGTCGCCCGCAGTGGGGTCGTCCGGCGTGGAGTGCGGTGCGAGGCCACGGAACAGCGTGACACCGGGGATGATCGATGCGACGACCGCTGCGAACAGCGAGTTGCGGATCATGCTGCGGCGTCCGAAGCCGGACTCCTCGTTCGCATCGGAGAAGGCCTTGATGGCTGCTTCGCGAGTCGCATCGGTCCCACGCGTCGTGTGGCGGAACTCGATGTGCTCCTTGTCCGACATGAGCGCCTTGGACCAGTGGATCGCGCCGATGCCGATGCTGAGCAGGGCGAGTGCGATGCCGAGTCCGATGAACAGGTTGTTCTGGCGGATGTCGATGAGCGCGCCGCTCTCGATCGGGAACAGCATGTAGGCGGCGACCGCCCAGATGCTGCCGGCGAGCGACAGATAGAACAGCGTGTAGACAGTGCGGTCAGCGGTCTTCTCGACGCGCGGATCCTTGTCGGTCATCCGCGCGCGGTGCGGCGGCAATCCCGGGTTCTGCACGGGATCGCTGACTGCGACGCCCAGCCCCGGCGAGGGCTGGTAGGCCCTGTCGAGAGCCTTCGAGTCGTCGTCGTGTGCCATGGTGCTCCTCGTACGTTCCTCTTCGATGAATAAGCGTCAGTTGGACTTCGCCGTGATCCACACGGTGATGGCGACCAGTGCGCCGATACCGAAGATCCACACGAACAGGCCCTCGGACACCGGTCCGAGCGAACCGAGCGAGAATCCGCCGATCTGCACGGACTGCTGCTGGTAGAGGAGCGCGGAGATGATGTCGCGCTTGTCCTCGTCGGACAGGTTCATGTCGCCGAAAACCGGCATGTTCTGGGGGCCCGTGACCATGGCGGCGTAGATGTGCAGCGCGCTGGTCTCGGTCAGGGCGGGGGCGTACTTGCCCTCGGTGAGCGCTCCACCGGCGGCGGCCACGTTGTGGCACATCGCGCAGTTCACGCGGAACAGCTCGGCGCCGTGGGACACGTCGCCCTTGCCGTCGATGGTCCGCTCCGACGGGAAGGTCGGGCCGGGAGCCTCAGCCTGGACGTAGGACGAGATCGCGAGGATCTGGTCTTCCGTGAACTGCGGCTTCTTCTGCGGAGCCTGCGGTCCCTGCATCTGCAACGGCATACGGCCCGTGGAGAGCTGGAACTCGGTCGCGAGCTCGCCGACGCCGTAGAGGCTCGGGCCGTTCGCGGTGCCCTGCATGTCGAGGCCGTGGCAGGTGGCGCAGTTGGCCTGGAACAGCTTCTCGCCGTCCTCCACGGTCAACTGCGTGGTCGCAGCGCTCTGGGTGTCGGTCGCGGCGAACGCGGCAGACGCACCGGCGTACACGGCGCCGGTGATCATGAGTCCTGCTCCGATGAGGGCGACCGCAGCCAGGGGGCTGCGACGACCGTTCGAACGGCGCTTCTTCTCTCGTGCCATCTCGGGGATCAGCTCCGCTCTTATTTCAGGAAGTAGATAACGACGAACAGCACGATCCAGACGACGTCGACGAAGTGCCAGTAGTAGGACACAACGATCGAGGAGGTCGCCTCCTTGTGCCGGAAGTTCTTCACCGCGTATGCGCGTCCGATGACGAGCAGGAACGCGACGAGTCCGCCGGTGACGTGCAGTGCGTGGAAGCCGGTGGTGATGTAGAACGCCGACGCGTAGGAGTCAGCGCTGATCGGCATGCCTTCGGCGACGAGCTGGGCGTACTCCCACACCTGGCCGGAGACGAAGATCGCGCCGAGCGCGAAGGTGAGGAAGAACCACTCGACCATGCCCCAGCCGAACAGGCGGCGACGGCCGGCGCCGTTCTTCTGGCCCTTGCCGAGCTTGTAGGCCTGCAGGTCCTCAGCCGCGAACACGCCCATCTGGCACGTGAAGGAGGAGAGGACGAGGATCGCGGTGTTCACGAACGCGAACGGGACGTTCAGAAGTTCGGTCCGCGCTGCCCACAGTTCAGGGGAAGTGCTGCGGAGGGTGAAGTAGATCGCGAAGAGTCCCGCGAAGAACATCACCTCACTGCCGAGCCACACAATGGTGCCGACAGCTACCGGGTTGGGCCGCTTGATGGTTCTCGCCGCCGGGGCATACGTCGCTGAGGTCGTCACCCTTCCATTATGGCCGATCCGCGGGGGTGATTCTTGCACTGGCCGCCCTGTTTTTGCCCGTCCATGACTTAGGTAACCCTAAGAAAACACTGCGAATCCTCGGTGAATCCGCGGGAAACAGGGGATGCCGTCATGGCGGTCACACGTCAGCAACGATCTGCACGTTTTCCCGCGCCGATAGGATCGCACACATGGCTGATTCCCTGACCTGGTCCGACGTGCTCACTTCTCTGCTGGAGCGCCGCGATCTCAGCGTCTGGGAGTCCACGTGGGCGATGCGCCAGATCATGCGGGGAGACGTCACCGAGGCGCAGCTCGGAGGGTTCCTCATCGCACTGCGCGCGAAGGGCGAGACGATCGATGAGATCGTCGGGTTCCGCGACGCGATCCTCGAGGCCGCGGTTCCTCTTCCCGTGTCGCCTGACGTCCTCGACATCGTCGGCACCGGTGGAGACCGCGTCGGCACCGTCAACGTCTCGACCACCGCCGCGATCATCATCGGAGCGACCGGCATCCCGGTCGTCAAGCACGGCAACCGCGCCGCGAGCTCGGCATCCGGCTCCTCCGACGTGCTCGGCGCCCTCGGTCTCGAGCTCTCGCTCGATCCTGCGCACGTGGCGTCCATCCTCGACCGCACCGGGATCACGTTCGCGTGGGCCGGCGCCTTCCACCCCGGTTTCAAGCACGCCGGCGCGGTGCGGGCGCAGCTCGGAGTGCCGACCGTCTTCAACATGCTCGGACCGCTCTGCAACCCGGCACGCGCTGAGGCCAACGCGGTCGGTGTCGCGCAGCTCGAGCGCGTCCCGCTGATCACCGGCGTGTTCCGCACCCGTGGCGCGACTGCACTGGTGTTCCGCGGCGACGACGGACTCGATGAACTCACCACCACAGGGCACAGCCGCATCTGGGAGGTCACCCGAGGTGACATCCACGAGCACGACCTGGATCCCCGTGACCTCGGCATCCCGATCGCCGATCTCGCCGACCTGATCGGTGGATCGCCCGAGCACAACGCCGAGATCCTTCGGCGCACGCTCCAGGGTGAGCGCGGAGCTGTGCGCGACATCGTGCTGCTGAACGCGGCCGCCGGCATCGTCGCCTTCGAGCTCTCGCAGGATGCGACGCAGGTGCAGCGCCCCATTCTCGAGCGGCTCCGGGAAGGTCTGGAACGCGCGACGGCTGCCGTCGATGATGGTCGCGCCGCCGCCAAGCTCGACCAGTGGATCGGCGTGAGCCGCGAACTGGCCTCCGCATAGGACGCATCGTGGACCCCGTCGACGCTCTGCTCGAGATCGCCTCGCTGCTGGAGCGCGAGCGGGCGTCGCGATATCGCGCGAAGGCGTTTCGGCAGGCTGCGGCGACTCTGCAGGGTCTGCCCGATGACGTGCGGACGGATCCGACACGTCTGCGTGCGAGCAAGGGCATCGGCGAGTCGACGTTCGCCGTGATCCGCCAGGCGCAGGACGGTCAGGTGCCGGAGTACCTCGTCGAGCTGCGTGGCGAGGTCGAGCCGGAGAAGGTGTCGGCGTTGCGGGCGAAGCTCCGTGGCGATCTGCACGCCCACACGGACTGGTCTGACGGCACGACGCCGATCGCGGTGATGGCCGCGGCTGCCCGTGCTCAGGGGCACGAGTACCAGGCGATCACCGACCACTCGCCGCGGCTGCGCGTCGCACGCGGTCTCTCGGCTGAGCGGCTGCGCGAGCAGATCCCGCTCGTGCGGGCGGAGTCCGGGAACGGCTTCACGTTGCTGGCCGGCATCGAGGTCGACATCTTGGAGGACGGCGCGCTCGACCAGGATCCGGATCTGCTCGGCGAACTCGACGTCGTGGTGGCATCGGTGCATTCGAAGCTGCGCATGGACGCGCGTCCGATGACGGCTCGTATGATCGCCGCCGTCTCGCATCCGCGGGTCAATGTGCTCGGCCACTGCACCGGCAGGCTCGTGCAGGGGGAGCGGGGGACCCGCCCGCAGTCGCAGTTCGATGCGGCCGCTGTGTTTGCGGCGTGCGCCGAGAACGGCGTGGCGGTGGAGATCAATTCCCGCCCCGAGCGCCAGGATCCGCCGGATGAGCTCATCGCGATCGCGCTCGAAGCCGGGTGCCTCTTCTCGATCGACTCCGACGCGCACGCGCCGGGTCAGCTCTCACTGCTCGATCACGGCGCTGAGCGCGCCGAGCGTCTCGGCGTGCCGGCTGCTCGAATCGTGACGACGTGGGGTCTGGACCGGCTGCTCGCCTGGGCCGAGTAGCGACTCAGCTCGCCGCGGCGGAGACGGCGGCGATCGCGCGGGTCATCGATCCGCCGAGGTTCCACTTCTCTGCGAGTGCATCTGCCGCGTCCTGCTCAGCAGGGTCGAGGGCGCGCAGCGGAGTGCCCGGAGCCGTGATCGGCAGCGACGTGGCGACGGCGACGACGGTCGGCGCGACGTCGAGGTACGCCGCAGCGGCGAGGATCTTCGCACTCACGCCGGCGCTCATTCCCTCGCCGGCCGTGGCGGCAGTGCGGATGCTGTCGAGGTCGCCGTGGGTCTTGAGCAGGGTCGCCGCGGTCTTCTCGCCGACACCGGCGACCCCGGGAAGGCCGTCGGAGGCGTCGCCGCGCATCGTGGCGAAATCGACGTACTGCGATGGCAGCACACCGTACTTCGCGACCAGGGTCGCGTCGGTGAAGATCTCGAGGTTGCTCATGCCGCGTGCCGTATAGATGAGGCGCACGTCGCGCGCGTCGTCGATGAGCTGGAAGAGGTCGCGGTCGCCCGTCACGATGTCGACGGGCATGTCGGCGTTCGTGGCCAGGGTGCCGATCACGTCGTCGGCCTCGTGCTCGGCGACGCCGATGATCGGGATGCCGATCGCGGCGAGCGTCTCGCGGATGAGGGGGATCTGCGCCTCGAGCGGATCGGGGACCTCTTCGACATCAGGACCGGCGGGGACGACCTCCACGACACGATGGGCCTTGTAGCTCGGGATCAGGTCGACGCGCCACTGCGGACGCCAGTCGTCGTCCCAGCAGGCGATCACGTGCGTTGGCTCATACAGTGTGACGAGCTTCGCGATGATGTCGAGCAGTCCGCGCGCGGCGTTGATCGGCGAGCCGTCCGGCGCAGTCACCTTGTCGGGCACGCCGTAGAAGGCGCGGAAGTAGAGGCTTGCGGTGTCGAGCAGCATCAGACGATCGGTCACGGCCACAGTTTGTCACGGCCCGCCGACAGCGCGACACCTGGCGCGCCACCGTGTGGGCCTGCGGCTGCCGGGTCTGAGACGGTTCGTCTGTCGTCGACACCAAGAGATATGACGACTTCACTGCGCAGACTCTCCTCGTTCGTTCTCGGCGGAGCGCTGCTCGCCTCCGCGTTGGCGGGATGCGCGACGGCGGCCGGCGGGTCTCCTGCTCCCGAGTCCACCGCGGCGCCGAGCTCGGACACGCCGTATGCGCCGGAGGCCGCATGGCTCGACGCGTCGTCCATCGCCGTGAAGACGTGGAGCGACGCCTGCGCGCCGCAGATCGGCGACTTCATCGCAGGCGACCAGTCGATCGAGATCGTGCTCGTCGACGGCGAGGACGAGGTGTGCGCGAGCGTGCAGACGGCACATGGCACCTACGTCGGGCTCCCGGCCGGGCTCGACTCCTCGCGTCCGGTGGAACTCATCGTGACCGAGGCGAACGGAACCCGAAGCGAACTCACGCTGCCCGGTCTCGCCGAAGGGGAGCCGCAGCCGGCGGATCGGATGCCGGAGATGGTGCCCGCGGCTGCCTGGATCAACGACAGCGAGCTGGCAGTGCTCACGTGGGGGTCGTCGACGTGCATGCCCGGTTCCGGTGACTTCCGGGCAGTCGATGCGAACGAGGGCGTCGTCACCTTGCACGGCCACACGGACACCGTCTGTACGATGGACCTCGTACCGCAGATCACGTTCGTTCCCGCGGAGGGGGTCGACGCGGATGCGACGTTGACCCTCGCGGATCATGTCGACGCCGACGGTCAGCCGGTCATCCTCACGGTCGTGCGATGAGAGCCTCAGCAGCCCGGTGACGACGGACGCTGCTCACAGGTGTGGGCGACGAGTGCGGTGTGGGCCTCGAAGATCCGGATCTCGCTGGTGGGGCCGTCGGTCGTGAGTTCGCCCGCCACGGGGAACCAGCCGAGGCCGAGATCGACCTCGGCGGTGTAGCGGACGTCGACATCGGCGAGGTACGTCCCGCGTTCTGCATACACGTGACTGGTG
This sequence comes from Microbacterium sp., assembly GCF_036823965.1. GTDB lineage: Bacteria > Actinomycetota > Actinomycetes > Actinomycetales > Microbacteriaceae > Microbacterium. The sequence continues at coordinate 124,040 of NZ_DAITBE010000007.1, read as the reverse complement.
GTGGTGGGCGTGAACTGCGCCTGGCCGAGCGCGGTCCAGGTCTGACCGCCCGTGTCCCTGGTCGCGGATGTTCCATCGCCGTAGTGGAAGTCGTAGCCGGACGGGGTGAACCGGACCGTGAGCGGGATGCCGAAGAGGGTCCCTGTTCGAGTGTGAGCGGATGCCGTCGCGACGAAGTTCGTCGGCATGCCAGCGACGCCCACGTTCCCCGGTTCCCCGACCGTCGTCACGGGATCCGGCGCGAATGCGGCGAGATCGTTCATCGTGATCGCGGGGAGGGGCGGCTGCTCCGGTGCGGTCGGATCCTGCGGCTGCTGCGCACGGAAGCAGCGGACCATGCTGTCCCAGTCGGTCATGCACGCGCCGATCGCGACGTCGTGCGGCGACGGGGCGGGTTTGGCGTCTGGCTCGGGGCTGCCCGGTCGTGACGAGCTCGGGGTCTTGGAGCCCGGGGTTGTTCGGGTATCGGTGACTGTGAGATTGGTGCCGTTGTTCGACACTCCGCACCCGCTTGTCGCGAGTGCAGTATCAGAGCAACCTGAGCCAGCAGCACCAGAGCCGGGGGCCAGCACGAAAGCGAGTACGACGAGAGCCGGGATCAACATGCGATGTCTGGGGCCACTTCGTAGCTAGATAGTAGAAGTGATTTGGACGTGTTTACGAAATGCAATCGCACGGCGTAGATGTCGCTGCGTCCTGCCGTGGTCACGTCTTGGCCGGTCTTGTCGATTGCGCGAACGGAAGAGATGTCTATGCAGGCGTTCGCCTCAATCGAGCCGTCAGCCTCGCTTGACTCACCGGAGAACGATGTGACTCGCGTGTCGCCTTCAAGGTGTGTGCCCGATGCAGCGAGCTCGTTCCGTGCATCGATCTCCGACTCGAGGACATCGCCCGTCAGAAACTCTGTGGACTGCTCTGTCTCCCCGGATTGGCGTTCCAGATTCACAGTGTCCACGTACGCCCTGTACGTCTCCTCCGCAGCGGCGAACGCCTCTTCTTCGGATGCGAACGCGGCCGTCGGACTCGGCGTCGGGGTCGGCGCGGGGGAGCATCCGAACAGCGTCGAAGCGGCGAGGGCGAGCGCACACACGGTGAGAAGGCGAAGGGGCCTGCGGCGAGTCATCCGGATACGGTAGCCAATCGCGCGCGCGTGCGCCGGAGTTCTCCACAGATGTCCGACCGTGACACGGAGCCCACCGGCATCCGATCTTCTGATAATCTGAAGTGTCACTCGTGGCGTGCACTCGCATGCGCTCGTGACGAGAAATCCAATCCATTCGCTGATGAGCAAGTTGTCGGCCGTGCGCGGCCGTTGCTCCCAGCCTGAGTTCCCATTCAACAAGGACAACCCACTACATGACTACCGCAACGACCGCCCCGGCCACCAAGCAGGTCGCCATCAACGACATCGGATCTGCTGAGGACTTCCTGGCCGCGGTCGAGAAGACCCTGAAGTTCTTCAACGACGGCGACATCATCGAAGGCACGATCGTCAAGATCGACCGCGATGAGGTCCTCCTCGATGTCGGATACAAGACCGAGGGTGTCATCCCCTCGCGCGAGCTTTCGATCAAGCACGACGTCGACCCCAACGAGGTCGTCGCTGTCGGTGACCTGGTCGAGGCCCTCGTTCTCCAGAAGGAGGACAAGGAAGGCCGTCTGATCCTCTCCAAGAAGCGTGCTCAGTACGAGCGTGCCTGGGGAGACGTCGAGAAGATCAAGGAGAACGACGGCGTCGTCACCGGCACCGTCATCGAGGTCGTCAAGGGTGGCCTCATCGTCGACATCGGACTCCGTGGCTTCCTTCCGGCCTCGCTCATCGAGCTGCGCCGCGTCCGCGACCTCACGCCGTACCTCGGCCAGGAGATCGAGGCGAAGATCCTCGAGCTCGACAAGAACCGCAACAACGTCGTGCTGAGCCGCCGTGCGCTGCTCGAGCAGACGCAGTCGGAGTCGCGCACCACCTTCCTGAACAACCTGCACAAGGGTCAGGTCCGCAAGGGTGTCGTGTCGTCGATCGTCAACTTCGGTGCATTCGTCGACCTGGGCGGCGTGGACGGCCTCGTGCACGTCTCCGAGCTGTCCTGGAAGCACATCGAGCACGCCTCCGAGGTCGTCGAGGTTGGCCAGGAGGTCACCGTCGAGATCCTCGAGGTCGACCTCGACCGCGAGCGCGTCTCCCTGTCGCTGAAGGCGACGCAGGAGGACCCGTGGCAGGTCTTCGCCCGTACCCACGCGATCGGACAGGTCACGCCGGGTAAGGTCACCAAGCTCGTTCCGTTCGGTGCGTTCGTTCGCGTCGCAGACGGCATCGAGGGCCTCGTCCACATCTCCGAGCTCTCCAGCAAGCACGTCGAGCTGGCCGAGCAGGTCGTCTCCGTCGGCGAAGAGGTCTTCGTCAAGGTCATCGACATCGACCTGGAGCGTCGCCGCATCTCGCTGTCGCTCAAGCAGGCCAACGAGTCGGTCGACCCCAACGGCACCGAGTTCGACCCGGCCCTCTACGGCATGGTCGCGGAGTACGACGAGAACGGCGAGTACAAGTACCCGGAGGGCTTCGACGCCGAGACCGGTGCTTGGAAGGACGGCTTCGACGCTCAGCGCGAGGCATGGGAGCAGGAGTACGCTGCAGCCCAGGCTCGCTGGGAGGCTCACAAGGCTCAGGTCACCAAGGCGGCCGAGGCAGAAGCAGCAGCAGGCGAGGACTTCGGCGGCGGCCAGTCCTTCACCAGCGAGGCCGCAGGCGCGGGCACGCTGGCTGACGACGAGGCACTCGCGGCTCTCCGCGAGAAGCTGTCGGGCGGCAACGCTTAAGCATCACGCTCTGGAACGGGCCGTCACCTTCGGGTGGCGGCCCGTTTCGCGTTCCATCCCTAGACTTGCTGCATGCCTCTCATCGCACTCACCGGCGGCATCGCGTCGGGGAAGTCGACCATCGCGCGGCGACTCGCCGAGCACGGAGCCGTCATCGTCGACGCGGACCAGATCGTCCGAGACGTCCAATCGCCCGGCTCGCCCGTGCTGCACCGTATCGCCGAGGAGTTCGGGGCTGACGTCATCACCGCAGACGGTGCCCTTGATCGTGCTGCGCTCGGCGCCGCCGTGTTCGGTGATCCCGAGCGCCTCGCGCAGCTCAACGCCATCGTGCACCCGGCCGTGCGGGCAGAATCCCAGCGCCGGTTCGAGGAGGCTCTCTCCGCAGACGCGGGAGCCGTCGTGGTCTACGACGTCCCTCTGCTCGTGGAGGCTCGGGTGGACGACCCGTGGGACACGATCGTCGTCGCGCACGCGCCTCAGGCTGAACGGCGGCGGCGGCTCATCGAGATCCGCGGGATGGATGCGACGGCTGCCGACGCCCGCATCGCAGCGCAGGTGTCCGACGAGCAACGACTCGCGATCGCGGATGCGGTGATCGACACCGCCGGCACGATCGCCGAGACGCACGCGCAGACCGACGCGCTCTGGGAGCGGATCCGCCCCCGGTGACCACCGAGCCCTTCACCGGCCACGCACCGGGATCCCGCGGCTACCGTCGACTGATCGCCGGTCTCTTCTTCGCAGGCATCGCGACTTTCGCGCAGCTCTACTCCACGCAGGCGCTGCTGCCGCAGATATCCGTCGACCTCAGCGTCTCGCCGGCCACGGCCGCGCTCAGCGTGTCCGCCGCGACGCTCGGACTCGCCGCAGCCGTGATCCCGTGGTCGATCGTCGCGGACCGCATCGGACGCGTCCCTGCCATGGCGATCGGCGTGATCGCCGCCACACTGCTCGGTCTGTGCGCGCCGCTGAGCACCGACATCCCGCTGCTCCTCGTGCTGCGCGCTGCCGAAGGCGTGGCGCTCGGCGCCGTGCCGGCCGTCGCGCTGGCGTATCTGAGCGAGGAGGTGCGCCCGAGATACGCTGCCGCCGCCGCAGGGAGCTACATCGCAGGCACCACGGTCGGCGGACTCTTCGGCCGCGTCGTGGCCGGCGTCATCGGCGAGATCACCGGGTGGCGAAGCGGCGTGTGGGCGGTCGCGATCGCCTGCGCTCTGGCTGCAGCGCTCTTCCTCTGGTTGACCCCGAAGTCGCAGGGCTTCGTGCCGCACCGCCTGCGAGCTGAGAGCAGCGGCGGGGTGTGGCGCAGGCTGCTCCTCCCGCTGCGCTCGCCTCAACTGCTCGCCGTCTACGCACAGGGCTTCCTGCTGATGGGCGCGTTCGTCGCGATGTTCAACTATCTGGGCTTCCACCTGTCAGCGCCACCGTTCCTGCTGCCTGCCTGGCTCGTCACACTGCTGTTCGTCGCCTACCTCGCCGGTACGGTCTCGTCGCCCTGGGCCGGGGGATTGGCCTCACGGCACGGACGGTATCCGGTGCTGATCGGATCGACGGTGATCATGGCGGGCGGAGCGATCCTGATGCTCGTGCCGCAGATCGCGGTGGTGATCATCGGACTCATCCTGTTCACCGCCGGGTTCTTCGGCGCGCACGCCATCGCCTCAGGGTGGGCGCCCGTGGCGTCGGACCCGGAGACCAGAGCGCAGGCGTCGTCGCTCTACTACTTCGGCTACTACGCGGGGTCGAGCCTGTTCGGATGGGTCCTCGGACTCGTCTTCGGCGGTGCGAGCTGGCTGTGGTTCGTGATCCTGATCGCGGTGATGTGCGCCGCTGCCATCGCGATCGCAGTCGCAGGGCTGCGCTCCGCCCAGACAGGGCGCGTCTGAGCGGCGGCCTCTGGAAGAGTGGGGGCATGATCCACCCCCTTCTCGCTGCATACGACGCGCAGCTGCGCACTGACGCCGAGACCGCCCACGCGCTGTCGAGCACGGTGAGCGGCCCGCTGCGCATGGCGGTGTTCCCCGGCGGGCGAGGGTTCGTCAGCTCCGCCGCCCTGCAGGACGCGGATGCTGCGCAGATCGCTGCGCTCGTCGAGATGGTGGTCGAACACTTCGGCGCGCAGGAGGGGATCACCGAAGTCGAGTGGAAGACCCGAGGTCATGATCGTGCGCCCGGACTGGTCGAGGCGCTCACGGTGCACGGGTTCGTCGCCGAGGAGCCGGAATCGATCATGATCGGCGAGGCTGGGGTGCTGGCTCAGGAGGTCGCGGTGCCCGACGGCATCCGAATCCGTCGCGCACGTACCGACGCGGACGTCTGGGCGATGGAGGAGATGCAGGGCGCGGTGTTCGGCGATCCGCACTGGAAGGTGCGCGCGGAGACGACCATGCAGCGGCTGCGGGCGGATGACGACGTGGAGCTCTGGATCGCCGAGGCGGATGGGCGCATCGTGAGCGCTGGGCGTCTCGAGCCGGTCGGTGGCACGGAGTTCGCAGGGCTCTGGGGCGGCGCCACGCTGGGCGACTGGCGTGGACGCGGGATCTACCGCGCACTCACGGCTGAGCGAGCGCGTTCTGCGCTGGCGCGCGGCAAGCGCTACCTGCACTCGGACTCGACCGAATTCTCGCGGCCGATCCTGGAGCGCTCGGGTCTCATCAAGGTCTCCACGACCACGCCCTATGTCTGGACGCCTCCGGCTGACTGAGCCCTGGCGCGACGACGGCGCCCACGTCGGCGGATCAGCACGACCGCCGCGACGGCGAGTCCGATCAGCAGGATGCCGGCGACGATCGGCACGATGATGGCCGCGGCGGCGAGCAGGAACGACGCGCCGTCTTCCGCGGTGCTCAGGACCGGCGCGGCGAGACCGCCGGTGGTCGCGTTCGCGGCGACGCGCGCGGTCGCCTTCACGACGTGCACGGCCAGCGCGATCACGATGCCCGAGACGACGGGACCCCAGGATCCGTCGGCGAAGAACGACCCGGGGTCGGCGACGGTCTGCGCGCCTGCACCCGCGCCGAAGGCGATGCCGCCGGCCGCAGGACGGATGACGCTCTGCACGATGTCGTTCACCGAATCCAACGCCGGCACCTTGTCGGCGACGATCTCGAGCAGGAGCAGCGCGCCGATGATCCACAGCGTGATGTCGCTGGACAGCCATGCCCAGCCGCCAGGCAGCTCGACCGCCGGTAGCAGCCGGTCTGCGAGCCCGAGCAGGAACAGCGGCATCCAGGCGTTGAGACCCGCGGCCGCCGCGAGGCTGGAGCCGACGACGAACTCGATCACGCTCTCACTCTATGTGGAGGGAGTGCTCGTTACCCTTGACACCGGGCGTGGGGACGCACCAGGGGAGAGTCTGCTGGGGGATGCTGTTCCGCGCGCCATGGGGAGTGCAGCATGGAACAGAACGCATCGGGTCTCTCGCGCCGGACAGTGGTGAGGGGCGCGGCATGGTCCGTCCCGGTGATCGCCGCGGCGGTCGCCGTGCCGCTCGCGGCCGCGAGCGCAGGCGGTTTCGTCAACAGCGAGGCGAACTACTACTGGGCGGCCGAGTCGCAGGGGGACTACACCACGCTCTCGGCGGCGGCCGGTGGTCTGATGGCCACGTTCAGCACCCAGATCGCGTACCGGGCGAACCCCTGGGTGAACCCGCCGGCCGGGGCATCGCTGGTGGTCGTCGTCACCTTCGATTCGCCGGTGCGCCTCGATGCCGGCTCGTCGCTCGGCGGCTGGGCTCCGAGCCCCGCTCTCGGCGCCACGGCGACGACCTTCACCTTCACGGTGACCCCGTCGAGCTTCGGCGGCGGCCTGACGTTCAACGTCGTCGGATCCGCGTCCGGAACGCTCACCTCGACCGCGACGATGAGCCTCATCAACGGCGGGACCGCCAACTGGACCTCCGAGTCCTCCGGGAAGTCGGCGACCCTGATCGCCTGACCGACCCCGATGTCGGAGGGGCGGCCTACGCTGGAAGCATGCAACCCACGCGCAGTGTCCGCCCTTTCGAGGTCATCAGCGAGTACGCCCCGGCCGGCGACCAGCCGCAGGCGATCGCCGACCTCGCGGCGCGCATCAACGCAGGCGAGACCGATGTGGTGCTGCTCGGCGCCACCGGTACCGGAAAGTCTGCGACCACGGCGTGGCTGGTCGAGCAGGTGCAGCGTCCGACACTCGTCCTCGCGCACAACAAGACCCTCGCGGCGCAGTTGGCGAACGAGTTCCGCGAGCTGATGCCGAACAACGCGATCGAGTACTTCGTCTCGTACTACGACTACTACCAGCCCGAGGCATACGTCCCGCAGACAGACACCTTCATCGAGAAGGATTCCTCCATCAACTCCGAGGTCGAGCGACTCCGTCACTCGACGACGAACTCGCTGCTCAGTCGACGCGACGTGGTGGTCGTCTCGACCGTGTCCTGCATCTACGGACTCGGCGCTCCCGAGGAGTACCTGCGGGCGATGGTGGCGCTGCAGGTGGGGGAGCGGTACGACCGCGATGCACTGATCCGCCAGTTCATCGCCATGCAGTACAACCGCAACGACGTCGACTTCTCCCGCGGCAACTTCCGCGTGCGGGGCGACACGATCGAGATCATCCCGGTGTACGAGGAGCACGCGATCCGCATCGAGCTGTTCGGCGACGAGATCGAGGCGCTGTACTCGCTGCACCCGCTCACCGGCGAGGTCATCGAGAAGCTCGACGCCGTGCCGATCTTCCCCGCCTCGCACTACGTGGCCGGCACCGACGTCATCCAGCGCTCGATCGGCACGATCGAGCACGAACTCGAAGAGCGCCTCGCCGAGTTCGAGCGCCAGGGCAAGCTGCTCGAGGCGCAGCGACTGCGCATGCGAACGACCTTCGACCTCGAGATGCTCCAGCAGCTCGGCTTCTGCTCCGGCATCGAGAACTACTCGCGCCACATGGACGGGCGGATGCCCGGTGAGCCGCCGCACACGCTGCTGGACTTCTTCCCCGATGACTTCCTGCTCGTGATCGACGAGTCGCACGTGACCGTGCCGCAGATCGGCGCCATGTACGAGGGCGATGCATCGCGCAAGCGCACCCTGGTCGACCACGGCTTCCGGCTGCCGAGCGCGATGGACAACCGTCCGCTGCGGTGGGACGAGTTCAAGAACCGCATCGGGCAGACCGTCTACCTCTCGGCGACGCCGGGCAAGTACGAGATGGGCATCGCCGACGGCATCGTCGAGCAGATCATCCGTCCGACGGGTCTCGTCGACCCGCAGATCATCGTCAAGCCCTCGAAGGGCCAGATCGACGACCTGCTCGAGGAGATCCGGATCCGCGTCGAGCGCGACGAGCGAGTGCTGGTGACGACACTGACGAAGAAGATGTCGGAAGAGCTCACCGACTTCCTCGGCGAGCATGGCGTGCGCGTGCGCTACCTGCATTCCGACGTCGACACGCTGCGCCGCGTCGAGCTGCTCAGCGAGTTGCGCGCCGGCGTGTACGACGTGCTGGTGGGCATCAACCTGCTCCGTGAAGGTCTCGACCTTCCCGAGGTGTCGCTGGTGGCGATCCTGGATGCCGACAAGGAGGGCTTCCTGCGCTCCGGCACGTCGCTGATCCAGACCATCGGTCGCGCGGCTCGAAACGTCTCGGGTGAAGTGCACATGTATGCCGACAAGATGACCGACTCGATGGCGAAGGCGATCGACGAGACCGATCGCCGCCGCGAGAAGCAGGTCGCCTACAACCTCGAGCACGGTATCGACCCGACACCGCTGCGCAAGCGCATCGCGGACATCACCGAGGTGCTGGCGCGCGAAGGCGCCGACACGGCCGACATGCTCGCCGGTCGCGGTCGAGCAACCGGCAAGGGCAAGTCGCCGACGCCGAACCTGCGCCGCACCGGCATCGCTGCCGAAGGCGCTCAGCAGCTGGAGGCGACGATCCAGGACCTCTCCGACCAGATGCTCGCAGCGGCCGCAGAGCTGAAGTTCGAGCTCGCCGGGCGTCTGCGTGACGAGGTGCAGGACATGAAGAAGGAATTGCGAGCCATGGAGCGCGCGGGGCACGCCTGAGCTGAGGACGGGAGGCAGCAGAGATGGACGCATCGGGGGAGGAGCTCGCCGATCGCGTGCGTGCGCTGCTCGGCGTCGGTGACGACGTCGAGGAGAAGCGCATGTTCGGCACTCGTGCGTTCCTGATCGACGGGCACATCCTGGTGGGCGCGCGCGCCGGTGGCGTGCTCCTCGTCCGGGTGGTGGACGAGAATGGCGCCGCGCTGGTCACGCGGCCAGGGGTCACGACTGCGGTGATGGGACCACGGACCATGGGCACCGGATGGCTGGATGTGTCGCCCGAGGCGATCGCCGACGAGGAGCTGCTGATGGCGTGGCTCGACATCGCCAGGGAGGATTCCCCGCTCCTGCACTGATCGACGCGGTGTCAGTGCAGAGCGGTGTTTCTTCGAGGGTTCTCAGGGGCAGTGCATCAGCGGCTTCGGCCCTGAACGGTCGATCTCGTGCTCGCTCATGGGCGCGCCGCACAGCGGGCAGGCGCGCTCTGCGCGTTCGGCCGGCGTGGGCGGCGGGGTCTTCTCGTAGGGTCCGACGGACGCAGGACCCGCGAAGCGGATCAGGTTCGTGTTCACCCATGCGTACAACCCGCCGGCATCGCGGATGCGGACGCGAAGCGGGGGACGGGTGTGATCGTTGGACATGTTCCTTAGTGTACTAATGATTAGTGTCAATGTATAGTTGCCCTCGTGACGGCATCCGATGACCTCCTCCGTCTGGAGAACCAGCTCTGCTTCGCGCTGGTGACCGCGGCGCGCAACGTCGTCGCGATCTACCGACCGATCCTCGAGCCGCTCGGGCTGACCCATCCGCAGTACCTCGTGATGCTGGCGCTCTGGGAGCGGGACCCCCGCACCTTGAACGATCTCGCGGCGGAGCTCGCGCTCGAGCCGGCCACGGCGTCGCCGCTCGTGAAGCGGCTCGAGGCCGAAGGGTTGATCGCTCGTCAGCGCAGCAGCGAGGACGAGCGCAGGCTCGACATCACGTTGACGACCGCCGGTCGTGCACTGCGTGAGCGGGCGATCGATGTGCCTCGACAGGTCATGGCGGCGGTCGGAATGGATGTCGGTGAGATCTCCGCGCTCCGCGACGGACTCGGCCCGTTCGTGGGTCGCCGGACCGAACTCGGCTGAGGCTCCCAGGGAGGGGCGGCCCCAATGTCGGTGGCCCCTCGTAGACTTGTGCGGTGCCTATCGTCCCCGTCGTCACCCCAGGAAAACTCAGTGTTCGTGGTGCCCGCGTCCACAATTTGAAGAACGTCGACATCGACATTCCGCGCGACTCGCTCGTCGTGTTCACCGGCCTGTCCGGTTCGGGAAAGTCGAGCCTCGCGTTCGACACGATCTTCGCCGAAGGGCAGCGTCGCTATGTCGAATCGCTGAGCGCCTACGCGCGCCAGTTCCTCGGCCAGGTCGACCGTCCTGACGTCGACTTCATCGAGGGCCTGAGCCCCGCGGTCTCGATCGACCAGAAGTCCACGAACCGCAACCCGCGGTCGACCGTCGGCACGATCACCGAGATCTACGATTACATGCGTCTGCTCTGGGCGCGCATCGGCATCCCGCACTGCCCCGAGTGCGGCGAGCGGATCCAGCGCCAGACGGTGCAGCAGATCGCCGACCAGCTCATGGAACTGCCCGAGCGCACCCGCTACCAGGTCGTCGCGCCCATCGTCTCGCAGAAGAAGGGCGAGTTCGTCGACCTGTTCCGCGAGCTCGGAGCCAAGGGCTACTCGCGCGCCATCGTCGACGGCGACCTCATCCAGCTGGCCGAGCCCCCGACGCTGAAGAAGAGCTACAAGCACGACATCGCGGTGGTGGTCGACCGGCTCGTCGCGTCCGACGACATCCTCGGCCGTGTCACCGACTCGGTCGAGACGGCGCTGGGCCTTGCCGGCGGCGTGGTGCAGATCAACTATGTCGACGGCGAAGGCGACGACGCGTGGCAGACGTTCTCCGAGAAGCTCGCCTGCCCCAACGGGCACGCGCTCACGCTCACCGAGATTGAGCCGCGCACGTTCTCGTTCAACGCTCCGTTCGGCGCATGCCCCGCGTGCTCGGGCCTCGGCACCCGCATGTCGGTCGACGTCGACCTGATGCTCGGCGACGAAGACCTCTCGATCCGCGAGGGCGTCATCATCCCGTGGACCACGCAGGGCAAGGGACTGTTCCAGTACTACGAGCGGCTGCTCGAGGGACTGTCCCGCGACCTCGACTTCTCGCTCGACACCCCGTGGAAGAGGCTGCATTCCGACGTGCAGGACGCCGTGCTCCGCGGCGAGAACTACAAGGTCACCGTCAAGTGGAAGAACCGCTACGGGCGCGAGATGCGCTACGCCTCCGGCTTCGAGGGCGTCGTGCCGTACATCGAGCGCCAGTATCTGCAGGCAGAGTCCGACACGCAGCGTGGTCGCTGGGGCGAGTACCTCCGCGAGGTCCCGTGCCCCGTCTGCAACGGCGACCGGCTCAAGCCGGAGGTTCTCGCCGTGCAGGTGCACGGCCACTCGATCGCCGAGGTCTCGCACCTGAGTCTCGCCGACGCGCGCGAGTTCATGGAGAAGCTCCGCCTCACCGACCGTGAGGCGCAGATCGCCGCCCAGGTGCTCCGCGAGATCCGGCTGCGCCTCGACTTCCTGCTGCAGGTCGGCCTCTCGTACCTCAACCTCAGCCGTTCGGCCGGTTCGCTCTCCGGTGGAGAGGCGCAGCGCATCCGCCTCGCGACGCAGATCGGGTCGGGCCTCACCGGCGTGCTGTACGTGCTCGACGAGCCGTCGATCGGTCTGCACCAGCGCGACAACCGTCGACTGATCGACACCCTCATCAAGCTGCGCGATCTCGGCAACACGCTGATCGTGGTCGAGCACGACGAGGAGACCATCGAGGCCGCCGACTGGGTCGTCGACATCGGACCCGGTGCCGGCGTCAACGGCGGCGAGGTCGTGCACTCGGGTCCGTACTCGGCCCTGCTGGATGACAGCGCGTCGATGACCGGCGAGTACCTGTCAGGACGCCGCGAGATCCCGATGCCGAAGAAGCGTCGCAAGATCGACCGGAAGCGACTGCTCAGCGTCGTGGGTGCACGCGCCAACAACCTGCAGAACGTGACGGCCGACTTCCCGCTCGGCGTGCTGACCGCTGTCACCGGCGTCAGCGGCTCCGGCAAGTCGTCGCTCGTGAACGACATCCTCTACCAGGTGCTCGCATCGCGACTCAACGGTGCGCGCACCGTCCCCGGCAAGCACACGCGCGTGACCGGGCTCGACAACCTCGACAAGGTCGTGCATGTCGACCAGGCGCCGATCGGTCGCACTCCGCGCTCCAACCCGGCAACGTACACCGGCGTCTTCGACCGCATCCGCTCGCTGTTCAGCGAGACCCCCGAGGCGAAGGTCCGCGGCTATCAGCCCGGCCGCTTCAGCTTCAACGTCAAGGGCGGACGCTGTGAGGCGTGCTCCGGCGACGGCACGATCAAGATCGAGATGAACTTCCTGCCCGACGTGTACGTCGACTGCGAGGTCTGCCACGGAAAGCGCTACAACCGCGACACGCTCTCCGTGCACTACAAGGGCAAGAACATCGCCGAGGTGCTCGAGATGCCGATCGAGGAGGCAGCCGAGTTCTTCGAGCCGATCCAGGCGATCCACCGCTACATGAAGACGCTGGTCGACGTCGGGCTCGGATACGTGCGGCTCGGCCAGTCGGCGACGACGCTCTCGGGCGGCGAGGCGCAGCGCGTCAAGCTCGCCACAGAGCTCCAGCGCCGCAGCAACGGCCGCAGCATCTACGTGCTCGACGAGCCGACCACCGGTCTGCACTTCGAAGACGTCCGAAAGCTCCTCGAGGTGCTGAACGGTCTCGTCGACAAGGGCAACACGGTGATCGTCATCGAGCACAACCTCGACGTGATCAAGTCCGCCGACTGGGTCATCGACCTGGGCCCGGAGGGCGGATCCGGCGGTGGCCAGATTCTCGCCACCGGGACGCCGGAGCAGATCGCACGCGTCGAGGAGAGCCACACCGGCCAGTTCCTCGCGGAGATCCTCGGCGAAGGGCGCGCTGCGCGGAAGGCCAGTTGATGGCCGACGTGCTCGCGTACAAGCCGAGGCCGGGGGAGATCCCCACCAACCCCGGCGTGTACCGGTTCCGTGACGCCTCCGGGCGTGTGCTGTATGTGGGAAAGGCGAAGAACCTCCGTCAGCGGCTCTCGAACTACTTCGCGCCGCTGCGCACGCTGCACGAGCGAACCCGTCGAATGGTGACCACCGCCTCCTCGGTGGAGTGGACGGTCGTGCCGACAGACGTCGATTCGCTGCAGCTGGAGTACATGTGGATCAAGGAGTTCGATCCGCCCTTCAACGTGCGGTACAAGGACGACAAGTCGTACCCGTTCATGGCGGTGACCCTCGGCGACGAGGCTCCACGCGTGATCGTCACGCGCAACCACAAGATCCCCGGCGCGCGCTACTTCGGCCCGTACCCCAAGGTGTGGGCCGTGCACGAGACCATCGACCTGATGGTCAAGGCCTTCCCGATCCGTACCTGCAGCGACGCCAGCTACAAACGCGCGATGCAGACCGGGCGCCCCTGCTTCCCGGGGCAGATCGGCAAGTGCGGCGGCCCCTGCTCCATGACGGTGACGATCGAAGAGCACCGGGCGATGGTGAACGACTTCGTCGCGTTCATGGCCGGCGGTGACGAGCGGTTCAAGCATGACCTCACGAAGCGGATGCAGGCGGCATCCGCGGCGATGGACTACGAGGCGGCCGCGAAGTACCGCGACAAGCTGTCCGCGATCGAGGCCGTGCTCGGCAAGAGCGCTCTCGTGCTCGCCCATGACGAGGACGCCGATCTCTTCGGCATCGCCGAGGACGAGCTGGCGGCGGCGGTGCAGCACTTCGTGATCCGCGGCGGTCGTGTGCGCGGTGTGCGCGCCCTCACGATCGAGAAGGAGATCGACATCACCCCCGGTGAGCTCGTCGATCAGGTGCTGCAGCGGGCATATGGCGAGGCGCAGGACGTGCCGCGCCGGATCCTGGTGCCCACGATGCCGGACGACGCAGCGGAACTCGAGGTCTGGCTCCGCGAACGACGCGGGAAGAAGGTCGAGCTCGCGGTCGCGCAGCGGGGGCAGCGAGCCGACCTCATGCGCACGGCCACGCTGAACGCGCAGCAGGCGCTGATCCGGTACAAGACCCGTCGCACCAGCGACTATGTCGCCCGCACACAGGCGCTCACCGATCTGCAGGACGCCCTCGGCATGGACGAGGCCCCGCTGCGCATCGAGTGCTTCGACATCTCGCACCTCGGCGGCACGAACGTGGTCGCCTCCATGGTCGTGTTCGAAGACGGGCTGCCGCGCAAAGACCAGTACCGCTCGTTCAACATCGCCGAGACGACGGACGACACGGACTCGATGTACCAGGTGCTTCGCCGTCGTCTCGCATACCTCGACCGTCCTGACCCCATCGCGGTCTCGGATGTCGACTCTGTCTCCGGCGTAGGGCTGTCCGACGCAGCGGCCACCGACGCCGTGCTCGTCGAAGGCGCGGCGTTGACCCCGGATGGCGAGATCGTCGACGTCACCGCCGACGTGGTGGTCGAGAGCACGGTGAAGCGGAAGCCGCGGTTCGCCTACCCTCCGCAGCTGCTCCTGGTCGACGGCGGCAAGCCGCAGGTCGAGGCGGCCGCACGCGCACTCGAGGACGCCGGTCACTCGGAGATCGCCGTCTGCGGCATCGCCAAGCGTCTCGAGGAGATCTGGCTGCCCGGCGAGGACTTCCCGGTGATCCTGCCGCGCACGAGCGAGTCGCTCTACCTGCTGCAGCGGCTGCGTGACGAGGCGCACCGCTTCGCGATCACCCACCAGCGCAAGCGGCGCCGCAACGACATCACGACCGTGCTGGAAGAGGTGCCCGGGCTCGGCGCATCACGCATCAAGGTACTGCTGAAGCACTTCGGATCCGTCACGGCACTGCGTTCCGCGCAGCCTGGCGAGATCGAAGAGGTGCAGGGGATCGGGCCGGTGCTTGCACAGAACATCCACGCGCATCTCTCCACTCGATAGGCTGGTGGCCGGAGGGGGAGAAGGAGCAGGAATTCGATGACTGACAGCAGTGACAAGGGCCAGTTCCTCATTGTCACCGGTATGTCCGGCGCAGGTCGGACCACCGTCGCCAACGCGCTGGAAGACCTCGGCTGGTACGTGGTGGACAACCTCCCACCGCAGATCCTCAAGCCGCTCCTCGAACTCACCGACATGGGTGGCGATGCGCTTCCCAAGGTCGCTGCGGTCGTCGACATCCGCGGACGCAACCTCTTCGACGATTTCCCGGAGGTGGCGAGGGCGCTGCGCGCGCGTGGCTCTCTCCGCGTGCTCTTCCTCGACGCAGCCGATGATGTGCTGGTGCGGCGCTTCGAGTCGGTGCGCCGACCGCATCCGCTGCAGGGCGACGGCACGCTGCTCGACGGCATCCGCTCCGAGCGCAACCGCCTCGCGCCGATCCGCGAGGCCGCCGACATGGTGATCGATACCTCGTCCCTGAACATTCACCAGCTCGCGACCAAGGTCTCCGATCTGTTCTCCGAAGAGGGCGAGGCGCGACACCGCGTGACGCTGCTGAGCTTCGGGTTCAAGTACGGGCTCCCCACCGACGTCGACCTGGTCGCAGACATGCGGTTCCTCCCGAACCCGTTCTGGAACGAGGAGCTCAGAGGGCTCACCGGCCAGGACGAGGCCGTCCGTGACTACGTGCTGTCCAGGGAGGGGGCCAGCGAGTTCCTCGAGGCGTACTCCGCTGCGCTCGTCCCGGTGCTCGAGGGCTACCAGCGCGAGAACAAGAGCCATTCGACCGTCGCGATCGGATGCACCGGCGGCAAGCACCGCTCCGTGGCGATGTCCGAAGAGCTCGCGCGTAGGCTGTCCGCGATCCCCGGTGTCGCGGTCAACGTCCGTCATCGGGACCTCGGGCGGGAGTGAGCAGGCCACCCGGCCGAGTAGGCTGGAGGTTTGCGCCGCGACCCGGCGCGTGAACGCAGAAGGAGTGTCGTGGCACTAACCACCGACGTCAAGGCTGAGCTCGTCAGCATCCGCAACGCACCCCCCACGGTGCGAGTCGCTGAGGTGACTGCGATTCTCCGGTTCGCCGGTGGATTGCACTCCATCGCGGGCCGGGTGGCCGTGGAAGCAGAAGTCGATGCCGAGACGCTGGCTCGCCGCGTCGCACGTGACCTCGCCGAGATCTACGGCGTGCGTCCGGAGATCGCTCAGGTGCAGTCGAGCACCGCGAACGAGGGCGCTCGCTGGGCCGTCCGCGTGATCGGCGCGGGGGAGACCCTCGCCCGCCAGACCGGCCTGCTCGACCAGCGCCGTCGTCCCGTCCGCGGTCTGCCCAACCGCCTCACCACCGGCTCCCGCGCGGAGATCGCCGGTCTGTGGCGAGGAGCATTCCTGGCCGCTGGCACGCTCAGCGAGCCCGGACGTTCCGCCATGCTCGAGGTCGTCTGCCCCTCGTCCGAAGCCGCCATGGCACTCGTCGGCGCCGCGCACCGGCTCGGCGTCGCAGCGAAGGCCCGCGAG
The DNA here is from genome assembly GCF_036823965.1 of Microbacterium sp. Lineage (GTDB taxonomy): Bacteria > Actinomycetota > Actinomycetes > Actinomycetales > Microbacteriaceae > Microbacterium. The sequence continues at coordinate 107,604 of NZ_DAITBE010000007.1, read as the reverse complement.
GTCCGTGGCATGCCGCGGGTCGTCGTGCGCGAGGGCGAGGCGATCCGCACCGTGCTCGCCGAGATGGGCGCGCACAAGACCGCCATCGCCTGGGAAGAGCTGCGTCAGCGCCGCGAGGTCCGTGCCGGCGTCAACCGTCTCGTGAACTTCGACGACGCGAACCTGCGCCGCTCGGCTCAGGCTGCCGTCGCCGCGTGCGCCCGCGTCGAGCGCGCGCTCGAGATCCTCGCCGACGAGGTGCCCGATCACCTCCGCGTCGCCGGCGAGCTCCGCCTCGCGCACCGCGACGCGAGCCTCGACGAGCTCGGCCACCACGCCGATCCGCCGCTCACGAAGGACGCCGTCGCCGGCCGTATCCGCCGTCTGCTGGCGATGGCCGACAAGCGAGCCCAGCACGAGGGCATTCCCGGCACCGAGGCAGCCGTCCCCGCGGGTCTCGACGTCTGACCTGCCGCGAACATCTTGGAAGCCGACCCCCGCGGGGGTCGGCTTTCGGCGTCATACGGGGGAAGGTTCGAGTGCCCTGACGCGTTGTCGTCACTAGGATGAGTTAAGTCCGCTCTGCGTCGCACATCGGTGGCGCGGAGGATCGGCAAGCGCCGCGGCGCGGCGCGGATTGGATGAAAGCGACATGGCGATTTACACGCTCCCCGACCTTCCCTACGACTTCGCAGCCCTGGAGCCGCACATCAGCGGCAAGATCATGGAGCTGCACCATGACAAGCACCACGCGACCTACGTCGCCGGCGCGAACACCGCGCTGGAGCAGCTCGCAGAGGCCCGCGACAGCGGCAACCTGGCGAACGTCAACAAGCTCGAGAAGGACCTCGCGTTCAACCTCGGCGGTCACGTCAACCACTCCATCTTCTGGACCAACCTGTCCCCGAACGGCGGAGGCGAGCCCGAGGGCGAGCTGAAGGCCGCGATCGACGAGTACTTCGGCTCCTTCGCGAAGTTCCAGGCGCACTTCACCGCCGCAGCCACCGGCATCCAGGGCTCCGGCTGGGCCGTGCTCAGCTGGGACTCGATCGGCTCGCGCCTGATCATCCAGCAGCTGTTCGACCAGCAGTCGAACACGGCGCAGGGCACGATCCCGCTGTTCCAGCTGGACATGTGGGAGCACGCGTTCTACCTCGACTACCTGAACGTCAAGGCCGACTACGTCAAGGCCGCGTGGAACATCGCGAACTGGGAGAACGTCGCCCAGCGCCTCGAGGTCGCCCGTCAGCAGACGAACGGCCTGCTGGTACTGTCGTAATCGGGTTGCGTCCCGGCGAGCCTGGCTCGCCGGGACGCCATCTCAGCCAAAAACCCCCCGCGCTCCGCGCCCAGAAATGTCGTACGGAGCGCATCACGAGAAACAGGGAGACCTGAGTGTCTGTCAAGATCGGTATCAACGGCTTCGGCCGTATCGGACGCAACTACTTCCGCGCGGCTCTCGCGCAGGGAGCGGACATCGAGATCGTCGCGGTCAACGACCTCACCGACAACAAGACCCTTGCCCATCTGCTGAAGTACGACTCCGTGGGCGGTGTCCTCGACGCGCAGATCAGCTACGACGACGACAGCATCACGGTCGACGGCAAGCAGATCAAGGCGTTCGCGGAGCGCGACCCCGCCAACCTCCCGTGGGGTGAGCTGGGCGTCGACATCGTCATCGAGTCGACCGGCTTCTTCACCAAGGCAGAACTCGCACGCAAGCACATCGATGCAGGCGCGAAGAAGGTTCTCATCTCGGCACCGGGCACCGGCGTCGACGGCACGTTCGTCATGGGCGTGAACGAGGACACGTACAACCCGGAGACGGATCACATCATCTCCAACGCCTCGTGCACCACGAACTGCCTCGCTCCGCTGGCGCAGGTCTTCAATGACGCGTTCGGCATCGACCGCGGGTTCATGATGACGGCTCACGCCTACACCGCAGACCAGAACCTGCAGGACGGCCCGCACAGCGATCTCCGTCGTGCACGCGCCGCCGCGATCAACATCACCCCGGCCTCCACCGGTGCCGCCAAGGCCATCGGCGAAGTGCTTCCGGAGCTCCAGGGCAAGCTGAGCGGCTCGTCGTACCGCGTTCCGGTTCCCACCGGCTCGATCGTCGACCTGACGCTGATCACGGACCGTGAGAACCTGACGGTCGACGAGGTCAACGAGGCGTACAAGAAGGCCGCGGCCGAGGGTCGCCTCGCCGGCTTCCTGCAGTACAACGAGGACCAGATCGTCTCCAGCGACATCGTGCACAACCCGCATTCCTCGATCTTCGACTCGACGCTGACCAACGTCAGCGGCAACCTGGTCAAGGTCTCCAGCTGGTACGACAACGAGTGGGGCTACTCCAACCGTCTCGTCGACCTGACCGAGTACGTCGCCGAGCGCATCTAAGCTCCGACACATGACTCTGCGCACCCTGGACTCACTGGGTTCGCTCGAGGGCAAGCGCGTCATCGTCCGTTGTGATCTCAACGTCCCGCTTCGGGATGGGATCATCACGGACGATGGCCGTGTCCGCGCCTCGCTGCCGACCCTCAACGCACTCATCAACGCGGGCGCCCGCGTCGTGGTGTGCTCGCACCTCGGACGCCCCGACGGTGCGCCCGATCCCCAGTACAGCCTCGAGCCGGTGGCTCAGCGGTTGTCCGAGCTCCTCGGCGCCCCCGTCGCGTTCGCTCGCGACACCGTCGGAGAGTCCGCCAAGGATGCCGTGGAGTCCCTCGAGGACGGCGGAGTCGTCGTCATCGAGAACCTGCGATTCAACGCGGGCGAGACCGCCAAGGACGACGCGACGCGCGCGGCCTTCGCAGCCGAGCTCGCCGAGCTCGGCGACGTGCTCGTGTCCGACGGCTTCGGCGTCGTGCACCGCAAGCAGGCGAGCGTCTACGAGCTGGCCGAGCTGCTGCCGTCTGCAGCCGGCCTGCTCATCGCGGCCGAGCTCGACGTGCTCGACCGTCTGACCGAGAACCCGGAGCGCCCCTACGCGGTCGTGCTCGGGGGATCGAAGGTCAGCGACAAGCTCGGCGTCATCTCGCACCTGCTGCCGCGCGTCGACCGCATCCTGGTCGGCGGCGGCATGCTGTTCACCTTCCTCAAGGCGCAGGGCCACGCCGTGGCATCCAGCCTCTTGGAAGAGGACCAGCTCGAGACCGTCCGCGGCTACATCGCGGAGGCCGCAGAGCGCGGCGTGGAGCTCGTGCTGCCGACCGATGTCGTCGTTGCCGCCTCGTTCGGCGCGGACGCCGCGCATGAGGTCGTTGCAGCCGATGCGATCGAGTCGACCGCGTTCGGAGCATCCGGGATCGGCCTGGACATCGGCCCGGAGACGGCGGCGACCTTCGCCGAGGTCATCCGCGGCTCGAAGACCGTGTTCTGGAACGGGCCCATGGGCGTGTTCGAGTTCCCGGCATTCGCTGCCGGCACCAAGACGGTCGCTCAGGCGCTCACCGACGTCGACGGCCTCAGCGTCGTCGGCGGAGGAGACTCCGCGGCGGCCGTGCGTCAGCTCGGATTCACCGACGACCAGTTCGGTCACATCTCGACCGGCGGCGGCGCAAGCCTCGAGTTCCTCGAGGGCAAGAAACTACCCGGCCTGGAGGTGCTCGGATGGGCGTAACCGCTCGTACCCCGCTGATCGCGGGCAACTGGAAGATGAACCTCGACCACCTGCAGGCGGTCGCGTTCGTGCAGAAGCTGCACTGGACGCTCAAGGACGCCAAGCACGAGGACGGCTCGGTCGAGGTGGCGGTCTTCCCGCCGTTCACCGACATCCGCAGCGTGCAGACGCTGATCGATGCCGACAAGATCCCGTTCGCGCTCGGTGCGCAGGACATCTCGGCGCACGACTCCGGTGCGTACACCGGCGAGGTGTCGGGCGCGTTCCTGGCGAAGCTCGACGCGAAGTACGTCATCATCGGGCACTCGGAGCGTCGTGAGTACCACGCGGAGTCCGACGAGGTCGTGGCGTCGAAGGTGCAGGCTGCGCTGAAGCACGGGCTCGTTCCGGTGATCTGCGTCGGCGAGACCTCGGAGGACCTCGAGAAGTTCGGCGCCAGCGCGGTGCCGGTCGGTCAGCTCGAGGTCGCGCTCAAGGGCCTTCCGTCTTCGGCCGACATCGTCGTGGCGTACGAGCCGGTCTGGGCCATCGGCTCCGGACAGGCGGCGACGCCGCAGCAGGCGCAGGACGTCTGCGCCACGCTGCGCGGCGTGGTCGCGAAGGTCCTCGGCGACGAGGCGGCGGCACGCACCCGCATCCTCTACGGCGGATCGGTGAAGGCCGCGAACATCGCGAGCTTCATGCGCGAGCCCGACGTGGACGGCGCACTGGTCGGCGGCGCGAGCCTCGTGGTCGACGAGTTCGCGGCGATCATCCGCTTCGAGAAGCACGTCGGCGTGTGAGTGCGGCGGGGCTTCGGCCCCGCTGCACCGTATACTTGACCGTTACGGGGGCGCTCCTGCCCCAGCGAAAGGCTCTTTCTCGTGGCAATTCTTGAGTTCGTCCTGCAGGTGGTGCTGGGTATCACCAGCGTCCTGCTGACTCTCCTCATCCTCCTGCACAAGGGGCGCGGCGGCGGTCTATCCGACATGTTCGGCGGAGGCATGACCTCGGCGGTCGGTTCGTCCGGCCTCGCCGAACGGAACCTCAACCGGTTCACTGTCGTGCTTGCTCTGGCGTGGTTCGTCGCGATCGTGGCACTGGGCCTCATCACGAAGTTCGAGGTGATCTGATGGCTACCGGTGGTAACGCAATCCGAGGTACCCGTGTCGGTTCCGGCCCCATGGGGGAGCAGGACCACGGGTATCACGCAGACCGCATCGCGGTGACGTACTGGGACGGGCTCGGCAACGAGACCACCCGCTACTTCGCTGCGGGGCTCCCCGAAGAGGAGATCCCGGAGACGATCGACCACCCGCAGTCGGGTCTGCCCGCGGGCCGCGACAAGGCGAATCCTCCGGCTCTCGCGAAGGCGGAGCCGTACAAGACGCACCTCGCGTACGTGAAGGAGCGCCGCACCGACGAAGAAGCCGTCCAGCTTCTCGACGATGCCCTGACCCAGCTGCGCGAGCGCCGGGGTCAGTGACGTCCATCTGACACGAGAAGGGGCCGCCGCGAGTGATCGCGGCGGCCCCTTCTGTGTTCTCGCTCAGCGGCAGCCGGCTGCCGCGTCGATGTAGCTCTGCGGTGGATAGCCGTAGGCCCAGACGCCGTTCGCGTCGTCGGTGTAGCCCATGCTGATCGCCCAGGCCGTGGCCCACTTCTCGATGCTGTCCTGCGTCGACGCGTCGTACATATCGGCGCACTTGACGCTGATCGCATGCCCGACCTCGTGCACGACGAGTGCCTTGCTCCGGTCAGCCGGCCACTGCTCGGCGACCGAGTTGGAGAGCAGGATCACGGCGCGACCAGGCTCATCCCACCACCACGTGGTGTATCCGCCCATGCCGCCGTCGTCGCCGTATCCGTTCACGATCGGGGCCCAGTCGAACTCGAGCAGCACGCCTGGCGCGATGGAACGGGCGAACGCCTCGATCTCGAGCCGGGCGTTGTACAGCGGCCCTGCCTTCTCGGCGAGCTCGGCGTTCTCGGATTCGATGAGCTGTGCCGCCGCCGTCTGCAGGCTGCTGAAGCTGTCGGCAGCCTCCTGGTCGATCACGATCGTCGTCGAGACGGCCTCAGCCGCGTTGCGAAGAGCGATGACGTTGTCGTTGCGTGCCGACACATGTGCGGACTCGAGTCCTGTCGCATTCGCCGCAGCGACGCCGAGTGTCGTGATGGCGGCATCGGTGAGCGACGTGGTGGCTGCGTCGATCTCCTCCGACTCGTCGCCGAGACGTGCGGTCAGGGTGTCGAGCTCTTCGCGGTCCGCGGTGAGAGCGCTCGCCTCGCCGTACAGCTCCCAGAACCAGGTCGGCTTCTCACCGGGGGAGGGGATCGGTTCGGCGAGCGTGCGCTCGACGGCTGCGGCGACCTCGGATGCGGAGGTGCCGGCCGCAGCGAGCGCCTCATGCGACGCCGGGTCGACGAGTGCGCCGGTGTCGCTGTCGAGGATGAGGGTCGCGGCATCCGTGCTGCTCACCAGCACCTCGTTCGCATCGCGCACCGTGGACTTCGCCTCCGATGCAGTCGATGCCGTCGCGGTGAGCTGCTCTTCAGCATCGTCGTAGCCGAGGTTGGCGGTGAGCTGGAGCGCACCGATCGCCACGGCTGCGACGACGGCTCCCAGGATGCCGAACAGGAGGCCGGGGCGCTTCTTCCGTGTCCGCGCCACCGGCGATGCCGAAGCGGAGAATCGTGCTGGGAGTGCATGACCTCCAGGCGCACCGTCGAATCGGCTCTGACTCGGGTTCACGTCGGGCACAGCATCCTCCCCCTGGCCCGCGCGCAGGACCGGCGCCGACCTTGCGAGAAGTCTAGCCAGGAAGCGGAAAAGCCCCCGCTGACAGCGAGGGCTTTCCGAAACGTGGAGGGGCTGACGAGAATCGAACTCGCATCATCTGTTTGGAAGACAGAGGCTTTACCACTAAGCTACAGCCCCGGATCCGAGCCACCGGAGTGACGTGGAAACCGACCTCTCGATCATAGCGGACTGTCGAGGGCGCTCGCGTCCGTTAGACTCGGTGGGGCTGAATCTGCATGCGGATTCCCCGGGGCGTAGCTCAGTTTGGTAGAGCGCCCGCTTTGGGAGCGGGAGGTCGCAGGTTCAACTCCTGTCGCCCCGACACGGCTCGACAAGCCTTCAAGCCGCGTGTCAGCGCGGAAACCACAAGGAGAACACACCAGCATGGCGAACAGCACCGTCGAGAAGCTGACCCCGACCCGGGTCAAGCTCAGCATCACGGTCACCCCGGACGACCTCAAGCCGAGCATCGCTCACGCATATGAGCACATCGCTCAGGACGTCCAGATCCCCGGATTCCGCAAGGGCAAGGTCCCCGCGCCGATCATCGATCAGCGCATCGGACGCGGCGCGGTCATCGAGCACGCCGTCAACGAGGGCCTCGACAAGTTCTTCCGCGAGGCGAGCGCAGAGCACAAGCTCCGCGTCGTCGGCCGTCCGGCAGCGGACATCACGCAGTGGCCGAACGAGAAGGACTTCTCCGGCGATCTGCTCGTCGACATCGAGGTGGACGTCCGCCCCGAGATCGAGCTCCCCTCGTACGACGGCATCACCGTGACCGTCGACGCTGTCGAAGCGGATGACGCAGCACTCGACGCCGAACTCGACAACATGCGCGCCCGCTTCGGCACGCTCGTCCCCGTCGACCGCCCCGCGGCCAAGGGTGACTTCGTCGAGCTCGACCTCGTCGCCACGATCGACGGCACCGAGATCGACCGCGCCGAGGGCGTGTCGTACGAGATCGGCTCCGGCGAGCTGCTCGAGGGCATCGACGACGCGATCGAGTCACTCACCGCCGGTGAGGACACCACGTTCCGCTCGGCTCTCGTCGGCGGCGACCACGCCGGTTCCGAGGCCGAGGTCTCCGTGAGCGTCAAGGCAGTCAAGGAGCGCGAGCTTCCCGAGGCCGATGACGAGTTCGCGCAGATCGCGAGCGAGTTCGACACGATCGCCGAGCTGCGTGCCAGCCTGGCGGAGCGCGTCGCGCAGCAGGGCGTGTTCACGCAGGGTTCCGCCGCGCGCGACAAGCTCGTCGAGGTACTGCTCGAGCAGATCGAGATCCCCGTGCCGCCGAAGCTCATCGAGGACGAGGTGCACAACCACCTCGAGGGGGAGAACCGCCTCGAGGACGACGTGCACCGCGCCGAGGTCACCGAGGCGAGCGAGAAGCAGTTCCGCACGCAGGTGCTGCTCGACACGATCGCCGAGCAGGCCGATGTGCAGGTCTCGCAGGAGGAGCTCAGCCAGTACCTCGTGCAGTCCGCTGCGCAGTACGGCATGGCTCCCCAGGAGTTCGTCGAGGCGCTGCAGTCCTCGAACCAGCTCCCGGCTCTCGTCGGTGAGGTCGCGCGCAACAAGGCGCTCGCGATCGCACTCGGCAAGGTGAAGGTCGTCGACACCAACGGCAAGCCCGTCGACCTGTCCGACTTCATCGTCACGGACGACGAGGCCGAGGCGGCAGACGAGGCTCCGGCCGAGGAGAAGCCGGCCAAGAAGGCTCCGGCCAAGAAGCCGGCCGCCAAGAAGGCTCCGGCCAAGAAGGCGGACGCTGCCGAGGCCGAAGAGCCCGCAGCCGAGAAGGCACCGGCCAAGAAGCCCGCTGCCAAGAAGCCTGCTGCCAAGAAGCCTGCTGCCAAGAAGGCACCCGCGAAGAAGGCCGCCGACACGGCGGAGTGATCGCGAAGCGATTCTGAGAGGGGCGGATGCTGCGGCATCCGCCCCTCTTTCGTCACACGAGGAGGACAACATGAACGACTGGGATTCCCGGGTGGCCGAGATCTGGGCCGACGACACCCTGACCGACCAGGAACGGATCGCGCGGATCGACGCCGTGGCCGCCGAGCGGCCGCAAGACGACGCTCGAGCGCTGTTCGAGCGCGCGGGTGCACGAGACTCCGCCGGCATCGAGACCGAGGCAGAGCCGCTCTACCGCGCCGCGCTGGCTGCAGGACTCGACGAGGAGCATCGCCCCCAGGCGGTGATCCAGCTCGCCAGCACGATCCGCAATCTGGGACGGGTCGACGAGTCGCTCGAGATGCTGCGCGCGGAATACGAGCGGGGCGGGCCCTTTCAGGATGCCGCCGCGGCGTTCTACGCGCTGGCGCTCGTGTCGCGCGGCGATGCCGTGCAGGGAGCATCGATCGCCCTCACCGCCCTCGCACCGCACCTGCCGCGATACACCCGATCGGTCACCGGATACGCGAGCGAGCTCACGGGTCCGCCACGCTGATATGCCGACGGCGAACACGGCCTGAGCGCCGCGTCGTCGCCGGTAGATTCGAAGCACGAACACGGAAACAGGAGCTGAAATGGCTGCAGAACCCCTTGTCGCGACGAGCGTCTTCGACAGGCTGCTGAAGGATCGCATCATCTGGCTTGGTTCAGAGGTGCGTGACCAGAACGCCAACGAGATCTGCGCGAAGATCCTTCTTCTCGCCGCGGAAGACTCAGAGAAGGACATCTACCTCTACATCAACTCGCCCGGTGGCTCGATCACCGCAGGCATGGCGATCTACGACACGATGCAGTTCGTCCCGAACGACATCGTGACCGTCGGTATCGGCATGGCGGCATCGATGGGCCAGCTGCTGCTCACCAGTGGCACCAAGGGCAAGCGCTACATCACGCCGAACGCACGTGTTCTGCTGCACCAGCCGCACGGTGGCTTCGGCGGCACCTCGAGCGACATCCAGACGCAGGCGCAGCTCATCCTCTCGATGAAGAAGCGCCTCGCCGAGATCACGGCGTCGCAGACCGGCAAGTCGGTCGAGCAGATCAACGCCGACGGAGACCGCGACCGCTGGTTCACGGCCGACGAGGCCCTCGAGTACGGCTTCGTCGATCACATCCGCGAGCACGCCAGTGACGTCGCCGGCGGCGGCGGCACCGCGGACGACGCAGAGTAATCCGGATTCGAGAGGACACCATGAACACGCCCACTTTCCAATCCGCAGGCAACATGCCTTCCAGCCGCTACGTGCTCCCGCAGTTCGAGGAGCGCACGGCATACGGGTTCAAGCGTCAGGACCCGTACAACAAGCTCTTCGAAGACCGCGTGATCTTCCTCGGTGTGCAGGTCGACGACGCGTCGGCCGATGACGTGATGGCGCAGCTGCTCGTCCTGGAGAGCCAGGACGCCGAGCGGGACATCACGATGTACATCAACTCGCCCGGTGGCTCCTTCACGGCCATGACGGCGATCTACGACACGATGCAGTACGTCGCGCCGCAGATCCAGACCGTCGTGCTCGGCCAGGCGGCCTCCGCTGCCTCCGTGCTGCTCGCGGCCGGTGCGCCGGGCAAGCGTCTCGCGCTGCCGAACGCACGCGTGCTGATCCACCAGCCCGCCATGGGCGAGGCAGGGCAGGGTCAGGCATCCGACATCGAGATCCAGGCGGCGGAGATCCTCCGCATGCGCACCTGGCTCGAGGAGACCATGGCCAAGCACACCGGCCAGCCGGTGGAGAAGGTGAACCGCGACATCGATCGCGACAACATCCTCTCGGCCGAGCAGGCGCTCGAGTACGGCATCGTCGACCAGGTGCTCACGACGCGCAAGCGCGTCTGAGCGACCTTCGCGAAGGGGCGGCAGTCATCACGACTGCCGCCCCTTCGTCGTGCCAGCGGCAGATGTGCACCCCGCATGTGGGCGATTGCTCATATGAGCAGAACGATGCACGGAAGGGCGATCCGCCGTACGCTGGACACGGAAGGAGGATGCCGTGAACGAAGAGTTGCTGATGGTCCGGATCGCCGAGCTGTACTACGACGAGGACAAGACCCAGGACGAGATCGGCGCCCTCCTCAAGGTGTCGCGCTGGAAGGTGGGCCGTCTGCTCACCCAGGCCCGCGAACGCGGCATCGTCCGCATCGAGATCGTGCACCCTCGGGCTCGTCGCCTCGGCCTCGAGCGCCTGCTCGTCGAGCGCTACGGCCTTGCTGAAGCCGTCGTCGTGCCCTCACCGGACGGCGATGATGGCACGCTCGAGCGCGTCGCCCAGGCGGCCGCCGACTATCTCACGGCGCTCCGTCCCGTTCCCCGCACGCTCGGCGTGAGCTGGGGGCGCACGCTTCGGGCCGTCGCTGAGGCGCTGCCGGACGGCTGGGCCAGCGGGGTCACCGTCGTGCAGCTCAACGGAGGAGTGAGCCTCAACCGCCGCTCCGGTGGCGCCGCGGGCCTCGCAGTCACGATCGCCCAGCGGGCGTCCGGCCACGTCTCGCTGCTGCCGAGCCCCGCGATCCTGGAGCGCGTCGAGACCAAGCAGGCGATCGAGGCGGATCGCACCGTCGCCGGCATCCTCGAAGAGGCGGCCGAGGCGCAGGCGTTCCTGTTCACCGCGGGCCCGAGCGATGCGAGCTCCGCTCATGTCGAGAACGGCTACCTCTCCGTCGAGGATGTCGAAGAGCTCGCACGCCGCGGAGCGGTCGGAGACGTCCTCGGACGCTACGTCGACGCCGAGGGCAACATCGTCGACTCGCAACTCGACGCCCGCACGGTCGGAGTCGGCCTGGATCGCCTGCGCGCAGCGCAGCGTGCGATCTTCGTCACGGCCGGCCGGGCCAAACATGACATCGCGCGTACGGTCGTCGCCAGCGGCCTGTGCAGCGTTCTGGTGACCGATGAGACCACAGCACGAGCATTGTTGGAGGAACAGTGACGACCCAAGAACTGAGCCGCAGGACGGCGGTGGATGTCCTCGGCGGTGAGCCGGACGACGCCACGCTGCGCCGCTTCCTGCATGGACTTCCCGGTGTCGACGCGGTCGGGCTGGAGCAGCGCGCTGCCGGCCTGGGCACGCGGTCGATCAAGACCACGTCGAAGGCCTGGGCCCTCGACACGATCATCAAGCTGATCGACCTCACCACGCTCGAGGGGTCTGACACCCCCGGCAAGGTGCGTTCGCTCGTCGCCAAGGCGAAGAACCCGGATGCCGCTGACCCGTCGACCCCCAGGGTCGCCGCCGTCTGCGTGTACGGCGACATGGTGCCGGATGCGGTTGCCGCTCTCGGTGCGCTGCACGGCGACCCGGACGACGGGTTGATCTCGGTCGCCGCCGTCGCGACCGCGTTCCCGAGCGGACGCTCGTCGCTCGCGATCAAGCTCGCCGACACGGCCGAGGCCGTCGCGGCCGGCGCAGACGAGATCGACATGGTGATCGACCGCGGGGCGTTCCTGTCCGGCCGCTATGGACTCGTCTACGACCAGATCGCCCAGGTCAAGGACGCATGCCGTCGTGAGGACGGCTCCTACGCCTCGCTCAAGGTGATCCTGGAGACCGGCGAGCTCAACACCTACGACAACATCAAGCGGGCCTCCTGGCTCGGCATCCTCGCCGGTGGCGACTTCATCAAGACCTCCACGGGCAAGGTGCAGCCGGCCGCGACGCTGCCGACCACGCTGCTGATGCTCGAGACCGTACGCGACTGGTACCGCGGAACGGGCGAGAAGATCGGTGTGAAGCCGGCCGGCGGCATCCGCGCATCGAAGGATGCCGTGAAGTACCTCGTCACCGTCGCCGAGACGGTCGGCGAGGAGTGGCTCCAGCCGCACCTCTTCCGCTTCGGCGCATCGAGCCTGCTGAACGACGTGCTGCTGCAGCGCCAGAAGCTCACCACCGGCCACTACTCCGGCCCCGACTACGTCACGATCGACTAGGAGCGCACATATGTCATTCCTGGAATACGCGCCGGCTCCCGAGTCCACCGCGCTCCTGAACCTCAAGGACAGCTACGGCCTGTTCATCGACGGCGAGTTCGTCGACGGCACCGGCGACAGCTTCACCACCATCTCGCCGGCGACCGAGCAGCGCATCGCCGAGATCGCCTCGGCCAGCGACGAGGACATCGACCGTGCCGTCGCGGCAGCTCGCCGTGCGTACGAGAAGACCTGGTCGAAGATGAGCGGCCGCGACCGAGGCAAGTACCTCTTCCGCATCGCCCGCCTCGTCCAGGAGCGCGCCCGCGAGCTCGCGGTCGCCGAGAGCCTCGACAACGGCAAGCCGATCAAGGAGAGCCGCGACGTCGACGTGCCGCTCGTCGCCTCCTGGTTCTTCTACTACGCGGGCTGGGCGGACAAGCTCGACCACGCGGGCCTCGGGGCGAATCCCCGTGCACTCGGTGTCGCCGGTCAGATCATCCCGTGGAACTTCCCGCTGCTCATGCTGGCGTGGAAGCTCGCCCCGGCGCTCGCTGCGGGCAACACCGTCGTGCTCAAGCCGGCCGAGACCACGCCGCTGACCGCGCTGATCTTCGCTGAGATCCTGCAGCAGGCCGACCTGCCGGCCGGTGTCGTGAACATCGTCACCGGTGCGGGTGCCAGTGGAGCATCCCTCGTCCGCCACCCCGACATCGACAAGGTCGCCTTCACCGGCTCCACCGGCGTCGGGCGCGACATCGCCCGTGCGGTCGCAGGCACGAACAAGAAGCTCACGCTCGAGCTCGGTGGGAAGGCCGCGAACATCGTCTTCGATGACGCGCCGATCGACCAGGCCGTCGAGGGCATCGTGAACGGCATCTTCTTCAATCAGGGGCACGTCTGCTGCGCAGGCAGCCGACTGCTCGTGCAGGAGTCGATCCACGACGAGGTCATCGACCGGCTCAAGTCGCGTCTGTCGACGCTCCGTCTCGGCGACCCGCTCGACAAGAACACCGACATCGGCGCGATCAACTCCGCCGCGCAGCTGGCGCGCATCCGCGAGCTCAGCGACATCGGCGAGGCAGAAGGCGCAGAGCGCTGGACCGCGGATTGCGCGATCCCGGACAAGGGCTTCTGGTTCGCCCCGACGATCTTCACCGGCGTCGAGGCCTCGCACCGCATCGCGCGCGACGAGGTGTTCGGCCCCGTGCTGTCGGTGCTGACCTTCCGCACGCCTGCCGAGGCGATCGCCAAGGCGAACAACACCCCGTACGGCCTCTCTGCAGGCATCTGGTCGGACAAGGGCTCGCGCATCCTCGCGGTCGCCGACCGTCTGCGCGCCGGCGTGGTGTGGGCCAACACGTTCAACCGTTTCGACCCGTCGAGCCCGTTCGGCGGATACAAGGAGTCCGGATACGGCCGCGAGGGCGGACGTCAGGGCCTCACCGCGTACCTCAAGGGAGCCGCATCATGAGCAAGCGACCCAATGCCAATGACCGGCTCAGTGTGCCGAAGACGTACAAGCTCGCGATCGGCGGGGCGTTCCCGCGCAGCGAGTCCGGCCGCACCTACGAGGTGCTGTCGCCGAAGGGCGCATTCCTCGCGAACGCCGCCCAGGGCTCGCGCAAGGACGCCCGTGATGCGGTCGTCGCCGCGCGTGCTGCGGTGAAGGGCTGGTCGGGAGCGACCGCCTACAACCGCGGACAGGTGCTCTACCGTGTCGCGGAGGTTCTGGAAGGCCGCCGCGCGCAGTTCATCGACGAGATCGTGGCACAGGAGGGCGTCTCCTCCTCCGCCGCGGCGTCGCAGGTCGACGAGGCCATCGACCTCTGGGTCTGGTACGCGGGCTGGTGCGACAAGTACGCCCAGGTCGCTGGCAACGCCAACCCGGTCTCCGGGCCGTACTTCAACATCTCCGTGCCCGAGCCGACCGGTGTCGTGGCGATCATCGCTCCGCAGGACTCCGCGCTGCTCGGTCTCGTCTCGGTCGTGGCGCCTGCCCTCGTGGCGGGGAACACGGTCGTTGTGGTCGCGAGCGAGCGGCATCCGCTCTCCTCGATCAGCCTCGCCGAGGTCCTCGCCACCAGCGATGTGCCCGGGGGAGTCGTGAACGTGCTCACCGGCTCGCCGGCCGAGATCGCTCCGTGGCTCGCCTCGCACCAGGACGTCAACGCGCTCGATCTCGCCGGCGCCGGCAGCCTCGATTGGGTCGACCTGCAGATCGCCGCCGCCGACACGCTGAAGCGCGTGCTCACGCCTGGCGATGTCGTCGCGTCTCCCGAGCGCATCACCGCGTTCACAGAGATCAAGACCGTGTGGCACACCAAGAGCATGGTCTGAGGAATCGGATGCGGAGGGGCCGGGGTGCGCGCGAGCGGCCCCGGCCCCTCTGTCGTGTTCCGACGCGTCGCCGGCAAGTCCGTTCCAATGCGTCCAGGTGTCGGATGCAGCGGTTAGGCTCGGATGACGATCTCTGGATCCCCCTAGGAGGACGCGCATGGCCCGTATCGGTGAAAGCGCTGACCTGTTCAAGTGCTCATTCTGTGGAAAGAGCCAGAAGCAGGTGCAGCAGCTCATCGCTGGCCCCGGTGTGTACATCTGCGACGAATGCGTCGAGCTGTGCAACGAGATCATCGAGGAGCGGATGGCAGAGTCCTCCGCCGACGGTGTGGCCGAGTTCGAACTGCCCAAGCCGCGTGAGATCTTCTCGTTCCTCGAGGAGTACGTCGTCGGTCAGGAGCCGGCGAAGCGTGCGCTCTCGGTCGCGGTCTACAACCACTACAAGCGCATCCGCGCCCATGGCACCCTGCAGACGGCGGAGCAGAAGGCCGAAGAGGTCGAGATCGCCAAGAGCAACATCCTGCTGATCGGACCGACCGGCTGCGGCAAGACCTACTTGGCGCAGACGCTCGCGAAGCGGCTGAACGTGCCCTTCGCGGTCGCGGATGCCACCGCCCTCACCGAGGCGGGCTACGTCGGTGAAGACGTCGAGAACATCCTCCTCAAGCTCATCCAGGCCGCCGACTACGACGTCAAGCGTGCCGAGCAGGGCATCATCTACATCGACGAGGTCGACAAGATCGCCCGCAAGGCGGAGAACCCCTCCATCACGCGCGACGTCTCCGGTGAAGGCGTGCAGCAGGCGCTGCTGAAGATCATCGAGGGCACGGTCGCCTCGGTGCCGCCGCAGGGCGGCCGCAAGCACCCGCACCAGGAGTTCCTGCAGATCGACACGACGAACGTGCTGTTCATCGTCGCCGGTGCGTTCGCCGGCCTCGAGGACATCGTGTCGTCCCGCGTCGGCAAGCACGGCATCGGCTTCGGTGCTCCGCTGCACGACAAGACCAAGGACCTCGACCTCTTCAGCGAGGTGCTGCCGGAGGACCTGCACAAGTTCGGACTGATCCCGGAGTTCATCGGTCGTCTGCCCGTCGTCACGAACGTCTCGCCGCTCGACCAGGACGCGCTCATGGAGATCCTCACGGGTCCCCGCAACGCGCTCGTGAAGCAGTACCAGCGCATGTTCGAGCTCGACGGTGTGCAGCTCGAGTTCGACGAGGAGGCGCTGCGGTCGATCGCCGACCTGGCAGTGGAGCGCAAGACGGGTGCACGCGGACTCCGCGCGATCCTGGAAGACGTGCTCGGACCGATCATGTTCGAGATCCCCTCGGCCGACGATGTCGCGAAGGTCGTCATCACGCGCGCCTCGGTCGACGAAGGTGCGCCGCCGACCATCGTTCTGGAGCGCAAGCGCAAGAGCGCGTGACCGCTCGCCCCGAACCCTGGCAGGTCGTCTCCAGTCGGGTGGTCGTGGCGGATCAGTGGGTGCATCTGCGGGCGGACGACTGCCGCACCGTCGACGGGCGACGCATCGAGCCCTACTACGTCCTGGAGTACGGCGACTGGGTGTCGGTGCTGGCCCTGAACGCCGACGGCGACGCGATCCTGGTCGAGGAGTACCGTCATGGGGCCGCAGTGGTCGCGCTCGGCACCATCGGGGGTGGCATCGCGCCCGGCGAAGACCCTCAGGATGCTGCGATCCGCGAATTGCGTGAAGAGACCGGCTACGAGGCCGCAGAGATGGTCGACCTCGGGGTCACCTGGGCGAATTTCGGCAGCCAGACGGCCCGTGTGCACCACTTCCTCGCGCGCGGGTGCGAGCGGGTCGGCGAGCAATCACTCGACGCGAACGAGACCATCGCGGTGCACGTGCTCCCGATGGACGATCTGCGTGACCGCCTGCTGCAGAGCTATCACCAGTTGACCTGGTTCAAGGCGCGGGAGCGGCTCGCCCGCTGACCCGGCTCGCCCGGCGGGGCTCAGGCCTCGAGCCCGCGGCGCTGCAGCAGCGGCTCGATATCAGCGACGCGGCCGCGGAAGTCGTGGTACGCCTCGAGCGGATCCTTGGAGCCGCCCACACCGAGGAGCCGCTCGCGGAACCAGTCGCCGTTGTCGCGCGTGAGGCCGCGGTTCTCCTTGAACCACTCGACCGTGTCGGCGTCGAGGACCTCGCTCCAGATGTAGGAGTAGTAGCCCGCGCTGTATCCGCCGGAGAACACGTGCGCGAAGTAGGTCGACGAGTAACGGGTGGGCACCCTCGGGTTGTCGAGGCCGATGTCTGCGAGGGCATGCGCCTCGAATGCGGCGACGTCGTCGACGTCGGCATCCGCCCCGATCCGATGCCAGGCCTGATCCAGCCACGCCGCGGCGAGGTATTCGCTCGTGGCGTGCCCCTGGTCGAACGTCTCAGTGGCACGAAGCCGATCGACGATCGCCGGATCCAGCGGCTCGCCCGTCTCGAAGTGACGGGCGTAGTTGTCGAGCACCTCGGGCCAGAGGATCCACATCTCGTTGACCTGGCTGGGGAACTCCACGAAGTCTCGGAACACGTTGGTGCCGGCGAAGTGCGGGTAGGTCACGGTGGAGAAAAGACCGTGCAGCGCGTGGCCGAACTCATGGAACAGCGTCGTGACCTCGTCGAGCGTGAGCAGCGTCGGCTCGCCGTCACCGGGCAGGGGCACGTTGAGATTGTTGACGACGACCGGCGCGGTGCCGCGCAGCGTGGACTGGCTGACGATGGGGTTCATCCAGGCGCCGCCGCGCTTCGAGTCGCGGGTGTAGAGGTCGAGGATGTACAGGCCGAGCGCGCTGCCGTCGGCATTGCTGACCTCGAAGACCCTGGCACCGGGGTGGTACGAGGTGAGGTCGTGGCGCTCGACGAACGTCACGCCGTAGAGGCGTGTCGCCGCGAAGAAGACGCCGTCCTGCAGGACCCGCTCTGCTTCGAACCACGGGCGGAGGGCGCTCGTGTCGATGTCGTAGGTCGCAGCGCGGACCTTCTCGGTGTAGAACGCCCAGTCGTGGGATTCGACGGGGAACGGATCCGTCTCGATCTCGTCGATGATCGCCTGCAGCGACTGCTGCTCGGCGAGTGCGTTGCGAGCGGAGGGCGCGGCCAGCGCGCGGAGCATGTCCTCCACGGCCTGCGGGGTGCCGGCCGTCTCATCGGCCGTGACGTACGCGGCGTGGGACGGGTAGCCGAGCAGTGCAGCCCTCTCGGCGCGCAGGCGCACGATCTCGCGGAGGATCGGTCGGTTGTCGTTCGCGTTGTCCCGCGAGCCGCGCGCCTGCGACGCCTCCATGATGCGCCGACGAGATGCGCGGTCGCGCAGCTGCGCGAGATACGGGTGCCCGGTGAACAGGGTGAGCGAGACGAGGTACTTGCCGTCGAGACCCCGCTCGGCTGCGGAACGCGCGGCCGCCGAGAGCTCGCCGGCGCCGAGGCCGTCGAGTTCCTCCGCCGAGTCGAACACGACCGCGAGGTCGTTCGTGTCGGTGAGCAGGTTGCGCTCGAACGTGTTGCTGAGGGTTGACAGCTGTTGGTTGAGCAGCGTCAGGTGCGCCTTCGCCTCGTCGTCCAGCGCAGCGCCCGCGTGCGTCATCTCACGGTGGTGCCGCTCGACGAGGTAGCGCTGTTCATCGTCGAGCTCGAGCGTGTCGAGCTGGGCGTGCACCTGCTCCACGCGCCAGTACAGCGCGCTGTTCAGCCGCACGGCGTCGTCGTGCGCGGCCATGAGCGGCGCCAGCTGTTCGTCGACCGCCTGGATCTCCGGCGTCGCATCCGCGGAGCTCACCGTGTAGAACGCGTGCGCCACCCGATCGAGCAGTTCGCCCGCGCGCTCGATCGCCTCGACCGTGTTCTCGAAGGTCGGCATCGAGCGCACCATCGTGATCCGGGAGATCTCCTGCAGATGCTCTGCGAATGCGGCCTGGAACGCGGGGAGGTAGTGCTCTGGACGGATCGCGCGATAGTCCGGGATGCCGTAGGGGAGCGTCGAGGGCTGGAGCAGCGGGTTCGAGGCATCGGTCGTCATCCTCCGAGCCTAGCCACCGTGACTCGATCCGGGATGCACGAACCGCGTCGCAGCGGTCGCGACCGCGGCGTCGCCGAGTCAGTCCTCGAACGGGCGGGCGACGACGTCTCCGGATGCCGTCTGCAGGACCTCCCACCCGGCGTCGAGTTCGGCGATCGCTCGCCCCTCGAGCCAGGTGAGCGTCCAGTGACCCGTCAGGCCCCGCCCCTCGACCTCGGCGATCGCGGGCCGGAGCGAGGCCGGTACCGACGCGGGTGCCTCGGTACCGGTCGCCCAGCGCGTTCCGAGCTGCATCAGGACTCCTCGACGGGCGCGAGCTCGATCGCGGTGACCGCGAACGCCTCGGCCTCGCTGAACTCCAGTTCGGCGATGCGTCCGACGGCGCGGAGATCGTCTGCCGCTGCGCGCAGCGCCTCGAGCTTCGCGGCGGGAGCAGCGATCGCAGCACGCGCCACCGGCGTCTTCTGCGAGGCCTTCGCCTCGGTCTTCGCGCGACGGATGCCGATCAGCGCCTCACTCGCCGCTGCGAGCACGGCAGGGTCGCCGTCGAGGCCGAGCGCCTCCGGCCACGCGGCCGTGTGGATCGAACCCTCCTCGAACCACGACCACGCTTCCTCGGTCGCGAACGACAGGACGGGAGCCAGCAGGCGCAGCAGGGCGGAGAGCGCGAGACGCAGCCCGAGCGCGGCGGACGCCTGGCCCACATCGTTCTGGTTGTAGGCGCGCTCCTTCACGAGTTCGAGGTAGTCGTCGCAGAACGTCCAGAAGAACGCCTCGGTGAGCTCGAGCGCGCGAGCCTGGTCGTAGTTCTCGTACGCGGCGGTGGCCTCGGCGATCACGCGGTCGAGCGTCGCGAGCATCGAGGCGTCCAGCGCGTGCGTGACCTGTGCGCCCTCGGGCACCGGGAACGACAGCACGAACTTCGCGGCGTTCAGGACCTTGATCGCCAGGCGGCGACCGATCTTCACCTGCGTCGGGTTCTGCGGGTCGAATGCGGCATCCGTGCCGAGACGGCTCGATGCCGACCAGTAGCGCACGGCATCCGATCCGTGAGCGTCGAGGATGTCCGCCGGGGTGACCACGTTCCCCTTCGACTTCGACATCTTCTTGCGGTCCGGGTCGACGATGAAGCCGGAGATCGCGGCGTTGCGCCACGGCGCTCGGTCATCTTCCAGCGTCGATCGCAGCATGGTCGAGAACAGCCAGGTGCGGATGATGTCCTGGCCCTGCGGACGCAGGTCGAACGGCGCCGTGAGGCTCCACAGCTCCTCGTCGCGCTGCCAGCCACCGGCCAGCTGCGGGGTGAGGGAGGACGTCGCCCAGGTGTCGAGGATGTCGGCCTCGGCGTCGAAGCCCCCTGCGACGCCGCGCTGGTCTTCCGTGTACCCGGCCGGCACGTCGATCGTCGGGTCGATCGGCAGTGATGCGTGGTCAGGCGTGAGCACCCGGTCGTAGTCGCGGTCGCCGTTCTCGTCGAGTCCGTACCAGAGCGGGATCGGCACGCCGAAGAAGCGCTGGCGCGACACGAGCCAGTCACCGGTGAGGCCGCCCACCCAGTTCTCGTAGCGCACGCGCATGAAGTCGGGGTGCCAGGTGAGCTCCTTGCCGCGGCCGATCAGCTCGTCGCGCAGCTCGGCGTCGCGGGCGCCGTTGCGGATGTACCACTGGCGGGTCGACACGATCTCGAGCGGACGGTCACCCTTCTCGAAGAACTTCACGGCGTGCGTGAACTGCTTGCCGACCGCGGTGATGTCGCCGGTCTCCTGCAGCTTCTCGACGATGGCCTTGCGGGCGCTGAACACGGTCTTGCCGGCGAGCTCCGCCGCGTACCAATCCGCAGCCTCGGCGTTCGCGACCGACTCGGGAGCGGTCGGCAGGAAGCGTCCGTCCAGGCCGATCGTGGTCATGTTCGGCAGGTGATCGCCGCTCACCGTGCGCAGCTCGCGCCACCACACGATGTCGGTGACGTCGCCGAAGGTGCAGACCATGGCAGCGCCGGTGCCCTTGTCCGGCTGTGCGAGGTGGTGGCCGTGGATCTCGATCTCCGCGCCGAAGAACGGCGTGCGCACCTTCGTGCCGATCAGGTGCTTGTGCGGGCCCTCGGGGTGCGTCACGATCGCGATGCACGCGGGGAGCAGCTCCGGACGGGTCGTGTCGATCGCGATCGAGCCGGAGCCGTCCGCGAAGGGGAACTCGATCGTGTGGTACGCCGCCGGCTGGTCGCGGTCCTCGAGCTCGGCCTGCGCGATCGCGGAGCGGAAGTCGATGTCCCACAGCGTCGGCGCCAGGTCCTGGTATGCCTCGCCGCGCTCGATGTTGCGGAGGAAGGCGAGCTGGCTCTGACGAATCGTCTCGTCGGAGATCGTTCGATAGGTCTGGGTCCAGTCCACGCTCAGGCCGAGCTGACGGAACAGCGCCTCGAACTGCTTCTCGTCCTCGATCGTGAGGCGCTCGCACAGCTCGATGAAGTTGCGGCGGCTGATCGGCACCTGGTCGGCAGCGCGGCTGGACTTGTTGTCGCCGCCCTCGAACGGGGGAGTGAAGTCGTCGGTGTACGGCAGCGTCGGGTCGCACCGCACGCCGTAGTAGTTCTGCACACGGCGCTCGGTGGGGAGTCCGTTGTCGTCCCAGCCCATCGGATAGAACACGGTCTTGCCGCGCATGCGCTCGAAGCGGGCCTTCACGTCGGTGTGCGTGTACGAGAAGACGTGCCCGATGTGCAGGCTGCCGGATGCCGTGGGCGGCGGGGTGTCGATCGAGTACACGCCATCGCGGCCGGATTCGGCGGCACGAAGGCGGTCGAACAGATACGTGCCCTGCTCAGCCCAAGAGGTGTCCCACTTCGCTTCGAGACCTTCGAGGGCGGGCTTGTCGGGAATAGACATGACGGTCTCCTTGCGCGATGTATGCGGCACTGTGTGAGCGTGCCTGAGTGTGGGGTGTGCGACCAGTCTACCGAGCGGGCGAGATGTGTCGATCCGTCACTCTTCGACCCGGTGCAAGAATCACCCGTAGACTGGGAGGCATCCCGACCCGTTCGTTCTGAGGAACTCCCATGCCCGCAAGATCCGTGCGTCGACTCCTGCCCTTCGCCGCGCTCGCCGCCGCCGCCCTGCTGCTCAGCTCGTGCGCCGCACCCGGTTCGGAGTCCGGTGCCGACTCCGAGGTCGTCTGGTCGATCGAGGGTGCGAACCTCTCCGCCGGGCACATGGACCCGCAGGTCAGCCAGCTCGACGTCTCCGGCATGGTGCAGCGCGCTGTCCTCGACTCCCTGGTCTTCCAGGAGGACGACGGCAGCTTCTCGCCGTGGCTCGCGACCGAGTGGCAGGTCTCGTCGGACAGCACCGAGTACACCTTCACTCTGCGCGATGACGTGACATTCCACGACGGTGAGCCCTTCGACGCCGCCGCGGTCAAGGCGAACTTCGATCGGATCGTCGACCCCGACACGAAGTCCGCGCAGGCGGCGAGCATGCTCGGCGCCGACTTCTACGAGGGCACCGAGGTCATCGACGACCACACCGTGAAGGTCAGCTTCACGCAGCCGTATGCACCGTTCCTGCAGGCGGCGAGCACGCCGCTGCTCGGCTTCTACTCGCCGGCAGTGCTGTCGTCGACGTCGGCAGACAAGCTCAAGGCCGGAGGTCCCGGCATCACGGTCGGCACCGGTCCCTTCGAGCTCACCGAGTACACGCCCGACCAGGAGATCGTCTACACCCGCAACGACGACTACGCCTGGGGACCCCACGGCGAGAAGGCACCGGCATTCGAGACCCTCCGTGTCGAGATCCAGCCCGAGGCATCCGTGCGCGCCGGAGTGATCGAGAGCGGCGAGTCCGACCTCGCCAGCAACATCCCGCCGAACCTCGCGAAGGATCTCGGAGACGGCGTCACGGTGGACTCGATCGAGTACCCGGGCCTGCCCTACTCGCTGTATCTCAACGAGAAGTACGGCGTCTTCGCCGATGAGAAGGTGCGCCAGGCGTTCGCGCGCGGCATCGACATCGATGCCGCCGTCGACGAGATCTTCTTCGGCCAGTTCCCGCGCGCGTGGAGCATCCTCGGGTCGACGACGCCCGGCTACGACTCCGCGATCGAGGGCACCTGGGCGTTCGACCCCGACGCCGCGAACGCGCTGCTCGACGAGGCCGGCTGGACGAGCCGCGACGACGAGGGCTACCGCACCAAGGACGGCACGCGACTGTCGGTCCGCTGGATCGCGTACACGCCGGTGCCGGACGACCGCACCGCCCTCGCGAACGCGATCCAGGCCGACCTCAAGGAGATCGGCTTCGAGGTCGTTCGAGAGGTGCTCGAGCCCGGTGCCTACAACGCGCAGTACGGTCCGAAGACGTTCGACCTCACGGACTGGGGCTTCTCAGGTGTCGATCCCGACCTGCTGCGCAGTCACCTGCACACCGACGGCTTCCAGAACGCATCGCAGGTCTCCGACCCCGAGATCGACACCCTGCTCGACACGGCTGTGGCAGTGAGCGATCAGGGAGAACGCGACGCGCTCTACACGCAGCTGCAGGAGTGGAACGCGACGCACACGGCGATCGTGCCGCTGTACAGCCCGTCCGCGATCACCGCCGTGGGCGAGCGCATCTCGGGTCTGGACTACGACCTGTACGGCCGGCCGCTGTTCTACGATGTGACGGTCGGCTGAGCGCGGGGCGAATCCGCGGCGTAGAGGGGGGAGCGGTGAAGACTGTGCTCCTGCGGATCGCCGAGCTGATCGTCACCGTGCTCGTCGTGCTCTGGGGAGCGGCGACGGTCGCGTTCCTCGCATTCCGCGTCATCCCCGGCGACCCGGTGTCGGTGATGCTCGGGCCGCAGGCCCAGGTCAGCGAGGCGGTGAAGGACGGCATCCGTGCCGAGCTCGGTCTCGACCGGCCGCCGCTCGAGCAGTACCTGACGTACATCGGTCAGCTCGCGCGGGGGGACCTCGGCGAGTCGTACCAGCTGCGCCTCCCGGTGACCGAGGTGATCGGCCGCCAGATCGGCGCGACGCTGCAGCTCTCCGCCCTCGCGCTCGGCATCGCCGCGGTCGTCGCGCTCGTGGTCGCGCTGCTGGCGCGCGGTCACGTGGCTCGAGCGGTCGCCACCGGTGTGGAGCTCGTGGTGCTCTCGTCTCCCGTGTTCTGGATCGGTCTCGTGCTGCTGAGCGTCTTCGCCTTCGGGCTCGGGTGGTTCCCCGTGTCCGGCGCACGCAATCCGGCCACGCTCGTCCTGCCGGCCGTGACGCTCGCGCTTCCGGTCGCCGCCCTGCTCGGGCAGGTGCTGCGCGACGGGCTCGTCCAGGCCGAGCGGATGCCGTTCGCCGAGACCGTCCGTGCGCGCGGCGCCGGGCGCGGATGGTTCACTCTGCGTCATGGCCTGCGCCACGGAGCATCCGGAGCCATCACCCTCACGGCGTATCTGACCGGTTCGGTGCTCGGCGGTGCGGTGCTCGTGGAGACGGTGTTCGCGCGCCCCGGTCTCGGTCGCGTGACGCTCGCTGCGATCAGCGACCGTGACCTCCCGGTCATCTCCGGGATCATCCTGCTCAGCGCGCTCGTGTTCGTGATCGTCAACGTGCTCGTCGAGCTGGTGCATCCGCTCATCGACCCGCGTCTGCGTCGGGCCGCCCCGGTATCGGCGGTGCGGCGATGAGGCGCGCGCAGCGCATCCTCCTGTGGGCTGCCGTCGTCGTGCTCGTGGTGATCGCCTTCGCTGCGGCTGCTCCCGGAGTGCTGGCCACGCATGACCCGCTGCAGACCGACGTGCGCGGTGCGCTGCTCCCGCCGAGCGGTGCGCACCTGTTCGGCACGGACCAGAGCGGCCGCGACGTGTACTCGCGGGTCGTGTTCGGCGCGGCGCGGTCGGTCGGGGTCGGTCTGCTCGCGACCGCGATCGCCGTGGTGGTCGGCCTCGCGGTCGGTGCCCTCGCAGGCAGCGCGCCCCGTGGCGTCGATGTCGCCCTGATGCGGGTCAACGACGTGCTGATGGCCTTCCCGGAATTCCTGGTCGCACTCGTGGTGATCGCGATCCTCGGACCGGGACCGATCAACGTCGCCCTCGCCGTGACGCTCGCGGCCATCCCGGTGTACGTGCGTCTCGCCAGGGTGCAGACCCGCACGCTCCGGGTGGCCGAGCACGTCGAAGCCGCGCGGATCCTCGGCGTGCCGGCATTCCCGGCGTTCACGCGACACGTGCTCCCCGGCGTGCTCGGGTCGCTCAGCGTGCTCGCCACGATCGGCATCGGTTCAGCCATCCTCGCGGCAGCCGGGCTCAGCTTCCTCGGGCTCGGCGCGACCGAGCCGACACCGGAGTGGGGACTCATGCTGGCGGGCGGGCGCAACGTGCTCGGCCAGGCGTGGTGGATCTCGGTGTTCCCCGGGGCGGCCATCACGCTCACGGTCATCGCGGCGACGATCGTCGGGCGACTGCTGCGGGCCAGAGCGGAAGGCCGGGAGTGATGAACCAGGAGATCGTGCTCGACGTGCAAGGACTGCAGGTGCGGTTCGGGGAAGCCGCGGTGGTGGATGGTGTGACGCTGACCGTGGCGAAGGGGGAGTGCGTCGCGATCGTGGGAGAGTCCGGAGCCGGCAAGTCGCTCACGGCCCGCGCTCTCCTCGGGCTCACGCCAGAGTCTGCCGCTGTCGCAGCCGAACGCCTGGTCATCGACGGCACCGATGCCCGAGGGCTGAGCGAGACGGCATGGCGACGGGTGCGAGGTGCGCGGATCGCACTCGTGTCACAGGACGCGCTCGTCGCGCTCGACCCCCTGCAGCGGATCGGCAGCGAGGTGGCCGAGCCGCTGCGGCTGCATCCGGATGTTCTGGATGGGAACATCAGGGAGAGCGTGCAGGCACTGCTGCGCCGGGTGTGGATGCCGGAGCCCGAGCGACGTGCCACGCAGTACCCGCACGAGCTGTCCGGCGGACTGCGGCAGCGCGCCTTGATCGCCTCAGCGCTCGCCGCGGCGCCCGCCGTGCTGGTCGCCGACGAACCGACCACGGCCCTCGATGCAACCGTGCAGGCCCGCATCCTCGACCTGCTGCGGGAGATCGCGGATGCCGGGACCGCCGTCGTGTTCATCAGCCACGACTTCGCCGCGGTGCGTCGACTCGCCGACCGGGTGCTCGTGATGCGCGACGGCATCGTGCTCGAATCGGGACCGGTCGCGCAGGTGCTGGAATCGCCGGAGCATCCGTACACGCGCGAGCTCATCGCTGCGACGATCCACGAGCCGCGTGCGGCGGTGCTCGACGCGCGCGAACCGGTGCTGCGGGTGACGGGAGTGTCGAAGGCGTTCTCCGGGGTGCCGGCCGTGGTCGATGCGTCGTTCGAGGTCAGCCGCGGCCGAACGCTCGGGATCGTGGGGGAGTCGGGCTCGGGAAAGACCACGCTCGCCCGGATGATCGTCGGGGTGGAGCGGCCGGACGGCGGGGAGCTCCGCGGCGGCGGGCGGGTACAGCTCGTGCACCAGAATCCGCTCGGTGCGTTCGACCCCCGGTGGACCATCGGCCGCTCGCTGCGGGAGGCGCTCGCCGCGGGTGGCGTGCCCCGCACCGCTCGAGCCCAGCGTGTGGCCGAGCTGCTCGCGGAGGTCGATCTCGATGCCGGCTTCGCCGCACGCCGACCGGCAGAGCTCTCCGGGGGTCAGCGTCAGCGCGCCGCGGTCGCCAGGGCGCTCGCGGCTGATCCCGAACTGCTCGTGCTCGATGAGCCGGTCTCCGCGCTCGATCCCTCGGTGCGTGAACGCGTGCTGCGGCTCCTGTTGCGGCTGCAGCGCGAGCGTCGGTTGACGATGGTCTTCGTGTCGCACGACCTCGACGTGGTCCGAGCAGTGGCCGATGAGGTGCTCGTGATGCAGGACGGCATCGTCGTGGAGCAGGGCACGATCGCCGAGGTGTTCGCCGCGCCGCGGCATCCGTTCACCCGGGAACTGCTGGCCGCGAGCGGCGCCGAACTCATTCCGTGATCTGCCTCATTCGGTGATCTGCCTCATTCCTTGATCTGAATGCCGAGCCCCGCAGCGATCACCGGGGCGAGCTGCTGCACCTGGAAGCCGGTGAGCGTCGTGCCGCGGAGGCTGTTCGCGTCGAGGAACGAGAGCGCATCGAGGCCGCGGAGGTCGACATCGGTCGCCCGCATCCCTCGAGGATCCACCTCGTCGCAGGTCGACCGGGTGAAGCGCACACGCGTCAGCTCGGCCTGCGGGGTGTCGAGCGTGCGGATGCGGCAGTCCGAGACCTCGACGTCGGCGGCTCGGGCGGCGCCGAGGTTGAGGTAGTCGACGCGCACGTCACGGAGCTCGAGCTCGGAGATGCGGGCCGTGCTCAGGTCGAGCGTGCCGATGCGCCCGCCGGTGATCCGCAGCCGACGGATGCCCGCGTCGCGCAGCCGGAGCGATGCGATGCGGAGGTGCGACATCTCGACGTCGAGGATCGTCGCGCCGGTGAGGTCGACCTCGTCGGCATCGGCCGTGACGGTGCACTGCTCGAGCGAGGCGTACGCGAGGTCGACGGTGCCGGAGAGCTCGAGGCTCGCCGCGATCAGGTCGGCGTTGCGCGCAGGACTGCCCGGTGTGAACTCCTCGGGCAGGTCAGGCGGCGAGACGCGCGGTGCGGCGGGGGATTCGGGAGTGCGGGCCATGGTTCGAGGGTATGGGGTGGGGCGGACATGGGTGCCTGCGGCCGCGTGCAGCCCGCGGGTTCTCGGAGGTCTGCGGGTACTCGCGGGGCGGTTGGCTCGGCCAAGTGCGGCTTTCTCGGCCAGATTCCGGAACTTGGGCCGAGGGAAGCGCACAAGGCCGAGGCTGGTTCCAGAGGCAGACGAGGCCGCACTCGTCCTGCACGTGCCTGCTGTCGCGAAGTGTGTTCCCAGACCGTGGCAGGCATGTTCTCGACGGGGGGTGGCTCGTCGAGACTGACTCGATGCCGCGGAGTATCGATGACCTTGCCACGTTGATCATGCAGCTCGGCGGTGTCGCGCGCGTGGCGCGAGTCGTCGAGCGCGGGTTCGGACGCAGAACGGTGGATGCTGCGGTCGCGAGCGGGATGCTCACGCGACCTCGCCGCGGCTGGCTGGCGTTGAAGACAGCGGATGCGGCGGTCGTCCGCGCTGCTCGCCACGGGGTCGTGCTTACGTGTCGTACGCAGGCTGCGCGCCTCGGGCTGTGGCTGCATGAGTCGAGCAGGTCGCCGCATGTCGCGGTGCTCCCGAACGCCGCGAGTGGGCGTCGGATCGCGGGGAAGATCCACTGGGGGAGCCCGGTCGTGCCGCGCCATCCTGACTCCCTGGTCGATCCGATCGAGAATGTTCTCGCGTACATCGCCGAATGCGAGCCGTTCGAACACGCACTGGCGACATGGGAATCGGCGTTGAACACATCGCTGGTGACGATCGACGCGCTGCGGGGATTCGCATGGAAGCCGGCTGCGCGTCGCATCATGGAGCGAGCGATGCCGTTCGCGGATGCCGGGCTGGAGACCTACCTGCGCGAGCGTCTTCGCTGGCTGCGGTTGCCGATCCGAGTGCAGATCTGGATCGCTGGACACCGGGTCGACACACTGGTGGGTGGTCGACTCGTCCTCCAGATCGATGGTTCGCATCACGTCGGGCCGCAACGCACAGAGGACATCAGGCACGACGCCGCGCTCACGCTCATGGGGTATCACGTGATCCGGTTGTCGTACACGCAGGTAATGTTCGACTGGCCGATGGTGCAGGACGTGATCATGCGTGCGGTGGCGCAGGGGCTGCACCTCGCGCGGTGAGCCGTGCTGCTTGCTCGGCCTTGTGCGCTTCCCTCGGCCGTACTCTCGGATTCAGGCCGCGGCAAGCGCACAAGGCCGAGACTCGCGCCACAGGAGGCGAGGGCAGCCGACACGCGCGTACAATGGGACGCACGAGCATCGATCCGGCATCACCGGGGAGCTCTCGGAAGAACAGCCGGTCTCTCGCAGGAGGGGCGGCCCAGTAGAACCGAGCGGGGCAGGCCCGTCACAGCCGCAGTGAGAGTGGTGTGACCGACCCGAGAGGGAAGGGAACGCACGCGAGGTGGTACCGCGGTCCGCGAGGGTCGTCCTCGCAGGAGCATCCGCCACGACGATCACTGCGAGACACGATGACCTACCCCCGCACTTCCGCAAGCTCAGGGACCTCCTCCTTCGGCCCCGCCGCCGACTCCGTCGCGCCCAGCCCTCGCTTCCCGCAGATCGAGGAGGAGGTGCTCGAGTTCTGGAAGACCGATGACACGTTCCGTGCCTCGATCGAGCAGCGAGAGGGCTCGCCCGAGTGGGTGTTCTACGACGGCCCGCCGTTCGCCAACGGCCTGCCGCACTACGGCCACCTGCTCACCGGGTACGCCAAGGACGTGTTCCCGCGCTTCCAGACGATGACCGGTCACAAGGTCGACCGCGTGTTCGGCTGGGACACGCACGGACTGCCCGCAGAGCTCGAGGCCATGAAGCAGCTCGGCATCACCGAGAAGGCCGAGATCGAGACCATGGGCATCGATGTCTTCAACGAGAAGGCGAAGAGCTCGGTGCTCGCGTACACGCACGAGTGGCAGGACTACGTCACCCGCCAGGCGCGCTGGGTCGACTTCGAGCGCGGCTACAAGACGCTCGATCTCGGATACATGGAGAGCGTGCTCTGGGCCTTCAAGACCCTGTACGACAAGGGCCTCGCCTACGAGGGCTACCGCGTGCTGCCGTACTGCTGGCGCGACGAGACCCCGTTGTCCGCGCACGAGCTGCGCATGGACGACGACGTGTACCAGATGCGTCAGGACCCGTCCGTCACGGCCACCTTCCCGCTCACGGGTGCGAAGGCCGAGTCCCTCGGACTCACCGGTGTGCGCGCGCTCGCCTGGACGACCACGCCCTGGACCCTGCCGACCAACCTCGCGCTCGCCGTCGGACCCGACATCGAGTACGTCGTGGTGCCGGCCGGTCCCGCCGGTGCAGCAGACGTGCACCAGGCGGCAGGGACGACGGATGCCGCGGTCGAGGCATCCGCTCATCGATACCTGCTCGCCCGTGAACTCCTCGGCGGCTATGCCAAGGACCTCGGCTACGAGAGCGCGGCGGACGCGCTCGCCGCAGTGGATGCGACCATCCGCGGCGCTGAGCTGCAGGACGTCATCTACGACCGCCTGTTCGACTACTACGCGGATGCCGAGACCTACGGCACCGAGAACGCCTGGCGCATCCTCGTCGACGACTACGTCACGGTGAGCGACGGCACCGGCATCGTCCACCAGGCTCCGGCCTACGGTGAGGACGACCAGCGGGTCGCCGGGGCCGCCGGCATCCCCACGATCCTGTCGCTCGACGACGGCGGACGCTTCCTCCCGAACGTCACCGACGTGGCGGGCGAGCTGTGGATGGATGCGAACACGCCCCTCGTGCGCCTGATCCGCGACAACGGCCGCCTGATCCGCCTGCAGAGCTACGAGCACTCGTACCCGCACTGCTGGCGCTGCCGGAACCCCCTGATCTACAAGGCCGTGTCGAGCTGGTTCATCCGCGTCACGGACATCAAGGACGACATGCTCGCGAACAACGAGCAGATCACCTGGGTGCCGGAGAACGTGAAGCACGGCCAGTTCGGCAAGTGGCTCGAGGGCGCGCGCGACTGGTCGATCAGCCGCAACCGCTACTGGGGATCGCCGATCCCGATCTGGAAGAGCGACGACCCGGAATACCCTCGCGTCGACGCCTACGGCTCGCTGGAGGACCTCGAGCGCGACTTCGGCACGCTGCCGCGCAACCCCGAGGGCGAGATCGACCTGCACCGTCCGTACATCGACGACCTCACGCGCCCGAACCCCGACGACCCCACCGGCAAGAGCACGATGCGCCGCATCGAGGACGTCTTCGACGTGTGGTTCGACTCCGGTTCGATGCCGTACGCGCAGGTGCACTATCCGTTCGAGAACCAGGAGTGGTTCGACTCGCACTCGCCGGCCGACTTCATCGTCGAGTACATCGGACAGACCCGCGGCTGGTTCTACGTCATGCACGTGCTGTCGACCGCGCTGTTCGACCGCCCGGCGTTCACCGGAGTGAGCTGCCACGGCATCGTGCTGGGCAGCGACGGTTACAAGATGTCGAAGTCGCTGCGCAACTACCCCGACGTGTCGGAGGTGCTCGACCGCGACGGCTCCGACGCGATGCGCTGGTTCCTGATGTCGAGCTCGGTGCTGCGCGGTGGCAACCTCGCGGTGACCGAGGAGGGCATCCGCTCCGGTGTGCGCGAGTTCCTGTTGCCGCTGTGGAACTCGTGGTACTTCTTCGCGACCTACGCCAACGCTTCGACAGGCTCAGCGACCCAGAATGTCGGGTACGAGGCCGAGTGGCGCACGGATTCCACTGACGTGCTCGACCGCTACATCCTCGCGAGGCTCGGTGATCTCGTCAGCGAGGTGCGCGCCGACCTGGAAGGACTGGACTCGACCACGGCATCCGCTCGTCTGCGCGACTTCGCCGAGGTGCTCACGAACTGGTACATCCGCCGTTCGCGCGACCGCTTCTGGGTCGGCGTGACCGACGATCCCAAGAGCCGCGAAGCATTCGACACGCTGTACACGGTGCTCGAGACGCTCACCCGCGTCGCAGCGCCGCTCGTGCCGCTGATCAGCGAGCGCGTGTGGCAGGGGCTCACCGGCGGGCGCAGCGTGCACCTGACCGACTGGCCGGATGCCACGCAGTTCCCGGCCGCCGACGAGATCCGCGATGCGATGGATGCCGTCCGCGAGCTGTCGAGCGTCGGCAACGCGCTGCGCAAGAAGGAGAAGCTGCGCGTGCGGCTGCCGCTCGCGCGCCTCACGGTCGTGTCGCCGCTCGCCGCGTCGCTCGGACAGTTCGAGGACATCCTCCGTGAGGAGCTCAACGTCAAGACGGTCGAGCTCGTCGCGCAGCAGGACTCGACCGCCGCTGCGTACGGCATCACGCACCGCCTGAGCGTCAACGCGCGAGCAGCGGGTCCCCGTCTCGGGAAGAACGTGCAGACGGTGATCAAGGCCGCGAAGGCGGGGGACTGGTCCGAGACCGATGGCGTCGTGACCGCAGGCGGCATCGCGCTGGAGCCCGCCGAGTACGACCTCGCGCTGGAGACCACCGGGCGTCCGGAGGGGGAGGCGCTGGCCATCGTGCCGTCCGGTGGATTCGTGCTCCTCGACACCAGCATGACCCCGGAGCTGGAGGCCGAAGGACTCGCGCGCGACGTCATCCGAGCAGTGCAGGAGACCCGGAAGAACGCGGACTTCGATGTGAGCGACCGCATCCGCCTGGATCTGGTCTTCGCGAGCGCCGAGGATGCGGATGCCGTCGGGTCGGCCTTCGACGAGGCGAACATCGCGGGAGAGACCCTGGCGACTGAGCACGGTCTGCATCGCTCGGGCGACGTACTGCTCGACGCGGAGTTCACCGCCACGATCCCTGCCGACACCTACGCCAACCGCGGCGACTTCACGATCGCCGTCTCGAGGATCGGAGCATCCGAATGAGCGCCAAGGACCGGGCGGATGCCGTCTACGAGACTCTGCTGAGTCGCGCAGGCGAGCGATGGGTGCAGCCTCGCAAGGAGCGCACCGCGCGCATCCTCGAGTTCCTGGACGATCCGCAGCGCACCTACCGCGTCGTGCACATCACGGGCACGAACGGCAAGACGTCGACAGCCCGCATGATCGAGAGCCTGCTGCGCGCGCACGATCTGCGCACCGGGCTGTTCACGAGCCCGCACCTGGAACGCTTCACCGAGCGCATCATGATCGACGGCGAGCCGATCGCCGACGAGGCCGTCGCAGAGGCCTGGGACGAGATCGAGCCCTTCGTCGGCATCGTCGACGCGGAGCTCGAGGCCGCAGGCGAGGAGCCGCTGACGTTCTTCGAGCTGCTGACGGTGCTCGCGTTCGTCGCGGTGGCGGATGCCCCGGTCGACGTGCTGGTGCTCGAGGTCGGCATGGGCGGCGAGTGGGACTCCACGAACACCGCCGATGGTGACGTCGCGGTCTTCGCGCCGATCGACATCGACCACGCCGACCGACTCGGCGGCACGATCGCCGAGATCGCGAAGGTCAAGGCCGGCATCATCAAGGAGGGCGCTGCCGTCGTCTCGGCGCAGCAGCCACCGGAGGCCGCCGAGGTCCTGCGCCGCGTCGCCGCAGAGCGCAACGCGACGATCGCATTCGAGGGCGACGAGTTCGGGCTCACCGACCAGAAGCTCGCGGTCGGCGGACAGCTGCTCTCGATCCGCGGACTGGCGGGGGAGTACGTCGAGGAGTACCTGCCGCTCTACGGGGCGCACCAGGGGCACAACGCCGCCCTCGCCGTGGCAGCGGTCGAGTCGCTCATCGGCGGGGCGACGCAGAAGATCGCGGCAGACATCATCTCCGACGGGCTCCAGGCGACGACCTCGCCGGGGCGCCTGCAGCTGATCGGCATCGCGCCGACCGTCGTCGTCGATGCCGCACACAACCCCCACGGTGCCACGGCGCTCGCCCAGGCCCTCGGCGACAGCTTCGACTTCGACGAGTGGGGGCTGGTCCTCGGCGTGCTCGCCGACAAGGACGCCGCCGGCATCGTCGCGCAGCTCGCACCGGCCGTCGCCCATGTGTTCGCGACCGCGCCCGACTCGGAGCGGGCGAGCGATGCGGATGCGATCGCCGACCTCGTGGAGCAGACCGGACGCCGCGCGACCGTGCACCACACCCTGGCCGAGGCCGCGGATGCCGCGCGCGAATGGGCGTCATCGTCCGATCGGCGGGCCGTCGTGATCGCCGGTTCCGTGGTGCTCGCGGGTGAGGCCATCGCGCAGTCCGAGGAAGAGGACTGGAAGTCGGGGTGGCGCGCATGAGTGCGGATGCCGCTCCGGCCCGTGCTCCGAGGCCGCAGCGCACGCTGGTGCAGAAGCTCGCACCGATCGTGCTCGGCTTCGAGGCGATCGTGGTGTTCCTCGCCGGCCTCACGGTCTTCGGGTTGAAGACGCTTCCTGCCGGCATCCCGCAGTGGTGGGGGATCGTCGGCGGCGCCGTCGTCGCCCTCGCCTGCATCGCCCTCGCCGGCATGATCACGAAGCCGTGGGCGATCACCGCCGGCTGGGTGATCCAGGTGATCATCGCCCTCTCGGCCTTCCTCGTCCCCGCGATCCTCCTCGTCGTCCTGATTTTCGGCGGCATGTGGGGATATGCGACGATCATGGGGGCCCGATTGGACGCACGACGTCCTGCCGCGCCAACGACCGAGACTCAGACCACGCAGATCTCAGACACAGAGAGTGAATGACATGGCCACCGAAGAAACACTCGTCCTCGTCAAGCCCGACGGCGTCGCCCGCGGACTCACCGGCGCGATCCTCGCCCGCATCGAGGCGAAGGGCTACGCGCTCGTCGACATCCGCCTGGTGGAGCCCGACCGCGATGTGCTCGCCGAGCACTACGCGGAGCACGAGGGAAAGCCGTTCTACGAGCCGCTGCTCGAGTTCATGCTCTCCGGCCCGTCGGTCGCGATCCGTCTCGCGGGCAATCGCGTGATCGAGGGCTTCCGCTCGCTCGCCGGCACCACCGATCCGACCACCGCCGCACCAGGCACGATCCGTGGCGACTTCGGCCGCGACTGGGGCCTCAAGGTGCAGCAGAACCTCGTGCACGGCTCGGACAGCCCCGAGTCGGCCGCCCGCGAACTGGGCATCTGGTTCGACTGAGCGCCGCACCGACGACGAAGCCCGCCTGTGATCCGATCACAGGCGGGCTTCGTCGTCTGGACTGCCTATCAGAAGATGATCTTCGCCATCTCGCCGAGGAAGTCGAGGCCCTGCAGCT
Source organism: Microbacterium sp. (assembly GCF_036823965.1). Taxonomy (GTDB): domain Bacteria; phylum Actinomycetota; class Actinomycetes; order Actinomycetales; family Microbacteriaceae; genus Microbacterium. Next base: position 73,167 of record NZ_DAITBE010000007.1, on the reverse strand, counting down.
GGGCGAGCAGGATGATGACCGCATACGACACGATCGTGGCCAGCGGCACCCACACGATGAGCTTCTCGGCACGGGCCTGTACCTTCTCGTTCCGCGTGAACGTCCCGTTGCGGGTGAGGTGCAGCATCGTTGCGAAGAAGGTCGGGATCGTGACCGCCCAGGTGACCATGCACCACGGGCACAGGACGAAGAGGTCGTAGAGGCTCTGGCCGATCAGCCAGCACACGAGTCCGAACGCGAACGTGATGCCGACACCGAACGCAGCCCAGAACCAGCGGGGGAAGCGCGCCCCGGCCAGGATCGCGACGCCGACGACCAGGGGAGCCATCCACCCGGTGAGGCCGAGCAGCGGGTTCGGGAAGCCGAACACCTCGCCCTGCCACGACGACAGGTTCTTGCTGCACTGGATGAACGGACTGATGTCGCAGGCGAGGGGATCGGATGGGTTCTCCAGCAGGAAGAACTTCTCGACCGTGAGCTGGAAGGCGGCGAACCACCCGACGACGCTCGCGATGATCAACCACACGGCATAGACGACGGGGCGGGTGCGCTGCTCGCTCATATGTGGAGTATCTCAGTGACTGCTATGGATCGGGCGAAAGCGCACCGGAGAAAACGACGCGATCCGGCGGAGATGCCGTGATCCGGCCCTCAAGGTGCGATAATGGCCTGTGATGCGATGAACGGCCCAGCCGCGACACGCATGTGACGCAGACTTCGGGGTCCTATGCCCCACGCGATCAGAGCCATGAGCCGGTCGCACACCGTATGAGTTCGCGACACCCGCGGGTGTCGCATGAGATTTCGCGGAGCACCCAGTGCCCCGCACGAGGAGCAAGCCAGAGATGGCCGACGAGAACAATGACAACAACATTCCGACTCACGACGCTCCGGCTGACGCCGCGGAGCAGCTGACGGAGCCCATCGCTCCCGAAGCCGAGGGCGCCCCTGCGGTGCCCGAGCGAATCGAGCCGGTCGGCGACGAGGCAGTCGAGGCTGCGCCTGCAGAGGATGCTCCTGCTGAGGACGCTGCTCCGGCCGATGCTTTTGCTGAGGAAGCGGCTGTCGCCGAGGCTCCTGCTGAGGAAGCGGCTCCTGCTGAGGAAGCGGCTGTCGTCGAGGCTCCTGCTGAGGACGCTGCTCCGGCCGAGGATGCTCCCGTCCAGGACGCCGCTCCCGCCGAATCTGCTGCGGACGCCGCTCCCGAAGACAAGCCCGAGCAGCCCGAGGAGAAGCAGGAGCAGCCCGAGGAGAAGCCCGCACCCGGTCCGGTGACCGCGGTCTCGCTGGGTCTGCTTCCCGAGGTCTTCGTGTCGCAGGTGTCGACGCAGCTGCACTTCTACGCTCCGGAGGTCATCCCGCTGCCCGCTCGCCCCGAGCGCGAGCGCATCTTCGACCGCATCGCCGAGCGCGAGCAGCCGCAGGAGGAGTCGACCTCGGCTCGTCGTGGCCGTCGTCGCCGTGGCGGCTCCGACGGCGACGAACAGCGCGAAGAGCCGCGCCAGCGTCAGCGCGTGGTCGAGTACATCACCGAGCCGAAGGCGATCAAGGGATCGACGCGCCTCGAGGCGAAGAAGCAGCGTCGTCGTGACGGTCGTGACGCCGGACGCCGCCGTCCCGTCGTGACCGAGGCCGAGTTCCTCGCCCGTCGCGAGTCCGTCGACCGCATGATGGTGGTCCGCTCGAAGAACGGCCGTACCCAGATCGGCGTCCTCGAGGATGGCGTGCTCGTCGAGCACTACGTCGCCCGCAACCAGGACGCCTCGCTGATCGGCAACGTCTACCTCGGACGCGTGCAGAACGTGCTCCCCAGCATGGAAGCCGCCTTCGTCGACATCGGCCGCGGCCGCAACGCCGTGCTCTACTCGGGCGAGGTCGACTGGGACGGTGTCGAGACCGGCAACCAGCCCCGCCGCATCGAGCTCGCCCTCAAGCCGGGCGACCGCGTGCTCGTCCAGGTCACGAAGGACCCGGTCGGTCACAAGGGCGCCCGCCTCACCAGCCAGATCTCCCTTCCGGGCCGCTACCTCGTGTACGTGCCCGGCGGTTCCATGAACGGCATCAGCCGCAAGCTGCCGGACAATGAGCGGGCGCGCCTGAAGCGCATCCTCAAGGAGGTGCTCCCCGAGTCCTCCGGCGTCATCGTCCGCACGGCAGCCGAGGGCGCGACCGAGGATCAGCTCACGCGCGACGTGCAGCGCCTCACGAGCCAGTGGGAGCACATCCAGAAGCAGGTCGAGAACCAGCAGGCTCCTGCACTGCTGCACGCCGAGCCCGACCTGCTCGTCAAGATCGTCCGTGACGTCTTCAATGAGGACTTCACGAAGATGCTGATCCAGGGCGAGGATGCGCAGCAGACCATCCGTGCCTACCTCGAGAGCGTCGCCCCTGACCTGCTCGAGCGGGTCGAGGCCTACGAGGACGAGACCGATCCCTTCGACGCGTTCCGCATCACGGAGCAGATCGAGAAGGCGCTGGACCGCAAGGTCTGGCTGCCGTCGGGCGGCTCGCTCGTGATCGACCGCACCGAGGCCATGACGGTCGTCGACGTCAACACCGGGAAGTTCGTCGGATCCGGCGGAAACCTGGAGGAGACCGTCACCAAGAACAACCTGGAAGCCGCTGAGGAGATCGTCCGCCAGCTGCGCCTGCGCGACATCGGCGGCATCATCGTGGTCGACTTCATCGACATGGTGCTCGAGTCGAACCGCGATCTCGTGCTCCGTCGCCTGATCGAGTGCCTGAGCCGTGACCGCACGAAGCACCAGGTCGCCGAGGTCACCTCGCTCGGTCTCGTGCAGATGACGCGCAAGAAGCTCGGTCTCGGCCTGCTGGAGACCTTCAGCGAGGCCTGCGAGGTCTGCGCCGGCCGTGGCGTCATCGTGCACCACGACCCGGTCGTCAAGCACCGCAGCAACGGCAACAGCAACGGCAACGGGAACAGCAACGGCAACGGCCAGAGCAACCGCCGTCAGCGCGGCGGCGGCAACGGCCAGAACCAGGGCCAGGGCCAGAACCAGAGCGCCCCGCCCGCGGCCGTCGTGACCCACAGCATCCCCGAGGGCGCCAAGTCGGCGCTCGCGCAGATCGCCGCGTCCACCCGTGTTCCGAGCGCCGAGACCACCGATATCCCGGTCGAGGTCCCCGAGGTCGAAGCGGCTCCCGCTGCCGAGCGCCCGAAGAAGCCGCGCAAGAAGCGCGGCGGCGACCGTCAGGGGCCGAAGTCTCCGGCCGAGCAGCTGCTCGATTCCGTCCTCGACGCACTCCCGGAGCCCAAGGCTCCTGGACAGGGTCGTGGCCGTCGTCGAGTGAGCACCGCGGCGCTCACCGGCACGCCGGTCTCCGTGAACGGCGAGTCGTCAGCGCCGGTCGCGAGCGGGGACGCGGAGTCCTGAGGCGATCAGCCGTCGGACCAGCTCCTTGCCTCCGACGTGCTGTGCGCCGCCCATGATGAGCCGGGGGATGATCTCCTCCGGCACATCGTAGTGGTCGCGATCGAAGGCGCGAGCGGGTACGTCGTGCGCTCTGGCGAAGGCGTGCAGCTCGTCGAGGTTGTCGTCGCTGACCAGGTGCGCCCAGAGTCGTCCGTGGGCCGGCCACTGCGGATCGTCGACGAGTACGCTCATCCAGCCAGCCTATGACCGGACACACCGCGCGGCTCACTTTGCGGCATGGTCCGGCATCCGGTAAAGTAGTCCCTTGGTGCGTATGCCGCCCCTTCCTCGTCGGTTGGAGCGGAGAGCCTTGCGTTCGCACCCGCCGCCCTGCGGTGCATGCAAGCAACAGTCTTCCCGTGAGATTCTCGGAGCTCGTGCTCCCCAACGAAACAGGTATGAAGTGGTTTACGCAGTAGTGCGCGCCGGTGGGCGGCAGGAGAAGGTCGAGGTCGGCACGATCGTTCAGCTCGATCGTGTCAAGGCCGCCGCGGGCGAGAACATCGAGCTCGCAGCAGTGCTGCTCGTCGATGGCACCTCTGTGACCACCGACGCCGACCAGCTCGCGAAGGTCAAGGTCACGGCTGAGGTCATCGGCAACCTCCGCGGCCCGAAGATCATCATCCAGAAGTACAAGAACAAGACCGGTTACAAGAAGCGTCAGGGCCACCGTCAGGAGCTCACGCGCGTCAAGATCACCGGCATCAAGTAAGCCCGAGGGGACTAGGACATGGCACATAAAAAGGGCGCAAGCTCAACCCGTAACGGTCGTGACTCCAACGCTCAGCGCCTCGGCGTGAAGCGCTTCGGCGGTCAGCAGGTCCTCGCCGGCGAGATCATCGTCCGCCAGCGCGGCACGCACTTCCACCCCGGCGTCAACGTCGGCCGTGGCGGCGACGACACGCTGTTCGCTCTGGCCGCCGGTGCGGTCCAGTTCGGCGCGAAGGGCGGCCGCAAGGTCGTCAACATCGTCGCAGCCGGCGAGTAATCGTCGCACGACACATCATCATCCGGTTCGGGGCGGGCTTCGGCTCGCCCCGTCCGTGTATCTGCCCACAGTAGGTACAGGAACCAAGGAGATCGAGACACATGGTCAGCTTCGTCGACACCGTGACGCTGCATCTGCGCGCCGGCAAGGGCGGGAACGGCTGCGTCTCGGTGCACCGTGAGAAGTTCAAGCCGCTGGGCGGACCCGACGGCGGGAACGGCGGCGACGGCGGCGACGTCGTGCTCGTCGCCGACACCCAGACCGGCACGCTGCTGTCGTACCACCACTCGCCGCACCGCACCGCTGGAAACGGCGGACCCGGCATGGGCGACCACCGTGCGGGATTCATGGGCGAGGACCTCGAGCTCCCGGTTCCGGTCGGCACCGTCGTCAAGCGCCCCGACGGCACCGTGCTGATCGACATGATCGTTCCCGGTGAGCGCTTCGTCGTCGCCGCCGGCGGTCAGGGCGGTCTCGGCAACGCCGCGCTCTCCTCGCCGAAGCGCAAGGCGCCAGGATTCGCGCTGCTCGGTACGCCCGGCTATGAGGGCGATGTCGTCCTCGAGCTCAAGACCGTCGCCGATGTCGCACTGGTCGGCTACCCGTCCGCCGGCAAGTCGAGCCTGATCGGCGCGATCTCCGCCGCCCGGCCCAAGATCGCCGACTACCCGTTCACGACGCTGCACCCGAACCTGGGCGTCGTGCAGGCCGGGGAGTCCCGCTACACCGTCGCCGACGTGCCAGGACTCGTCGAGGGCGCCAGCGAAGGTCGTGGCCTCGGGCTGGAGTTCCTCCGTCATGTCGAGCGCTGCTCGGCCCTGCTGCATGTGCTCGACTGCGCGACGCTCGAGCCGGGCCGCGACCCGATCTCCGACCTCGACGTCATCCTCGCCGAGCTCGCCGCCTACGAGGTGCCGGAGGGGCAGACGCCGCTCCTGGAGCGTCCGCAGCTCATCGCCCTGAACAAGATCGACGTGCCGGAGGCGCGTGACCTCGCAGAGCTCGTCCGCCCCGACCTCGAGGCCCGCGGATTCCGCGTGTTCGAGATCTCCACGATCTCGCACGAGGGACTGCGCCCGCTGACCTTCGCCCTCGGCGAGCTCGTCGAGAAGCACCGCGCGGAGACCGCTGTCGAGGTGCCTGAGCGCGTCGTCATCCGCCCGCGTCGCTCCAAGAAGGAGTTCACGATCCGGGTTGAGGGCGGCACGTACGGCAACATCTACCGCATCCTCGGCGAGAAGCCGGTGCGCTGGGTGCAGCAGACCGACTTCCAGAACGAGGAGGCAGTGGGCTACCTCGCCGATCGTCTCGAGAAGGTCGGCGTCGAGGACGAGCTCTTCCGTCTCGGCGCAGTGCAGGGTTCCACCGTCGTCATCGGCGAGGGCGAGAGCATCGTCTTCGACTGGGAGCCGACCATGACCTCCGCTGCCGAGCTCATGACTGCTCCGCGTGGCACCGACCCGCGTCTCGCACCGAACGCCCGCCGCACCACGTCCGAGCGTCGTGAGAACTACTACGAGCGCATGGATGCCAAGGCCGCGGCCCGTGCGGAGGTCGAGGAGCTGCGCCTCAACGCCTACCGCGGAGAGGACGAGTGACCGCACGGTCGCGAGCTGATCTCGCGACCGCTTCGCGCATCGTCGTCAAGGTCGGCTCGTCGTCGATCAGTGGAGACTCGTCCTGGCGCATCCCGGTGATCGTCGAGGCTCTCGCCGCGGCGCACGCGCGCGGTGTCGAGGTCGTGCTGGTGTCGTCCGGTGCGATCGCCAGCGGCATCCCGTTCCTCCGGCTGGACGCCCGTCCGACCGATCTCGCGACGCAGCAGGCAGCGGCGGCGGTGGGCCAGAACATCCTGGTGTACCGCTACCAGGAGGCCATGCGGCCGTTCGACATCATCGCCGGCCAGGTCCTGCTCACCACCGGTGACCTCGAGCACCCCACCTCCCGCAGCAACGCCCGACGCGCGATGGAGCGGCTGCTCGGTCTGCGCGTGCTCCCGATCGTGAACGAGAACGACACGGTCGCCACGCAGGAGATCCGCTTCGGCGACAACGACCGGCTCGGCGCGCTCGTCGCGCAGCTGATCGACGCGGACGCCTTGGTGCTGCTCAGCGACATCGAGTCGCTGTACACGATGCCGCCATCCGACCCGCGTGCAGAGCCGATCGACATCGTCGCGGCCGATGCCGACCTCAGCGGTCTCGAGTTCGGAGCGACCGTCGTGAACAGCGTCGGCACCGGGGGAGCGGCGACCAAGGTCTCGGCCGCACGTCTCGCCGCGGCATCCGGCATCGGCGTGCTCGTCACGAGTGCAGATCTGGTCGACAAGGCGCTCTCCGGCGCCGAGATCGGCACCTGGTTCGAACCGTCCGTCTGAGCCCTCGGGGCGCCGGGTGAGACCGGCGTCACACCCGGCTCGACGCGCACACCTGCGTTCTAGACTGGGCGGATGACCGACCAGACACCTCAGGCGCGCCTCGAGCGCGCCAAGGATGCCTCCCGCGCGACCGCCGCTCTCACCAGCGATGACAAGGGGCGGGCGCTGGAAGCGATCGCAGTCGCCTTGGAAGCGCAGGCGGCCCGGATCATCGAGGCCAATGCGCGCGACATCGCCCGCGGACGCGACGACGGCATCGGTGAGTCGCTCATCGACCGCCTCAGCCTGGACGAGGGTCGCGTCGCAGCACTCGCAGCGGCGGTCAGACAGGTCGCAGCTCTCGCCGACCCGGTGGGGCGCGTCGTCGGCGGGCACCGCATGCCCAACGGCGTCTCGCTCGAACAGGTGCGGGTGCCATTCGGCGTGGTGGGCGCCATCTACGAGGCCCGACCCAACGTGACGGTCGACATCGCCGCGCTCGCGCTCCGCTCCGGCAACGCGGTCGTGCTCCGCGGCGGCAGTGCCGCCCGTGACTCGAACACGGTGCTCGTCGAGATCATGCGCGATGCGCTGCAGAGCGCCGGTGTGACTGCGGAGGCCATCCAGACGGTCGATGACTTCGGTCGCGACGGAGCGAAGGCCCTCATGCACGGCCGCGGCTTCATCGACGTGCTCGTGCCGCGCGGCAGCGCCGGCCTGATCGAGACGGTCGTCACGGAGTCCACGGTGCCGGTCATCGAGACCGGCGCCGGCAACGTGCACATCGTGCTCGACGAAAGTGCGCCGGACGACTGGGCGCGCGACATCGTCGTGAACGCGAAGGTGCAGCGCCCGAGTGTCTGCAACGCTGTCGAGACCGTGCTGGTGCACCGCCAGGCGGCGCCGAGGCTGGTCCCGCTGGTCGCGAGCGCGCTGCAGAGCGAGGGCGTCGCGATCCACGGCGACGACATGGTCGCCGGCCTCGTCTCGAACGTGATCCCGGCCACCGAGGAGGACTGGGCGACGGAGTACCTGAGCCTCGACATCGCGATCAAGGTCGTCGATTCACTCGACGAGGCGCTCGACCACATCCGCCGCTACAGCACAGGGCACACGGAGTCGATCGTGACGACCGATTCCCGCAACGCCGAGCGCTTCCTCGCCGAGGTCGACTCGGCGGTCGTGATGGTGAACACCTCCACGCGGTTCACCGACGGCGGCGAGTTCGGGTTCGGTGCCGAGGTCGGCATCTCGACGCAGAAGCTGCATGCGCGCGGACCGATGGGGCTGGCGGAGCTGACCAGCACCAAGTGGCTCGCGCGTGGATCAGGGCAGACCCGCGCCTGAGGGCTAGACTGGGTGACGCTGTACCGCCCGGTCACGAAACGGAGTCATGATGAACCTCATCGCACAGATCGCGATGGCCGCTGCTGAAACCGAGCACCACGGAAACGTGCAGCTCGAGACCCTCATCTTCGGTGTCATCGCGGCGCTGGTGTTCGGGTTCCTCGGACTGGTGACGCTGTCGTACAAGAACGTCGCCAACCGCCACTCGGCCAAGGCCGATGCATGGGCAGCGAAGCACGGCAAGGACGGCCACGAGGCGGGACACGGCCACTAAGGCCCCCATGAACACAGCGACCTCGCGTGCTCCACGCATCGGCGTGATGGGCGGTACGTTCGACCCCATCCACCATGGGCACCTGGTCGCAGCGAGCGAAGTCGCGCACTCCTTCGATCTCGATGAGGTCGTCTTCGTGCCGACGGGCCACCCCTGGCAGAAGTCGGGCGTGACGCCGAGCGAGCACCGCTACCTGATGACCGTGATCGCGACGGCATCGAACCCGCAGTTCACGGTCAGCCGAGTCGACATCGCCCGCGAAGGTCCGACCTACACGATCGACACCCTTCGCGATCTGCAGCGGGACCGACCGGATGCCGAGTTGTTCTTCATCACCGGAGCAGATGCCGTAGCGCAAATTCTCAGTTGGAGGGACCATGATGAGTTGTGGGAGTTGGCCCACTTCGTCGCGGTCTCTCGCCCAGGACACGTTCTGAGCACTGACGGCCTCCCGAGCGACAACGTCAGCCAACTGGAGGTGCCGGCGCTGTCGATCTCGTCGACGGCTTGCCGTGAACGTGTTCGCGACGATCAACCGGTCTGGTACCTCGTCCCCGACGGAGTCGTTCAGTACATCGCGAAGCATCACCTGTATCGGAGCAAGGCATGAGTTCATCGGATCAGCAGGAGCAGGGTCCGCTCACACGCAAGCAGCTGCGGGAGATCCGGCTGACCGGGTCGACCCCGGTCATCAGCGCGGAGGAAGCCGCCGCTGCGGCCGAACTCGTCGTCCCGCCGGCGCCGCCGCTTCCCGAGGCCCCGGAGCCCGAGCACGCCCCCGAGTCCGAGCGCGCCGACGACGTCGCTGCAGACGAGTCCGACGCCGACCAGTCGGCAGCGCCGCTCACCCGCCGTCAGGCACGAGCCCAGGAGCGAGTCCGCACCGCATCCGTGCCCGTGATCGGCGAGGCCGACGCTGCCCGTGCTGACGAGCACGTCGCCGAAGCACACGCCGAGGCTGCTCCCGAGGTCGAAGAACTCGTCCAGGTCGACGAGCAGGTCCCGGTCGACGAGCCCGTGCAGGTCGCCGAACCCGTCGTGTCGGGTGTGCCCGACTTCGCACGCTCCGCGCCGGCCATCGTCGATGAAGACGACGATGATGCCGTGGACGATGTCGAGATCGTCGTTCCGGTGAGTGCGGCCGCTGCCGCCGAGTCCATCGGCGACGTGCCCGTCGAGGTCGCCGAGGAGTCCGCCGTCGCGCCGGACGAGCACGACGACGTCGCCGCACTCGGACTGGTGGACGACACGGACCCGGACGACGTCCTCGCGGATGTCGATGCAGGCGACGACGTCGTCATCGACGAGGGCGAGCGCCCCACGGTCAACCCCGCTTTCGGCGTCGGGCTGCTGAATGATCCAGCCGAGACGCAGAAGCCGTTCACGCCGTCGTTCGACGACCTGCTCTCGGTCAACGACTCGACCGGCTCGCAGCACCTCGCGCCCAGCGCACTCATCTTCACGCCGTCGCCCGGTGAGGGGTCGCTCTCCGGCCCCGTCGCCTCGACAGGCGAGATCCTGGTCACGGGTTCCTACGAGCTGCCGCGAGGCATGGGCTCACAGGGACACGCGCACGGCACCACCGACGGCAAGGAGGTGGACGCCGTGCTCATCGACGGCGAACTGCCTCCTGCGTCTTCTCCCACCCCGATCGCCGCGAGCTCCGCGGTCAGCACCATCAAGCCCGCCGGCGAGGTCATCCGTACTCCCGCTCCGGAAAAGGGCAGCAAACTCATGCTCATCCTGGCGATCACGGCAGGCGGTCTCGCACTCGCGCTGGCCGTCGTGCTCGTCGTCGCCATCACCACGAATGTGTTCTGATGCAATCACCTGAAACTGCCGAAGAAATGCTGCGGCTCGCCGCAGAAGCCGCCGTCTCGAAGGGCGGAGAAGACCTCATCGCCCTGAACGTCTCCGAGCCGCTTCCGCTCGTCGACATCTTCCTCCTCGTCACCGGGAACAGCGAGCGCAACGTCGCTGCGATCGCCGACGAGATCGAGGACAGGCTCATCGAGTCCGGGCACAAGCGAGTCCGCCGTGAGGGCCGAGCGGAGGCCCGCTGGGTGCTGCTCGACTTCGGCGACCTGATCGTGCACGTCTTCCACCAGGAGGAACGGGTCTACTACGGCCTCGAGCGCCTCTGGAAGGACTGCCCGGTCGTGCCGATCGAGCTGGCGGAGACCACGACCACCGCAGCGGAGTGACGACGCACGTCCCCTCGTGAGAAGAGCCCCACCGGAGACGGTGGGGCTCTTCTCGTATGGGGGCGAAACGGATCAGGCGCTGAGCGGCGTGCGTCGCTGCAGCATCCCACGCTCGGCACGAGTCTGCGGCGGGATGGCCGACAGCAGCGATCTCGTGTACGGATGCGATGGGGAGCGGTAGACCGTCTCGGTCTCGCCGATCTCGACCATGTTCCCGAGGTACATCACCGCGACGCGATCCGCGATGTGACGCACCAGCGACAGGTCGTGGGCGATGAAGACGATCGACATGCCCAGTCGCTCCCGCAGATCGCACAGCAGGTCGATGATCTGCGCGCGGATCGACACGTCGAGCGCAGAGACCGGCTCGTCGCAGACCAGGACGTCGGGATGCAGGGCCAGAGCGCGGGCGATGCCGATGCGCTGTCGCTGACCGCCCGAGAACTGATGCGGGAAGCGCGAGCCCATCTCGGGCGTCAGCCCGACGAGCTCGAGCAGTTCGGCGACACGCTCCCGACGACTGGCCGGTGTGCCGGTGCGGGTGGCCGCGAGCGGCTCCGCGACGATCTGCTGCACGGTCATCCGCGGGTTCAGCGACATGTAGGGATCCTGGAACACCATCTGCACACCGCGCCGCAGCACCTTTCGGTCGCGCAGCCGGCCACGGGTCACATCCTGGTCGCGGAAGCTCAGGGTGCCGGCGTCGGGAGAGTCGAGGCCGACCAGCATCCGGGCCAGCGTCGACTTGCCGCTGCCCGATTCGCCGACGATCGCGAGGATCTCCCCGCTGCGCAGCTGCAGATCGACGCCGGCGACGGCCGCGACGCGGTACGCACGACGCCCGCTGCCGGAGCGGAACGTCCGCTCGAGCCCACGGCCCTCGAGGATCGGGGCCGAGCCGTCGTCCTCCGCTGCCGCACTGACGTCGCGCGGCATCGAGTGCAGCAGCTGGAGCGTGTACGGATGCTGGGGCGCCGTCAGCACGGTGTCAGCGCTGCCCGATTCGACGATGCGACCGGTGCGCATCACGGCGACCTGGTCGGCGACCTCCATCACGACGCCGAGATCGTGGGTGATGAGCAGGATGCCCATACCGAGGCGATCACGGAGCGAGAGCAGGAGATCGAGGATCTGAGCCTGCACCGTCACATCGAGCGCCGTGGTCGGCTCGTCTGCGATGATCAGATCGGGCTCGAGGGCGATGGCCATGGCGATCAGGATGCGCTGGCGCTGGCCGCCCGAGAACTGGTGAGGGTAGTCCCGGACCCGCTGCGTGGGGTTCGGGATTCCGACGAGCGTCAGCAGCTCGACGGCGCGTTCCTCGGCGGCGCGGCGGGAGATGCTGCGATGAGCCCGGATGAGGTCGATGATCTGGTCCCCGATGCTGAGCACGGGGTTGAGCGCGGAGAGGGCATCCTGCATGACGAGGCTGACCTTGACCCCGCGCAGTCGGCGGTGCTGCTCGGGGGAGAGCGTGAGCAGATCGGTCCCGCCCAGGCTCATGCTCGTCGCCTCGACGTCGCCCGTGTCGATGAGGCCCATGATCGCGCGTGCCGTCATCGACTTGCCCGAGCCGGACTCGCCGAGCAGCGCGAACACCTCGCCGCGGCGCACGGTGATGTCGATGTCGTCGACCACGCGATTCGGCCGTCCGTCGGTGGACAGCGTCACCGTGAGCCCGTGAACGTCGAGGACGATGCCGTTCTCCGGCGCTGAGGTGTTCTCCATGATTCTCATCATGCCAGGAGACTACCTCTGAATTGTTTCGAACAGGAAACATCTCAGCCGAATTTCCTCACCAATGTTGACATATGTGCCGAAATCAGCGAGATTCGATGAAATCTCCCCAGCGTCGATCGGGAGAGGCATCCGCACACCGAACCGAAGGAGCGCATCCGTGCTCGAAAAAGCAGACCGGTACACCGGCTACACCGCGTACGACTACCTGGAAGCAGGCAAGGACTACCGCGAGTTCCGCTACGCCAAGCAGATCGGCCGCGTGCCGGCCTACGAGGGACTCGACCTCAGTGACGCGCAGCAGGAGCGCACCGAGCGCCTCCTGCGGGAGGAGACCGTGATCTCCCTGCACGAGCATGTGCAGGTCTTCCCCGAGGACATGGGCGAGCTGCGCGACCACATCCGTCAGGGCCGGGAACCCACCGGCTACCAGGGGCTGGCGCGCTCGGGGCTCACCGCTGTGTTCGACAACGGCATGGACGGCACCTGCTGCATCTCGAGCGACGCCGGCTGGAAGTACCAGGACGTGCTGTTCGACCTCGGCGTGCGCATGGCCGATCTCGCGCACCAGGACTTCGTGATCAAGGCCGAGTCGATCAAGGACATCCGTCACGCGGCGGAGACCGGACGCGTCGCGCACATCTTCGCGCTCGAGGCCTCCACCATGATCGAGAACGAGGTCGATCGTCTCGACGTGCTCTACGGCTTCGGCGTCCGCCAGATGGGCATCGCGTACTCGGAGGCCAACATGCTGGGCGGCGGGCTCAAGGAGCGCGGCGACGGCGGGCTGACGTACTTCGGCGAGCGCGCGGTCGAGCGCATGAACAAGCTCGGCATCGCGATCGACATCTCCCACTCGGGCGACCAGACGTGCCTCGACGTGGTCAGGCACTCGAAGGTGCCGGTGTTCATCACGCATGCCGGCGCCCGAGGGCTGTGGCCGACGAACCGCATGAAGACCGACGAGACGATCATCCAGTGCGCAGAGCGCGGCGGCGTGATCGGCATCGAGGCTGCGCCGCACACGACGATCTCTCCGCAGCATCCGAAGCACTCGCTGGACTCGGTGATGGACCACTTCCAGTACTGCGTGGACCTGGTCGGTCTCGAGCACGTGAGCTTCGGTCCTGACACCCTGTTCGGCGACCACGTCGGCCTGCACGACGCGTTCTCGTCGAACCTGTCGCTCGGCCAGGCGCACGCCAACGTCGAGTACGAGAAGCAGCCGTACGTCGACGGCATCGAGAACCCGGCCGAGGCCTTCTACAACATCATCGGCTGGCTCGTGAAGCACGACTACTCCGACGACGAGATTCGCGCCGTCGTCGGTGGCAACACCATGCGCGTACTCGAGGAGGTTTGGGTCTGATGAAGCACAGCAAGTTCCTCGCCCTCGGTGCGGCCGCGGCTCTCGCCGTCGGTCTCGCCGCGTGCGCCCCGTCCGCACCGGAGCCGGGGGAGCCGTCCGGAAGCACCGGACCGAGCGATGAGACGCTCAGCATCGGCACGACGACCGACGTGGTCAACTTCAACCCGGTGCTCGGCAACAGCCGCACCGACTCGTGGATCACGAACCTGATGTATCCGCACCTGCTGAGCATCAGCGACGACGGCACCAAGGAAGCCCATGTGGCGACCGACTGGGGCTACGTCGACGACACGACCGGGTTCTACGAGATCCGCGACGACCTGACATGGAGCGACGGAGAGCCGCTCACCGCCGAGGACGTCGCGTGGACCCTGAACGCGGTCAAGCGCGACCAGGCTCCTGGCACGTTCTTCGGACAGCTCGGCAACCTCGACACCGCCACCGCGGTGTCCGACACCCGCGTCGAGCTCACCTTGACGCAGCCCGACTCGTCGATCATCGAGGAGATCGGCTTCTGGGGCGTCGTCGTGCCGAAGCACGTGTTCGATCCGAAGGGCTCGATCGCGGAGTTCGCGAACGACGGCAGCGACGGCGGCTGGGTCGGCATGGGGCCGTTCATCATGAGCGACTTCCAGGTCGGCCAGCACTACACGCTCGCGCGCGTCGAGGACTACCCGCTGATCGATGGCGGCGTTCCCGGTCCGGCGGAGGTCGTCTACCGCGTGTACCCCGACGTGAACACCGAGATCCTGGCGCTGCAGAGCGGCGAGATCGACGTGATCGCGAACGCGCTGCCGCCGGCACAGGTCGAGCAGCTCAGCAGCACCGACGGCCTTCAGGTCGTCGAGGCGGCGGGACTCGGCTACGCGCATCTCGTCTACAACATGGAGAAGCCGGACCTCGCCAAGACCGAGGTTCGTCAGGCGCTCGCACATGCGGTCGACTACGACGCGATCCGCACCGTCGTGCTGCAGGGGCAGGCCGTCTCGACCGGCTCCAGCGCGCTGATGCCGGTGCTCGCGAAGTACTACGACGACTCGGTGACCGAGTACGACTTCGATCCTGAGAAGTCTCGCTCGCTCATGGAGGATGCCGGGTACACGGCAGACGCAGACGGGAAGTTCCCGCTGTCGTTCCGCCTGATCTACTCGCTGCAGGACAGCGTCACCAGCCAGTGGGCGCAGATGGTGAAGGACAGTGCGGCTGAGGCCGGCATCACGATCGAGCTGCAGGGCACCGAGCGGAACACCTACCTCTCGATGACGAGCGAAGGTGACTACGACATCTATGCGGGCAACTTCGCCATCATGGACGACCCGGTCACCAACTTCGCCCTGTCGTACCTGCCCGGCGGTGCGATCAACTACACCCACGTCGACGACCCCGAGCTGAACGCGCTGATCGAAGAGGGCATGGTCACCTTCGACGAGGACGAGAAGGTCTCGATCATGCGCGAGGCGAACCAGATCGTGCACGAGCAGGTCTACGACAACATCATGTACACGCAGAACCTGTTCTTCGCAGCCAGCGACGAATGGGCCGGCTTCATCTCGAAGCCGAGCGAGCTGCTCTCGATCGTGAACCCGCTCTCGCTCGCGAGCGCGCACCCGGTCGAATAACCACTGAAATCTCGAGGAAGGTCGCCCGGGTGTCCCGAGCATCGTTCATTCTCCGTCGCGCAGGTCGAGGTCTGCTCACGATCTGGTTCGCCGTGACCGTGACGTTCCTGCTCCTGCGGCTGCTCCCGGGCGACCCCGCGCTGGCGTTGGCGAGTCCGAACATGACGGATGCCATCCGGGCGACCATCCTCGAACAGTACGGCCTGGAACAGCCCCTCGTGGTCCAGTACGGCCTCTACATGTGGCAGCTGCTGCAGGGAAACCTGGGGATCTCGTTCACCCAGTCGATCCCCGTGCTCGACGTGCTCCTGCAGCGGCTGCCCTGGACGCTCCTGCTGACCCTCACCGCGCTGCTGCTGACGATCGTCATCGGCATCCCGCTCGGCGTCGCCGCCGCCTCGCACAAGGGCCGCTTCGTCGATCGGGCCGTGCAGATCGTCGGTGTGACCGGCCAGTCCCTGTTCGTGCCGAGCGTCGCGATCCTGCTCCTGTTCGTCTTCGGACTGAACCTCGGCTGGTTCCCGATCGGCGGCGCGTACACGAACAACACCTACGGCTTCGAGTGGTACCTGAGCGTGGCGCAGCACCTCGTGCTCCCCGCCGTCTCGCTCATGCTGATCCAAGTCGGCTCGTACGTGCTGACGATGCGCTCGACGCTGATCGAGACGCTCGGCGAGGACTACATCCTGCTCGCGAAGGCCAACGGGCTGCGCAGCCGCCGCATCCTCTGGAAGCACGCACTGCGCAACGCGCTGCTGCCCACCACGACCCTGATCGGCCTGCAGCTCGGTTTCCTCGTCGGCGGCGCCGTGCTCACCGAGACCGTGTTCGCGTATCCCGGCATCGGTCGAGGCATCTATGAGGCGGTGACGCAGCTCGACTTCCCGGTGCTGCAGGGCGCGTTCCTGATGCTCGCGATCACCGTCGTCGTCGCGAACACCATCACCGACATCATCTACGGCTACCTGGACCCGAGAGTGAAGACGTCATGACCGCTCCACTGCCCTCATCCGTGCCCCTGGTCCCGACCGAGCCGACCGCAGCGGGGAGCGAGCGCGCGAGCGCTCACACCTGGCGGGCGTTCCGTCGGGATCCGCTCGGCATGATCTCCTTGGCGCTGCTGATCCTGCTGGTCGTGGTCGCGCTCGCGGCTCCGCTGATCGCGCCGTACCCGGCGAGCTACGGACCCGACGTGCTGCGCCCGCCAGGAGCCGGCCACTGGTTCGGCACCGATGCGCTCGGCCGCGACGTGTTCTCCGAGGTCATCTGGGGCACGCAGCAGAGCGTGCTGGTCGCCGTGGCGGCATCCGTGATCGCGATCGTGTTCGGCACGATCATCGCCGTGATCGGCGCCTACTTCCGCAGACTCGACAGCTTCATCAGCGTGATCGTCGACATGACGCTCTCGCTGCCGGTGCTGCCGCTGATGATCCTGATCGCGGCCCTCGTCGGACCGAGCACCTCGACCATCATCTTCGTGGTCGCGGCGTTCTCGTGGCCGGAGGTCACGCGCCTCGTCCGCTCGCAGGCGCTCACGGTCGTCGGTCTGCCGTACGTCGACGCCGCTCGTCTCATGACGACGTCGCCGTTCTGGATCATCACGCGCCACCTGCTGCCGGCGGTGACGCCGGTGGTCGTGGTCTCGGTCGTGGTGACCGCCTCCCGTGCCGTGCTCTCGGCCGCCGGTCTGGCGTTCCTGGGGCTCGGCGACCCGACCACCTGGTCGTGGGGACGCATCCTCTACGAGGCGCAGCAGGCCGGCGCGATGGTCAGCGCCTGGTGGCTCACACTGTTCCCGTCGATCGCGATCCTGATCCTGGTGCTCTCGGCCACGCTGCTCTCGATCGCCTACAACGACGCACGCAACCCGCGTCACCTCGCCCGCTAGGAGACGACATGGCCGACTTCGATCAGCGACTCGACCCCGCGTTCTTCGACCGGGTGCAGGCCCGAGTGCAGGAGCGCATGGCCGACGAGGGCTTCGACGCCTTCGTCACCGACAGCCCGGAGGACATCGCGTACCTCACCGGGTTCTTCCACCACCCCTCGGAACGACCGGTCGCCATCTGGCTCGACGCGAGCGGACGCGTTCGCATGCTGCTGCCGGAGCTCGAACGCGAATACGCCGAGTCGCAGTCCGCGCGCGCAGAGCTCGTGGCCTTCTTCGAGTATCCGGGCGTCGTCGCCCCGTTCGCCGTGCTGGCGGACGCCGTCGGACCGGCCAGGAGGGTGGGCTTCGCCTCGACCATGACGTTCCAGCGGCTCAGCGCGTTGCGAGCCGCGATGGCGTCGACCGAGTTCGTCGGCTCCGACCTCGTCACCCGCGCTCGATACGTCAAGTTCCCCGAGGAGGTCGTGCTGCACCGAGAAGCCGCGCGCATCACCGATCGGATGCTGGAGGCCGGCGTGCAGCTCGTGGCGGACGCGGTGGCCGCCGGGGGAGCGCTGCCCACCGAGGCGGAGCTGGAGCGGCACGTGACCTCGACCGGCACCGGGCTGATGTACGCCGAGCACCGGAACGTCGTCGTCGCCTCGCTGCTCGCCGGCGGACTCGTGTATTCGGGCGCGAACTCGGCGTTCCCGCACGGGCTGCCATCGGTCAACCGACTCGAGGCGGGCGACACGTTCATGCTCTCGCTCGGGTGCGCGGTCGGCGGCCGCTTCATCGAAGGGGAGCGCACTTTCGTGCTCGGCGAGCCGACGGCGGACCAGCGCCGCTACCACGACACGATCCGCGACGCGCAGCAGCTCGGTCGCGAGACGATCAGGGCCGGGGTGGAGTGCCGCGAGGCGAACCGGCTGTGTCTCGACGTCATCCGCGATGCAGGGCTCGGCGAATACATCCGGCACCGCCAGGGGCACGGCATCGGCCTCGGCATGCATGAGGCGCCGTGGCTGGAAGACGGCGATGCGACGGTGCTCGAGGCCGGGATGGTCGTCTCGAACGAGCCGGGCATCTACGTGCCGGGCCATGCCGGCTACAGGATCAGCGACAGCATGCTGGTGACCGAGAGCGGCGCCGAAGCCCTGACGACCTATCAGCGCAGCCTCGACGACTGCATCATCGCGCTGTGAGCGCTGCGGCGTTCCAGACCCCGATTTCGAGAAAGAGGACGACATGACATCCACCCCACCGGTATCGCCCGAGTTCGCCGCGGCGACGAGCGACTACGAATGGGTCGAGATCAACGGCAACCACCTCGCGGTCGAGGTGCTCGGTCCGGAGGGTGCGCCGGTGATCATCACGCACCACGGCGCGCCGGGCCTCGGCTCGAGAGCCGAGCCCCGCGCGAGCTTCGGGCGTCTGGCCGATGAGTACCGCGTCGTCGTGTTCGATGCGCGCGGCAGCGGCGTGAGTGAGGGCGAGGGCACGTACAGCCATGAGCAGTGGGCCGCCGACATCGACGGCCTGCGCGAGTGGATCGGGGCCGAGACGATCGTGATGGCCGGCGGATCGTACGGTGGCTTCATGGCGATGGAGTACGCGCTGCGCTACCCCGATCGCGTCGCTGCCGTCGTCCTGCGTGACACGTCGCCGGACAACGGCAACGCGCACCTCGCCCGGGAGAACGCGCTGGCATCGGATCGCGTGACGATCGACATGGAGAAGTTCGATCGGATCGACGTCGGTCAGGTCCGCGACGACGAGGACCTCAAGGACTGCTGGCGCGAGATCCTGCCGTTGTATGACTTCGTGTATGACCCGGAGGCCACCGAGCGCAAGGTGCAGGCCACGCCGTACCGCTACCGTGCGCACAACTACGCCTTCTCGGTGAACCTCCCGAACTACGACCTCAAGCCGCGGCTGCACGAGATCACTGTGCCGACACTCATCACCGTGGGACGGACGGATTGGATCACGCCAGTATCGTGTAGCCAGGTGATCGCCGATCTCATTCCGGACTCCGAGATGGTGGTGTTCGAGAAATCCGGACATTCACCCCAGATCGAGGAGGCAGCTGCGTGGACCACGACCGTGCGCACGTTCCTGCATCAGGTGTACCCATCGACGGTGTGAACATCATGCGCTCGGCGCGCGAAGTGACCGATCTCGATCGCCGCATCGTGGTCGCCCTGCAGCAGGACGGCAGGGCCAGCTGGACCTCGATCGCCGACTTCGCCGGGGCATCGGTGTCGACCGTGACCCGTCGAGGTCAGCAGCTGCTGGCCGAGGGCGTCGTGCGCGTGGGCATCGTGCCGACGCTGGGCAGTGCCGGGCACGTCGAGAGCTTCTTCGTGCGGATCAACTGCACGCCCGGATCGCAGCTGAGCGTCGCGGAGACGCTGATCGGCTCGCCCTTCGTGCGGTTCGTCACGCTCGTCACCGGCAAGTTCGACATCTTCGCGGAGGTCGTGATCCCCGGGGACGCGGCGACCTACGCGCACGTGCTCACCGAGCTGCAGGGCATCCCCGGTGTCGAGCGGTGGCGCAGCGACCTCGTCGTGCACACCTACAAGGTGAGCTTCGACTGGGGTCGTCAGCTGTACGACTCGCACGCGGAGCCGACGCCGGACCCGCAGTCGTACATGCCGGCGCCGAACACGTGCGATCCCACGCACTTCGACGACGCCGACCACGCGATCGTCGAGGAGCTGAGCGTCAACGGGCGCG
Organism: Microbacterium sp.; assembly: GCF_036823965.1. Classification (GTDB taxonomy): domain Bacteria; phylum Actinomycetota; class Actinomycetes; order Actinomycetales; family Microbacteriaceae; genus Microbacterium. Next base: position 53,227 of record NZ_DAITBE010000007.1, on the reverse strand, counting down.
CCTCCTTCCTCTCGATCGCCGCGAAGCTCGACATGAACGAGAGCAGCGTCCGTCGCCGCTATGAGCGGATGCGGAACGCCGGCTGTCTGACGACCGTCACGATGGTGCCGGCGTCCGCGCTGGGGATGAGCGCCGAGACGCTGCTGATGCTCCGTGTGGAGCCGTCTCGTCTCGCCGCGGTCGCGAAGACGCTGTCGCAGCATGTCTCGGTGCGCTTCCTCGCAGCTGTGCTGGAGGAGAATTCGCTCTACTGCGAGATCATCCTGCCCTCGACCGAGACGTTGCACGACTTCCTCACCGGCACCATCGCGCACCTCAAAGGCGTGCGAGGGTGGAACGCCGCGATGGAGCTCGTGTTCATGAAACGAGGGTTCATCGAGACGCCGTGGTGGCGGGCGCAGGTCGCGACCGCAGGCGCCACCGAGAACTAGAGCGCCTCGTCGATCGGCTCCGACCTGTCAAGGGGCTGTCGGAATCCGGGCCACCCCCGCAGACTCTCCCGAGGGGAGAGAAGTCTGGGAGGGCTGCGAGATGGGTGAAGTACCGAGTCCACGATGCTCCATGCATCGCGTCGGCGCATCGGAGTGGGTCGTCAACGACCTGCGATACCCGCCCGGCGACTCTCGGCGCTTCGTCGCCCGGGTCTACGAGCTCGCTCCGACGGAGTTCGAGGTCACGTGGTTGCGTGATCTCCCGCTCGCGATCTCCTATGACAGCACCGAGTCGATCATCGCCGACGTCGATCGTCTGCTCTCGACGAGCCGAGCGACTCGGCCGGTGCCGATTCCCCACCTGCCACCTATGCCGGCGACGCGAAAAGGGCGCTGAGACGACGAACGGCCACCTCGACGATGAGGTGGCCGTCGTTCGTGCGGTGCGCTCAGACCGCCTCGTCACCGGCGGCGACTCGGTCGGCGTCGGCGCTGTTGATCTGGCTGTCGTCGGCGTCAGGGTCGATGGTCTGCTCGCCGTCGACCTCGCGCGTCGGAACACCGTCGGTCGTGGTCTCGTCGTCGTCCTCCGGGAACGGGACGATCGGTGGGATGGGTGTGGACATGATCGGATCCTTTCTGTCGGATGCCGCTCACGCTACGTCCACGACGCCGGGGGAGACGAGGCGGTTGACGGTGCCGTCGGATCGCGCTATCGGCGCTCAGACGGTCTCGGGGCGCTTCTTGCGGAACGGACGTGCCGGGGTGTCGGGCCCGTCCCACACCGTGATGATGCCCCAGGCGACGGCGGCGAGCGGCACCGACAGCACCGCGCCGACGATACCGCCGAGGATGGTGCCGGCGGTCAGAGCGAGCAGGATGACGAGGGCGTGCAGCTTGAGGGATCGGGCCATGACGACCGGCTGCAGGAAATTTCCCTCCAGCTGGTTGACGAGCACGACGATGCCGACGACGATGAGGGCGGCGACCGGGCCGTGCGTCACGAGGGCGACCAGGGCCGCGAGGATGCCGGCTGCGGTGGCTCCGACCAGCGGGATGAATGCCGTGAGGAAGACGATGACCGCGAGCGGGATGGCGAGCGGGATCTGGAGGATCGCGAGACCGATGCCGATGCCGAGCGCGTCGGCCGCTGCGACGATCGACGTGCCGCGGATGTAGCCGCCGAACACGTCGACGGTCTTGTCGCCGACACGGCGTGCACGCTCGTAGCCCTCGCCGGTGAACGGACGCAGCAGGAACTCCCAGATGCGCGGGCCGTCCTTGAGGAAGAAGAACAGCACGACGATCATCAGGGCGAGTCCCGTGAAGAAGCTCGCGGTGGCCGAGACGCCGGCCAGTGCGCCCTGACCGAAGGAGGCGCTCGTGAGGAAGTCGCCGGCGCTCGCCCAGACGTCATCGAGGTCGATCGAGCCGAAGTCGAACGGCAGCGTGTCGAGCCAGTCGGTCACCTGCGTGATGCCGTCGGTGGCGGAGTCGACGAGGTCGTCCCACTGCGAGCGAACCGTGAGGACGATGACCCACACGATCCCGCCGAGGATCGCCAGGATGCCGATCAGCGCGATCCAGGTGGCGAGGATCGACGGCATGCCCTTGCGGCGCATCAGCGCGACGAGCGGGTGGATGGCGGAGGCGAGGATCAGCGCGATCGTCACCGGGATGAACACCAGTGACAGCTGGGTGATGACGAACACCGCGACCGCCACGAGGGCGAGCACGATCAGCGTCTGCAGACTGCGGGTCGCCACGAATCCGAACCCGCGTGACCACAGACCGGGGGTGGCGGGGGTGTCGGGGCTCGTGATGATGAACTCCGGTCGTCGGAACAGTCCCATTGCGCGCCCTTCCACATCAACGACGCGTTCGCGCCGTGACTGTCAAACCTAGCAACCGGTGACGGCGAATCTGCCTGACACGCGCCGCGTCAGACGCGACGGGAAGCACGTGCGCGGCGAGTGAGCGCGAGATCGCTGGCCGCCGCGAGCCCTGCGCCGGCCGCGTATGCGATGAGGTCGACGGCGTCGAAACCGGCACCGAGCACGAGCCGGATCGGCCAGAAGGTCTCGCCCCATACGGCCGGGAGGCCGGTCAGCTGGAAGAGCTCGATCAGCGCGCAGATGCCCAGGGCGCTGAGGCTCACGACGAGCACGCTCGCGCGTGGGAACACGAATGCGAGGGCGGCGTAGACCATCACGGCGTACAGCATGTCGCCGGCGAGGTCTGCCAGTGGTCCGCTGCCCAGGACGTGGGTGGTCAGGCCGACGACGACGGTCAGCGCCACCGTGACCAGCAGCCAGCTCCGGCGTCTGCGGTGGCCGGTGCCTGTCGACTGCATCCACTCACCCTAGGTCAGGAGGCCGAATCGGATGCTCATGACGAAGCGCGGGGCGAGAACACGAAAAACCCGCGATCACTCGCGGGTTTCGTTGTGGACCTGAGGGGATTCGAACCCCTGACCCCCTGCATGCCATGCAGGTGCGCTACCAACTGCGCCACAGGCCCAAACTGTGCCCCAGTACCGCGGGGCAACTTGAAAAGAGTACTACACGAATCGTCGTGAGCACCAATCCGGACGGGCATCCCGGGCGTGCCGTACGGACCGTGGAACAACCGAACGGCGCACGGCGTTCCTCTCGATGTGAGCATCCTCGACAGCATCGTGATCGGCGCAGGCCAGGCCGGACTGTCTGCCTCGTATCACCTGTCCCGGCTCGGGATCCCGCATGTCGTGCTCGATGCCGACGACGAACCGGGTGGCGCCTGGCGGCATCGTTGGGATGCGCTGACGATGCGTGACGTGCACGGCGTCGCCGAGCTGCCCGGCGACACTGCGCCGCCCCGGGACGGTGCACGCGCGAACGTCGCTGTTCCTGCGTACTTCGCTGCCTACGAGCATGAGCATCGGCTGCCGCTGGTCCGACCCGTCGCGGTGGACCGGGTGGACGACGAGGACGGCATCCTGGTGGTCCGGGCGGGGGACCGGGAATGGCGTACCCGCACGCTGGTCAACGCCACCGGCACCTGGACGCATCCGTTCCTGCCGCATTACCCGGGCATGGAGACGTTCCTCGGCGAGCAGCTGCACACCGTCGACTACCCGGGCCCTGCGCACTTCCTCGGCAAGCGCGTGCTCGTGGTCGGCGGTGGTGCGTCGGCGGTGCAGTTCCTGGGCGCACTCGCCCCGCTGACCGACACGCTGTGGGTCACGCGCCGCGAGCCCGTGTGGCGCAACGACGACTTCACGCCCGAAGCCGGAGCCGCGGCGGTGGCGCTCGTCGAGCAGCGGGTCGCGCAGGGACTCCCGCCGCAGAGCGTGGTGAGCGTCACAGGGCTGATGCTGCGCCCGCAGGAGCGCGAGGCGGAGCGCCTCGGCGCGTACGACGCACGTCGACCGATGTTCGAGCGGATCGAGCCGGACGGCGTGCGCTGGGCTGACGGTTCGTTCGAACGCGTCGACGTCATCCTCTGGGCCACCGGCTTCCGGCCGGCGATCGGTCACCTCGCACCGCTGCATCTGCGCAGCGCGGCGGGCGGCATCCAGCTCGACCGCGACGGGCGAGGCACCACGGCGGTCAAGGACCCGCGGATCCAGCTCGTCGGCTACGGCCCGTCGGCCAGCACGATCGGCGCGAACCGCGCCGGACGCTCGGCGGCGAAGGGCGTGCAGCGCGCGCTCGCTGCGGTCAGCGACGCGCCCGTGCGGACCACCGTCTGAGACGTGCGCCCTCCTCGCTCCTGGTCGCGGTCGGTACGCTGAAGACATGGTCCGCATCCTGTTCACGATCATCTGGCTGCTGCTCTCGGCCTGGCTGGTGATCTGGGTGGGCGAAGGACTCTTCGGTGTGAACCAGCGCGAGTCGATCCTCCCGTTCTCGGGCGAGGACACGCTCGGCGCACCGATCGTGATCGGCGTCGCCTGGGGACTGCTCCTGACCTTCGGCGGCAGCCTCACGGGCCTCGGGCGCGGGAGGAAGCTGCGCGGCGAGACCGAGATCGGCGTCGGACGCATCGTCGAGGTCTCGCGCACCGGCCTCACCGTGAACGACGTGCCGCAGTACGACCTGTTCGTTCGCGTGACTCCTCGAGCCGCCGAGGAGTTCATCGGACAGTTGCGGATGCTCGTCGATCCGACCGACGTCGGGGCGCTCCAGGTCGATCTCCCGCTCCCGGTGCGGTACAGCCTCACGGATCAGGACACCGTGCAGATGGCCGACCCGACCGATCCGGCCGTGATCGACGCCATGCTCGCGTGGCGCATCGACCGAGGACTGATCCACCCGAGCCAGGTCAGGGCGCGCACGACGGGGACTGCGGTGCCGGCATCCGTGCTCGAGGTGCGGCCGACCGGTCGTCGCAAGGAGGGGCAGAGCGAACTCGCCCTGCGTGTGCTGATGGCGCCGGAGGGCGCTGCGACGTGGGAGGCCGAGACGACCGCGTTCGTCTTCCCGGATGTGATCTCGCGCTTCCAGGTCGGGGCACCGATCTGGGCGTTCTACCGACGTGAGGATCCGCAGACCATCGCCGTGACGCTGGAGAAGGGAGCCGCGCGATGAACCCGATGGACACGCTCATCTGGCTGCTGAACTTCCCGGCGGCGCACGGCTACGCGATGGTGTTCATCGCGGGCTTCTCGATCCTCGGGCTCTTCCTGCTGTCGGCACGCGGCGTCGGCTCCTCCGGCAGTGCGCTGAGACGCATCCGCGAGCGTGAGGGACTGCTGCACCCTGGTCAGCGCGCCACCGGGCAGGTCGGCGGACGTGTCCTGCGGATCCTGTTCCGCGTGCTCGCGTTCCTCATGCTGTGCTCGCTCGTGATCGGCATCCTGAGCCTGACCGGCGTTCCCGTCACACGGGCGTACATCCACGACAACGGTCGACCCACCACAGGCACCATCGATGGGGACTGGGTCACCTTCACCACCGCCGAGGGAGTGGAGTACACGCTCGAGAGCAACTTCTTCACCCCGGCGGTCTACCCGGATCGCGATGCGTCCATCCCCACCGGGGAACCGGTGGTCGTGCGCTACCTGCCGGGACACCCGCAGGCATTCGTGATCGACAGCTCGCAGACGCCCGGCTGAGATACAGCCGGGCGAACAGAGGAGGAAACCATGTCACGCATCATCGTGTTCGGCGGCCACGGCCGTATCGCACTGCTCCTGGCCCCGTTGCTCGTGGAGCGGGGTGACGAGGTCACCGCCGTCATCCGCAACCCCGACCATGTCGACGAGGTCGAGACGGGGGGAGCGACCGCGCTCGTCGCCGACATCGAGCAGCTCGATGTGGACGCACTCGCCGACATCATCCGCGGCCACGACGCGATCGTGTGGTCGGCCGGCGCCGGCGGCGGGTCTGCCGAGCGCACCTACGCCGTCGACCGCGACGCGGCGATCCGCACCATGGATGCCGCATCGAAGGCGGGCGTCAGCCGCTACCTGCTGGTCTCGTGGATCGGCTCCACCGCTGATCACGGTGTCTCGCCGGACGACTCGTTCTTCGCGTACGCCGATGCCAAGTGGGCGGCGGACGAGCACCTGCGCGGCACGGACCTCGAGGGCACGATCCTCGCTCCGGGCACGCTGACGTTCGACGACCCCACCGGCCGCATCCAGATCGACCCCGAGGGCAAGGGGGAGGTCGCGCGCGCAGACGTCGCCGCCGTCATCGCGGCCGCGCTGCCCGAAGCGAGCACGATCGGGCGGACCATCCGCTTCGGCAACGGCACGGCCGACTCGAGCGCGCCGATCGCCGACGCCCTCGCCGGCTGAGATCGAAGGACGGCGGATGCGGTGGCGGCGGGTCTGGGCTGCGAGCGCGGCGACGGTCATCTCCGTCTCGGTGCTCGCCGGCCCGGCCGCCGCTGCCCCCGCACCCCGGGTGGGCGCGGTCGCTGCCGCCGCTCCTGCGACGACCGATCCGGCCACCGAGCGGGCGGCCGAGCAGGCCGCCGAGATGGTCGCGCAGATGACCACGGTCGAACAGGCGACCAGCATCGTGATGGGCCACATCGGCGGGACGGATGCCACGGCGCTCCGTGCGTACATGCAGTCGGGGCTCGGCGGCTTCATCCTGATGGGCGGCAACATCCCGGAAACCGAGGCCGAGCTCCGCGCGCTCACGGACGCGCTCACGATCGACCCGGCGCTGCCGCCGCTCATCGCGGTCGATCAGGAGGGCGGCATCGTGTCGCGCCTGCACGGCGACGACTTCCCGGCATCCACGTCGTTGAAGGACGGATCGGATGCCGATGTGGCGGCGGCCTTCGCGGCTCGCGCCTCGCTCGTGGCGCGCGGCGGCATCTCCGTGAACTTCGGCACCGTCGCGGATGTGACGGCCGACCCGCAGTCCTTCATCTACGGTCGTGCGCTCGGCACGGATCCGGCGGGAGCGGGTGAACACGTCGCGGCGGCGACAGCCGCGCAGGAGCCCTTCGTCGCCTCGACGCTCAAGCACTTCCCGGGGCACGGCGCTGCTCCGGGCGACTCGCACAGCTCGATCCCGAGCACCGGGATGAGCCTGGACGAGTGGCGTGCGGCCGATGCGGTGCCCTTCGTCGACGGCATCGGCGCCGGCGCTTCACTCGTCATGCTGGGGCATCTGTCCTACACCGCGGTCGACCCGCTGCCGGCCACGCTGTCTCCGACGTGGCACGGGATACTCCGGGACGAGCTGGGCTTCGATGGAGTCACCGTGACGGACGATCTCGGCATGCTGCTCTCGTCCGGCATGTCGGAGTACTCCGACCCGGTGCGCAACGCGGTGCTGTCGGTCGCGGCCGGGAATGATCTCGTGCTCATGATCGCAGGCTCCACGGCGGCGACAGCCGGGGAGATGGCGACCGGGATCGCAGCGGCGGTCGAGAGCGGCGCGCTGCCGGCGGATCGCCTCGCCGAGGCGGCGACACGCGTCCTGGCGCTGCGTCTCGAAGGCTCCACCGCGACCTCGGACTGGACCGTGTGCGCCGAGTGCCGACCCGCAGGCTGATCGCAGGGGCGGGAGTTCAGGCCGCGTGCGAGACCGCGGACTCCCCGAGCCAGGCCTCGAGCAGCGATGCACGCAGCGCGGCGCCACGGTCGGCGAACCCGCGCTGCTGACGCACATACTCGGCCTTGCCCTCTGGCGTCTCGATCGCGACGGGCGTCACGTCCCAGGCGCTGAGGTCGTAGGGGGCGGCCTGCATGTCGAGCAGGCGGATGTCGCGGGCGAGCTCGAACGATGCCAGCAGCAGCTCGCCGGAGATCAGCGGGCCGAGCTTGGTCGCCCACTTGTACAGGTCCATGCCGGCGTGCAGACACCCGGGCTGCTCGAAGAGCGACTGCTCGTCCCGGGTCAGCGGCGAACGGTTGCGCGGCACCGCCTCTGGCGTGAAGAACCGGAACGCGTCGAAGTGGGTGCAGCGGAGATCGTGATTCTCGACGACGGCGTCGGTGCCGGCCTGGCCGAGGCGCAGCGGCACGGCATGCCGGTGCTCATCGCCCCGGTAGACCATGGCCCACTCGTGCAGGCCGAAGCAGCCGAACTGTCCAGGGCGGGAGGCGGTGCGGCGCAGCATCCGCTCGATGAGTCCTGCCAGCTCCGACTTCTCGGCGGCGAATCGTGCAGCATCCGGGAAGACAGCGTGCGGTTCGGTGCCCGGGGAGTACCAGCGCCACTCCAGGCGCTCCGGGGCATCGGCCAGTTCGACGCCGGCGCCGGGATGCCAGCGTCGCAGCTGTGCCGGCTTGTAGCCGTAGTACGTGAAGAGGAAGTCCCACACCGGATGCTTCTCGCCGCGGCGAGCGCGTTCGCGGTGCTCTGCGGTCAGTGCATCCGCTCGTTCCTGATGCGCCTGCTCGCGGACCAGCCAGTCGCTGCGATCGAGGGTCATGTCAGTGCAGGATGCCGGCTTCACCGAGCAGGTCGCGCAGCCCGGCGCCGTCCTCGGCGCTCACCCATGGCGCGGTGTCCGGCGAGTGGGGTTCACGACCGGCACGGCCTCCGGCCATGACGGCCTCGGCCGGCAGCAGTCGACGGATCGCGACACCCGCGACCGCCTCGGGGTGCTCGTCCATGAACTGGGTGTAGATCGACTCGTCATGCTGTCCGTCGTCGCCGATGAGCAGCCACTTGACGTTCGGGAACTCCGCGGCGAGACGACGGAGGTTCGTGAGCTTGTGATCGCGTCCGCTGCGGAACCAGCGGTCGTGCGTCGGCCCCCAGTCGGTGAGCAGCATGGAGCCGGCTGGGAACAGGTGGCGTCCGAGGAAGCGCCAGAGCGTCGGCGCGACGTTCCAGGCTCCGGTGGAGAGGTAGACCATGGGGGAACCGGGGTGCTGGCGCAGCAGTTGGTCGAGGAGCACGGCCATGCCCGGCACCGGGATGCGGGCGTGCTCGTCGAGGACGAACGAGTTCCAGAAGGCGATGAACGGGCGAGGGAGCGCCGTCACCATCACGGTGTCGTCGACGTCGGAGAGCACGCCGAACGTCGTGGACTCGGCGACGATGAAGGCGCGCGCCTCCACCGGGTCCTGGCCGTCGACCGAGATCCGGAAGGTCTGCCAGCCGGGTTCGAGGTCTGCCGCGATGCGGATGTCGACCACGCCGCCACGATCGGCGACCACGTGATGCGTCGTGTCGCCGATGTGCACGTCGACCGAGGCGAAACTCACGGGGATGCCGACGAAGCTGCGCCAGCCGCGCACGCTCGCGAGCTCGCCGTCCTCGGTGCGGCGCTGCGTGGGGACGATGAGGACCCGACCGACGACGCGCACCCAGCCTGGGCCGCCGTACCCGGGGAAGGGGACGATCGTGGCGTTGCGGCCGCGACGGCGCGCTCGGCCTTCACGCCACACGTGGAAGCGGTGTTCGAGACGGGCGAACCAGTGAATCCGGGGCGCCGAGGGAGCGGAAGCCATTGCTTCAGTCTTTCACGTCGCTCTCGGGCTGTGTGTCGGCCGGGTCGAGATGACGCGATTCCAGTCGGGTGATCAGCTTCTTGCCGACGAAGATCAGGAGCAGGAAGAGGGCGATCACGCCCACGAAGATGTAGCCGGCGAAGTGCACGCGGTCGACGAGCTCGCGGAATCCACCTGCGGCGAGTGACGTCACCGAGACGTAGGCGGTGGCCCAGATCAGGCACGCCGGTGCGGTCCAGGCGAGGAAGCGCCGGTAGGAGTAGTGGCTCATGCCGACCGTGAGCGGGACGAGGGAGTGCAGCACCGGGAGGAAGCGAGAGAGGAAGATCGCGACACCGCCGCGGCGCTGCAGGTAGCGCTCTGCTCGCACCCAGTTGTGCTCGCCGATCCGGCGACCCAGCCAGGAGTGACGGATACGCGGACCGAGCCAGCGTCCGAGGAGGAACCCGATGCTCTCACCCATGAGTGCGCCGATCACCACGGCGATGACCATGAACACGCCCTCGAGCAGGGAGGTGACCCCCATGGAGGCGATGATCACGATCGTGTCCCCGGGAACGACCAGGCCGATCAGCACGCTCGTCTCGAGCAGCACAGCGAATCCGGCGATCAGCGTACGGGTGACCGGATCGATGGACTGCACGAAGTCGAACATCCACAGCAGCAGGTCATCCACCCCTCCGAGAATACGGGAGCGCGGCGGTCGTAGGCTGAGCAGGTGCCCGATCATCTGCGCGCCCGTCTGCTCCCTGCCTGGGTCGAGCCGCTCGACGTGTTCCGCATGCTCGAAGCGCGGGCCGCGGATGTCTTCTGGCTGGATGCCGGTGACGGCGCCACCGAGGGGTGGAGCTTCATCGGCACGGGGACGGTGTCGGCGCTGCCGACGGATGTGCGGATCGATGGGCCGACAGTGGATGACGGGCTGCCGCCGTTCCGCGGCGGATGGATCGGCTGGCGTGACTATGAGAGCGGAGCGCGCGACGCCGGGGCACCCGTGACGGCCGAGGACGACGACCGGCCCTCCTGGCTGCGGGCGACACACGTCATCGCGATCGATCATGTCGGGCAGCGAGTCTGGGCGCTCGCCGAAGCAGCGGAGCTGGACGCCTGGGTGTCGGCGGTCGATGGCGACCTTGCAGCGGCTCCCGACCTCGATGCTGCGCCGACCAGCATCGCGGTGGCCAGGCACGACCCGCAGGCGTATGCCGGGCTCATCCAGGAGTGCCGCGACCTGATCCGGGCCGGCATCGCCTATCAGCTGTGTCTCACCACGCGCTTCACCGTGCCGGGACAGCACGATGCCGTCGCCGCCTATCTCCGTCTGCGGGCTGCGACGCCCGCGCACCATGGAGGCTTCGTGCGCATCGGGGACAGGACGCTGCTCAGCGCCAGTCCCGAGCAGTTCCTGCACGCCGAAGGCGGCGTCATCCGGACTCGTCCGATCAAGGGGACCAGACCGCGCGGCGCCACCCCTGCGGACGACGCTGCGCTCGCCGCGGAGCTCGCGGTGGACCGGAAGGAGCGCGCCGAGAACGTCATGATCGTCGACCTCATGCGCAACGACCTCTCGCAGGTGTGCGTGCCGGGGTCGATCCGCGTCGACGGTCTCTGGGTCGTCGAGACGTATCCGGCAGTGCATCAGCTCGTCAGCACCGTCAGCGGCACCGCGGTCGCCGGCGCGACGGTGGGGGAGCTGTTCCAGGCCGCGTTCCCCGCAGGCAGCATGACCGGTGCGCCGAAGCTCTCGGCCATGACCCGGCTGCACGCGCTCGAGGGCGGACCACGTGGCATCTACGCCGGCTGCTTCGGGTACATCGGCGTCGACGGGACGCTCGACCTCGCGATGGTGATCCGCAGCATCGTGGTCGAGGAGCACCGGGCCGTGGTCGGCGCCGGTGGCGGGATCACCTGGGGATCGGAGCCGGATGCCGAGGTCGCGGAGGTCGCGACGAAGGCGGCGGCACCGCTGGCCGCCCTCGGCGCCGTCCTGCCGGTGCTCTGGGGTTCCGATATCCTGAACTGATCCCGTTTTTTCCTTCAGATTGGTCGTGTGTTCGTTGTCTGAGAACCTGTCCACAGCTCCTGCCGAGGACGAGTCGTCGTCGGCGCATGCCATCCAGGCCAAATGGCAGAAGTACTGGGCAGAGAACGAGACCTTCCTCACGGGCGGCGATGACGACACCCGCCCTCGTCGTTACGTGCTTGCGATGTTCCCGTATCCCTCCGGCGATCTGCACATGGGGCACGCGGAGAACTACCTGTACTCCGACATCGTGGCGCGGTTCTGGCGTCACCGCGGGCACAACGTCCTGAACCCGATCGGGTGGGACTCCTTCGGTCTGCCCGCCGAGAACGCGGCGATCCGTCAGGGTGCCGACCCGCGCGAGTGGACGTACCAGAACATCGCGCAGCAGAAGAAGGCGTTCCAGTCGTACGGTGTCTCCTTCGACTGGTCGCGCGTGCTGCACACGTCCGACCCCGAGTACTACCGCTGGAACCAGTGGCTGTTCCTGAAGCTGCACGAGCGCGGTCTCGCGTATCGCAAGAAGAGCGCTGTGAACTGGTGCCCGAACGACCAGACGGTGCTCGCGAACGAGCAGGTCGTCGACGGTCGCTGCGACCGATGCGGCGCCGAGGTCGTGAAGAAGAAGCTCACGCAGTGGTACTTCAAGATCACCGACTACGCCGACCGTCTGCTCGACGACCTGAACCAGCTCGAGGGCTTCTGGCCGCACAAGGTGCTGCAGATGCAGCGCAACTGGATCGGCCGCTCCGTCGGCGCCGATGTCGACTTCCGCATCGAGGGACGCGAGGAGCCGGTCACGGTCTTCTCCACACGCCCCGACACCCTGCACGGCGCCACGTTCTTCGTCGTCGCCCCCGACTCCGACCTGGCAGCAGAGCTGGCAGCGGAGGCTCCGGACGAGGTGCGTCAGCGCTTCCAGGAGTACCTGGCGAAGGTGCAGAAGGAGACCGACATCGACCGGCAGTCCACGGACCGCCCGAAGACCGGCATCTTCCTCGAGCGCTACGCGATCAACCCGGTCAACGGCGAGAAGCTGCCGGTCTGGGCGGCTGACTACGTGCTGGCCGACTACGGACACGGCGCGGTCATGGCCGTGCCGGCGCACGACCAGCGCGACCTGGACTTCGCCCGCGCCTTCGACCTGCCGGTCAAGGTCGTCGTCGACACCACCGCACCCATCACCGGAGCGATGCAGGTCATCGAGGTCGATGACGACGGCGTGCCGATCGACCCGGATGCCGCGCTCGACGAGCAGAACCCGGCATCCACCGGTGTCGCGCTCACCGGCGAGGGCCGGATGATCAACTCCGGCCCGCTCAACGGTCTCTCGAAGCGCAACGCGATCGCTCGCGCGATCGAGCAGCTGGTCGCGACCGGTACCGGTCGTGCTGCCAAGAACTACCGCCTGCGCGACTGGCTCATCTCGCGTCAGCGCTTCTGGGGCACGCCTATCCCGATGCTGCACGCCGAGGACGGCCGGATCATCCCGGTGCCGGAGGACCAGCTGCCGGTGAAGCTGCCGAGCGTCGAGGGACTCGACCTGAAGCCGAAGGGCACCTCGCCGCTCGGCGCCGCCGAGAGCTGGGTGCAGACCGTCGACCCGGCATCCGGCGATCCGGTGCTGCGCGATCCCGACACCATGGACACGTTCGTCGACAGCTCCTGGTACTTCCTGCGCTTCCTGTCGCCGAACAGCGAGACGGTCGCCTTCGAGCCTGCGCAGGCTGACCGTTGGGCGCCGGTGGACTCCTACATCGGCGGTGTCGAGCACGCGATCCTGCACCTGCTGTACGCGCGCTTCATCACCAAGGTGCTGTTCGACATGGGGCTGATCGATTTCACCGAGCCCTTCTCGAACCTGATCAACCAGGGCATGGTGCTGCTCGACGGCGCGAAGATGTCGAAGAGCAAGGGCAACCTGGTGCTGTTCGAAGAGGAGCTCGACGCCTACGGTGCAGACGCGCTCAGGGTCGGTCTGGCGTTCGCCGGTCCGGTGGAGGACGACAAGGACTGGGCAGACGTCTCGACGACCGGCGCGCAGAAGTTCCTGGCACGCGCACTGCGCATCGCCGGTGAGGTCTCGAGTGCGGTCGACGTCGTCTTCGACGGTGGGGATGCCGCGCTGCGCCGCGCCACGCACAAGCTGCTGTCCGAGGCGCCGGCACTCGTCGAGCAGACGAAGTTCAACGTGCTCGTCGCGCGTCTGATGGAGCTGGTGAACATCACCCGCAAGACAATCGACGGCCAGGCCGGTGCGGCCGACCCCGCCGTCCGTGAGGCCGCCGAGACGATCGCCGTGATGCTCGACCTCATCGCTCCGCACACGGCGGAGGAGATGTGGGAGATCCTCGGTCACGAGCCCTCCGTCGGTCTCGTCACCTGGCGCTCGGCGAACCCAGCGCTGCTCGTCGAGGATTCGGTCACCGCCGTCGTCCAGATCGGCGGCAAGGTGCGCGCACAGCTCGACGTGCCCGCCCGTATCGGCGAGGCCGAGCTGGAAGCCCTGGCTCGCGCCGACGAGCGTGTGATCCGCGCGCTCGGCGACAAGGAGATCGTCAAGGTCATCGTGCGTGCGCCGAAGATCGTGAGCTTCGTCGTCAAGGGCTGAGCAGACGTTCCGGAGGCGGTCGGTCAGGGTGTTCGCACGGGCCGACCGCCTTCTCGTTGCCTCTCGTTGCCTCTGCGATGCGGCACTGACTCTGCACGAGGACAGTGAGAGATCTGTTGTGCACTGGCGCCGATGCGCTGGTCGGATGCTGCGGCCGGTGCGGCCTAGCGTTGCGGCATGCCTTCGTCCGAGCCCACTCCTCCTGTGGCCGAGCCGCCTCGCTCACGACGACTGTCGTTGAGCATCGGTGCGGCCGTGGTGCTGGCGCTGGTCGTGCTCTCGGCTGCGGTCGGACTCGGCATCCTCCGGGGCCAGGCGGCGCCCGTCGAGTCCCTGCCGGTGACCGGGACGGCCGCGTCTCCGGAGCCCTCGGGCGAGCTGTACGTGCACGTGCTCGGAGCGGTCGAGCGCCCGGGGCTGTACGTGCTCGACCTCAACGCGCGGCTGGTCGACGCCCTGGCTGCTGCGGGCGGAACGACGGATGACGCCGACCTGGCCTCGGTGAATCTCGCGCGCCTGCTGACCGACGGCGAGCAGATCGTGGTGCCGGTGATGGGCGCGGCCGGAACCGTTCCCGGCGCAGCCGCACCTGGCGACGACCGCATCAACCTGAACACGGCCGACCAGGCGGCGCTGGAGACGCTCCCACGGATCGGACCGGCGATCGCCGAGCGGATCATCGCGTGGCGCGAGGAGAACGGCCGGTTCCAGTCCGTCGACGACCTGCTCGCGGTCCCCGGCATCGGGGAGAAGCTGTTGGAAGGGATCAGGGACGCAGCACGAGTCTGAGCGTCGAGCGGCCGTCAGGAGGGGGCGAGCGCCCGCTCGTACGCAGCGAGGTCGGTCCGCGTCGCAGCAGTGAGGAGCAGCCCATGCGGGGTGAGTCGTCGGGTGTGCTCGCCGCGGCAGGGAATCGTCACGATCCTGGTCAGTCCGCCGCGCCATGCCGTCGTCAGCGCGCTGACGGCTCGCCACTCGGGGCTGTCCTCCAGCCGTTCGAGCCTGGTCGACATGTGCGCGTCGGACATCGTCTGTTCCCAGGCAGTGTACGACGCATCATCGAACGCGCCTCGCCCCATCTCGTCGCCCCAGTCCGGGCCGAACAACTGTCGGAGCAGTGCTTCTCGCTCCGTCGAACCGGGTGGCGTGCCCTGCAACTGCTCGAACAGTGCCGGGTCGTGCTCGCGACATGCATGCGCGGCAGCCCCCTGCCAGATCCGCGCCCAGGTGTTCTCCCATTCGTTCCGGGTCGCCGCATCCAGCTGGACCGCGGCACGAGCAGGGGTCAGCTCCAGCATGGGCGGGAGGTCGTCACCGGGCGGATGCAGCGCGTACGTCTCACGGATCCACAGGAGCTCGAGGAGCGTCGTCGGCCGGTCCTCGACCGTGATCAGCATCTCGCGGGGCCATGGGTTGCCGGGAATCGGATACTCGGACTGCATCCGCCCAGTCCATCGGATTTCTCAGCGATGCGAAAGACGGACCGTCGGAGGGCTAGGACCTGTCGAGGAAGACGCCGATGCGGTCGCCATCGAGCACGAACTGCACTGCGGTGCCTTCCGGGTACCGTGCCCGAAGCGAGTCCGGGGAGTCCCCGTCGATGGGGACTTCGACCGTCGCCGGGAACGAGCCCATGCTGCAGTCCGAGTAGATCTGTCCGTCCACGCTCCACGAAGATGCGTCGAAGTCCTCCTTCGTGGGTACCTGGTCGCTGTTGACGACGCTGAAGCACCTGTCCTCGCCACCGAGGATGCCGGAGTTCGGAGAGTATTCGCTTTCGAAGAGCGTCAGCCCGTAGAACTCGAACACCGCCGCGTCCGGAGCGGCCCCGAACCACTGCGGTGGTACTTCCAGCGTCAGGCTGGGCTCCAACGTGGCCACCTGCGGCGCTCCCGCTGAGACACGGACGGGGATGACCCAGATCACAGCGGCGGTGGCTCCCGCCGCCAACGCCGCCGACGCGAGGACCGCGAAGATCCAGCGTCCGGTTCGCCTGCGCGGGGATCGGTCGGACGGCGCGGGCGATTCGTCTTCGCTGTCGGTCGTGGGGGATGGCTGCAGGCCGAGGTCGGTGAGGGTCTCATCGCGCTCCGGATCGTGCTCCGCCTCCGCTGTCGCCTCGACCTCGGGGCCGGCGGCGCTGCGTCGGCGACGGAACGCTTCCAGTTCCTGGAGGCGGCGCATCGCTCCGGGATCCTGGTGGATATCCGCGGTCGGGCCGTACGCGCGGGCACGGAGTCTGCGGAGTTCTTCCTCGGTCGCGGCATCCATCCCTGGCATCGTCTCACGACGGCTGCGCGATCAAGGCACCTCGGCGCAGGTTCTGGATCTATCGCTGGGGTGCCTGCACGGCCTCGGTCCGCTCGTGCGTTCCACGGATGACGAACGCGACGGAGACAAGAGCGAGCACTCCGGCGATGAGGTACAGGATCGTACCGAACCCGGCGAATGGTCCTGGTGTGCCGTGTGCGACTGCGAAGGTGGAGAAGTCCCAGAGCCCGTGCAGCGCCATGGCCCAGATCAGGCTGCCGGTCGTGCGTCGCACGATGTAGAAGATGGTGCCCCCGAGGAAGGCCGCTCCCACCTGCTGGAGCGTCGGCAGGATCGCCTGGCCGCCCAGCGCGTTCATCAGGTGCATGAGCGCGAACAGCGCCGAGGTGAGGAACCATACCCAGACTTCGCTGAGCCTGGCACGCAGGGCGGTGAGCAGCAGCCCTCGGGTGGTCAGCTCCTCGGTGAACCCGACGAGGATGAGCACGACGGATGCGGCGAAGAAGGCGCCGTCGTACGATCCCCAGTCGGTCGAGGCCAGATTGATCAGGAGCGCGATGACCATCAGGATCGGGGCGATGATCGGCCACCGGATGCTGCGCTTCTGCTCGAACAGGGCTGGCCGCCACCACCCCAGCAGCGTCGTGGTGATCGCGAGCAGGACGGCGGCGATGATCAGCGAGAGGCCCGCGCCGAGGAACAGGTTGCCGCCGCTCTCGCCCAGGTCGGTGTACGGGATGCCGCTCAATCGCTGCACGACGAACACGACGATCACGTAGCCGATGTAGATCGCGAGTCCGATCCAGACCTTCGGACGCACCTTGAGAGTCTCGCTCATGAGGATATCTTGGCAGACCTCGATGCTGTCGCAGTCGATCTTCTCGGGGTCTACTCGGACTGCTCCGGGCCGGCCGCGGCGTCTGCTTCGAGCTGCTGGAGGCGCTTCAGCTTCGCCCAGGGGTAGAAGGCGATCCAGGCGACGGAGGCGATCGAGCCGCGGATCAGCTGCAGCGTCGACGCAGCCGCCACCGCTGCACCGACAGCCCTCGAGATGAAGCGGGTTCGTGAGCGCGGTTCAGGGGCCTGGTTTGCACGGCGGCGGCTGGAGCGGAGTTCTCCCGAGTGGCCGTTCCGTCGGTGCTGTCGCGCCGCGCGTGGCTTCTAGCGTGGCCGGATGCCGCTGCTGCAGAGACCGAGCGTCCCCGAGGCCTCCGGGATGGCGTGCGCATGAGGCGTCAGGATCTGCGGCTGCTTCCGCTGGCTGTCGGGGTGTGGGGTGCGGCGTTGGCGTGCGTGTTCTGGTCGGCGGGAGCGTGGTGGATCGCAGGGGGCTGCGCGCTCTGTGCGGGAGTGGTGCTCGCTGTTGCCGACGTGCGTCGGCGGCGGGACGGAACGCGGCCGGGAGTCGGGCTCGTCATGCTGCTGTTCGCGGCGATGGCTGCGGTGGCTGTGACGGTGGGGATGTCGATGCCGGTGCGGGGGCAGGCGGCGGAGTCGGCTGGGCGGGTGGTGGAGGTTGCGGCGACCGTGACATCGTCGGCATCTGTGGGGCAGGACGGGCGCCTGTGGTTCGAGGCGCAGACGACCAGCATCGGGCTCCGGGGTGAGGGGCGCCCGGTCTCGGTGCCGGTGCGGATCGGGGTCGAGCCTGGCGACGGCTTCGACCTCGGGGCCGGGCTGCGCGTGGTCGGCGAGGCGGCGGTGACGGATGCGGGGGAGCGGGCGGCCCTCGTGATCTACGCGACCGAGGCGGAGGTGGTTCGTCCGGCTGACGGGGTGTTCGGGGTGGCGGCGGACGCGCGACGGGCGTTCATCGCGCGCTCGTCGCGGTTGCCCGAGCCTGGCGCGGGCTCGCGGTCGGTGACACCCGTGCCGTCTCCGAGACGCTGAACGATGACATGCGCACGACCGGACTCAGCCACCTCACCGCCGTCAGCGGAGACACAGATCGCGAAGGAGGTGGGCGAGCGCAGCCGGTCACCCGGGCGGGGCAAGGTGAGTCCCGATCAGTGGAGGTCGGTACGCGAATCGGCGCCGTGCAACTCGGGAAGTTGCGCGACGCCGATACGTGAGCTCTGCCTAGCGGGGTCCGCCAGCGCCTGCAAAGGGTGCCATGTCCCAGATGAAGACGACGTGTGCGATCTTGCCGTCGACGATGCTCTGACGTTCGCTCGACGGGAGGGTACCCAGGTCCGAGGTGCCGTTGTAGAACAGCGCAGCGGTGTCGTCGTCGCCGTAGGCTCCGACGAGGTCGATCTGCTTGTACATCCGGCCGAAGTTCTCCCAGAATGCGCGGAACGCCGCTGCTCCCTCGATGGGCCCGACGGGGCTCTCGGCGGTGACGTCATCCGAGACCACGCTCATCAGTGTGTCGAGGTCGCCGCGTGCCCCGGCCTCGAAGTAGGTCGTTGCGATGGAGATCGGTGTGGAAGTGGTCATGGTGGTGTTCCTCTCACTGCGAATGCTTGCAGATCCATTCTCGTTCCTCATAGTTGACAAGTAACGTCAGGTATTAGAGAGGTTTTCGATCACCCACCGACCGATGGGCTCGTGGTGGACACCCCTCCGTCGACGTTGATGACCTGTCCGGTGATGTACGACGAAGCCGTCGACAGGAGGAAGGTGACCAACTCCGCGACGTCTGCGCCTTCGCCGACGCGCCCCAAGGGGACGCCGGCTTCGTAGGATCGCTTGATCCGTTCATCGCCCATGGCGAAGGCGGTGGCGTCTGATCGCGTAAGACCCGGGCGGATCGCGTTCACGCGCACGCCGGAGGGTCCCCATTCGGCTGCGAGAGCTCGAGTGGCGGCATCGATTGCGCCTTTGCTCGCGGCGTACAGACTGCTGTGTGCGGATCCGACCGCGCCGAAGACGGAAGAGATGTTGACGACACTGCCGCCGCCGCTCTGCGCCATGTGGGTTGCGGCGAGACCTGTCAGCATGAGCGGTCCACGAAGGTTCAAGCCGATGAGTTCATCGAACTCGACAGTCGTGAGATCCTGGCTTCGCCCGAAGTGAGCGCGCCCTGCATTGTTCACCAACGCATCGATCCGCCCGGTCTGGGGGAGAACCTCATCGATGATCATGGCTGGCGCCGAGGCGTCTGCCATGTCCGCTGCGATCAGCACGGGTGCTCCCGGCAGCGTTGAGGCATGTCGCTGAAGGGTCCGGAAGTCTCGACCGACGAGGACGATCTGAGCGCCGGTAGCGGCAAGTGATCTGCTGATCTCTGCGCCGAGGCCGCGCCCGCCACCGGTGATGATCGCAACCTGCGGACTGTTCTCGCGCGTAGACGAGGGAGCGGTCATCGGGTCACCAACTCTGCTGCGTGATCGGTCACCCATTGCGTGTATGTGCGTGCGGGCCTTCCGGTGAGCATCGTGACGTGGTCGGTGATCCTGGGCGGCTCGGCGGTGCGCCGGGCGAGTTCGTCCATCGCCGCAAGAGCGATCGGTTCCGGCACGTAACTGGAGACCATCGCTGAGACGGCATCGGCAGGTGTGACCTCTTCAAAGGTCAAGGATCGTCCGATGACGGCTCCAACGATCTCAACTCGTTCTCGCTCAGATTCCGCGTTCGGACCCGTGAGTAGATATGTCTTGCCGCGATGAGCATCGGGGCCCTCGAGCAGCACTGCGACCACGGAGTCAGCGATGTCGCGTTCGTGGATCGTGGCCGACTGAGCGTCGGGATATGCCCCGCGGACGACATCACCGTGAGCGATCTGCGGACCGACCTGGAACAGTGTGTTCGTGGCGAACTCCTCAGCGCGCAGATGCGTCACGCCATCCCCGACTTCTCGACCAACTCCTCCATCGATCGATGCATGCCCGCGATCGCATCTCGCTGCCCATCGGCCGGGAGACCGTCCTCGACGTAGACCGACGAGACCAGCACGACATGCGACACCCCCGACGAGGCAGCGGTCTTCAAGAACCCCCCGGTCTGGTCCATCGTCGCGCTCGAGTTCAAGAAGAGCCCTGCGACGTCGTCGAAGAGCGTGGCGTCAGCGAGCGGCTCCTGAAGATCAACGTTGACGACGTGCACAGCCTTCTGTGCATCGCCCTCGAGCGGGCGTCGACTCACTGCCCGAACGTTCTGACCTGCGGCAACGAGGCCGGAAACCACCCCGCGTCCGATGTGTCCTGAAGCACCTGTAACAAGGAACATTGCTCTCCATTCACGCGGAAACCTGAGCCGCGGAGGCCCAGAGTAACGTCGCCGCAGACACCGGATCAGGGAATGCACTGGCCTTTCCGAGGAGATTGATAAGCGCGGCGGAGTCGGTACGATACGACGTCGCCCACGCCCTCAATGCGTTCCTTGCGCGACAGGTGAGAAGGGTCGGAAGCGTCAGCCTGAGCTCGGGTTGTACTGCGCGGCCAGGTGCATGCTGACCTGAGCGAGGTGAGCCACCAGCTCGGCGGGCTCGGTCACCACCACCTGGGTTCCGTAGCTCAAGAGGGTTTGCGCGTGGCCGAACGACCGCATCCGGACACGCAGCGTCGTCCACTCCTCCGGTGTTCGTGAGAACCGATCGATCGGATCCAGGAGCTCGCTTGCGACCGTGCGTTCGAAGAGTCCGAGTGCGTCACGGTGCACGCGCACGGTGACAGTGACAGCGGAGTAGTCACGCTGCCACGCTTCGTTGAGGGACGTCCAGGCGGCCGAGAGTTGGTAGCCTTTCGGCCTTCGAGTGGTCGAGTCGAGCAACTCGGCTTCACGAATGCGGTCGACTCGGAACTGGCGATCGATGCTCTTGATCGTGGCGATGAGGTACCAGTTGCCTCCGCGGTGCACGAGACCGTGTGGATCGACAACGGGGAGCTGTTCGAGCTGCTCGCTGTCACGTTGCTCATAGGCGATGCGAAGACGTCGGTCCGTCAGCACGGCTTCCTGCACGGGCTTCAGGTGCGGGACCGCCGCGGCTCGCTCGCCCCACCGGTTGGCGTCGATGATGATCCGCTCGGTGCTGCGTTCGGCGAGATCCTGGTGCGCATCGGGCAACGCGGCCATGAGCTTGCGGAGCGCGGACTTCAGCGCATCCCCGAACCCGAGATCGCTATGAGCGCTCTCGTTCACGAGCACGAACAGGGCACGCGCTTCGTCGGTGGTGAGTCCGGTCATGTCCGTGTGAAAGTCGGGCAGAATCGCGATGCCGCCGGCGCGCCCGCGCTCTGCGTAGACCGGCACGCCCGCCGACGACAGCGACTCCATGTCGCGGTACACCGTGCGCACCGACACCTCGAGCGTCTCAGCGAGCTTCGATGCGGACATCTGCCCATGCGTCTGCAGTAGCAGCAGCATGGCCAGTAGACGATCGGATCTCATGAGTCGATTATGCCGAAGATAGATGACAATTCACGTCAGCTAATATTCAACGATGACCTCCGACCTGCTCGTGACCTTCGAAGAACCGCTCCGCCGTGCCCGGATCGTCCGACGTCCGAACCGATTCATCATCGAGGTGGATATCGACGGTGACGTCCAGGCTTGCCACTGCCCGACGACTGGACGGATCGGTGACTTCGTCCTTGACGGGCTCGAATGTCTCGTCTCTGACAGCCACAGCACGACCCGGAAGACCCGATACACGGTCGAGGCCATCGGTCTGGGAGAACCAGGGGCGCAGCCGCAGTGGTTCGGCATCAATCAGAACGCGGCGAACCGCTACGTCGAAGCGGCACTGACCGCCGGAGCGCTCGATGACGTCGTGCCCGTCTCGGACGTGCGCCGGGAGGCGAAGCTCGGATCATCCCGCCTCGACTTCCTCGTGAACGGCGACACCTACGTCGAGGTCAAGACACCGTTGCAGACGATCCAGCTCCCGATGCCGTCTGCGCTTGCCAAGAAGAAGGTGACGCCGTTCGACTCCACGGACCGCATGGTGCGCCACGTCAGCGAACTCGCCACCAGCCTCGCCTCACATGAACGGGCGGTGCTGTTCACCTGCTTCCTCTACGACAACCCGGGATTCGTCGTCACGCCCAGCGTCCGCCACAGCGAGGTCGCCGCAGCCGTCCACGCCGCAGTCGAGCAAGGCGTCGAACTCTGGCAGGTGAACCTCCCCATCAGCGCGGAAGGCGTCCGATTCGGCAGCGTCTCGGAGATCACCGCCCAGTTCTAAGCCGATACGACTCCCTCGCTCTCGAGGAGGGTGGAGCACAGGGCTTCCGCGTCGTTCGGGAGCTTTTGTACAGGAAGCGGCTGCGCACGCCGTTCCTCCACACATCGAAGTCGGTCACTCCTGTCCACAGCGTGCGGAGCAGGGGCGCAGATGCCGAGTCGTCGCGATCTAGGTTCGACGGATGGATGCGTCCACAACGAGCCGGAGTATGCGACGGACGTCAAGCATGGTCTGTGACGCTAGCCGGAAATGAGGCGAGACCTGAGGCTGCTGCCGATCGCCGGCGGAGTGTGGGGGGCTGCGCTCGTATGCGTGTTCGTGCCTGCTGCAGCGGGATGGTGTGCGTTGGTGAGTGTCCTCGGTACGGTAGTCGTGTCTGCGGTCGTGCTGCGACGTGCTGATCGCGCGGCATCCCGTGCCGCGCTCATGGTCGTCCTGCTCGCCGGGATGGCTGCTGTGTCGATCGCCGTTCTGAACGCGCTGCCCGCCCGCGACAGCGCCGCATCCTGGGACGGCCGTGTGGTCGAGCTGACGGCGGAGGTCACCTCGTCAGCGTCGGTCGGTCGGGACGGGCGCCTCTGGATGGAGGTGCGGTTGACGGGGATCGGCTCGCCGGGGGCGGTGCATGCAGCGTCGGCGCCCGTGCGTATCGGCATCGACCCGGCTGACGGTTTCGATCTCGGCGCGAACGTCAGAGTGACGGGGGAGGCGGCAACGACGGATCCGGCGGAGAGGTCGGCCCTCGTCGTTTTCGCGAGCACCGCGGCAGTCGAGGCCCCCGCGTCGGGGGTGTTCGGGGTGGCGGCGGACGCGCGACGGGCGTTCATCGCGCGCTCGACCCGGCTGCCCGAGCCTGGCGCCGGTCTGCTGCCAGGGCTCGCGGTCGGTGACACCCGTGCCGTCTCCGAGACGCTGAACGATGACATGCGCACGACCGGACTCAGCCACCTCACCGCCGTCAGCGGAGCGAACTGCGCGATCGTGGTCGGCGCGATGTTCTGGCTGACGGCGCTGTGCGGCGGCGGCCGAGCGCTGCGTGTGATCGTGGCAGCGACGTCACTGACGGGCTTCGTCGTGCTCGTGACGCCGGAACCCAGCGTGATCAGAGCCGCGGTCGTGGCGGGCGTCGCGATGCTCACGGTCCTGCTCGGCCGTCCCCAGGCCGGCGCGGGGATGCTCGCCCTCTGCGTCGTCGGCATCCTTATCGTCGATCCATGGCTGGCTGCGACTCCGGGGTTCGCGCTGTCGGTGGCGGCATCGGCGGCACTGATCCTCCTCGCCCCGCCATTGACGCGTGGAATGCGGCGATGGATGCCGGCGCCGGTCGCGCTCGCGATCGCCGTTCCGCTCGCCGCCCAGCTCGCCTGCGGTCCGATCATCGCGCTGTTCGCCGAACAGCAGTCGCTGGTCGGCATCGCCGCCAACCTGCTGGCGGCGCCGGCGGCACCGATCGCGACGGTGATCGGACTGCTCGCGTGCCTGACGGCTCCCATCCCGCCGCTCGCGGATCTGCTCGCGGCATCAGCATGGCTGCCTGCTGCCTGGATCGCCACGACTGCGACCACCGCCGCCGACCTCCCGATCGCGCAGATCCTGCTGCCTGCCGGCATCGGCAGCGCTCTGCTCGTCCTGGGGGTGAGTATCGCGCTCGCGCTGGTCATCCTGCGACCGCGCGTCGATGAGGCGACCCCCGAGCGTCCCCTGATGCGGAATCTCCGACGCGCCGCTGCAGCCGCGCTGATCGTCGTGCTGTCCCTGAGTGCGTCCCGCGCGCTGCTCGATGGTCCCCTCGCGACGGCGAGCACGCCCGAAGGCTGGTCGATCGCCGCGTGCGACGTCGGGCAGGGCGACGCCCTGCTGGTGCGATCGGAGGGCGCCGTCGCGTTGATCGACACGGGACCAAAGCCCGAACCGCTCACGAAGTGCCTTCGCTCGCTCGGCATCGAGCGCATCGACCTGCTCGTGCTCACCCACTTCGATCTCGATCACGTCGGGGGTGTGGCCGCTGTGCGGGGAAAGGTCGGCGTCGTGCTGCACGGCCCACCCGGTGGACCGGACGATCAACGGGCGCTCGACGAGCTGGCCGCAGCGGGTGCGGCGCTGACCGAGGGTGAGACAGGGCTGCGGGGGCAGCTCGGCGCGACCAGCTGGCGGGTGCTGTGGCCGCAACGAGCATCCGTCGCCTTCCCGACAGGGAACGATGCGAGCGTGGTCGTGGAATTCAGCGGGGGAGACGTGCCGAGGTCGATGTTCCTCGGGGACCTGTCAGCGGCACCGCAGCGGATGCTCCTGCGCACCGCCCGTCTGATCGGCGGCTACGCCGTGGTCAAGGTCGCCCATCACGGGAGTGCCGATCAGGAGCCGGCGCTGTATCAGGCGCTCCGTCCGACGATCGCACTGTTCACCGTGGGCATGGAGAACGACTACGGGCATCCTCGGGCGGAGACGCTCGATCTGCTCGGCGCGACCGGTGCCCACGTCTTCCGAACGGACCAACAGGGCCGGATCCTGGTCCGAATGGAAGACGGGGAGCTGCGGGTCTGGACCGAGGCGAGCGTCGGACGCCCCCGGTAGTCTTGGAGCATGGCAGCTCCGCGTTCCTCCTCCCGTGGCGGAGCCAAGCCCACCAAGGTCCCGCAGGTGTCATGGCGCGAGCCGCGTCCCGCACCCGTCGTGCTCGTGTCCGGGCCGGAGGAGATCTGCGCCGAGCGTGCGATCGCCGGCGTACGCGACTATCTGCGCGCCGAGGATCCGGCTCTCGAGGTCACCGACGTGCGAGCCGACGACTACGCGCCCGGCACGCTCCTGGCGCTCACCTCGCCGTCGCTGTTCGGCGAGCCCCGTCTCGTTCGGGTGTCCGGTGTCGAACGGTGCTCCGACGCCTTCATCCAGGAGGCCGTCTCCTACCTCGACCACCCACAGGACGGAGCGACGGTCGTCCTACGGCACACCGGAGCGAGCGTCCGCGGCAAGAAGCTCCTCGATGCGATCCGTGCCGGAACCGGCGGCGGCATCGAGATCGCCTGCCCCGCGATCAAGCGGGACGGCGACCGCGTCGACTTCGCAGCGGGGGAGTTCCGCACCGCGAAGAAGCGCATCGCTCCGCCAGCGCTCCGCGCACTCGTCTCGGCGTTCGCGGACGACCTGACCGAACTCGCGGCGGCCTGCCAGCAGCTCATCGGCGACGTCGAGGGAGACATCTCGGAAGAGATCGTCACGAAGTACTACGGCGGACGCGTCGAGGTCTCGGCGTTCGTCGTCGCCGACACCGCCATCGCCGGCCGCTACGGCGAGGCGCTGATCGCGCTGCGGCATGCACTGGCCTCCGGCGCTGACCCGGTGCCGATGGTGGCGGCCTTCGCCATGAAGCTGCGCACCATGGCGCGCGTCGCGGGCAATCGTGAGCCCAGCCGCCAGTTGGCCCAGCGCCTCGGTATGAAGGACTGGCAGGTCGACCGTGCCCGGCGCGACCTCGCCGGCTGGAACGAGCGCTCGCTCGGCATGGCGGTACAGGCGACCGCACGGGCGGATGCCGAGGTCAAGGGTGCCGCCAGAGACCCGATCTTCGCGCTGGAGCGCATGGTCACGGTCATCGCGACCAGACAGCCGTTCGGCGAAGAGCCCGCCTGACACCGGCGCCCGAGCGAAACCGGGGAGGGCCCTTACTGCCTCGGAAACGAACTGCCTCGGAAACGAAGAAGGCCCGCTCCGAACCGGAACGGGCCTTTCTCAGCTGTTGCGACTCAGAGAGAAGCGACGTGCTTGGCGAGAGCCGACTTGCGGTTCGACGCCTGGTTCTTGTGCAGGACACCCTTGCTGACGGCCTTGTCGAGCTTGGCGGACGCCTTCTTCAGCGTGGCCTCGGCCGCAGCCTTGTCGCCGGCGGTGACTGCCGTGCGGGTGGAGCGGATGAGGGTCTTGAGCTCGCTCTTGACGGCCTTGTTGCGCTCGTTCGCCTTGATGTTGGTCTTGTTGCGCTTGATCTGCGACTTGATGTTTGCCACGTGTGGACGCTTTCTGTACAGGAGTGATTCGGAAATGCCGGCAGCAGAAGAGGGCTGCTGCTCAGCGATCGTGAGGGAAGAACCCACACGCAAGCCAAGAAACAACTCTACCAGCAGTCGGCCGGTTCCCGCGAAACGGCTGCAGGGTGCGGCGCCTGCATGCGCGGATCCGAGAAACTCGGTCGCGCAGACGGCGGCACCGGGTGCAGAATCAGGTCTATCCGACATCGACGTCAAGGAGCGACATGAGCCCTGATTGCCCGAGGTTCCGGCTGCCTGAGGGCGCCCGTCGCCGTTCGATCGACCGCGTGGTGTCGATGGCAGCGTTCCGGTGACGGCCACCACCAGGGTCGGCGCCAGGTGGATGTCGATCTTCACCCTCGCCTGGCTCGCGATCTGGACCGTGCAGCTCACACCCGTGCAGCTGCTGCTGCCGCTGCAGCTCGACACCCCCGAAGACGACTGGATCCGCGGCGTCGTCTCGTCGGGCGTCGTGCTGGGCATCGGCGGCCTCGCCGGTGTCATCGCCGGGCCAGCTGCCGGCGCCCTCTCCGACCGTGCGGCCGCTGGGAAGCGCAGACGCCGCCCGTGGGCCCTGGGTGGCGTCTGGCTCACTGCGGTCTGTCTCGTGCTCTCCGGGTTCGCGAAAGGACCGTGGGCCGTCGGCCTCGGCTGGGTGGGGGTGTCTATCGGCGTGGCCGTGTCGTCCGCCGCCTTCACTGCACTCATCGCCGATCAGCTTCCGTCGACGCAGCGTGGCGCGGCATCCGCTGCCGTCGGATCGAGCCAGGCCGTCGGCATCGTCCTCGGCGTCGGGCTGGTCGTGCTGCTCGGGCTCGACATCCAGACCGGGTATCTGCTGCTCGCCGGCATCATCCTGGTGATCGGCACGGCCTCCGCACTGCTGCTGCCCGACCCCGCAGGAACCGCGGCGATGCGTCCGCCCAGCGTGAAGCGTCGCAGACTCGCCTCGCTGCGGGATCGAGACTTCGCCTGGATGCTCTCCGGGCGCCTGGTCACGAACATCGGCAATGCCCTCGGAACCGCGCTGTTCCTGTTCTTCCTGCTGCACGGTCTCGGTCAGCCGAGCGCCGTCGCCCAGGACAACCTGCTGCTGCTGATCGTCGTCTACACCCTGTTCGTGGTGATCGCCTCGGTGCTCACCGGGATCATCTCCGACCGCACCGGCAACCGGCGAGGCCTCGCAGTCGCGGCCACGCTCGTGCAGGCTGCCTCCGGCGTCGCGATCGCGATCGTGCCGACCTTCGAGATGACGATGGTCGCGGCCGCGCTCATGGGCGTCGGCTACGGCGCCTTCTCCACCGTCGGCCTCGCATTCGCGGCAGATCTGCTCCCGGATGAGCAGGACCACGCCCGCGACCTCGGCATCGTCAACGTGACGGCCGCACTCGGACAGCTCATCGGCCCTGTGCTGGGCGCGCTGCTGGTCGCCCTCGTCGGCGGATTCTGGCTCGTCTTCGTCGCAGCGGCGGTGCTCTCAGTGCTCGGCGGCGCGCTCACCGCGTGCGCGAGGCAACCCGCCCGCCGCTGATCCGGCATCCGATTCGATCGTCGCGACGCCCAGTCGGATCGCGGCGTTGAAGATGCGCGGGCGCATGACGGTGACGAGATGCGTCGTCCGCGGCACGATGACGAGTTCCGCGTGCGGGGCGAGACGCTGGAACAGCCGCTCGTTCACGCGCAGTTGATCGTATTGGCCGTTCACGAACCACAGCGGGACGCTGATCCGTCGCAGCGCCGCCGGGATGTCGAGCTCGGCCAGACTCGCCAGCGCTCGATCCTGCACGTCGAGGGCGTAGCCGCCGGCGCCGAAATCGGCCCGCGTCTCCCTCGGCACCGTCGTGGTGAGGATGCCCCTGGTGATCCACATGCCGCTGCCCGGCAGCGACTTCACGGCGCGGAACAGCATCCGATACGCAGACAGCCCGGCCCCGCGGGGGAGCGAGGTGCATGCCGCGGCGAGCAGGCCGGCGACCGGCGGCGCCGCAGCACCGCCGGTGTAGGCGATCGACAGCAGCCCGCCCATCGAGTGTCCGACGAGCAGCACCGGACCACGTTCCGCGGCGGCGCGCACGGCGTCATCGATCGCGTGCAGGGCTGCGTCCAGCGTGAAGTCCTCATGCATGCGCGTGCCGTGCCCGGGGAGGTCGACGGCGGTGCAGTCGTACCCGTGCGCTTCGAGATGCTCGACCTGCGACCGCCACATGGTGGCGGATGTACGGATGCCGTGGACGAGAACGACCTGAACACTCACGCGCCAAGCATACGAAAGCGGGGCCGGTGGATGAACCACCGACCCCGCTTCGGATGAGACAGAAGTGCTTACTTCTCCCAGCCCACGTTCTCCACCGGCGAGACGCCGAAGAGGTCGAGGCCCACGTAGGGCTCCGGGGTCAGGTTGGCGAGGCCCGTCTTCGCCGTGAAGATCGAGGGGCCGTTGTAGAGCGGGATGACGCCCCAGGTCTCCTTGATGATCTCCGGCTCGAGCTTCATCGTCGCGGCGGTCCAGTCAGCGGCCGTCGTGGTCGACTCGACCTGATCCTTGATCTTCTCGTCGATCTCGGGGGTTCCGGTACCGGAGAGGTTCAGGCTGCTGTCAGAGCAGTACAGCTGGCAGAAGTACAGCGGTCCGAACGGGTCGGAGTCCGTGAAGCGCAGGGAGAACGCATCCCAGTTCTTCGTGCTGAAGTCGGTCGAGAAGTCCGCGGGAGCGCGCTTCTCGATCTGCAGGTCGATGCCGATGGCCTTCTCCTGCTGCTGCAGCGCCTTGGCCAGGGCCTCGATCGTCGGGTCATCGCTGTGCACCGGGTAGACGATCTCGAGCTTCACGCCGTCCTTCTCGCGGATGCCGTCTTCGCCCTCGGTCCAGCCGGCGTCCTCGAGCAGCTTCTTGGCGCCGTCGACGTCGAACTTCAGTCCGGCCTCGGCGAACGAGTCCTTATAGCCGTCCTGGAAGTCGTACATGTTCAGCGATCCCGCTGGAGCCTCCTCGTAGTCGAGGCCGTTCCACGCGATCTGCTTCTGCTGGTCGATGTCGATCGCCATGAAGAACGCCTCACGGACGTCGAGGTCCTTCAGCTGCGGCTTCTCGGCGTCGAGGATCACGATCGTCTTGGCCGTCTGCTGCGAGCGGTAGGTGACGACGTCTTCCATGTCGGCGACCTGCGCGAGGCGGTCCTTCGTGTTCGTGCCGACGATGTCGATCTCGCCGTTCTTGAAGGCGTTGATCGACGCGGCTGCGTCGAGACCCGTGAAGGTCACCTTGTCGAGCAGCGGCTTGTCGCCCCACCACTTCTCGTTCGGCTCGAACGTGACGGACTGGCCGTTCACGTCGAAGTCGGTGAGCTTGTACGGGCCCGCGCCCCACTCGGGGTGAGCGTTCTCGATGTAGGCGGTGTTGAAGACCTCCGGCGAGTTGACCGCCGGGTTCAGGATGCCGTTGAGGAACGGCATCTTCGGCCAGGCGAACTCGCCCTTGAACGTGACGATGACGTCCTTGTCGGTCGCGCCCTTGGTGACGGACTCGATCTCCTTGTAGCCGTCGGTGGAGCTCGTCTCGTAGGCCTCGTCCTCGCCGCTGTTGGCCTTCCACGTGGTCTCGAACGCGGTGTAGTCGATCGGCGTGCCGTCGTTCCAGACCGCCTTCTCGTTGACCTTCATCGTGATGACGGTCTTGCCGTCTTCCGTGGTGATGTCCCACGCGTCGAGGTAGGCCGGGTTCGCGGAGACGTCGCCCTCGGGCGTCATCAGGAACACCTGCGGGTTGTACCACTGGGCAAGGCGCGTCGTGTCGGCGCTCGCGTTGCCGTTGAACGGGTTCATCTGCGGCGTGACCTCGTTGATGCCGAAGTGGACCTCGCCGCCCTCCTTCAGGTTCTCGCGCGGCTGCGGGTTGTAGTCCGCCTGCTTCGTCTCCTGGGGCGTGTTGCCGCCATCGGTGCCGCCGTTGTCGCCGCCCGCCGCACATCCGCTGATCACGAGTGCGAGAGCGCCGCTGAGGGCGATGATGCCCGTCAGCTTCGTGGTGCTTTTCATGGTGCTCCTTTCGCCTTTCGGCGTAGTCATAAAGGGGAGGTTAGTTCGCTTTCGACCGAAAGGCTCGGGGGTGCGAGTGAATATCGCTTAACCGTTACCGGACGGTGACCAGGGAGACTCAGGAGACGAGCGGCTGCGTCGTCATGGTCGCGGCATCGAAGACGACACGCTGGCGCGTGCGCTCGATATCAGGGTCGGGAACCGGGATCGCCGACAGCAGCGCCCTCGTGTACGGATGCTGCGGATTGTCGAACACCTCGTCGACGTCGCCGTGCTCGACGAACTCGCCGAGATACATCACGGCCACGCGGTCGGCGATGTGCCGGACCACGGACAGATCGTGGGCGACGAACAGGTACGACAGCCCCAGCTTGACCTTCAGCTCATCGAGCAGGTTGATCACGCCGGCCTGGATCGACACGTCCAGCGCCGAGACCGGCTCGTCGAGCACCACGATCTTCGGGTTGGTCGACAGTGCGCGGGCGATGCCGATGCGCTGGCGCTGCCCGCCCGAGAATGCGCTCGGGAAGCGATCGAGGTGTGCGGGGTTGAGCCCCACGAGATCCATCAGCTCCTGCACGCGCACGTAGGCATCGGCGCGCGAGGTCCCGATCGCGATCATCGGCTCGGCGATGATGTCGGCCACCGTCATGCGGGGGTCGAGCGCCGCCATCGGGTCCTGGAACACGATCTGGATGTCGCGACGGAGTGCGCGCTCCTGGCGGCCGCTGGTGATGTCGCCGACGCTGGTGCCTGCGATGACGATGTCGCCGTCCGCCTGCTTCTCGAAGTCCATGATCTGCAGCAGCGTCGTCGTCTTGCCGGAGCCCGACTCGCCGACGATGGCCATGGTCTCGCCCTCGCGCACGTCGAAGCTGATGCCCTTGACCGCGTGCACCTCGCCGACCTTGCGCTTGAACACCGCGCCCTTCATGAGGGGGAACGACTTGGTCATGTTGCGGACCTCGAGCGTGACGGGGCGCTCCTCGCGCGGCGTCCGCGTGAGTTCGCTCTCCGGGATCACCGGGACCGGATAGACGGGGAGTCCGCCGATCAGGCCGCCGTCCTCGATCTCGTTCGCGCGGATGCAGGCCGCGCTGTGCGCTGCGGTGGTGCCAGTGGACACGGGCAGGAGCTCGGGCTCCTTCGTCAGGCACGCATCCATCACGATCGGGCAGCGATCGGCGAAGGGGCACGCATCCGGCAGGCCGATCAGCAGCGGCGGGTTGCCCTTGATCGGCACCAGCGGCTGCTTCTCGGCCTTGTCGACGCGGGGGATCGCGCCGAGCAGACCGATCGAGTACGGCATCCGCGTGCGGTGGAAGAGCTCGCGGGCCTCCGCATGCTCGACCGGCTTGCCGGCGTACATCACGATGACATCGTCGGCCGTCCTGGCGACCACACCCATGTCGTGCGTGATCATGATGACCGCGGCGCCGGTCTCGCCCTGCGCCTTCTCGATCAGGTCGAGGATCTGCGCCTGGATCGTGACGTCGAGTGCGGTGGTGGGCTCATCGCAGATGATGAGCTTCGGGTTGTTGGCCATCGCGATCGCGATCACCACGCGCTGGCGCATGCCACCGGAGAACTCGTGCGGGAAGGCCTTCATGCGCTTCTCCGGCTCGGGGATGCCGACCAGGGAGAGCAGCTCGACCGAGCGATCCCAGGAGTCCTTCTTGGACAGGTTGCGATGGACTGTCAGAGCTTCGATGAGCTGGTCGCCGATCGTGAAGACCGGGGTCAGCGAGGTCAGTGGGTCCTGGAAGACCATGGTCATGCCGTTGCCGCGGATCATCGACATCTGCTTGTCGGTCTTGCCGAGCAGCTCCTGACCGTCGAAGACCACCGAACCGGTGACCTTCGCGTTGTCGTCGAGCAGCCCCATGATCGCGAGCGAGGTCACGGACTTGCCCGACCCCGATTCGCCGACGATGCCGAGGGTCTTGCCCGCCTGCAGGTCGAAGGAGACGCCGCGGACGGCGTCGACACGACCGGCTTCGGAGGGGAAGCTGACGTGGAGGTCGCGGACGGACAGGACGGTGGATGCAGGTGTGGTGCTCATGCGCGGCCTCCAGCCGCTGAAGTGGGATCGAGCGCATCGCGCAGACCGTCGGCGACGAGCGCCATCGACACGGTGAGCAGGGTGAGCGCGGCAGCGGGGAAGTAGAAGACCCATGGTGCGCTCGTGATGGTGTTCGCGCCGCTGCCGATCAGCGAGCCGAGTGAGACATCCGGGATCTTCACGCCGAAGCCGATGAAGGAGAGCCCGGTCTCGGTGATCACTGCAGCGACGACGCCGAGCGTGAAGTTGATCACGAGGAGCGAGCCGATGTTGGGGAGCAGGTGCCGGAGCACGATCCTCATGCCGCGCACACCCATGTAGCGGGCCGCGTGCACGTATTCGCGCTCGCGCAGCGACAGCGCCATCGTCCAGATCACCCTGGCCTGGAAGAACCAGCCGACGAAGATCAGTGCGAGTGCGATGACCCGCCAGTCGCCGCCCGCGCTGTTGGACACGAGGGCGAGGATCAGGAAAGTCGGGATCACCATCAGGAAGTGGATGATCAGGAGGGTCGAGCGCTCGAGGAGGCCACCGAAGTAGGCGGCAGCGGTACCGACGATCGCCGAGATCACGGTGGTTCCGATGGACACGGTCACGGCGATCATGAGGGAGCGCTGCAGGCCGATCGACACCTGCGCGAACAGATCGTTTCCGGCGGGCGTCGTGCCGAACCAGTGCTCGGACGAGGGCCCGGTGCCGAGATTCAGGAAGTCGAGGTAGATGTGGTCGTACTTCGCCACCATCGGGCCGATGATCGAGAACAGGACCAGGGCGATGAAGATGAAGACGCCGAAGACCGCAGGGCGGTTGCGCATGAACCGGCGGTAGTAGAGCCCGAACACCGAGGTCCGCTTGCGCTGCGCGATGACGGGCGCGGCGACATCCGCCTGCGGGTGGAGCGTGGGGTCGATCATTTCGGTGCTCATGTCAGCTCACTCTCACTCGAGGATCGAGGACCACGACGGCGATGTCCGCCAGGATCGCGCCGATGGCGGTCAGCACGGCGCCGAAGGCCGCGATCGCCACGACGCCGTGCACGTCGTTCTTGCCGATGGTGTCGACGAAGTACTTGCCCATGCCGTTCCAGCCGAAGATCGTCTCGGTGAGGATCGCTCCGGTGAACACCGTCGGGATCGTGAACGCCAGCTGCGTGGCGACCGGGATCAGCGAGGGGCGCAGCGCGTGCTTGCGGATGGCCTGCTGCTTGGTCAGGCCCTTCGCGCGCGCTGTGCGGACGTAGTCCGCCTTGATGTTGTCGAGCAGCAGCGACCGCTGCAGCAGGTGGTAGCTCGCGTATCCGGTGATCACGAGGGCGATCGTCGGCAGCGTGATGTGCTGCAGCTTGTCGATCAGGACCGGGAAGAATCCCTCGACGCCCTTGCTGCCTGCCCCTGTCACGTAGAACACCCGCACGCCGACCCACTCGTTGAAGGAGATCGCGAGGAGGACGATGCCGAGGGCCGCGACGACGATCGGGATGTTCATCGTGATGATCGACGTGGCCTGGCCGATGCGGTCGCCGAGCTTGTACTGGCGTGATGCGGTGTAGACGCCGAGGCCGATGCCGAGCACGGCGCCGAGGATCGTCGCGCCGATCACGAGCTCGCCCGAGATCAGGGCCCGATAGGCGATCTGGTCGTTCACCGACTGGCCGACCGGGCTCTGGCCCCAGTCCCACCGGAACAGGATCCCGCTGAACCACACCCACCAGCGCTCCAGGAGCGGGACCGTGTCGCTGAGATTCAGCGGCTCGAGCATCCGTGTGATCTCATCGGTGCTGAGCGGTGGGCGTCGACCGACGTAGTTGCTCCGCGGATCCAGGAACGACCAGGCCAGGAAGTACGTGACGTTGGTCGCGACCACGATCATGAGCAGCCAGCCCAATGTGCGGCGCACGAGATACTTGATCAAGGTGATGATTCTTTCTCTTCTACAGACGCGCGCGGTTCTGCCGACGCAACGCTGAGCCGGGGAAGACAGTCAATCACCATCTGCCGTTCTGCGCGACGCGACGCCCCACTTGGTCTGTGACGGAGTCTTATCGCCCACGGGATTCGGTGTCACGAATTGCTCCCGGGCAACTTCGGGAGAATATCACCGCTTCGGGCGAATCGATGATTAGCATCGCCTCACCGTAGAATCGAGTGGACATGTCACCACGCGCCCTCACTCCGCTTCAGCCTGCCGCCACGCCCGCGAAGCAGATCCGAAACTTCTGCATCATCGCCCACATCGATCACGGCAAGTCGACCCTCGCCGACCGCATGCTGCAGATCACGGGCGTGGTCTCGGACCGCGACATGCGCGCCCAGTACCTGGACCGGATGGACATCGAGCGCGAGCGCGGCATCACCATCAAGAGCCAGGCCGTGCGGATGCCGTGGCAGATCGACGGTGAGACCTTCGCGCTCAACATGATCGACACCCCCGGCCACGTCGACTTCACCTACGAGGTGTCCCGCTCGCTGGCCGCGTGCGAGGGTGCGATCCTCCTCGTCGACGCCGCGCAGGGCATCGAGGCGCAGACGCTCGCGAACCTCTACCTCGCACTCGAGAACGACCTCCACATCATCCCGGTGCTGAACAAGATCGACCTGCCTGCCGCCGATCCGGAGAAGTACGCCAAGGAACTGGCATCCCTCATCGGCGGCAAGCCCGAGGATGTCCTCCGCGTGTCGGGGAAGACCGGCGTCGGCGTCGAGGAACTGCTCGACCGGTTGGTGAAGGAGATCCCGGCTCCGGTCGGCGATGCGGATGCTCCGGCCCGCGCCATGATCTTCGACTCGGTCTACGACGCCTATCGCGGGGTCGTGACGTACGTCCGAATGGTCGACGGCAGCCTGTCGCCCCGCGAGCGCATCCAGATGATGTCGACCGGCGCGAACCACGAAGCGCTGGAGGTCGGCGTCTCCAGCCCCGAGCCCGTCCCGTCCAAGGGGCTCGGCGTCGGCGAGGTCGGCTACCTCATCACCGGCGTGAAGGACGTCCGCCTGTCGAAGGTCGGCGACACCGTCACGACGGCGCGCAAGCCGTCGACCCAGGCGCTGCCGGGCTACACCGACCCGAAGCCCATGGTGTTCTCCGGTCTCTACCCGATCGACGGCAGCGACTACGCCGAACTGCGCGAGGCACTCGACAAGCTCAAGCTCTCCGACGCCTCGCTGGCTTACGAGCCGGAGACCTCGGTCGCGCTCGGCTTCGGCTTCCGCTGCGGATTCCTCGGTCTGCTGCACCTCGAGATCATCACCGAACGCCTCGAGCGCGAGTTCGGACTCGACCTCATCACGACCGCTCCCAGCGTGATCTACGAGGTGCTCACCTCGGACACCGGCGAGACGGTCACCGTGACGAACCCCAGCGAGTACCCGGACGGCCGCATCGGCTCGGTCTCGGAGCCGATGGTGAAGACGGCGATCCTGCTGCCCAAGGATTACGTCGGCACGGTCATGGAACTCTGCCAGGGCCGCCGAGGAACGCTGCTCGGCATGGAGTACTTCTCTGAGGAGCGCGTCGAGCTGCGCTACAACATGCCGCTGGGTGAGATCGTGTTCGACTTCTTCGACCAGCTCAAGTCGAAGACGCAGGGCTACGCCTCGCTCGACTACGAGCCCTCCGGACAGCAGGAGGCGGACCTGGTGAAGGTCGACATCCTGCTGCAGGGCGAGAAGGTCGACGCCTTCAGCTCGATCGTGCATCGCGACAAGGCCTACGCCTACGGCACGATGATGGCCGAGCGGCTGCGAAAGCTCATTCCTCGCCAGCAGTTCGAGGTGCCGATCCAGGCGGCCATCGGTGCCAGGATCATCGCTCGTGAGACCATCCGCGCGATCCGCAAGGACGTGCTCGCCAAGTGCTACGGCGGTGACATCACCCGCAAGCGCAAGCTCCTCGAGAAGCAGAAGGAGGGCAAGAAGCGCATGAAGATGGTCGGTCGCGTCGAGGTCCCCCAGGAGGCGTTCATCGCAGCGCTCTCCGGCGACGTCGAGGGCAAGGACAAGAAGTAGGGATGCCGTTCCCGGCGTACGAGCGAGGGATGACGCGTCGACCGCTCGTCTCGGTCCCGGGCGGACTGCGCGGAGCCGAGCGCTCGGTGACCGTGCCGACTGAGGCGAGGGCC
Source organism: Microbacterium sp. (assembly GCF_036823965.1). Lineage (GTDB taxonomy): Bacteria > Actinomycetota > Actinomycetes > Actinomycetales > Microbacteriaceae > Microbacterium. Next base: position 16,614 of record NZ_DAITBE010000007.1, on the reverse strand, counting down.
GCGGTCGCGGCGCTCGTCAGCAGCTGGGAGTTCAAGCGCCGTGCCGGATTCGAGGTCCCGTCCGGGGCGCCGTCCCCCGGCGACGATGGCGTGCTCGCGACGCGTCTGCTCGGCATCCGATTCGCTGAGCCGGTTCGCGTGGTCTGGGCGGATGAGTGCGGCTTCGGCTACGAGACGAGGCCAGGGCATCCGCTGTACGGCGAGGAGTCGTTCGTGCTCGACGAGCACGGCGTGTTCACCGCCCGATCCGTCTCCTGCCCGTCGAACTGGTTCTGGCGGTGCGGTACCCCGGCGCTGCGACTCCTGCAGCGGTCCGTGTTCAGGCGGTACATGCGCATCGTCGAGGACGCTGCCGGATCGGTCCGCTGATGCGGCGGCGCGCGTCGCAGGGAGAAGGGATGGATGCCGGACGTTTCGGCCGCATCCGCCCGGCATCCTGCACATCTCCCTGCGTCCTGAACGCATCGATGTGACCGTGGACGGCGAGTGAGGGTGTTCACTCAGGCAACCCCAAGTAGGCTGGATCTCATGCGGCGCGGGACTTTCCGAGACGGCACGGTGGACTATGCGGCCGTGGGTGCGACCCACGCCCCCGATCTGATGCATTACCCGCCGGAGCGCAGCATCCCGGCGGAGAACTCGTGGCGCATCGGCAGCGGACTCGAACGGTTCCAGACCGCCGGTGACGCGCTGCTGTCGTGGACCGCGCAGCGTGCATCCGGACTGAGCGTGGAAGACGTGCGCCCGGCGCCAGGGCCCGCCTACGCCGGCGTCAGCTTCGACGCCGAGGGCAACCCGATCGCTCCGAGCAAGCGCGAGGTCGAGCCTCGCTACGACGCAGAGGGCATGCCCTTCGTCGGACCCGGCATGACGCTGCACCTCCGTGGACGCGTCGGCAGCATGCGGGCCGACGCCGAGCTGCGCGTCATCTCGGTCACCGAGGAGACCCGTCGGATCGGCTTCGTGCTCGGCACGGTCGGCGGCTCGGTCGTCAGCGGTGAGGAGTCCTTCGACCTGGACTGGCGCGAGGACAACGACGAGGTCTGGTTCACGGTGCGCGCCTTCGACGCGCCCACATCCCTGCTCTACCGCACGGTCCCAGCGCTCGTGAAGCGCCGGCGGCGTGAGCTCTTCGCGCGATACCTCCGCGCGATCTCCCCGCTGTACGCGACCCCCGTCTGATGGCGGGACCGCTTCCCCTGGGTGACCCGGCTCCGACCGACGGGCGACTTCCCGGCGATCTGCCGATCGACACGAACGTGCCGTTCTCGGCATACCTGCATGTCCCGTTCTGCCGCGTGCGCTGCGGCTACTGCGACTTCAACACGTACACGTCGAGCGAACTGCGCGGCGCGAAGCAGGAGGATTACGCCACCACTCTGATCTCCGAGATCGATCTGGCACGACGGGTGCTCGGCGAGGTCGGCGCGCTGCGCCCGATGGACACCGTCTTCTTCGGCGGCGGCACCCCGACACTGCTCCCGGCCGGCGACCTGGCTCGGATGCTGGACGCCGCCGTCTCGACCTTCGGCCTGGTCGACGGCGCCGAGGTGACCGTCGAGGCGAACCCGGACACTGTGACGCCGGAGGTCGCGCGCACGCTCGCGGCCGCGGGGGTCACCCGCCTGTCCGTGGGTATGCAGTCGGCCGTGCCGCACGTGCTCGCTGCCCTCGACCGCACGCACCAGCCGGAGAACGTCCGCACCGCGGTGGCCGCGGCGAAGGACGCCGGTCTCGCGGTCAGCGTCGATCTGATCTACGGAGCCCCGGGGGAGTCGCTCGCGGACTGGGAGGCATCGCTCGATGCCGCCCTCGCGCTCGAGTCCGACCACATCTCCGCGTACGCGCTCATCATCGAGGACGGCACGAAGCTCGCCCGGCAGATCCGCCGAGGCGAGGTGCCGACGCCGGACGACGATCTGCAGGCCGACATGTACGAGCTCGCGGATGCGCGTCTCGCCGCGGCCGGATTCGACTGGTACGAGGTCAGCAACTGGGCGCGCCCTTCGACAGGTGCAGGCGCCGGAGTCGGGGCGAGCGCCACGGACAACCGTTCCCGCCACAACCTCGCCTACTGGCGGGGGAGCGACTGGTGGGGCTTCGGTCCTGGCGCGCACAGCCACGTCGCCGGGCTCCGCTGGTGGAACGTGAAGCATCCTGCGGCCTATGCGCAGCGGCTCGCGGCATCCGAATCCCCGGCCGCAGGCACGGAGCGACCGGACCCGGAGGCCCACCTGCTCGAACGGGTGCTCCTGTTGAGCCGCCTCGCCGAGGGCATCGCCATCGCCGAGCTGCCAGAGGCCAACCGTTCGCGCGTGGCCGGGCTCATCGCCGACGGGCTGGTCGATCCCGCGGCCGCCCTGCGCGGTCGGATCACGCTCACGTTGCGAGGACGACTGCTCGCCGACGCCGTGGTGCGCGAACTCACCGACTGAGCTCCCGGTATGGCAGCAGTCACCCGGGGAGCAGATCCAGCCCTGTGGTTCGACGCTGGGTGACGGTCGAGCTGGTGTCGTCGAACAGCCGCGTCAGTCGAGACGGGCCGTAGACCGGCCAGCCGGGGTCGCCGGTCGTGACGAATGCGATCCACGCGGCGTTCATCTCGTCCGCGAGCGCCTTCGGTGCATCAGGCCCCGCCAGGCGCTGCGTCTCCGGGTCGTCGAGTCGATCGAACACGAATCCCAGCTCGAGTGCGTGCGCCGCGCGCAGGTCGCGCACCGGACTCGGCCAGGCGAACTCGTAGACGTGGGTCGTCGATGGCCGCGACAGGGCGACCCGCGTCAGTGCGCGGCGGAGCAGCACATCGGTCGCGAGCTGACCGAAGATCTCGCCCGTGGAGGCGTCAGGCCACTCCGCGCGGTAGGCCGCGACTGCTCTGCGGGGGATGCGCAGTGCGAGTGTCGCGAGGAAGAGCTTGAGCCTGCTGATGCCCTCGAGCGCTTCGGGTGGGAACCACAGCCGATACTCATCGGTGTTGGTGCCGATGAGCAGCGGCGTGTCGATCGCTCCCAGCACTTCGTGCGGCGACCGCGGCATGCTGTCCGCGTCGATCGCGGGCTGGTAGCCCGGTGCGCCGCCGAGCGGTGACGAGCCGGCCGACTGCTGGCGACGCGTCTCGAGCAGCTGGTGCGGCGGGACCGCCGTGAACGAGTCACGATCCGCACGGACGCCGAGCCGCTTCGCCATCTGGGCAGTCACCCGCCCCGCCTTTGCAGGTGTCTGGGCCTCGAGCGGCCCGGACTCGATGATCGCGCGGGCGATCAGTCCTCGTGAGTCATCCCTCGTCAGCAGAGCGGCGACGATCGCGCCGCCGGCCGATTCGCCCATCGCCGTGATCTGCTCCGGGTCTCCACCGAACGCCGACACCTCGCGGTGCACCCACTCGAGTGCCGCGGCCGCATCTCGCAGCCCGAGGTTGCGGGGCGCGCTCTCGAGCACCGAGAAGCCCTCGGCGCCGAGTCGGTAGTTGATCGAGACGAACACGATGCCCGCGCGAGCGAACACCGCTCCGTCGTAGAGAGAGAGCGCCGCCGTGCCCCGTTCGAGCGCCCCGCCGTGGATCCACAGCAGCACCGGTGCCCCGGCGGCATCCGCCGGTGCCCAGACATTGGCGGTGAGGATGTCGTCGCCCGCGATCTGCACTGAGCCGAGAAGCTCGCCGATCGCGCCGGCGTACGGCACCTGCGGCGCGGTCGGGCCGAACTCGAGCGCGTCCCGCACGCCGGTCCATGGCGTGACCGGCTGCGGTTCGCGGAACCGGTTCTCCCCGAACGGTGCAGCGGCATACGGGACGCCGAGGAACCGGACGATCTCGCCGTGCGCGGATCCCCTGATCGTGCCGGAGGAGAGGGTGACGGTGGGGGAGTCGGCCATGAGCGCCATCCTAGAGTCGGCCGCGCACAGTTCGGAGGTTCTGCGGCTGTACGGGGTAGGATTGGCACTCTGAACGTCCGAGTGCCAGCGGAAGGGAAGGCGATGGTCACAGATCGAGGACTCCAGGTTCTCCGCGCGATCGTGCAGGACTACGTCGAGACCCACGAACCCGTCGGAAGCCGCTCCATCGTCGACCGGCATTCCTTCGGCGTCTCCGCGGCGACCATTCGCAACGACATGGCGCTGCTCGAGGACGAAGAGCTGATCACCGCGCCGCACACATCGTCAGGTCGAGTCCCGACGGACAAGGGCTACCGCGTCTTCGTGAACCACCTCGCACAGCTTCGCCCGCTGTCGACGGCGCAGCGCTCTGCGATCGAATCGTTCCTCGGCACGCCGGCCGACCTCGACGATCTCATGGTGCGGACCGTGCGAGTGCTCACCCAGTTGACCGGCCAGGTCGCGCTCGCCCAATATCCGTCGTTCGCGCGTGCGCGCGTCACGCATGTGGAACTCGTCGCCCTGGCGCCGAACCGCCTGCTGATCGTGCTCGTCACGGATGCCGGCGGCGTCTCCCAGCGCGTCGCCCAGCTCGGGGTCGATGTCGACGAGAGCGGGCTGGCGCAGCTCCGCGCGCGCGTGTCGGAGATGATCACCGGTCGGGCGATCGGCGAAGCGTCCGATCGCCTGCAGTCGCTGCTCGACGGCGAGGAGCTGCCCAGCGAACGGGCGCTCCGCACCCTCGCCGGCGTCGTCATGGACGAGCTCGGCGAGTTCCGGCAGGAGCGTCTGGTGATGGCGGGCGCCGCCACCCTCGCACGGCGCGAACACGACTTCCGCGGCAGCATCCACCCGCTTCTCGAGGCGATCGAGGAGCAGGTCACCCTGTTGCGGCTCATGAGTGAGATGGTGACCGACGAACACGGCCTGGCCGCGAGCATCGGCACCGAGAACGCCTCGTTCGGACTCGGCGAGGCGTCGATCGTCACCAGCAACTACGCCGCACCCAGCGGCATGGCACGCGTCGGCGTCATGGGTCCGACGCGCATGGACTACCCGAGCAATCTCGCTGCGGCGCGGGCTGTGGCCCGCTACCTGACGCGGATGCTCGACGAAGACGAGGCGAGCCGCTGACGCGGCTCTCCGGACAGACACACGCAGAAAGGCGATTGTGGCGGACCATTATGAGGTTCTCGGGGTGTCCCGGGACGCGTCCATCGACGAGATCAAGAAGGCCTACCGGCGACTGGCCCGGCAGCTGCACCCGGATGTGAACCCGGGAGAGGATGCCGCGGAGAAGTTCAAGCTCGTCACGCACGCGTACGACGTGCTGAGCGACACCGATTCGCGTCAGCGCTATGACATGGGCGGCGGAGACGGCGCCGCAGGCAACTTCGGTGGTTTCGGCGGCTTCGGGGACATCTTCGAGACCTTCTTCGGCGCAGCACAGGGCGGCGGACGCGGCGGCCGGCCTCGTTCCCGGCGCGAGCGCGGCCAGGATGCGCTGGTGCGCGTGACCCTCGATCTCGGCGACGTCGTGTTCGGTGCGCATCGGGACATCGAGGTCGACACCGCCGTGCTGTGCGAGACCTGTCAGGGCTCCTGCTGCCAGGAGGGCACCTCGCCCGTGACCTGCGACATCTGCGGCGGCTCCGGTCACGTGCAGCGCCAGGTGCGCAGCCTGCTCGGTAACGTCGTCACCTCGCAGCCCTGCGGAACGTGCGAGGGCTACGGCACCACGATTCCCTACCCCTGCGGCACCTGCGGCGGCCAGGGACGCGTTCGCTCGCGTCGGACCGTATCGCTCGACATCCCCGCCGGCGTCGAGACCGGACTGCGCCTGCAGCTCCCCGGCTCCGGCGAGGTCGGGAAGGCCGGTGGCCCCAACGGCGACCTGTACGTCGAGGTGACGGTCAATCCGCACGCGGCGTTCAGCCGGGACGGCGACGATCTGCTCGCGACGCTCGAGGTGTCGATGACCGACGCCATCCTCGGCACCGAGACCGAGATCCAGGGCCTCGACGGCGCTGTGGATCTCGAGATCCGCGCCGGCGTGCAGTCCGGTGACGTGCTGACCATCAAGGGGCGAGGCATCACGCCGCTGCGTGGATCGCAGCGCGGAGACCTCCGGGTGGGTGTGCAGGTCGTGACGCCGACCAAGCTGGATTCCGCACAGCGTGCCCTGATCGAGGACTTCGCGAAGAAGGCCAAGGCGCCGGAGCCGCAGCTCGCGCAGTTCCAGCAGGGGCTGTTCTCGAAGCTCCGCGACCGGTTCCGTTCGCACTGAGTCATGGCGCTGCACTTCCTCGTCGAGTCCTCGTCTGACGCCGCGGTCGGCGACCTCGTGTCGCTGACCGGGGCCGAGGCGAAGCACGCCGCTGTCGTCCGTCGACTGCGCGTCGGCGAGGCGATCACGATCGGCGACGGGGCCGGAGTCTGGCTCACCGGCGTCGCAGAGGCGGTGTCTCCGTCGCAGGTCGACGTGCGCATCTCCGAACGCACGGTGCAGTCAGCGCCGGAGCCGCGCATCGTGCTGGTGCAGGCGCTGGCGAAGGGCGATCGTGACGAGCTCGCGGTCCAGGCGGCATGCGAGTTGGGCGCCGACGAGATCGTGCCGTGGCAGGCCGGCCGGAGCATCTCGCGCTGGGAGGGTTCGAAGGCCGTCAAGGGCCGTGAGCGCTGGGCCTCGATCGTGCGAGAGGCAGCGAAGCAGGCGCATCGAGCGTGGGTGCCCGAGGTCGCAGCCCCGGTGTCGACCGCGCAGCTTGCGACGCGTACGGCGACCCAGCGACTGCTCCTGCTCGACCCGACCGCCGAGACACGGCTGTCGGAGCTCGCGCCGGACGGCCGTGACCTCGTGCTGGTCGTCGGTCCCGAGGGCGGCATCGCGCCGGAGGAGCTCGCCCGGCTGACGGATGCCGGTGCCGAGCGGGTCCTCCTGGGCGACACCGTGCTGCGCACGTCGACGGCCGGCCCCGCGGCGATCGCGGTGCTCTCGGTCGCCCTCGGCCGGTGGTGACCCGTGCGCTCGGGGCTGGGACCCTTCGACAGGCTCAGGGACCCGGGCATCGGGTTCCTGAGGGACCCGGCCACTGGCTCGCGGAGCCTGTCGGAGCATCCTCGACGGCCGTGCGTCTGCACCGGTCAGTAGACTTGGACTCATGACGGACACCTCGATCTTCACGCGCATCCTGAACGGTGAGATCCCCGCCGAGATCCTCGGCGAGACCGAGCGTCTCTTCGCGATCCGCGACATCGCACCGCAGGCTCCGGTGCACCTGCTCGTGGTTCCGAAGACCGCCGAGTACCGTGACGTCGCCGAGCTGGCTGCCGGCGATCCAGCCCTCCTCGCCGAGCTCATCGCCTTCGCGAAGGAGCTGGCGGCACAGCATACCGATGACGGCGATTTCCGCCTCGTGTTCAACACGGGCGCGAACGCGGGACAGACCGTCTTCCACGTCCACGCCCACATCCTCGGCGGCGGACTGACCGAGAAGAGCGTCGGTGCCTGACCACGACATGCCGGAGAACACCATCCCAGACACCGGCGACGGCGAGGTCCGTGAGCCGCAGGAGCGCACGCTGAACGGTCCTGCCCCCGAAGCCGTCGACCGGATCGCCGTCGACGGCGTCGCGATGGTCCAGCTGCTCGGACCGCAGGATCGTCTGCTGCGGATCCTCGAGAAGGAACACGGCGATGTGCAGGTGCTCGTGCGCGGCAACGAGATCACGCTGAGCGGAGCACGCGCCGATGTCGTGAAGGCCAGGCAGCTGGTCGACGAGCTCCTGGAGATGACCAGAGCCGGCCAGAACCTCGCACCCAGCGATGTCGCCAGCTCCGCCCGCATGCTGAGGGTGGAAGGCGGGCCTCGTCCGAGCGAGGTGCTCGGCGAAGCCATCCTCACCACACGTGGCAAGGTGATCCGTCCGAAGACCCTCGGTCAGAAGGAGTACGTCGACGCGATCGAGGAGAACACGATCGTGTTCGGTATCGGTCCGGCCGGTACCGGCAAGACGTATCTCGCGATGGCGAAGGCCGTGCAGGCGCTGCAGCGCAAGGAAGTCACACGCATCATCCTCACGCGTCCCGCCGTCGAGGCGGGGGAGCGGCTCGGGTTCCTGCCAGGCACCCTGACCGACAAGATCGACCCGTACCTGCGCCCGCTCTACGACGCGCTGAACGAGATGATGGACCCGGAGATCGTGCCGCGCCTCATGGCAACGGGCACCATCGAGGTCGCACCCCTCGCGTACATGCGCGGGCGCACGCTCAACGACTCCTTCGTGGTGCTCGACGAGGCGCAGAACACGACGCCGGAGCAGATGAAGATGTTCCTGACCCGGCTCGGGTTCGGCACGCGCATGGTGGTCACCGGCGACATCACGCAGGTCGACCTTCCGGCCGGCGCCTCCGGACTGCGAACGGTGACCCGGGTGCTGAGCGACATCGATGACATCCATTTCTCTCGCCTGACGAGCGCAGACGTGGTCCGCCACTCGCTGGTCGGCCGCATCGTCGATGCGTACAGCGAGTACGACGAGCAGCGCACCGCCCAGCGGTTCGAGCGCGAGCAGGCGGCGGAGTTCGCCAATCGCGCCGAGCGTCGAGGCGGCGCCCCCAGACCCGGACCCCGTGACCGGATGCCGAAACGAGGACTCTCATGATCGAGATCAACAACGAGTCGGCCATCGATGTCGACGAGACAGTGCTGCAGCGACTGACCGACCACAACCTCGAGCAGCTGCATGTCAGCGCCGATGCCGAGGTCGCGATCGTGCTTGTCGACGAGGGTGCGATGGAAGCCCTGCACGTGCAGTGGATGGATGAGCCCGGTCCGACGGACGTGCTCAGCTTCCCCATGGACGAGCTGCGGCCCGGCACCGAGGACCGTCCGACCGCTCCCGGCCTGCTCGGCGACATCGTGCTCTGCCCGCAGGTCGCCGAGACACAGGCGCAGGCCGCCGGTCACTCGCTGATGGACGAGCTGATCCTGCTCACGACGCACGGGCTGCTGCACCTGCTCGGATTCGATCATGCCGAGCCCGATGAGGAGCGTGAGATGTTCGGGCTGCAGAAGGAGCTGATCCAGGGGTTCGCTGTGGCTGAACGCCGCCGATGACAGCAGTCTTCCTCCTCGCCGGCGCGGTCCTGCTGGTCGCGTTCGGCGGCCTGATGGCCGCGATCGACGCAGCGTTCGGCGTGAACTCGCGATCCGATCTCGAGGAGATGGGCTCGGAGGGTCGCAACGCGGCCCAGCTCGCGCGCATCGCCGCCGACCCGGAGGCGCATGTGAACGCGGTCGCGTTCATCCGTGTGCTCGCCGAGACGGCCGCCGCGGTGCTCGTGACCGTCGCGTTCATGTTCCTGATCGACAACATCTGGTGGGCGATGCTCGCCGCAGCAGTGCTGATGACCGGTATCTCGTTCGTGCTGGTCGGTGCGAGCCCTCGAAAGTTCGGTCGGCAGCACGCCGACGGCATTCTTCGGGCGAACGCGCCGATCGTGCGCGGCGTGCGGATGATCCTCGGACCGCTCGCCCAGGGCCTCGTCGTGCTCGGCAACCGTGTCACGCCCGGCACCGGCCGAAGCTCGTTCAGCTCGGAGGAGCAGCTGTTGAGCATGGTCGACGAGGCAGCCTCGAACGACCTGATCGAGGCTGACGACCGCGACCTGATCCACTCGGTCTTCGACTTCACCGACCAGTTCGTGCGCGCCGTCATGGTGCCCCGCACCGAGATGGTCACGGTGGACGCGACCTCCACCACGAGCGAGGCCATGGCGCTGTTCCTGCAGCGCGGCGTCTCCCGCATGCCGGTCGTCGACGACGACGCCGACGATGTCGTGGGCGTGCTGTACCTCAAGGACCTGGTGCAGTTCGCGTTCCGCGACGAGAACGCCTGGCGCACGGCATCCATCCGGCCGATCTCGCGACCGGCGACGTTCGTTCCCGAGTCGATGCGCGCCGAGACCCTGCTGCAGCAGATGAAGCGCGACGCCGTGCACGTGTGTCTCGTGATCGACGAACACGGCGGGATCTCGGGCCTCGTGACGCTCGAAGACCTGATCGAGGAGCTCGTCGGTGAGATCTCCGATGAGTACGATCAGGTGTCCGCCGAGTTCGTCGATCTGGGCGACGGGCGATACCGCGTGAGTGCACGGTTGTCGCTCGAAGACGTCGGCGACCTGTTCGGCCTCGAACTCGAGGACGAGGAAGTCGATTCGATCGGCGGACTGCTCGGCAAGGCGCTCGGACAGGTTCCGCAGCCCGGTGCGACCGCGGTCGTCGATGGCCTGGTCCTGACCGGGGGTGCGTCGCGAGGACGCGGGCGAGGAATCGCCACGGTGTTCGTCGAACGTGCGGCCATCGACACGGATGCAACTGAACATGAGGGAGATGGACGCGATGACTGACCAGACACGGAGCGGCTTCGTGACGTTCGTCGGACGCCCGAACGTGGGCAAGTCCACACTGACGAACGCCCTGGTCGGCGAGAAGATCGCCATCACCAGCGAGAAGCCGCAGACCACGCGTCGCGCGATCCGCGGCATCGTGAACCGCCCCGCGGGGCAGCTGGTGATCGTCGACACCCCCGGCATCCACAAGCCGCGCACGCTGCTCGGCGAGCGCCTGAACGACCTGGTCGACCAGGTGCTCGGCGACGTCGACGTCATCGGCTTCTGCGTGCCGGCCACCGAGAAGGTCGGCCCGGGGGACCGCCGCATCGCCGCATCGCTCGACGGATACCCCCGCGCGAAGAAGGTCGCGATCGTCACGAAGACGGATGCCGCTGGCCGCGACGAGATCACCGAGCGCCTGCTCGAGGTCGACGCGCTCCGCGAGGACTGGGCTGCGGTCGTGCCGCTCTCCGCGCTCACCCGCGATCAGCTCGAGGTGCTCGCCGACGAGCTGCTGACGCTGATGCCGAAGGGCCCAGCGCTCTACGCCGAGGGCATCACCACCGACGAGTCCGACGAGGATCGCATCGCGGAGATGATCCGTGAGGCGGCCCTCGAGGGCGTGCGCGATGAGCTGCCGCACTCGATTGCCGTGATCATCGACGAGGTGTCGGTGCGCGAGGACAACAGCAACCTCACGGATGTGCACGCGCAGATCGTCGTCGAGCGCGACAGCCAGAAGGCGATCATCATCGGGCACAAGGGCAAGCGCCTGCGCGATGTGGGTGCGCGAGCGCGCGTCGGCATCGAGGAGCTCCTCGGCACGCGCGTGTTCCTCGGCCTGCACGTGAAGGTCGCGAAGGAATGGCAGCGCGACCCGAAGCAGCTCGGCAAGCTCGGGTTCTGACCCGCCCCGCGTCGGTTCTCTCGACTGGAACAGAGCATGCGCGCGATGTTTGTTCGACGTGCGCGTGTGCAGGGTGCTGCGCCTCTGCCAGACTGAACCCAGATCACCGGATCGACGGAAGCCGACCGAATCGCGGATGTCCCGGTGATGCGCATCAGGACGACTGTGGGATGCGCTGAGCCTTGGAGGGGGCGACTGATCATGGTGGCAGAAGAAGCGAGCGTTGCTCGCGCGCGCTCAGACGGAGCCGATGGGGATTCGCCGTCGGGAACCCCGTCGCGCACGCGCTCCCGGGCGGTCGCGTGGGCATCGGTGGCGTCGGCGCTGATCGCATCGGCCGTCTTCGCGGCCGCTGTGCTGATGCCGCAGGAGACCGATGCATCGCCTGTCGCCGCGCCTCTCGAGTTCGCCGGCTCCAAGACGATCGAGCAGATCATGGCTGATGCCGCAGCCGACCTCGAGGCCGGCGCTGGTCCGGACGAGCCAGTGCGCACGGTGCAGGTGGCTGCCTGGGCCGCGTCCGCCGATGATGCGACGCTCGAGCCGGAGATCTCCGAGCTCACCTGGAACCAGGACCTCTCCGGCGAGCTCCTGCGCTTCGCCAGCGTTCCGACCGAGACCGGCGACGGATTCCGCTCGGGCGGGGTCGTGGAGGAGCAGACGATCGCTGTCGGAGGGCTCGACAGCCCGTTCGTCGATCTCCCCGGCGACTCCCTCGCCGGGGTGACCGAGCTGCTCCACGCGTACGGAATGCCGCACGATCCGACCACCGGTGACGTGGTCCACGCGATCACGGCGGCACTCGACCAGTGGACGCTCACGAACGTGCAGCATGCCGCGATGCTCGGCCTGGTCGTCGAGGCGGGTGGTGTCACCGCGGTCGGCGACGCGGTCGACCGGTTCGGACGCGCCGTCGCTGGCGTGCAGGTTCCGTCCGCGGATGCCGACTCGCACGACGTGCTCCTGATCTCCACCGAGTCCGGGCGTATCGTCGGCGTGGAGACCACGGTCGGCATCGCCGAGGTGCGTACGCTCGCGGGCTATCGACTGTGGGGAGTGGACGTCGGCGTGCGACGCTGACCGGAAGACGGAAGCAGGACCGTGATGACCGCACGACACTGGATCGCCCCGACGTGGGGTGCGCCCGAGACCTGGGAGCTCGTCGAGGACGCGGTTCCCGCGCCGGATTCGGGAGAGGTCACGATCCGTGTCCACGCCGCCGGCGTGAATCCCGCGGACGCCAAGCATGTCGCGGCTCCGCGCGCCGACCTCGAGCTGCCGGTGCCGATCGGGTACGAGATCTCCGGCGAGATCACGGCGATCGGTCCTGACACGGAGATCGGCTCCGGCGCTGCGGCGATCGGTGACGAGGTGATCGCCTTCCGCGTGTACGGCGGGTACGCCACCGAGATCACGGTGCAGGCATCGAAGGTGTTCGCGAAACCGTCGACGCTCACCCATCCGGAGGCGGCGAACCTGCTGCTCGCCGGCACGACGGCCGCCGAGATGCTGGCAGTCACCGGCGCTGCGCCCGGCGAGACGATTCTGCTGCACGGCGCCTCGGGTGCTGTGGGAGTGAGCGTGCTGCAGCAGGCGCGGCTGCGCGGCATCCGAGTGATCGGCACTGCGAGCGAACGTCGATTCGACGAGGTCGAGCGGTTCGGCGGCATCCCGGTGGTCTACGGGCCGGGTCTGGAGAAGCGCATCCGCGACGCCGCGGGCGCTCCGATCGCCGCCTCCCTCGACGCGGTCGGCACGGACGAAGCCGTGGACGTCTCGCTCGCTCTGGTCGCCGACCGATCTCGCATCGTGACGATCGCCGCGTTCGGGCGCGCCTCGGCCGCCGGCATCCGAGCCATCGCCGGATCGATGCCCGACAGCGCACGGTTCCGCGATGACGTCCGCGGAACGTTGACCGCCCTCGCGCAGAAGGGCGATCTCATCGTGCCCGTCGCTCGGACGTTCCCGCTCGACGACGCACCCGCAGCGCATCGTCTCCTGTCGACCGGCCATCCGGGCGGCAAGCTCGCGCTGATCCCGTGAGTCAGTCAATCTCGCGGAGCGCTGAGGTCACCACGACCACGTCATCGCCGTACTGGGCATCCGCAGCATCCTGGATCGTGCCGTCGTCCCACACGACCTGGAGCCAGACGTAGCCGCGATCCGTCCGCACCGTCAGGGCATCGGCTCCCAGGCGGGAGGTCACGTCGTCCTGCACCCCGGTGAGATCGGCATCGTCCGTTTCGCCGTCGACGCCGCCCGTCGGGTCAGCCGGCGCGATCGGATCGTACAGCGCGAGCAGGATGGGCGGATCGGTGTTCGTGTAGCGATCGCCGTCGTATGTGCCGTACACGGCATATGTTCCCCAGGTCACCTCACCGCTGGTCTCGCTGCCGTCAACGCCGTCCCAGGTCCAGTCGTCCAGCGGGAGGCCGCTGCACTGCGGCGGATACGACTCGGCGACAGCTCCGAGGCAGAGCTGCACGTCGCCGGCGACGTCCAGCACCGTGCCTGTCGCGATCACTCGGCCGTCCGGCAGGCCCGGTCCTGCCGATTCGATCCCCTGACCGGCAGGAGCGCTCGTGCTCGTCGGTGCGCGGGAGCCGCCGGGCCCCGCGACGCAGGCGCTCAGCACCAGAAGCCCGACGACGGATGCCGAGGCGAGGACGAGGCGACGCTGCAGTGTGCTCATACCCCGGAGTGTCAGCCGTCGCAGGATCGTCTCAACACAGTCTGACGTGGGTGGGCTTCCCTGCTAGCATGACGACATGCCTTTCGGCGGTCTGCTTCTTCTTAGCTGCCGCGACGAGTCCTAAGAGCTAGGGCCTTCCTCGTCGCGGCGCTTGTGTTGGCCCGTTTATCTTGACGAAGAGAAGAAGCCCCATCATGCAGAACACTCAGCGCCCGTCAGCGATGCCGATCCACAAGTATCGGCCGTTCCACGAGCAGATCACCGTCCACCTGCCTGACCGCACGTGGCCCGATGCCCGCATCACCGAAGCTCCGCGCTGGTGCGCGGTCGACCTCCGTGACGGCAACCAGGCACTCATCGACCCGATGTCGCCCGAGCGCAAGCGCGTCATGTTCGAGCTCCTCGTGAGCATGGGATACAAGGAGATCGAGGTCGGCTTCCCCTCGGCGAGCCAGACCGACTTCGACTTCGTGCGTCAGCTCATCGAAGAGGACCTGATACCCGACGACGTCACGATCCAGGTGCTGACGCAGGCGCGCGAGCATCTGATCGAGCGCACCTATCAGTCGATCGCCGGCGCGAAGCAGGCGATCGTGCACCTGTACAACTCGACCAGCGTGCTGCAGCGCGAGGTGGTCTTCCGCACAGACAAGCAGGGCATCATCGACATCGCGCTCGAGGGCGCCCGCCTGTGCCGCACGTTCGAGAAGACCATCCCCGAGACCCAGGTCTTCTACGAGTACTCGCCGGAGAGCTACACGGGCACCGAGCTCGAGTTCGCCGTCGACATCTGCAACCAGGTGATCGAGGTCTTCGAGCCGTCACCCGAGCGCAAGGTCATCATCAACCTGCCCGCAACGGTCGAGATGGCGTCGCCGAACGTCTACGCGGACTCGATCGAGTGGATGAGCCGCCACCTCGCGCACCGTGAGAACGTGATCCTGTCGCTGCACCCGCACAACGACCGCGGCACCGCGATCGCCGCGGCCGAGCTCGGCTACATGGCCGGTGCCGACCGCATCGAGGGATGCCTGTTCGGCAACGGTGAGCGCACGGGCAACGTCGACATCGTCGCGCTGGGCATCAACCTGTTCACGCAGGGCATCGACCCGCAGATCGACTTCAGCGACATCGACCAGGTCAAGCGCACGGTCGAGTACTGCAACCAGCTGCCGGTGCCGGAGCGCAGCCCCTGGGCCGGCGACCTGGTGTTCACCGCCTTCAGCGGCTCGCACCAGGACGCGATCAAGAAGGGCTTCGAGGCCATGGCGGTTCGCGCCGAGGCCCAGGGCGTCACGGTCGACGACATCGAGTGGGCCGTGCCGTACCTGCCGGTCGATCCGAAGGACCTCGGCCGCTCGTACGAGGCCGTGATCCGGGTCAACTCGCAGTCGGGCAAGGGTGGTGTCGCCTACCTGCTGAAGGCCGACCACGCGATCGACCTGCCCCGCAAGCTGCAGATCGAGTTCTCCGGTGTGGTGCAGGCCAAGACGGATGCCGAGGGCGGCGAGGTCACCAGTGAGCAGATCTGGTCGATCTTCAACGACGAGTACCTGCCGGCTGCCGACACGGCAGCCAAGTGGGGCCGCTTCGAGCTGCTCGCGACGCAGACCCGCAGCGACATGTCCGGCGACGTGGCGCTCGACGTCGTGCTGCGCGATGACGATCAGCAGGTCTCGGTGACCGGGAACGGCAACGGTCCGGTCGCGGCGTTCGTCGAGGTGCTGCGCGGTCAGGGCTTCGACATCACGGTGTACGACTACGTCGAGCACGCACTCAGCGCCGGTGGCGACGCGCAGGCCGCGGCCTACGTCGAGCTGCAGGTCGGCGACCAGCGCCTGTGGGGCGTCGGTGTCGACGGCGACATCTCGACCGCATCGCTCAAGGCGATCGTGTCTGGCGTGAACCGTTCGATCCGCACGCGCCAGCAGGAGCTCGCGGCGGTCTGACCTCGTCGGTCGCTGAGCCTGTCGAAGCGTTGCTTCGGTCCTTCGACAGGCTCAGTGATCGAGCAGCGGTCCGCAGCGCAGCGACGAGCTTCGGCCTACCGGTCCACCGACGGCTTGACGATCGCGATGGCGCCGGTCTCGGCTGCGACCTTGCGGCGGTAGAGGCGGCGCTGCTCTGGCAGTGACACGTCGAAGCTCACCGCCAGCACGCGGATGATCGCGGTCACGACGATGCCGATCACGGCCGCCAGGGGGATCGGCATCCCGAGTCCGTTCGCGACCGAGATGAACACGCAGCCCGCACCGGCGGCGACCGCGTACAGCGAACCAACGTGCATGATCGATGTCGGCAGGCCCATCAGCATGTCGCGCAGCACGCCGCCGCCGACGGCGGCGCAGACACCGATGAAGACCGCGGGCACCGGCGGGATCCCGAAGGCGATCGCCTTGCTCGTGCCGAAGGCGCCGAACATCCCGATGACCACGGCGTCGAGCACCACGATCACGGTGTTCAGGCGGTTGAACAGCCCCGCAAGCAGCATCCCGAGCAGCGCGGCGCCTGTCGCGGTCAGCAGATACCAGTTGCTCTGCAGGGTCGCAGGCGTCTGACCGAGCAGGATGTCGCGGATGAGTCCGCCGCCCATGCCGATCATGATCCCGATGATGGCGACGCCGAGCCAGTCGAGTCGTCGCTGCCCCTGGAAACCCGAGGCGAACATCGCGCCCTGCACTCCGCCGAGGCCGACGCCGAGCAGGTCCGCCCAGAGCGGAATGGTGAAGAGCGGTTCGGTCACCC
>NZ_DAITBE010000017.1:0-30013 GCF_036823965.1 Microbacterium sp. | reverse complement strand
CGCGCGTTGGCCGTGTGGCAGTTCGCGACGTAGCCGTAGAGGCAGTAGATCTGCTGGGTCAGGTAGCCGGCGCCGCCCCAGGTGACCGAGGTCGGGTTCTTGAGCGTGCAGCTCACGGTCGAGTAGTAGGTGTTCCAGCGGCGCTGGATGAGCGGCCAGAAGGTGCCGGTGCCGTCGATGTGGTCGACGTCGCAACGCACCGCGTACTCGAAGGCCAGCGGGTGCGAGCCCGTGTACTCGTCGGTCCCGGTGCCGAGGAACTTCAGGTTCGAGACCGTCACGTCCTGCACCGGCACCACGCGACGCCAGGTGATCGAGCGGTCCGCGCCGAGCGGCCAGCCGTTCTTGTAATTGACCCGGATATGGGTGCCGTCGACGATCTGCGTCACCTGCACGAGGCGCTGCAGCTCGCGCTCCCAGCGTCCGGAGAGCGCGTTGACTTCGGCCGCGTACCAGTCGCCGACCGCGAAGAACGAGGAGTCCGCGACCGGGAAGATGTCGGCGAGATCGGGCACTGTCTCATTCAGCCGAGCCTCCTGCACGGCGTCCGTCACCTCGCCGCGGAAGAACATGACGGCGGCGAACGGGTCGTCCTTCGGCGCGTTCTCGATGCCCTGCGTCGTCATCAGGTGGTTGCCGAAGTCGAACGCGAGGTTCGAACGCGTGAAGCGGTGGCGTCGTACGAAGTTCAGATCGGTGTGCGCCTCGATGCGGTGGATCGCGGCGTCGCCGACCATCGCGTCGAGCGCGTCGTCGGCCGGCACACTCCCATCGAAGATGCCGAATGCCCGGAAGTCCACGACGCCGGCGTGCACGCGCACCCAGACGCCCTCCTTGCGCGCGGCGATCACGGTGCCGCCGTTCACCGCAGGGGCGTCCTTCTTGACGAAGCGGTACAGACCGTCACCACCGTCGCCAGGGGTGCCGTACCCGGCCGTGCGCACGAGGTCGCCGCTCTTGCCTTTGAGCGCTGGCAGATCGGTCGCGAGTCCGGCGCTGCCGACGGTCTTCGAGCCCGCGGAGCTCAGCGGCGCGACGGGTCCGGCGGCCTGCGCAGGGGCGGTGGTCGCGACGGCTGCGACGCCGCCGATGGCCGCGGCGCCGAAGCCCGCGAGCAGCATGCGCCTGCTGCGCAGGGCTGCCGTGTCGGTGTTCTCCTGATACGTCATGGTGCTCCTCCTCACGGCGCTGCGCCGCGTCGTGCGTGCGACTCGACGGTCGCGACGCCTGTTCCAGTCAGTCCCCAGTGCCCCCAGTGCCCGAGCGGATGCTCGGGGCAGGCCGTTCCGTGGTGCCGTCTCTCACTCCGAGGCCGCGTCGGGTGCCCTCGCCAGACTCGCCGCGCGGATCGTGTTCGCCACGACGGTGCGCGCCTCGGCCCAGGGAGCCGCGACGCGACGCGACGCGCACTCGCCGAGCAGCTCGCTCGCCAGGCCGCGGAAGCCGAGCGACTCGTTCGCGTCATCGGTCGACAGTGCGAGCGAGCGGATGCCGGATGCCGTCACGACCTCGATGGCGTAGGCATCCGGTCCCGGCACCCCGGTGATCAGCACCTGAGCCGGGACCTCACCGGCACCGATCCGCAGCACACCGGCGAGACCGCCGGCATCCTCCGAGCGCGTGGCCGATCCCGGCGATCGGCGGGTCCAGCCGGATCCGTCGATCAGTTCAGCGCCCGGGGCGATGACGTCGAGCATCTCCCACGCGTGCACGCCGACCGTCACCATCGTGCCGCCGCCGAGCTCGGGGTCGTCCTGCCAGGAGCGGGCCGGCAGCTGGAAGGCAGCGTTGTCGTGCTGCGCCCGCACGCGGATGCTCAGCATCCTCTCCGAGCGGATGCCGTCGGCGAAGGCTCGAAGTGCCGGGGCGAAACGCAGCGGCGAGCTCGTTCCCACCGGGACGGCGGCCGCAGCGATCACACGATCCCGCGCGGCGAGCTGACCGGCGGTCGCCGCCACGACCTTGTTCAGGAACAGCGGAGCACCGGGGTCGATCGTGAGCGCGCGCAGGAACGGCACGACCTCCTGCGGACGCGGCGTCGCGATCACCAGATCGGGTCGCAGCGCGTGCAGCTCCTCGACCGAGGTCAGCACCGCACCACCGAAGCGCGCGGCGAACTCGGCGCTCGACTGCGCATCCGCATCGTGCACGCCCACGATCGCCGCACCGAGGTCTCGCACATTGGCGGCATCCGTCGACGGATGCGAGTGCGCGAGCCCCGCGAAGACGACACGCAGCGGTGACGCGGTCATGCCATCGAAGACAGCTGTGCGCGGTCGATCGTGTGCTCGAGCGGCCTGCCGTGGGCGAAGGCCTCGATCTCGTCCGCGACGATGCGACCACCGCGACGACGACCCTCGGTCGTGCCGGCGGCCCGGTGCGGCGTGAGCAGCACCCCGGCGAGGGAACGAAGCGTGCTGTCGGCCGCGAGCGGCTCCTCGTCGAACACGTCGATCGCGGCGCTGATCCGCCCGGTGCGCAGCTCGTCGACCAGCGCGGCCTCGTCGACCAGCCACGACCGCGCCGTGTTCACCAGGCCGGCGCCGTCGCGCAGCAGGGCGAGCTCGCGGCGACCGATCAGGTGGTGCGTCTCAGGCAGCGTCGGCGCGTGCACGGCGACGATGCGCGCTCGGCGCAGCGCCTCATCGAGCGGGACGAGGTCGGCGCCGAGGGCTGCTGCGGCATCCGCATCGATCGTCGGGTCGACCAGCAGCGGCTCCGCGCCGAGGGCCCGGATCATCGTCAGGTACGCACGACCGGTGCGCGAGGCCCCGACCACCGCGATCGGGGCGCCGAAGATCTCGTGCTGGGCACCGACGGCATCCGCGTCGTACCAGCCGCCTGCGCGCAGCATGCTGTGCATCTCGGGGATCCGATGCAACAGGGCGAGCGTGAAGGCCAGCGACACCTCGGCCACCGGCCGTGCCATCGCCGCCCCGGCCTGGGTCACCGTGACGCCGCGGTCGAACAGCGCCTCGGTCGCGAAGGCCTTGATCGACGCACCGGTGTGCGCCACGAGCTGCAGCGCTGGCAGCATCGCCAGCGCCGCCGCGTCGAAGGGACCGACACCCCAGCTCGTGATGACCACGCGTGCGCTGCCGAGCTCGGCATCCGTCAGCCGATCGACGCGCTGGAACGAGCCGCCGAGCCTCGCCGCGATGGTGTGCAGGCGCTCGACGTCGGCCTCGGCGAAGAACTCCTCGCAGAGCGCTTCCGAGACGACCGCGATGACGCTGGGGGCGCTCATCGCAACCACGCCTCGAGGTGCTCGGCGATGAACGCGTCGTCGTTCAGCGCGGGGTACTCGCGACGCACCCGCTCGATCTCCTCGGCCTGACCGGGCGAGAGCCCCTCGTCGGGGTCGAGGCACCAGACGCCGTCGAGCAGCCCCTGCTGGCGGAGCATCTCGTGCACGCCGGCGATCACGCCGTGGAAGTCGTTCGCCGGATCGAACACGGCCTGGTTCACATCGACCATGTCGGAGGCGATGAGGCCGAGCTCGAGGTAGGCCCCGGCATCCCCCGCCATCGCCAGGCGCGCCTGATCGAGCAGCGCGACCGCCGCGCGAGTGCCGACCGCCCACTGCCCGAGCAGCCCGCCGACGAAGCGCAGCGCGCGCTCACCGGTCGGCGAGTCCACGTGGAACTCAGACAGCAGGTCTGCGACGATCGCGTCGTCGTTGCCCGTGTAGAGCGCGATCTCGTCGGCGCGTCCAGAGGCGGCGACGCCGCGCACGAGTTCGAGCGTGCGATAGCGGTCGAAGGGCGCCGCCTTCACGGCCACGACCGAGGGGATCGCCGCGAACTCGCGCCAGAAGTCGCGGTCGAGCACCGGGCCGCCGATCGCGGTCTGCAGGTAGAAGCCGACCAGCGGGCTGACCTCGCCGACCGCGCGCGCCCGGTCGAGCAGCGCGGCGTCATCGGCGCCCTCGACGCGCGGGCTCAGCAGCACGGCGTCGTAGCCGAGGTCGCGGGCGAGCTGTGCCTCTGCCACCGCCTGCGCGGTGTCACCGGTGACGCCGGCGATGCGCACGACATCCGCGCCGGCCCGTGCATCCAGCTCCTCGGCGGCGAGCGCGAGCACCGGCTCGAACAGCGCGTGCTCCGGGTCGCGGATCTCGAACTGCGTCGTGTGCACGCCGACCGCGATGCCACCGGCACCGGCGTCGAGGTAGTAGCGGGTGAGCGCGCGCTGGCGGCGCTCGTCGAGCGTGCGCTCCGCCGTGAGCGCGAGGGGATGCGCCGGGATCACGGCACCGCGGGCGAGGGTCGCCGCGGCCTCAGGGCGCAGGGTCGGCACCGCCATCAGAACTTCCCGTCCCGCACGGCCCACTTCGTGGGCTTGGCGATCATCGGCAGGCCTTCGGTGATCCACGCGGCCTGCATGCCGATCAGCGTCTCGGCCGAGACCGAGGGGTAGCCGAACAGCGCCATGCAGCGTCGCGCATCGCTGAGCAGCGCGGTCGGCAGCGGCTCGTCGACGAGCGTGACCTCGCGGTCGAACAGGGTGCCGAAGCGGCGCGCGATCGACTCGACGCTCAGCAGCTCCGGGCCGGTGAGGTTGATCGTGAACGGGTCGGTCGACGCGTGCACGAGGCTGCGCAGCACCACCTCGTTCGCGTAGCCCTGCCAGATCACGTTCACGTTCGCGGTGGCGACCGAGACCGGCTCGCCCGCGTGCACGGCGCTGCCGATGTCGGCGAGCACGCCGTAGCGCAGGTCGACCGCGTAGTTCAGGCGGATGATCGCCACTTTGGTGCCGCGCTCCTGCGCGCCGAACTCGAACACGCGCTCCCGGCCGAGGCAGGACTGCGCGTACTCCCCGATCGGCGACGGCGCGAGCTCTTCGGCTGCACCGCCGGAGGAGGCTGGCACGAAGGGGTAGATGTTGCCGGTGGAGAGCACCGAGATCGCGCTGTCGCGGTACCGGCGGGCCACCCGGTCGGGCAGCGCGGCGTTGACCTCCCAGGCCCACGAGGCGTTGGTCGCCGCGCCGAACTTCGCGCCGACCATGAACACCACGTTCGGCGCATCCGGCAGCGAGCTGAAGTCGTCGTTCTCGATCAGGTCGAAGGAGACGACCTTCACCCCAGCACCCTCGAGGCGCTCGCGGATCGCGGCGTCACCGAAGCGCGAGACGGCGTAGACCGCGTCATCCCGCCGTCCCGCGGCGTCCATGCCGCGACGGGCGAGCATCGCCAGGGTCGGACCCATCTTGCCCCCGGCGCCGAGGATCACGAGGTCGCCCGCACCCCGTGCGAGGTCCTCGACGAGTCCGGCGCTCGGTGTGGCCAGGGCCTCTTCGAGCTCCGCCTCCGAGGCGAATGCGCTGAAACTGTGCTGAGTCATGTCGTGCTTTCCCTTCTTCTCAGCCCTTGATCCCGGTACCGGCGACGCCTTCCTGCACGTACCGCTGAGCGATCAGGTACGCGAGGAAGATGGGCAGCAGTGCGACGACGGAGCCCGCGAGCATGGTGCTCAGCGGGACGTTCTGCTGCTGGAGCGACGAGATGCCGACCGTGAGTGTGAACATCGAGTTCGACTTCGCGATGATGAGCGGCCACAGGAAGTCGTTCCAGTGCCACAGGAAGACGAAGATGCCCAGCGTCGCGAGGATCGGTTTGCACAGCGGCAGCACGATCCGCAGGAAGATGCGGAACTCCCCGGCGCCGTCGATGCGCGCGGCCTCGAACAGCTCGTCCGGCAGCCCCTGGATGAACTGACGCATCAGGAACACCGCCTGCGCGTTCGCGAGCGAGGGCAGGATCAGCCCCCAGTAGGTGTCGACGCCGCCGAGGTTCGCCATCAGGATGAACGTCGGGATGAGGGTGACGTGGAACGGCACCATGACCATCGCCAGGAACGACCAGAACATCACCTCCTTGCCGCGGAACCGCTTCTTCGCGAAGGCGTACCCGGCGAGCGCCGAGAGGAACAGCACCGCCACGACCGAGACGAGCGAGTAGATGAGCGTGTTGCCGAGCCAGCCGAGGATGTTCTGCCCGGCGAGCACCTGCTCGTAGGCGTCGAAGGAGATGTCGGTCCAGGGCAGCAGCGAGCCGGGGAGCTCGACGACCTTGCCGGGCTTCAGGCTCAGCACGACCATGGCGTAGAAGGGGAAGAAACTGAGGATGCCGGCGATGCTCAGCCAGATCCAGCGGCCGACGATGCCCCAGCCGGTCGGCTCGAGTGCGCGGAAGGAGCGGCGCTTCCTCGGTGCGGGGGTCGGCGGCGTCTTCGTCGCGGACGGCGGCTGCAGGAGGGCGGTCATTTCTGCTTTCCGATCACGAGGCGCTGGATGAGGGCGACGACCAGGGTCATGATGAACAGCGCGACACCGACCGCGGCGGCGTAGCCGTAGTCGAAGTAGCGGAAGCCCTGGTCGTACAGCAGGTAGACGAGCGAGTAGCTGGCGTTCGCCGGCCCGCCCTGGGTCATCACGTAGATGACGTCGAAGACCTGGAAGGCGGCGGTCGTCTCGATCACCGCGAGGAAGAAGAAGGTGGGCCGCAGATACGGCAGGATGATCCAGCGGAAGCGCTGCCAGGCGTTCGCGCCGTCGACCAGCGCTGCCTCCTCGAGCTCGCGGGGCACGTCCTGCAGGGCCGCGATCAGGATCATCATGCCGTAGCCGAAGCGCGACCAGACCCCGACGACGATGATCGCCGGAATGACGAGGATCGTGCTGCCGAGCCAGGATCCGCCGAGGCCGAGCGGTGCCATCAGGGCCGACCACGGGCCGTTGCTGGAGAAGATCCACACGAAGATCGAGCCGGCGAGCACCAGCGAGGTGATCACCGGGAGGAAGAAGATCGAGCGGAAGAAGCGAGCGCCGCGGAATGCCCGGCGGACGCCGAGGGCCATCACGGTCGAGAGGACGAGCGAGATCGGCACGGCGAAGACCGTGAAGAGCAGCGTGGTGCCCATCGCGCGCCAGAACAGCGGATCGGCGACGAGCCGCTGGAAGTGGTCGAGCCCTCGCCAGGCGATCTCGCCGGTGATGTCGTAGTCGAACAGGCTCAGTGCCACGCCGACGATGCTCGGGCCGAAGCGGAACGCGATGAACAGGAGGAAGGCGGGGAGCACGAACAGGAAGGCCACTCGGGCTTCCCGTCGGGCGAGCACCCTGGTCACCGGTCCTGCTGGCCTCTTCGCCGTGGTTGCGGTCGTCATCAGTCGATACCTCACAGGGGGGATGGAGGGGAAGGGGGCGTGCGGTTCGTTCCGCACGCCCCCGGTCGTGCCTACTTCTTGAGGATCGGCGCCGCGGCCGCGGCGGCATCCTTCAGCGCGTCTGCCGGATCCTTCTGGCCGAGCAGCGCCGCCTGGATCTCCGGCGCCAGCACGCCCATCAGCGCACGCGAACTCGCGTTGAGCTCGCCGACGGTGGTGTCCGGCACGTACTTCTCGACCTCGCCCAGCAGCGCGTCGTCCGCGTAGAGCGGCTCGGTGGTGCTCAGCGCCGAGAAGTAGCCGGCGGCCTTGAGGTAGGGCTCGATCACGTCGGCGCCGGTGGCGTACTCCGCGAACGCCGCCGCAGCCTCTGGAGCCTTCGAGCCCTTGAGCACGGAGAGCGAGCCGACCGTGCCGTAGGCGACGGTCTTCTCATCGGTCAGTGGTGCGAGCACCGTGACGTTCTCCTCGCCCCAGAAGGGTGCGACCTCGGTGACGCCGTTGTTCCATGTGCACGCGACCTTGCCCTGCGCGATCGCGGTCTGCTCGAGCGGCACGTTCGTGGTGAGCGCCTCCGGGTCGAGCGCACCCGACTCGGCGAGGTCGGTGATGAAGGTGAGCGCCTGCTCGCCGGCCTTGCTGTCGAAGCCGACGTCGCCGTCCTTCGTGAAGACCTCGCCGCCCGCCTGCCACAGCAGCGGGTAGTAGGTGAGGTTGAGGGTGTTCTCCGCGGATGCCGGGTAGTTCAGGGCGTACATGCCCTTCTCGGTGAACTTCGGGGCCATCTCGATGATGTCGTCCCAGGTCTCCGGGTACTCCGTGACGCCTGCAGCCTCGAATGCGGCAGCGTTGCAGATGAGGGGCTGGGCGCTCGTCAGCGCGGGGGCGCCCAGGATGTCGCCGTCGATCGTGACCGAGGTCTTGACGTTGGGGAGCAGGTCGCCCTGTCGCTCCTCGCTCAGCAGATCGTTGAGCGGGAGGATCGACTTCTGGTACGCCGCGAGCTGGTCGGGAACCAGGTAGACGACGTCCGGGCCCTTGCCCGCCGCGATCGCGGTCTGGAGCGCCTCGTCACGGTTCGCCCACGGGAAGATCTCGTACTTCACGTTGACGTCGGTGTTCTCCTGCTCGAACGCGGCGATCGTCGTGTCCCAGAAGTCCTTGTGCATCGTCTCATCGGCGATGACGGGGTACAGCCACACCGTGATGTCCTGCTCTCCCTCGGAGGCGCTGCCGCCTCCGGCCGAACATCCGGCCAACAGGGTGGCGGCCGCGATGCCCGCGGCGATGCCGGTGATCTTGCTGACGCGCATGGTGCTCCTTTGCTTGTGCCGTGCTTGGGTTGATTTATTATGACACTCGTGTGGGATAATTCGTCAAGGGCAAGTTCTCATGTTGTTGTTACGGTTTTGTTTCCGGGGTGAGAACCGAGCCATTTGATTCGAAAATGCGGTGTGCTATTTTGATCGCACCCAGCGACGGCGTAGAAGGAGGGACCGCACATGGTCGTGTCGAACCCGCTGTCGATCGTGGCCCGATCGGCACTGCAGCTTCGTGACGTGGGCCCGGCGACGGTGAACGAGCTGTCCCGCTCGCTCGAGATCTCGCGCACCTCGGTCGAGACCGCGGTCACCGCGCTGAGCGATGCGGGCACGATCATCGACGCGCCGGCGAAGAACGGCGGCGGGGCAGGTCGACCCGCCCGCCGCTACGCATTCCACGCCGCGGCCGGAACCGTCGTCGGCGTCGACATCGGTGTCGCCAGCGTGCGCGTCGTGCTCGCCGACCTCGCCGGCCACGTCATCGCGCAGCACAGCTACCAGGGTGTCGCCGCCCATGACGGCGGCGCCGCGAAGCTCACTGCGGTGATCGACGACATCCGCCACTCCCTCTCGTCCACATCGATCCCGTCATCGCAGGTCAGGGCGATCGGCGTCTCCCTGCCGGGCATCGTCGACGACTCCGGCCGCGTCACCACCTCGGTCGTGATCCCCGAGTGGTCCGGCATCGACATCGGCTCGCAGCTGCATCACGCGTTCGGATGCCCGGTCGCGGTCGACAACGGCGTGCGCCTCGCAGCCGTGGCCGAGCATCACCTGGGCGTCGCGCAGCTCGTCGACGACGTGATCTACCTCTCGGTCGGCAACCGCATCGCGATGGGGCTGATCCTCGGCGGGCGCCCTCGCCGCGGCATCCACAATGCCGCCGGCGACATCGGCCGCCTCGCGTTCCGGGGGCTCGACACCGAGACCGGTCAGATCAGCTGGCGCACCGCCGCCACGGCCGCCGAGGTGTTCGGCGCAGCACGGGCAGGAGATGCGGATGCCCAGGCCGAGCTCGACGCCTTCATCGATGAGCTGGCGCACGGCATCGCGACCCTGATCATGACGGTCGACCCTGCCATGATCGTGATCGGCGGCGGGCTGTCCGCGGCGCACGAGCAGCTGCTCGATCCGCTGCGGGCTGCACTCCCTCACCACCTCGGGCTGCCGTTCCAGGTGCCGCTCGCCGAGGCACGGCTCGGCGCAGAGGCGGCGGCGCACGGCGCGCTCGTGCACGCCTTCCAACGGCACGCCGCCCGGATCTACCGGATCGACGACATGCCGGTGCCGCCGATCACCCCGCTTCCCCACGAGTCCGTGGCCCCGATCGAACCCACCGAGGAGAACCAGTGAGCACGTTGACCGTCGGACTGATCGGCGCCGGCGGGATCTCCCGCGTGCACGCCGATGCCTGGCGCGCCCTCGGCGCGGTCGGCTACGTGACCTCGCTCGTCGGCGCGGAGGAGATCGCCGAGGAGTACGGCTTCACGGTGATCGACGACGTCGATGCACTCGTCGAGCTCGTCGACATCGTCGACATCGTGACGCCCAGCAGCACGCACGCCGACTTCGCCCTCCGCGCGATCGCGCGCGGCAAGGACGTGATCTGCGAGAAGCCGCTCGCGCCGACCGCCGAGATCGCGGCGCGCGTCGCACAGGCGGCAGCGGATGCCGGAGTCCGGCTGTTCCCCGCGCATGTCGTCCGCTACATGGGCGAGTACCGTCGCATCAAGGAGGGCATCGAGGCCGGCCGCATCGGCACGGTCGCGGTGCAGCGCTTCAGCCGGGCGGGCTCCGCGCCGCAGACGCCCTGGTTCTTCTCCGAGCGGGCCGGCGGCGGCGTCATCCGCGATCTGATGATCCACGACATCGACCAGGCCATCTGGTTCGCAGGTCCCGTCGCCTCGGTGTACGCGGTGCAGAACCCGCCGACGGTCGACGACCGCGTGCCGGCTCCCGTCACCTCGCACGTCGTGCTGACGCATCGGAGCGGCGTGATCAGCCACATCCACGGCAGCTGGGTCGCGCCTGGCATGCCGTTCCGCACGAGCGTCGAGGTCGCGGGCACCGAAGGCCGCCTCCGGTACGACAGCGCCGAGGACCAGACGCTCCGCACCGACTCGGTGGCCGACGGCGGCGACGCCGACTACCTGCCGCCGATGTCGCCGCAGGAGAGCCCGTACTACGCAGAGATCGCCGACTTCGTCGCTGCCATCGGTGAGCACCGCGATGCGCTCGTGACCCCGGCCGACGGGATCGAGGCCGTCGCTGTCGCCGAAGCCGCCTACGCCTCGATCGCCGCCGGCGCGGCGATCTCCCTTCCCGCCATCGAGGCCGAGGAGGCCAGCCGATGACCGCTCCCGCCCCGCTGCGGATCGCCGTCCTGTCCTTCGCCCACACGCATGCGCTGAGCTACGTGCACGCGCTGAGGGGGATGCCGGGCGTCGAGCTGATCGCCGCCGACCCCGACGGCGCGAGCGCGCCGGACGATGCGCCCCGCGGCGCAGAGCTCGCCGCCCAACTCGGCGTGGACTACGTCGACACCTACGACGGGGCCTTCGCCTGGAAGCCGGACGCGGTCGTGATCGCAGCCGAGAACTCGCGGCACCGCGCCCTCGTCGAGCGCGCGGCAGCCGAAGGGGTGCACGTGCTCTGCGAGAAGCCGCTCGCGACGACCGTCGCCGATGCGATCGCGATGCGCGAAGCCTGCGAGCGAGCGGGCGTGATCCTGATGGTCGCCTACCCGGTGCGCTTCGCACCGGCCGTGCGCGACGCCATCGGCGAGCTGCGCAGCGGACGGCTCGGCCGAGTGCTCGGCATCACCGGCATCAACAACGGCACCCTCCCGCAGGACCGCGCCTGGTTCACCGATCCGGAGCTCGCGGGTGGTGGCGCGCTCGTCGACCACGTGGTGCACTGCGCCGACCTGCTCGACGAGCTGCTCGGCGAGCGGGCGACGTCGGTCCGCGCCGTCTCGAACGGCATCCTGCACGCGCAGCGCGACCTCACGGTCGAGACCGGCGGACTCGTCACGATCCAGTACCCGAGCGGCGTCGTCGCGACGATCGACTGCTCGTGGAGCTGGCCGCTGAGCTCGCCCACCTGGGGCGGACTCACGCTGCAGATCGTCGCGGAGCGCGGCACGCTGACCGTCAGCCCCTTCGCGAAGGGCGTCGCAGGACACGATGCGCACGGCGAGACCTGGGCGCCGGTCGGCGCCGACCTCGACGCGCTGCTGCTCGAGGAGTTCGTCGCCGCGGTACGCGATGGGCGCCGGCCGCAGCCGGATGCCGGTGTCGGCATCCGCACGGTCGAGATCGTGAAGGCCGCGCAGGCCTCCGCCTCCCGCGGTGGCGAGGTCGTCGCGCTCGCCTGACCTCCTGGGTCCCTGAGCCTGTCGAAGGGCCCGTCCGGATGCTTCGACACGCTCAGCAACCCACGCGGTGCAGCTCAGCAACCCACGGTGCGACTCCCGGGTGCGGACCTCCCAGCATCGAGGCGTATGCTGAGGCGTTGGGTCACGTGACCCCGAGAAGAGTCCCGAAAGGCGGTGATGGCGATGTCCGGTGATAGTTACGACGTCGCCTCGGCTGCGTCGCGACTCCGTGCTCTCTCGCGTTGAGCTTCATCTCCGCGTTCGCACGTCGTTCTCTGCAGCCGTCGGTGGCATCATCCGCCCCCTGACGATTTCTGCGCACCCGGCCTGATGCCGGCGTACGCGAGCGAGAACGGAGCCTGATCATGGCCCTCATCGACAACGGCGTGTACGTCCACGGACGTCGCGTCGAGACCCTGAAGAACCTCGACGAGACCTCGCGCACCCTCGGGGCGCTGGGTGGGATCGCCTGGATCGGCCTGTACCGGCCGAGCGACCAGGAGGTCCGGTCAGTCGCGCGGGAGTTCGACCTGCATCCGCTGGCTGTCGAAGACGCGCTCTCCGGCCACCAGCGGTCGAAGGTCGAGCGCTACGGCGACACGCTGTTCGCCGTGCTGCGGCCAGCCCGATACCGCGACGAGCAGGAGTCGATCGAGTTCGGCGAGCTGCACCTGTTCATCGGCCCCGACTTCGTCGTGACCATCCGGCACGCCGAATCGCCGAACCTGGCCGCCGTTCGCCGCCGCATGGAGGCGAACCCCGAGCTGCTCGCGATGGGACCGGAGGCGGTGCTCTACGCCATCCTCGACGAGGTCGTCGACGAGTACGAGCCGATCGTGGCCGGCCTCCTGAACGACATCGACGAGATCGAGGACCAGCTCTTCGGCGACAGCGACGACGATGCCCTCTCCCGCCGCATCTACGAGCTGTCGCGCGAGGTGATCAACTTCCAGCGGGCGGTGCACCCGCTCGCGGGGATGCTGGAATGGCTGCGCCGCGGCTCCGACAAGTACCGCATCGACGAAGAGCTGCAGCGCTCGCTGCGCGACGTGCTCGACCACGTGATCCGCGTGAACGAGCGGGTCGACTCGTTCAGGGCGATCCTCGAGAACGCGCTGACCGTGCACTCGGCGCTCGTCGCCCGGCGGCAGACCGAGGCCGGTCTCGCCCAGAACGACGAGATCAAGAAGATCTCCTCGTGGGCGGCGATCATCTTCGCGCCGACCCTGGTCGGCACGGTCTACGGCATGAACTTCGAGGTCATGCCCGAGCTGCACTGGGCGTTCGGCTACCCGATGGCGATCGGGGCGATGGCCGTGTTCGCCGTCGGGCTGTTCAGCATCTTCAAGTACAAGAAGTGGCTGTGATCAGTCCTCGTCGGGACCGCTGATGTGGTCGAGGAGATCGTCGAGCGTGTCGAACTCGACGGTCTCCACACCGTCACGCTCACGGACCTCGATGCCGGAGACCTCGAGCTCCTCGTCGAGCTGCACCAGGATCCGCGAGTCCGGGAACTGCTTCGGCGCATCGAAGGCGAGCAGCAGGGCGTCGGCGAAGACGACGACCGAGGTCGCCTCCAGGTCGTCGCGCAGGTCGGTCTGCTCGATGACCGGGGCCTCGTCGTCGACGGCGTCCTCGATGTCGGCAGCGACCTCGTCGATCACGGCGCGCCAACGCGACTCGTTCACCGACAGGATGCGGGCGATCGCCTCGAGCAGCTCGTCCTCGTCGACCTCGTCGTGGTCCTCGAGCTCAGGGTCCACGTTGACGGACACCACGGTGCCTGCCGCGTCGATGGTCGCCCGACCGTAGACCAGGCCGTTCTCGGCCACGGGTTCGTCGAGCAGGCCGCTGTCCACGATGCGGGCGAGAAGGGCGTCGAGTGCAGGCGAGGTCATGTCACCAGTCTTTCGCATCCGGATGCCGAGTGGGGCGGCAGATAGGCTCGTCGTCGTGTCGAACGCCGAATCCCCCGCCTCCGCCGCCACCGATCTCCGCCGTCTCGCCGGTGCCCTCGTCGGCGCCGAGCCGCTGAACTGGGTCATCACGGGTGACTCGATCACCCATGGACTCGTGCACACGCAGGGCGGCCGCAGCTACCCGGAGCACCTGCAGGAGCTCATCCGCGGCGAGCTCGAGCGCGTGCGCGACATCGTGGTCAACTCGGCGGTCAGCGGCCATCGCATCGTCGACATCCTCGACGATTGGGAGCGACGCATCTCGTCATGGCGGCCCGATGTGGTGACGCTGATGATCGGCACCAACGACATGTCGACCGGCGGCCCGCGCGAGGTCATCCCACCCGAGCAGTACGCCGCATCGCTGCGCGAGTTCACCACCCGCGTGCGCGCGCTCGGCGCCATCCCCGTGCTGCAGACGCCGCCGCCGATCGACGTGCGCAACGCCCCGGAGCGGGCGCGCATCGCCGAGTTCGCCGAGGCCGTGCGGGCGGTCGCAGCGAGCGAGGACGTGATCCTCGTCGATCAGCTCGCCGTCATGCTCGAGCTCGGCGGCGGCGCGGTGCCGTGGGGGCTCATGAACGACGCCTTCCACCCGAACGGGACCGGCCACGCGGCTCTCGCCCTCGCGCTCGCGGACGCCCTCGGCATCCGTCCGGCGAACTCGCGCACGATCGCGCTCCTCGAGGGACGAGTCGCGGCAGCTCGCGCGTAGGGCTCAGCACACCGCAGGTTGCGGTGGCGCACGGGAGTGCAGATAATTAATTCATGACGTCAAGTAACGCCGTCCGCGATGAAGCGCCGGTCCTCGAACACCCGATCACCCACCTTCGCAACGGTGGGGTCAGTCTGGTGCTCGCACCGGACGCCTTCGGAGCGCCGGCGGTCGTGCACTGGGGCGCTGCGCTCGCGGCTGCCGACATCGACGGCCTGATCGAGACGTCCACGCCCGCCGTCATGAACAGCTCGCTCGACATCGCACGCTCGTTCTCGATCGCCGCCGGACGCGCGCACGGCTGGTCTGGCACCCCCGCGATCGAGGCGGATGCAGCGGATGCCGTGCTCGACGGGTTCACGCTGATCCGCACCGAGCACGGTGATGGCGATACCGATGGCGGCGTCGCCGAGGCGCGCTTCACGCTCCGCGACGCCGGATCGACCGCCGACGCCACCTTCGACTACCGACTCGATGCGGCCGGGGTGCTGCACGCGTCGGTGACGATCCGGAACATCACGGCGGATGAGTCGATCGACGTCGCGGCTATGCGCCTGCTGCTCCCGCTGCCGGCCAGGGCGGTCGAGGTGGTCGACTTCACCGGACGCTGGACGAATGAGCACATCCCCCAGCGCACCGCGATCCAGGACGGCACGTGGCTCAGGTCGTCGCGCCGCGGGCGTCCAGGCCATGACTCGTCCTTCCTGACACTCACCGGCACCGCCGGCTTCCGCTTCCGCACCGGCGAGGTCTGGGCCGCGCACCTGGCGTGGAGCGGCGACCAGGAGATGCTCGTCGAACGCCTCCCGGAGGGCGCCGGCGTGCATCGGTCCGTGCTCGGCGGCGGCGAGCTGCTCGATCGTGGCGAGATCAGGCTGCACCCCGGAGAGGCTGCTCGCTCATCCGACCTCCTGTTCGCCTGGAGCGACGCGGGCATCGACGGCATCACCGCACGCCTGCACGACAGCATCCGCTCGCGTGCGAGCCACCCGCGCAGCCCGCGCCCACTGCTGCTCAACACGTGGGAAGCCGTGTACTTCGACCACGATCTCGACACCCTCACGGAGCTTGCGACCACGGCGGCGGCGGTCGGGGTCGAGCGCTTCGTGCTCGACGACGGCTGGTTCCACGGACGCCGCGACGACCACGCCGGCCTCGGCGACTGGTTCGTCGACGGCACGGTCTGGCCGGAGGGTCTCGCTCCGATCTCCGAGCGCGTGCACGAGCTCGGCATGCAGTTCGGGCTGTGGTTCGAGCCGGAGATGGTGAACCCGGACTCCGACCTGGCGAGAGCCCATCCGGACTGGATCCTCCGCGAATCGCCCCTGTTGGCCTCGCGCCATCAGTTCGTGCTCGACTTCTCGCGGGTGGAGGTCGCCGAGTACATCCTCGATCGGCTCGATGCGATCATCACCGCGGCATCCGTCGACTTCGTGAAGTGGGACCACAACCGCGACCTGCATGCGGCACTCGGCCCGAACGGCGACCGGCATGTGCGGGCGCACACGCAGGGCGTCTACCGCGTGCTCGACGAACTCCGCCGCCGGCATCCGCTCCTCGAGATCGAATCGTGCGCGAGCGGCGGAGGGCGCGCCGACCTCGGCATCCTGGCCCGCACCGACCGCGTCTGGGCCTCGGACTGCAACGACCCGATCGAGCGGCAGCACATCCAGCGCGGCACCCAGACGCTGCTGCCGCTCGAGCTGATCGGTGCGCACATCGGGCAGGCCGAATCGCACACGACGCATCGCCACGCGACGTTCGCCTTCCGAGCAGTCACGGCGCTGTTCGGGCATGCGGGCCTCGAATGGGATCTCACCGATGCATCGACCGAGGACCTCGCGGCGATCACCGAGTGGACGGCGCTCTATCGAGAGCTGCGCGGTCTGCTGCACTCGGGCGTGACCGTGCGCGCGGACGAGGTGGATGCCGGCACGCTGCTGCACGGGATCGTGAGCCACGACCGGCGCGAGGGCGTTTTCGCGTGGGTGCGCACCGAGACGAGCGGCACCGCGAACAGCCCTCGGGTGCCGATCCCCGGACTCGACCCGCACGTGACCTACCAGGTGCGGGTGCGCGAGGAGGTGGGGGCGGCCAGCCGCCACCAGGTGAGCGATCCCTCCTGGCTGGCCGGCGACCTGACCTGCACCGGTGCCGTGCTCGCGCAGGGCATCCCGCTCCCCGTGCTCAACCCCGGCAACGCGATGCTGCTGCACCTGACCGCGATCTGACGGCTCCCTTCCGCTCGACCCCCTGGCCCCGCGCTGCAGACGCCTGCATCGCGGGGTCTCGTCGTTTCGGGACTGGTGAGAATCTCAGTATTCGGTGTTGCTAAGTACCAGTACTCAGTGTTACTTTGTACCGGTACCCAGCAACACTGAGTACCGAGACGGAGAAGGGAGGACCTGATGGGCAAGCAGATGACCGAGATGCTCAAGGGCACTCTGGAGGGCATCGTTCTGGCCCTCCTCGCCGAGCAGCCGGCGTACGGGTACGAGATCACCACACGGATCCGCGACCACGGGTTCACCGACATCGCCGAGGGCACGATCTACGCACTGCTCGTGCGCATCGAGCAGAAGCACCTCGTCGACGTCGAGAAGGTGCCGAGCGAGAAGGGTCCGCCCCGCAAGGTGTACACCCTGAACGCGCAGGGCCAGCAGGAGCTCGAGGAGTTCTGGAAGACCTGGGACTTCCTCGCGCAGCACATCGCACAGCTGAAGCAGACCAACACAGACAACAAGGAGAACTGATCATGGCCGCGAAGTGGATCGAAGCGCTCACCGGATCGCTCGAGGAGAAGAAGCAGTACAAGCAGGCCCAGGCCCGCATCAACGCACTCCCGGAGCCGTACCGCGAGGTCGCGAAGGCGCAGCAGCGCTACAACATGTACTACGGCGGCGTCACCGACGGCGACATCATCGTGCAGATGTTCCTCGACATCGCCGACCTGTGGGAGCGCGCCGCGCTCGACGGCACCCCCGTCAGCGCCATCGTCGGCGACGACCCCGTCGAGTTCGCCGAGAACTACGCCGCCGCGTACGGCGGCCGGCAGTGGATCGACAAGGAGCGCACGCGCCTCATCAAGGCGTTCGACGACGCCAGGAAGAAGGAGGAATCATGACGGATGCAGCCATCTCGGTGCGCGGCATCGAGAAGTCCTACAAGGATCTGCACGTCCTGCGCGGCGTCGACTTCGAGGTCGAGAAGGGCAGCATCTTCGCCCTCCTCGGATCGAACGGCGCCGGCAAGACCACGATCGTGCGCATCCTCTCCACTCTGTTGAAGTCGGATGCCGGGACGGCGACCGTGCAGGGCGTCGACGTCGCCGCCGACCCGGTCGGCGTGCGCGAGCGCATCAGCCTCACCGGCCAGTTCGCCGCGGTCGACGAGATCCTCACCGGACGCGAGAACCTGGTGCTGGTCGCGAAGCTGCGCCATCTGCCCGATGCCGGGAAGGTCGCCGACGAGCTGCTGGCGACCTTCCGTCTGACGGATGCCGGCGCACGCAAGGTCGGCACCTACTCCGGCGGCATGCGTCGCCGGCTCGACATCGCGATGAGCCTGGTCGGTCACCCCGAGGTCATCTACCTCGACGAGCCGACCACCGGCCTCGACCCCGAAGCCCGCATCGAGGTGTGGGACGTCGTCACGGAGCTCGCGAACACCGGCACCACCGTGCTGCTGACCACGCAGTACCTCGACGAGGCAGAGCACCTGGCCGACCGGATCGCGATCCTGCACGAGGGCCGCATCATCGCCAACGGCACCCTCGCCGACCTGAAGCGGCTGCTGCCGGCCGCGAAGGTCGAGTACGTCGAGAAGCAGCCCACCCTCGAGGAGATCTTCCTCACCCTCATCGGCCCCGCTTCCACAAGCACGGGGACCCAGGAGACCCGGGTCGCTGAGCCTGCCGAAGCGTCCCCCCACGAGACGTCCGCAAAGGAGAACCGCGCATGACCACGCACTTCGCCGCCGACACGGCGACGCTCACCGGCCGCTCCATGCGGCACATCTTCCGCAGCCCCGACACGATCATCACCACGGCGGTCACCCCGATCGCGCTGATGCTCCTGTTCGTGTACGTCTTCGGTGGCGCGCTCCGCCAGAGCACCGGCGCCGAGAACTACGTGAACTACCTGCTGCCCGGCATCCTGCTCATCGCGATCGCATCGGGTATCGCCTACACGGCGTTCCGGCTATTCACCGACATGCAGAGCGGCATCTTCGAGCGGTTCCACTCCATGCCGATCGCCCGATCGAGCGTGCTGTGGGCCCACGTGCTGACGTCGCTCACCGCCAACGCCATCACCCTGGCGATCATCTTCGGCGTCGGATTCCTGATGGGCTTCCGCACCGGAGCGAGCGTCTGGGCGTGGCTCGCGGTGATCGGCATCCTGATGCTGTTCACGCTGGCACTCACCTGGCTGGCGATCATCGCGGGCCTGAACGCGAAGACGGTCGACGGGGCGAGTGCCTTCTCGTACCCGCTGATCTTCCTGCCGTTCATCAGCTCGGCCTTCGTGCCCACCGACACGATGCCGGGACCCGTGCAGTGGTTCGCCGACAATCAGCCGGTCACCTCGATCGTCAACACCATCCAGGCGCTGTTCGCCGGGACGCCTGTCGGCACCGACATCTGGGTCGCCCTCGCCTGGTGCGTCGGCATCCTCGTGGTCGCCTACGTGTTCGCCATCATCTCCTACCGGAAGAAGGTCAGCTGATCGTCGCCGAGCGTGTGCGACCGCACGGAACGAAGGAGATCTCGTGGAATGAAGGAGCTTTCGCGCAGAAGGCTCCTTCATTCCGCGAGATCTCCTTCATCGCGGATGCCGCGGAGCCAGCAGGACGTGCGGCGCCCGCCCTGAGCGCGGCGGAGAACACAGCGATGGGCGGAGGATCCCTGAGAGATCCTCCGCCCATCGGCGAGAAGTCAGCCAGAGGCGTGCACCCCTGACAACGGCAAGCTCGGGTCAGCTGCTGACGACCCAGTCGAACTGGTCGCCGTACTCCTCGAGCCAGGCGTCGACGGCATCCGCTTCCTTGCCCTCGCCGTACTCGTTGACGACCAGGTCCTCGAGCGAACCGTACTGCTCGTCGTCGAGCGTGATCTGCTCGATCAGCGCAGCGGCCTCGGGGAACTCCTCGGCGAAGCCCTTGGTGCCGAGGAAGTGCAGCCCCTCGGCCTCGCCCATCGCGCCCTTGGGGTCTTCGAGGTCCTTCACGGGGAAGGCGTCGTTCGCCCAGAACGGCCGCCACAGCGTGACGACGATGTCGTCCTGCTTGTCGGTCGCGGATCCCAGCTCGGTGAGCATGGCGGCGGTCGACGACGTGACGAGCTGGTACTCGCTGTCGAGCCCGTACTCCGGCAGCATCTTCTGGGTCTGCGCGGTGAGGCCCGCACCCGGCTCGATGCCGTAGATCTTCCCGTCGAACTCGGAGCCCTTGCCTGCGAGGTCCTCGATCGACGTGAGCTCGGAGTACTCAGGCACCGCGAGCGTCAGGCGCGCGTTGTCGTAGTACGTGCCGAGGTCTTCGATCGACCCGCCGTAGGTCTTCATGTACTCGGCGTGCGTGACCTCGGGCCAGGCCGACGGGAACACGTCGACATCACCCTGGGCGAGCCCCGTGTACAGCGGGCCCGCCTCGGTGAGCGTCTTCATCTCGACGTTGTAGCCGATCTTCTCCAGCTGGTCCTGCAGCAGGTACGCGGTGCTGAGACCATCGGTCCACGACGGCAGGAACCCGAGGGTGATCGTGCCCTTCTCGCCTCCGCCACCACCGTTGCCGCCGCCTCCGCCGAGCTCGATGGTGCCACCGGCACCGTCGCTCGCGCAGCCGGAGAGAGCGAGGATTCCCACGGCACCGATGGCCGCGATGGATGTGAGCGTGCGATTACGCATTCTGGAGCTCCTTCTCTTCGACGGGCGTCTCGGTGGTCGCGGCGGATGCCGCAGTCGCGGCGGCCGCGTTGCGCTGCGCGGTGCGGCGGCTGAGCACACCGAGCAGGGAAGCACGGTTCTGACCCAGCGTGCCGAGGGCAGCGGTCACACGGTCGAGGAAGACCGCGATCAGCACGACGCCGAGTCCGGCCTCGACGCCCTTGGCGATGTTGACGGTGGAGATCGCCTCGACGACCATCTTCCCGAGTCCGTCTGCTCCCGCCATTCCGGCGATGACCGCCATCGACAGCGCGAGCATGATGACCTGGTTGATACCGGCGAGAATCGTCGGCATCGCGAGCGGGAGCTGGATGCCGCGCAGGATCTGACCCGGCTTCGCACCGAACGCCTGACCGGCCTCGACCGTCTCGGAGTCCACTCCGCGGATGCCGAGCTCGGTCAGTCGCACGCCAGGGGGCAGCGCGAAGATGACCGTGGCGACGAGGCCCGGGACGACACCGATGCTGAAGAACACGATCGCGGGGATCAGGTAGACGAAGGCCGGCATGGTCTGCATGAAGTCGAGCACGGGCTTCAGCACAGCGCGGACCGTGGAGTTGCGCGCCGACCAGATGCCGAGCGGAACGGCGATCAGCACCGCGATCATGGCGGCGACGAGCACGAGCGCGAGCGTCTGCATCGCGGGGACCCAGAGGCCCATCGCGACGATCAACGCGAACGAGATGATCGTGCCGAGTGCGAGCTGCCACGAGCGCACGACCCAGGCGATGAGCGCGGCGATCGCGATCACGACGAAGAAGTACGGGAGCAGCAGCAGCGACGTGAGTCCGTCGACGAGGAAGGTGACGATGAACGAGACCACGTCGAGCAGTCCGTCGAGGTTGGCCTTGATCCAGTCGACGCCGGTCGCGACCCAGCTGCCGATGGGAATGCGGAAACCATCCATCAGCGCACCTCCCCGACGGTCGACGTCTGGGCCGGCGGATCGGCGGTCCATCCGTCATCCAGCACGGCATCGATCTCGGCCTGCGGCATCGGGATGAGCGGGAGCGTCAGCTCGCCGGTCGCACCGGGGCCGGGGCCGAGCGCGGCGAGCAGCGTGACGCGAGGGATCACGCCGGTCAGGCGTCCTTCGGCATCCGTCACCGCGAGCGGCAGGGGCGATTCGACCGATGGCACGAACAGGTTCATCAGGACCTCGTCCTCGCTGACGCTCTGCGGCACGGGCTTGATGATGTCGCGCAGCGTCGAGGTGCCGTTGCGGACGAGCTTGACGGCGTCGCGGTCGGTCACGATGCCGAGCAGCTTGCGGTCGCGGCCGGTCACGTAGGTGGCCGACATGTAGGCGTCGCGCATCTGGCGCAGCGCGGTGCGAGGGCCGGCGGTCTCGGCGACCACGGGGCGCGGGCGCTCCATGACGTTCGCCGCGGTGAGCACACGGGCACGGTCGACATCCTGCACGAACTGCTCGACGTAGTCGTTCGCCGGGTCCATCAGGATGTCCTCCGGCGTGCCGATCTGCACGATGCGGCCGTCGCGCATCACGGCGATGCGGTCGCCGAGGAACATGGCCTCGTTGAGGTCGTGCGTGATGAAGACGATGGTCTTCTGCAGCTTCTGCTGCAGTTCGAGCAGCTGCTCCTGCATCTCGCGGCGGATGAGCGGGTCGAGTGCGCTGAACGCCTCGTCCATGAGCAGGATGTCGCTGTCTGCCGCGAGCGCGCGGGCGATGCCGACGCGCTGCTGCATGCCGCCGGACAGTTCGGACGGCAGCTTGTCGGCCTGGCCCTCG
The DNA here is from genome assembly GCF_036823965.1 of Microbacterium sp. Taxonomy (GTDB): domain Bacteria; phylum Actinomycetota; class Actinomycetes; order Actinomycetales; family Microbacteriaceae; genus Microbacterium. The sequence continues at coordinate 7,775 of NZ_DAITBE010000017.1, read as the reverse complement.
AGACCGACCAGCGTCAGGATCTCCTCGGCCTTCGCGAGGCGCTCGGCCTTGCCGATGCCCTTCAGCTCGAGCGGGTAGGCGACGTTCGCGGCGACCGTGCGGTGCGGCAGCAGGGCGAAGTGCTGGAACACCATCGAGATGCGATCACGACGGATCTCACGGAGCCTCGACGCCGGGATGCCGGTGATGGGATCGCCGCTCACGGTGACGGACCCGTCGGTCGCGTCATGCAGGCCGTTGAGCATGCGGATGATGGTGGATTTGCCGGAGCCGGAGAGCCCCATGATCACGAAGATCTCTCCGCGGTTCACGGTGAAGCTGGCGTCGATGACGGCAGCGGTTCCTGAATCGGTGACGTCTGTTCTGCTCTCACCGGCCTTCAGTCGACGGACGGCGTTGTTCGGATTCTTCCCGAACACCTTGTACAGATTGCGCGCTTCAAGTGCGATTTCGGACACGTTTCCCCTGCGGCTCGCCTTCGGGTGGCTGAGCCTGCTTCGGTTACGCCCGGGTGAGCTCTCGGGGCCGTTCGACATGATCGCTGTGGCGGCACAGACGGCGGATTTCGGATCCGCCGCGATAGAGCATCGACCGTACGTCCACGCCTCTTCGCAGCACAGCTCATCGAAAGAAGGACGTGGTCGCGGACTGGTCTTCGGGCCGTCAGGCCCACAGACCAACGTAACGAAATGGCCGGTCAGGGGCAAATCCCACTCGGCGGACAGGCCCGGGAATCGTCGCCTGACCGGGGGATTGACAGCTGATTCATCATTGTCTTCGAGGCACCTCGATGCGACAATGACCGACCTCGTCAGCCGCGACGGATGCTTCGTGTCACCGTGAATTTCGGTGTGCGGTGGAGCTGTTCGGTGGCTCCGACCAGCCTGGAGAGTTCCGCTCGGTATCCGAGCGAGGAGTTGTAGACCGTGTACAGCTCGCCACCGGGTCGGAGCAGCCGGGCAGCGGCCTCGAACAGTCGGGTCGCCGCCCCCGTGTGCACGCTGGCCCCGAGGTGGAACGGCGGGTTCAGCAGCACGATGTCGGCGCCGGCGGTCTCGAGCTCGGAGGCGGCGTCGTCGTGCGTGACGGTGATGCGGTCGACGAGCCCGTTCGCGGCGACGGTCGCCCGAGCAGATGCCACCGCCGCCGCCGAGCGATCGGTCGCGATGACCCTGGCCGACGGGTGCGCGAGCGCGAACGACACCGCGAGCGCTCCGGTGCCGCAGCCGAGGTCGATGACGGTCGGCGACGCTGCGCCTGGCGAAGCGCGAAGGGCGCCGCTCCCGAGCACGTCGAGCAGCACGCGCGTGCCGATGTCGATGCGGGCGCCCGCGAAGGCTCCACCGAAGGCAGCGAGCGCGAAGCCCTCGTGCTGCACGACCACCGGGAACGGCGGCTCATCGGGCACCGGCAGCGGCCCCCCTGCCACGATCAGCCGCGACTTCCGTTCGGCGCGCTGCGCCTGCACGAGGTCGAAGCGTCCGGCGAGCACCTCGTTCTGGGCCAGGGCCATGTGCTTGACGCGTCCACCGGCCACGAACTGCACATCCGGCGCCGCCCATCGAGCGACCGCGTCGGCGATCTGCTCGAGCTCCGCCAGCGACTTGGGCAGCTGCAGCAGCACGAGCCTGGCGCCCGCGAGCAGCTCGGCGTGGAGCTCGTGCGCGTGGAACCCGGTGAGCCCGAGCTCCTCGGCGTTGCGCTCGAGAGCACGACGCCCGGTCGCGAGGTCCTGGTGCACGCGGATGCCGCGCAGCCCTGCATCGATGAGCGCCAGCGTCACCGCACCGTACTCGTCACCGATCACCGCGATCTCATCGCCGGTGATCGCAGCATCCGTCGACAGCGCGAGCGCGCGCTCGACGAGCAGCAGATCTGTCGCGTCGTACGCCTGCAGGTTGTCCGCCTCGACGTCGGGCCAGCGGCGCAGGCGACTGTAGGGGAACTCCGGCACCAGCCCACTGTACGCGGGCGCCGTAAGGATTTCGCATGCATTGTTTTCGCCCGATTCACAATGTTGTGAATCGGGCGTACGCTCCCGCGCATGACCACAGTCATCGCCACCCAGAACCTCGTCAAGCAGTACGGCCACGTGCACGCGCTCGACGGCCTCGACCTGACCGTCGAGCATGGCGAGGTGCACGGCTTCCTCGGCCCGAACGGCGCGGGCAAGTCGACCACGATCCGCATCCTGCTCGGGCTCGCACGGCGCGGCGGCGGCGAGGCGACGGTGTTCGGAGAAGACCCCTGGAGTCGCGCGGTCGACCTGCACCGACGCATCGCGTCCGTTCCCGGCGACGTCAGCGTCTGGCCGAACCTGTCCGGCGGCGAGGCCATCGACCTCCTCGCCAGGCTGCGTGGCGCCCGCACGAAGGATCCCGCGTACCAGCACGAGAAGAAGCGGCTGATGGAGGCGTTCCAGTTCGACCCTCGCAAGAAGGGCCGGGCGTATTCGAAGGGCAATCGGCAGAAGGTCGCCCTGATCGCGGCGTTCGCCGTGCCGGCCGACCTCTACATCCTGGATGAGCCGACCAGCGGTCTCGATCCGCTCATGGCGGTCATCTTCCAGCGCGAGGTCGCCCGCGCCCACGCGAACGGCGCGACCGTGCTGCTGTCGAGCCACATCATGAGCGAGGTCGAGCAGCTCTGCGACCGGGTGTCGATCATCCGCGCCGGCCGCGTCGTCGAGACCGGCACGCTGTCGGAGCTCCGTCACCTCACCCGCAGCGACGTGTCGTTCGCGGCATCCGGCATCTCCCTCGATCAGGTCGCGCGCATCCCCGAGGTGCATGACCCGGTGCAGCAGGGCGACCGCATCCGGCTGGCCGTCGACGACGACAGCACGGCGACCGTGCTGCCGGCTCTCGCCGCGCTCGGCATCAGCGACCTGCGCGTCGCGCCGCCGTCGCTCGAGGAGCTGTTCCTGCGCCACTACGGCGACGACCTCGCGACGCTCGAATCCGCCGAGGACGGCGGGACGGATGCCGCGGGCGCCGGTACCCGTCGTGCACGCCGCGCGCAGCGGGAGCGTGCGTGATGGCCTCATTCACCGTGCTGCTCCGGCAGCGGCTGCGGCGCGATTGGCTGCAGCTGACGCTGTGGATCGTCGGCACCGCTCTGATGGCCTTCGCCGGGTATGCCGGGGTCAGCCAGTCGTACCCGACCCTCGCCGATCGGCAGAACATCCTCGCGGCAGCGCTCGCGAACCCCGTGATCCTGATGTTCCGTGGGCTCCCCTCCGGGACATCGGAGGGCGCCTTCCTCGCGTTCGAGGTGCTGCCGTGGCTGGCCCTGCTCGCCGCGCTGATGAGCGCCTTCCTCGCCGTGCGGCACACGCGCGGCGATGAGGAGGCAGGTCGTGCCGAGCTCGTCTGGGCGACCCCGGCGGGCCGCCGGCTGCCGACCATCGCGACCGTCGTGCACGGCATCCTGGCGAACGTCGTGCTGGCTGCGCTCACGGCGCTCGCGCTGATCGCCACCGGATTGTCGACCGCCGGATCGCTGCTCGCGGGCGCAGCTGCGGGCTCGTGCGGGGTCGTCTTCCTCGGGGTCGGGCTGCTCGCGGCGCAGCTGCTGCGCACCTCCCGCGGAGCGAATTCCCTGACGGTCTGGGTGCTGGTCGCGACGTTCCTGCTCCGCGGCATCGGCAACGCGGCCGGCACACCGAGCGACGACCTGACCAGCATGACGAGCGCGTGGCCGGCCTGGCTCTCGCCGTTCGGCTGGGTCGAGCAGACGCGCCCATACGACGCCGACCTGGTCTGGCCGATGCTGCTCGGTCTCGGTGTCGGGCTCGTGCTCGCGGCGGCATCCGTCGCCCTGCAGTCCCTGCGCGACATCGATGCGAGCTTCGTGGCCGAACGTCCTGGCCGGGTCTCGGCGCGGCCGGCGCTCGCGTCGCCGCACGCGCTGGTGTGGCGGCTGACCGCCGGCTCGATCGTCGGCTGGGCGGTCGGCGGCGCGATCACCGGCATCCTCGCCACGACCCTGAGCGGACTGGTCGATCAGATCTCGGGCGAGAACCCGGCCGTCGCCGACATCCTGAAGAAGATCGGTGGCGCCACCGGCGGTCTCGACGAGGTCGTGGTGACGGTGTTCTTCACCCTGCTCGGCATCCTCGCGGCGTGCTGCGCCGTGCAGACCGTCGTGCGCGCGCGGCAGGAGGAGGCACGGGGCACCGCCGAGGCCGTGCTCGCCACGCCGATCGGCCGCGTGCGCTGGCTCGCGGACTTCGTGATCGTCGGGGTCATCGCCGTGCTGATCGTGGTCGCCGCCGCGGTCGTCGCCGGGTGGATCGGCATCTGGTCGAACGGCGGCAATGACGCGCTCTACCGCATCGTCGCGGTGGCCGGGCTCGGGCAGGCGGTCGCCGCCTCGATCTTCGCCGCGCTCACCGCGCTGGTGTTCGTGCTGCTGCCGCGGGCGACCTCGGCGGTGGCCTGGAGCCTCGTGCTCCTCGCAGCGCTGCTCGGGATGTTCGGCCCGCTGTTCGGCCTCCCCGAGTGGAGCGCGAACCTCTCCCCGTTCGCGGTGACCCCGGTCGTGGACGGAACCGGCGTGGACGTGCGCGGCCTCTGGTGGCTGATGCTCGCCCTGGCAGCCGGGGGCACCGGCGCCCTGACCCTGATGCGACGGCGCGAGCTCGCCGCCGGCGCGTAGGAGGAACCGATGCCCGACGCCAGCACCGACGACGCCGACGCCACTGATCTCGATGCCAGTGCGCTCGACGCCGCGGCGGCGCATCGCGGGATCGAGCCGGCAGAGCAGGCAGCCGCCATGATGACCGCCGCAGGCATGGCGCGCATGCCGGCGCGAGTGATGATGGCGCTGGTCGCCGCTCCTGAGGGCGGGTACACGGCGGCAGAGCTCTGCGAGCGCCTCGGGGTCTCCGCCGCCGCGGTCTCCGGCGCGGTGCGCTACCTGCAGCAGCTGCATTTCATCCAGCGACGCTCGCGACCGGGTGAGCGCCGCGACCGCTACGAATTCGTGCACGATCCGTTCACCAGCTCGATCGTCGGGAACATGCCCGTCTACTCCCGCCTCTCCGAGTACATCGACGACATCGCCGCCGAGCACACCGACGATCAGGGCGCGCACGATCGCGCCGTCGAGCTCGCCGAGTTCTTCCGATTCCTCTCCGCGCGGATGCTGCAGATCGTCGACGACTGGCGCGAGCAGCGACGCGACATCACGGGCTGAGCGTCCACTCGCCCCTGGCCCGCGCCGTTCTGCACCCCTTGACACTCGTCTTGGTTCTATGGTTACTTAGTCGAGTAAGTAACCCACCAACCCAGACGGAGGATCAGTGATCGAAGAAGGCAAGCCGCTCTTCCTCCAGATCGCCGAGCAGATCGAGGACTCGATCCTCGACGGCTCGCTCGACGAGGAGTCACAGGCCCCGTCGACGAACGAGCTCGCCGGGTTCTATCGGATCAATCCAGCCACCGCAGCGAAGGGAGTCGCCATGCTCACCGACAAGGGAGTGCTGTACAAGCGCCGCGGGATCGGCATGTTCGTCGCCGCCGGCGCCAAGGACCTGCTCCTCGGCGAGCGTCGCGCGGCATTCGCCGACCGCTACCTCGACCCGCTCCTCGCGGAGGCGCGGACCCTCGGCCTCAGCGCCGACGACCTCGCGGACCTGCTCAGGCAGCGCGCCGCCGACACCACCGCATCCCGCACCGCAGAAGGGACGACCCCCGCATGACCGCCGTCATCGAGGTGCAGCACCTCACGAAGCACTACAAGGACAAGAACGCGCTCGACGACATCTCGCTCTCGCTCGAGGGCGGCGCCATCTACGGCCTGCTCGGCCGCAACGGCGCCGGCAAGACGACGCTCATGTCGATCCTCACGGCGCAGAACTTCGAATCCTCCGGCACCGTGCGTGTGTTCGGCGAGCACCCCTACGAGAACGCCAGGGTGCTCGGCCGCATCTGCTTCGTCCGCGAGAGCCAGAAGTACCCGGACGACGCCTATCCCAAGCACGCGTTCAAGGCGGCGAGCCTGTTCTTCCCGAACTGGGACCAGGCACTCGCCGACGAGCTCATCGCCGAGTTCCAGCTGCCGATGAAGCAGACGATCAAGAAGCTCTCCCGCGGTCAGCTCTCCGCGGTCGGCGTGATCATCGGGCTCGCCTCGCGCGCCGAGATCACCTTCTTCGACGAGCCGTACCTGGGCCTGGATGCGGTCGCCAGACAGATCTTCTACGACCGGCTGGTCGAGGACTACGCCGAGCATCCGCGCACCGTCATCCTCTCCTCGCACCTGATCGACGAGGTCTCGAACCTCATCGAGAAGGTCATCGTGATCGACAACGGGAAGATCATCCTCAACGAGGACACGGATGCCGTGCGCGACCGCGCCGTCACCGTCGTCGGCGATGCCACCGCGGTCGACGCCTGGGTGGGTGACCGCGAGGTCCTGCACCGCGAAGCCCTCGGTCGCGTGGCATCCGTCACCGTCCTGGGTGCGGTGTCCGCGCAGGAGCGCGCGGCCGTCGCGGCATCCGGTCTCGATCTGGCACCGGTGTCGCTGCAGCAGCTCGTCGTCCGGCTCACGCAGAAGGCGGAGGCCGACACCGCCACGAACGTCTCGGCCACGAAGGAAGGGGTCCGCTGATGCGACGCACACTCAACGTCATCCGCCTGCAGCTCATCAACAAGGGCACCTTCCTCTGGTACCCCCTGATGATCCTGGGTGCCGCCGTGGTGATCTCGATCCTCATCTACGCGATGATCCCGCTCGACGGCCCGAAGTACGGCGGCGGCGGTCAAGCACCGCTCTGGTACTTCTTCGCGATCGGCATGTCCGCGATGACGCTCACCTTCCCGTTCTCGCAGGCGATGAGCATCACCCGTCGGGAGTTCTTCTTCGGCACGCTGCTCACGGCGATCATCGGCAGCGCGCTCATGGGCGTGATCTTCCTGATCGGCGGCGGCATCGAGATGGCCACCGACGGCTACGGCGTGAACGGATACCTGTTCTATCTCCCGTGGCTGTGGGATGCCGGCCCGCTCGGCGCCTTCGTGGTCTACTTCACGCTCGCGCTGTTCTTCTTCGTCATCGGCTTCACCGGCGCGACGATCTACAAGAGCTGGGGGCAGCTGGTGCTCATCATCGTCAGCATCGCGCTCACGCTGGCGCTCGTCGGACTGGTGTTCCTGGCGACTCGGCTCGAGCTGTGGGGGCACGTCGGCTCGGCGATCAACGACCTCGGCGCGCTCGGCATCGCGCTCTGGGGACTCGTCGTCACCGCCGTGCTCACGGGCGTCTCGTTCCTCGCCTTCCGGCGGGCCATCCCCTGAGCCGGGTCAGCGGTTCGCCTGTCGGATGAAGGGGTGCGCTGGAGCGCACCCCCTCATCCGTGCAGTCGTCCGTTGCCCGTTTACTCTTCGACCCCAGGTGTGTGAACGCGCACCTCGTACGATCGATCCCGTCTCACCGCGTCCGACCTTGGGGGGGTCGGCGGTGTGCGAGGGGGCGTCCGTCGAGTGGCGTGCGCTGTGCAGATTTCTGGGGAGAACGACATGCACGTCAACTGGGGTATCCGCCGTGTCGATGCGAGCGCGGGAAACCGAGACCGCCGTCCGAGGACGATGTCGCGCTGGGCGGGTATCGCCACCGCCCTGGCGCTGAGTATCGGTGCGCTCGCGGTACCGGCGGTGGCCGCCGCCGAGACCGCGCCCGCGGCCGGCACGCCGGAGACGTATACGGCGGACGGGCTGCCGACCGTGCAGATCGACGGTGTCGTGTACGCGCAGGAAGTCGTCGGCAAC